>JAXMFN010000017.1:0-89364 GCA_046347725.1 Burkholderiales bacterium
CTAGGGAAGCGCCGGATGAGCGCGAGCGGCGGAATCGGACCAACGGCGTGTCCCGACCGCCGATCCGGTCTACCATGCGGGTCCACCGTACGCGCCGACCATCCGATGCCCGACGAGACGATCACCGTGCGAGTCACCGACAGCGGCAAGACGATGGAGCTGGTCGTGCTGTCGAAACGGGCCGACCGGATCCAGGTCGTGCTGGGCACCGGCGCGCACAGCGTTCGCTGCGAACTGGTGCCGACCCGCAACGCGCAGGCCTACGTCGGTCGTGTCATGGGCCGGGAGATCGTCTACGAACGGCCCCGTTCGGACGTCCAGGCCGACATCGTCCGCGCCGGTGCCGGATCGCGCGGTTCGCCGCAACGCTGAACTCCGGTCGAACCCCGTCAATGCGAAGCCCCGCGTTGGATCGCGGGGCTTCGCGGGATCGCCACGTCCAAGCGGTGTCACCCGGGTGGCGTCATGTCGTTGCGTGACCGCAACGGGTGCCGGCGCTCGTCGCCGGCGTCAGGGTCGAACTGTCGCATTCGTCATCGATAGAGTGCCTCCCGCGTTCGCGTCGCTTCCGACTTCGGCGGCATCACCTCTCGAGAGCACCGACCGACCGGTCGACCGCGGACGACGCGGGACCGTGCATCCCTCGCATCGCTCGCCCGCACCGACGAGTCCGGCTCTCGCGTATCGATCAAGCAAGGCGCGTGCCGCGGCGAAACCTCTGATTCGATTGGACGGGACCGGGCGAACGCCGCCGAACGCGGCGCGTTCGCGTCGTTCGGTGACGCACCGCGCGAGCGCCGGGATCGCACCGGCGGGTCGTGCTACGCTTTTCGCTTTCCCCTCGCCGCATCCGGAGCGAAACGTGCACATCCCCACCCGCGCCGCCCTCGCCGCGCTCGCGCTGGCCTCGACCGTCCTCGTCCCGGCGTCCGCCGGCGCCCAGACCTACCCGACAGGCCCGATCCGCCTGGTCGTGCCCTACACCGCCGGCGGCTCGTCCGACTTCGTCGCGCGAACGATGGCGCAGAAGATGAGCGAAGGGCTGGGTCAGACGGTCGCCGTCGACAACCGGCCGGGCGTGGCCGGCATTCCGGGCACCGAGATCGTCGCCCGGAGCGCGCCCGACGGCTACACGATCGCGCTGGTGGGCCTCACCACCCACGCCGCCAACCCGTCGCTGTACAGGAAGCTCCCCTACGACGCGCAGAAGGACTTCGCGCCGATCGGCAACGCGATCGTCTCGCCGCTGGTGCTGTCGGTGCCGCCGTCGCTGCCGGTCAACAACGTGCAGGAGCTGATCGCCTACGCGAAGGCGAACCCGGGCAAGCTCAATTTCGGCTCGGCGGGCATCGGCAACACGTTGCACCTGGCCGGCGAACTCTTCAAGTCGCGCGCCGGCATCGACATCGTGCACGTCCCGTACAAGGGCGCCTCGGCCGCGGTCACCGACCTGCTCGCCGGACGCATCCATCTGATGATCGACGTCGTCCAGACCCCGCTCGCGCACATCCAGGGCGGCAAGCTGAAGGCGCTGGGCACGACCGGCGCGCAGCGGATCGCGCTGCTGCCCGACGTGCCGACGATCGCCGAGCAGGGATTGCCCGGCTTCCTCTTCACCACCTGGATCGGGCTCGCGGCGCCCGCCGGCACGCCGCCGGCGATCGTCAATCGCCTGCACGCCGAAATGGCCAAGGCGCTGGCGATGCCGGACGTCAAGGAGGCGTTCGCCAAGCAGGGCATGGACGTGGCGCCGAGCCCGTCGCCCGAAGCGTACGCCCAGCACATGCGCAGCGAACAGGAGCGGCTGGCCGCCCTGATCCGCAGCGCCGGCATCCAGCCCGAGTGACCGACATGAACCGTCGAGAGCGCTTCTTCGCGGCCGTCGAAGGCCGCTCCGTCGACCGCCCCCCGGTCACCGCGTGGGTGCATTTCCTCTCCGATCACCTGTCCGGCGCGCGCACCGCCGAGCTGCATCTCGAGTTCCTGCGCGAGTACGACTGGGACCTCGCCAAGGTGATGAACGACTACCGCTACCCGCTGCCCGCCGGGCTCGAGCGGCTCGATTCGGCGGAGGCGATGCGCCGCTTCCGCCGCCTGTCGATGAACGAGCGCAGCTTCGCCGAGCAGCTCGAGACGATCTCGCGGCTGCGTCGCGAGCTGGGGCCCGACTGGCCGATCGTCGACACGCTGTTCGATCCCTACCAGCAGGTCGTGCGCAACGTCGGCTTCGTCCAGGGCCGGGAGATCCCGCGCCACCCCGGCGCCGCCGCCGAGATGCTCGACGCGGTGACCGAGACGCTGTGCGACTACGTCCGCGCCTCGCGCGCGGCCGGCGCCGACGCCTTCTTCCTCTCGGTCAACACCGCGATCCGCGGCGGCTTTCCGCGCGGCGTCGACGAGGCGATCAGCCGCGAGTTCCAGCGTCCCTACGACCTGCGGCTCCTCGCCGCGGCGGCCGGATCGGTGCGCATCCTGCATGTCCACGGCGTCGGCCTGGACCTCGATCGAGTGCTCGACTATCCGTTCGAAGTATTGAGCCTCTCCGACCGGCTGCAGGGCAACCCGTCGCTCGAGGAGCTGCGACAGCGCACCGACCGCTGCCTGATGGGCGGGCTCAACGAGAACACGATCCAGGAGAAACCGTTGCCGGAGCTGCGCGCAGAGGTCGACGACGCGATCCGCCGGGCCGGGCGACAGCGGCTGATCCTCGCCCCCGGCTGCACGGTGCCCTCGTTCACGCCGCAGCGCTCGCTCGCCTGCCTGCGCGAGTACACGCGCGGCATCTGACCCGACCCACGACGCCGGCACCGGGCGCACCGGCGCGCCGGCCTTCACTCCGGCCGTTCGAGCCGGCCGCCGCGGAACTGGCGGTCCCAGAGCTGAACCACGAGCACCGCGGTCAGCGCCTGGTCGAGAGGCTCGGCGCGCGCGAGGTGACGCTGCAGCGCGGTCGCGACCGCGGCGGGATCGAAATAGCCCGCCTCCCGCAGTCGCGCCGGCGAGAGCTCCTCGCGCGCGAACGCCGGCAGATCGGCACCGCGCCAGGGATCGTAGGGCGGACGCATCGGCCGCTTCTCGCGCCAGGCGATCTCGGGCGGCAGCACGCCGGTCATCGCCCGCCGGAGCACCGCCTTCTCGCGCCAGTGCCTCATCTTGACCGCCGGCGGGATGCGCGCGCAGAACTCGGCGAGCTCGTGATCGAGGAACGGCACGCGCGCCTCGACCGCGTGGGCCATGCTCGCCGCATCGAGGTTGAGCACGACGCCGTCGGCGAGCCGATGGCGCAGATCGAAATACTGCAGGCGGGCGAACGGATGCCAGCGTTCGAAGTCCGGAGGCGGCGACAGCGCGTCGGCCGGCGGAGCGTCGCGGCGGAGCTCGGCCTGGACGTCGCCGGCGAAGAGGCGCACCGCCGCGCCCTGCGTCGCGAGGTGCGAGATGCTCGCCGAATACCGCTCGAAGTTCAGCTCGCGCGGCCCGGCGATCGTGCCCGCCGCGCCCGGCCAGCGGCGCCGGACCGCCGGCCGGCCGGCGATCCACCGCCGCACGCCCGCCGGCAACGCGAACAGCGCGTCGAGCACCGGCCGCGTCGGATACCACGAGTAGCCGCCGAAGAGCTCGTCCGCGCCCTCGCCGCACAACACGACCTTGACCCGGGCGGCGCTCGCTTCGGCCAGTCGCAGCATCCCGGTGGTGACCGTGCCCAGCACCAACCCGTCGGTGTGCCAGACGGCTCTGGGCAGCAGCTCGAAATTCTCCCGGCCGCAGACCACCGGATGCCCGCGCAGGTGGAATTGCGCGAACGCGTCGAGCGCCGGCGCGCCGCGCAGCTCGTCGTAGGCCGCCTCGCGGGCGCGCATCGTGAACGTGTCGAGCGAACCGGTGAACGAGGACGCGAGCGCCGCGACCGTGCTCGAGTCGACTCCGCCGGACAGCCACGCGCCGAGCGGAACGTCGCTCACGAGATGCGCGCGCACGCTCTGGCGAAGCCGCTCGCGCAGCTCCGCGGCCCATTCGCGCGCCGGGCGGCGTTCGTAGCCGTCGCGAGGCGGGAACGAGACCTCCCAATAGCGTCGGGTCGCGGACTCGCCGCGCGAGTAGGCGAGCTGGCAACCGGGCGGCAGCTTGCGAACGCCCCGCACCAGCGTGCGCGGCGTCGACGTCCGCCCGTAGGTCAGGAGCTGGCGGACTCCCTGCAGGTCGGGTCGCGGTTCGACCATCCCGGAGGCGAGGATCGCCTTGGGCTCCGAGCCGAACACCAGCGCCTCGCCGACGTCCGCGATGTAGAGCGGCTTGACGCCGAACCGGTCGCGCGCGAGGACCAGGCGCGACCGGCGCGCGTCCCACAGCGCGATCGCGAACATGCCGCGCAAGCGGTCGACGAAATCGTCGCCGCGATCCTCGTACAGGTGGACCAGGACCTCGGCGTCGGACGCGGTGCGGAAGCGATGGCCGGCGGCGACGAGCCGCGCCCGCAGCTCGGCGTGGTTGTAGATCTCGCCGTTGCAGACGACGACGACCGAACCGTCCTCGCTCGCGATCGGCTGCGCGCCGGTGGCGAGGTCGATGATCGCCAGCCGCCGGAATCCCAGACCCACGCCGGGCGCGACGTGCAGGCCTTCGCCATCGGGACCGCGGTGGCGCAGGATGTCGGCCATCCGCCGCACGACACCCGGGTCCGGCTCGCGCGTCGGGTCACGAAAGGCGATGCCGGCGATTCCGCACACGGGGCGCTCTGGTCGTCGAGTCGGGTGGGCGCGCGCCGGACGCGCGCGCGTCCGAGTGTGCCATGGGACGCGCGGCGCCCGATGCCACACGTCGCCTCGCCGGCGGCGTTCCCGTCCGATGTCGAGGCGCTCTCGGACCGGGTCAGACGCCGGCGGACCCCACGGTCATGCCGCCGCAGACGTAGAGCACCTGGCCGGTGACGAAACCGCTGCGGGCATCCAGCAACCATGCCGTCGCATGAGCCACGTCTTCGGGCGTTCCCAGGCGCCGAACCGGCACCGCGGCGATGATGGCCCGGGTGCGCGGATCGTCGGGAGGATTCGCGCGCTCGAAGAGCTCGGTGTTGATCGGCCCGGGACCGACGGCGTTGGCGGTGATCCCGAGCGGGCCGAGCTCCAGCGCCCAGACCCGAGTCATGCCGATCAAACCGGCCTTGGTGGCCGCGTAGGCGGTGCGCAGCTCCTTGCCCAGCGCCGCGCGCGACGAGATGTTGACCACCCGGCCGAAGCCGGCCGCCTTCATGCCGGGCAGCACCGCCTTGAGGCACTGCAGGGCGCAGCGCAGGTTGAGCGACATCGCCAGGTCGAACTCGGCCAGTGTCTGGTTCTCGACGCTGGCCGGGACCACCACGCCGACGTTGTTGACCAATCGGGTGATCGGCCCCCCGGCCAGCGCCAAGGCCAACGCTCGTTCGGTTTCGACCGGATCGGCCAGGTCGGCTCGAATCGCGCCCGGCGAACCGTCGACCGCCCGATCGATCACCACCGGTTCCCAGCCTTCGTCGCGACAGCGGGCCGCGGTCGCCGCGCCGATGCCCGCCGCACCGCCGGTAATCAGAACCCGCTCGCGGGCGGACCGGCCGGTCGTCGTCGTCACCGTGGTCTCGCAGCAGCGGCTCAACCGCGTTCGTCTACGCCGGACCGTCGCGGAGTCTCAGGTCCCGCATCGATCGGCGCGATCGGCAGACCGACCAGGCGTTCGAGCTCGTCGTGCGTCAGACCCGGCACGACGCTGATCAGCCGCAGGCCTTGCGGCGTGCAGGCGAACGTCGCCAGATCCGTGTAGACGCGTTTGACGCAGGCCAGCGCGGTCAACGGATAGGTGCAGCGCTCGACGAGCTTGCTCGTCCCCTGCTTGGTCAGCAGGTCCATCATAATCCAGGTCTGCCTGGCGCCGGTGGCCAGGTCCATCGCGCCGCCGACGGCCGGGATCGCTCCGGGCTCGCCGGTGCTCCAATTGGCCAGGTCGCCGGTGGCGGACACCTGAAACGCACCGAGCACGCAGATGTCCAGATGGCCGCCGCGCATCATCGCGAAACTATCGGCGTGGTGGAAGAACGCCCCGCCGGGTCGCAGCGTCACCGGCTGCTTTCCGGCGTTGATCAGATCGTAGTCTTCGTCGCCGGCGTTCGGCGCCGGGCCCATGCCCAGGATTCCGTTCTCGCTGTGCAGGATCACCTCGCGCGACGCGGGGATGTGATTGGCGATCAGCGTCGGCAGGCCGATGCCCAGGTTGACATACGCGCCGTCGTGAATGTCCAGGGCCACCAGGCGAGCCAGCTCGTCCTTGCTGCGACCGGTGTAGCGGTTCGTCACCGTGCCTCCGTCAGGCGCCGACCCTGAAGCCGCCGGCCTTGGTCGTCGTGCGAGCCACGAGCAGGACCCGGCTGACGAAGATGCCCGGGGTGACGATCGTTTCGGGGTCCAGCATGCCCAGCTCGACGACCTCGTGCACCGAGGCGACCGTACGTTTGGCCGCCATCGCCATCACCGGGCCGAAATTGCGCGCGGCCTTGCGGTAGACCAGGTTGCCCCAGCGATCACCGCGCTCGGCCTTGATCAGGGCCAGGTCGCCGTGGATCGGGGTCTCCAGCACGTGCATGCGTCCGTCGATCTCCCGTGTTTCCCTGCCCGCCGCCAATGGCGTACCGTAGCCGGTCGGACAGTAGAACGCTCCGATGCCGGCACCGGCGGCGCGGATGCGTTCAGCCAGATTGCCCTGCGGCACCAGTTCCAGCTCGATGCGGCCGCTGCGAAAGAGGCCGTCGAAGACATGGGAGTCGGCCTGCCGTGGAAAACTGCAGATGATCTTGCGCACCCGCCCCGCCTCGAGCAGCGCCGCCAGTCCGGAGTCGCCGTTGCCGGCGTTGTTGTTGACCACCGTGAGCTCGCGCGCCCCCTGTTCGATCAGGCCGTCGATGAGCTCCGTCGGAATGCCGGCCGTGCCGAATCCGCCGATCAGCACGGTGGCGCCATCGCGCACGCCCGCGAGCGCCGAGGCCGCCGAGTCCGCGATCTTGTCGATCATCGAGGGCTCCGAGAAAGCCGGTCGACAGCGGGGCCGCCCGGACTGGCCGACCTAGCGACCGAACTTGGAGGAATCCGGACGGCGTTTCTCCTTGAACGACTTGTTGAGCTCGGCGTGCTCGTCGGTGCGCAGATAGGCGGGCAACATCAGGTCGTGGGTCACCCTCGCCAGGCCGGCGACGCCGCCGTGCCGCGCCAGGAACGCCCCCTTGATCGCCGCCAGCGCGTAGGCGCCGCGGTCGGCGATTTCCAGCGCGATCTGCCGGGTGAATTCATGCAGCTTGTCGTCGGGCACGACGTGGTTGATCAGGCCCCACTCGAGCGCCTCGCGGGCACTGAGCTTCGGATTGCGGTACCACATCTCCTTCGCGCGCTTCTTGCCGATCAAGTCCTCGAGATACCAGGTGCCGTAACCGGCGTCGAAGCTCCCCATCATCGGGCCGACCTGCCTGAAGACCGCGCTTTCCTTGGCGATGCTGATGTCGCACACGACCTGGAGGACGTTGCCGCCGCCCACGGCGTAGCCGTTGATCATCGCGATGACCGGCTTCTGGAGCTTGTCGATCGCCTCGTACATTTCGACGGTCGGAATCGTCCCCTCGTACATCAGGTTGTCGGGAAGCCCTTCCTTGCTGCCGCCGATGCAGAAGAACTTGTCCCCGGCGCCGGTGATGACCAGGACCCGTGTGCGCGTTTCCCGCCGGATTTCGTTGATGCAGTCACGGACCTCGAGTGCGGTCCGAGGGGTGAACATGTTGCCGTCGTCGGGTCGATTCAGCGTGATGGTCGCGATCGGACCGTCTTCGCTGTAGATGATGTCCTGGAACTTTCTCATGTCGTCCTCGGGGTGAGGGAAAGGAAAACGCTCGGTCGGCGGTCCCGGCGCCACCGGCGGCGATCGCCAGCGGACGCGGCGTAGGGGATCCCGCCGCACGCGGCCGCGATCACTTGCGCTCGATGTCGATCAGCTTGAAGACCCCTCGCGCGATGGCGACGACCTGCCCATCCCGATCGCGCACCTCGCCTTCGCAGAAAGTGATCGACCTGCCGCGCCGTACGCATCGCCCCTCGACCTCCAGCTCGGTTCTCCCCTCGTTCAGGAAATGAGTGGTCAGATCGATGGTCACGACGCTGTATTCGAGCGGGGCGTTGCCGCGGGCCGCCGCGCTGAGCGTGAAGTCGAGCGCGCTCATCAGGACGCCTCCGTGCACGACGCCCCGGCTGTTCACGTTGTCCGGAGCGAGCGGGAGGCGGGTCCGGCAGGTGTCCTCTCCCAGCGACTCGGCTACGAGTCCGATATGCCGCATGAACGGCACATCGATGCCGAAGTAGTCGCGGTGGCCTGCGCCTCTCGTCGCCATGCCCGGTACGCGCGTCGCTCGGTTCAGACCTTCGCCGCGGACGCCGGCGGCAGCCTGCCGTGGCGCGCCCATTGCGCGAAGACGTTCGGACCCACGTGATCGACGTAGTCGGCGACCCGGCCGACCAGCCCGGGTTCCAGGCCGACCGAGGCACCGAGCTTCTCCGCCAGGTGCAGGTCCTTGGCCAGGATCTTCATCAGCGAACCGAAGGCCTCGGGCGAACGCGCCCAGGCGGCGTACTGACCCCGGCCCTCCTCGGCGTCGACGGTCAGGAAGCTGCGTCCGGAGCTGACGTTCAGGATCGGAGCGAGCTTCTCGAACGACACGCCCTGCCGCTCCGCGAAATCGATCGCCTCGGCGGTCAGGAACTGGATCGCGATGCAGATGGCGTTGTTCGCCACCTTGACGACCTCCGCGGAGCCCAGATCGCCGCACTCGAACAGGTTCTCCCCCATGACCCGCATCAGCGGATCGACGAAGGCGACGTCCTCGCGCCGGCCGCCCATCAGGATCGTCAGCGTGCCGTTCCGCGCCTTGACGATGCCCCCGCTGATCGGCGCGTCCATCACCCTCGCTCCGGCGGCCACGAGCGGCCCGGCCACGCGGGTGATGGTCTCCGGGTGGGTCGTGCACATGATGCAGACGACCGGACTGTGTCCCGGCGCGATGCCCCGCAGGACGCCTTCCGGTCCGATGGTGACCTCGAAGATCTGCTCGTCGTTGGCGACCAGCACGATCACCACGTCCGCGCTGGCGCATTCGGACGCCCGCGAGGCGACGATGGCGCCGGCTTCGCGGAACCGGTCGACCGCGTCGCGGTCGCGGTCGCAGACGACGAGCTCGTAGCCGGCCTGCCTCACCCGCATCGCCATCGGCGCTCCCATGCTCCCGACGCCGATGAACGCGACTTTCTTGATGCTCACCCTGTCTCCATTCCCCCGGACCCCTCCTAGAACAGCAGCGCCGGCTCGGTCTTCGACTGCAAGGACTCGCGCGTGACGCCCGGGGCGAGCCGGCGCACGACCATCCCGCGGTCGGTCACGTCGATGACGGCGAGTTCGGTGATGACGCGATCGACGACCCCCTTGCCGGTCAGCGGCAGGCTGCAGTGATGCAGGATCTTGAGCTCGCCCGACCGCGTCGTGTGCTCCATCAGAACGACCACCCGACGGACGCCGGCCACCAGATCCATCGCGCCGCCCATGCCCTTGACCATCTTGTTCGGGATCATCCAGTTGGCGAGGTCGCCGGTTCCGCTCACCTGCATCGCGCCCAGGATCGTGAGATCGAGGTGACCACCGCGGATCATGGCGAACGACTCGGAGGACGAGCAGATCGATCCGCCGGCGACGATGGTGACCGTCTGCTTGCCCGCCTCGATCAGGTCCAGGTCCACCTCGTCCTCGAACGGGTAGGGGCCGATGCCGATGAGGCCGTTCTCCGACTGGAGCCACACCTTCATGCCGTCCGGCACGTGCTGCGCGACCTTGGTCGGCAGCCCGATGCCGAGGTTCACGTAGTCCCCGTCGCGGAGTTCGCCCGCCGCGATGGCGGCCATCTCGTCGTGGGTCCAGGCCATGTCAGGTTGGCGCCTTCTCGCGCGACCGGAACACCAGGCGTTCGACTCTTTTTTCCGGGTTGGTGACGATCACGATCCGGTCGACGAAGATGCCCGAGAGGTGGACATTGTCCGGGTCGATGCCCCCCGAGTCCACCAGCTGTTCCGCCTCGACGATCGTGATCTTGCCGGCCATCGCGACTTCCGGGTTGAAATTGCGCGCCGTCCGGGCGAAGCGGAGGTTCCCGTCACGGTCGACCGTCTTGGCCTTGACCAGCGACACATCCGGTTTCAGCGACGTTTCCAACACGTAGAACGAACCGTGGAACTCGCGCACTTCCTTGTTCTCGGCGACCACCGTCCCGAAACCGGTGGGCGTGAAGAAGGCGGGAATACCCGCGCCGCCCGCCCGCAGCCGTTCCGCCAGCGTTCCCTGCGGGTTGAACTCCAGCTCGAGCTCGCCGGCGAGATACTGACGCTCGAACTCCTTGTTCTCGCCGACGTACGACGCGATCATCTTGCGGATCTGTCGGGTGCGCAGAAGCAGGCCCAGGCCGAAGTCGTCGACGCCGGCGTTGTTGCTGATGCAAGTCAGGTTCTTGACGCCGGTGTCGCGCAGCGCGGCGATCAGCGAAACCGGAATGCCGCACAGCCCGAATCCCCCGATCGCGATCGTCTGTCCGTCGGCGACCACTCCGTCCAGCGCGGCCGCAGCGGTTTCGAATAGTCGCTTCATCCGGTCGGCGAGTGCGTGAGGAGAAGGAAGATCGCGAACGAGGCTCTGGGCGGCGGAGGTCGGGACACCGCCTCGAGAGATCGTCCACGGCGGGTGCATGCCGCCGATCGGGCGTCGAGCGCGTCCCGGTGCTCGAATGCGTTGGAATTCTTCCGATGTACAACGCTCGAGGCAACTCCGTACAATGCACGGCCGCTGTGCGGCAATGCACAGACGCATCGGCGCAGGCGGGCCGCGCCTCCCGGCGCGCCACGGCCGCTCGTCTTCGGTCCGACGGATCTTCTACGGGTGAACGCATGAAAGAACCGGAGTGGAGCGACCTCAAGTACTTCCTCGAATTGGCCCGCAGCGGGAGGATCTCCTCGACGGGTTCGAAGCTCGGCGTCGAACACTCGACGGTATCCCGCCGGATCGACAAGCTCGAAGCCGACCTGAAGGTCGTCCTGTTCGATCGACGCCGGAGCGGCTATCTGCTCACCGACGCGGGGCGGGCACTGGTGCCGCGCGCCGAAGAGATGGAGATCGCCGTCCTGCGGGCGGTCGAGGAGAGCACCGGCCAGGCCGGCGGGATCGTCGGTACGGTCCGCGTCGGCACGCCCGAGGCGTTCGGCATCAAGTTCCTGTCGCCCAGCCTGGCCGGCCTCTACGCCGCGCATCCCGAGTTGTACGTGGAGCTGATGGCCCAGCCGCAGTTTCCGAGCCTGGTGAGCCGGGAAGTCGAGGTCCTGGTGACGATGGAGCGGCCGGCCGTCGGCCGCTACACGACGGCGCGCCTGGGCGAGGTCGACTACTTCCTGTTCGGCTCGCCCGCCTACCTGTCCTCGCACCCGGCCATCACCTCGATCGAAGATCTGCACTCCCACTCGTTCATCGACTACATCCACGATGGGCACGTCAGCGAGCGGTACCGGATTCTCTCCGAGCTGGTCACGCCTCCGCCGCAGCGGGTCTTCAGCTCCACGAGCGTGCTCGCCCAACGGGCGGCGGCGGCGTCCGGCCTCGGCCTCGTCCTCCTCGCGAGATTCGTGGCCGGAGAGTGCGACGACCTGGTGAGCATCTTCCCGGAAAAGCCGCTGATCACGCGGACGCTGTGGATCGCGGCACCGGAGGACCTGTTCCGGATTCGACGGATCCGGCGGGTCTGGGATCACATCCGAGACGTCGTCCTGGCGCACCCGAATTTCTTCCGCCAGGTCTGACGTCCGACCCGGGGCGACGGCCGCTGGGCGTTCGGCCCCTTTCGAGCCGCGCGGGTCAGGCGGGCTCGCAGCCTTCGATGATGAAGATGTTGCCGGTCGACGCGCTGTGGCGGATGTCGATGATCGCCTGGTACGCGGAGGACGCGTGCCATGCCTTCGCCTGCTCCACCGACGGGAACTCCATCACCACGACCCGCCGGTCGGGCACCGGACCTTCCAACGGGTGCTTCGCGCCGTTGCGAGCCAGGTAACGGCCGCCGTACGCCGCCACCGTCTGCGTCGCACGCGCCGCGTATTCGGCGTAGCGCTTCGGGTCTCGTACGTCGATCTGCGAAACCACGTAGGCCTTCATGGCTCTCTCCTCCGCGCTGCCGCGCGTTGCGCACACCACCGGTGCCGGCGACGGGTCCGCCGTCGAACCGACCTCCTCTCGCCGGGCCTCCGCCGCCGCGCGACGATGAACGTCAGCGCGTCGGTGCCCAGTACGGGACCCGGCGCGGGCAGACCGATGCTCGGCGGCCCGCCCGGAATCCACCGATGGCCAGGTCGGCCACGACGATGACAAGGAGCGGGCGCCACACGAGCGCACCGGTCCGCCCGCGATCGGGAGGACCGAACACGAGCGACTTCACGGTGACAAGGACACCGATCACCGCGGTCACGCCGCCCAGGAGTCCTGGCGGCTGCGAACCCGCATGGTTCGCCCGGTCGCCGAACGTCCGGAGCGACGGTCAGGGGCGCTGAATCCCCAACGTGTCGGGTGAGATCTTCGCCGCACCGAGATCGAACAGCGCCCAGCTGACGGCCCGCTCCATGTTGCTCAGGATCTTCATCGACTCGTCGCCGTAGGCGCCGATGATCGTCTGGTTCACCTTTTCCAGCGTTTCGCGCAGCGCCGGGTCCTTCAGCGCGTTGGCGAACGCCCGGTCGATCTTGTCGAGCGTCTCGCGCGGCGCGTCCGCCGGAACGCCGAACCCGAGCCAGGTCCGCGCCGGCATCTTCACGATGTCGGGGAACCTCTCCCCGACCGCCGGGATCTTGCCGACGCCCGGAAAATCGAAACTCGTGGTCTCGACCATCGCCAGGGGACGCAGCTTGCCCGCCTTGATGTACTCCGTCTGCTCCGCGAGCGAGGAGATCACCGCGTCGCCGTCGCCCGAGAGCACGGCGACCATCGCCGGAGCGCTGCCGGCGTACGGTATCGAGTTCAACTTGGTCTGCGTCGCGCCGGCGAGGCCGAGCGTCTTGGCGTGCCAGACGCATCCGATCGGACAGTGGGTGACGTTGACCTTGCCGGGATTCGCCCGGGCCGCCGCCAGGAAGTCGTCCAGCGTCTTGAGCGGCGATTCGGCCCGGACCGACAACACCGCCGGTGCCCCGGCGACCATGTACCACCGCCAGCTCTTGGTCGTGGTCGGGAAGAACCCCATGACCGCGACGACCTGCATCTGCTCGGAAGATCCGAGCCAGCTGTGGCCGTCGTGCGGGCGCGACCAGACATGGTTCATCGCGACGGCGCCGCCCCCGCCGGTCTTGTTCGAGACGATGATCGACTCGCCGAGTTCCTTTTCCATCGTCTTGGCGATCAGGCGATTGACCATGTCGGTGGCCCCGCCCGCCGCGGCCCAGACGCTGATCTCGATCGGCTTGGCAGGGAACTTCTGGGCGAACGACTGCCCGGGTAGCGCGACCGCCATCACGCCGGCGAACGCTGCCACAACGACCGCATACGGCCTTTTCATCGCTCCTCCTTGTTCCTGCGGATTGGGTCCCGGCCGCGCGTTTCGCGGAACCTGCCACGCTCACCCGGCACTGCAGGTCGGGATCGAGTACGCCCCGCGGCTTCGGTCCCGCGAATTCTTCCGAGGTGCGGGAGCCGGGGCAACTCCGCGCGGTGCACGGCCGGTGTGCGCCAATGCACATCCGTTGCGGGCGGCGGTTCGCGGCCCGGGGAAAGTGGGGTCAGACTCGACTATTCGGGACCCGACTCCCGTCGCTTGCGCGGCCTCCCGATCGGCAGCCGTGACGCGCGACGGCCCGTCGCGTCGATCCGCGCGAGAAAGCCGTCGCCCCCCAACGCCCATCCGTTCTGGGTCGCATCGCGTATCGCGCACAGGTCCACCTCCGGGATCTCGTCGCGAAACAACTCCCGGTAGGCCCCACGCCGGTCCTCGGGCGTCGAGCCGAGCGCACGATAGATCGGATGTGGCTCCACCAGGTCCGACGCCTCGCCGCATGCGTTCGCCGCGAAGCTCGACCACGGATGCTCGCCCGGCGCCCTCACCATTTTCGCGCGCACCGGATTGAGCTCGATGTAGCGCATGCAGGTCAGCAGGTAGCGCTCGTCCTCGACCACGGTCGCCTTGTAACGTCCCTCCCACAACGTCCCCGTCCGCCGGTATTGGTCATTGAACCATTGAACGTACACGCGGCCGACCGACTGCATCATGTTGGAAACCGCGTCCCGCCCCGACGGGGTGAGCAGGAAATGAACGTGGTTGGTCATCAAGACGTAGGCATGTACCGAGACGCCATACCGGCGGACGGCATGGCGGAACAAGTACAAGAAGCGGAGCCGGTCCTCCGAAGCCCGGAAGATGGCCTGGCGATCATTACCGCGCTGGATCACATGCAGCGGGACGCCGGGCGAGAAGAAGCGGGGCTGTCGGGGCATCCGACAAGCATCGCCGCCGTCCGCCCCAATTCGTTATCGGCCAAATAGTCGAGTCTGACCCTACTTTTCCCTACTTCTTCCAGACGTGAACGTCGCCGACACGCCGAGTTGCGCGAGCAACATCGCCCACGGCGTCCGACCACGTCCTTGGCGATCTGGCGCAGCTAGGATCTGCTCCCCGAAAACTTCGATTTCTTCATCGTCCTCTCCCGCCTTGCCAAGGACCGACGAGGACAGCTTACCAGTTTCGATGCCGTATTGTTTCGGGTCCGACGTCACCGACGCTCGCGGAATTTCGGCTCTGACCACATAATTAGGTCGGGGCCATGTCGGATGCGCCGAGAATCGCGATGACCTCGCGCGGCTTGAGAACCGGAATTCCGGCATTCAGTCGACAACTACGGTTTGCGTCCCGACGAATTCGGTCTCCAGTTTCGATCGCCGTCATCGAGCAACATGGCGATCACTTCCCCGGTTGCCTGCATCGTCGAGCGCGTGGCGCCTCGATGCGCGCCTCGCGAACCCGGAACATGGCCCACGCCGGTTCGGCCCGGAAAGTCGAGTCAGACTCGACTTTCCTGACCCGGTGAGCTTCGGCATCCTCGATTCCGCAAGCTTGCATGGCGGTACCTAGCAGACGTCGAACGTCGCGGGCATTCACGACAACAGAGGTTCGCCCGACGTCGCGCGCGACTCCTGCACCAAGCTCCAAGAGGTCTGCGCGACGGGGTTCTCTCCGAACTAACCGGCGGCGGTCATGAGCCAGATCGCTCACAAGCTTCGCCGCGCCGTCAGCCCCAACTGGTCGGCCAAATAGGCTGAGTTCGACCCTACTTTTTCCCCTTCTTCCCAAGGTGCGCGGTCGGCCGCAGTCGAGTTGCCGATGTCGAGGCCCGACCCTACTTTTCCGTGCTTCCAAGCGTGGCTCGCAGGGCTGTTTCGAATGCGCCGAATGTCGAGTCTGACCCTACTATTCTCGGCACCAGAAGTCATCTACGGTCTCCTGAAGATTCGATCATCCGCGGCACGCTTCGCCGCAGCCAGGGACGTCCAAGATCGCCGACTAGTCTGAAGGCGCCACTCACATAGCGCACCGTCAGCACGTATCGGCCGCTGGACGAGTCGATCAGCACTGCGTTGAGTGGAATTCCTTCAAGTTCAACGACGAATTGCTTGAACTGTCGCGCGTGGCACGCATCTGACATTCAGTGCGATCTCCGCTCCGGGCAAGATGGAACGAGCGTGATCAGCCGCGGCTTGCCAACCGTGAACTCGTACCCGCCCCCTGCAGCAGGTCAGCGATCACGACATCGGAACTGTGGACGCCAGTGTCGCCGGTAATTACGACAACAGGTCTTTGAGTGAGTTGCCTCTCGCAGTTGCTTCAGTGCCTCCGCGACTCGGGAGGTAAGTCGAATGTACGGGCATTGCCACAGGACACTCATCTGGAGGCTGTCGCCTCGCAAACCCACGGAGGGTTCATTCTGAATGGCGTCGCGTAACCGCGTCTCAGGATTGTGCACTCGTTTCTTGATACTGCTCCACAGCGTAGTAGCAATCATGATTGCCACTGGTATCGGGAACGGGAGCTTCACGAACCATGGAAAGCCGACTTGCATAAGATGCAGGGTCCTTCCTGCTGCTGCTGCCGCCGAAACGTGGAGGGCTGTCTCCCAGCCCCATCGATCAATGCGACCAACTGGGCTGTTGCGCACGTATGCAAAGGAGTCCCTCGCCCCTGCCAATCCAATCGGATCGCTCTGCCGATACCTCCCCGTCGTCGGATCGTAATCCCGGAAGTAGTTGTAGTGCGTCGCCGTCTCCGGGTCGTACTGCTGCCCGGGGAATCTCAGGTCGTAGCGGAAGTTACCCAGCCCGCTCGGGTTCTCGTTCGCGGCGTTGGCGCCGAAGGGCTCGGCGTTGTCCCACCGCCACACGATCTGGTCGTCCGTCGGTCGCGTGATCGCCCGCGGACTGCCGAGGTGATCGGCGTGGACGTAGTAGACCGCGACCGGCGTCGGGGTGCCTGATCCGGTCGGACGTAGCGTCGCCACCGGCAGGTCATCCAGCCACACCGTCTCCTGGATCAGCGTGCCGTCGGCTTGGTACTCGCCGATCAGGCGCCCCTGCTCGTCGTAGACGTAGCGGGTGGTCACCCCGTCCACGGTCTTGGCCACCCGCTGGCCCAGCGCGTTCACCTTGTAGCTCGCGCTCGACGTCGAGCTGACGCTCGTCAGGCGGTTGGCCAGGTTGTAGCCGTGCACCGCCGCGTCGATCTGCGTCGGGTTGCCCGCCGCGTCGTAGGCGTAGCTGCGCGTCGTCGCGCCGGTCAGCGACTGGAGCCGGTGGCTCGTCCCCGGGTAGGTGTAGGTCGTCGAGGCAGCATCGACGTTGCTCGCGGTCCGGTTGCCGATTGCGTCGTAGCCGTAGCCACGGGTCACGCCGTTGGCCAAGGCGCTGGTCAGCCGGTCGAGCACGTCGTAGCCGTACGTCGCGCTGTTGGTCCCGTTCCCAGGGTCCGCGATCGCCGTGATCCGGTTGGCGTTATCCCAGGTGAGATCGCGGCGCAGGATGCTCGCCCCGTTGCGGTACTCCCAGGTCGTGAGCCTGCCGTCGGCGTCGTGGTCGCGGTAGGTCTTGTGGCCGTTGCCCCACTGCCACACCGACACCGGGCCGAACGGCTCGTAGCCGGCGGCGGTGACAAGCGTCGCGCCGTTCACCGTGACGCCCGAGACCCGGCCGTTACCGTAGCTGTACCCGATCACCTGGCCCGAGGGGGTCGTCATGCCGGTCATCCGCCCATTCAACCACGTGACGGCGGTCGTGAGCGACACCGCTGCGGCGGTCTGGGCGCGGGTGGGAACCGGGCGTTGCGGTATCGACCTTGCGGAGATGCGGCTCTGACCCCACACGAACGGGTCAGCGGTTGACCGCCGCCGCCAGCAGGCGCCGGTACTGGCGCGCGAGGTCGCTGTCGGGGCCGAGCGCCTCGAAGACCGTCAGCATCGCGCGTCGCGCCTCGTCGACGCGGGCGCGATCGGTCTCGATGACGGCGATCAGCGTCGCCAGCGCGGCGTCGTGGCGGCCGGCGGCGGCGAGCGCGTTGGCGTAGGCGAGCTTCGCGGTCGCGTCGGCGCCGGGCGACTCGGCGCGCAGGCGCAGCGCCGCGATATCGCCGCCGGCGGCGGCGAGCTTGACGCGGGCGCGCAGCGCGGCGAGCCGGTTCTCGTCGCGCACCGGTTTCGTGCGCATCCGCTGCGGCGTCTCGAGCGCGTCGAGCACGTGCCCGGCGTCGGCCGCGCGACCGATGACGATCAGCGCCTCGGCGCGGGTCAGCAGCGCGTCCTCGTCCTCGGGATCGAGCGCGTGGACCTCGTCGAGCTTGGCGAGCGCGCCGACCGCGTCCTTCGACGCGAGGCGCGTCTTCGCCTCGGCGACCGCGGCCGCCGCCGGCGACGGGACGACGCGGCCGAGCCAGGCCCGGACCTGCGACTCGGGCAGCGCGCCGGTGAACTCGTCGACGACCTTGCCGTCGCGGAACGCCTTGACGTTCGGGATGCCGCGAATGCCGTAGCGCGAGGCGAGCTCGGGCTCGTCGTCGGTGTTGAGCTTGACCAGCGCCCAGCGGCCGGCGCCCTCGGCGGCGAGCTTGTCGAGGATCGGCGCGAGCGAGCGGCAGGGCCCGCACCACGGCGCCCAGAAATCGACGACGACCGGCCGGGCCGCCGATCCCTTGATCACGACCTCGTCGAAGTTGCGGGAACCTACGTCGATCGCGTTGCCGGCCATGGTGTCGTTTCGTCGGGGGGAATTTCAAGCATGGGGACGATCCGCGCCGATTCAAGCCCACCCGGACGGCCGCGGTCAGGGCCGGCCGCTGCGCGGATGCGCCGAGGCGCGCCGCTCGTTGCCGCGCCGGTAGTTGCCGGTCACCCGCGCCATCTCCGCCTGCGCGAGCGGCTCCGGCGCGCCGACCGCCCTCGCGAGGAACCGCGAGGCGGCTCCGCCGCGCAGGATCGTCACGACCCGGCCGTCGCGACGAATCGCGACCGAACCGTCGGCGCGCGCGTCGAACGCGAACCCGAGGCGCGCGCCGCTCGCGGTCATCCGATCGTCATCCGATCGTCAACCGCAACCCGCGCAGCGGCAGCGCACCGTAGTCGCTCGTCCAGGTCTCCCCGGCGGCGACCGGCCAGGCGTCGGTGATCGTGCCGGTGGTGACGATCTCGCCGGCGGCGAGCGGCGGGTGCTTCGGCTGCGCCGCGAGCACGTCGCGCAGATGGAGGAGCGCGTTCGCCGGGCTGCCGAGCACGTTGGCGCCGATGCCGCGTTCGACGATCGTCCCGTCGCGGCGCAGCGTCACCTCGAAGGTCGGCAGCAGCGAGGCGATCCGGTCGCGCTCGCCGGGCGCGATCGCGACCCGCGGACCGACGACGAGGCGCGCGTGCAGGCCGAACGCCGCCGTGCAATCGGGCGCGCGGAACTTCCAGCCGGGGAAGACCGAGTCGACGATCTCGAAGCCCGGCGCGATCCACTCGACCGCGTCGAGCATCGCGCGCGCGTCGCCGCCGGCCGGCGGCGCCGACGCGAGGCCGAACACCAGCTCGGGCTCGATCCGCGGTTCGTGCAGGCCCGCGACGTCGACCGTCGCGACGCCGGCGTCGGCGCGGATCAGCGTGCGGTCCCAGACGTGCGACCACATCGGCCGGTAGACGCCGTAGCGCGGCCAGATCGTCCGGTTGGTGAAGCCGATCTTGCGGCCGACCGGCCGCCACCCGGCGGCGATCCGGCGCGCGTGCAGCGCCGCGAGCGTCTCGTAGGCGCACTCGACGTCGAAGCGTGGATCCGCATCGGTGATCGGCGCGAGCGAGGGCCCGCCGTCGGCGGCGGCGAGCAGGCGCTCGACGATCTCCTCGCGCGGGTTCATTCGTCGCCGCCCCGGACCGGGAACAACCTCGCGCCGCCGATCCACAGCAGCGTCGCGACGATCATCCCGATGAACGCCGCGACCAGCGCCATCGGCGTGCCGGTGAGACCGATCACGCCGGCGACGATCCAGCCGAGCCAGGCGCCGGCGCCGCCGCAGACGACGATCGCGACGATGTAGAGCAGGACGGACATGGGGGAGACGCGCGGCGCTTGCGGGGATCCTCGGCCGTTGAGTATAAGGCAGCATGACCGATCCCCGCCGCCCCGTCCCCGTCGCCCGGTCGATCCGTCACGCGTCGCTCGACGTCGCGTTCGCGGTCCTGGCCGGGCTCGCCGCTCTCCTGCCGCCGACGGCCGCCGCGCAGGCCGGCGCGTCGGCGAAGACGCTGCGCGTCGCCTTCGCGGTCGCCGAGACCGGTTTCGACCCGCAGATCATCGGCGACAACTACTCGTCGCTGATCGGCCGGGCGATCTTCGAACCGCTGTACACGTACGATTATTTCGCGCGACCCTCGAGGCTCGTCCCGGCCGCGGCGGAAGCGTTACCGGAAGTGTCCGCCGACCTCACGACCTATACGATCCGGCTCAAGAAGGGCCTGCGCTTCGCCGACGACCCGGCCTTCGGCGGCAAACCGCGCGAGCTGACCGCGCAGGACTTCGTCTACAGCTGGAAGCGGCTGCTCGATCCGAAGGTCCGCTCGTACTTCGTCCACGTCTTCGAAGGCCGGCTCGCCGGCGGCGACGCGGCGATCGCCAAGGCGCGCAAGAGCGGCGCGTTCGACTACGACGCGCCGATCGAGGGCCTGACCGCACTCGACCGCCACACGATCCGCGTCCGCTTCAACCAACCATACTACGGCTTCCGACACTGGCTGACGACGGTCAACTTCGCGCCGGTCGCGCGCGAGGTCGTCGACAAGCACAAGGATTCGTCCAGCCGCGTCGCCGAGCATCCGGTCGGCACCGGGCCCTACCGGCTCGCCGAATGGCGCCGCTCGCAGCGGATCGTCCTCGAGGCGAACCCGCTGTGGCGCGACGCCCGCTATCCGACGCCGGTCGATCCGGCCGACGCGCCGATCGCGAAGGGCCTCGCCGGCCGCAAGCTGCCGCTCGCCTCGCGGGTCGAGATCTCGATCATCGAGGAGGCGCAACCGCGGCTCCTCGCCTTCGACCGCGGCGAGATCGACATGGTCGAGGTGCCCTCGGAGCTCACGCCGAACGTCCTCGACGGCGACAAGCTCAAGCCGACGCTCGCCGCCCGCGGCATCGTGCTGCACCGGATCCTCGAGCCGGCGCTCAACTTCACCTACTTCAACCTCGACGACCCGGTCGTCGGCGGAATGACGCCCGAGCGCATCGCGCTGCGCCGCGCGATGATCCTGGCCTACGACCGCGACACCGAGATCCGGGTGCTGCGCGCCGGCCAGGCCGTGCCGGCGACGCAGATCTCGCCGCCGGGCACCGAAGGCTACGACCCGAACCGTCCGCCGCTGCAGAGGACCGACGTCGCCGCGGCGCGCGCGCTCCTCGACCGCTTCGGCTACAAGGACCGCGACGGCGATGGCTTCCGCGAGCAGCCGGACGGCAAGCCGCTGGTCGTCGAGAAGGCGTCGTCGCCCAACGCGACCGACCGCGCCTCCGACGAGCTGTGGAAGAAGAGCATGGACGCGATCGGCGTGCGGATGACCTTCATGAAGCAGAAATGGCCCGACCTCGTGAAGATGGCCGAGGCCGGCAAGCTGCAGATGTGGGGGCTGGGCTGGATCCACTCGATCCCGGACCCGGACTCGTCGTACGCGCTCCTCTACTCGAAGCAGATCGGCATGATGAACGACGCGCGCCTGCGGCTGCCCGAGTACGACCGCGCCTACGAGGCGTCGCGGCGGCTGCCCGACGGCCCGGAGCGCAACGCGCTCTACGCGAAGATGACCGAGCTGATGAGCGCCTACGGCGTCTGGGAGGTCGGCCCGTCGCGCGTGTCGAACTGGCTGGTCCAGCCGCGGGTGCAGGGGTTCAAGCGCCACCCGTTCATCCAGCACTGGTGGGAGCACTACGAGGTCGTGCCGTAGTTCCGGTGCTCATCGGGCGGAAGCCCGACGCCCGCTCAGAACCTCCCCCGCCCCGGCGCCGCCGCGAGCAGCGCACGCGTGTACTCGTGCTTCGGGCTCTCGAAGACCTCGGCGAGCGGCCCGGCCTCGACGACGCGCCCGTGCTGCATCACCGCGACGCGGTCGCAGACCTGCGCCGCGACCCGCAGGTCGTGGGTGATGAACAGCATCGCCAGATCGAGCCGCCCGCGGATCTCGTCGAGCAGCGCGAGCACGCGCGCCTGCACCGAGACATCGAGCGCGGAGACCGCCTCGTCGGCGACCAGGAGCTTGGGCTCCATCGCCAGCGCCCGCGCGATGCAGATCCGCTGCCGCTGCCCGCCGGAGAACTCGTGCGGATAACGGTCGAGCGCCGCCGGGTCGAGGTGGACCAGTTCCATCAGCGAGCGCGCCCGCGCGAGCGCCAGGTCGCGCGGCACGCCGAAGTTCATCGGGCCCTCGACGATCGAGCGGCCGACCGTCCGGCGCGGATTGAGCGAGCGGTAGGGATCCTGGAAGACCACCTGCACCCGCCGGCGCATCTCGCGCAGCCGCCGATGCGGCAGCGTCGCGATCTCCAGGCCGTCGACGTTCACCGTGCCCGCCGTCGGATCGATCAGGCGGGCGATGCAGCGCGCCACCGTCGACTTGCCCGATCCGGACTCGCCGACGATGCCGAGCGTCTCGCCGCGCCGGATCGCCAGATCGACGTCGGCGGCCGCGCGGATCTCGCGTCGCGGCGCGAGCCAGCCGCCCTGCGCGTAGGTCTTCGCGAGCCCCTTCGCCTCGACCAGCACCGGCGCCTCGACCGCCGGCCGGCGGCGCGGCGTCATGCTCGGGACCGCGTCGACCAGCATCCGCGTGTACTCGTGGCGCGGCTCGCGCAGCACCCGGTCCGCCGGCCCCTCCTCGACCAGCTCCCCGCGCCGCAGCACCGCGACGCGATCGGCGATCTCGGCGACGACACCGAAGTCGTGGGTGATGAAGAGGACGCCGGTGCCGTGCTCGCGCATCAACTCGCGCACCAACGCCAGGATCTGCGCCTGCGTGGTGACGTCGAGCGCGGTGGTCGGCTCGTCGGCGATCAGGAGTCCCGGATCGAGCACCAGCGCCATCGCGATCATGATCCGCTGCCGCTGACCGCCCGAGAGCTGGTGCGGATACGAGGCGATCATCCGCGCCGGGTCGGGCAGCCTGACGTCGGCGAGCGTCGATAGCACCTTGGCGCGCCGCGCCGCCGCGTCGAGCGTCGTGTGCCGGCGCAGCACCTCGTCGATCTGCTCGCCGCAGCGCATGACCGGATTGAGCGCGGTCATCGGCTCCTGGAAGATCATCGCCATCCGCGTGCAGCGCAGCTCCTCGAGCCGCGACTCCTTCGCGCCGACCAGCTCCTCGCCGGCGAGCCGGATCGATCCGCCGGCGACGCGCAGCGCCGGCGGCAGCAGGCCCATCGTCGCGTGCGCGATGACGCTCTTGCCCGAACCCGATTCGCCGACCAGGCAGACGATCTCGCCGCGCCCGACCGCGATCGACACGCCCGACACCGCCCGCGCGCGATCGGACCCGCGCGGCAGCGCGATGTCGAGTCCGGCGATCTCTAGCGCCGGCGCTGCGGACGTCGTCGCGATCGCGGCGCTCATACGCGGCGGCGCATCCGCGGATCGAGCGTGTCGCGCAGACCGTCGCCCAGCAGGTTGACGGCTAGGATCGTCAGCGCGAGGAAGATCCCCGGCCACAGGATCGTGTGCGGGTAGACGCGGAAGAGCGTGCGCCCCTCGGCCATGATGTTGCCCCAGGTCGGCGTCTCGGGCGGGATGCCGACGCCGAGGAACGACAGGATCGCCTCGATCAGCATCGCCGAGGCGGCGATGTAGGTCGCCTGCACGATCAGCGGCGGCAGCGTGTTCGGCAGGATGTGGCGCACGACCAGCGGGACCGTCCGCGTGCCGGCGGCGATCGCCGCCTCGACGTAGGGCTCCTCGCGCACCGACAGCACGACCGAGCGCACGAGCCGCACGACGCGCGGCACCTCGGGCACGACGATCGCGACGACGACCGCCGCGAGGCCTGCCGACGACAGCGACACCAGCGCGATCGCGAGCAGGATCGCCGGGATCGCCATCAGGCCGTCCATCACCCGCATGACGACGCCGTCGAGCCAGCGGACGTAGCCGGCGCAGAGCCCGATCGCGAGCCCGATCGCGACCGACAGCGCCGCAACCAGCGCGCCGATCGCGAGCGAGGTCCGCGCGCCGTAGACCACGCGGGCGCCGACGTCGCGCCCGAGCGAATCGGTCCCCAGCCAATGGCGGACCTCGCGCTTGGCACCGTCGTCGGCGCGCAGCGTCTCGACCGCACCCGGGGTCTTGTTCCGGAACGCCGGATTGATCGCCGACGGATCGAAGGCGGTCAGTAGCGGCGCCGCCAGCGCGACCAGCACCATCAGCGCGAGGATCGCGAGCGCGGCCGCCACCGTGGGCTCGGAGACGAACCGCCGCCGGCCATCCTCCGGCGCGCGGATCGGCTCGTCGGCGGCCGTGGTCCGCAGCCCGGTCGACATCGATCCCGTCGGCGACGATCCCATCGGTGGCGTTCCGGTCAGTACCGTATCCGGGGGTCGAGCAGCGTGTAGGCGACATCGACCAGCAGATTGAGCAGCACGTAGACGACCGAGAAGAGCAGGATCACCGCCTGGACGGTCGGGTAGTCGCGCGCGAGCACCGCGTCGACGGTCAGACGCCCCAGCCCGGGGATCGAGAACACGCTCTCGGTGACGACGACGCCGCCGATCAGCAGCGCGACGCCGATGCCGATGACGGTGACGATCGGCACCGCGGCGTTGCGCAGCGCGTGCTTCATCAGCACGGTCGCGCGGGACAGCCCCTTGGCGCGCGCGGTGCGCACGTAGTCCTCGCCCAGCACCTCGAGCATGCTCGTGCGCGTGATCCGCGCGATCAGCGCGACGTAGATCACCGACAGCGTCAGCGACGGCAGCACCAGCCGCTCGAGAAAGCCGCCGAAGCCCTCGGCGAGCCGCTGGTAGCCCTGCACCGGCAGCCAGCCCAGCACGATCGCGAACACGTAGATCAGCGCGTAGCCGATCACGAACACCGGCACCGAGAAGCCCAGCACCGACAGGCCCATCACGCCACGGTCGATCCAGGTGCCCTGCCGCCAGGCGGCGAGCACGCCGAGCGGCACCGCGATCGCGATCGACAGCAGCATCGTCGCGACCGCGAGCGCGAGCGTCGGCTCGATCCGGTCGGCGATCAGTGCCGCGACCGGCTTCTTGAAGAAGAACGACTCGCCGAAATCGCCGCGGACGAGGTTGCCGATCCAGATCGCGAACTGCTCGATCACCGGCCGGTCGAGGCCCAGCTTGGCGCGGATCGCCTCGACGTCGGCCGCGGTCGCCGCCGCACCGGCGATGATCGCCGCCGGGTCGCCGGGTGTCAGCCGCAGCATCGAGAAGACGAGCACCGCGACGATCGCCATCACCGGGATCGTCGCGACCAGCCGGCGGGTCAGGAAGCCGAGCACGCGGCGCTCGCCGTCAATCGATCGTCGGTTCGCGGCATGCCGGACGGCCGCCGCGGCGAGCGCCGCGCAGCGCCCGCCCGGCCCAGCCGCGAGGTCACCGCTTGGTGACGTTCCAGAACACGGTCACCGGCGAGACGACGATGCCGTCGACGTTGCGGCGCATCGCCGCCGGCTGGTACCACTGGCCGAGGTGCACGTGCGACGGGTTCTGCGCCCAGCGCAGCTGCACCGCCTCGGCGATCGCCTTCTGCTTCGCCGGATCGGTCTCGCGGGCGAACTGGTCGCGCAGCTTCTCCATCTCGGCGTCGCAGGGCCAGCCGAACAGCGCCTTGTCGCAGCTCGAGTTCAAGAAGGCGGTCATCACCGGATTGAGGACGTCGGCCGACACCCAGGAGGTCAGGAACGCGTTCCAGCCGCCCTGCTGCGGCGGGTCCTTCTTGGCGCGGCGCGCGACCAGGCTCTGCCAGTCCATCGAGATCATGTCGACCTTGAAGCCGGCGCGCTCCATCAGGCTCTTGGCGACCGGCGCGAGGTTGGTCAGCACCTGCAGGTCGGTCGAGTGCATCAGCACGATCGGCGCGCCGTCGTAGCCGCCCTCCTTCAGGAGCTCGCGCGCCTTGACGAAGTTCGATTCGAGGAGTCCGTCCATGCCACGCGTCGATTCGAGCGGCGTGCCGCAGACGAACAGCGCCTTGCAGGTCTTGTAGTACGCCGGATCGCCGATCACCGCCTTGAGGAAATCCTCCTGGTTGAAGGCGTAGAGCAGCGCCTGCTTGATCTTCGGGTTGTCGAACGGCTTCGCCGTCGAATTGAAGCGGAACACGTACTGGTTGCCCAGCGGGTTGATGTCGACCAGCTTGACGTTGGCGTCCTTCTTGAGGATCGGCATCAGGTCGTGCGCCGGCTGCTCGATCAGGTCGACCTCGCCGGCGAGCAGCGCGTTGACCGCGGTCTGCTGGTCGGCGACCACCCGCCACTCGACCCGGTCGACCTTGACGACCTTGCCGCCGGCCATGCCCGACGGCGGCTCGGCGCGCGGCTTGTAGCGGTCGAACTTGACGTACACCGCCTTGTCGCCGGGTTTCCATTCGTCCTTGCGGAACACGAACGGTCCGCTGCCGGTGAAGTCGGTGATCTGGGTGTTCGGATCGGTCTCGGCGACGCGCCGGGGCATCATGAACGGCGTCGCCGACGACGGCTTGCCCAGCCCGCCGAGCACGAGCCCGGTCGGCGCGCCGAGCACGATCCGGAACGTGCGCGCGTCGACCGCCTGGTACTCCTTGACGAAGGTCGCGAGCTTCTGGCCGACCGCGTCCTTCGCCGCCCAGCGCTTGATCGAGGCGATGCAGTCGTCGGCGGTGACCGGCGCGCCGTCGTGCCAGACGAGCCCGTCGCGCAGCGTCATCGTGTAGACGAGCCCGTCGGGGCTCACCGTGTAGCGGTCGACCATCTGCGGCTGGACGCGACCGTTCGCGTCGGTCGCGAACAGCGTGTCGTAGATCATGTAGCCGTGGTTGCGCGTGATGTACGCGGTGGTCCAGATCGGATCGACGATCTTGAGATCCGAGTGCATGACCACGCGCAGCGTCTGCGCGAGCGCCGGGGCGGGCACGAGCGGAACGGCGGCGGCGATCACGACGACGGCGGCGAGCGCGGCGCGGACGAGCGGGTGGCGACGGTCCATGCGGTCCTCTCGGGTGGTTTCGGCGCCGATCCCTCCCGGACCCGGCGCGACGCGCTACGGTAGCGGGAAACCCGCCGCGCGCCAACCGGCGCGGCGCGATCCGCCCGGCGGCCGGCGGATCAGGCGGGATCGATCGGCGTGCGACCGACCATGCCGGAGCGCGCCTCGATCGCCGCGGCGGCGTCCAGGCACGCGTCCTCGCGGAACCGGGGCCCGACGATCTGGACGCCGGCCGGCAGGCCGTCGACGACCCCGGTCGGCACCGCGACCGCCGGCAGGCCCAGGACCGGCACCGCCATCATCGTCGAGCACTCGGCCCAGATCCGCCGCGTGCGTTCCGGACTCTCGACATCGAAGCCGGCGGCGTAGGGGGGCGCCGCCGACACCGGCGCGAGCACCAGCGGCACGCGGTCGAGGAATCGCCACCACTCCCGCTGCAGCGTCGTGCGCCGCGCGAGCGCCTTCAAGTGCTCGTCGGCGGAGAGATCCGGCGCGAGGTCGGCGAGAAAGCGCACCGACCGGCGCAGTTCCTCGTCGCCGTCGCGCTCGAAGTCGGCCTGCATGAACCGGCGGAATTCCGGCACCAGGATGTCGAACCACAGCCGCGCCGCGGCGGCGAATCCCGGCGACGCTTCGTCGACGACCTCGTAGCCGGCGTCCGCGAGCCAGCCGGTCGCGTCGTCCAGCGCGCGCGCGGTGGCCGCCGACAACGACGGCGAACCGAGCGCCGCCGGATCGCGCACGACAGCGACCCGTCGCGGCAGCGGCGGGCCGGTCAGCGGCGCCGGCACCCACCAGGGATCGCGTGCGTCGCGCGCGGACATCGCCTCGATGGCGAGACGCAGGTCGCGCACCGAGCGTGCCAGCGGCCCCTGCACGCTCATCAACTGCGCCGAGATCACCCGCTCGGCCTTCGCCGTCGACAGGTAGGCGGGCACGCGTCCGAACGACGGCCGCAAGCCGTAGAGTCCGCAACAGTAGGCGGGGAAACGCACCGAGCCGGCGATGTCGTTGCCGTGCGCGATCGGCACGATGCCGGCGGCGACCGACGCCGCCGCGCCGCCACTGGAGCCGCCCGGCGTGACGCCGCGCCGCCACGGATTGTGCGTGCGGCCGCGCAGGTCGTTCACCGTGTCGAGGCGGAAGCTGAACGCCGGCGTGTTGGTCCGCCCGACGACGATCGCGCCGGCGCGTTTGAGGTTCGCCACCACCGGGCTGTCCTCGGTCGCCACCAGGTCGCGGTAGGCGACGACGCCGTTGGGCGTCGGCAGTCCCGCCTGATCGACGTTCTCCTTGATCGTGACCGGCACGCCGGCGAGCGGGCCCGCCGGCTCGCCGCGCGCGATCGCCGCATCGAGCCGCTCGGCGTCCGCGAGCGCCTGCTCCGAGAGATCGACGGTGACCGAATTGAGCGCCGGGTCGACCGCCCGCATCCGCGCGATGCACGCCTCGACGACCTCGCGCGCCGAGACACGCCTCGCCGCGACCGACAGGGCGATCCGCGCTCCGTCCCAGCGCCACAACGCGTCGTTCATCGCACCCTCCCGATCCACCGCGCTCTCCGCTGCGCATTGAAACACGGCCGCGCGGTTTGCGGACGCGCCGCGGCTTGCGGTACGCTCGCCGGCTTCCGGGGGGGACATGGCCCGTATCGCGATCGGCGGATTCCAGCACGAGACCAACACGTTCGCGCCGTCGCCGGCCGACTACGCGGCGTTCGAGGCCGGCGGCGGCTGGCCCGAGCTCACGTTCGGCGACGCGATCGCGCCCCGGCTCTTCGGCGCGAACATCCCGGCCTCCGGCGCGATCGAGGCGCTGCATGCCGCCGGTCACGCGACGGTCGGTCTCGTCTGGGGCGCGGCGTCGCCGTCGGCGCCGGTGACGCGCGACGCCTACGAGCGGATCGCCGGCGAGATCGTGCGCCGCCTCGCTGCGGCCGGCCCGGTCGACGGCGTCTACCTCGATCTGCATGGCGCGATGGTCGCCGACCACGTCGACGACGGCGAAGGCGAGCTCCTCGCGCGCGTGCGCCGCGTCGTCGGTCCCGGCGTCCCGGTCGTCGCGAGCCTCGACCTGCACGCCAACGTCTCGCCGGCGATGGTCGAGCGCTCGCAGGCGCTGGTCGCCTACCGCACCTACCCGCATGTCGACATGGCGGCGACCGGCGCTCGCGCCGCTCAGGCGTTGATCGAGACGCTCGCGCGCGGACGACCGCCGGCGCGCTTCCTGAGGCTGCTCGACTTCCTGACGCCGCTGCCGTCGCAGTGCACGTCGATCGAACCGGCGAAGGGGCTCTACGCGATGCTCGAGCGGCTCGAGCACGAACACGGAACGATGCTCTCGTTCACGCCCGGATTCCCGATGGCCGACGTCCCGGACTGCGGCATGGCGGTGTTCGGTTCGGGCGCGGACGAGGCGCGCGTCCAGGTCGCGGTCGCCTCGCTCGCCCAGGCGGTCGCCGACGCCGAGCCCGACTTCGTGCTCGATCTCTTGGCGCCGGACGACGCGGTGCGCCGCGCCCGCTCTCGCGGCGCACCCGGCGCGCCGGTGCTGCTCGCCGACACCCAGGACAACCCGGGCGCCGGCGGCAACGGCGACACGACCGGCCTGCTCGCCTCGCTGCTCAAGTTCGACGCGCCCGGCTCGATGCTCGGACTGCTGATCGACCCGGGTTCGGCGAAGCAGGCGCACGCGGTCGGTGCCGGCCGCAGCGCGCGTTTCCGGCTGGGCGAGATCTCCGGCGTGCCGGGTCATGTCCCGCTCGAAGGCGAGTTCGTCGTCGAGCGGATCGCCGACGGCCGCTTCGTGTGCACCGGGCCGATGTTCCGCGGCTTCCGCATGGACCTCGGGCCGATGGCGCTCTTGCGCGCCGGCAACGTCCGGGTCGCGCTCGCCTCGAAGAAATGCCAGGCCGCCGACCAGGCGATGTTCCGCCACCTGGGCGTCGAGCCCCGCGCCGAGCGCATCCTCGCGCTCAAGAGCTCCGTGCATTTCCGCGCCGACTTCGAGCCGATCGCGCGCGAGGTGCTGGTCGTCGCCGCGCCCGGCCCGGCGCTCGCCGACCCGACGCATTTCCGCTGGCATCGGCTGCGCCGGGGCTTGCGGCTCAAGCCGCTGGGCCCGGTGTTCCGGCCCTGGGTCTGAACGCGCGACCGATGCCCGCCCGCTACGTCCTGGCGCTGGTCAAGCACGAGACCAACACCTACTCGCCGATCGCCACGCCGCTCGCGTCGTTCGGCCACGGCGAGGGGCCGGCGTTCGGCGCCGAGGTCGTCGAGCGCTTCCGCGGCACCGCGACGCCGCTCGCCGCCTACCTGGATCTCGCGCTCGCGCGCAACGCCGAGATCGTCACCCCGGTCGCCGCCGAGTCCTGGCCGTCGAACGCGTGCTCGCGCACGACCTTCGAGACGCTGGTGCGGCCGATCGAGGACGCGGTCCGCGGCGGCGCCGACGCGGTCTTCCTCGACCTGCACGGCGCGATGGTCGTCGAGGACTGCGACGACGCCGAAGGCGAGATCGTGCGGCGCGTCCGCGCGATCGCGCCGTCGATGCCGATCGCGGTCTCGCTCGACTACCACACGAACCTGTCGGCCGAGCTGGTCGCGAATGCGACGGTGATCGCCGGCTACAAGACCTATCCGCACGTCGACATGGCCGAGACCGGACGGCTCGCCGGCACGATCCTGCTGCGCACGCTCGACGGCGAGATCGAGCCGGTGATGGCGTGGGGATCGCGACCGCTGCTCGCCTCGATCATGCGGCACGCGCCCGAGGACGGCCCGTCCGGCGAAATCGTCGCGATGGCCCGCGACGCCGAACGCACCGGCCGCGTGCTCGCCGCGACCTGGCTGCCGTCGTTCCCGCACGCCGACACGAGGCACACCGCGGTGTCGGCGGTCGTCGTCGCCGACGCCCGGCGCGGCGGCCGTGACGCGGCGCGCGCGCTCGCCGACCGGATGCTCGACACCGCCTGGGAGCGGCGCGCCGAATTCGTCCACCACGCGCCGCCGCTCGCCGAGTCGGTCGCGAGGGCCAAGGCGCTGGGACTGGCGAACCCCGGCGCGCCGGTGCTGCTGATCGACCACTGCGACAACTGCGGTTCCGGCGGCGCGCAGGACGTGATGAGAGTCGTCGCCGAGGCGCTGCGCCAGGAGCTCGACGGGATCGCGATCGCGCCGATCCGCGACCCGGCCGCGGTCGAGACGATGGTCGCGGCGGGCGAGGGTCAGCGCGTGCGGCTCGCGCTGGGCGGCCACACCGACATGCCGGCGATCGGGTTGGCCGGACGCCCGCTCGACATCGAGGGCCGGGTGGCGCGGATCACCGACGGCGCCTTCACGATCACCGGGCCGATGTACACCGGCATCCGGACCTACCTGGGCCGCACCGCGGTGCTCGACACCGGCCGGGCGAAGATCGTCGTCACCTCGCGGCCGCACGAACCGTTCGACGTCGGCGTCTTCACCCACGCCGGCATCGATCCTCGGGCGATGCGCTACCTGCTCCTCAAGTCGCGGATCCACTACCGCGCGGGATTCAAGCCGATCGCCTCGGGGATCGTCGAATGCGCCGGCGAGGGCGTGACCAACGCCGACCTGTCGGTCTACCGCTATCGCCGGCTCGCCCGGCCGATCTACCCGCTCGACCCGATCTGAGCGGTTCGCCGCCCGCCGGCCGTTCGAACGGGTAGACTGCCGGCCGACGCCCCTCCCCCGCTCCCGCGACGATGGCCCCGAGCGACTTCCACCTGCTGATCGACGTCGGCAATACGTTCCTCAAGTGGGGCTTCTTCCGTCCGACGGCGGGCGGACGCGCCCGGGAGAACCGGCTCGAATCGGGCCATGCGTTGCTCGAGGAGATCCCGGCGCTGCCGGCGCAATGGATCCGCTACCCGGTTCCGCGACGCATCGTCATCTCCAACGTCGCCGGCACCCGCGTGCGGGCGGCGACGATCCGCGCGCTCGAAGTCTGGCCGGACGCGCCCTCGCCCCTCTGGCTCGTCCCGCAGGCCGAGCAGTGCGGCGTTCGCAACAGCTACCGCAATCCGGCGCAACTGGGCAGCGACCGATGGGCCGCGCTGATCGGCTCGCGTGCGCTGGTCGGCCCGCGCGACGCGATGGTCGTCGTCTGCGGCACCGCGACGACGATCGACTTCCTGTCCGCCGAAGGTCTCTTCAAGGGCGGCATGATCATGCCCGGCGTCGGCCTGATGCTGCGCTCGCTGCACGAAGGCACGGCGGCGCTGCCCGACCAGGGCGGCGACTTCGCCGACTATCCGACCCAGACGATCGACGCGATCGCGAGCGGCTGCCAGACGGCGCAGGCGGGCGCGATCGAGCGGCTCTACGCCAGGGAAGCCGCGCAGGTCCGCGACCTCGTCTGCCTGATCTCCGGCGGTGCGGCCCGCGCGGTGATCCCGCGCCTGGCGATTCCGCACCAGCACCACGAGAACGTCGTGCTGGAAGGTCTCTACCAGGTCTCGACGAGCGCCTGAGCGGCGCGCGAACTCAGCGCGCGGCGAACCCGGTCTCGCGGAACGCGGCGAGCCCGAGAGGTCCGGCGAGCACCGCGGCGACCCGCGCGCCGGACGCGCGGCCCGAAAGCGGGGCGAGCGCGTAGCCGGTCGCGAGCGCATGCGGCGGCGGAAGGCCGCCGGCGTAGGACACGCCCGGGTGCTGGACGATCTCGCTCGACTGGCTGACGCCCAGCGCGACGCGCCCCTGCGCCACCGCCTCGACGACCTCCACGCCGAACGGCAGGACGCTCGCGCGCGGCGCGACGTCGGCGCGCACCCCGAGCCGGTCGAGCACCGCGGCGAAGTGCGTGCCGGCGGTCGCGCCGCGTGCCGGGTCGGCGTAGGCGATCGACGGCGCCCCGACGAGCGTGCGGGCGAGCGCCTCCGACGTCGAGATATCGGGCAGCGGCGCGCCGCGGCGGACCGCGAGACCGACGACGACGTCGCCGACCGGTCGCACCGAATCGCGCGCGACCGCTCCGCGCGAGACCAGCGTGTCGACCGCGGCCGCCGACAGCACGACCACGTCGGGTCGCTCGCCCGCGAGCACGCGATCGCGCAGCGCGCCGACCGTGTCGAACGTCGGCACGATCTCGTCGCCGGTCGCCTGCGCGACGATCGGCACGAGCCGCAGCACCGCCTCGCGCGCCGCCCCGGCGGCGTAGACGACCACCGCGTCGGCGCGCGCCACCGGCGCGGCGAACGCCAGCGCCAGCGCGACCGCGCCCAGGAACGCTCCGCGCGAGTGTGCGCGGACGCGACGCGAAGGACGGCGCGCTCGCATCAGACGACCTTGACGACCAGGTCGGGCAGCTTCTCGATGCGCGCGGTCATCAGATCGCCGCGCACGACCGGCCCGACGTTCTCCGGCGTGCCGGAATAGATGATGTCGCCGGCCTTGAGCTCGAAGGCCTCGGAGAGCTTGGCGATCTGCTCGGCGACCGACCAGATCATCTGGTTCAGGTCGGCGTTCTGCTTGACCTGGCCGTTGACCGACAACGAGATCGCGCCACGGGTGAAATGCCCGACATCGGCGACCCGGTGCAGCGGCCCGATCGGCGCCGAGTTGTCGAAGCTCTTGCCGATCTCCCAGGGCTTCTTCTCGTCGCCCATCGCGCGCTGGAGGTCGCGCCGCGTCATGTCGAGACCGACCGCGTAGCCGTAGACGAGGTCGAGCGCCTGCGCGGCCGGGACGTTGCGTCCGCCGGCCTTGAGCGCGGCGACCAGTTCCACTTCGTAGTGGTAGTTCCTGGTCAATGGCGGATACGGGTTCTCGCCGATGGTGCCCGGCATGACGACCTGCACCGCGTCGGTCGGCTTCTGGAAGAAGAACGGCGGTTCACGGTTCGGATCCGAACCCATCTCGCGAGCGTGCGCCGCGTAGTTGCGGCCGATGCAGTAGATGCGCCGCACCGGGAAGCGCTCGGTCGACCCGACGACCGGCAGCGTCACCGCCGGCACCGCGAACGGCGACGACGAGGCGCGGGCGTCCGGGGTCGTGGCGCATCCGGCGAGGGAGCCGGCCGCGAGCGCCGCGGCGGTTTCGAGCAGGTGGCGTCGGGTCGGATCGGTCATCGTCTCCTCCGGTCGGGTTTGTCGTGGTTCGCCTGCCCAGGGCCGGCGGCCGATCATTGTGATCCCGGCCGCGTTCCATGGGGGAATGCCCTCACAAGCACCAGGGATTGCCCGGCACTTGACTTTGTGTAACCCATCGCTTACGGTTAGCTATGGCTTACGCATTCGCGCTCACCGCCCTTTCGGACCCGACCCGCCGCGCGGTCTACGAGTCGATCGGGGGACAGCCTCGGGCGGTCGGCGAGATCGCCGCCGGATTCTCCGTGTCGCGGCCAGCGATTTCGCAGCACCTCAAGGTCCTGCGCGAGGCGGGACTCGTCGTCGAATCCCGGGCCGGCACCCGGCGCCTGTACACCGCCAACCCGGCGACCGCGCTCGAGTTGCGCAACTACTTCCAGGGCGTCTGGGAGCGCGCGATGCGCGCCTACGCCGATCACGTCGCCACCGAGGAGCACCGCGATGGCCGCAACGACCGCTGACGCCGACCCGGCGCTCGCGCCGATCGAACTCGACCTCGTCGTGCCCTGCGATCCGGGTCGCGCGTTCGATTACTTCACGCGCGACATCGGACGCTGGTGGCCGCTCGGCGTCTACTCGTGCTCGGAGAACGCGGCCGCGAGCGTCGCCTTCGAGCCGGATGTCGGCGGCGGGTTGATCGAAACCGAACCGGGTGGACGGCGCCACCGGTGGGGCACGGTCGGCGCCTGGGAACGCGGCTCGCGGCTCGCGTTCACCTGGCATCCCGGTCGGGACGACAGCGACGCGCTCTGGATCGAGGTGTCGTTCCGCGAAGACGCCGGCGGCACGCGGGTGACGCTCCGGCACGGCGGGTGGGAGCGGCTCGCCGAACGCGCGGTCGCGGCGCGCGAGGCCTACCGCAACGGCTGGCCGACGGTGTTCGGCCGGCTCTACCGCGACTGGTGCGTCGCGTCCGCCGGCGAAGCGCGATGAAGGACGCGCGCGACGCGATCCGCGCGGCGACGCTGGTGGCGGTCCCGGCGTTCCTGCTCGCCGCCCTGCTCGCCGGCTGCGTCTCCGCGGCGTAGCGGGCGCCGCCGACCGGCTACTTGACGAGTCCCAGCAGCTTCGCCGACACGAGGTAGTCGGCGGTGCGCGCCTTCATGAACGCCGGGATCTTGTCGTAGGTCACGTCGATCACCTCGAAGCCGCCGTCGACCATCTTGCGGCGCATCTCCGGGTCCTTGTTGACCGCGTCCATCATGTCGGACACCTGCCTGCGCACGTGCTCGGGCGTCGACTTCGGCACGGCGACACCGCGGTAGGCGCCGTCGATCCAGTCGACACCGAGCTCGCGGAAGGTCGGCACGTCGGGAAACTGCGGGACGCGCTGCGCGGTCGCCACCGCGAGCATCCGCATCTTGCCCTTCTGCTGGATCGCGAGCGTCGTGTAGGACATCGTCGCGGCGACGTGGCCGCCCAGCACCGATGAGACCAGATCGCCGGTGCCCTTGAACGGAACGTATTCGGTCCTGATGCCGAAGTCGCGGTTGAGCCGCGTGTGCGCGACGTGGTTCGCCGAATTGAGCGCCGACCCGGCGATCGACAGCTTGCCCGGCTCGGCCTTAGCCGCCTTCAGGAAATCCTGGAACGTCTGGTAGGGACTCTGCGCCGGCACGATCAACGCGTCGGGCGTGTAGTGGAACCAGTAGACCGGCGTCATGTCTTCGGTCTTGTACGACACCGACCCTTCGAGCGGCTGCAGGACGATGTGCGGCAGGTTGATGCCGGCGATCGTGTAGCCGTCGCCAGGCAGCGTGTTCAACTGCTGCCAGACCAGCGCGCCACCGCCGCCGGCGCGGTTGACCACGACCATCTCCTGCTTGAATTTCTGCGCGAACACGACCTGCTGCAGCCGCGCCGCGATGTCCGACTCGCCACCCGCCGGGAACGGGATCAGGTACTCGACGCGCTTGTCCGGATAGCCCTGTGCGAGCGCCGGCACGGCGCCGGCCAACATGAGCACGGCGAGCGTGGTCGCCAGCGCGACGAACGGCGCGGGACCGGGACGGAATTTCGACGTCATGGAGACTCCTCGGGTCGGCGACGCGGCGCCGATGCGCGCCGCGAAGTCCCGCGATGCTACCCGAAGCGGGGAACGGGTGGTCGGCCTTCGGGCGGACGGCGCGAGCAGTCCCGGCCTTCCACGGCCGGTCGACCACCGGCCGGCGCTCAGTCGCCCGGGCCGACCGCGCACATCATCGTCGCATCGGGACCGTAGCCCTCGCGCACCCAGCCGGCCTCCTCCATCTGCGCGCGGATCGCGAGACTCGTCATGTAACGATGGTTCGCGTCGGCCCGGTTGTTGAACACGCGGAACACCGGCTGCGTGCCGATCGGGCAGGCGCCGCTCGTCCGGTCCGGCAGCAGGATCTGGAAGACGTTGCCGGCCTCGATCTGCCACGCGTCGGGAAAGAGAATCCGCACGCGCAGGCATTCGGCGGGATCGGCCGAGTAGAAGTGCGAGGCGAGCCCCGCCGAGGGCAGCCCGTAGTAGCGGCACACCGGGCGCACCGGCGCGGCGTTCGGGCTGCCCGGCGCGAACGCGGTGAACGCCTGCCCGGTGCGCACCCAGCCCGGCAGCACGCCGGTGTCCAGCACCAGGATCTCGTTCGCGTCCGAGGTGAGGAAATAGTGGTCGAGGCCGGCGTGGTAGAACTCGACCGCCTGCGCGAGCAGCGAGACCGGCGGTGCGCCGGCGGTCAACGCGCCGGACACGATGACGCGCGCGCCGCCGCAGTTGTAGCATTCGAGCCCGCCCGAGTGGTTGTCGTAGTTGACGACGTCGATCGGGTTGGGCGAGGTCGCGCTCGACAGGGGCAGCGTCGGCGTCAGGCGGAGCTGGCGCGCGTCGACGCCGAACTCGTGCGGATACCCGGCCTCGACCGACGAGAAGACGACCGTCGTGTAGGGACCGACGATGTTGACGTCCGCCACCGAATCGCCCGGCATGTACGTGAACGGCAGGTACTGGGCTCCGGCCTGCACCGTGACGTTCCACATCACCACGGTTCCGGTCGCGTCGTCGAACGTGAACGAACCGGTGACCGGCGTCCCGTCGTCGAACGCGACGCCGGTGAGATTCCAGTGGTGGAGCGCGGCCGGCGCGTTCGCGGCGAACGCCAAGCCCAGCGCCAGAACCGCACCCGACAGCGTCCGCTTCATCGATCGCCCCCCGCAACAGTCCCCGTGACCGATCGCACCACCCGGGTCATGGCCCGATCGCGCACAGGATGACCGCGTTCGGGCCGTAGCCTTCGCGGATCCATCCCGCCGCCTCCATCTGCGCGCGCACGACCGTGCTCGTCGTGTAGCGGTGGTTCGCGTCGGCGCGGTTGTTGAACAGCCGGTACACCGGGATCGTCGTGCCCGGGCAGGCGCCGGTCGCGGTGTCCGGCAGATCGATCTGGAAGACGTTCTCGCTCTCGAGCTGCCAGACCGCACCGAAGCTCTGGGTCACCTGGAAGCACTCGATCGCACTCGCCGAGTAGAAGTGCGAGCTGATGCCCGGTACCGGCACGCCGAAGTAGCGGCACACCGGATTCTGCGTCGGGCCGGCGCTGCTGCCGACCGCGAGCGCCTGGAACGCGTATCCTGTGCGCGTCCAGCCGGGGATCGTGCCGACGTCGAGCACGTGCACCTCGGCCGCGTCGCCGGTGATGAAATAGTGGTCGAGTCCGGCGTGGTAGAACTCGATCACGTCGACCAGTCCGACCGGCGGCGGGAAAGGCACGAGCGTCAACGACCCCGTCGCGACGCCACGGCAGCCGAACTCGCCACCGCACTCCGACGTGTAGTAGCCGCCGTTCGAAGCCAGCGTGAGCAGCGGCACCGACGCCGCCGATCCATCGAGCGGCGTCGCGACCACCAGCGCGAGATACCGGTCCCCGGGCGCACTGCCCGCCGGCGCGGCGAACACGTGCCGGTACTGCTCAGGCGGGATGCCGAGCGTCCCGTAGTTCGCGACGCTGTTCCCCGGCAGGTAGGTGTACGGCAGGAACCCGTTGCCGCTGCCGATCCGGATGTTCCACGACGTGATCTGTCCGGTCGCGTCGTCGAAGCCGAAGCTCCCGACGAGCGGATCGCCGGCGGCGGTCTGGGCGCCGCTGATCGACCAATAGCGCGTGATCGCCTGCGCCGGTGTCGCTGCGACCAGCGTCGCCAGGGCCAGCGCCACGATTCCGAGGATGCGTTCGGCCATCGTCAACCTCCATCCTTCCGGCGGGCGACCGCCGATGATTCGCAGTCTGCCGCCGCCGCCGTTACCGGACCGTCACATCCGCCGGCGAACACCGGCGGCCTCGCTGCGCTCGCACGATGCGGACTCACGGCTTCCTCGCGCAGAGAATCACCGCGTCCGGGCCGTAGCCCTCGCGGACCCAGCCGGCCGCCTCCATCTGCGCGCGCACGATCGCGCTCGTCATGTAGCGGTGGTTGGCGTCCGCGCGATTGCTGAACACCCGGTAGACCGGAACCGTCCCGGTCGGACACGCCCCGGTCGACTTGTCCGGCAGGTCAACCTGGAACACGTTGCCCGCTTCGATCCCCCAGGGGGGCGAGAGGTCGAGGACGACGTCTCTGCACTCGGCGGCGCTGCCCGAGTAGAAGTGGGAGCCGATGCCCGGCAGGATCACGCCGAAGAACCGGCACACCGGATTGGTCGATGGACCCGCGCCGCCGCTGCCGGCGGCCAGCGCCTTGAACGAGTAGCCGGTGCGGAACCAGCCGGGGATCGCCGCCGAGTCGAGCGCCTCGATCTCGTTTTGCGCCGCGGTGACGAAGTAGTGGTCCGAACCCGGATGGTAGAACTCGACGACCTCGACGACGCCCGGCGGCGGCGGCAGCAGGCCGACCTTGAGAGAGCCCGCAACGATGCTGCGGAACACCGCGCAGGCCGTGCACTCGAGATTGGCGTTGCCGCCGGCCGCGCCGACGTCGAGCGCGACCGTCGACGGCGTGCCGTCCATCGCCTCGACCGGCGTCAACCGAAGGATCCGCGACTGGGGCGGCGTGCCCGCGTCGGGGGCCTCCAACGTGATCGTCGGTTGCGACGTCCAGACGGTGAGCGCCTTGGCCGTCGAGTTGCCGGGCATGTAGGTGAACGGGAAGAGCACCGGCTTCGACGGGCTGCCGCCGACCGAGATGTTCCAGGCGGTGACCGCCTTCGTGACTTCGTCGTAGGCGAACGACCCGGTCGCCGTCGTGCCGTCGTCGAACATGACGCCCTGGAGGAACCAGTAGCGGGTGGCCGAGTGCGCCGGCAGCGCGCAGGCCAGCGACAGCGCGAACGCCGCGAGCGGACGGATCCAGGGATGTCGCATCGCCTCGCTCCTCGATTCCGGACCCCGGGTCAGGGCGCGACCGCGCACAGGATCGTCGCGTCGGGGCCGTACCCCTCCCGCACCCAGCCCAGCGCCTCCATCTGCGCGCGGATCGTCGTGCTGGTCATGTAGCGGTGGTTCGCGTCGGTCCGGTTGTTGAAGACCCGGTAGACCGGAATCGTACCCGCCGGACAGGCGCCGGTCGACGTGTTCGGCAGAGCGATCTGGAAGACGTTGTCGCTCTCCATCTGCCACGAGGAGGCGAACCGGGCGTTGACCTGGTAGCACTCGGCCGGACTGCCTGAGTAGAAGTGCGAGCCCAGGCCCGCCGACGGCAACCCGTAGTACCGGCACACCGGATTGATCGAGCCGCTCGCCGAGCTCCCGGCCGCGTAGGCCTTGAATTTCTGGCCGGTCCGCGCCCAGCCGGTCAGCAGGCCGCCGTCGAGCACCGCGATCTCGTTCGTGTCCGCGGTGATGAAATAGCGGTCGAAGCCGGCGTGGTAGAACTCGATCACGTCGACCAGGCCGACCGGCACCGGCAAGAGCGTGCGGTCGATGCGGCCGGCGACGATCGCGCGCGACGGCGCGGTGCCGATCCGCTCGCCCGAGACGTCCGGGATCAGCACGACGTCGACCGACGAGGGCACCGGGATCACGTCGAAGTCCCAGAACGGCATGATGCGCAGCACGCGCGGGTCGACGCCGTTGCCGCCCGGCTGCGAACGAAACTCGATGTACGACGCGTTCGTGTAGAGCGGACTGCCGGCGCGGATGACGATCGAATCGCCCGGAACGTAGGTGAACGCGAGCAGCCCGGACCCGGCGCTGACACGCACGTTCCACGAGGTCACCGTGTTCGCCAGATCGTCGTAGACGAAGCTGCCGTTGACGGTCGCGCCGTCGCCGAAGGCCACGTTCTTGAGCTGCCAGAAGGTGATGTCGGCGGCCGCGCCGCCGGCGGTCAACGCGATGGCGCAGGCCGCGACCAGGTCGCGCAGGAGGGTTGGGAGCTTCTTCATCGGGCCTCCGGGGGAGGGAGCATGGGTTGGTGACTCGGGGCGCCCGGCGCGGTCGGGAATGCCGGCGACGCCGTCGAAGTAGCCGCCCAGATGGCCAGCCGGGGTTCGGTGCGGAACTGTCGTTCGGACGACATCGACACGGGGGTCGGAACGACCCGACGCCCCTCGTTTGCAGTATTTGCCTGCTGCCGGAACAAGGACTTGACTCGCCTCAATCCCCGGCGATCCCGCAGTGCGTCAATTCGGCCTATGATTGCGGCTTTGCCCGGAGGAGCCCCCATGATCCAGCGCAGCGTCGTCATCCTGTCAGGTGTCCGAACCGCCATCGGCGACTACGGTGGCAGCCTGAAGGACCTTCCGCCCACCGACCTCGGCGCCCGCGTCGTCCGTGAAGCGATCGCCCGCGCGCAGGTCGACGTCGCCGACCTCGGGCAGGCGGTGATCGGCAACGTGATCCACGGCGAGGCGAAGGACATGTACATCTCGCGCGTCGTCGCGGTCAACGGCGGGATGCCGCACGGGTCGGGAGCGATGACGGTCAACCGTCTGTGCGGCAGCGGCCTGCAGGCGATCGTGTCGGCGTCGCAGTACATCCTCCTGGGCGACACCGATGCGGCGGTCGGCGGCGGCGTCGAGAGCATGAGCCGCGCGGCCTACTCGAATCCGACGCAGCGCTGGGGCGCGCGGATGGGCGACGCCAAGTCGGTCGACATGATGGTCGGCGCGCTGACCGACCCGTTCGACACGGTCCACATGGGGATCACCGCGGAGAACGTCGCCAGGCAATGCGGCATCTCGCGCGACCAGCAGGACGCCTTCGCCGTCGAGAGCCACCGCCGCGCGACCGCGGCGATCGCCGCCGGCCACTTCAAGAGCCAGATCCTGCCGATCGAGTTGAAGAGCAAGAAGGGTCCGGTGATGTTCGACACCGACGAGCACGTGCGCGGCGACGCCACGGCCGACGGCATGGCCAAGCTCAAGCCGGCGTTCGTCAAGGAAAACGGCTCGGTTACCGCCGGCAACGCGTCCGGCATCAACGACGGCGCCGCGGCGGTCGTGCTGATGGAGGCCGCGGTCGCCGCCAAGAAGGGCCTGAAGCCGATGGCCCGGCTGGTTTCCTACGGCCACGCCGGCATCGATCCCAAGATCATGGGCCTGGGGCCGGTCTCGGCGGTCAAGAACGCGCTCGCCAAGGCCGGCCTCAAGATCTCCGACATCGACGTCATCGAGTCGAACGAGGCGTTCGCGGCGCAGGCGCTCGGCGTCAACAAGGAGCTCGGCCTCGACCCGGCGAAGGTGAACCCCAACGGCGGCGCGGTCGCGCTCGGCCACCCGATCGGCGCGACCGGCGCGATCCTCACGGTCAAGTGCATGTACGAACTGCATCGCACGCACAAGCGCTACGGGCTGGTGACGATGTGCATCGGCGGCGGCCAGGGCATCGCCGCGGTCCTCGAGCGCCTGTAATCGCGCGCCTTCCTCCGACGAGCCCCGCGGGCGACCGCGGGGCTTTTTCGTTCCTGGCGCGGTTCGGCTATGCTTGGTGCCCTCACCCCTTCCCGGCCACCCCAGGAGCACCCGATGTCCACCTCGATGTACACCGCCTCGGCGCCGGTGTTCGCCCGCGCGCTGACCCAACTGCGGCACGTCCTCGGCAAGGGCGCGGCGCACGCGACGGCGCGCAAGATCGACGAATCGGTCTTCGTCAACGGCCGGCTCGCGCCCGACATGTTCCCGTTGTCCAAGCAGGTCCAGATCGCGACCGACCACGCCCGCGGGACCGTCGCCCGGCTCGCCGGCCACGAGCCGCCGTCCTGGGAGGACAACGAGAAGACCTTCGCCGACCTGATCGCGCGCGTCGACCGCGCGATCGCCGCGGTCGAGGCGGCGAAGCCGTCCGACATCGACGGCTCGGAATCGCGGCCGGTCACCCGCAAGATCCGCGGCGAGCCGAAGACCTTCCGCGGGCAGGCCTACCTCTTCACCTACGCGCTGCCCAACTTCTGGTTCCACGCGGCGATGACCTACGCGATCCTGCGCCACCTGGGCGTCGATGTCGGCAAGAACGACTGGATCGGACCGCTCGACTGAGCGGACCGCCGCGTCGAGGCCCGTCGCGCCGACGCCGTCAACCCAGGTTCGCGGCGAGGCGGCGGCGGGCGAGCGCGACGTCGACGCCGGCGCGCTTCGCGTAATCGGCGAGCTGGTCCTCGCCGATGCGCCCGACCGCGAAATAGCGCGCGTCCGGGTGCGCGAGATAGAACCCGGACACCGACGCGGCCGGCGTCATCGCGTAGCTCTCGGTGACGTCCATGCCGATCGCGCGCGCGCCCAGGAGATCGAACAGCGGCGCCTTGACCGCGTGGTCGGGACAGGCCGGATAGCCGGGCGCCGGCCGGATGCCGCGGTAGCGCTCGGCGATCAGGTCGTCGCGGGTCGAGGCTTCGCCGCGCGCGTAGCCCCATAGCTCGGTGCGTACGCGCCGGTGCAGCCACTCGGCGAACGCCTCGGCGAGCCGGTCGGCGATCGCCTTCAGCATCAGCGCGCCGTAGTCGTCGTGCCGGGCGGCGAACTCGGCGAGCCTGGTCTCGATGCCCAGGCCGGCGGTCACCGCGAAGGCGCCGACCCAGTCGCGCGCGCCGCCGCCCTTCGGCGCGACGAAGTCGGCGAGGCAGCGGTTCGGCTTCCCCTCCGCGCGCTCGCCCTGCTGGCGCAGGTTGCGCCAGACGAGCGCCGGCGTCGCGCGCGTCTCGTCCACCCACAGGACGATGTCGTCACCGTCGGCGTTCGCCGGCCAGAAACCGACGACGCCGTTCGCGGTCAGCCAACGGCCGTCGATCACGCGCTTCAACATCGCCCGGCCCTCGGCGAGCACGGTTCGGGCGGTCGCGCCGACGACCGGGTCGTCGAGGATCGCCGGATACGGCCCGGCGAGCTCCCAGGTCTGGAAGAACGGCGCCCAGTCGATCAGCTCGGCGATCGCGGCGAGGTCGACGTTGCGCAGCTCGCGCCGGCCGATGAACGAGGGCGCGACCGGCGCCGCGACCGCCGCGTCGTACGGCGCCGCGTTGCGGCGGGCCTGCGCCAGGGGGACGAGCGTCGGGCCGCGCTTGGCCGCGTGCTGCTCGCGGATCCTCGCGTAGTCGGCGCGGACCTCGGCGACGAACGGCCCCGACAGTTCCGGCGAGACGAGGCTCGTCGTGACGCCGACCGCGCGCGAGGCGTCCGGCACGTAGACGACCGGCCCGGCGTAGTGCGGCGCGATCTTGACCGCCGTGTGGACGCGGGAGGTCGTCGCGCCGCCGATCAGGAGCGGCACGGTGAAGCCCTCGCGCTGCATCTCCGAGGCGACGTGCGCCATCTCCTCGAGCGAGGGCGTGATCAGGCCGGACAGCCCGATCGCGTCGGCGTGCGCGGCGCGCGCCGCTTCGAGGATCCGGCGCGAGGGCACCATGACGCCCAGGTCGACGACGTCGAAGTTGTTGCACTGGAGCACGACGCCGACGATGTTCTTGCCGATGTCGTGGACGTCGCCCTTGACCGTGGCGAGCACGACCTTGCCCTTCGAGCGGCCGGCCTGGCCCGACGCCGCCTTCTCCGCCTCGATGAACGGAACCAGGTGCGCGACCGCCTGCTTCATCACGCGCGCGCTCTTGACCACCTGCGGCAGGAACATCTTGCCGGCGCCGAACAGGTCGCCGACGGCGTTCATGCCGTCCATCAGCGGGCCCTCGATCACCTCGATCGGCCGGCCGCCGCGCGCGGCGATCGCGGCGCGCGCCTCCTCGGTATCCTCGACGATGTGGGTCGTGACGCCTTTGACCAGCGCGTGCGCCAGCCGCTCGCCGACCGGCGCCGAGCGCCAGGCCGAGTCCTCGTCGTCGCTCTTGGCCTTGCCCTTGACCGTGTCGGCGAAGGCGACCAGCCGTTCGGTCGCGTCCGGCCGGCGGTTGAGCACGACGTCCTCGACGCGCCCGCGGAGCTCGGGGTCGAGCTCGTCGTAGATGCCGAGCGTGCCGGCGTTGACGATGCCCATCGTCAGCCCGGCGCGGATCGCGTGGTAGAGGAACACCGTGTGGATCGCCTCGCGGACCGGCTCGTTGCCGCGGAAGCTGAACGACACGTTCGAGATTCCCCCGGACACCTGCGCGCCCGGCAGGTTCTCGCGGATCCAGCGGGTCGCGCGGATGAAGTCGAGCGCGTAGTTCGCGTGCTCGTCGATGCCGGTCGCGATCGCGAACACGTTCGGATCGAGCACGATGTCCTCGGCGGGGAAGCCGACCCGCTCGACGAGCAGCCGGTAGGCGCGCCCGCAGACCTCGATGCGCCGCTCGACGCTGTCGGCCTGGCCGCGCTCGTCGAAGGCCATGACGATCGCCGCCGCGCCGTAGCGGCGCACGAGCGTCGCCTGACGCAGGAACTCGGCCTCGCCCTCCTTCATCGAGATCGAGTTGACGATCGGCTTGCCCTGGACGCACTTCAAGCCCGCCTCGATCACCTCCCACTTCGACGAGTCGATCATCACCGGAACGCGCGCGATCTCCGGCTCGCCGGCGACCAGGTTCAGGAACCGGGTCATCGCCGCCTTGGAGTCGAGCATCGCCTCGTCCATGTTGACGTCGATGATCTGCGCGCCGGCGGCAACCTGCTGGCGGGCGATCTCGACCGCCGCGGCGTAGTCGCCGGCGAGGACCAGCCGCGCGAACGCGCGCGAGCCGGTGACGTTGGTCCGCTCGCCGACGTTGACGAACAGCGAGCCGGGGCCGAGGTTCAGCGGTTCGAGGCCGGAAAGGCGCATGTCGGATCCGGATTCGGGCGTCGGGCCGGGCCACGGCCCGCGAGAGCCGGCCCGGAGTCCTTCCCCGCGAAGCTACGCGGCGGCGCGCAGCGCGCCCGGCAGGCGGCGCGGCGGGATGCCCGACACCGCGTTCGCGATCGCGCGGATGTGCGCGGGCGTCGTTCCACAGCAGCCGCCGACGAGGTTGACGAAGCCGCTGCGCGCGAACTCGGCGATCAGCGCCGCGGTCTCGGCCGGCGTCTCGTCGTAGCCGCTCTCGGACATCGGATTGGGCAATCCGGCGTTCGGATAGCAGGACACGTAGACGTCGGCGACGCGCGAGAGCTCTTCGATGTACGGCCGCATCAGCGCCGCCCCGAGCGCGCAATTGAGCCCGACGAAGAGCGGTTCGGCGTGACGCACCGAGTTCCAGAACGCCTCGGGCGTCTGGCCGGAGAGCGTGCGGCCCGACGCGTCGGTGATCGTGCCGGAGACGCCCAGCGGCAGTCGCGCGCCCAGCTCGTCGAACAGCGACAACACGCCGAATATCGCGGCCTTGGCGTTCAACGTGTCGAACACCGTCTCGATCAGCAGGAGGTCGACGCCGCCCTCGACGAGACCCGCCGCCGCGTCCTTGTAGGCGGCGGCGAGCTGATCGAAGGTCACGTTGCGCGCCGAGGGATCGTTGACGTCGGGCGAGATCGACGCGGTGCGGTTGGTCGGCCCCAGCGCACCGGCGACGTAGCGCCGCCGATCCGGCGTGCGGGCGGTCCAGCGGTCGGCGCATTCGCGTGCGATCGCGGCGGCGGCACGGTTCATCGCCCGCGCGCTCGCGGCGAGTCCGTAGTCGCCCTGCGAGACCGCGGTCGCCGAGAACGTGTTGGTCTCGATGACGTCCGCGCCGGCCTCGAGGTAGGCGTCGTGGATCTCGCGCACGATCGCCGGCTGCGTGAGCGACAGGAGGTCGTTGTCGCCCTTGAGATCGTGCGCGTGGGCGCCGAACCCGCACGCCGGCGCGCCGCGGAACGCGCTCTCGTCGAGCCGGCGGCGCTGCAGCATCGTGCCCATCGCACCGTCGAGGACGACGATCCGGCGGTCGAGCAGGCGGACGAGCTCCTCGGTACGGTCGGGTTGCATGGCAGCGGACGGCGACACGAAAACGCGAATTCTAGCAGGCGCGGGTGGTGGGGTCAGAGCCGTAACTCGGGGGTGTGGGGTCAGAGCCGTAACTCGAGGAAGTCATCGAGTTACGGCTCTGACCCCACCCGCCACGCCGGTCAGCTCCTCCGCCGGGTGGCCCGCAGACCCGCGAGTCCGATCATCAGTCCGACAAGGAACAACCCCAGCCCGCCCGACACCGGTATCGCCACCGCGGCCGCCGCGGTTCCTCCGTTGCCGGCGCTGTCGGCGTTGTTCGCGCCGTCCCCGTCGGCCTCGGCGGCGGAAACGGCGGCCGCGTTGTCGAACGGCCCGACGGCGAGGATCCTCGCGCTCACCGTGATCGTCGTACTCGTGCTCGACGCGAGGCTCGTGATGCCGCAGGGCAGCGCCGTGCAGCCGCCACCGCTCACCGAGTCGATGGCGAGGTTCGTCGGCGTGTCGCTCACCTGCAGGTTCGTCGCGGTCGCCGGGCCTGCGTTCGCCACCTGGAGCGTGTAGATCAGCGTCTGCCCGACGTGGTACGGCGCGGTCGTGACCAGGACCTTGACGATCGACACGTCCGCCGACGTGGCGACCCCGGTACCCCGGATCGCGAACTCGTACGGATTCTCGCCGGAGTCGTTGTTGGCGATCGAGATCGTCGCCGACCGCGCTCCGGTCGCGCTCGGATCGAACCGCACGTCGAAGGTCGTCGTCCCGCCGTTGCCGACCGTCGCGTTCGGCGCCAGGGTCACCGCGAAATCCGCGGCGTGCGCGCCGCCGATCGCGACCCGCGGCGTTCCGCTCAGGTTCAGCGTCGCCGTGCCCGTGTTGCGGATCGTGAAGGTCCGGGTGACCGTCCCGACGACCACGTCGGCGTCGCCGAAGTCGGTATGGTCGGACGCGCTCGGCGTCGCGTCGCCGTCGGCGATGCCGGTCGCGTTTCCTTCCACGGCCATCTCCGGCGCGACGCCGACGTCGTTGCCCTGGACGAAATCGCCGGGGGTGTCGTTCGGCGAGACGATCCAGGACGACGTGCCTTCGTCGTATTCGAGCGAGTAGCCCACCGGCGTGACTCCTTCGCCCTCCGATACGCCGATGTCGGCGGAGAGCAGGCCCGACGCGACACCGTCGCTCGCGACGAACGTGCCCTCGTAGCTCAGGAACTGGACGTCGGTACTTCCGACTTTCGACAACGCGATGCCGTCGGGCGCCCCGTTTTGAATCCCCCCGATGAAGAACGCGACCGCTCCGACGCCGCCGCCCTCGTCGTCGATGACGCCGGAGAGCTGGAGCGGAGTGGGGAGAGCCGTGCCCGCGTAGCTGAGTCCGTTGGCTCCGTTCTACAAGGTGATGAAGTAGGTGCTCAGGTCCGTGCCGGCGGGCCCTGCGACCTCGATGAACTCGCCGGCGTCAATCCCGGTGTTGTCGTAGTGGAACTCGTTGATGTAGACGCCACCGACAGTCCCGGTGATTCCCACGTTGACCTGAGCGCTGGCGGCGGAGGCCGCCAGCAGGAAGGGAAACAACAGACAGATCGGTTTCATCGAAAGCCCTTCGAACGCGGTGCGCAATCCACGCCATCGTACGCGAAACGAGCGTGGCGCGGAGACCTGGCGGGTGGGCTCCCCACCCCCGGTTGCACGGACCGGATGACCGCCGGCGTCCACATGCTACCGTAGCGCGTCGCCCGTCCGATCGGGCCGCCGGATCGTCCCGTCATGAAACACCTGAAGCCTCTCGACGCCGCCGAGTTCCTGAAGCAGCACCCGAGCGCGGTGTTCATCGATTGCCGCAGCGAGATGGAGTACCTGTTCGTCGGCCACCCGTTGGGTGCGCAGCACGTCGCCTGGAACGACGGCCCGGATTGGGAGATCAACCCGCACTTCGTCGGCCAGGTGAAGAAGATCGCCAGCATGAACCGGCCGGTCGTGCTGATCTGCCGCAGCGGCCAGCGTTCGGTCGACGCCGGGCTCGCGCTCGAGCAGGCGGGATTCAAGGAGGTCTTCAACGTCCTCGACGGCTTCGAGGGGCCGCTCGACGCCGAGCACCACCGGGGCACGCTGTCGGGATGGCGCAAGGAAGGGCTGCCGTGGGAGCAGATGTAACGACCGCCGCCGCCCGGAGACACCGGCCATGATCCACGAAAAGCCCTACCGCCTCGCCGGCGTCGTCGGCTGGCCGGTCGCGCATTCGCGCTCGCCGCTGCTTCACAACCACTGGCTCAAGAAGCACCACCTGCCGGGCGCCTACGTCTACCTGCCGGTCGCGCCGTCGAAGCTCGAGCAGGCGCTGCGCGGACTGCCGGCGCTGGGATTCGCCGGCTGCAACGTCACGATCCCGCACAAGATCGAGGCGATGCGGCTGGCCGACCACGTCGACCCGGTGGCGCGGCGGATCGGCGCGATCAACACCATCGTCGTCGAGCCCGACGGCACGCTCGCCGCGCACAACACCGACGTCTACGGCTTCCTCCAGTGCCTGCAGGAGGGACGCCCCGAGTGGCGGGCCGGCGACGGCCCGGCGGTCGTCGTCGGCGCCGGCGGCGGCGCCCGCGCGGTCGTGGTCGCGCTCGCCGACGCCGGCGTGCCGGAGATCCGGATCGTCAACCGCACCGACGATCGCGCGAAGGCGCTCGCCGACGAATTCGGCGGAACGGTGCGCGCGCACGCCTGGCGCGAACGCCACGACGTGTTGGGCGGCGCGGCGCTGACGGTCAACACGACGAGCCAGGGGATGAAGGGGCAGCCGCCGCTCGACGTCGACCTCTCCGCGCTGCCGCGCGAGGCGGTCGTCTGCGACATCGTCTACACGCCGCTCGAAACGCCGCTGCTCGCTGCCGCCAACGCCCGCGGCAACCCGACGGTCGGCGGCCTGGGCATGCTGCTGCACCAGGCGCGGCCGGGCTTCGAGTGGTGGTTCGGCCTGCGGCCCGAGGTGACGCCCGAACTGCGCTCGATGATCGAGGCGACGATCTGAACGGCTGATTCCGAACCGCTGATCGCGGCGCGGATCCGCGCGTCTCGCCGCGACGACGGCTCAGCCGGCGCTCGACGCCAGCCCCGGCGAGCGCATCCGGGCGATGCCGAGCGCCGCCAGTTCCTCGTCCTCGGCCTCCGAGAGGCCGGACACCGCGACCGCGCCGACGACTTCGCGGCCGTGCCAGACCGGCAGTCCGCCGGCGAAGCCGGTCAGCCCCGCGTCGGCATAGTAGGCGATGTCGATGTCGCGGGTGCGGATCGACTCGCCGAGCACCCGGGTCGCCCGGCGCAGGCGCGCCGCGGTGCGCGCCTTCGACATCGCGACACCGACCGACGACACCGGCGCGCCATCGGTGCGCAGGAACGCCATCAGTTCGCCGGCGGCGTCGACGACAGCGATGACCGCCGCGAGACGACGCACCGCGAGCTCGGCGCGGATCGCCTCGATCGCGTCCGCGGCGTCGTCGTGACCGATCGTCGGCTGATTCCTCATCGTCGTCCCACCCCGGGTCCGGTCGCGCGACCACCGGGATGGTGGCGCGCGGTCCGTCGATTATCGCACCGGGCCGACGGCCCGGATTGCTAAGATCGGGGTCTCGCGACCGTTCGTCCCGCCCTCCGGAGCCGCCATGGCCGACGCTTTCCTCTGCGACGCGATCCGCACGCCCATCGGGCGCTACGGCGGCGCGCTCGCCTCCGTCCGCACCGACGACTTGGCGGCGATTCCGATCCGCGCGCTGGTCGAACGCAACCGCGGCGTCGACTGGAGCGCGGTCGACGACGTCGTCTACGGCTGCGCCAACCAGGCGGGCGAGGACAACCGCAACGTCGGCAGGATGGCCCTGTTGATCGCCGGCCTCCCCGATTCGGTGCCCGGCACGACGGTGAACCGCCTGTGCGGCTCGAGCCTCGACGCGATCGCGATCGCCGCGCGCGCGGTCAAGGCCGGCGAGGCGGATCTGGTGATCGCCGGCGGCGTCGAGAGCATGTCGCGGGCGCCGTTCGTGCTCGCCAAGGCGACCGAGGCGTATTCGCGCGCCGCGAAGATCGAGGACACGACGATCGGCTGGCGCTTCGTCAACCCGCTGATGAAGGCGAAGTTCGGCATCGACTCGATGCCGGAGACCGCCGAGAACGTCGCCGCCGAATTCGGCGTCGCGCGCGCCGACCAGGACGCGTTCGCGCTGCGTTCCCAGGCGCGGGCGGCGGCGGCGGTCCGCGCCGGACGCCTGGCCGAGGAGATCGTCCCGGTGAGCGTGCCTTCGCGCAAGGGCGATCCGGTCGTCGTGTCGCTCGACGAGCACCCGCGCGAGACGACGATCGAGGCGCTGGCCAAGCTCAAGGGCGTCGTGCGGCCCGACGGCACGGTGACGCCGGGCAACGCGTCGGGCGTCAACGACGGCGCCTGCGCGACGCTGATCGCCTCGGAGGCGGCGGTACGCCGCCACGGGCTCACGCCGCGCGCGCGGATCGTCGCCGGCGCGGTCGCCGGCGTGCCGCCGCGGATCATGGGCATCGGACCGGCGCCGGCGACGCGCAAAGTTCTCGCCAGGGCCGGCCTCACGATCGGGCAGATCGACGTGATCGAGCTGAACGAGGCCTTCGCCGCGCAGGCGCTCGCGGTCACGCGCGACCTGGGGCTCCCCGACGACGCCGCGCACGTCAACCCGAACGGCGGCGCGATCGCGCTCGGCCATCCGTTGGGCGCGTCGGGCGCGCGTCTGGCGACGACCGCGTGCTACGAGCTGCGCCGCCGGGGCGGCCGCTACGCGCTCGCGACGATGTGCATCGGCGTCGGCCAGGGCATCGCGCTCGTGATCGAGCGCGTCTGAGCGGCGAGCCGGCCGCGCGGTCGCCGGTGCCTACCAGCTCCCCGACGCGCCGCCGCCGCCGGAGCTGCCGCCGCCCCCGGAAAAGCCGCCGCCCGACGACGACGACGAGGACGACGACCAGGAGCTTCCCGAGCTGCCGCCCGAGATCGTCAGGCCGCCGATGTTCGCCGATCCTTTCTTCTTCATCTCGGCGGCGGCCTTTTCGTACCACGGCTGGTGCTTGATGATCAGCTTGGCGATCGGGAAGCCGACGACGTAGACGCCCAGCAGGACGAGCGCGCCCTTCACCCCGAGGACGATGATCGGGAACATCGCCCAGAACGGGATCAGGAAGAAGTAGAGGAACCAGCCGACACCCGGCGTCAGCACGCCGATCACGGTGAACAACCCGATGACGCCGAAGATGAACGCGCCCAGCAGGATGCGCATCGGCCAGGGTGGCAGTTCACCCTCGTTGATCGAGAACGACGTCTTCGACGAACTCGCCGACCCCGACGACGCCGCCGAGTTCCAGTCGCCCTGGCCCTCGAGCGCCTGGACGATCGCGGCGACGCCGTTCTGCACGCCGGCATCGTAGTTGCCGCTCTTGAACTGCGGCGTCATCGCCTCGCGGATGATCCGCGCCGCGCCGGCGTCGGTGAGCGTCCCCTCGAGTCCGTAACCGACCTCGATGCGCATCTTCCGGTCGTTCGGCGCGACGATGACCAGCACGCCGTTGTCCTTGCCCTTCTGGCCGAGCTTCCAGGCCTCGAACACGCGCGTCGCGTAGCCCTCGATGCTCTCGCCGCCGAGCGTGGGCATCGTCAGCACGGCGACCTGGTTGCCGGTCGCCTTCTCGTGCCGCTCCGACAGCTGGGTGATGCTCTGCCGCGCTCCCGCGGAGAGGATGTTCGCCTCGTCGACGACCCGGCCGGTCAGGTAGGGAACGTCGGCCGCGGCCGCCGCGAGCGACAGGCCCAGCGCCAGCAGCGCGAACCAAGACCGTGCGCCGATCGCGATCACGCGTCCTCCCCGGCTTCGTCGATCGTCGCGTCCGGGAGTTCGTTCGAACCACCCGCGCCGCCGGCGAATCCGCGCGAGGCGAGCAGCGCATCGAGCGCCGCGAGTCCGGCGGCGAAGGCTTCGTCGACGCGACCCTCGGAGAGCGGCCCGATCATCGGCGGGATCACCGTCTGCCACTCGTGCGATCCGACCCGGCCGTCGAATCCGATGTCGGCGACCAGTTCGACCCGGTGCTCGAAGCGCGCGACCAGGATCAGGATGCCGTTGCGCCGGCGGGTACGGAACAACTGGCGCTCGAGGAAGAAAGTCCGCGCGTACTGGCGCGTCTCGACCTCGGCGCGCAGCGGATCGAGGAAGCGGCGCGCGAACGGCGGCAGGTAGATCGCCAGCAGCGCGGCGGCGGCGCCCGACAGCAGGACGAAGGCGAGCGAGACGAGCAGCGTCGTCGACGTGACCCAATCGGGGCGCAGGAGGTCCGCCGCCGCGACCGCGAGCGCGGCCAGCGACGCGACCAGCGCGCAGGCGCGCCAAGGAATCTCCGGATAGGTGTCGGCCTTGCCGATCGATGCGGTCACGACCTCGACGCCGCGCGCGCGCTCGATCGCCGCGACGCGTTCGGCGATCGATCCGGGGGCGACGGCGGTGGCGGTCATCGGAGGGGCAGCGCGTAATAGACGGCGTCGTCGAGCGGGTTGTCGTAGTACGGCGCGCAGCGCGCGAATCCCAGGCTCTCGTAGAGCGCGCGCGCCTCGCGCATCCGTTCCAGCGTATCGAGGCAGAGCGTACGGTACCCGATCGTGCGCGCCGCGTCGACGATCGCCAGCGCGAGCGCGCGGCCGGTCCCGGTACCGCGCGCCGACGGCCGCACGTACAGGCGTTTGACCTCGCCGACCGGTGCCGCCGCGACGAACAGCGCCGGCGGCGGATCGAGCGGCCGCAGCGCGGCGCAGCCGGTCGCCTCGCCCGACGGTCCGGCGAGGAGCAGGCGCCCGAGCGGAGGGGCGTACTTGCCGGGCAGGCCGTCGAGCTCCGCGTCGAAGCCCTGGAAGCAGAGGTCGACGCCGAGCCAGCGCGCGTACTCGACGAAGAGCGCCCGGGCGAGGGCGAGGTCGCCCCCGCCGCTCGCCGGGCGGATCGCGCGGGCGCCGCTCGCCGCCATCGCGACTCAGCGCCGCGCGAACAGCGGCTCGAGCCAGGCGCGCGGCAGGAGCTCCGCGAGCGTCGCTCGCGCCGGACCGGGCAGCACGATCTCGCAGTCGAGGTTCGCGCGGTCGAGCTGGACGAGCGTCTCGCGGCAACGTCCGCAGGGCGCGAGGATGCCCTCGGCGTCGATCGCGACGATCCGCACGACCCGCGTCTCGCGCGCCTTGAGCATCTCGGCGAGCGCGGCGTGCTCGGCGCAGGTGCCGATGCCGCAGGCGAGGTCGAGGTTGATGCCGGTGTAGATGCGTCCCGATCCCGACAGCAGCGCCGCGGCGACGCCGCCCGCCGAGATCGACGGCTTGATCAGCGCGAACTTGCCGAGCACGCCGCGGGCGGCGTCGAGCAGAGACTCGACCTCGACAGGACCGCGCGCGTCGGGCGTCATCGCGTCCGCGCCCGGCCGTCCTGTGCGGCGACTCGCTGCGTGGTCAGGACGAGGCGCAAGTGCCCACCTTGACCTCGGCCGCCGGGAACGCCGCCTGGAGCTCGCGCACGCGCGACACCGCCGACGACGGCGGGTCGCGCAGCACGACCGAGGTGAACGAAACCGTGCCGGGCCGCTGCGCCGCGGTCGCGTTCTTCACCCCGTAGCGCTCGAGTTCCTGCGCCTGCGCCCGCGCGGCGTCCTCGGTCCGGTAGCCGCCGACCGCGACCGCGAACTGGCCGCGACCGGTGTCGTAGACGCTCACTTCGCGCAGGTTCTGCTGGCGCAGCGACGAGGCGCGCCGCTCGGCTCCGCCGCGGTCGGCGTAGACGGCCACCAGCGCGCTCCACGCGCCGGTGACCTCGACCCGGCGGGTCGCCACGAGCCGGCCCACGCCGAGCGATTCGAGTTCGGCGATCGCCCGGGCGCGCTCGGCGTCGCCGAACGGGCCCCATTCGACGCAAACGTCGGCGAGCGCCGCGGCCTTCGCCGGTCCGAGCGCGGCGACCTGCTGCGGCGTGAGCAAGCGGATCTTCTCGGGCTGGACCTGCTGGGCGAGCCGCACGCCCTCGCCGCCGGCCGCGGAATCGAGCCGCGTGTACGCGAACAGCGTCAGGTTCGCGAGCAGGAGCAGGACGAGGACGGTGCGCATGGCGATCCGGTGCTCCGACGTCCGCCCGCGCCGTCGGGCGCGATCACGGCGATTCGGCGAGGACGAGGGCGCCTTCGAGCACGAGATTATCCACGACCTCCCACGGACCGGCGAGGTGAGGCGCGATCTCGGTGGCCGCGCCGCCGGTGACGTAGCAGGCGACGGCGCCGTCGCCGTCGGCGAGCCAGCCGCGGACCCGCTCGATCGCGCCGCTCGCCGCGGCGATCACGCCGGTCGCCGCGGCGTCCGCGTTGGTCACCGGGAACGGCGAAAAACGCCCGGTGCCGATGCGCCCGGGCGCCCCGCTCGCGCCCAGCGCGCCCAGCATCGCCCGCGGGCCTGGCAGCAGGACGCCGCCGCGGAAGACGCCGTCGGCGTCCAGCGCGTCGATGCTGACGAGCGTTCCGGCGTTGACCACGACGCAGGGGCCGGGTGCGGCGGTCCCTGCGAGCGAGCGGCGTCGCGAAGCGACGAGCGACGCCCAGCGGGCCGGCGAGAGCTGGGCCGGGTCGACGTAGCGGTTGACCACGCCGCCGGCGGCGGCGGTCGGCACGATCCACTCCATCGCGACGCGCCAGCGCGTCATCTGCGCCTCGGTGCGCACCCTCGCCGCCTCGCCGGCGGCGTTGAGGCCGATCGCGCGCCCCGGCCGCGGCAGGCTGTGCCATTCGCGCAGCGCCAGCGTTCCGATCTCGGCGTTCGCGGTGACACCCTGGGCGATCCAGCCGCGCGGACCGGCGAGCGCCCACTTCATCCGGCTGCCGCCGATGTGGACGACGAGGATCATCGGGCCGGCCGTCGGGCGGGGGGAGTCACGACCGCGCCGGCGTCGTCCCGGTCCGACCCGGGTCCTCGCGCGGGCAGCGGCGTTAGGCGCGGCGCAGCGACAATTCGCCGGCGAGGAAGCGCGATCGACGCGGCCCGTCGGCGAGCACCAGCGCTCCGCTGGCGTCGACGCCGGCGACCGTGCCCTTGACCGCACCGCCGTCGGGCAGCACGAGTTTCACCGGCTTGCCCTGGTAGGCGTGTCGCTGCTGCCACTCGGCGGCGATCGGCGCGAAGCCGTGCTGCGAGTACTCGGAGAACATCGACGCCAGCTCGGCGACCAGACGGGCGAGCAGCCGGTTGCGGTCGACCGGCGGCGCGCCGCGACCGGCGACCGCGGCCAGGTCGGTGACCGGCTGGGCGATTTCGCGCTTCAATTCGCGCGGCAGCCTGACGTTGAGGCCGACGCCGACGACGACTGTCGACGGGCCGAGCGCGTCGCCGTTCACCTCGATCAGGATGCCGCCGATCTTGTGGTGCCGGTAGACGAGGTCGTTGGGCCACTTGAGCTCGATGCCCGCGTAGCCTTCCTTCTCCAGCGCCCGCACGACCGCGACACCGGCCGCGAGCGACAGCCCGGCCAGGAATCCGGCGCCCTGTTCGAAGCGCCAGCCCATCGAGAAGGTGACCGATCCGCCGGCGACCGCGGTCCAGCTTCGTCCGCGGCGCCCGCGACCCGCCGTCTGCCACTCCGCCGCCAGGACCGCGCCGTGGATGTCGCGGCGCGGCGCACGGCGCAGGAGTTCGGTCGAGGTCGAGTCGATCTGGTCGGAGACCTCGACCTGCAGCGCCGGCGGCGCGCGGTCGAACAGCGGACGCTCCGGTCCGGTCAGCGCCAGGTCCTCTTCGGCAGGCGCCTGCGGACGTGGAGCCGGCGTGCCGGGCTTGGCGACCTTGACGCCCAGTTCGCCCAACGCGAGCCGAACCGCGGCCGCGTCGAGGAAGTCCGGCGCCGCCTTGAGCCGATAGCCCCGACCGCGCACCCGCTCGAGCGAGAGGCCGGCGGTCTCCGCCTGCCGCAGCAGTTGCGAAACGCGGGCGCGCGTCAGCCCCACCTTCTCGGCGAGGTCCTCGCCGGAATGGAAGTCGCCATCGGAAAGCTGGCGCAGGAGCGTGAAGCTGAGCGGAGTAAGCACTAACGACGGATGCTGCAGCAAAGCCTTGAAGTGTAATGCAAAGCGCTGATTTGCGCATCCCCCTCGAGAGGATGCACCGAGTCGATCTGGGGGTGGAACGCCCCCATTCCAAGGGACGCGATCCCCTGCCGGCACTTGGAACGCGCCGGCCGCCGAGGATTCCCCGATCGCCATCCGGCGACCGCCCGATCGATCGTGGCGGCGCCTCCCGACCGGCCGGTGGGCCGAGAAACGGTCTCCAAGTCGGCGATCCGTGATCGAAAAGTGCGCACAAAATGGTCTTGGCGCATGATCATTGCCTCGGCAGGGGTTGACCCCTGCGACCGCCGCCGGCCCCGACCGCAGCGAAGGCTCCCGATGACCGCCAAGCGCCCACCCCCGACGCTCGACCGTACCGACCGGCGGATCCTCGCGATCCTCCAGGAACAGGGTCGGATCCAGAACGCCGACCTCGCACCCAAGGTCGCGCTGTCGCCGGCCCCGTGCCTCCGGCGGCTGCGCCGCCTCGAGGAGACCGGCGTCATCGCCCGCTACGCGGCGCTCCTCGATCCGCGCAAGGTCGGCCTAGGACTGACCGCGCTGTGCGAGGTGCGCATCGACAAGCACGCCGAGCACGCGCGCAGCACGTTCCGCAAGGCGGTGCTCGGCTGGTCGGAGGTGCTGACCTGCCAGCAGCTCTCCGGCCAGTGGGACTACTCGATGAAGGTCGTGGCGACCGACCTCGACGCCTATTCCCGCTTCCTGATGGAGAAGGTGGTCGCGCTGCCGATCGTCGAGGATGTCCGCTCGGCCTTCGTGCTGGAGACGGTCAAGGACACGACCGCACTGCCGTTGTAGTTATTGATCATCGCCCGCGGTCGCCGAGCGGCATCGACACCGCGCGACGATCCCGGCGTTTACTCGCCGTCCCCACGTCGCTATAGTGCGTTGCCCGTAAGGCCAACCAGGGGGGGGTCGATCATGACCGGAATCGGAAATCGCATGCTTCGCGCGATCGGTCGCGCCGGCGTATTGCTGGCGTTCGCCGGATCGGCCGGCGCCGCCACGGTCGATCTCCACGATGCCACCGCGACGTTCTGCCAGAACGGCTTTCCGATCAGTGACGCCATCGACAGCGTCTTCAACACCAACGGCTGGGCGATCGATCCGCAGCAGGGCAACAACCAGACGGCCGTGGTCAAGGCCACGACGGACGTCGGGAGCTCGGACGCGACGCGGCTGACCTTCCAGCTGCACACGCTCTGGGGGGACGAGCACCAGATCGGCCGGTTCCGCCTTTCGGCGACGACTTCGGCCCGGCCGACCTACGGACTCGGGTCCACCTGCGGTGACGCCAGCCCCGGCGGTACCGCTGTCTGGGTCGTGCTCTACCCGCAGGCGCTCTCGTCCGGCGCCGGCCAGACGCTGACCGTCCAGCCGGACGGGTCGGTGCTCGCGAGCGGCACCAGTCCCTGGACCGACCAGGTGAATTTCACGACGACGACGTCGCTGCGCGGCATCACCGGTTTCCGACTCGAGGTCTTGGCCGACGCGAGCTTTCCCGCGAACGGTCCGGGCCGGGCGTCGAACGGCAATTTCGTGCTGAGCGAGCTCGTACTCGACGCCCGGCCGGTGCCGACGATCCCGACGATGGGCGAGTGGGGATTGGCGCTGACCGCGTTGATGCTCGCCGGCGTCGCGATCGGCCGGCTGCGCCGGCGCGACTGACGGCGCGCCGGGTCACGGCGGCGGAACCGCGCCGACGGCCGCGCCCGGCGCCAGTCGGCAGATCACGGCCCGCCGCTTGCCGCCGGGCCCCGGGGCGATCTCGGCGGCCGGCGTGATGTCGATGCGCGCGTTCGCCGGCGATCCGAGCAGTTCGGTGATCGCGCGGCCGGCCTCGACGATCACCCGTTCGACGTCCGACTCGCGGCCGACCACGACGCGCGCTTCGACGCGATCGTGCGCGTGCTGCACGACCTCGACGTCGGCCAGGCCGGCGATCCCGTAGAGCGAGCGCAGCACGATCGACTCGTGGACGCGCTCGCCGTCGGCGCGCACCAAGAGATCGTCGCTGCGTCCGTCGATCGAGGCGAGCACCGGCAGCGTCCTGCCGCAGCCGCAGCGCGCGTCGGACAGGGTCGCCCGGTCGCCCAGCCGGTAGTTGAGCAGCACGGTCGCGCGGTTCACCAGACCCGAGACGACGACCTGCCCCGGGGTGCCCGGCGCGACGTCGCGTCCGTCGTCGTCGACGATGCGCAGCGCCACCTGGTCGGTCGAGACGTGGTAGCCCTCGCGTCGTTCGCACTGGAAGGCGATCCGCAGGAATTCGCAGCTCTGGTAGGAGGCGAACACCGGGACGCCGTAGCGCTCCTCGATCAACCGCCGGTCGGCCTCGGGCAGCACGTCGCCGCCGACCCGCAGCAGCCGCGGCCGGTGGATCGGCGCCCCGGTCTGCGACGCGCGCCGGAACAGGTAGCCGGCGAAGCGGCCGAAGGTCGCGATCGCGTCGGGCTCGAGCCGGTTCACCTGCGCGACGACGTCGGCGTACGGGCGGTCGAGCGGCACGACGGCCGGCGCGAGTCGATGGGCGAGCGACGCGAGCAGGTGGTCGCGGTGGAAGTTCGTCACCGCGACGTTCGTCCCCGCCGGCGGCACGATCATCAGCAGTCCGCCGCGGCGGCGCGGGCCGGTCGCGCTCGTCTCGACCGCCCGCGCGCGGCCGCCGGCGGCCAGCGCGACGATCACCGCGCGCGGGTCGTGGTGGATGCGCTTGTAGTGGCCGGTCGTTCCGGTGGTGTCCAGCATCAGCGTGTCGCGACCGTCGAACCGCGACGACAGGAACCGCCGGGGAGCGGCGGCGAGCTCGGCGCCGCCGACGATCGGGAGCTTCGCGAGGTCGGCCGCGCCGCGGATGTCGGACGGGCGCAGACCGAGCGCGTCCATGCTCTCGCGGTAGAACGGAACCGTCGCGTAGGCGTGGGCGACGATCGCGCGCACCCGGCGGTCGCGCAGGCGCGCGAGACGTCCGTCCGGCCACCACGGCAGCGTCCGCTCGCGTAGCGCGTGCCACGCGCCCGTCGCGGTCCATCGCGCCTTATGGATCCAGCTCGCCACCGGGTAGCGTCGCGGCGACCGGCGTGAACGCGGCCGGGTCAGTCCCGGTCGGCCTGCAGCGCGACGATCCGCCGCTCGCGCTCGGCGGACAGCGCGTGCTGCCAGGCGCCCGGCCGCCACTTGCCGCCGAGCCACTGCGCGACGTCGACGATCGTCTCGTCGAGCGAACGCACGGCGAGGCCGGTATCGGCGGCACGCGCGCCGTCGATGTCGAGGAAGCCGGCATGCGCCGAGTCGGAGGCGGGCAGCCACAGCGGCAGCTCGGTCCACGGCTCGATGCGCGCCTTCGCGAGGAGGTCTTCGTCGATCCACACCGCGCGCGGGGCGCCCGCGCCGCCGAATGGATGGCGGGCGAGCGCCTCGACGAGCGCGCCCCAGGTCCACTGGCCGCGCGGGCTCACCGCGTTGTAGGTGCCGGCCACGTCGCGTTCGGCGAGCGAGAGCGTCCAGCGGGCGAGATCGCGGGCGTCGATGAACTGGACCGGCCGCTCCGGCGGGCCCGGCACCGCGGCGGCGTCGTCGCGTTCGCCCAGCACCTGCGGCTGGGTGAACCGCGCGACCCAGTAGGAGAAGCGGTCGGTCGGGTCGCCGGGACCGACGATCAGTCCCGGCCGGATGATCGTCGCGGCATCGCCGTAGCGGGCGCGGACGCGGTCTTCGCAGGCCGCCTTGAGCGCGCCGTAGTTCGCGGCGACGTCCTCGTTCGCCGGATCGGCGAGTCGCGCGCGCGCGGCGCTCTCGTCGACGCCGCCGCGACGGGTGTCCGCGTACACCGACACCGTGGACACGAACAGGTAGCGACGCACACGTCCCTCGAGCATCGCGCAGGAGGCGTCGACGATCCGCGGAACGTAGCCGGACAGGTCGACGACCGCGTCCCAGGTTCCGGAGGCGAGCGCCGCGAGACCCGGCGCCTTCGCCGGGTCGCGGTCGCCGCCGAGCGGGAACACCGCCGCGTGCTCGTGCGTCGCGAGCTGCCCGCGGGTGAACGTGGTGACGGCGTGGCCGCGCTCGATCGCCGCGTCGACCAGGTGGCGTCCGAGGAAACGCGTGCCGCCGAGGACGAGGAGTCTCATGCGGTCGCGGCGTCAGGTCCGCGCGTCCGACCCGGCGAGCAGCGCGCGGATCTCGTCGGCGAGAGCCGGATCGCCGCAGGCGACGACGTCGCCGCCCTCTTCGCAGGCGCCGCCGTCCCACGCGGTGATGACGCCGCCGGCGCCCTCGACGATCGGGATCAGCGCCTGCACGTCCCAGGCCTGCAGCGACGACTCGACGACAACGTCGATCAGCCCCATCGCGAGCAGGCAGTAGGCGTAGCAGTCTCCGCCCCAGCGCACCAGCCTCACCCGGTCGCGAACGCGGGCGAAGCCCTGCTGCGTGCGCGGCGTCGTGAACATGTCGGGGGTCGTACAGGCGACGATCGCGTCGGACACGCGCTCGCATCGTCGGCTGCGCAGGGCGCGCTCCTCGCCCTGGCGCCGCCACAGCGACGCCCCGCCGGCGGTGGCGAGGAAGGTCTCGCCGACGAACGGCTGGTGCGCGAGCCCGCAGACCACCCGCTCGCCGTCGTTGAGCGCGACCAGCATCCCCCAGTGGAGCTGCCCGGTGATGAAGCTGCGCGTGCCGTCGATCGGGTCGATGACCCAGGTGTAGCGCGAACGGCCGCGCTCGAATCCGTGCTCCTCGCCGCGGATGCCGTGGTCCGGATAGGCCTTCGCGATCGCCGCGCGGATCACCGCCTCGGCGTCGCGGTCGGCGGCGGTCACCGGATCGTAGCCGCGGCCGCCCTTGTCGTCGACGGCGATCGGGACGCGGAAATGCGGCAACGCGACCTCGCCGGCCGCGAGCGCGGTGCGGTAGGCGAACTCGAGAAACTCCGCCGGCGCGGTCATGGCCTGGGGACGATCGCGAGCCCGGTGATCTTCTCCTGGGCCTCGATCAGCGACGGGACGAACCGCTCGCCCAGGCCGAGCGCGTTCGCGGTGACGAGGCTCTGGTGCACCGCCTCGCCGACCACCGACGGCAGCATCATCTGCTCGGCGAGGTGCGTGTAGTAACGCAGGTCCTTGGTCGCGTTCGCGATCGTGAACTTGAGGCCGGCGAGGTCGCCTTCCAGCGCCCGCCCGGCGACCATCTGGAAGATCCCGGAGTTGACCGCGCCCGCCGAGATCACCTCGTGGAGCTTGCGCAGCGACAATCCGGACTTCACCGCGGTCGCCAGGCCCTCGGCGGTCGCCGTGCAGATCGCCTGGGCGATGAAATTGTTGATCAGCTTGAGCACGATGCCGTGTCCCGGCGGACCGGCGTGGACGATGTTCTCGCAGTAGGCGGCGAGCACCGGCCGGATCTCGGCGAAGGTCGCGTCGTCGGCGCCGACCATCGTGTTCAGACGTCCCTGCTCGGCCTCGACCGGCGTGCGCGTGAGCGGCGCGTCGACGAAGCGGACCTCCGATTTCGCGAGCGCCTCGCGGGTCCGAGTCGTCGTCGACGGCTCGCTGGTCGACGTGTCGACGACGACTTGCCCCGGACGGACGGCGGACGCCACGCCCTCGTGCCCGAACATCACCTCCTCGACCTGCGGCGCGCCGGTGACACACAGGATCACGATGTCGGCGGTGCGTGCGAGGTCGGCGTTGGTCTTCACCTCGGTCGCGCCGCGCCGGACGAGGTCGTCGATCGGCGCACGGTTGCGGTGGCCGCGAACCGTCAGCGGGAAGCCCTTCTCGACCAGATTCCTGGCGATGCCGTGGCCCATGAGTCCGGCGCCGACGAGTCCGATGCGTTGTCTGGTGGTCATCGTGGTTCCTTCGAGGGGAGCTCCGGGGGGCGGCCGCGGCCGCCGGTCATTCGGCGACCGGGGGGACCGGTACCGTCGCGCGCGACTGGCGACGCTCGTGCAGCGCGAGCGCGAGTCCGCCGGCGGCGATGATCAGCATGCCGGCGAACGACGCGGCGTCGGGCAGATTGGAGAAGACGACCCAGCCGACGATCGTCGCCCAGACGATCTGCGAGTAGCTGTAGGGCGTCACCGCGGTCGCGTCCGCCCGGCGGAAGGCGAGCGCGAACAGGAAGTGGCCGGTCGTGCCGAGGAGCGCCGAGGCGACGAGCATCGCGAAGTGGGTCCAGGCGATCGCGAACGAGTCGCCGGCGAGGAACGGCATCGAGACGCCGAAGCCGGCGGCGCAGACGAGCGACGGGTAGATGACCAGCGACGTGGCCGACTCGCCGGCCATCCGGCGCGTCAGCACCAGGTAGATCGCGTAGCTGAACGCCGACATCAGGACGAACAACGCCGCTCCCTGGAACACGCCCATCCCCGGCTTGACGATCAGCGTCATGCCGATGGCGCCGGCCAGGATGAACAGCGCGCGCGATACCGTCATGCGCTCGCCGAGCGCGAAGGTCGCCATCACCGCGACGAACATCGGCGTCGTGTAGTGGATCGCGGTCGCTTCGGCGAGCGGAATCGTGCGGATCGCCAGCATGAAGAAGAGCGACGCCGCCATCAGGAACGCGCCCCGCGCCAGGTGCCCGAGCGGTCGCGAGGTCCGCAGGAAGCCGGCGCCGGTCCGCGGCGCGAACCACAGCGCGAGCACCACCGCCTGGATCCCCCAGCGCACCGTGAGGAGCAGCGACAGCGGGTACCTCGTCGACAGGAACTTCATCATCGAATCGAGGATCGAGAAGCACAGCGTCGCCGCGCAGATCATCGCGATCGCCGCGGCGCTCGCGTGACCGCCCGCGCGCATCAGGCGACCGGCCGCGCGGGACGGCGGGCGCGTCGCGCGGCGCCTGGCACCGATCCGGGCGCGCCGGCGGGCGGACGTGAGGGTTCGCAGGACATCGGACGAGACCGCGCGCGCAGGACGGGCGGCGCGCTGATCTTACCTCACGCGATCGCCGCGGCCGCGTCCGCGGCCCCCGGCCCGGGCGCAGGGCGCCCGGATGGAGCGGGTGAAGGGAATCGAACCCTCGTCGTAGGCTTGGGAAGCCTCTGCTCTACCATTGAGCTACACCCGCGCGACGCGGATTCTACACCGGGGTCCGGAAGCGGCCCGCGTCAGGCGGGGGCGGTCGCGGCGCCGGCGCGACGTCCGCCGGCGAGCCCGAGCGCGATGCGCGCGACACCGTCGATCGCCGCGTCCACCGAGGCGACCGGCGCCACGCCGTCGACCGGCGGCGTGCCGGGCAGCGCGAAGATCGCCTTGCCGAACTGCATGCCGTAGGCGATCTCGGAAAGCGTTCCGTAGCTGCCGCCGATCGCGACGATGCACAACGCGGCGCGCGCGATCAGCGCGTTGCGGGCGAAGCCGATACCGGTGGCGATCGCGACCGACACCGCCGCGTTCGCGTCGTCGATGGTCTCGCCGGGCAGCAGCCCGATCGACAGGCCGCCGCGCTCGGCGACGCCCTCGCAGACCGCCCGCATCACGCCGCCCCGTCCGCCGCAGAGCACGACCAGCCCCAGGTCCGCCAGCGCGCGACCGACCTCGGCCGCCTGCGCGAGATCGGCGGTGCTGGCGTGGTGTCCGCCGACGACCGCGACCGGCTCGCGGCGCGGACCGCCACTCTCCCGCTGTAGCCAGCCGACCGCCGCGCGCCGATCGATCCGCGCGCCGGACACCGTGTCCTCGTCCGCGATCCACGCGCGCGTCGCGAGATCGTAGCGGCGCCCCGAGCCGTCGCGCAGCGTCCGCTGCCGCCGGTCCAGGAACAGTTCTGCGTCGGTCATTCGCGAGCTCCCATCGAAGGGAGCGATGGTAGCGCAGGCGGCCGTCAGATCGCCCGACGCCGGGCCGTCAATCCCCGGGCGACGAACGATCGGCGTATCCACCGGCCGGCGCTCCTCGAGCCGGAAACGGGGGGTAGACCCGTATACTCGACGGGAACGCGAACCCCGCAACCGCCGTGTCCGTCGACATCGACGTGTTCCGCGCCGGCCACCGGGAGCGACGTCAACGGTCGAAACGACGATGCGCAGCAAACGATTCGAGCGGCTCGCCGAACGGCCGGTGAACCGCGAGACCTTCATCCGGCCCTGGCCCGAGGTCGGGTTGTCGACGATCGGAAGCCCGCTGGATCCGAAACCGGGCATCGCGATCCGCGACGGCGTCGTCGTCGAGATGGACGGCGTCGCGGCGGAGCGATTCGACCTGGTCGAGCGGTTCATCGCCCGGCACGCGATCGACGTGAAGGTCGCCGGGCGGGCGATGGCGACGCCGTCGATCGAGATCGCCCGGATGATCGTCGACATCAACGTCCCGCGCGCCGAGGTCCTCGCGGTCTTCGGGGGCTGCACGCCGGCGAAGATCGTCGAGGTGATCGACGCGATGAGCGTCCTCGAGATGATGATGGGACTCGCCAAGATGCGCGGGCGGCGCACGCCGGCCAACCAGGCGCACGTGACCAACCGCAAGGAGCATCCCGCGCTGCTCGCGGCGGACGCCGCCGAGGCGGCGCTGCGCGGCTTCGCCGAAGTCGAGACCACCGCCGCCGTCGGCCGCTACGCGCCGTTCAACGCGCTGGCGCTGCTGATCGGCACCCAGGTCGGCCGGCCCGGCGTGCTCACCCAGTGCGCGGTCGAGGAGGCGACCAACCTCAAGCTCGCGTTCAAGGGCCTCACCAGCTACTCGGAGACGCTCTCGGTCTACGCGACCGAGCGCGCCTTCGTCGACGGCGACGACACCCCGTGGTCGAAGGCGCTGCTGGCGGCGGCCTACGCGAGCCGGGGCGTCAAGACCCGTTTCACGTCCGGCGCCGGGGCGCCGGCGCTGATGGGCCACGCCGAAGGGCGATCGATGCTCTACCTCGAGGCGCGCAGCCTGATGGTCACGCGCGCGGCCGGCAGCCAGGGTTCGCAGAACGGGTCGATCAGCTGCATCGCGTTGCCCGAATCGCTGCCCGACGGCGTGCGCGGCGTGCTGGCTGAGAACCTGATCGCGATGCTCCTCGGCCTCGAGGTCGCGTCGGGCAACGACGCGCTCGCCTCGCACTCGGACATCCGCAAGGCGGCGAAGCTGATGCTGCAGTTCATCCCCGGCACCGATTTCATCACCTCGGGTTACGGTGCGATCCCCCGGCCGGACAACATGTTCGGCGGCGGCAATTTCGACGTCTCGGAGCTCGACGACTGGCACGTGCTGCAGCGCGATCTGCGCATCGACGGCGGCATCACGCCGGTCGACGAGGCGCGGGTGCTGGCGGCGCGCGAGCGCGCCGCGAGGGCGCTGCAGGGCGTGTTCGCGCAACTCGGTTTCCCTCCGATCAGCGAGGCCGAGATCGTTGCCGCGGTCGGCGCCTACGGGTCCGAGGACATGCCCGACCGGGACCGGGTCGCCGACATCGAGGCGGCGCAGGCGCTGCTCGCCGGACCGGCAACCGCGCTCGACGTCGCGCGCGCGCTCGACGCCGCCGGGTTCGCCGACGTCGCGGAGAGCGTCGTCGCCATGCAACGCCAGCGGGTCATCGGCGACTACCTGCAGCCGTCGGCGATCTTCGATCGCCAGTGGCGCGTCCTGTCGGCGCTCACCGACCCCAACGACTACCGCGGTCCGGGCACCGGCTACCGCGTCGACGGCGCGCGCTGGGCAGAGCTCGCGAACCTGCCGCAAGCCTGGGACCCGCGCAGCTACGGCGAACGGCTGGCGGCCGGCGACGCCCGCTCGTTCCTCGAGGAAACCGGCCCGGCGGCGCGTGGATCGCGGATCGAGGTCGTCGTGGCGATCGGGCCGGCGTTCGGCGCGGCGATCTCGAAGACGATCGGCGGTCTCGACCACCGCGAGGTGTTGGCGTCGATCGTCGCCGGCATCCGCGCCGAGGGCATCGCGGCGAGAATCCTGCGGATCCACCACACGTCCGACTGCGCCTTCATCGGCCACGCCGGCGCGAAGCTGTCCGGGTCCGGCGTCGCGATCGGCCTGCAGTCCAAGGGCACGACGGTGATCCACCGGGCGGACCTGGTCCCGCTCGAGAACCTCGAGCTCTTCGCGATGGCGCCCAACCTCGACCTCGATGTCTACCGCCAGATCGGGCGCAACGCGGCGCTGCACGCCCAGGGCAAGCGGGCCGCGCCGATCCCGGTGCGCAGCGACAACACCGCACGGCTGCGCCTGATCGTCCAGACGACGTTGATGCACCTGCGCGAGACCCAGTGCGTCGACCGCGACCGGCCACCCGGCGAAATCCGCGTTCTCGGCGAAGCCGATGCGCGTCCGGAGCCGTCCGCGCCGACGGGCGCCGCGTCGCAGGCGACGACGGCTCGCTGGCGGGGAACGCGATGAACGCCGGCCCGATTCGCGCCTGGACCGGGCGACCGGTCGACGAGCTCACGATCGACGCGCTGCGCGAGGGCCGGCTGACCGGCGACGACTTCCGGATCAGCCGCGCTCAGCTCGAGGGACAGGCCGATGCCGCGCAGGCGGCCGGCCACCCGCAGCTCGCCGAAAACCTGCGGCGCGCCGCGGAACTGACGCAGGTCCCGAACGAGCGGGTGTTCGAGATCTACGACCGCCTGCGGCCCGGACGCTCGACGGCGGCCGAGCTCGAGGCGCTGGCGCAGGACCTCGCCGGCCAGGGGCTGCCGCGGGTCGCGGCGTTCGTCCGCGAGGCGGCCGACGCCTACCGCGCCCGCGGGATCGTCCGCGCGGGGCGATGATCGGGGCGGACGCCCCGGTCTAGAATGCGCGCCGTGACGACCGACGCGCCCCGCATCCCCAACGTGCTGTCGATCGCCGGCGTCGACCCGTCCGGCGGCGCCGGCGTGCTCGCCGACGTCAAGGCGATCAGCGCGTTGGGCGCCTACGCCTGCGCGGTGATCGCGGCGCTGACGGCGCAGAACACGCGCGCGGTGACCGGCATCTTCGCGGTCCCGCCGTCGTTCGTCCGCGAACAGATCGACACGTTGTTCGCCGACGTGCGGATCGACGCGGTGAAGATCGGCATGGTCGGTCGGGCCGGCGTGATCCGCGAGGTCGCCGACGCGCTCGCCCGCTGGAACCCGCCGCAGGTCGTCCTCGACCCGGTGATGATCGCCAAGAGCGGCGACGCGCTGCTCGAACGCGAGAGCGTCGGCGCGCTGGTCGACGCGCTGCTGCCGCGGGCGAGCGTCGTCACGCCGAACCTGCCGGAAGCCGGCGTGCTGCTGGGCGAGCGGGCGCCGGAAACGCCGCGCGAGATGCGGCGCGCCGCCGAGCGGCTGCGCGGGAAGATGGCGCACGAGGGCACGCGCTGGGTGGTGCTCAAGGGCGGGCACCTCGGCCACGGCGATGCGATCGACCTGGTCACCGACGGCGACCGGATGGTCGAGCTCGCGGCGCCGCGGATCGACACCAAGAACACGCACGGCACCGGCTGCACGCTGTCGGCGGCGATCGCGGCGCTGCTGCCGCAATCAGCCGACGCGCTCACGGCGATCCGCGGCGCCAAGGACTACCTGACCGCCGCGATCCGCGCCTCGGGTGCGCTCGAGGTCGGCTCGGGCCACGGACCGGTCCATCATTTCCACGCGCTCGGTCGCGGCCGCTGACCGCCTCGACGACGCCGCCAACGATTCCGGAGGAAGCCGCGATGCGCAACGCCGCCCTGCCCGTCACGTTGATCGTCCTGGGCGTCCTCGGCCTGGTCTGGTACTACGGCTGGTTCCCGGATTTCGACGCGATCACCACGCTGGGGCTGATCGGCGGTGGCGTGCTGATCCTGGTCATGGACGGACTCACCAAGAGCTCGGTCGTGCTCGGTCCGACGCTGATCGCGATGGGGCTGGCCTGGTGGGCCCACGACCAGTACCGCGCCCGCTGGAGCCTGCTCGTGCCGGTCCTGCTCATCGTCATCGGCCTGCTGATGCTGGTCGCCAGGCACCCGTCGATCCCCGAGCGACGTACGAGGGACGGGGCGTAACCACGGCGAGCGCCGGAAGCGCCGCCTGCAGGCCCAACTCGTTCGTGCGGTGTTCGAAGTACCGACCCGCCGACCTCCTCCCGCGCGGCGCGGACGAGTACGTGCCACCGCTCGACGTGGAAATCCGCTCGACGAAGCGTCTCCGCCACCGCGTCGAGCTCCGGCGCCCTGGTGTTGCGCGAGGCCCCTCCGGGAAGCCGCCGGCCGCGAGCGAGGTGTCGGTCGCGATACACCGGTCGCATCAGTGGTCGGGCGACAGCGTTCCCGCGTCGAGGAACGCCTCGCGGAGCGCGAGGCAGTCGCGGCGATCGGTCTCGTGGCTCGCGCCGGGCGCCCGCGAAACCGCGGCGCGGCCTAGCGTCGCAACGCAGGCGACCGGCGGGCGAACGCGGCGATTAGCAGTCCGGCGAGCGCCAGCGCGAGCGGTGCATCCACGGGTACCGGCTCGGGCTTGGCCGCGAATCCGGATTCGTAGGCCCCGATGTCGATCGGACCGAGCCGGCGGGGAGCACCGGCGAGGTCGAGTGTGAACGCCGGATCGAGCGCGGAATCGCGCCCGCGCCCGATCGCGGGCGAGTCCGGGGCGAGCCGGAAGTCGCCGCCTCCGGAGTTCGCGAACAGCGGGTTGGCGACGATCGTGTGCGGTCCATGCACAAACGCGTCCCCGATGCTCGTAACCAGGTTATGGTCGTTGAAGACCAGCGGCAAAGCGTCGAACATCGCGATGTCGCGCTGCGAATTGAACGCGACGACGTTGTTGGCGATCGTCGCCTCGATAGTCGCGCCCAGGTCTGTGCGCGCGCTCACCAGCATGCCAAGGCGACCGAGCGCGACCGTGTTGTTCACGACGACGCCCTGCAGCTTCGCGTTGTTGCCGTCGGCGGAGAGCACGATGCCCGCGGGCGCGCCGGTGTTGCCATTCTGGCCGACAACCAGGTTGTTCACGATCGTACCGACGAACAGGAACGTCGGGTCGCCGACGTTGGCGCCGAAGTGGCGGAACACGATGCCGTAGTCGAAGTCGACGCCCCGGATGTCGTTTCGTTCGATCAGGACCTGGCCGCCGCCGGCGGCGCCGGCGACCGCATCGATGCCGCCGCATTGCGAGAGATTGTTGACGGTGATCCGGTTGCCGATGATGCGCCCGTTGAGCGTCGTGGGGCCGGTCACGACCACGACGATCGCGCTGACGCAGGAGGAGAATCCCTGGTTCACCGTCAGCGCGTTGTCGAGGGCGTTGATCGTGACCGTACCGTAGATCCCGGGGATGAAGTTGGTCTGGACGTCGATCGGCGGATTCGAGTCGTTGGCGAACGTATTGCCCCGGACCGTCAGATCCAGGCTGCCGCCCCCGGGGCCCAGCACGGCGCGGACACCGCCGCCGCCCGCCATGTCGCGCACCGTGATGGTCTTCGAGGTGTCGCTGACGGCGGTGAAGAATTTCTGGACCTGCGGCGCGAAGCCGGCCGCCGGCTGGATCGTCAGGCTCTTGTCGATGTCGACGAACTCGGCGATCAGGGCGTCCTGCGCGATTTCGATCGTGTCGCCGGACGCCGCACCGGTCACGCAGGCCTGCAATGTGGTGTTGCAGGGCGCGGCACCGGGATAGGTCAGCGTGGCCGCCGGTGCCGCCGTTGCGAACACGACGAGCAGCAGCGCGGCAACGCGCGCGACGCAGGTATCCGGGTTGTCCAGAAGCTCTTGGCGCATGGACTGGTCACCCGAGCGAAGGTCCTCGGCAAGGCAATAACCATACTACCACCGCCGGAATCCCCCCGGGCGCCTCGACCCGCATCGGTTTGCCGCTCCGGGCGGATCGGAGTATTTTCCCAATTTCGACGCTAGGGGTCCTGCCCCGCCGCCGACCCACACGGCGCGGGCGGGTGAGACGACACCCTCGAACCTGATCCGGGTAATGCCGGCGTAGGGAAGCGTGCCGCGGCCGGATTCGTCCGCCGCCCGCAGCTCCTGCCGCCGGCCCGCGCCCTCGGAGGAGCACGATGAACGCCAACGACCGTTTCTACGCCCGCGACGCGAAGGTCGACGCCGCCGCGGTGTCCCCGCTGCCGGCTTCGCGCAAGGTCTACGTCGCCGGGTCCCGCCCGGACCTCCGCGTGCCGATGCGGGAGATCTCGCAGTCCGACACGCCGGCGGCGCTCGGCGCCGAGAAGAACGCCCCGATCGTCGTCTACGACACGTCGGGCGCCTACACCGATCCGGCCGCGCGCATCGACATCCGCGGCGGGCTCGCGCCGCTGCGCGCCGGCTGGATCGCCGAGCGCGCCGACACGGTCGAGCTCGACGGCCCGACGTCGGCCTACGGACGTGCGCGGCTCGCCGATCCGGCGCTCGCCGGGCTCCGCTTCGATCTGCACCGCAAGCCCCGCCGCGCGAAGCCGGGTGCCAACGTGTCGCAGATGCACTACGCGCGGCGCGGCATCGTCACGCCCGAGATGGAGTTCGTCGCGATCCGAGAGAACGGACGGCGCGAGGCGATGCGGGCCGCCCTGCCGGAAGCGCTCAGGCGCCAGCACGCAGGGCAGGACTTCGGCGCGGCGATCCCGCGCGAGATCACGCCCGAGTTCGTCCGTGCCGAGGTCGCCCGCGGACGGGCGATCATCCCGTGCAACGTCAACCACCCGGAGAGCGAGCCGATGGCGATCGGCCGCAACTTCCTGGTCAAGATCAACGCCAACATCGGCAACTCGGCGGTGTCCTCGTCGATCGGCGAGGAAGTCGAGAAGATGACCTGGGCGATCCGCTGGGGCGGCGACACGGTGATGGACCTGTCGACCGGGAAGAACATCCACGAGACGCGCGAGTGGATCGTGCGCAACGCGCCGGTGCCGATCGGCACCGTGCCGATCTACCAGGCGCTCGAAAGTCGACGGCAAGGCCGAGGAGCTCACCTGGGAGATCTACCGCGACACGCTGATCGAACAGGCCGAGCAGGGCGTCGACTACTTCACGATCCACGCCGGCGTGCTGCTGCGCTACATCCCGCTGACGGCGAAGCGGCTGACCGGCATCGCTCCGCGCGGCGGCTCGATCATGGCGAAGTGGTGCCTCGCCCACCACCGCGAGAGCTTCCTCTACACGCGCTTCGAGGAGATCTGCGAGATCATGAAGGCGTACGACGTCGCCTTCTCGCTGGGCGACGGACTTCGCCCCGGCTCGATCCACGACGCCAACGACGAGGCGCAGATGGGCGAGCTGGCGACGCTGGGGAACCACGAAGATCGCCTGGAAGCACGACGTCCAGACGATGATCGAGGGCCCCGGACACGTGCCGATGCACCTGATCAAGCACAACATGGACGAGCAGCTCCGCCTGTGCGGCGAGGCGCCGTTCTACACGCTGGGGCCGCTCACCACCGACATCGCGCCCGGCTACGACCACATCACCAGCGCGATCGGCGCGGCGATGATCGGCTGGTACGGGACGGCGATGCTCTGCTACGTGACGCCCAAGGAGCACCTGGGGCTGCCGAACAAGACCGACGTCAAGGACGGGATCGTCACCTACAAGCTCGCCGCGCACGCGGCCGACCTCGCCAAGGGCCATCCGGGCGCGCAGATCCGCGACAACGCGCTGTCCAAGGCCCGCTTCGAATTCCGCTGGGAGGACCAGTTCAACCTGGGCCTCGACCCGGACAAGGCGCGCGAGTTCCACGACGAAACGTTGCCGCAGCAGGGCGCCAAGCTCGCCCATTTCTGCTCGATGTGCGGCCCGCACTTCTGCTCGATGAAGATCACGCAGGACGTGCGCGACTACGCGGCGACGCAGGGGATCGGCGAGACCGAGGCGCTCGCCCAGGGGATGGAGGCGAAGGCGGTCGAGTTCGTCCGCCGGGGCGCCGAGATCTACAGCAAGGCGTAGACCGGGATCCGGATCCGGAAGTCGCGCCGCGCGCGGTTCAGCCGATCCAGCGGGCGATCAGCGGAAAGCACAAGGCGACGACATCGAACGCGAGCACCAGGGCGTAGGCGGCCTCGTACCTCCCGGGGCTCCAGGAACGCAGGGGCTGCCTCCGCGCGTCGGACGCCGGATCGTCGTCGCTCGGGCGCGGTCGCGCGAGCAGCAGCGCGGCGAGCGTGGCGACGATGAAGATCGGGCGGTAGGGCTCCAGCGCCGACGCGAATACGGTCCAGGCGCCGGAAGCGCCGACGACCGCGAGCAGTACCGGTCGCCAACAGCACGCGGCGGCCAGGATCGCGCTGACCGTCCCGGACCCGAGGAGCACGGCGGCGGCGCCCCTCGAGGAAGGAGCGGCGATCACGATTCCCGCGCTGGTCGGCATCGGCTAATCTTGGGGCTGTACCAAGGTACGGACTCAAGCCCGATGCCCTCGCGGACCGCTACGCGGAACACCATGACGATCGGCGCGCTGGCGCGCGAAGCCCAGATCTCGGTCGAAGCCGTCCGTTTCTATCAGCGCAAGGGTCTGTTGCCGCGTCCGCATCGGCCGGCCGGCGGCGTGCGGCGATACGGCGCGGACGCACTCGGCCGCGCGCGCTTCATCACGTCGGCGCAACGCCTGGGCTTCAGCCTCGACGAGATCGGCCACCTGCTCCATTCCGAGAACGCGACGCGTTGCGAGGTCGTCCGCGAAAAGGGCCTGCGCAAGCTCGCCGACGTGAAGTCGAGGATCGCCGAATTGCAGCGAATCGAGGCGGCGCTCTCCGAGCTCGTCAATCGTTGTGTCGAGTCGGGAACCGGCGACTGCTGCCCGCTGATCGAGTCGCTGCGGGAATCGTGATCGCCGCACCCTGCCCCGTATCGGCACTCGGCGAGGGCGCCTGACCGTCCGAGGATTGCAAGAGACCCAACGCGTCTCTTGCAGCGGGTACGAGTCGGACTCGCGAACGCGCGGAGTCGGCTTGGCGAGCCGCGCCCCTCGGCGGCGCGATCGTTCCAGGCCCATCGCATCGGCTTGTTCATCGAGCAGGTGTCGGGAGCCGTCTTCGTGTCTGGTCACGGACAACGTCCCGCGCCGAGCCGTTCGAGCGCGAACTGGCGCGGCTGGAACGGGATCGCCCGGGTCTGCCCGTCCATCTTCGCCCGCACACACAGACGAGCCGACGCGTCGTGAACACGACTCGAGTTGCGGTCGTCGACCCCGTGTTGCGTTCGGACAGCCGGCGCTGCCATCCGCAGGCGTGACGACCGACGTTATCGTCGAACGCGTCGCGGCCGGCGCGCGGCGAGCACCGGAATCGTGCCAGACACGGTCAGACGGGCGTCCGCTTGGTCGCCGCTGCCGGTAACGCACCGCGCGTCCGGGTGCCGGACCCCCGAATGCGCCGGACCCGACCGGCGAGCGGTTCGGGTGGCCGTGTCAAGCCAGCACCTGGTCCGCGCTGGCCACGGCCAGCGCGATAGCGTCTTCGCGCCGCATCGCTCGTCCGGCCTCGACCTCCTGGGCGAACGTGCTCGCGTCCAACGCCGCGCGAGTCGCACTCACCGCATCGTCGTACGCCGTCTGGACCCGACCCGACAACTCGGCCGGCGCCTTGCCCCAATCGCCCTCGTCGATGTCGCCCGTGCCGCTGAGCACGCCCGCGAGGCGAGCCGCAATCCGCCATTGCCGACACGCCGCGAAAGCGATCAACAGTTGCGCCAGCCCGCGCGTGGCGCCCGGTGAAGTGGGGTAGCTCCGATGCAGCGGCAGGCTCTGCCGGAACAGGTCGAGCGCATGAACCGGGTCGTTCCGCCGCAGCGCCAGGAAGCCCTGCTGCGCGAGGCTGCCGGCGATATCGAACTTCGACTCCACCTCGCGGTACAGCGCCAGGCTCTCGCCGAGCAACGCGCTCGCGCGATCGAATTGGCCCCGCCGGATCGCGATGGTGCCCAGCAGCGCGCGACCGTGACCCACGTAGAGCTTGTCGCCGCCGATCTTGGCCATTTCGGCCTCGCACTCGGCCACCATGGCCTCGGCCGATTCGTCGCGCCCCATCAAGGCTTCGTAGCCCGCGTAGCAGATCAGGGCCTGCGCCCGCAGGAACGTCCGGCGCCAGGCATCCTGTATGCGGCTGCCATGACTCAGACTGGCTTCGAACAACTGCGCGGTGGCCGGGTCGCGCTGGCGCGTGTCGATGTAGCCCATCCACATCAGCGCCCAGGCCAGACCCTCGTCGAAACCGAGTTGGCGTGAGAGCTCGACGCAGGTCTCGCACAGGCGCCGGCCCTGCTGCGGGTCGAAGTTGGTGGCGAGCATGGCGGCGCCGTAGAACGAGCGTGCGAGATGCGGCGTCGGCGCGAGCCCTTGGTGCCCGACGGCCTCGGCCAGGCGTGCTTGCCAACCGACCATCTCCTTCCAGTGCATGTTCTTGTACCAGAAGCGCGTCAGCGAACTGAACAGGCGCAGCCCCATCTCCGGCTGCCTCGATTGCAGCGACCAGTGCAGCGCCAGCCGGAAGTTGTCGAGCTCGGCCTCCGCACGTGCATGCCACGACAACTGCTCCTGTCGGGTCAGCATCGGACGGATCACCTCGGCCAGCGCGAGATAGCACTCCAGGTGGCGCTGACGAACCGCGTCGAACTCGCCGGCCTCGACCAATTTCTCCGTCCCGTATTGACGGATGGTCTCCAGCAAGCGGTACCGCGGCGGCGAGGCATGGTCATCGAGAACGACGAGCGACTTCTCGACCAACCGCGTCAGCAGATCCAGCACCTCGCCTTCCGCGAGCGGTGCCGCGCTGCAAACGGCCTCGGCCTCGTCGAGCGTGCAGCCGCCGGCGAAGGGCGACAGGCGGCGCAGCAGCACGCGTTCGGGGTCGCCCAGCAGCTCGTGGCTCCAGTCGATCAGCGAGCGCAAGGTCTGATGGCGCTGCAACGCCGTGCGTCGACCGCGCGTGAGCAACGCGAAACGGTCGTGCAGGCGTTCGGCCACCTGCTCGATCGTCATCGCCCCCACCCGCGCCGCGGCCAGTTCGAGCGCCAGCGGAATGCCGTCCAGGCGATGGCAGATCTGCGCCACCTGTGCCAGGTTGTCGAGACGAAGCTGGAAGCTCGGCGCGACGGCCTTGACACGCTCGACGAAAAGCCGATTGGCCGGGAATTCGAGCAAGGCCTCGACCGTGTCCGTCGCCTCGGGGGGAGCCGCGCGCAGCGAGGGCAGCCGCCAGGCCACCTCGCCGGCCACACCGAGCGCCTCGCGGCTGGTGGCGAGCGTGCGCGTGTGGGCGCTGTGTCGCAGCACCTGCTCGGCGAACGCGGCGCAGCGTTCGATCAGGTGTTCGCAATTGTCCAGGATCAGCAGCAGCCGGCGATGACGCAGGAAGTCGAGCAGCGTGTCCAGCAACGGTCTTGTCGCCTCTTCATGCACATCGAGCGCGCTGGCCACCGTGCCGACGACCAGCGACGGATCGGTCACCGGCGCCAGTTCGACGAAGGTCACGCCGTCGGTGAAGCCCGCCTCGACGCGGTCGGCGACCTCCAGCGCCATGCGGGTCTTGCCCACGCCGCCCGCCCCCACCAGCGTCAGCAAGTGCGTTCGCGCCAACAGCGACAGCACGGCCTCGAGATCGGCCTCGCGCCCGATCAGGACGGGCTTGTTCGCCGGAAGATCGCGGCCGCGGGCGCTCCGCCGCGGCTCGGCCGGCGCGGCCTGGGCGTCATCGAGCAGCACGGCGCCGAAGCGGTAGCCACGCCCGGGCACCGTCAGCAACGCCGAGTTGCCGAGCAGCTTGCGCAGGGCGGAGACGTGCTGGCGCAGGTTGTTCTCGTCGACCACCAGGCCGGGCCAGACGACGGCGAGCAGCTCGTCGAGCGGCACCACGCGCTCCCGGCGCTCGATCAGCGCGAGCAGCAGATCGAACGCACGCGCACCCACCGTCACCGGCTCGCCGCCCGCCAGCAGCAGGCGCTGCGCCGGACGGAGCTCGAAGCGATCGAATCGGTAGGGGGGGGTCGACGTCGTCATCGCGATGCGCGCCGAGCGGCTTGGTGCCCCGGAGGATTCACAACGATTCACTCCGGCTTGATGGCCCGACGCGCGCGGCGAAAACATACTGGCGCCTTCCTCCACGAATCATCGCACAAGGACGACCGCCATGAATGCACCGACCGACCTCCAAGCCCTGAAGACCCGCCAGCAATCCGCCTGGGCCAGCGGCGACTACGCCGTCATCGGCACCACCCTGCAGATCGTCGGCGAGCAGTTGGCCGAGGCCTGCGACCTCTGCTTCGACGAGCGCGTGCTCGACGTGGCCGCCGGCAACGGCAACGCGACGCTCGCCGCCGCCCGTCGCGGCTGCGACGTGACGTCGACCGACTATGTGGCCAGCCTACTCGACCGGGGCGCCGAGCGCGCGCGCGCCGAACGCCTGAACGTGAAGTTCGAGTTGGCCGACGCCGAGGTGCTTCCCTACGCCGACGCGAGTTTCGACGCCGTGCTGTCCACTTTCGGCGTGATGTTCGCCCCCGACCAGGCCACAGCCGCTGCCGAGCTGGCGCGCGTGTGCCGCCCCGGCGGGCGGATCGGTTTGGCGAACTGGACGCCCGAAGGCTTCATCGGCCAGGTGTTCAAGACGCTGGGCCACCATCTGCCTCCGCCTCACGGCGTTCAGCCGCCCTCGCGCTGGGGCGTCGAAGCCACCCTCCATGAGTGGTTCGGAGACCTCGCACGAGAGATCGAGGTCACGCCGCGCGTCTTCAACTTCCGCTACCGCTCGGCACGCCACTTCGTCGAGGTGTTCCGCACCTGGTACGGGCCGATCCACAGGGCTTTCGCGGCGCTGCCGCCCGACAAGGCCTCGGCGCTGGAGCGCGATCTCATCGCACTGATCGAGCGGTCGAATCGAGCGCGGAACGCTTCGCTGGTGGTGCCCAGCGCCTACCTGGAAGTGGTGGTCTCGAAGCGCTGATCATGCGCCGGCCCGAACCGAACCCAAGCTATCGCGAGGCCGGCAACGGCCCTGGCGTGGTTTGCATCCATGGCAACGCCAGCAGCGCCGCCCAGTGGCGCGCACTGGTGCGGAGTCTGGCGGTCGACCACCATGTCCTGGCCGCTGACAGCTACGGCAGCGGCCGGAGCCCCGCCTGGCCGTCGGGCCGGCCATTGACCCTGCAAGACGAAGTGCGGCTGCTGCAGCCGGTGTTCACGCGCGCCGGCCAGCCGATGACGCTGGTCGGCCACTCCTACGGCGGCGCGGTGGCCTTGGTCGCCGCCGTGCAGGCGCCGCGTCGGGTCGGCGCGCTGGTGCTCTACGAGCCGACCCTGTTCGCCTGGGTCGATGCGGAATCGCCTTCCCCGAACGAAGCAGACGGCATCCGCGACATCGCGTCGCGCGCACTCGCCGCGTTGTCCGCCGGCGACTTCGGCAGCGCCGGGCGCTACTTCATCGACTACTGGATGGGACCTGGCTCGTGGGACGCCAAGCCCGAGAGCCAGCGCGCGGCCATCGCGGCCACGGTGGTCAATCTCCCGCAGTGGGCGCACGCGTTGTTCACCGAACCGACACCCTTGTCCGCGTTGCGCACGCTGAGCATGCCGGTGATGCTGATGATCGGACGCGACACCACTGCGGCGGCGCGCGCGGTGATGCGGTTGCTCGTGCAGGCCCTGCCGCACGCTGAAGTCCTGGAGCTCGACGGGCTCGGTCACATGGGACCGGTCACGCATCCCGAGACCGTGAATCCGGCGATCGAGGCCTTCCTTCGGCGAGCGACGCGCGCCTGAGCACCGGGCGCGCTCCAGCGATGTGCGGGCCGATCGACCCTGCATCCGACGCGCCGGGCGCGCCCGTTGCCCGCAGCCAGGCGGGCGCGTTCGGGCCGGCTCGCGGTCCGGCCGCGGTCGACGCGGCGTTCTTCTGATGGCGCGGAGACGGCCGCGAACGCCGAAGCCGCGTCCATCGAAGCGGGCACCGCGACGACTCGGGCCCGCGGGGGCGGTCGAGTCGCGTCTCTGACTTCGCCTTTGTCGAATTGCCATCCGGAAAAGGGAACTTCGATGCTCGATCACCTCAGGCTCCTGGCGGTTGGAGCAACCCTCCTGGCGGCACTCGGCGCCGCCTGCACGACCGATGAAGCCACCACGGGTTCGCGCGCAGCGGAGTCTCCGGCACGCCCCACGGTCTTGCGGGTCGGCGACGCGGACATGATCGGCGTCGAACCCAAGCCACCGCTCGACACCACTCCCATCACGCCGACGGAGACTGTCGGCGCGTCACGAGTCGAGTAGCGGTGCGCGAACCGGGAACGCTCGTGCGCCGGCGCGCGACGCTCCGCTATCCGCCCGAGACCACCGACCACCGACGAGCCGGGTATCGGCTGGACGCGGTCACCATGAACCGCTCGGCATGGCGTCATGGCGAGTGTATTAATATGAAGCTCCGCGAGGGCGGTCGAGCGCCTTCGGAAGCCTGTGATCGGCCGACTACAATGCCGCGACCGCCGCGCCGCAGGAAACGGCGCGGCGTTCGATGCCCGGACGCACCCTCGCCAGGAGACCTCCATGATCCCTCCGTCGCCTTGGTCCCGCGCATTCGCCGCGCTCGCGGTCCTCGTGCTCGTCGCGAGCTGCGCCACCGCACCCGGCCGGCCGGCCGCGACGGGCACGGCGGCGGCGGCGCCCAAGCTCGTCGTCATGCTGCTGGTCGACGGCCTGCCGCAGGAGCAGCTGACCAAGAACCGCGACCTGTTCGTCGCCGGCGGGTTCCGCCGGCTGATGGACGGTGGCGCCTGGTTCTACGACGCGCACCAGGCGCACGCGTTCACCGTGACCGCGATCGGCCACGCATCGCTGCTGACCGGCGCGCATCCGTACCAGACCGGCATCATCGGCAACGAGTGGCGCACGCGCGACGGCAAGTACGTCTACAACACCGCCGACCCGGCGCATCGCTACCTCGACGGCACGAAGACCGGCCAGGACGACGGCGTCAGCCCGAGGAACCTCAAGGTCAGCACGCTGGGCGACGAGCTGCGCTACGCGACGAACAACGCCAGCCGGGTGTTCGCGATCTCAGGCAAGGACCGCGGCGCGATCCTGCCCGGCGGCAAGACCGGCACCGCGTACATGTACTCGACGCAGACCGGACGCTTCACCAGCACGAGCTACTACATGCCGGCGCATCCGGACTGGTGGGAGCGTTACTACTCGGCCAAGCCGCAGGACCAGTGGTTCCACAAACGCTGGGATCCGCTGCTCGACGCCGAGGCCTACCGCCGCTCGGTGCCCGACGGTCAGCCGTACTCGACTTCGTACCGGCGGCTCGGCACGCGCATGGGGGTCGTCTACGGCATGGGCGAGTCGGCTCCGGGCCCGTTCTACTACAGCACGCTGCTCGCCGGCCCGTACGGCGACGAGGCGACCGCAGAATTCACCCTGGAGCTGCTGAAGAGCGAGCGCGTCGGGCAGAACCCGGCGGGCGTCACCGACCTCCTCGCGGTCAGCTTCTCGAGCCACGACTACATCAACCACAACTGGGGACCGGAGAGCATCCAGTCGCAGGATCACCTGGTCCGCCTCGACCGCACGCTCGCGAAGCTGTTCTCGGCGATCGACGCGCAGGTCGGCCGCGAGAACGTGCTCGTCGTGCTCTCGGCCGACCACGGCTTCATGAACGTCCCCGAGTTCAGCGCGGCGCGGGGTTTCGACGCAGCGCGTGTCGATCCGGGCGAGACGACCGCGGCGGTGAACGCGGCGGCCGAGAAGCGCTTCGGACTGGCCAAGGTGGTGACGCAGAACATGACCGGCGGCGTCACGCTCGACTACGCGGCGATCGACGCGAAGGGTCTGGGCCGTGAGGAAGTCGAGACGTTCGTCGCCCGCGCGTTCGTCGATCAGCCGGGCATCGCCTACGCTTACACGCGCAGCCAGCTCGAGCGCGGCGACCTGCCGGCGCACCGGATCGGGACGCTGGTTCAGCGCGCCTGGCATCGGCAGATGGCGGTCGATGTGGTCGTCGTCCCGCGCCCGTTCCACTACTTCATGTCGAAGACGACCTCGTCGCCGTCCGCCTGCTCGCACGGCACGCCGTACACCTACGACACCAACGTGCCGCTGATCCTCGAGGGCGAGCGCTGGATCCGTCCGGGCCGCTACGGCGAGTACGCGGAAACCGTCGACGTCGCACCGACGCTCGCGTTCCTGCTCGACATCCGGGCCCCCAGCGCCAGCGAGGGGCGGGTGCTCGAGCGGGCGCTGGTCCCGGCGCGCTAGGCGCCCGCGAAGCGCGCCAGCACGCGGTCGATCGCGGCGGCGTTGCCGGCCGCGATCGCGCGGAACGACGCCGACACGCGCTCGTCGGCGGCGACGCCGGCCCAGCAGCGCCGCGCGAGCTCGCCGGCCTCGCGCCAGGCCGCGGTCTCGCCAGGATCGGACGAGGGCGGTTCGAGCTCGCCGTCCACCGGCGCTTCGGCGTCGGGCGCGTACGCCGACGGCCCGAACTCGTCGATCGAATGGAGGTCGAGCCGTCCGTCGTCGCGCGCGAGCAGGACGATCCCCGTGAGCGGCGCGGTGCGATGGGCGAGGAAGCGCGCGAACAGCTCGGCGAAGCGCAGGCGCGCGACCACCTCGGACCCGACGATGCGACGCGTCGCCAGCCCTTCGGCCGCCGCCGACCAGCCGCGTCGCGCTGCGCCGTTCCCGCCCGGTGACGGCTCGAGCGCGCCCAGCGAGACGATCAGACGACGGCCGCGGGCCGGGTCGCGGTCGGAGCGCGCGCGCTGCAGGAACACCCGCGAGCCGCCCTCGACGATCCGCGTCGCCGGCGTCGGCAGTCCGTGATCGCGCAGCGCCTGCGCCGCCAGGTGCGCGCAGACGAGGAGGTCGCAGGCGCGGCGCGCCTCCTCCGAGTAGTCGGACGGCGAGAACTCGACGCTCACCTCGACCGCGGTCCCGCCCTCGAGCGTCGTCGCCGCGAAGCGGGGCGAGTCCCCGCGAATCCAGGGACCGGTCCAGGCGCCGGATCCGGCGATTTCGGCGAGCGTCGCGTAACGGGCGCCACGGACGTCCGGCGCGATCGCCTCGGCCGGCGAGCGGCAGGCGGCGGTCCAGGCCCTCGCCGACGCTTCGCCGAGGCGAAGGACCCCTGGCAGGTCTTCGCCGGTCCGCGCCAACGCCACGATCCAGTCGTCGGCGGACCAGTCGTCCAACCGCTCGGCGAGGCCCGGCGCAGCCGAGCGACGCGCGAACGCGGGCCCCAGGTATCCGGCCGGGCAGGCGTCGGCGATGGCGGGCGGCAAGCCGTCGAAAGTCCCGTCTCCGTCGGGGCCGCGCAGCCACTCCGGCATCGTCGCCGGATCGTCGAGGTAGACGCCGCGATCGCCGAACGGTCGCAGCCGCGCGATTCGTTCCGTGTCGCCGGCCGGACCGATGCTGAAGACGGGAATCGACGGCCCGAGACCGGCAAGGGTCCGGGCGGCGGCGTAACGGCGGGCGCGGGCCTTGCCGATCGCGACGACGCGCTCGCCCAGGCGCGCGATCAGGCGGGAGAACGTCGGCTGGGACCCGATGCCGGCCGCGGCGATCAACGTATCGGCGCGGGAGGTTCCGGTCGCGGCGATCGTGGCCAACAATCGGTCTTCGTCGGACATCCCTCGGTCGATCGTGCGTAGTGAATTAATTCAGAATGAATAATACCTCATGAAATCAATCATATCAAGATATTTGTCGCCGTTGAGCTGCCGCAGGCGCTCGGATACGCCGCCGCGCCCGGGTCTCTCGATCCGGTCAGGCAGCCGCCGCCGATCATTGTTAGTGAATTAATTCACAAATTGCCGATCTGCCGGACGCCCTGTTCGGACGACCGGGTCGAGGCGGCCTAGTCGACCAGGCTCTCCGCCACCAGCTCGAGCAGGCTCTCGGGCGCCTTCGACCACTTCGTCGCTTTCGCGCCCTGCTCCAGGGTGATCCGGCACTGGCCGCAGCTGGTGATGAAACGCTTCGCCCCGGTCGCCTCGACCTGGGCCTTCTTCATCTCGAATACCTTGGCCCGAAGCGGCGCCGCCCGCTGATTCGAGACCACGCCGCCACCGCCGCCGCAGCAGAAGCCGGTGATCCCGTGGTCGGCGAGCTCGCGCAACTCGAAGCCCAGCGCCGCCAGCACACGCCGCGCGGCCGCTTCGAGCCCGCCGCGACGCACGATCTGGCACGGGTCGTGGAAGGTGACCGGGTCGGCCGACTTGCGCACCCGGATCTTTCCGGAGGCGAGCGACTCGTCGAGAAACTCGGTCATGTGGATCACCCGGACCGGCACCGCGTCGCCGTACCACTTGCCCGCCTCCCAGCGCGCCGCGCCGTAGGCGTGCCCGCACTCCGGCAGCAGGACCGTCTTGGCGCCGATCTTGACCGCGGTGTCGATCAGCGCGCGGGTCAGCCGCTCCTGCAGCTCGAGGTCGCCGTTGTTGAAGCCGACGTTCGACGCGTCGAAGCCCTCGCGGTGCATCGTCCAGCGCACGCCGACCCGGTTGAGGATCTTCGCGGCGTCGGCGAGCGCCTTGGTGTGCTCGGAGAGCTCGGCGGGCGCCGCGGTGACCAGCATGTCGGCGCGCTCGAGGTCGCAGGGAATCTCGACGCCGTACTTCTGCGCGACCTCGGCCAGGATGTCGGGCAGGTCCTCGCCCGGCGTGGCGGTGCTGCCCCACTGGCGGGCGGTGCGGTCCATCAGCGCCAGCCGCTCGGGCACCAGCCCGGCGACGAACATGCCGTGGCGCATGTCGCGCACCAGCTCGGCGATGTCGATGCCCATCGGACAGACCATCGTGCAGCGCCCGCACATGTTGCAGGAGTCGTAGACCAGCTCCTGCCAGCGTTCGAGGTCGGCGGTCGTCGGCGCCGGCACGAGGTTCAGCGCCCGGACGATCGGCGCGAACGGACCGACCTCGCGGAAGTAGGCGCGGCGGATCGGCTCGAGCTTGTGTGCCGGCGTGTATTTCGCGTCGCCGGTCGCGCGGTAGAAATGGCAGGCCTCTGCGCACAGGCCGCAGCGGACGCAGGATTCGACGTGCAGCGCGGCGGTCCAGCCGAAGTCGCGCACGAAGCTGCGCATCGCCGCGTCGAGGCGTTCGGCGTCGGAGCGCTCGCCCTGCTTGTCGAACGCGGGCGGGGGCGGGGTCGCGGTCTTCATACGTTGACTCCCCGGTGGCTCAGACGGACGCCGCTGGCGCCGCGCGAGAACGCGAATAGGATCGCGTGCATCAGCTTGCCGAACGGGAACCAGACGAGCAGCAGCTCCACCGACAGCAGGTGGATCGCCAGCGGCGTCGGGTAGACCGGATGGTCGCGCGCGAGGATCGCCGCCGACGGCTCGGCGGTCGCCGCCATTCCGGTCAGCAACGGCAGGAACGTGACCGTCCAGCTGATCAGGTCGTCGGCGTTCGACAGCGTCTTGCGGACCGGGTCGGTCAGCCGCCAGAGAAGCGCGAAGACCAGCGACACGATGGTGACGCCGGCGGCGACGTACATGACCGCGTCCGGGAAGGCCGGCCACGAGAGGCCGGTCAAGCGCCTGACGAAGGCGATGTGCGGCGCGTAACCGAAGAACACGACCGCCAGTCCGACGTGGAACAGATAGCCGTTGAAGGTGAGGAAATGCGTCCAGCGCGCGAACGCGCGGCGCGGCCACATCGCCCTGACGATCGCGTGGCGGGCGCCGGCCGCCGGCGACACCGCGCCCTCGCGCGCGGGCGAGCGATCGGGCTGGCGCGGCAGCCGGAACACGCACCACACGCGCCAGGCGATGCCCAGGAGGAACACGCCCAGCGCGAAAGCGAGCGCCGGTCCGCGGGCGAATTCGAGCAATGTCATCGGGCCCTCCGTCGGATCGGTCGCGCCCGGTCGGCGGCGCGATCACGACGTCACGATAGGAGCCCCGCGTCGGCGCGCGTTGACCGGGGTCAAGCGGCGGTCGACCCCGGCGCGGACCACATTCCGGCGGGGCGCCCCGACCGCGCGATCGCGCGGTCGGGGACCCGGGTCACCGACGCCGCCGGCCGGCGGGAGCCAGGCTGGCGAGACGGCCCGGACCCGGGCGGGGGAGCTCGCTCATTCCCTGAGGAGGCGCCAGTTGCCGTCCTTGACGGTGATCAGCACGCGACCGCGCTCGTCGAAGCCGGAGTGGTCGGCCGGCGTCATGTTGTAGACGCCCTGCGTGCCGACGAGCTCGCGGGTCGACTCGAGCGCGTCGCGCAGCGCCGCGCGGAACTCCGGCGTGCCCGGCTTGCCGCGTTTCGCCGCCTCGGGCACCGCGCGCTGGAGCAGGAGTCCGGCGTCGTAGACGTTCGCGCCGAAGGTCGCCGGCTTGGCGCCGTAGAGCTTCTCGTAGGCGGCGATGTAGTCCTGCGCGACCGCCTTGGACGGCACGTTGTCGGCGATCTCGGGCAGCACGAGCATCAGGCTCGCCGCCAGCACCGCGCCCTCGACCTTCGCCCCGCCCATCCGCAGGAAATCGGGCGCGGCCGCGCCGTGCGTCTGGTAGATCCGGCCCTTGTAGCCGGCATCGACCAGCGAGGTGTGCGGCAGCACCGTCGGTCCGCCGGCGGCGGCGACCAGCACCGCGTCCGGCTTCGAGGCGATCAGCTTGGCGGTCTGGCCGGTGACCGAGGCGTCCGAGCGCAGGTAGCGCTCGCTGGCGACGATCCGGATGCCGGCCTTCTGCGCCTGGGCGTTGAAGACGTTGTACCAGTTCTCGCCGTACGGATCGTTGAAGCCGATGAAGCCGACGCTCTTCACCCCGTTCTTCACCATGTGCGCGACCAGCGCGTCGGAGATCAGCGCGTCGTTCTGCGTCGTCTTGAACACCCAGCGCTTCTTGTCGTCCATCGGCAGGACGACCGCGGTCGTGCCGACCGGCGCCAGCATCGGCGTTCCGGACTCGGCCATGAACTGCACGACGCCGACCGCGTTCGGCGACCCCGACGGTCCGATCAGCGCATCGATCCGGTGCTCGGCGAGGAGCTTGCGCACCGCGAGCACGCTCTGGGTGGAATCGCTCGCGTCGTCGAGGACGATGTACTCGACCGAGAGGTCGCCGATCTTCTTGGGCAGCAGCGCGGCGGTGTTCTTCTGCGGGATGCCGACGACCGCGGTCGGGCCGGTCGCCGAGGCGATCAAGCCGATCTTGACCTGCGCGACGGCGCACGCCGATCCGACGGCCAGCGCGAACGCGAGCGCCGCCGATGTCCAGTTGCGGGGGTTCATGGTCGAGTCTCCTCCTGGGGTGGGCCTTGGTCGCCTCTCGTCGGTCGCGCGGCCGCGCGTCCGGATCAGATTCCGGCCGCCACGCCCGCATGCGCGAACGCGGCGATCTCGTCGGCGGTGAACCCGGCCTCGGCGAGCACGGCGCGGGTGTGCGCGCCGTACTTCGGCGGGAACGGGTACTCGCTTCTCATGTCGGGGAGCGTCGTCGCCGGGGGCTGCAGGCGAACGCCGCGGCCGTCGGGCGTGCGGGTGGTCGCGAACGCGGCGGCGAGCGCCGGCATCTCGCGCACCCGCCGGATGTCGTTGATCGCCGCCCACGGAATCGTGGCGCGGGCGAGCGTCGCCGACACCTCGTCGGTCGCATGCGACGACGTGACCGCGGTCATGTCGCGCTTGAGCGCCGCGCGGTCCTGCGCGCGTCCGGCGTTGGTCGCGCGAAGTCCGGTGGCGACCGGCGCGAACATCGGCGTCGCGGTCAGACGCTTCCACTGGACGTCCGAGCCGACCGCGAGGTAGATGAAACCGTCCCTGGTCGGATAGACGTTGGTCGGGATGAACTTGCGATGTTCGTTGCCGGCGCGGGTGATCTCGGATGGATCGCAGTCGAAGTCGACGAGCGGCAGCGTCGTGATCAGCCAGGAGGCCGCCGCCTGCAGCATCGAGACGTCGATCCGCCGGCCCCGGCCGGTCTCGGCGCGATCGAGCAGCGCCAGCAGCACGTTGGCGTAGACCTCGTCGCCGGCCTTGAGGTCGACCAGCGGCACGCCGCTCGCCATCGGCGGTCCGGCCGGGTCGCCGGTGATCTCCATGAACCCGGCCATCGCCTGGAGCACCGGGTCGTAGCCGGGGACGTCCGGGTACGCCGGGCCGAGCGCCGAGATGCCCGCCCAGACAAGATCGGGCTTGGCCGCGGAAAGCGTCTCGTAGTCGACGCCGAGCGACGCGTACTTCGACGGCAGGACGTTGCAGCAGAACACGTCGACGTCGAGCGCCTTCAGGATCCGCACCAGCGCCTCCCGGCCGCGCGGGTCCTTGAGGTTGAGCGCGATCGCCTCCTTACCGACGTTCGGCGCCACGAAGTAGGTGCGCCGGTCCTCGTCGACCGCGACCTTGCCGATGTAGCGGTTGGGGTCGCCCGGCAGTCCCTCGCCCGACGGCGTCGACTCGACACGGATCACGCGCCAGCCCAGCTGGACGAAGCGCAGCGTCGCCGACGGCAGCGACAGCGCCTGCTCGAGCGAGACGACCGTGCGCCGGCGCATCGTCAGTCGGCCCGTCCGCCGGCCCGCGCGGCGTGCAGCGCCCGGTAGACCTTCTCGGGCGTGAACGGCAGCTCGCGCAGGCGCACGCCGGTCGCGTTGGCGATCGCGTTCGCGGTCGCGGCGGCGATGCAGATCGCCGGCGCCTCGCCGACGCCCTTCGCCCCCTGCGGTCCCTCGCCGTCCATCGTCTCGATGAAGTGGACGTCCATCTCCGGGATCTCCGGCGCGGTGACGAGCTTGTAGTCGCGGAACCCCGGATTGCGGACCACGCCGTTCTCGACAATCAGGTCCTCGGTGGTCGCGTAGCCCTGCCCCATGACGATGCCGCCCTCGATCTGGCCCTCGATACCCAGCCGGTTGAGCACGCGGCCGACGTCGTGTGCGCCGGTCACCTTGACGATGCGCACGACGCCGGTGTCGAGGTCGACCTCGACCTCGACCACCTGCGTTGCCCAGGCGTAGGCGGCCGAGACGTCGCCCTTGAACGACTTGTCCTGGTGCTTCGACGGCGGCTCGTAGTAGTGCGTCGTCATCACCAGCTCGGCCTTGTCGGAAAAGTGGAGCGAGCGCAGCAGCTTGGCCAGGTTCATGATCGCCTCGCCGCTCCGCGCCTGGACGATGTGCCCGCCGCGCAGCTCGAGGTCGGCCTCGGCGGCGCCGGTCACCTTCGCGGCGGCGGCGAGGATCTTCGCCCGGGCCTTGCGCGCCGCGCCGATCGCCGAGTTGCCGCCGATGAAGGTCGTGCGGCTGGCGTGGACGCCGACGTCCCAGGGCGTGATGTCGGTGTCGTTGTTGACGACGGTGACCGCGTCGAGCGGCACGCCCAGCTCCTCGCAGACCAGCTGCGCGAGCACGGTTTCCGATCCCTGGCCGATCTCCGAGGCGCCGGTCATCAACGTGACGTGGGCGAAGTCGTCGATCTTGAGGATCGTGCCGCAGCCGTCGGACGGGTAGATCTTGGCGCCCCCGCCGACGTGCAGCATCGAGGCCATGCCGACGCCGCGCTTGATCCGCCCGGGCGCCCCGCGCGCGGCGATCGCCGCGCGGTGCTTGGCGAGGAAATCCGACGCCTGCGCCGCCGTCGACAGGCACTGCTTGAGCCCGCAGGACTTGAAGTGCATCCCCTGCGGCGTGACCTCGCCGGGGTCCTGCGCGTTCTTCAGGCGGAAGGCGAGCGGGTCGATGCCGAGCTTCTCGGCCATCTCGTCCATCTGCTGCTCGACGGCGAAGGTCGCCTGCAGGTTGCCGTAGCCGCGGAACGAGCCCGCGTACGGGTTGTTCGTGTAGGCGGCGGTCGTGTGGTACTTGCAGTGCGGGACGCGGTAGAGCGAGCTGATCGTCTGCATCATCACGAACGGCGTCGTCGCCCCCCACGACGTGTACGCGCCGTTGTCGTGCAGCGTCTCGCAGACCCGGAAGGTGAGCGTCCCGTCCTTCTTCGCGCCGCTGCGCAGGCGCAGGAGCACCGGCTGGCGGGTCGGCGAGGCGATGAACTCCTCCTCGCGGGTGAAGACGAGCTTGACCGGCCGGCCGGTGACCTTGGCGAGGAACACGCAGATCGGCTCGAACGGGTAGATGTCGAGCTTGCTGCCGAAGCCGCCGCCGATCGGCGGCTGGATGATGCGGATGCGACCCGGATCCATGCCGAGGATCTCGGCGAACTCGCGCTTGTGCAGGAACGGCACCTGCGTGTTCGAGTGCAGCGTCAGGTTGCCCGAGCGGTCGAACTCGGCGATGACGCCGGACACGCCCATGCAGCAATGGGTGACGTAGTGCAGCCGGAACCAGCCGTCGACGACGACGTCGGATTCCGCCTCGCCGACCGCGACGTCGCCCTGCGCGTAGTCGAAGGTCATCGCGACGTTGTGACGGTGCCCTTCGGCGTCGGCCGGATCGCCGGACTTGAGCGAATCGTGCGGCGCGGGCGGCGGCAGCTTCTCGCCGTGGATGACCGGCGCGCCGGGTTCGAGCGCCTCGGCCGGATCGGTGAGGATCGGCAGGTCGTCGTAGTCGACCTCGATGAGGTCGAGCGCCTCGGCGGCGATCGCCTCGGTGTCGGCCGCCACCGCGGCGATCTCGTCGCGCAGGCTGCGGACCTTGTCGCCCTTGAGCGGCAGCTGGTCCTTGCCGACGCCCAGCGGCCGCTGCCACGGCACGTCGGCCGCCGTGATCACCGCGTGCACGCCCGGCAGCGCCCGCGCCTTCGACACGTCGATCCGGCGGATGCGCGCGTGCACCCTGGCGGAGCGCAGGATCTTCGCGTGGAGCTGTCCCGGCAGGTCGAGGTCGTGGATGTAGCGGGTCTGCCCGCTCGCCTTCTCCGGTGCGTCGAGCTTGGTGATCCGCTTGCCGATCAGCGAGTCCTTCTCGATGACCTTCATCGCGCCTCCTTCGGGCCGAGGTCGCGCGCCGCCGCCTCGACCGCGTCGACGATCTTGACGTAGCCGGTGCACCGGCACAGGTTGCCCTCGATGCCGCGCTTGATCGCCTCGCGATCCGGATGCGGATGTCCGTGCAGGAAGTGGGTCGCCTGCATGACGATCCCCGGCGTGCAGAAGCCGCACTGGACGCCGCCGCAGTCGACGAGCGCCTGCTCGACGCGGGCGCCGACCGGGTCCTTCGCGACCCCCTCGATCGTCGTCAGCGAACGGTCCTCGCAGTCGACGGCGAACAGCAGGCACGAGCAGACCGACACGCCGTCGACCAGGATCGTGCAGGCGCCGCACTCGCCCTCGC
>JAXMFN010000018.1:0-85367 GCA_046347725.1 Burkholderiales bacterium
GCGCCGCACTCGCCCTCGCCGCAGGCGTACTTGGTGCCGGTGAGTCCGACGACCTCGCGCAGCATCGCGAGCGCACTCATGTCCACCGGCACCGTGGCGCGGGTCCTCACGCCGTTCAGCACGAAGGCGATTTCACGCTTGAGCGACATCGTCGAGCATCCTCTTCGTCATGTTGTGGACGAGCTCGCGCCGGTACCAGGCGCTGGCGCGCACGTCGTCGATCGGCCGGACCTCGTCGCGGGCGGCGACGGCGGCGCGCGCGATCGTATCCGGGTCGAGCGGCCGGCCCTCGAGCGCCGCCTCGGTCGCGACCGCCCGCATCGGCACCGGCGCCACCGCGCCGTAGGCGACGCGCACGTCGCGGATCACCGGGCCGTCGCGCACGCCGGCGATGCCGATCGAGATCGCCGAGATGTCGAGCGCGGGCCGGGTGCCGAACTTGTAGAAGCGCCCGAAGCGACCCGCCGGCGGCAGCGGGACGCGGATCGCGACCAGCAGCTCGTCGGGCCGCCGGACGGTCCGGCCCGGACCGGCGAAGAACTCGAACAGCGGCACCCGCCGCGTGTTCACCGCGCCGTCGGGCTTCGACGCGAGCTCGGCCTCGGCGTCGAGGACCAGGAGCGGCACCAGCGTGTCGCCGGCCGGCGAGGCGTTGCAGACGTTGCCGCCGATCGTCGCGGCGTTGCGCAGCTGGTCGCTGGCGAAATGGTCGCAGGCCTCGACCAGCGCGCCGCAGTGGCGGACGACGTCGGCGTCGCGCATCAGTTCGCTGATCGTGACCAGGGCGCCGATGCGGATAGCGCCGTCGGTGCGCTCGATCCGGCGCAGCTCGGGGACGCGCCGGACGCTGACCAGCGACCGCTTGAGCTTCAGGCGTCCGGCGTTCTTCTGCGGCATCAGGTCGGTGCCGCCGGCGAGGATCGTCGCCTCGCCGCCGCGCAGGTGTTCGAGCGCCGCCGGCAACGTCGTCGGCGCCCAGTAGTGTTCGACGCCGGGCGGCTCCCCCCGAAGCGGCGCTTCGTGCCGGCCCCCCCCGGGGGGGCGAGTACCTTGAGGCGGCTCTGCGGTGCTCATGGTCTCAATCCTCGAAGCGGACGGGTTCGCGGTAACGGCCGACGACCGCGACGATCGCGGAGGTGATCTCGCCGACGGTCGCGTAGGCCTTGACCGCCTCGACGATCGCCGGCATCGCGTTCATGCCCGAGGCGACCGCGCCGCGGACCGCGTCCAGCGCCCGGGCCACGGCGGCCGCGTCGCGCGCACGGCGGATCTCGGCGAGGCGCGCGACCTGCGCGCGCGCTCCCGCCTCGTCGTACGGGTGGAATTCGACGTCCGGCTCCTCGGCGTCGACCCGGTAGCAGTTGACCCCGACCTTGCGGAACCGGCCCGCCTCGATGTCGAGCTGGCGACGGTACGCCTGCGCAGAGACCTGCGACTGGATCGCCCCCGAGGCGATCAGCGGCACGATGCCGCCGCGGCGATCGACGTCGGCCAGCACCCGTTCCATCTCGGCGCGCATCTGGTTGGTCAACGTCTCGATGTAGAACGAGCCGCCGAGCGGGTCGACGGTGTCGGTGAGCCCCATCTCCTCGATCAGGAGCTGCATCGTGCGCAGCGAGATGCGCTGCGCGTACTCGGACGGGATCGTGTAGGCCTCGTCGTAGCAGCACAGCGCCATCGTCTGGGCGCCGGAGAGCGCCGAGATCAGCGCGTAGTAGGCGCCGCGGACGATGTTGAGTTCGGGCTGCTCGAAGGTCAATACCGCCGCCGCCGCCGCCGGCGATCATGCGGAGCCACATCGAACCGGGCTTGGTCGCCACCGGCGTTCCTTGACGATCTTCGCCCACGGGCCGCGACCGGCGCGGAACTTCGCGACCTGCTCGAACAGGTTGCCGAAAATGTGAAGTTGAACGAGAGCCGGCCGGCAGATTCGTCGATCGGCAGGCCGCGTTTCGGCACCTCGCCGTCGGCGTAGGCGCAGGCGATCGCGGACGCGTAGGCCATCTCCTGCACCGGGTTCGCGCCGGATTCGCGCCAGATATGGTAGCCGCAGACCGAGACCGGGCTGTACTTCGGCGCGTGCTTCGCGCAATACTCGATCGTGTCGCCGACCAGGCGCGGCCACCCGACGCGTCGACCGGGAAGATCAGGTGCCGCGGCCAGGCGAACTCCTTCAGGATGTCGTTCTGCGCGGTGCCGCGCAGCAACTCGGCGTCGAAGCGCCATCGGCCATCGCCCGGTACATCGCGATCAGGATCGCGGCCGAGCCGTTGACCGTCAGCGAGACGGTGATCTTGTCGAGGTCGATACCGTCGAAGGCGATCTCGAAGTCGCGCAGCATGTCGATCGCCATGCCGACCCGGCCGACCTCGCCCTCGGCCAGCGGATCGTCGGAGTCGAGGCCGCATTGGGTCGGCAGGTCGAAGGCGACGTTGAGGCCGGTCTGGCCGTTGGCGATCAGGTACTTGAACCGGGCGTTGGTGTCGGCGGCGTTGCCGAAGCCGGTGTACTGGCGCATCGTCCACGGCTGCTTGCGGTACATGAGCGCGTGGATGCCGCGCGTGAACGGGTATTCGCCCGGGCGTCCGAGCATGTCGAGGCCGCCGCTCGCCTCGACGTCCGCGGCGGTGTAGAGCGGCCGGATCTCGATGCCGGACTCGTTGACGACCGGCGCGGCCGCGTCGGGCAGGCGATCGTTCATGCGACGTTCTCCTCGATGTACGCGGTGATCTCGTCGAGCCGCGAACCGGTCGGGAACACGCCCCGGAACCCCAGACCGCGCAGCGCGTCGTGGTCCTGCTTCGGCAGGTTGCCGCCGATGATCCAGAGCTTGTCGGTCAGCCCGGCCTCCTCGAGCAGCGGCTTCAGGCGCCGGCAAAAGGCGAGGTGCGAGCCCGCCATCGACGAGAGGGCGACCACGTCGACGTCCTCCTCGAGCGCGATCCGCGCGACCTGCTCCGGCGTCTGCCGCAGCCCGGTGTAGATCACCTCCATGCCGGCCGCCATCAGCGCGCGCACGACGACCTTCGCGCCCTGGTCGTGCCCGTCGAGGCCCGGCTTGGCGAGCACGACGCGGATCGGGCGCCTGCGCGCCGGAGCGTTCATCGGGTCACCTCGACATCTCCTTGGCGATGATCAGGCGCAGGATCTCGCTCGTCCCGCCGCCGATCAGCGTGAAGCGCACGTCGCGCAGGTAGCGCTGCACCGGGAATTCCATCGCGTAACCGTACGACGCGAGCACGCGCGCCGCCTGGTCGCAGACGCGGGCGGCCGCCTCGGTCGCGAAGAGCTTCGCCATCGCCGCCTCCTTGTGGTGCGGCTTCCCGGCGTCCTTCAGCCAGGCGGCGTAGCGGACCAGGTGGACCGCCGCCTCGTGGTCGGTCGCCATGTCGGCCAGCTTGGTCTGGATCGCCTGGAACCGGTCGATCGGCTTGCCGAACTGCTTGCGCTCCGACGCGTAGCGCGTCGCCTCGGCGATCGCCGCCGCGGAGACGCCGAGCGCCATCGCGCCGGTGATGATCCGGATCTCGGCCAGCGTCTTGCGCAGATGCTCCTCGCCGTCGCCCTCGACGCGCGACAGCCGGTGGCTGTCGGGGACGAAGCAGCCGGACAGCGCGAGCTCGGAGGTCGGCAGCGCCCACACGCCCATCTTCTCGATCGCCCGGCCGACTGCGAGTCCGGCGAAGCTCCGCTCGACCAGGAAAATCGTGAGCTTCCGCTCGTCGCCGGCGCGCGCGAACACGGTGAAGAAGTCGGCGACCGGCGCCGCGGTGACCCAGGTCTTCTGGCCGTCGAGCACGTAGCCGCCGTCGACCTTGCGCGCCGTGGTCGCGATGCCGTCGAGATCCGACCCGGCGTTCGGCTCGGTCATGCAGATCGCGCCGATCTTCTCGCCGGCGAGCGCCGGCTTGAACAGGCGCCCGACGATGTCCGGGCCGCCGAGCAGGTGCAGGAACTTCGTGCCCATCAGCGCCTGCATCGCGGCGCAGCCGGCGAGTGACATCGAGCCGCGCGCGATCTCGGCGAGCGCGAGGCAGAACGTCGACAGGTCGAGGCCGAGCCCGCCGACCTCCTCCGGGTAGCGCATCGAGAAGAAGCCCAGGTCGGCGAGCTCGCGGACCTGTTCGCGCGGATACGCGTGCGCCTCGTCGATCGCGGCGGCGCGCGGCGCGACCTTCTGGTCGACGTAGCGCGCGAACGTGTCGCGGATCTGCGACTGCTCGGGTGTCAGCGAATGGTCCATCGCGTCCGGTCAGTCGTCGGCGCCGGCGACGTCGGCGACACCGTAGACCTCGCGCGCGACCGCCGCCGAGATCACGCCGTCGCGGACCTCCTCGCGGACTTTCGCCCGGTCGCGTCGCTTCGGGTCGCCGTAGCCGCCGCCGCCGCCGGCCTGCTGGTGGTAGACGGTCCCCTTCGGCACCCCGGTGATCAGGTCCTTGTTCTTCGGCACGACGGTGCGGCCGTCCGGGTAGCCCAGGCGGATGAAGTTGAGCGTTCCGTCGCCGCCGCCGAACAGACCGAACGCCGGCTCGAAGTCGCCGTCGCCGAAGGTCACGAGCTGGGTGTCGTCCGAGCCGATCCGGAAGATCGTCTCGACGCCGAGCCCGCCGCGCCACTGCCCGGCACCGGCGGAATCGGTCAGGAACTCGTGGCGGACCAGCCGGTGCGGCGTCTGCTGCTCGAACATCTCGTAGTCCTGGTCGAGCAGGCCTCCGGAGGCGTCGATCATGCCGATGTGGTCGTAGCCGTCGGTGCCCTTCATCGCGCCTGAGCCGCCCTTCAGTCCCATGAAGCCGATGTCGACGTACTTGTCCTTCTTCTCCGGGTCGATGCCGGTGGTGAGCGAGCACAGCAGGTTGTTCCAGCCGGCGGTCACCCGGTCGGGGAGCGCCGGCGCCAGCGCGCGCTGGATCGCGTCGGCGTTCGGCGGACACAGGTGGTTGCCGAAGGTCGTCGCCTTCGGATAGGACGCGTTGAGGATCGTGCCCTCGGGGATGACGATCTCGACCGGCTCGACCATCCCCTCGTTGTGCGGGATGTCCGGGTTGATCATCTGCAGCAGCGTCAGGATCGTCGCCGACGCGCTCGACGTGAACGTGCCGTTGACGAAGCCGTTGGTCTGCGCGTCGGTGCGCGAATAGTCGAAGCGGATCCTGCGGTCGGTGACGTCGATGTCGACGCGGATCGTGAACCTCGAGCCTTCGTGCCGCCCGTCGTAGTAGACCGCGCCCTCCCCGGAGTAGCGTCCGTTCGGGATCTTCGCGATCTCCGCCTCCATCATCCGCCGCGTCGCGTCGAAGAGCGCGACCTTGTGCGCCTCGAAGTGGTCGCGACCGTACTTCGCCAGCAGCTCGACGAAACGACGCTCGCCGATCGTGCAGGCGCCGATCTCCGCCTGCATGTCGTGGCGGACGATGTCGAGGCGGATGTTGGCGAAGATGAGCTCCCAGACGTCCTTGCGCAGCTTCCCCTTCTCGATCACCTTGACCGCCGGGATCCGCAGCGCCTCCTGCCAGACCTCGGTCGCGTTCGGGTTGTAGCCGCCGGCGACCGCGCCGCCGATGTCGGCCTGGTGTCCCTTGACCGCGGTCCAGGCGGCGAGCCGACCCTCGAAGAACACCGGCTTGAACACCGCGACGTCGTTGTTCTGGTTGCCGAGGCTGAACACGTCGTTGTGGAAGAAGACGTCGCCCGGGTAGATCTCGTCGGCGAACTTCTCCTTCAGGTGCTTGCACACCGGGGCGAGCGAGAAGGCGAGGATCGGCAGGTTCTCGGTCTGCTCGAGCATCCGGCCATCGGCGTCGTAGAGCCCGGTGACGAAGTCCTTGGCCTCGCACAGGATCGGCGAGCGCGTCGTCTGCTGCATCGAGATGCTCATCTCGTCGGTGATGGACTTGAACGTCCGCGCGTACACCGACAGGAGGATCGGGTCGATCTTCATCGTCTGCTCCTTCACGCCGCCGTCGCCCGCTCGCGCGCGGCCGCGACCGACGCGATCAGGTCCTCGCGTCCCTTGCGGTAGAGGACGAACGAGCCGTAGCGGTCGACGATCGCGTCCCAGCCGCCGGTGAGCACGATCGCCGTGGTGACCTCCTCGACGATCGCCGGTCCGGCGATCCGCTGGCCGTACGAGAGCGCGTGTCCGTCGTAGACCGGGACGTCGCGGAAGGCGTCGTCCTCCGGGATCCACGCGCGCCGCCGGCCCTTGAGCGCCGAAGACGCGTCGGCGTCCGACCACGCCTCGACCGGGTGCGACGGCTTGTCGACCGCGCCGGTCGACTGCACGCGCACGTTGATGACCTCGATGCCGGCGCTCTCGTGCTCGAGCGAATAGCCGTAGAGCCGGTTGTGCTCGGCGTGCAAGCCCCTGGCGATCGCCGCCGCGTCGCGCGCGCGCAGCGCCTCGCGCGGGACGGCGACGCCGACCTCGTGGTACTGCTTGGCGTAGCGGCAGTCGAGCGTGACCAGATGGCGGCGGCGCGCGGGCGCGATCCCCTCCGAGGCGAGCTGGCGGTCGCCCTCGGCGATCATCTCGCCGACGATCGTGTCGAGGCCACTCCAATCGAGCGCGGCGAGCGTCGAGACGAACGTGCGCACGAAGTCGTGCTGGAGGTCGGACAACAGCATCCCCATCGCGCACAGCACCGACGATTCGCGCGGCACGACCTGCAGCGGGATCTCGAGCTCGTTGCAGATCTGGCACGAGTGGATCGGACCGGCGCCGCCGGCCGCGACGAACGGGAATTCGCGCGGGTCGAAGCCGCGCTTGATCGTGACCTCGCGCACGCCCTGCGCCATGTTGTTGCAGACGACTCGGAACATGCCGGCGGCCGCCGCCTCGATCGACAGGCCCATCGGCTCGGCGATGTGCGCGCGGATCGCCTCGCGCGCCGCGGTCGTCGACAGCCGCATCCGCCCGCCGGCGAAGTACTCGGGGTCGAGGTATCCCAGCACCAGGTTCGCGTCGGTCGACGCCGGCAGCCGGCCACCCTTGCCGTAGCAGGCCGGCCCGGGATCGGCGCCGGCGCTCTGCGGTCCCATCCGCAGCATGCCGCCCGGGTCGATCCAGCCGATCGACCCGCCGCCCGCACCGATCGTGTGGATGTCGAGCATCGGCAACGCGATCTTGTGACGGGCGATCTCGCCGTCGTTGACGAGGATCGGGCCGCCGACGGCGACCGAGGCCTCGAAGCTGGTGCCGCCCATGTCGGTGGTGATCGCGCGGTCGGCGCCGAGCGCCTTGGCGTAGAAGAGACCGGCGCCGGGGCCGCCCGCCGGGCCGGAGAGCAGCGTCAGCGCCGGACTCGCCCGTGCGACGTCGGGCGACATCACGCCGCCGTTGCTCTGCATGATCAGCAGCGACCCGCGGAAGCCGGCCGCCGCGAGACGGCGCACCAGTTGCTCGACGTAGCGCTCGAGCTTGGGCCCGACGTAGGAGTTGAGCGCGGTCGTCGAGATCCGTTCGTAGAAGCGGATCGACGGCATCAGCCGCGACGACACGGTCATGAACACGCCCGGCATGGCCGCACGCACGCGAGCCGCGGCGGCCTCCTCGTGCGCCGGGTTCGCGTACGAGTGCAGGAAGCAGATCGACACCGCCTCGACGCCTTCGCGGCGGAACAGCGCGATCGCCTCGTCGACGTCGGCGTGCGCGAGCGGCTCGACCTCGCGACCGGCGCGGTCGAGGCGCCCGCGCACACCGATACGCAGGTAGCGCGGCACCAGCGGTTTGACGTTGGTGTAGGTGTTGTCGTACTGCGCCTCGCGGATGCCGCGACGCATCTCCAGCGCGTCGCGCACGCCGGCGGTCGTCAGCAGCGCCGACTTCGCGCCGGTGTGCGTCAGCGTCGCGTTGGTCGTCACCGTCGTGCCGTGGACGATCGTGTCGATCGACGCGGCGAACGCCGCCGGACCGGCACGCGGGTCGACCATCGCGGCGAGCTCCTCGATCCCGGTCACGACCGCGATCGACGGATCGGAGGGCGTCGACAGCACCTTGTGCAGCAGCGGCGGCGCGCCGTCGCGCGTGAGGATGAAATCGGTGAACGTGCCACCGACGTCGATGCCGATCCGGGCGCCCATCGTCGCTCCCTCGCTCCAGGTTCAGGCCGGCGGAGCGACGCTCTCGCGGCGCGCCAGGCGTTTCAAGTCCTCGCGGCGCACCTTGCCGAGCGCGGTACGCGGGAGGCTCTGCGCGAACACGACGTCGCGCGGATGCTTGTAGCGGGCGACGCGGCCCTCGAGCAGCGCGCAGACCGACTCGCGCGTCAGCGTCGCGCCGTCCGCCGGAACGACGACCGCGACGATCGCCTCGCCCCAGCGCTCGTCCGGCCGGCCGACGACCGCGACCTCGGCGATCTGCGGCGACTCGACCAGCACGTTCTCGATCTCCGCCGGATAGACGTTCTCGCCGCCGGAGATGATGACGTCGCGCCGGCGGCCGTCGACCGCGAGCCAGCCGCCGGCGTCGGCGTGGGCGACGTCGCCGGTCCGGTACCAGCCGCCGGCCAGCACCTCGGCGGTCTCGCGCGGCTTCATCCAGTAGCCGCGCATCACGTTCGGCCCGCGCACCCAGATCTCGCCGGAAGCGCCGGGCGCGGCGTCGCGGCCGGCCTCGTCGACGATCCGGATCTCGCAGTGGAGCGCCGCCTTGCCGATCGATCCCGGATGCGACGGCGCGTCGGCGACGCGCTGGTAGGCGGCGATCGGGCAGGTCTCGGTCGACCCGTAGACCTGCAGGAGCGGTACGTCGCGCGTGAGGTTCCGGCGCACGAAACCGTCGTTGATGATCGTCGAGCCGGTCGTGACCGCCCGCAGTCCCGACAGGTCGGCGCCGGCCCAGCGGGGTTCGCGCGCCAGCAACTCGAGCTGCGCGGGCACGAGCACCGTCAGCGTGATGGCGTCGCGCTCGATCGCGTCGATCACCCGCGGCGGGTCGAAGCGCGGGTGCAGCACGACGGTCGCTCCGGCGTGGAACGCCGGCGTCGTCTGGATGTTGAGCCCGCCGACGTGGAACAGCGGCAGCGTCGTCAGGATCACGTCGCCCGACCCGAGGTCGTGCATGTGCGCGCTGTTGACCGCGTTGTGGAAGATCGCGTTCTGGTCGTGGACCACGCCCTTGGGCGCGCCGGTCGAGCCGGACGTGTAGCACAACAGCACCGGTGCGGCGCGCGGATCGTCGATCGGCGCGGGATCCCGCGCGCCGCTGGCGACGAAACGGTCCCAGTCGAGCCAGCCGGCGGGCGGCGCGCCGGTGGTCACGCGGATCGGCACCGCGGCGGCCGCGGCGACCTCGACGGTCGGCGCGACGAACGGATCGGTCACGACCAGCACGCGCGGGCGGCAGTCGGCGAGCATCGCCGCGTGCTCGGGCGGCGCGAGCCGCCAGGACAGCGGGACGAACAGCGCGCCCAGCCGGGCGCAGGCGAAGAAGAGCGAGATCTGCTCGGCGCCGTTGTAGCCCAGGTGGGCGACTCTCTCGCCCGGCCCGACACCGCCCGCGGCGAGCGCGCGGGCGACGGCGGCGACCTCGTCGGCGAGCTCGGCGTAGGAGAGCCGTCGCCGGTCGCAGACGAGCGCGGTCTTGTGCGGCGCGAACGCCGCCTGCCGATCGATCCAGCCCGCGAGATCCATGCCCTCCTCCGTCAACCGCCGGCCCGTGCCCGGGTCGGCGCCCCGCCCCGCCGGGGGCGTCATGCGCCCCGTCAGCGCCGTTCGACAACCTCGACGACGACCGCCATCGCCGAATCGCCTGCCGCGCAGCCGGCGAAGAGCCCGCGTCCGCCGCCGCGGGCGACCAGCTCCTCGACGAGCTCGATGATCGAGCGGGTCCCCATCGGCGCCTGCGGATGGCCCCAGACCAGCGAGCAGCCGTAGTCGTTGATCCGCGCGAGATCGACGCCGGTCTCCCGCGCGAACACGATGTCGTTGACCGTGAACGGGTCGTGCAGCTTGATCGCATCGATGTCGCCGATCGCGAGCCCGGCGCGGTCGAGCGCCCGCCGTGCGGCCGGCAGCGTCGCTTCGGGCATCCGGGCCAGCGCGACGCGCGCCTGCCCGAACCCGAGCAGGCGGATCGCGATCTGCGGCCGCGACGACAGCTCGCGCGCCCGGTCGGGCGCCGCCACGACGATCGCCGCGTTGCCGTCGGCCGGATGCGTCTGCGCCCCGAAGGTCACGCTGCCGCCCGGACGCACCGGCTTCAACGTCGCCAATCCGTCGGCGGTCGACCGGTTGACGCCCTCGTCGCCGCTCATCGTCGACTGGGTCTTGCGGAAGTTCGCCGCCGGCACCTCGAAGGGCAGCGTCATGAAGCGGCGCAGGAACGCGCTGTCGTCGGCCAGCGCGCGCTGGTATTGCGCCTCGCGCATCAGCACGACATCGTGCTGCTCGGCGGTCGACACGCCCCGCTCCCGCGCGACATGCTCGGCGGTGTCGATCATCGCGTGCGGCCCGAGCGGATCGCAGTCGAAGTTGCCGAGCACCCAGTCCTCGTGCGCGCCGGTGCCGCCGGGCCCGCGCGGATTCGGGTAGTACAGATGCGGGCCGTTGGACGTCCGGTCGCAGCACACGCCGATCGCGACCTCGGCCATGCCCGACTCGATCTCCTGCGCGGTCGCCAGCAGCACCCGCGCGCCGGTCGCGCAGGCCTGCATGATCGTCGGTCCGGCGAGGCGCCCCGCTCCGGCCAGCCCGGCGAGCCAGGGCATGCCGTAGAACGAGTGCGGCTGCGGCACCGAGAAGCCGAGGACGCCGTGGTCGATCGCGCCCGGATCGATGCGCCGGCGCGCGAGCTCGTTTTTCGCGACCTGCGCGGCGAACTCGACGCTGTGCAGGTGCGCGAGGCTCCCCTGCCAGCGCGCGAACGGCGTCGACCAGTAGGCGCCGTACGGAATCTCGGCCTTGAACGCCATCGCGGGGCCCCCTCAGCGCGCCGCCGGCGGTGACGCCGGACCGTCCGCGGTCTCGTGGGCGATCTCCTCGAGCACGATCCGCAGGTGCTCGCGGGCGACGCGCAGGTGCTCGGCCATGACCTCGGCGGCCCGGGCCGGATCGCGCCTGGAGAGCGCGGCCAGGATGTTCTTCATGCCCGGCAACGCCGCCTTGCGGCCGGCCGGATGGTTGAGCGTCAGCACCCGCAGGTAGCGGACGTGGCCGGCGGTGAGGTCGATCGCGCGCAGCAGCCGCCGGTTCGCGACCAGCGCGTGCCAGCCGGCGTGGAAGCGCGCGTTCGCCTCGATGAAGGCCTCGGCGTCGCCGGCGCGGTCGGCCGCCTCGGCGCGCGCGAGCGAGGCGCCGATCGCGTCCAGCGCACCGGCCGGGTGCGGCACGGTCGCGGCGCGCGCGAGCGCCGCCGGTTCGAGGAGCCCGCGCAGCTCGTAGATCTCGTCGACATCGGCCTCGGAGAGCACCGGGACGGTGAAGCTGCGCCCATCGGTGGCGATCAGGCCTTCGCTGGCGAGCCGGGCGAGCGCCTCTCGCACCGGGGTGCGCGACACGCCGAGCTGCAGCGCCAGCGCCGCCTCCTGGAGCCGCTGGCCGGGCACGATGACGTGGCTGCCCAGGTACTCGCGCAGCGTCCGGTAGACGCGGTCGCCCAGCGCGGGCGGGCGATCGACGGGCTTGAGCGTCGGGGCCATGGGTTGTCAGTATCCCGTATTAGGGGTACGGTATACATTCGGGCACCGGGTGTCAATCGGCGGCGCGCCCCGCCCCCGGCCGGAGCCCCGTCCGCCGACACGCCCGTGCCGCCGATTCCCTTCGCGCCTGTCTGGTCGAGCCCGTTCCGTTCGTTCGGATTGCTGGGCGTGGGCTACGGCGTCGTGCTGATGGCGGCATGGGCGGCGATCCACGCCGGGATCGTCCCGGAAGACGCGATGCCGGCGGGCGTCGGCGGCTGGCACGGCCATGAGATGCTGTTCGGCTTCGCCGGCGCGATCGTCTGCGCGATCGTGCTGACCGCGCTGCCGGGTTGGGCGGGTACGGCGGAACCGGGGGCGGCGTGGCTCGCCTCGATCGCGGTGTTGTGGCTCGTCGGCCGGATCGGCTGGTGGGCGCAGGGCGCGCTGCCGGCGGTGCTGGTCGTCGCAGCCGGCTGCGCGCTGTGGATCGCGCTCGCCCTGCGGCTCGCCGTCGAGCTGCTGCGCGTCGCCGAGCGCAGCTACCTCGCGCTCGTCACCGTCGTCGCCGGCATCCTCGCCGGCGAAGCACTCGCGCTGTCCGGCCAATCGGTGCTCGGCCGCTCGACGATGGTCCATTCGCTCGCGTTCCTCTACGCGCTCGCGGGCGGTGTTTTCACGCCGGTGTTCACCGGCAACCACCTGCGGCTCCATCGGCGCGGCGACCTCGCTCCGGCGCAGATGCCCCTCGAGGTCGCGGCGCTGGCCTCGATCGTCGTGTTCGCGGTCCTCGACCTCGCCGGCGCCGCGCCGCCGACACGGGCGTTCGCCGCGTTCGCGGCCGCGGCGCTCAACGCGATCCGGATGGTCCGCTGGCATGGCTGGCGGGTCGCCGACGCCCCGCTGCTGTGGACGATGCATGCGGGCTACGCGTGGCTCGTCGTCGCGCTCGCGCTCGCCGGGCTCGCGGCCTCGGGCGACCCGGCCGCCGCGCGGGCGTGGCTGCACGCGTTCACCGTCGGCGCGCTCGGATCGATGATGATCGGTCTGCTGACCCGCGTCGTGCTCAAGCACACCGGCCGGCCGCTCGTACTGTCGCCGGCGATCGTGGCCGCGCATCTCCTCGTCCAGGTCGCCGCGGTCGCGCGCGTCGGCGCCGCCTTCGCCGCGGACGGGCGCTGGGCGATCACCGCTTCCGCCCTGGCCTGGGCCGCCGCGTTCGCCCTCTACCTCGGTTCGTTCGCGGCCTACCTCGTGCGCCCGAGCCTGCCCAGGGCCGACAATCCGCTGACCGACGATACCCGCGCACCGCCGAGCCGCGGTCGCTGACGAACAACACCGGACGGAGACCGCCTTGATCGCCCGACACGCGAACCCGCTACTCGCCCCCGCGACCCGCCCGATGCCCCGCCGCGTCGCGGTGATCGGCGCCGGCTCGATCGGCCCCGACATCGGCTACTACCTGAAGAGCGCGCTGCCGGACCTCGAGCTCACGCTCGTCGACGTCGCGCAGGCGGCGATCGACTCGGCGCTCGAACGCTTCGGCGGCTACGCGAAGAAGGCGCTCGCGCGCGGCAAGATGACCGAGGACGAGGCGACGGCGGTCCTGCGGCACGTCCGCGGCACGCTCGACTACGACGACCTCGCCGGCTGCGACTGGGTGATCGAGGCGGCGACCGAGAACCTCGCGCTCAAGCGACGGATCTTCGCCGAGGTCGAGAAGCGGGTCGCGACCGACGCGCTCGTGACCTCGAACACGAGCTCGTTGCCGGCCGCCCGGATCTTCGCGCAGATGCGCCATCCCGAGCGCGCGACGGTCACCCACTTCTTCGCGCCGGCCTGGCGCAACCCGGCGGTCGAGGTGATCGACTGGCCGGGCGCCGGGCCGGACCTCGTCGACCACCTGCGCCGCGTCTTCTGCCTGACCGGCAAGCTGCCGCTGGTCACCTCCGACGCGGTCTGCTTCATGCTGGACCGCGTCTTCGACAACTGGTGCAACGAGGCGGGCCGGCTCCTGGAGCGCGCCAGCGCCGCCGAGATCGACGCGGTCGCGACGCGCCACGTCCACGCCGGTCCGTTCTTCGTCCTCAATCTCGCCAAGGGCAACCCGATCATCGTCGAGACCAACACGCTGCAGGCCGACGAAGAGGGCGAGCACTACCGACCGATGCCGGTGTTCCGTTCGGTCGACCGTTGGATCACGCCGGCGCCGGGAACACCGGTCGAGGTCGAACCGCCGCTCGCCGCCGCGATCGACGATCGCCTCACCGGCGTCCTCTACTCGCAGTCGGTCGACATCCTCGACCGCGGCATCGGCTCGCCCGAGGACCTCGACCTCGGCTGCCGGATCGCGCTCGGATTCAAGCGCGGACCGCTCGAACTGATGCGTGCCGCGGGCGCGACGGAGGTCGGGCGCGTGCTCGACCGCTTCGCGCGCGAACGGCCCGGCATGCCGACGCCGGGACGACCGCTCGCCGACTACACGCGCTACCGGCGCACGGTGCTGGTCGACGAGCTCGACGGCGTCAAGGTGATCACGCTGCGCCGGCCCGACGCGCTCAACGCGCTGACCGACGAGATGACCGACGAGATCCTCGAGGTCATCCTCCAGCACGAGGCCGATCCGGCGGTGCGCGGCTTCGTCGTCACCGGCTACGGCACCCGGGCGTTCTGCGCCGGCGCCGACATCGGCCGCTTTCCGTCGATGCTCGGCGACCGCGCGGCCTCCGTTCAGTACTCGCGCGACTGCTCGCGGCTCCTGGTCCACCTCGACGCGATGGACAAGCCGGTGGTCGCGGCGCTGAACGGCATCGCGCTGGGCGGCGGTCTCGAGCTCGCGATGCGCTGCCGCGCGATCGTCGCGGTGCGCGACGCCTGGATGCAGTTCCCCGAGATCACGCTGGGCATCCTGCCGGGCATCGGCGCGATGGTCGTGCCCTACCGCCGCTGGCCGGACGCGGCGCAGGTCTTCCACGGCATGCTGCGCCGCGCCGAGAAACTCGGCGCCGCGCGCGCCCGCGAACTGGGCGTCGTCGCCGCGCTCGCCGCCGACGTCCCGGCGCTCGTCAACGAGGCGGCGGCGCAGGTGCGCGCGCTCGCCGCCGTGCCGCCACCGCGGCACGACGGCGCGATCGCGATCCCGCCGCTCGCGCCGATCGAGCCGGTGGCGGCGAACGGCCTCCCGCTCTCGGTCGAATCGATCCGGCTGATGGAGGCGGCGATCCGCGACGCCGCCGCGGCGACCACGCTCGCCGCCGCGCTGGAAGTAGGCTACCAGGCGTTCGGCGCCAGCGCCTGCACCGCCGCCGCGCGCGAAGGCATCGCCGCGTTCGGCGAGCGACGCAAGCCCGACTTCGGGCGCACCGGCTGACGCCGTCATCCGGTCGCGTCGGCGTTCGTCCTACGCGCCGCCGGGTGCGGGGCCGACGCCGTCCCGGCCGCTCCGCCTCGCGCGACCGCTCCAGCGGCGCGATTTCGACATTTCGCGCGCGAAACGGCGCGAATCGGGCTCTATTTCCGGCTCAGTTTGCCGATATCGGCCGCGGGACTCCGGATTACCGTGGGGTCCTCGCCGCCGGCGTTCCGGACAAGGGTCCTCTCGTGTCGTCGCTCTGCTCCAAGCTCCTCCAGGCGCTCGTCCTGGGTCTAGTGCTGTGCTCGTCGACCGGCCCGGCGATCGCCGACCCGTATCCGCCGACCTGGGGCGGCGGCGCCGCCCATTTCCCGCCGGTCGCCTGGCCGACCGAACCCGCCGACATCGCGCAGTGCGGCCACGCCTGCGGCGACTGGAAGCTGTACTCGCGCTTCCAGGCCGGCGTCACCGATCCGCGCGTCCAGGATCCGTCCAACGGCGGCACCGCGCCGCAGAACTACGTCAACGTCGCCTCCTCGTGCGTCGACAAGACCTACCCCAGCATCTACTACTTCCTGTACCGGCATCCGACCGACGCGGCGCAGGACGTGCTCATGTTCCGTTGGCGCGTCGAGCAGATCGCCAACACCTACGCGACCGGCCCGTCCGCCGGCAACTACTCGTCGAGCGACCCGTGGAGCTCGGCGCTGTGGACGGTGCTCTTCGACATCGACGGCGACGGCTACCGCGACATCGCCGCGCATCTCAACGGATCGTCCGGCGATCCGTCGCACGCGGTCGACATGCTCGCCGGCATCTGGGGGAACATCCCGACCCAGTCGATCGACTACGTCAACGATCCCTCGATCAAGCTGATCGCCCACAACCCGACCGCGTTCGTGTCGGGAACCCGGATCCTCAACTTCCAGAACAGCCTGACGCCGGTGACGACCTGGCCGGCGGGCAGCAACGTCCCGGGAACGACGTACGACTACGGCACGTCGCGCGCCCGCGTCGTGACCTCGAGTCCGTGCAACGAGTACTTCGTCGACTACCAGATCCCGATCCGGATGCTCGACGCGTCGCCGACCGGGCCCAACCCGTCGCTCAACGGGCCGAAGATCACCCGCTCGACGCCGATCTCGATGCTGTTCTGCACGGCGAACAGCCTGAACAACCCGTTCCAGAAGGACTGCACGCTGCAGCGGGCCTGGGTGGCCGACGCGAGCAAACCGGCGCCGTTCGGCGACTACATCTCGTTCGACCAGCCGACGCCCTACGCGCAGCCGATCGTTTCGAGCGTCACCGCGACGCCGCCGTCGACCTGTCCGGGGTCCTACGCGCTCGAAGCCAAGGTCCAGGACACGCTGCACGTCGACGCGAACGGCGTGATCGTGCCGACGGTGAAGGGCGTCCGCTTCTATTACTGGCACGATGTCGACGGCGACGGCACGACCGCCGGGGACGGCGCCAGCGCCTGGACGCTCGCGGCGAGCGCGACGTTGAAACCGGGCACGCTCTCGACCTGGATCGGGTCCTGGAACGCGACCGGCCTGCCGAAGGGCCAGTACCTGATCGGCGTCCAGGCGGTCGACGATCCGACGCTGCACGACGACGGGACGCCCGACGCGCCGGTCGCGAACCGGACCTATTCGTACGTCACCGGCAGCGCCGACCCGGCGTCGCTCGGCCAGATCTACATCAATCCCTGGACGTGGGACGGTGCGACCAAGACCTGGGCGAGCGCAGGCGCCGGCGACTGGCTCCCGGGTCAGGCGGCGGCGTTCCCGGCGCACGCGATCGCGCCGGCGCCCGGCGCCACCGAGAACTGGTACGGCAACCCGGCGGTCACCGGGGTGCAGACCGCGCTGATCGACGTCGCGGTCAACGCCTGCGGCACCGCCCCGACGCTGGTGAAGACCGCGTCGCCGGCGGCGGTCGCGACCGGCGGCACGGTGACCTTCACGGTGACGCTCGCGAACGCGACCGGCTCGCCGGTGACCCTCGAGCGGATCGACGATCCGCTGCCGAGCGGATTCGCGTTCGGAGCGACCCAATCGGTCACGCTCGGCGGCGCTCCGGTCGCCCCGTCGAGCGCGCCGGTCGGCGGCGCGACCGGCACGGTGTCGTGGCTGTTCGGTGCCGGACTGTCGGTCCCGAACAACCAGAGCCTCGTCCTCGCGTTCACGACCACCGCGTCGCCGATCGCCGGCCGCTACGCGAACGTCGCGACCGCGACAACCGACGCCGGCGCGGTCTCGAGCGCCGCCGCGTCGGTGAGCGTCGACGCGGCACGCGTGTCGCTCGCCAAGACACCGGACAGCTACGCGGTCGCGCCCGGCGGCCAGGTGGCGTGGTCGCTCGCCTACGCCAACGACTCGTCGGTGCCGGTGACCTCGGCGACGCTGGTCGACACGCTGCCGTCGGGCGCGAGTTGCGTCAGCTATTCGATCGACGGAGCGCCGCCGGTTCCCTGTTCGGGCGCCAGTGCGACGATCGTGCTGGGAACGCTCGCGCCCGGCGCGAGCGGCACGGTCGTGCTGGTCGCGGAGGTCGATCCGGGCTACTCGTCGTCGTCGCTGACCAACCAGGCGTCGCTCGACGCGATCGCGCCCGATGGCACCACCCACGCGACCGCGAACGCCTCGAGCACGGTGGCGGTCAGCGTGGCGGCACCGGCGTTCACGCTGACCAAGACCTCGGACGCGGCGCTCGTCGCCGAGAACGGCGTGGTGACCTGGACGATCGGCTACGCGAACGTCGGCACCGGCGCCGCGACCTCGGTCGTGATCAGCGACCCGCTGCCGTCGGGCTTCGGTTACGTCTCCTCGACGCCGGTCGCGACGAGCGCGCCGACGGTCGGCCAGAACGGCACGGTGACCTGGAACCTGGGTTCGGTGCCGAGCGGCGGCTCGGGCAGCGTGCAAGTCGCCGCCCGCGCACTGTCGCCCTACGTCGGCGCCGCGAATCCGGCGACCAACACCGCGACGATCGACTGGGCGGGCGGCACGCCGGTCACGGCGTCGACCGAGGTCGGCGTCGCCCAGACCGGCACCGTCTGCCGCAACTACTACCTCGAGGGATCGACGGTCGACGTCGGCGTGCTCTCCGGCAACCTGATCGGCACCGCGACCGCGCTGTCCGGACCGCAGCGCACGCTGACGACCACGGTGCCGTCCGGCGCGACCGCCGATGTGTCGACGTTCATCGCCGCGAGCGGCAGTCCGGTCGAGACCGAAGTCGCCCGGTTCTACCAGGACCCGGTGTCCGGCCAGCTCGTCACCTTCGACGGCAGTTCGACGCTCGGCGGCCAGATCTACTACACCAAGTCCGGCGTCGCCAACCAGGTCAACGCCGGCATGACGCTGACCGCGCGCGTCTACGACTACGACCCGTCGAACGGCGCGCAGACGCTGCTCGGTTCCGCGTCGTACGTCGACAACGGCTCGCCGACGCCGCCGGTGTCGCTGTCGGGCGTCGCGCCTGCCGGCTCGCTGCAGAAGGGCCACCGGCTGCTGATCGTCGTGACCGCGCTGATGAACGCCAACAAGAGCACGACGGTGAACCTGCAGGTCAATTCGGCGCAGAGCTACGTGCGCATCTGCGCACCGGCGCCCGCCAACCTGGTGCTGCAGAAGAAGGCGAGCGCGGCCTCGGTCGACGCGCAGGGGACCGGGCGTCAGGTCACCTACACGATCGGCTACGCGAACACCAGCGACGTGACCGCCGCCACCGGCGTCACGATCAGCGACACGCTGCCGGCCGGCACGACCTTCGTGTCGACGTCCTCGTCGCCGGCGGCGACGACGACGTCCACGCCTGCGGTCGGCTCGGGCGGTACGGTCACCTGGAACTTCGGCTCGATCGCCGGCGGGGCGTCGGGCTCGGTGACGCTGGTCGTCGCCCTCGCCGACGACCTGGGCGCCGCGACGTCGATCGACAACACCGCGACGATCGCCAGTACGCAGACCGCGACCGTGTCGGCGAGCGCCGCCACGAAGGTGCTCGGCAGCGGCCCGGTCGGATCGGCGCAGCTCGTCGTCACCAAGACCGCGAATCCGACCACCGCGGTCGCCGGCGACACGGTCACCTGGACGCTGACCGTGGTCAATGTCGGCACCGGCGCCGCCGCCAATGTCGTGGTCACCGACGACTTCCCCGATCCGGCGTGGGCGACCTACGGCGGCTGCACGGCGACCAAGGGAAGCTGCGGGCAATCGCCTCCCGGAACGCTGGTCTGGAACGTCGGCGTCCTCGCGGCCGGCGCGCACGCGACCGCGACCCTCGATCTGGACATCGCCGCCACCGGCGTCCCGGCGGGCGTCACCCTCCTCGACAACACCGCCAGCGTCACCGACGACACCTATTGCACCGGCGCGACGCCGCCGGCCGGCTGCACGAGCGCCAACGCGCGCGTCACCGTCAACGGCGTGCCGTCGTTGTCGATCACCAAGACCTCGGCGCCGGCGCAGGTCGCCCCGGGCGGAACGATCACCTACACGCTGGTGGTCACCAACGGCGGATCGTCCGCCGCCGCCGATGTGGTCGTGACCGATCCGATCCCGTCCTACCTGCTGTTCGCGGCGATCACCGGGCCGGGTCCGGGAACCGCGCGATTCGACCCGGTGGCCAACCGCGTCGTCTTCGCGATCGGCACGCTCGCCGCCGGCGCGAGCGCGACCGTGGCGTTCACCGCGACCGTCACCGCACTGCCGCCGGGCGACACGACGCTCGACAACCTGGCGAGCGTCATCGCCTCGAACGCGCCGTCCGCGTCCGCGAACGCCTCGAGCAGCGGGCACGCCGCCGCATCGCTCGCGCTGATCAAGGCCGGCCCTTCGAGCCTGCCGTTCCCGGCGACGGTGCTCACCGCCACGGTCGCCGCCAAGACCACGTTGCCGGTCGCCTCGGCGGCGTTCCTCGTCCCTGGCGATCGCATCCGGATCCTCAACGGTGCCGACGACCCGATCGTGACCGTCACTTCGGTCGCCGGCCAGCAGATCGGCGTCGGTGCCGCGGTCAGCGCGAGCGCGGGTTCGGTCGTCATCGCCGGCGCCCGTTGGTCGATCACCTGGCGCAACGACGGAGACGCGGTCGCGAGCGCGGTCACGATCACCGATACGCTGCCGGCGGGCTGGCTCTACGCGGGCGCGACTCCGTCGCCGACCGCGGCCCCGACGGTCGGGACCCCGGGCAGCGTCACCTGGACCATCGGAGCGGCCGCGCCCGGCGAGAGCGGCGTCGTCGAAGTCGTCGCGATTCCGACGGCGAGCGGCGCCTCGACCAACACCGCGACCGTCTCGTCCCCGGGTGTCCCGGCGGCCCAGGCGAGCGCCGAAATCGCGGTCGGCGGACTCGTCGTCGCCAAGAGCACGTCGACTCCGGTGAGGGCGGCCGGCACGATCGCGAGCTACACGATCGTGATTACCAACTCGCTCGCTTCGCCGGTCACCGGATTCTCGGCGACCGACTCGCTCCCGGCGGGGTTCACCTACCGGGCCGGCAGCGGCCGCGTCGCCGGTTCGCCGGTCGAGCCGACGTTCGATCCGCTGGACCTCGAGCACGCCCGGCCGACATGGAGCGCGCTCAGCGTCGCCGGCGGCGCGACGCTGACGATCACCTTCGACGCCGACATCGCCACGACCACCGGCCCCGGCACCTACCAGAACGCGGTGGAACTCGGAGGCGTCCCGCCGACCGTCGGCGTCACCGCCTTCGATCCGCTCGCGACCCCGGCCGAGGACGTCACCGTCCTCGCCTCCGGCACCGGCCTCGTCGAGGGCGTCGTGTTCCGCGACCAGAACGGCAACGGCACGTACGACCCCGACGTCGACCTGCCGCTCGCCGGCGTCCGCGTCGACATCACCGGCGGCGACGGCGCACCCTACGTCGAATGGACCGACGCGGCCGGTCGGTTCCGCCGCGTGGTCGCCGCCGGCACCGCGCAGGTCGACGTCGATTCCTCGGCGCTCGGCGGCGGACTGGTGCTCGCCCCCGGCAACACCGATCCCGCCAGTGTCGAAGTTCCCGACGGCGGCAGCGCACGCAAGGACACCGGCTACGTCCTCGCCGCAGCGCTGGCCGACACGACCTCGTCGATCTCCTGCACGCCGACATCGGTGCCGGTCGGGTCGCCGGTCACCTGTACGCTCACCTGCAGCAACAGCGCGCAATCGCCGGCCGCGGCGGCCGACGTCGACTGCCGGTTCACCGGCACGCTGCCTCCGGGCGCGGTGTCGACCGGCTGTCCGGCGACGAACGCGACGCTCGCGATCGGCGCCTCGATCTCGAGCTGCTCGGTCAGCTTCACGCCGGCGGCCCCCGGCCCGGTCACGCTCAACGCGACGGTCACCGCGTCGAACGACGCCGACGGATCGAACAACGCCAGCCAGCAGCAGGTGCTGGCGATCGCCCCGCCGCAGATCTCGAAGGCGTTCGGCGCCCCGTACGTCTCCCTCGGCGGGACGACGACGCTCGTGTTCACGCTCGTCAATCCGAACACGGCGAGCGCGCTCAGCGGCGTCGCGTTCAACGATCCCCTGCCCGCGGGTCTGACGCTCGCCTCGCCGCCGCAGACCAACAGCAACTGCATCGGCGTCGTCGATGCGACCGCCGGCGGAGCGTCGATCACCCTGTCGGCGGGCTCGCTGGCGGCCAACGCGTCCTGCACGATCTCGGTGGTGGTGGTGGCGATCGCGGTCGGCCCGGCCGACAACGTCAGCGGCAACGTGACCTCGATCGAGGGCGGAACCGGCGGATTCGCGACCGCGAGTCTCGAGGTCGGCGCCGCGCCCCCGCGCGAGGCGCGGCCGAGCCTGCCGGTGCCCGGGCTGTCGCCGGCGGCGCTCCTCGCCCTGGGCGTCCTGATCGCGTTCGGCGCGGCAGCGCGACACCCGCGCCGGCGCGTCACGCCCGCCCGCCCGTCCCGCGGCGCCTGAGGATTCCCGGCCGGCGGTTGACGACCGCCGGCCGGCGTCGAATACTGCGTTGCCGGCCCGTACCGCGAAGGCCGCGCCGCCGCGCGGTGCGGACGTCGCCGGCCGAGGATGAACGTCGTCGCCGATCCGCCGCCCGCCACCTCGAACGACGGCCCGGCGTCGCGGGCACCGGCGATCCGGTTGCTGTCGATCGTCGTCCTCACGTACAACCGGGCCGAACTGCTCGCCGGCTGCCTCGAATCGCTCGGCGCGCAGGCCGATCCGGGCGTGCCGATCGAGATCATCGTCGTCGACGACGGCTCGACCGACGCCACCGCGACCATGGTGGGCCGCCGGCAGGCGGTCGATCCGCGCGTGCGCTACTGCCCGCGCCCGCATGGCGGCATCGGCGCCGCCCGCAACACCGGCCTCGCGAACGCGCGCGGCGATCCGATCGCGATCGTCGCCGACGACTACGTGCTCGCGCCCGACTACGCGCGGACCGTCGTGTCGTTCTTCCGCAACCGTCCGGACGCGAGCGTCGTGCGCTTCAAGCTCGCCCCGGCCGATGATCGTTACCTGAGCCGCGTCCTCCACGCCTACCAGGAGGCCAGCGAGCGGCGACGGATCGCCGACGGAACACGCTTCCGCGGCCATCGCGCGATCTGGCGGCGGTTGAAGAGCGGAGCCGAGACGGTGACGACCGACCACGGCCTCGAGGCGGCCGGTGCCGCGGCGTTCCGCCGCGGGGTCTTCGACCGCGTCGGCCGCTTCGACGAGTCGTTCGAGCGCGCCGAGGACACCGACTTCACCGCCCGGTTGCGCGCCGCCGGCGTCGCGATCCACTACGACCCTGGGCACCGGATCGGCCATCGATACGAGACGAAGCTCGCCGCGGCGCTCGCCACCGCCTATCGCAGTGGGCGCTTCCGCTGGCGCTACTACGCCAAACACGGCGCCGAGGCCCCGGGACTCGCCCGCCTGGCCCGGATGCGGATCGTCTCGAAGCTCTCGGCGCTCTATTGGGCAGTCTGGCGCGCGGCGCAGACCGGGTCGGCCGCCCGTTTCGCGTCCTACCTGCCGGTGATGGTCCTGATCGAGGGCGCGAACAAGGCGGGATTCGTCGCCGAGGCCGGCGCCGATCGAGGGCGCGCGCGCGCGATCCTCGGCGACCGGTCGTGGCCGCGGCGCCTGCGGTCGGCGCTGCTGCGCGTGCCTTCGGGCCGCTGGAATCCGCTGGAACGGCCGCGCCGCCGCGTGCGCCTGATCGCCACGACGATGGTCCGCAACGAACGAGACCGCATCGAGGCGATGCTGCGCAACGTCGGTGCGCAGGTGGACGGCATCGTCGCGCTCGATGACGGCTCGACCGACGGAACGGCGCAGATCCTCGCGGGCGCGCCGGAAGTGATCGAGGTCCTGCGCAATCCGACCGATCGCGAGCGCTGGGACGAGCCCGGCGGGCACCGGAGGCTGGTCGCCGCGGCGCTCGCGCACGGCGCCGACTGGATCGTGGCGATCGACGCCGACGAGCGGCTGGAGCGCGATTTCCGAGAGCGCGCCGAGCGGGTGATCCGACGCGGCCGCCTCCTCGGACTGACCGCCTACGCGCTGACGCTGCGCGAGCTGTGGGGGACGAGCGACACCTACCGCGCCGACGGCGTCTGGGGCCGCAAGCGCGTCGCACGGCTCTTCCGCGCCCGCGCCGACCACCGCTTCGACGAGCGGCCGCTGCACGCGTCGAAGGCACCGCTGCAGGGTCGGGTCTTCGGCCGGTTTCCACCCGCCGATCTCGTCGTCTACCACCTGCGGATGATCCGTCCCGAAGACCGGATCGCGCGGCGCGACCGCTACCTCGCGCTCGATCCGCAGGCGCGCTGGCAGCCGGGCATCGGCTACGACTACCTGACCGACGAACGCGGCGCCGTGCTGCGTCGCGTGCCCCGGCGGCGCGACTGGCGGGACTAGGTCGTCTCCAGGCGTCGACTCCGTGCGGATCCCGATGTCCGGCCTCGACCTCGCCTTCCCGTGGCGTCGGCGGGCGACGGCGCCGGCGTCGCTCCTGGCGACGATCGAGCCGGGCAGCAACTACGCGAGCCTCCTGTGCACCGACCCGCCGATCGTCCTGGGCTGGACCGGCCGACGGTTCCGGTTCGGCAGCGCGTCCGCGCTCGCGCCACTCTTCCGTCGGCGGCGCGTCACCTTCCTCCTGATCGCCAAGGGCAGCGTCGCCGACGACGACGAGGCGCGCGAGCTCGCCGAAGACGCGCACGCCTTCATGGCCGCGCATCCGCAACATCGGTTCGAATGGCTCGCCAACATCGACGAGGAGACCGCGAAGCTCCGTGGATTCGGACTATCCGCCCACACGCACAACCAGAACCTGTTCCTGCGCGAAGACGTGTTCCGGCCGCGGCCGCGTGTGCGGCCGCAGTTCGACGCGGTCTACAACGCCCGGCTGTCGCCGGAGAAGCGCAACGAGTTGGCCGCGCGGATCGAGCGCGTCGCGTTCATCGCCTACCGCGATCCCGGCGAACACGACGTCGGCGCGTTCCACGACGCGGTGCGAGCGCTCGAGCGCCGCGTACCGGGCGGGCGTTTGATCAACCGCCTGACCCCGGCCGGCTGCGCGCGGCTCTCGCCGCGGCAGGTCAACGACGTCTACGCGCGCTCGCGGGTCGGCCTGTGCCTCTCGCCGCGCGAAGGGGCGATGCGCGTCGCGGTCGAATACCAGTTGGCCGGGCTGCCGATCGTCGCCACACCCTGCCGCGGCGGGCGCGACCACCATGTCGACCCCGAGTCCTGGACGATCGTGCCGCCGGACCCCGAGGCGATCCGCGCGGCGGTCGAGGCCTGCCGTGTCCGCGCGCCGCCTCGCGACGCCATCCGTTCACGCACGCTCGAACGGGTCGAGCGCGACCGGCGTCGGTTCGTCGCTTTCGTCCAGTCGCTGATCGACGCCGAGGGCGGGCGGGGACGATTCGAGCCGCGCTTCCGGCGGATGCTGCGCGACGAGCGTCTGGAGCGATGGGTGTCGATGCGCGAATTCGCCGCCGAGGTCTGGGCGGCCACCGGCGGCGATTGACGCCGGACCCCGCGGTTTCGCGTCAGGAACGCGCGGCGACGCCGATCCTGACCGGCACGCGCCTCGAGCCCCAGGCGCGCTCGAAGCTTCCGAAGCGTCCGGGGATCGCCGTGCCGCACTGCCGGCAGGCGCCTCCGCCGGTCAGCTGGTACGAGAGGATCTCGTGCCAGTCGCGCACGATCACCGGCTTGCCGCAGCCCGGGCAGAACGTCGTGCCGCCGGTGCGGTCGTGGACGTTGCCGGTGTAGACGTAGCGCAACCCCTCGGCCCGGGCGATCTCCCGCGAGCGCGTCAGCGTCGCCGGCGGCGTGCGCTGCAAATCGGTCATCTTGTAGTCGGGGTGGAACGCGGTGAGGTGCAGCGGCACGTCCGGCGAGAGCTCGCGGGCGATCCAGCGGCTCATCGCCTCGATCTCGGCGGGCGAGTCGTTCCGGCCGGGGATGAGCAGCGTGGTGAGCTCGAGCCAGCAGGCGGTCTCGTGGTGGATGTACTTCAACGTGTCGAGCACCGGATCGAGCCGCGCGCCGCAGAGCCTGACGTAGAAATCGTCGGTGAACGCCTTCAGGTCGACGTTCGCCGCGTCCATCTTCGCGAAGAACTCCCGCCGGGCGTCGGCGCCGATGTAGCCGGCGGTCACCGCGACCGTCGCGACGCCGGCCGCGTGGCAGGCATCGGCGGTGTCCATCGCGTATTCGGCGAAGATCACCGGATCGTTGTAGGTGAACGCGACGCTGCGCGCGCCGGTGTCGACGGCGGCCCGCGCGATCGCCTCGGGCGAGGCCGAGTCCATCAGCGTGTCCATCTCGCGCGACTTGCTGATGTCCCAGTTCTGGCAGAACTTGCAGGCGAGGTTGCAGCCGGCGGTGCCGAACGAGAGCACCGGCGAGCCCGGGTGGAAATGGTTGAGCGGCTTCTTCTCGATCGGATCGATGCAGAAGCCCGACGAGCGGCCGTAGGTCGTCAGCACGACGCGATCGCCCTCGCGGGCGCGAACGAAGCAGGCGCCGCGCTGGCCCTCGTGCAGCTTGCAGTCGCGCGGACACAGATCGCACTGGATCCGCCCGTCGTCGAGCGTGTGCCACCAGCGGCCCGGATGCGCGCTCATCGCCGCAATCCCGATCCGCCGGCCGCCGTCGCGTGCGCCGGCGCGTCGTCCTCAGACCACTTCGCGACCGTGTAGCGCGAGCAGCGGATCTCCGCGCTCCAGTCGTCGAACGGCAGCCCGGCCTTGCGCTTGAGATGCGCGACGAACTCGACCGGATCGGGCAGCGACTCCCAGACCTGCGGCAGGAAGGTCGCGCGGCGCGGTCCGAGCGACAGGATGAGCCCGTCGACCCCGGGGCGCAGCGCGGCCAGGAGCGCCAGCTCGCTCGCGACCATCATCGGCTCGGGCGCGGAGAGGAGCGACACCTCGACGCGCGTGATCTCGAGCTCCCGCGCGGTGAGCGGCGCGAATCGCGGGTCGTGGAACGCCGCGGCCTGCGCGTTCGCGCGCACGTCCAGATGGAGCGATCGGTGCGCCTCCAGGCTGCCGATGCAGCCGCGCAGCTCACCCGCCTGCTGGAGCGTCACGAAGGTCGCGCCCGGCCGTTCGAGCGCCGGGTGGCCGGCGGCCGCGGACTCCGGTCGTCCGAAGCGCTCGGCGATCGCGCTGCGCGCGAGCGCCAGCAGCGTCGCACCCAGATCGGTGGTCGCGCCGGGAGCGAGGGTCGCGTTCGCGTTCATGCGCGGGCGCCCTCGCTGAAAGCGAAGGCCGAGTAACCGACGACCCGCGAGCGGTCGCCGGCGGTGTCGCCGGAATTGCGCAGGTCGAGGAGCTCGACCGACAGGCCACGGCGACGCGCGCAGGAGAGAAGGGCGTTCACCGGCGTCGCGCCGCAGGCCTGGTCGTGGTCAAGCGTCGGTTGCAGCGACAGGATCGCGTCGGCGGAGGCGCGGTCGATCGCCCGCGCCTCGTCGTAGCGGTGGTAGTGCGACAGATCCGAGGACACGACGATCAGCGTCTCCGGCCCGCCCCACAGGCGCTCGATCACCGGCGCGACCTCGCCGGGACCGGCCTGGCCGACCGCCAGCGGAACGACCCGGAACTCGTCGAGGACGGTCTCGAGGAACGGCAGCTGGACTTCCAGCGAGTGCTCGTGCGCGTGCGCCACGTCGTCGACGACGATCTGGGGCAGGTCGCGCAGCGACGCGATCGCCTCTCGGTCGACCGGCACCTCGCCCAGCGGCGTGACGAACGCTTCGACCGACGGCACGGCGACACCGCGGACGTAGGCGCGATGGGCGGGTCCGAGCAGCACGACCCGATGGATCGTCGAGCGCAGCGGGGCGAGCCGCGCGTACGCCGAGGCGGCGATCGCGCCCGAGTAGACGTAGCCGGCGTGTGGGACGATCAGCGCCTTGGGTGCCGGTCCGCGGCCGGCGCTGGCCGCGTCGAGGCAGACGCGCACCGTCTTCGCCAGCATCGCCGGCGATCCGGGGTAGAACGAGCCGGCCACGGCGGCCGGGCGGAGGGCGCGCATGTCAAGTCCTGATCGAGTCCCGAAGTCCTGCTCGGCGACCCGCGCCCGCGCGGGCCGCCCGCCGCGGCACCCGCCTGGTTCGATTCCGGCCGGTGCCCCGGCTCACGAATCCAATGTGCGCCCGATCGCGCCCGGATTCAACCGTCTCCGACGCGTCGTCGCCCCGGTCCCGCCGGCTCGCCGGCAGGGGCGCCCCCGCCCGCGCCGGGCCGGCGCTACTCGGCCAGCCGGACGACGTAGCCGCCGGACTTGTCGTCGCGCTCGAGCGCCAGCGCGCCGGCGTCGCGCGCCGCTTCCAGCATCGCGTTGAAAGACCGGAAGCCGTAGTAGGACTCGGCGAATCCGGGGCGCACGCGTTTCAACGCCTGCTTGACCATCGAGCCCCAGACCTTGTCGTCGCCGCCGCGCTCCGCGGCGAGCGCCTCGACCGTGCCGACGATCAGCTCGATCGCCTCGGCGCGGCGCGCCTCGTCGCCCTTCGCGACCGGCGCGCCCTCGTTCGCCGCCTCGGACGCCGACTCGCCCGGCGCATCCGTGATCGGCTCGGCGGCGGGTTCCGCCGTCGCGCGCCCCTTCGCAGCCCGACGCCTCGAGGCCGGCTTCGCCTTGGCGTCGGCCTTCGGTTCGGCCGCCGCCTTGACCTCGGCCTTGGGTTCGGACTTCGCCTTGGGCGCCGCCTTCTTCGCCGCTCGCTTCTTCTGCTCGCGGACCAGGTCGTCGTAGTAGATGAATTCGTCGCAGTTCGCGATCAGGAGGTCCGAGGTCGAGTTCTTGACGCCGACGCCGATCACCGTCTTCGCGTTCTCGCGCAGCTTCGAGACCAGCGGCGAGAAGTCGGAGTCGCCGCTGATGATCACGAACGTGTCGACGTGCGACTTCGTGTAGCAGAGGTCGAGCGCGTCGACGACCATTCGGATGTCGGCCGAGTTCTTGCCCGACTGGCGCACGTGCGGGATCTCGATCAGCTCGAAGGACGCCTCGTGCATCGGCGCCTTGAACGCCTTGTAGCGCTCCCAGTCGCAGTAGGCCTTCTTGACGACGATCGAGCCCTTCAGCAGCAGACGCTCGAGCACCTTCTGGATGTCGAACTTCTCGTAGTTGGCGTCGCGCACGCCGAGCGCGACGTTCTCGAAGTCGCAGAACACCGCCATGTTGGTCACGTCGCTCTCGCGGGCCATCGCGCGTCTCGCCGGGGGTTCGGATGCCGCCACGATACCACCCCGCCCGCGTCACGGGCTCGCACGCCGGGGACCACGCGCGCGGCCCCGGCGCTACACTGGCGGAATCGACGATCGACCGGAAGCACCCGATGGCCGCCCCGAACCTCCCCCGCGAGCTCACCGCGAACGAACTTCGCGTGCTGGGCGTGCTCGTCGAGAAGGAGCGCACGGTTCCCGACACCTACCCGCTGTCGGTGAACGCGCTGGTCTCCGGCAGCAACCAGAAGACGAGCCGCTCGCCGCTGATGGAGCTCACCGAACGCGACGTCCAGACCGCGCTCGACGACCTGCGCGCGCTCTCGTTGGTCGTCGAGTCCTCCGGCGGCCGGGTGATGCGCTATTCGCACAACCTGCCGCGCGTGCTCGGCATCCCGACCGAGTCGGCCGCGCTCGTCGCCACGCTGATGCTGCGCGGACCGCAGACACCCGGCGAGCTGCGGATCAACGCCGAGCGTCTGCACCGATTCGCCGACATCTCGTCGGTCGAGGCGTATCTCGCCGAGCTGCGCGACCGGCCCGCCGGCGCGCTGGTGGTCGAGCTGCCTCGCGCGCCCGGCTCGCGCGAGAACCGCTGGATGCACCTGATCGGCGGCGCACCGGCGATCAGCGCGCCGGTCGACGACGAGCGCGACAGCCGGCAGGGACTGACCTGCGGCGACGACGACCGGCTGGCGGCGCTCGAAGCGCGGGTGGCGAAGCTCGAGGCGCTGATCGACTCGATCGCGAACAGCCCGCGCGGCGGTTGACTCGTTCCGCGCAGCGGGCAGAATCTGCGTATCGGAGGCGGTCGCGCGTCGAACCCGGACGGACTCGGCGGCGACACGGCCGCGACGCCTACAGGAGACGACGATGGGCATGCTCGACCAATTGCTGGGACAGGTGCTGGGCGGCATGGCGCAGGGCGGCTCGCGCGGTGCGCCCGGCGGCCTCGATCTCGACGCGCTCGCCGGCGCGCTCGGCGGGGGACGCGCCGGTAGCGGCGGCCTCGGCGGTTCGGGCGGACTGGGCGGACTGGGCGGCGCGCTCGGCGGGGGCATGCCCGGGGCGGGCGGCAGCGGCGGCACGGGCAGTGCGCTCGGCGGCGCCGGAGCGGCGGCGCTGCTCGCGGCGATCTTCCAGATGCTCCAGCGCAACGGCGGGCTGGGTGGCCTCCTGTCGCAGTTCCAGCAGGCGGGCTACGGGCGGCAAGCGGATTCCTGGGTGTCGACCGGACAGAACCTGCCGATCGACCCGGACATCCTGTCGAAGGTGCTGGGATCGGGGCAGCTCGATTCGATCGCGCAGCAGATCGGCCTGCCGCGCAACCGCGTCGCCGAGGAGGTGTCGTCGGCGCTGCCGCAGGTCGTCGACCGGATGACACCGCGCGGCTCGGTTCCCGACGACGGCGACGACCTGGTCAACCGCGCGCTCGAGATCCTCAACCGCGGCCGCTGACCCCGCCGCGCGGCCGCCGGCAACGCGCCGCGGCGCTTCCGTGTCCGTTCCCGTGGGTTTCGCGAGGGCCGATCACGCGTTCCTGGCGGATGTCGAGCCCGAGCTGGTCGACCACTGGGGCAACGATCGCTACGCGACGCGGGTGGTCCGACATGACGGGAAGCACTGGCTGGTGAAGTCCGCCCCGCGCGGGCGCGGCGCGCGCGAAGCCCTCGCGTACGCGCTGGGACGCGGATGGCTCAACATCCCGGAGATCCGGCGTATCGACGCCGAGCCCTTGCGCGGGTTCGCGCGCAGACTCCCCGGCCTCGACCTCGACCGCGACGACGCCTGGCTCGTGCGACTGGCGCAGGACCACCACGTCGACGAGCTGCCGCTGCGGACGCTGGCCGAGGCGGTGGCCGGCGAAATGGTGTTCTCGCTCTGGATCCGCCGGCGCGACGCGCACGGGTTCAACCGCGCCCTGGTCGGCGGCGTCCCGATGTTCTTCGATTTCGGCGCGGCGCTGGACGCCGAGCCGGAGAACGTCTCGCTCGCCCGGTTCATGCGCGCCGGCGCGGACCCCGGCTACGTCGACAACTGGCGGCTGCTGCCGCTGCGGGACGCGGAGCCGCTCGATCTCGCTCGCCTGCGGGAGACGGAGCGCGCCCGGCCGCTGACCTTGCATCCGGTCCGCAACCGGCTCCATTTCGAGCGGGCGATCGACCGCCATGCCGAGCGCATCAAGACGATGTCGCCGGAAGCCTGGCGCGCCGAAATGGCGCGGCTCGATCTCGGAGCGGCCGAGGCGGCGCGCCTCGACCGGCTGCTCCTGACCTCGCAGCGCGCGCTCGACGACGCCGTCGGCCGGATGCGCGAACTGCTCTCACGTCCCTGGCGCGCGTAGCCGCGACGCGCCCGCGACCGCGCGGCGGGGACGTCGGCGCCGCGTTCAGGCGCGGAACGCCTTCTTGTCGGTGCCCTGGTAGAGCGCCGCGACCTGGCGGTCCATCGCGTCCTTGTGCGCGGCGAGCGCGGCGACGTCGGCGTCGGCCTTCGGACGCTGTTCGTAGTCGAAGTGGTGGTAGCGGTCGACGCCGCGCACCAGCACCGCCGAATCGCGCACCTTGGTCTGGCGGACGTAGGTCGGGATGTAGCGGATCGCGAGCCCGATGCGCCGGTCGCTCGCGCGGTTGGGCTCCGAGCCGTGGACGAGCTTGATGTGATGCAGCGACATCTCGCCGGGTTCGAGCACGATGTCGACCGCCTTCGCCAGGTCGACCTCGACGGCGATCTCCTGCCCGCGCGACAGCAGGTTGTCCTTGTGGAACGTGTCGACGTGCGGTAGCTGGTCCACCGTGTGCGTGCCCGGGATCACGCGCATGCAGCCGCTCTTCGGATTCGACGGCGAGAGCGCGACCCAGGCGGTGATCACGTCGGACGGGTCGAGCCCCCAGTAGGTCGAGTCCTGGTGCCAGGAGATGAAGCCGGCGCTCGAGGCCTCCTTGGCGAACAGGTTCGTGTTCCAGCACAGGATGTCGGGGCCGAGGACGCTCTCGACCGCGTCGAGCACCGCCGGGTGGTGGACGAGCTCGTCCGCCCAGGTGTAGAGGAGGTGGGTCTTGTGCCGGAAGTTGCCCTGCAGCGGGCCGCCGGCGCGCGCCTCGCTCGCCTCCATCCGGTCGCGGAAGCGGCGCGCCTCGGCCGCGCTCATCACGCGGATCGGCGTCAGGTAGCCGTCTCGGTTGTACTGCTCGACTTGCGCGGGGGTCAAAGCCATGGCGCCTCCGGGGGCATGCACGGCGCGTCGCGAGGCTCGCGGCGGAGTCGGCGGCGCGGATCGGGCTGCCATGGTAGTGACATGGCAGCGCCGGGTCAACCGCGGCGCGCGCGGCGGACGCTCGGAACTAGAACTCGCGCGCGATGATCCGCTTGGCGAACGCGTCGGCGTAGTCGAGCTGGCGATCCGACGCGGATGCGGCCGCGCGCTCGTCGCCGCGCGCGACCGCGCGCAGCAGTTCGGCGTGCAGCCGGGCGACCTCCGGCAGGTCGTTCAGCTCCTCGTAGTGCATGAAGTAGAAGCGGCGCGACAAGGTGTGCAGCGGCTCGATCGCCTGCGCGGCGAAGCGGTTGCGCGCGCAGTGGGCGAGGAATTTCTTGGCCACGAAGTAGCGCCGCAGGAATCCCTTGACGTCGCGCCGCTCGCCCGCCTCGCGCAGCTCGCGCGACAGCTCGGCGATCGCGCGCTTCTGGTCGGACGAGGCGCGGCGCGAGGCACGCACGGCGATCAGGCGCTCGAGCTCGCGTCGGGCCTCGAGCACGAGGAGCTGGTCCTGCTCGTCGACCTCGGCGATGCGGATGCCGTGCCGCTGGAGGATCACGACCAGGTGGTTGTCGGCGAGCCGCTGGACCGCTTCGCGCACCGGCGTGCGGCCGATGCCGAGCCGCTCGGAGAGCATCGCCTCGGACCAGAGGCTGCCGGGCGGCAGTTCGAGCGTGACGATCAGCTCCTCGAGCGACGCGAACGCCTGCTCGGCGAGGCTTTGTTGCGATGCGTCAGCCGGAGCCCTCGCGGCCGGGAATTTCGCGGCGCCGGCGTCGGGTTTGCGGGCGCGCTTCGCCGGCTTGCCGGCGCCGCGCCGCGCCCGCGCCGGGACCCGGGTTCCGCGCTGCGGGCCGCTCGGAGTCGTTGCTGCCATGGCACAAGTATAGTAGCGTCGCCCTCGGCCCACCAACGCCGGCGACCGACCGTTCGCGAGCCGCGATCGTATCGATCGGACCAACCATCGAGGAGGAGTCCATGGACAAGCGGAAATTCCTGCGCACGGCGACCGCCGTCACCGCGGGCGCCGGCATCGCCGGCGCGCCGGCGATCGTGCGCGCGCAGCAGACGACCAAGTGGCGCGCGCAATCGATGTGGAGCGCGGCCGAGCTCACCTACAAGTGCTTCGAGGATCTCTGCACGCGGATCAACAAGGCGACCAACGGCCGCCTCGAGATCCAGCCGTTCGCCGCCGGCGCGGTCACCGGCGTGTTCGAGTCGCTCGACGCGGTGTCGGCCGGCGTGCTGCAGGCGCACTCGTCGTGGCCCGGCTACTGGACCGGCAAGGACGCCGGCCTGGCGGTGATCAGCGACTTCGTCTTCGGCTACAGCCATCCGTGGCAGGCCGAGGCCTGGTACTACCAGAAGGGCGGGCTCGCCATGCTGCGCGAGGCCTACGCCAAGTACAACATCTATCCGGTCGGCGTGAGCTGGTGGGGCGTCGAGTCGATCGTCGCCAAGAAGCCGATCCGCAACATGGCCGACTTCAAGGGCGTCAAGTTCCGCTCGCCGCAGGGCATGACCGCCGAGATCCTGACCAAGCTCGGCGCCTCGATCGTCGTGCTGCCCGGCGGCGAGGTGTTCTCGGCGCTCGACAAGGGCGTCGTCGACGCCGCCGACTGGGCGACGATCTCGATGAACCAGCGGATGGGCTTCCACGACGTCGCCAAGTTCCCGGCGATCGTTCAGCACTCGATGCCGGTGCAGGAATTCTCGGTCAACCTGGCCGCCTGGCGCGCGCTGCCCGACGACGTCAAGGCGATCGTGTCGTCGTGCGTCCGCGAGTGGACCTGGGACCAGGTGCAGCGCGTCGCCGTCGACGACATCCGCGTGCTGACCGAGCTCAAGGGCAAGGGCATCAACCGGATCGCCTGGGACGACGCCGAGATGCGCAAGATCCGCGACCTCGCGCACAAGACCTGGGAAGAGTGGTCGAAGAAGAGCCCGCTCGCCAAGCAGGCCTACGACTCGCAGCTCGCCTGGCTGAAGGAACTGGGCCTGATCGCATGACCGCCTCGGTCACGGGGTCCTCCGGCCCGGCGCCGGGGACCCCGGGCGCGCTGGCGCGCGCCTGCGACGCGATCGACCGCGTCAACGAGCGGATGGGGCTCGTCTGGGGCTTCACCATCCTGCTCGTCACCGCGGCGGTCGTCTGGGAGGTCGTCGCGCGCGACGTCTTCAGCGCGCCGACCCAGTGGAGCAACGAGACGACCGTCTACCTGTCGGCGATGGCCTACCTGATCGCCGGCGGCTACGCGCTGCTGCACCGGCGCCATGTGCGCATCGACGTGATCTACGAGCGGCTCTCGCCGCGTCGACGCGCGCTGCTCGACCTCTTCACCTTCGTCTTCTTCGCCGCCTACGCGCTGACGCTGGTGTGGATCGGCGGCGCCGACGCGATCGCCGCGTTGCGTTCCGGTGAAGGCACCGGCACGCCGTGGAACCCGGTGATCTGGCCGGTCAAGGCGGCGATCCCGCTCGCGGGCCTGCTGCTGCTCGCCCAGGGAATCGTCAACCTGCTGCGCGACCTGGGCGTGGTCCGCGACGTCCCCGACGAAGGTCCGTCGCCGGGAGCCACGCCGTGAGCATCGAGCTGCTGAGCTTCCTGTTCGCGGCGGTCTTCGGGGTGACGCTGCTCACCGGGTTGCCGCTCGCGTTCGCGACCGGCGCGGTGGCGGTCGTGTTCACCGTCGGGCTGTTCGGATTGCCCGGTCTCAACCTGGTGGTGAGCCGGATGTTCACGCTGATGGGGAACTACGTCCTCGTCAGCGTGCCGCTGTTCATCTTCATGGCCTGCGTCCTCGAGCGCGCCGGCATTGCCGAGGCGATCTTCCGCGCGGTGCACGTCTGGGCGGGGCGGCTGCGCGGCGGCCTCGCGGTCGCGGTCATCATCTCCTGCGCGCTGATGGCGGCGATGGTCGGCGTCATCGGCGCCGAGATCGTCACCATGGGCGTGGTCGCGCTGCCGGCGATGCTCCAGCGCGGCTACAAGAAGGACCTCGCGCTCGGCTGCATCTGCGCCGGCGGCGGGCTCGCGACGCTGATCCCGCCGTCGGTCGTGTTCATCATGTACGGATTGACCGCCGGCGCGTCGATCGGCCAGCTCTACATGGCCGGCGTCATCCCCGGGCTGATGCTCGCGGCGATGTACATCGTCTACATCATCGTGCGCTGCCGGCTGCAACCCGAGATCGCGCCTCCGGCGAGCGCCGAGGAGCTGGCGATCCCGCTCGGCGAGAAGCTCGCGCTGCTCAAGGAACTCATCCTGCCCGGACTGGTTGCGCTGTCGGTGCTGGGCACGCTCTACCTGGGCTGGGCGACGCCGACCGAGGCGGCCGGCGTCGGCGTCGTCGGTGCGGTCGTCGCCGCCGCCTGGAACCGCAAGCTCAGCTGGGCCGCGGTCAAGGGCGCCGTCGTCGACACGACCAAGGTGACGACGATGCTCTACTGGCTCTTCTTCGGCTCGTCGGCGCTGATCGGCGTCTACACGCTCGCCGGCGGCACCAAGCTGATCCAGGACGCGATGGCGAACCTGCCGGTCGGCCCGCTGGGCGTGATCATCGTCATCAACCTGATCTGGATCGTGCTCGGCTGCTTCATCGACTGGATCGGCATCCTGCTGCTGACCGCTCCGATCTTCGTGCCGGTCGCCCAAAAGCTCGGCTTCGATCCGGTCTGGCTCGGCGTGCTCTTCTGCATGAACATGCAGATCAGCTACATCTCGCCGCCGTTCGGTCCGGCGGCGTTCTACCTGAAGGGCGTCGTGCCGCCGGGCATCACGCTGGGCGACATCTTCGCCTCGATCTGGCCCTACCTCGCGCTCCAGGTCGTGGCGCTGGGTCTCGTGATCGCCTTCCCGCAGATCGCGCTCTGGCTGCCGTCGACGATGGTGAAGTGAGGATGCAGCGGCGGCGCGAGACCCTCGTCGACGTCGAGCGGGTTCCGGCCGAGGGCGATCCGGCGCGTGCGATCGTCGCGGTGCCGTCGGGGGCGCCGGCCGAGACGATCACCTGCGACGTGCTGGTCGTCGGCGGCGGCACCGGCGGGGTCGCCGCCGCGCTCGCCGCGGCGCGCAACGGCGCGACGGTGTGCCTCACCGAGGAGACCGCCTGGATCGGCGGCCAGCTCACCGCCCAGGGCGTCTCCGCGCTCGACGAGCACGAGCTGATCGAATCCGCCGGCGGGACCGCGAGCTGGACCGCGCTGCGCGAGGCGTTGCGCGCGCACTACCGGCCGCTCGCCGGCGCCGCCGGCACGGCGCCGCATTTCAACCCCGGCAAGTGCTGGGTCACGCGGGTCGCCTTCGAGCCCCGCGTCGCCGAATCGATCCTGTCGGCATGGCTCCAGGCGTGGGTCGACCGCGGCCGGCTCCAGGTCCGCCGCCGCACGATCGCCTGCGCCGCGCGTACCGACGGCGACCTCGTCACCGGCGTGACGCTGCTCGACCTCGACCGCGGCACGACGACCGAGGTCCGGGCGCGCATCGTCGTCGACGCGACCGAGCTGGGCGACCTGCTGCCGCTGACCGGCACCGAGTACCGCGTCGGCGCCGAGACGGTCGGCGAGACCGGCGAGGCGCACGCGCAACTCCGACCGACCCCAAACCGCAGTGCGTGCAGAGCTTCACCTTCCGTTCGTCGCCGAGCGGCGCGCCCTTCGGAGAGCGGCACGAGATCCGGAGCCGTCGAAGTACGCGCACTACCGCTCCGCCCAGCCCTACAGCCTGAGGATCGAAGTCCACGGCGGCGAGATCTACGGCGAGACCAGCGGCTGGCTCGAGTACGACCTCTACGACACGCGCCCGGGCACCAAGGGCGGGTTGTGGACCTACCGGCGGCTCCTGTGCGCCGAATATTTCGCGCCGACGGTCCCGCACGACCTGACGCTCTTCAACTGGCCCGGCAACGACTATCGCGACCGGTCGCTGATCGACCGCCCCGCGGACGAGGTCGCGATCGCGCTGCAGGACGCCAAGCGCGTCAGCCTCGGCTTCCTCCGCTGGCTCCAGACCGAGGCGCCGGCGAGCGGCCGGCGGGGCGCGCCGGAACTCGCGCTGCGCCGCGACGCGATGGGCACCGCGGACGGCGTGTCGCGCTATCCGTACATCCGCGAGTCGCGGCGCATCGTCGCGCGGCGGACCATCGTCGAGCAGGACGTCTCGGCGGCGTTCCAGTCCGGACCGCGCGCCGCGCCGTTCGACGACGCGGTCGGCATCGGCTGGTACCCGATCGACATTCATCGGGCCGGACCGGAGGACGTCGGCGTCAGCTGCCGGACGCGGCCGTTCCAGATCCCGCTGGGCGCGCTGATCCCGGCGCGCACCGCGAACCTGATCGCCGCTGCGAAGAACCTCGGCGCGACGCATATCACCAACGGCTGCTACCGGCTGCACCCGGTCGAGTGGAACATCGGCGAGGCCGCCGGCGCGCTCGCCGCCTGGTGCGTTCGCGAAGGCGTCGCCCCGGACACGGTGCGCACCCGGCGGCTCGCCGCCTTCCAGGACTCGCTGCTCGCCCAGGGCGTCCCGGTCGCCTGGGTCAGCGACATCGGCGTCGCCGATCCGGAATTCGCCGCGATCCAGCGGCGGGTGCTCCGCGGCGAGGGCGCCGAACGGCTCTGGTGGCGCTCCCCGCCGCCGACGACCTGACGCCGACCCGGCCGGGAGCCGGGGCGCGGGCCCCGTTCGTCGGAAAGTCCTGCGGGACGCGGTAGGATGGCCGACAGGCGACAAGGGGCTTGCGCCGCTGCGCGCCGCTCCCCGGTCGACCGGCTTTCGAGCCACTCCGTGAACAGCCTCAACGACTCCGAGACGCTCGCGCGCTTCGTGCACAACCTGCGCGAGGGCGTCTACATCACCGACGCCGCGGGGCGCATCCTCGACGCCAACCCGGCGTTCCTCGAGATGTTCGGGGCGGCGTCGCTCGACGCGTTGCAGGCCTACACCGCCGAGAGTCTCCTCGCCGATCCGCAGCGCCGCGACGAGGAACTCGCGATCCTCGCGCGCGACGGCGCGGTACGTGAATTCGAGCTCGAGATCCGGCGCACCGACGGAACGACGCGCACCGTGCTCGACACCGCCTACCAGGTCGTCGACGAGGCGACCGGCGAGCGCGTGTTCCACGGCATCCTGGTCGACATCACCGACCGCAAGAACCTCGAGCGCCAGCTGCGCGAGATGGCCACGCGCGACCCGCTGACCGGCTGCCACAACCGCCGCTACCTGCAGGACGCGATCCCGCGCCTCGAGAGCGGCGAGGCGCCGGTCGGCGTGATCGTCGTCGACGTCGACCACTTCAAGCAGTTCAACGACCGGCACGGCCACGACGTCGGCGACCGGATACTCGTGCAGACCGCGCGCTTCCTCGCGCGCGAGGTCCGCGCCGAGGACCCGGTGATCCGAACCGGCGGCGACGAGTTCGCGATCCTGCTCCCTGATCTCGACGAGGCCGCGACCCGCGAGGTCGCGGCGCGCCTGTCGCGCAGCGGCCCTGACGGGGCGCCGGCGTCGTTCACGCTGGGCTGGGCGGTGCGCCGCGCGCCCGAGTGCCTCGAGGACACGCTGTGCCGCGCCGACCGGGAGCTGATCCGCGTGCGCGTCGAGGTCCGCGGCGTCGACCCGCGGCGCTGAAGCTCGCCGGTTCGACAATCGCGGCCCGGTGAGGCACGATGGCGCCCTCGCCCGACCCCGTCGACCGTCCCGGAGATGCCGATGACCCTCTCGTTCCGAACGCTCGCCCGCTCGACGCTGCCGGTCGTGGCCGCGATCGTCGCCCTCGCCTTCACCCCCGTCGCCACCGCCCAGGTCGGCAAAGTCAAGGTCGCGACCGGAACGGTTACGATCGAGCGCGCCGGCGCGACGTTGCCGGCGCGGGTCGGCACGCCGGTGATGGCCGCCGACGTCGTGCGCACCGGACCGCAGAGCTCGGTCGGCATCCTGATGAGCGACGACTCGATGCTGTCGGCCGGCGCGACCAGCGCGCTAAGGATCGACCGCTACGAGTACGACGCGACGACCAACCGCGGTCGATTCGACTCGTCGCTCTCGCGGGGAACGCTGTCGGTCGTCTCCGGCCGGATCGCCAAAGAGTCGCCGGAGGCGATGACGGTGCGCACGCCGCTCGCGATCCTGGGCGTGCGCGGCACCGAATTCCTCGTGTCGGCCGACGACGGCGGCGCGACGCGCGAGCCGTGATCAGACTGCCGCGGATCCTCGTCGCGCTCGCGGCGCTCGCGCTGGTCGCCGCCTGCGCGACGCCGACGACGACCGTCGTGCTGCTGCCGCAGCCCGACGGGTCGCCCTCCGCGGTCAGCGTCACCACGCAGGACGGCGAGCGCGTCGTGCTCGACAAGCCCTACGCCGCGGTCGAGATCGGCCTGGCGCGCCGAGGACCTACACCGCCCTGCCGGACGCGGCGCGCAAGGGCTACGAGACAGCGCTCGCCGCGCGTCCGCCGAAGCCGGCGCGGTTCACGCTCCAGTTCGTCGAGGGTTCGGACGAGCTCGCACCGCCGTCGAAGCAGGCGTTCGACGACGCGCTCGCCGAGCTCGCCCGCCACCCGGCCGCCGTCATCGTCGACGTCGGCCACACCGACAGCGTCGGCAGCGACGCGTTCAACGACACGCTCGCCAGGCAGCGCGCCGAAAGCGTGCGCGCCGCGATCATCCGTCGCGGCATCGCCGCCGACAGCGTCGTCGCCGTCGGCCGCGGCAAGCGCGAGCCGCTGGTGCCCACACCCGAAGGCGTCGCCGAGCCGCGCAACCGGCGAGTCGAGATCTACGTTCGTTAGCGGGTCGCCCGGCGGCCGCGCGCGGCCCGCCTACACGCGCCGCAGGACCAGGATCGTCGCATCGTCGGCGGGCTCGCCGCCGGCGACGAAGCGATCGACGTCGGCGCGCAGCTCGTCGAGCACCCGCTGCGCGGTCGCGGCGGCGCCCGCCACCCGCGCAAGCGTCCGCTCGACGCGCGCCATGCCGTAGAGCTCGCCGGCTGGAGACTGCGCCTCCGACACGCCGTCGCTGACGATGCACAGCCACTCGCCGCATGCGAGCGCGGTCGTCGCGTCGCGGTAGCCGAACTCGTCGACCGCGCACAGCGGCGGGCCGCCGCCGTCGGCGAGCCGGCGCAGGACGCCGGTCGCCGGGTCGAACGCGACCGGGTTCTCGTGCCCGGCGTTGCAATGGACGAGCTCGCCGTCGTCGAGATCGAGGATGGCGGCGAACACGGTGACGAACATCATCTCCGGATTGTCGCGCGACACCTCGGCGTTCGCGGCCGACACGACCGCCGCCAGGTCGGCGTCGCGCGAACGCAGCGTCGCGCTCTTGAACAGCGCCTTGGAGACCGCCATGAAGATCGATGCGGAGAGTCCCTTGCCGGCGACGTCGCCGACGAGCACGAACAGGCGTTTGTCGTCGAGCGGGAAGAAGTCGTAGAGGTCGCCGCCCACCTCGCGCGCCGGAATCATCGACACCGCGAGGTCGATGCGCGGGTCGCCGCGCAGCCGTTCGGGCGAGGGCAGCGTGGCCGTCTGGATCCGGCGCGCCGCTTCCAGCTCGCCGGCGAGCCGCGCGCGCTGCTCGCGTTCGGCCGCGACCGCCCGTTCGAGCACCCGCCGGTGGCGGTTCGCTTCGGCGAGCGTCAGCGCGAGCATCGTGCCGAACAGCGCGACCACCGCGATCGACGGCGTGGCCGCGTCGGCGAGCAGCCGGCCGCCGTGGAACGCGGTGAACGCGAGCGCCGCCATCGCGGCGACGCCACCGAGCGCCGCGAGCGCGGTGAGGCGCGGACGCCAGCGCGGCGTCGCCCAGACGAGGACGAGGCCCAGCAGGACGAACGCGGCCGTCTCGGCCCAGGACATCCAGCGCGGCCGCTTGAGCGAAGTTCCGTCGTAGAGGTTCTCGACCAGTTGCGCGTGGATCTCGGCGCCGGGCACGCGTTCGCCCAGCGGCGTCGTGTGGCGGTCGGCGATGCCCAGTCCGGTCACCGCCACGATCGCGACCTTGCGCTCGAGCCGCTCGCGGTCGACGCGGCCGTCGAGGACGTCCTTCGCCGAGACGAACCGCCGCGGATCGTGGCGCGAGTAGTCGATCCGCAGCGCGCCGTCGGCCTCCGCCGGAACGACGAGCGTGTCGAGCACGACGGTCTCGACGTCCGCGCCGGTGGTCGTCACGACCAGGCGCGGCGCGCCGATCGCCACGCGCAGCAGTTCGAGCGCGAACGCGGGAACGAGCGTGCCGCCGACGCTCGCGACCAGCGGCACGCGGCGCGTGACTCCGCGCGCGGTCTCCGCCGAAATGAGTCCGTGGCCCGTCGCCGCTTCGTCGAGCCGCGGCAGGCTCGTCATCGCGCCGGCCAGTGCGAGCACCCGTGGCGGCTTGGGCTCGGTGCCCGCACCGGGCCTGACGACCACCGGCACGACCGAGAGCGTGCGGCCGGTCGGTTCGGGCATGCCGGCGAACGCGAGCACGCTCGGCGCGGCGGCGAGCGCGCGCGCCAGCAGCTCGTCGTTGGTCGCGAGCGTCGCGGCGGCGTCGCCGGATCCGGCGGGGCCGCGACGCGGGCCGCCGGGCCGGGACGCAGCGGATGCCGGGTCCGGTTCCGGCATCAGGAGGTCGAGACCGATCGCCGCCGGACCGTGCGCGGCGGTGCGCTCGACCAGTTCGGCGAGCGTGCTGCGCGGCCAAGGCCAGCGGCCGATCGCCTCGAGGCTCCTCTCGTCGATATCGACGATCATCGCCGGCATCGACTTGACAACGCGCGGCGAGGCGGTCTGCAACGCGTCGAATCCCGCGGTCCGCAGCCGCGCGAGCGGTTCGGGCTCGAGCGCGAGGACCGCCGCCAGCGCGAAGAGCACCGCGAGGCCGGCGATGCGGACCGTCCCGACCCGCGCCGCCCGGGCGCGCGCCGCCTCCCAGCGTGTCACAACGCGATTTCCAGCCCGTCGTAGGCGGCGCTGATCGCGAGCGGCCGCCCGGTGCGCGTGATCTCCTCGTAGCGGCGCGCGTCGGCGAGCATCGCGGCGATCGCCGCGTCGTCGTTCGCCGGCTCGTGGTGGAACAGGCACAGGTGCTTCGCTCCGGCCGCCTGGCAGAGCTCGACGCCGGTGATGTTGCTCGAGTGGCCCCAGTCGGCCTTGACCGAGATCGCGTCGGCGAGCGAGTACATCGCGTCGAAGACGACGACGTCGGCGTCGCGGAAGAACGTCGCGAAGGCGCGCGCCTCGTCCGGATCGGCGAGCTTGTGCTCGGAGTCGGTCGTGTAGACGACGGACTTTCCGCCGCGCTCGAACCGGTAGCCGTAGGAGTCGCCGGCGTGGCGCTGGAGCTTCGAGGTGACGGTCATGCCGCCGGCGTCGACCGGCACGCCCGGCTCGATGCGCACGAAGCGGATGTCGGCGCGCAGGTAGGAGAAGTCGACCGGGAACGAAGGCACGTCCATCTGCCGGCGCAGCGCCGCCTCGAGGTGCGGATGACCGCCGTAGACGAAGACGCGGTTGCCCGGGATGTAGGCCGGGGTGAAGAACGGCAGCCCCATGATGTGGTCCCAGTGCACGTGCGACATGAACACGTGGTAGGTCTGCGGGGCGTTGCCATGGCGCGCCAGCGCCGCCTGGCCGAACGGGCGCACGCCGCTGCCGAGGTCGCACAGGACGTAATCGCCGGTGCCGTTGACGATCTCGACGCAGGGCGAGTGTCCGCCGAAGGTGCCGGCCACCTCGAAGGGCATTTCGTCGACGTAGCGTTGGACGTCGGCGTCGGTGGCGAGCGGCCGGCCGCGCGCGCCGACGAGCGCGGCGACGATCTTCGCGCGGACATCGGCGGCGGTCAGCGCGACCGGCAGCGAGCCGCGCGTCCCCCAGAACCGGACGAGCTTCATCCGCGGGCTTCCGATCCCCGTGCGCGCCAGGCGGCGAGCGCCGCGGGCGAGATCGCCGCGAGCGCGTCCGCGACCGACGGGTAGACATCGAGGACCGCGTCGAAGCGGCTGATCGTGAAGATCTCGGCGACGACCGGTTTCAGGGCCGCGATCGCGATCCGCGACCGGCGGGCGCGCATCGACTTGGACGTGACCATCAGCACCCTCAGGCCGACGCTGCTGATGTAGTCGACACCGGAGAAGTCGAGGACCAGGCCGGCCGGAGAGGCCGCCGGATCGACCAGCGGGGCCAGCGCCTGCTCGAGGCCGCCGCAGGTTTCGTGATTGATCCGCCCCGTCGGAGTGGCGACGGTCACGTCGGCGTAGCGGCGGCTGGCGAAGGACACGTCGTAGGTCCACCCACGCGGGGCGCGGGTCGGCCGGACGATTATACGAGGCGGCCGCCGCGGGCAACCGGACGTCAACCCTCGGATCGGTCGCCGGCCGGTCGAATTTTCCGCTTGACGACCCCGGGCGGACGCCGGGCCCAGGGCCGCGGCGGTAGTCACTCCATGAACGCTGCGGCGGGCCGTAATTGTGCGGCGCAGCACGACCGAGCATCGGCCGCGGTGGCCGCGTCGGGCGGGGTCTGCGCATCGGCGCGCCGTTTCGATCGGCCCGAGTTCTCGGTCGGGGTTGTGATCCGCGATCTCGCCCCTATCTTCATATCAACCAATCGACCGAGGCGTTTCCGGTGGTCACACCGCGCCGTCGAGCCAGACCTTTCGCCTGCCAATCGGCCGCCACGGCCGGGATGCGCGAGGTCCGCGAATGGCCGACGGCATCGCCCGCGTCGCACGGTGAACCGGCGCGGTCCGGCTTCGCCAACAAGAACGGCTCCTCCAGAAGACGCGAATCCGCGGCAGGCCCCTGTGGCCGCGCCCCGACCGTTCGTTTCTCTCGCTGGAGGTCGCCATGCCGTTCCGATCCATCGCCGCCGCGGCGCTGACGGCGTTCGCGCTCGCGGGCGCGCTCGCGGCAGCGAACGCATCCGCCCGAGTTCCCCTCGCTGGTAGCGCGCCTCGGGCCGGGCCTCCGGGCTGGGTGGCGGACTCGACCGCCGGCGCCGCCAAGTCCGGCGTGACCGGCGATCTCACCGACGTCTGGTGGCCGAACGCCGAATCCGGATGGGGCATCCAGTTCGTCCACAACGCCGACTACGTGTTCGCGACGATGTACGTCTACAACGCCGCGGGTCAGCCGACCTTCTACGTCGGTTCGCTGCAGAACACGCCGGTCGGGAGCAACGTCTGGACCGGGCCGCTGTCGTCGACGACCGGGCCGTATTTCGGCGCGCCGTTCGATCCGGCGGCGGTCGTCGAGACCGTCGTCGGCTCGATGCGCTTCGAGGTCGACTCTCGCTGCTGGTGCGAGGGCACGCTCACCTACAACGTCGGCGCCGTGCAGGTCACCAAATTCATCGACCGCCAACCATTGCGGCTGGAGAGCTTCAGCGGCGCCTTTCTGGGCCGGTTCCGCACCCACCTCGTCATCGGCGCCTGTGTCGCCGAGGAGTTCCCCGACGATCCCGTGGTCGTGCAGTTCGACCAGACCGGAACGGCCGCGACCGTCCTGCTCGTAGGAATCCGGTCAACGACGCCATCGATCACCTGTGGAGCGTTCGCCACCTACTCGCAGACCGGCCGCCTCGGTCGTTTCGAGGGGACGCTCGCCTGTCCTTCCGGGCATGTCGGGCAGCTGCGACTGGGCGAGATCACCCGCGGGGAGATGTGGTTCGCAGGCAACTGGAGCGTCGAGTGGGGCAGCGGTTGCTCGGTGTTCGGCAGCTTCGTCGCCAACTGAATCGCGGCACGCGAACAACACGCCCGTCCAGACCCTCACTCCCCAAGGAGAGATCATGCGGATCATCCGTCTCCTCGCGGCCACGCTGATCGGCGTCGCCACGAGCGTTTCGACCGGCGCGCAGACGCCGTCGGTCCCTTCCGCCACCGCCACCGCCCGACCTTCGGAGAACGCGGTCAAGACGAACCTGACCGAGGACATCACCGACATCTGGTGGCCGAACGCCGAGTCCGGCTGGGGCATCCAGTTCGTCCAAAACCGCGGCACCGTGTTCGCGACGATGTACGTCTACAACGCCGCCAGCCAGCCGACGTTCTACGTCGCCGTGCTCGACAACGTTCCGCCGGGTTCGCCGACGTTCAGCGGTCCGCTGAGCGCGACCACCGGGCCGTATTTCGGCGGTCCGTTCGACCCGGCCGCGGTCGTCGAGAACGTCGTCGGCACGATGACCTTCCAGCTGACCAATCCGGGCACCGGCACGCTCTTCTACAACGTCGGCCCGACGGCGGTCACCAAGACGATCAACCGCCAGCCGCTCGCGCTCGAAGACAACGACGGCGAATACTCGTTCTTCTGGAAGGGCACCAGCTCGTCGGGACCCTGCGTGCCCAGCGACGTTCCGACGATGGGCGCGTCGATCGCGATCGACCAGACCGGCGCCGCCGCGACGATCACGCTCACCGGCTTCCGCGACTCGGTGGTGACTCAGTGCGGCCTGTTCGCGTCCTACTCGCAGGTCGGGCGCATCGGCCGCTACCAGGGCACGGTTGCCTGCGTGAACGGGCGCGTGGGCCAGTTGACGCTGAGCGGCGTCCTCAATCGCATCGACATGCTGACCGGCGCCTGGGACTTGACCTGGGACTCCGGATGCCGTCTCCAGGGGACCTTCGCCGCGTTGGGCGCGGAGTTGTGAGCCTCGCGGCCGGTCGCACGCGCCGTCGCGCCGGCGGCGCGTGCGACAATGGCGCGACCGTCGCGAGTCGCGGACGCCCGCCGTACGCGGGCCGGCGGCCGCTGCGTCGAGCCTCCGCCGCCTCGTGGACTCCCCCTCGTTCGCCATCGCGCTCCTCCTCGGCATCGTCGAGGGCCTGACCGAGTTCCTGCCGGTCTCGTCGACCGGCCACCTGATCGTCGCCGGTTCGCTGGTCGGCTACACCGGCGAGCGCGCCAAGGTCTTCGAGCTCGCGATCCAGTCGGGCGCGATGCTCGCCGTCGTCTGGGAATACCGCGCGCGCTTCGGCCGGGCGATCGGCGGCCTCGCGTCCGACCCGGCGGCGCGGCGCTTCGCGCTCAACCTCGCGGTCGCGTTCCTGCCGGCCGGAACGCTCGGGTTCCTGTTCGGATCGTGGATCCAGCGCGCGCTGTTCTCCCCGGTCCCGGTCGCGATCGCCTTCGTCGCCGGCGCACTGGTCATCCTGTGGGCCGAGCGGCGGCAGCGAGTCGATCCGCGCGCGGTGCGGGTGGCCGAGGTCGACGACATGACGCCGCTCGACGCGCTCAAGGTCGGCGTCGCCCAGGCGTTCGCACTGATCCCCGGCACGTCGCGCTCGGGCGCGACGATCATCGGCGGCATGCTGTTCGGGCTGTCGCGCAGGGCCGCGACCGAATTCTCGTTCTTCCTGGCGGTGCCGACGCTGGTCGCGGCGGGCGCCTATTCGACGTGGAAGAGCCGCGCGCTCCTCACCTCGGCCGACCTCGACACGATCGGCATCGGCTTCGCCGCAGCGTTCGTCGCCGCGCTGCTGTGCATCCGCTGGCTCATCCGCTACGTCAGCCGCCACGACTTCACGCCGTTCGCCTGGTACCGGATCGCCTTCGGCGCGGTCGTGCTGGTCACCGCGTCGACCGGCCTCGTCGCGTGGACGTGAGCCGGGACACCCGCGCCGCGACGCACGGCGCGTGGATCGGCCCGCTGTGCGCGGTCGTCGGCACGCTCGGCTTCTCGTTCAAGGCGATCCTGATCAAGCTCGCCTACGCGTGGACGGCGATCGACGCGATCACGCTCCTCGCGCTGCGGATGCTCTACTCGATTCCGTTCTACGCCGTCATCGCCTGGTGGTTCGGGCGCGGGCGGCCCGCGCCGACCCGGGCCGACTGGATCGCGATCGCCTGGCTCGGCTTCATCGGTTACTACCTGTCGAGCTTCCTCGATTTCGTCGGCCTACTCTACATTTCGGCGTCGCTCGAGCGTCTGATCCTGTTCCTCTATCCGACGATCGTCGTGCTGCTCTCCGCCGCCCTGCATCGCAAGCCGATCACGCGGCGGATCGGCGCGGCGCTGGCGCTCTCCTACGCCGGGATCGCGCTGGTGATCCGCCACGACTTCGACGTCTCCGGGGACGCGCTGGCGACGCTGACCGGCGGCGGGCTCGTCTTCGCCGCCGCCTGCACCTACTCGCTCTACTTCGTCGGCGCCGGCGGCGTCATCGGACGGCTGGGCTCGTCGCGCTTCATCGCGCTGGCGATGCTCGTCTCGGCGTTCTTCGTGCTGTCCCAGTTCGCGCTGACCCGGCGGTTCTCGGCGCTCGCCGAACCGGCGGCGGTCCAGGGTGTCGCCTTCGGCATGGCGGTGTTCGTCACCGTCGTGCCGACCTGGCTCCTCGCCGAGGCGATCAAGCGGATGGGCGCGAACCACGCCTCGCTGGTCGGCTCGCTCGGTCCGGTGTTCACCATCGCGCTCGGCGCTTCGATCCTCGGCGAGCCGCTGCACGCGCTGCAGCTCTTCGGCGCGGCCCTGGTGCTGGCCGGCGTGATCCTGGTGACACGTCCGGCCGCGGCCCGGGACGGCGGGTCGGCCGGCTGAGTTCGTCTCGCGCGCTCGCGTCACGATCTGCGTCAAGGCCGTCTCGCGCCCCGCCGGCTAGTATCGCTTTCCCAGGACCGATTCGACGAGCCGCCCGATGACCCAGGACCCGCTCTCCGGCGACGCGTCGGCGCTGCTCCAGGCGATCCGGTCGCGCACCGCGTTGCGCCCGCGGCGCGGATTCGTGCTGACCGACGGCGCATGGGGCACCGAGCTCCAGGCACGCGGACTGGGTCCGGGCGAGTTCCCGGACCTGTGGAATCTCTCGCATCCGGAGCGGGTGGCGGACGTCGCGCGCGCCTACGTGGACGCCGGCAGCGAGATCATCCTGACCAACACGTTCGGAGCGAATCGCGTCCGCCTCGGCGAGACCGGTGCCTTGATCGACGTCGCCGAGCTGAATCGGGCGGGGGTGGCGCTGTCGAAGCGGGCCGCGGCCGGGCGCGCGCTCGTGTTCGCGTCGATCGGTCCGTCGGGCAAGCTGCTGATGACCGGCGACGTGACGCCCGAGGCGCTCGAGCGCGCCTTCGCCGAGCAGGCGCGCGCGCTCGCGCAGGGCGGCGCCGACGCGCTCGTTGTCGAGACGATGTCGGACCTTGACGAGGCGACGATCGCGGTCGCGGCCGCGCGCGCGACCGGGCTGCCGGTCGTCGCCAGCATGGTGTTCGACGCCGGGCCGGCTCTCGATCACACGATGATGGGCGCGTCGCCCGAGGACGTCGCGCGGGCGCTCACCGCGGCCGGTGCCGACGTCGTCGGCGCGAACTGCGGCCAGGGCGTCGCCGGCTTCGTCGAGATCTGCCGGCGACTCCACGCGGCGACCGATCGACCGATCTGGATCAAGGCGAACGCCGGGCTGCCGGAGATGGTCGACGGCAAGGCGGTCTACCGCACGACCGCGGACGAGTTCGCGCGCCATGTTCCGGCGCTGCTCGCGTGCGGCGCGAGCTACATCGGCGGCTGCTGCGGCACATCGCCGGCGTTCGTCTCGGCGCTGGACGCGGCGCGCTCGCGCGGCTGACGCGCGGTCCGCGGTCCGGCCCGGGTCGGGCCGCCGCTCGCGCTGCGCTAGAATCGCGTTCCCGCCCATTCCCAGGACCCGCGGCTCCGGCCGCGCGGACGCCGCCATGTCGCCCGACGCGCTCCATCCCCCGATCCACCTCAAGGACCCCGCGCTGCTGCGCACGAAGTGCTACCTCGACGGCGGCTGGCACGGCGCCGACGACGGCCGCACGCGCGAGGTCGTCGACCCGGCGACGCATCGCAAGATCGGCACGGTTCCGGTGCTGGGCGCGACCGAGACGCGTCGCGCGATCGAGGCGGCCTCGCGCGCGTTTCCGGCGTGGGCGGCGAAGACGGCGAAGGAGCGCAGCGCGGTGCTGCGCCGCTGGTTCGAGCTGATGATGGCCAACGTCGACGACCTGGCCTTGATCCTCACCTCCGAGCAGGGCAAGCCGCTCGCCGAGTCGAAGGGCGAGGTGACGATCGGCGCCGCCTACATCGAGTGGTTCGCCGAGGAGGCGAAGCGCGTCTACGGCGACGTGATCCCGACGATCGGCAACGACCGGCGGCTGGTCGTGATCAAGCAGCCGGTCGGCGTGTGCGCCGCGATCACGCCGTGGAACTTCCCCTGCTCGATGATCACTCGCAAGGTCGCGCCGGCGCTCGCCGCCGGCTGCACCGTCGTCATCAAGCCGGCCGAGGCGACACCCTACTCCGCGCTCGCGCTCGCCGAGCTCGCCCACCGGGCCGGCTTCCCGCCCGGCGTGCTCTCGGTCCTCACCGGCAAGGCGCGCGAGATCGGCGGCGAGATGACGTCGAATCCGATCGTGCGCAAGCTCTCGTTCACCGGATCGACCGAGATCGGACGGCTGCTGATGAGCCAGGTCGCGCCGACGATCAAGAAGATCTCGCTGGAGCTGGGCGGCAACGCGCCGTTCATCGTCTTCGATGACGCCGACCTCGACGCCGCCGCCGAGGGCGCGATCGTCTCGAAGTACCGCAACGCCGGCCAGACCTGCGTCTGCGCCAACCGCTTCTTCGTCCAGGACAAGGTCTACGACGCGTTCGCCGCGAAGCTCGCCGAGCGCGTACGCGCGCTCAAGGTCGGTCCCGGGACCGAGCCCGGCGTCACGCAGGGGCCGATGATCGACGCCGCCGCGGTCGCCAAGGTCGAAGAGCATGTCGCCGACGCGAAGGCGAAGGGCGGCAGGATCGCGGTCGGAGGTCGGCGTCACGCGCTCGGCGGAACGTTCTTCGAGCCGACGCTGATCGAAGGCGCGACGCCGGACATGAAGATCTTCCACGAGGAGACCTTCGGCCCGATCGCGCCGCTGTTCCGCTTCTCGACCGAGGCCGAGGTGATCGAGCTCGCCAACCGCACCGACTACGGGCTCGCGTCGTATTTCTACGCGCGCGACCTGGGCCGCGTCTGGCGCGTCGCCGAGGCGCTCGAGTACGGGATGGTCGGCGTCAACACCGGCCTCATCACCACCGAGGTCGCGCCGTTCGGCGGGGTCAAGCAGTCGGGGCTGGGCCGCGAGGGCTCGAAGTACGGGATCGACGAGTACGTCGAGATCAAGTACATCGGCTTCGGCGGACTGGATCGCTGATCCGCGCGGATTCCGTCGGGCTGAAGCGCGACCCACCGCGCGTCGGGGGGAGGCGCGCGCAGCGCGCTTCGGGGGGACCTCTCCCCCGCTACCAGCCGGTCGGGAGCTTCTTGAGGATCGTGATCGTACGGTCCTCGACCGCGAGGTAGCCGCCGGCGACCAGGTCCTTGAAGAGCTTGCCGATCATGTCCCGCGACGCGCCGACGCGTTCGGCGATCGCCTGCTGCGTGAGCTTCTCGGGCACGACCAGATGCCCGGCCTCGTCGTTGGCCGCGAGCGCGTTGAGCAGGCGCACCAGGCGGCCGTAGACGTCGGAAAGCGCGAGGCTCTTCACGTCCTCGGTCGTCGCGCGGACGCGGCGGATCAGCTTCTCGATCAGATGCAGCGCGAAATCGGGGTTCGCGAGCAGGAACTCGCGGAACTGGGCGCGGTGGACCACGGCGCAGACCGTCGGTTCGACGGTGACGACCGACGCGGAGCGCACGCCGCCGTCGAGCGCCATTTCGCCGACGTATTCGCCGGGACCGTGGAAGGCGATCACGAACTCGCGGCCTTGGGCGTTGCTCGCGTACACCTTCACCTTGCCCGAGAGCACGATATAGAGCGAGTCGCCGGTGTCGCCCTCGTGGATGAGGACCGTGTTGCGCGGAAACGTCCGCACGATGCCGCCCTCGGCGATCGAGCGGAGCGTCGTCTCCTTGAGCGGCGAGTAGAGGTCCTGCGGAGGAGAGGCGGTCACGGGACGGGGCTCGCGTGGCGCGGACCGGCGGAGGCGCGTTTCGCGCCGACGCGCCGATCCTAGCACGCGTCGCGCGCAATCGTGCGTCGGGGCGGCGCCCGCCCCGGCGCGGGCTCACTCGTACCGGCGCCGATCCTCGATGACCTTGCCGTCGTTGGGCAGCGAGCCCGTCTGGGCGTAGGCGACCTCGCCGCGCAGCTTGGTCACGTCGCGGATCGACTGGACGATCGCGTCGGCGCTCGACGACCGGTTCGACGCGACCTCGACGTGGAGCGTCATCCGGTCCTGCTTGTCCGGGTTGTCGACGACCAGCCTCGCCCGGGCGACCTCCGGATGGCGGCGGACGATCTCGGCGACCTGCGAGGGGTGCACGAACATCCCCTTGACCTTGGTCGTCTGGTCGGCGCGTCCCATCCAGCCCCGGATGCGGACGTTGGTGCGGCCGCAGGGCGAGCGTCCGGGCATCAGCGCCGACAGGTCGCCGGTGCCGAATCGGATCAGCGGGTAGTCGGCGTTCGCGAGCGGGGTCACGACGACCTCGCCGACCTCGCCCTCGCCAACCGGATCGCCGGTGCCCGGCCGCACGATCTCGACCAGCACGCCCTCGTCGACGACCAGTCCTTCTCGCGCGCGGGTCTCGTAGGCGATGCTGCCGACGTCGGCGGTCGCGTAGACCTGGTAGCCGGTCACGCCGCGCGCCGCGAGCGCGTCGCGCACGCTCGGCGGGAACGCCTCGCCGGACAGGAGCGCCTTGCGCAGCGACGGTACGCGCACGCCCAGCTCGTCGGCCTTGTCGAGGATGATCTTGAGGAACGACGGCGTGCCGACGTAGCCGTCCGGCGCCAAGTCGGTCATCGCCTGGACCTGCTGCTCGGTCTGGCCGACGCCGGCAGGGAACACCGTGCAGCCGAGCGCGTGCGCCCCGGTCTCGAGCATCGAGCCCGCCGGGGTGAAGTGGTAGCTGAACGTGTTGTGGACGAGGTCGCCGGCGCGGAACCCGGCGGCGTGGAGCGCGCGCGCCAGGCGCCAGTAGTCGGCGTCGGCACCCTCGGGTTCGTAGATCGGCCCGGGCGAGGAGAACACGTGCCGGACGCCCGCGCGGCCCGCGCCCCAGCCCGCCGGCGCGAGCCCGCCGAACGGCCGCGCGGCCTTCTGCAGCTCGGCGAGCTCGGACTTGCGGGTCACCGGCACGCGCGCCAGCGCCTCGCGCGACGTCACCTCGCGCGGGTCGATGTCCGCGAGGAGGCGGGCGAAAGCGGGCGTGCGCGTCCTGGCGTGCGCCAGCTGCACCGGCAGCCGCGCGAGCATCGCGCGCTCGCGGACCTCCGGATCGCGCGTTTCGAGAGCGTCGTAATGGTCGTTCATCGCGTCGTCTTCCGGTGAGCGGGGCGAGGCGGCGACCGCCGCCCCGCGGAGTCAGTCGGCCTGTCCTTGCGGCCGGCGCGGCAGGATCGTGGCGGCGACCGCCTCGCTGTAGCCGGCGAGCTTGCGCACCGCGACCTGGTATTCGGCGTGCAGCAGCTGGTAGCGGCCGGCGTAGCAGGCGCGGAAGGCGTCGACCGCGATCCGCGGGTTGCGTTCGGGCCGGGCGAACCAGTCCCAGGCGTAGTCGTCGAAGATCATCACCCCGCCGGCCGGCAGCAGCGGCCAGGCGAGCACCGCGTCGGCGATCACGTCGGGCGCCGCGTGCGAGGCGTCCACGTAGACGAGATCGTAACGGCCGTCCATCCGTCGCACGACGTCCGCGCTGCGGCCGACATGCACGCTCACCCGGTCGCGCCAGGGCGCGACGTTCGCCTCGAAGCGTTCGCGCACGCCGGCCATCGACACGCCCATCGACGCGTACTCGTCCGATCCTTCGAACGTGTCGACGCAGTCGATGCCCGACCCCTCGCCGGTCAGCACGTTGGCGAGCAGCCACGAGGTCGCCCGCCCCTCGAAGCAGCCGATCTCGAGCGCCCGGACGCCGGCGCGGCCGGCGAGCGGCGCCAGCAGACGCGTCCACACCGGAATGTGGGCGGTGAACCAGTCGTGCGTGATCGCGGGAGCGTCGGCCATCGGGGCACCCCGGCGCGCGAGCGCGGCGCCGCCGGCGTCAGGCGAGCCAGCGCTTGCGCCGGCGATAGTGCTTGACGTCGCGGAAGCTCTTGCGCCCGGCGGTCGACAGGCCGAGGTAGAACTCCTTGACGTCCTCGTTGGTCGAGAGATCGGCGGCCCGGCCGTCCATGACGACGCGGCCGTTCTCGAGGATGTAGCCGTAGTGGGCGAAGCGCAGCGCCACCATCGTGTTCTGCTCGGCCAGCAGGAACGACACGCGTTCCTTGCGGTTGAGATCCTGGACGATGCCGAAGATCTCCTCGACGATCTGCGGCGCGAGCCCCATCGACGGCTCGTCCAGCAGGATCATCGTCGGCTTGGCCATCAGCGCGCGGCCGATCGCCGTCATCTGCTGCTCGCCGCCGGACGTGTACCCGGACTGGCTCGAGCGGCGCTGCTTGAGTCGCGGAAAGTAGTGGTAGACGCGTTCGAGCGCCTCGGCGAGCGCGCCCCGCGAGATCTTGCGGGTGAACGCGCCGGTGAGCAGGTTCTCCTCGACGGTCAGGTGCTGGAAGCAGTGGCGGCCCTCCATCACCTGGCAGACGCCCATGCGGACGAGCTCGTTGGGCGTCAGCCGGTCGACGCGTCGTCCCTCGAACTCGATGCCGCCCTTGGTGACCTCGCCGCGCTCGGCGGCCAGCAGGTTCGAGATCGCCTTGAGCGTCGTCGTCTTGCCGGCGCCGTTGGCGCCGAGCAACGCGACGATGCCGCCGCGCGGAACCTCGAGCGACACGCCCTTCAACACCAGGATCACGTGGTCGTAGATGACCTCGATGTTGTTGACGGCCAGATATGCCGTGGTCGCCGGCGACGGTGCCGTCGGTGCGGTCGGTGAGGTCGTGGCGGTCATGTCGTCGCGGCGGTGGCTCGGGCGAACGCCGGATCGGGGCCCGGCGCTCGCCCGAGACCTCTCCCCCGCGGGGAGAGGTCCGGGTACGGTGACGTCGTCGGGATCAGCCGGCCTTGCTGCAGTCTCGCGGCGAGATCTTCTTCTCCGCGGCGTACTTGGCGGCGCCCTCCTCGACCAGCTTGCGCACCAGCGCGCGGTCGCCCTGCATGAAGGCCGTGACCGGCTTCCAGGTGTTGCCGTCCCAGCGCTGGAAGCGGACCTGGCCCGAACCTTCGTGGTCGAGACAGCTCGTCTTGATCGGCGGGAACATGCCGGAGGCGCCGATCTCCTTGAGCCGAGCCTCGGTGATGTCGAGGTTCTCGAGACCCCAGCGGATCTGTTCGCCGGTCATCGTCTTGCCCTTGCCGTACTTCTCCTGCGCCTTGCGCATCGCCTCGACGATGATGATGCCGTAGGCGACACCGCGGGCGTGGTTGATCGAGCCCATCCGGGTCGGGTCCTCGAGGTTGCCCTTGTTCGCGCCGTAGACCTTCTGCTTGATCTGCTGCATCACCGGGAAGCTCATCCCGCCGGCGACGAACGCGGCGGTGACGTAGCCCTTCGACGCGTCGCCGGCCGGGATCACGTCCTCCTCCGAGCCCGCCCACCAGACACCGAGGACCTTGTCGCGCGGATAGCCGAACTTGGCCGCGGCCTTGATCGCCGTCGGGTTCATCACGCCCCAGCCCCAGAGGATCACGTAGTCGGGCTTGATCTGGCGGATCTGCAGCCACTGCGACTCCTGCGTGTTGCCCGGGTGCGCGACCGCGATCTTGGTCACCTCGAAACCGTGCTTCGCCGCCAGCGCGTCGAAGACCGGGAACGGCTCCTTGCCGTACGCCGAGTCGTGGTAGAGGTGGACGATCTTCTTGCCCTTGAGCTTCGCCTCGCCGCCTTCCTTCTGCGCGAGGTAGGCGATCATGCCGGCCGCCTGGTCCCAGTAGTGCGTGCCGATCGGGAACACCCATTCGAACACGCGGCCGTCGGCCGAGTCGGCGCGCCCGTAGCCGAAGGTGGTCATCGGGATCTTGTCGCCGCCGACCCGGTCGAGCAGACCGTAGGCGATGCCGGTCGACAGCGGCTCGATCGTCGAGGCGCCGCCCCGCTGCTTCTTCAACCGCTCGAAGCACTCGATGCCGCGCGAGGCGTTGTACTCGGTCTCGCACTCCTCCCAGACCAGCTTGACGCCGTTGATGCCGCCATTGGCGTTGACCAGGCTGAAATAGTCGATCGCGCCGCCGAAGTAGCCGGAACCGCCGGCCGCGTAGGGGCCGATCCGGTAGGACAGGATCGGGATGAACTGCTCGCCTTGCGCCTGCACGCCGGCGGCGGCGGCGAAGAGCGCGGTCCCGAGCAGTGCGGATTTCCATGCCTTCATGGCGTGTGTTCCTCCAACGGACGTTTTCGAATGCTCCTCGCGGAGACGGGGGTGGCCTGCAAACGGACTAGGATTGGCTGGAAGCCCGGCGGTGTCAATGGGCCGGGACGATTGGCCTGACCGCGCCGATATTGCGCCGCGCAACGGCCGTCAATGGGGGAACGGCCATAGCCGGAGCTTCTCCTTGGCGATCTGCCAGAGCCGCGCGAGACCGTGCGGCTCGACGATCAGGAAGAACATGATCAGCGCGCCGAAGACGATGATCTCGAGGTTCGACGCGGCGCTCTTGGGCACCGGCAGGTGCAGCGCGGATTCGAGGAACGACGTCGACATCGACAGGAAGATCGGCAGCAGCACGATGAACGCCGCGCCCAGGAACGCGCCCAGGACGGTGCCGACGCCGCCGATGATGATCATGAACAGGATGCGGAACGACATGTCGAGGTTGTAGGCCTCCGGCTCGACCGTACCGAGATACGCGTAGGCGTAGAGCGCGCCGGCGACGCCGCAGTAGAACGAGCTGACGGCGAACGCGAGGAGCTTGGTGCGCAGCATCCGGATGCCGATCACCTCGGCGGCGACGTCCATGTCGCGCACCGCCATCCATTGGCGCCCGGTGTTGCTGCGGGCGAGGTTCTTGGCGGCGAGCGCGAGGACCGTGACGATCGCCAGCACGAGCAGGTACTTGTGCTTGAACGTCTCGAAGCGGTAGCCGAGGATCTCGATCGCCTGCGCGGTGATGACCCCGGAGCTGCTGTAGTTGGTGACCCAGGGAACCTTCGACAGCGCCCAGAGGATGAAGAACTGCGAGGCGAGCGTCGCCACCGCGAGGTAGAAGCCGCGAATGCGCAGGCTCGGCAACCCGAACACGATGCCGACCATCGCCGCCGCGAGTCCGCCGCCGACGAAGGCCCCGAGGATCGGCATCCCGGGCACGCGCAGCATGAAATTGTAGGAGGCGAACGCGCCGACCGCCATGAAGCCCGCGGTGCCGAGCGAGAGCTGCCCGGCGTAGCCGGTCAGGATGTTGAGACCCAGCGCCGCGAGCGCGAAGATCAGGAACGGGATCAGGATCGCCGAGAACATGTACGGCGTCGCGTAGCGGGGCACGACGACGAAGGCGACGAGCACGATCGCGGCGACGATCACCCGGTCCTGGAGGATCGGGAAGATCGCGCTGTCGGCGTCGTACGACGTCTTGAACTGTCCGGCTTCGCGGTAAAGCATGGCGGTCGGGGATCCGGGTGGCGGCTAGCGGGACTAGATGCGCCGGATGATCTTCTCGCCGAAGAGCCCCTCGGGCCGGACGAGCAGGAACGCGAGCGCGAGCACGTAAGGGAACCAGCCCTCGATGCCGCCGCCGACGTGCGGGCCGACGAACACCTCGGCGAGTTTCTCGGACGCGCCGATGATGAGCCCGCCGACGATGGCGCCCGGGATCGACTCGAAACCGCCGAGGATCAGCACCGGCAGCGCCTTGAGCGCGACGAAGGTCAGCGCGAACTGGACGCCGTTGCGCGCACCCCAGAGCATGCCCGCCACCAGCGCGACCGCCCCGGCGACCGCCCAGACGATCCCCCAGATCTTCTGCAGCGGGATGCCGACCGCGAGCGCGGCCTGGTGGTCGTCGGCGACCGCGCGCAGCGCCCGGCCGATCCGCGTCCGGCTGAAGAACAGCGCCAGCGTCGTGACCAGCATCGCCGCGATGCCGGCCGCGACCAGGTCGAACTTGGAGATGTTCATGCCGGTCGACTCGGAGATCCAGCCGATCGGCTCGTCCTGGAAGCCCAGGTCGAGCGCGCGCACGTTCGAGCCCCAGACGAGCTGGGCGACGCCCTCGATGAAGAACGACAGTCCGATCGTCGCCATGAACAGCGTGATCTGCGGCTGGTTGACCAGCGGTCGCAACACGAACTTCTCGGTCGCGAGCCCGAGCAGCACCATCACCCCGAGCGTCGCCGGCAGCGCGAGCCAGAACGGCAGGCCGAGCTCGAGCAGGCCGACGAAGGTGAGCGCGGCGAAGAACACCAGCGCGCCCTGGGCGAAGTTGAACACGCCCGACGCCTTGTAGATCAGCACGAAGCCCAGCGCGACGAGCGAGTACATCACGCCCGACAAGAGCCCGCCGATCAGCACCTCGAGGAAGAACTCCATCGCGCTTCGTCTCCGGTCCGCGCCTCGGCCGCTCAGTGCGCGACGCCGAGGTAGGCGTCGATCACCGCCTGGTTGGTCCGGATCTCCTCGGGCGGACCGTCGCCGATCTTCTTGCCGTAGTCCAGCACGACGACCCGGTCGGAGATGTCCATCACCACGCCCATGTCGTGCTCGATCAGCACGATCGTCGTGCCGAACTGCTCGTTGACGTCGAGCACGAACCGGCACATGTCCTGCTTCTCCTCGACGTTCATGCCCGCCATCGGCTCGTCGAGCAGCAGCATCGAGGGCTCGGCGGCGAGCGCGCGGGCGAGCTCCACCCGCTTCTGCAGGCCGTAGGGCAGCCGGCCGACCGGCGTCTTGCGGATGTGCTGGATCTCGAGGAAGTCGATCACCTCCTCGACCTTGGCGCGGTGGCGCAGCTCCTCGCGCCGCGCCCGGCCGAACCACAGCGCCTGCTCGACGAACGTCGACTTCATCATCAGGTTGCGGCCGGTCATGATGTTGTCGAGCACCGTCATGCCCTTGAACAGCGCGATGTTCTGGAACGTCCGCGCGATCCCCGCCTTGGCCGCCGCGTGCGGGTCCATGTCGCGGCGCACCTTGCCGCGGAAGGTGATCCGGCCCTGCTGCGGCCGGTAGACGCCGTTGATCACGTTGAGCATCGAGCTCTTGCCGGCGCCGTTGGGACCGATGATCGCGCGGATCTCGTGCTCGCGGACGTCGAAGCTGATGTCGGTCAGCGCGCGCACGCCGCCGAACGAGAGCGAGATGCCCTCGAGCTTCAGGATCACCTCGCCGGTGCGCCGCCCGTCCGACATCGCCGCCGTCACGCCGCCCGCCGCGCCGCGCCGGCCGGATAGGTCTTCGCGTCGCAGATGACGAGGTCGGCCGCGACCTTGCCGGTCTTGCCGTCCTCGAACTTCACCTGGGTCTCGATGTGCTGCACCGACCTGCCGCCGTAGAGGGCGTCGATCAGGATCCCGTACTTCTCGGCGATGAACCCGCGGCGGACCTTGCGCGTGCGGGTGAGCTCGTCGTCGTCCGGATCGAGCTCCTTGTGCAGGACCAGGAAGCGGCGCACCTGCGAGTCGGCGAGCCCCGGCTCGGTCGCGAGCTCGGCGTTGACCTGTTCGACGCAGCTTCGCACCAGCTCGAGCACCTCGTTCTTGCCGACGAGATCGGTGTAGCCGGAGTAGGCGAGCCCGCGCCGCTCGGCCCAGTTGCCGACCGAGCCGATGTCGATGTTGACGAACGCGCACACCATGTCGCGGTCGTGGCCGAAGGCGACCGCTTCCTTGATGTGCGGGAAGAACTTGAGCTTGTTCTCGATGTAGTTGGGCGCGAACATCGTGCCGGAGGCGAGCTTGCCGACGTCCTTGGCGCGATCGATGATGCGCAGGTGGCCGTCGCCGTCGAAGATCCCGGCGTCGCCGGTCCGGAAGTAGCCGTCCGGGTCGATCGACTCGGCGGTCGCGTCGGGCCGGCGGTAGTACTCCTTGAGCAGCATCGGCCCGCGGACCAGCACTTCGCTGTTGTCGCCGATCTTCACCTCGACGCCGGGCGCCGGCGGGCCCACGGTCTCGAGCTTGACGCCGCCGTCCGGCTGCAGGCAGACGTAGGCGCAGGTCTCGGTCGACCCGTAGAGCTGCTTCAGGTTGATGCCGATCGAGCGGTAGAAGCGGAACAGGTCCGGGCCGATCGCCGCGCCGGCGGTGTAGGCGACGCGGATGCGGCTCATGCCGAGCACGTTGCGCAGCGGTCCGTAGACGGCGAGGTTGCCGAGCGCGTAGGCGAGCCGGTCGACGAGCGTCACCGGCTTGCCGTCGAGGATCTCGGCGCCGCAGCGCCGGGCCACCGCCATCGCCTTGGCGAACATCCAGCGCTTGATCGCGCCGGCGTCCTCCATCCGGATCATCACCTGCGTGCGCAGGTTCTCGAACACGCGCGGCGGCGCGAAATAATAGGTCGGCCCGATCTCGCGCAGGTCGGTCATCACCGTGTCCGCCGATTCCGGACAGTTGATCGTGAACCCGGCGACGAGCCACTGCGCGTAGCTGAACAGGTGGTCGCCGACCCAGGCCATCGGCAGGTAGGAGAGGACGCTGTCGTCATCGGTGAGCCGGTCGAAGCCGATGCCGCCTTCGGAGGCGACCAGGAACGCCTCGTGCGTCTGGCGCACGCCCTTGGGCTTGCCGGTGGTCCCGGACGTGTAGAGCATCACCGACACGTCGTCGCGGCGCCCGGCCGCGACCTCGGCGTCGAAGAACCCGGGATGCGCCCGGTCGTGCTCGCGCCCGGCCGCGACCAGGGATTCGTACGACACGATGCCCTCGTAACCGGCGCCGGTGTAGTTGCGCAGTCCCCGGGCGTCGTCGTAGACGACGTGCGCGAGCGTCGGCACCTGCGGCCGCGCCTCGAGCATCTTGTCGACCTGTTCCTGGTCCTCGACGAACGCGTAGGCGATCGCCGCGTCGTTGAGCACGTAGACGAACTCGTTGGCCGGCGCGTCCTGGTACATCGGCACCGGCACGCCGCCCAGGCACTGGGCCGCGGCCATCGCCCAGTACAGACGCGGCCGGTTGTCGCCGATGATCGCGAGGTGATCGCCGCGCTTGAATCCGAGCGTCGCGAGCCCGCAGGCGATCGCACGGACCTCGGACGCCACCTGCTTCCAGGTCCACGATTGCCAGATCCCCAGGTCCTTCTCGCGCGTCGCCGGATGGCGCGGGCGGACCGCCGCCTGGTGCAGCAGCCGACGGGGGAACGTGTCGAGCTTCGCCTCCATGCTCCTCCAGCTGGGGATGCGCCTCCCGCCTCGTGACGGGCGGGTTCGGCGCGCGGGTCCCGGATCCGCGTCGCGACGCGGCCGGGCCGGCCATCTTAGGACCTCGGCCGGTTCGCGGCAATGCGCGGCCTCCCGCCCGGAGGGCGGCTCCGCGTAGAATGTCCGGGACAGCCGGGGTCCGGCACCATACGCCCGCTGTCCGAGGCGCGTTGTCGCCCCGCCGACATTCCGACCCGATGGCCAAGACTCCCCTGCGCCGCATGCTCGAATCGAGCGCATGGGCGCGCGCGCTCTCGCCGCCGGACCTCGACCGCGTCGAATCGGAGACGCTGGTCCGCTCCTGCCCGGCCGGCGGGCTGGTCGTCCGCAAGGGCGACCCGGTCGAGCACTGGATCGGCGTCATCGACGGCCTGGCGAAGATGGCGAACGTCTCGGCCGACGGCAAGCCGATGAGCTTCACCGGGCTCCCGGCCGGCGCGTGGTTCGGCGAGGGGTCGCTGCTCAAGGACGAGCCGCGCCGCTACGACGCGGTGGCGCTGCGCGACAGCCTGATCGCGATGATGCCGCGGGCGACCTTCCTGCGGTTGCTGGAATCGAATTTCGCCTTCAACCGCTTCATCATCGTGCAGCTCAACGAGCGGCTCGGGCAGTTCATCGGCATGATCGAGCACGATCGGCTGCTCGGACCCGAAGGTCGTCTCGCCCGGTCGCTCGCCAGCCTGTTCAACCCGGTGCTCTACCCGGGCGTCGGCCCGCGGATCCCGATCTCGCAGGAAGAGCTGGGGCAACTCGTCGGCCTGTCCCGCCAACGGGTCAACCAGGCGCTCAAGCAGCTGGAGAGCAGCGGCCTGCTGCGCGTGGACTACGGCGGGATCACCGTCCACGACGTCGAGCGCCTGCGGCGCTACGGCGACTGACCGATCCCCGCGCCGCGCTTCGCGAACCACACGCCGTCCTCGCCATGTCGACCACGATCGAAGCCCTCGTCGCCGCGTTCGTGCCCGCGTTCCGGTCGGGCCGCGCGCTGCCCGCCGGCGCGCTCGACGCGCTCAACGTGTCGACCGCCGAGGCCTATGCGGCGCAGGCGTCCTTGTGCCGCGCGCTCGGGGGCAGCGTCGCCGGCTGGAAGGTCGGCTTCGGCCCGGACGCCGCGTCGACCGCGGCACCACTGCTCGCCGCCGGCGTTCAGCCAAGCGGGGGGCGCTTCGCGCTACCGCCCGACCGGCCGCTGCTCGTCGAGATCGAGATCGCCTTCCGCCTCGGACGCGACCTGCCGCCACGCCCGGCGCGACCGTACTCGCGCGGCGAGGTCGAGGACGCGGTCGTACAGGTCTTCTGCGGCGCCGAATTGCTGGCGCCGCGTTCGGGGATGCCGTCGGCGGGAACCCCTTTTCCGCGCTTCATCGTCGATCTACACGGCAATTGCGGCTATGTTGTCGGCAACGGCACGGCCGCGTACCGGGCGATCGATCTGTCGGCCTGCCGGACCCGCATCCGGGTCGGGCGCAGCAAGGTCCACGATGCCGTCGGCGGCCATCCGCAAGGCGACCCGTGGGCGCCGGTCGTGGCCTGGGCCAACGCCCAGTGCGACGGTCTGGGCGGCCTGAAAGCCGGCCAGATTCTGACGACCGGCAGTCTCCACAAACCGATCGCGATCGAGGGTGCGGCCCGGATCCGCGCCGAGGTCGAAGGCGTCGGCGAGGTCGCGCTCGACATCGTCCGCGGACGCTAGCGTCCGGCCGCCGGTCGCACCGGCCGCGGACTATCGGGACGCCGGGCCGACGTCGAGCTGCAGCCGGTAGACCGAGCGCGCCGGCGCCGACATCGCCTCGCCGAACGCCGCCCCCGCCGCGAAATCGGCGCAGGCCCGCTCGAACGACGCGGCGTCGCCCCAGCCTTCGACGAGCACGATCCAGCGCGGCACCTCGGTGGTGCCTCCGCGGGCCCTCCGCTCGGCGGTCGCGATCCCGCTCGCCGCCTCGTCGGCGATCAGCAGATGGGCCCCGGCGATGCCCGGGTCCCCGGCGAGCCGAGCGAGCGCCGCGTCGACGCGCGCACGGTGCGCGGCGGCGCGCTCCGGCAGGACGTCGTAGCGCAACGTGGCGACGAGCCCGCCGCCGCCGCGACCTCGGGTCGTCGCCACCTCGCACAGCGACCGGGCGACGTTGCGGAAATGCGCGACCGCCGCCCGTGTCCAGGATGTCGGGTGGTCGAGCCGTTCGAGGTAATCGCGGCCGGCGAGCACCGCGGTCGACGCGGTCTCGTAGAGGTTGAAGAACTCCGGCGACCCGCCGTCGAGAGAGACGTAGCGCCGGCCGCGCAGGAAGCCGGGAATGGCGAGCCGCTCCGGCATGTGTTCGGTGCCGTGCCAGGCGTAGAAATCGTCCCGCCCACCGGCGACGATGTCGTGCCAGATCGCGACCGCTCCCGCGCCGGCGAGCGCCATGCGCCGTCCGCTCCGCTACTTCGACGTCGAGTAGTCGTAGAACCCGCGACCGCTCTTGCGTCCGAGCCAGCCGGCCGCGACCATCTCGCGCAACAGCGGCGCCGGGCGGTACTTGGAGTCGTTGAAGTCGGCGTAGAAGACGTTCATCACCGCGAGCATCACGTCGAGCCCGATCAGATCGGCGAGCGCGAGCGGCCCGATCGGGTGGTTGCAGCCGAGCTTCATCCCCTCGTCGATCGCCTCGGCGCTCGCGAGCCCCTCCTGCCTGACGAAGATCGCCTCGTTGATCATCGGGCACAGGATCCGGTTGACGACGAACCCGGGGCTGTTCTTGACGACGATCGGCGTCTTGCCCAGGCGCCTGGCGAACGCCTCGCCGGTCGCGACCGCGGCGTCCGAGGTCTGCAGGCCGCGGATCAGCTCGACGAGCGCCATCATCGGCACCGGGTTGAAGAAGTGCATGCCGAGGAACCGCTCGCCGTGCGCCAGCACCGCCGCGAGCTGGGTGATCGAGATCGACGAGGTGTTCGACGCGATGACCGCCTCGCGCCGGGCGATCGCCTCGACCTTGCGCAGGATCTCGAACTTGAGGGCGGCGTTCTCGGTGGCCGCCTCGATGACGAGGTCGGCCTGGGCGAGCTCGTCGTAGGAGGTCGTCGGGTGGACGTGCGCGAGCGCGGCGTCGCGCTGGGCGGCGGAGAGCTTCTCCTTCTTCACCAGCCGCTCGAGACTGCCGGCGATCGTCGTCCGGCCCTTCTGCGCCGCCGCGTCGGACACGTCGATCATGACCGCGCGCACGCCGCTGACCGCGCACGCCTGCGCGATGCCGTTGCCCATCGTCCCGGCGCCGATCACGCCGACCGTCCGAATCTGGCTCATCGTCCCACCCGCCCGTCGAGAGTCTGCCGAAACCGCGATTATGCCCGGGCAGCGCGGCGACCCGCGTCGCGCCGCGATCCGACGGCCGCGGCGCGCACACCTCGCGCCGGCCGCGCCGTCGCCTCGCGTCGGGGCGGGCTCGCGACCAGGCCGGCGACGAACGCGTCGACGAGCGCGCCGGCGCGGGTCGACAGATCGTAGGCGGACGGGTCGAGCGTCCACTCGTGCATCAGGCCGGTGACGTAGGCGTGCAGCGCGTGCATCGCCAGCGCGCTGTCGGTGTCGGGCGGCAACGCCCCGGCGGCGACCGCGCGGGCGATCAGCGCCTCGATCCGCGCCCGCGCGTGCCGGCACTCGCGCTCGTGGCGCTCGGCGACGCCGGCGAGCTCGCCGGACAGTTCGCTGCGGTGGAACAGGATCTCGAACACCGCGTGCGCCCGCGGGTCGCGCGCCAGATGGACGAGCGCGTCGGAACACAGCTCGCGCAGCGTCGCGAGCGGCGAACCGACGGCGCCGTGGGCGCGCTCGACCATCGCATCCATCGGGCTCACCGCGCGCCGGCACATCGCGGCGAACAGGTCGGCCTTGTCGCGGAAGTGCCAGTAGACCGCACCGCGCGTGACGCCGGCCTCGGTCGCCACCTCGGCGAGCGAGGTGCGTGCCACGCCACGGTCGCGGAAGACGCGTTCGGCGGCGTCGAGCAGCTGCTCGCGGGTGATCGCGGCTTCTTCACGCGTGCGGCGGGGCATGGCGGGGCGACCGGGACGGCGGCACGGAAATCCGGGGATCGGGTCGGGGCGCGCTCGAAATCCGCGATCGTCCCGGGGTTGCAAACATTCTTGAATGTATGTAATTTCGCCGGCCCCGGTCAAGCCCCGACCGCGCCGACCGCGACGCGGCCGCCGTCCCATGAATTCCACGCACCGACCCCGCCCCCGGACCGCCGGGACCGCGCCGCCGATCTTCCTCGTCGCCGCCGCGAGCGTCGTCCTGGCCGCCTGCGGCCCGTCGGCCCCGCCCGGCGGTCACGGCGGCTTTCCGCCGGCGCCGGTGGCGATCGCGAAAGTCGAGCCGCGCACGCTGCCGATCGTCTACGAATACGTCGGCCAGACCGCCGGCTCGAAGGACGTCGAGGTGCGCGCGCGGGTGACCGGCATCCTCGAGCGACGCCATTACGCCGAAGGGTCGGCGGTCAAGGCGGGCCAGCCGCTGTTCTCGATCGATCGCAAGCCGCTGGAAGCGCAGGCGGCGGCGGCCCGCGCCGAGGTCGCGCGCGCGCAAGCGCAGGTCGCGCAGGCCGATCGGGAGGCGGCGCGGCTGGTACCGCTCGCCGAGCGGCGCGCGATCGGCCGCAAGGAGGCCGACGACGCGGTGTCGGCCGCCGAGCTCGCGCGCGCGGCGCTGGGCGTCGCCCAGGCGCGCCTGGCCGAGGTCGAGCTTTCGCTCGGCTACACCGAGGTCGCGGCGCCGATCGGCGGTGTGTCCAGCCGGGCGATGAAGTCGGAGGGAAGCCTCGTCAACGCCAACGAGACGCTGCTGACGGTGATCTCGCAGGTCGACCCGATCTGGGTTCCCTTCGCGGTGCCGGACAACGAGCAGCTCGCGATCGCCCGCGCGGTCGCGGCCGGCCGCCTCGTCCTGCCGAAGGACAACGGCTACACGGTGTCGATCCGCCTCGCCGACGGCACGACACTGCCGCGCACCGGCCGCGTGACCTACGCCGATACGCGCGTGAACCCGGCCACCGGCAGCTACGAAATGCGCGCCGAACTCGGCAACCGCGATCTCGCGCTCAGGCCCGGCCAGTTCGTCCGGGTGCGCCTCGCGGGCGCCCAACGCAGGGACGCGATCGCGGTTCCGCAGACCGCGGTGCTCGAGGGCCCGCAGGGCAAGTTCGTCTACGTGCCCGGCAAGGACAAGGACGGCAAGGACGTCGCGCAACCCAAGCCGGTGACGCTCGGCGACTGGGTGGAGGCCGACGGCGTCAACCTGTGGATCGTCGAGAGCGGACTCGCCGCCGGCGACGCGCTGATCGTCGACGGGCTCGCGCGGCTGCAGCCCGGGGCCCCGATCGCGCTCGGCCCGCCGCCGGGCGCGGCGCCGCCCGGCGGGGCGAAGGACGGGGCGAAGCCCGCGGCGCCCGCGAAGTCCTAGGTCCTCCCGATGCTCTCGCGCTTCTTCATCGACCGGCCGATCTTCGCGGCCGTGATCTCGATCTTCCTGGTGCTCGCGGGACTCGCCGCGCTGCGCACGCTGCCGGTCGCCCAGTACCCGGAGATCGCCCCGCCGGTGGTCACCGTGCAGGCGGTCTACCCGGGCGCGTCCGCCGAGGTCGTCGAGCAGACCGTCGCCGCGCCGCTCGAGAACGCGATCAACGGCGTGCCGGGGATGATCTACCTGAGCTCGAACTCGGCGTCCAATGGGCTCGTGCAGATCCAGGTCACCTTCGAGATCGGCAGCAACGTCGACGACGCGACGATCAACGTGTCGAACCGGGTCAAGCAGGTCGAGTCGCGTCTGCCGCTCGAGGTGCGCCGCCAGGGCGTGACCGTCGAGAGGGGAAGCTCGTCGTTCCTCCAGGTCGTCGCGTTCTACTCGCCGGACGGCCGGCTCGACGACCTGGCGACCTCGAACTACGTGACGCTGAACGTGCTGGACGAGTTGAAACGCCTGCCGGGCGCGACCAACGTCCAGATCTTCGGCGCCAAGGACTACGCGATGCGGATCTGGCTCAAGCCGGACCGCCTCTCGCAGCTCCGGCTCACGCCGGCCGATGTCGTGGCGGCGGTCAACGAGCAGAACGCGCAGTTCGCGGCCGGCAAGGTCGGCGCGGCGCCGATCGGGCCGAAGCAGGACCTCGTCTACACGATCACGACGCAGGGCCGGCTCGCCGACGCGAAGGCGTTCGGGGACATCATCGTGCGCGCCGCGCCCGACGGCGCGACCGTCCGGCTGGCCGACGTCGCCCGCGTCGAGCTCGGCAGCAAGGACTACGAGTTCGTCGGCCGCTACAACGGGCATCCGGCGACGCTGGTCGGCGTCTTCCTCGCGCCGGGCGCCAACGCGCTCGACGTGGCCCGCAGCGTCACCGACCGGGTCGCCTCGCTGGCGCCGCGGTTCCCGCAGGGACTCTCGTGGGCGGTGCCGTACGACACGACGCGGTTCGTCGAGGTGTCGATCCGCGAGGTCGTGAAGACGCTGGGCGAGGCGATGCTGCTGGTCTTCCTCGTCGTCTACCTGTTCCTGCAGAGCTGGCGCGCGGCGGTGATCCCGTTCCTCGCCGTGCCGGTCTCGCTGATCGGCACGTTCGCCGGCCTCTACCTGCTCGGCTATTCGATCAACACGCTGACGCTGTTCGGCATGGTGCTGGCGATCGGCATCGTCGTCGACGACGCGATCGTCGTGCTCGAGAACGTCGAGCGGATCATGCGCGAGGACGGCCTGCCGCCGCGCGACGCCGCGGTCAAGGCGATGCGGGAGGTCACCGGCCCGATCATCGCGATCGTGCTGACGCTGACCGCGGTGTTCGTGCCGATCGCCTTCCTCGGCGGACTGACCGGCGAGCTCTACCGCCAGTTCGCGGTGACGATCGCGATCTCGGTCGTCATCTCGGGGCTGGTGGCGCTGACGCTGACGCCGGCGCTGTGCGTGACGATGCTCTCGCACGGCCACCGCGAGCCGGGCGCCTTCTTCGGCGCGTTCAACCGGGCGTTCGCGCGCGTCACGCACCGCTACACCGACGGCGTCGTGTGGATGATCCGGCGCGGCGCCCTGGGCCTGGCGCTGTTCGCCGGCATGGTGGCGATCACCGCCGGTCTGTGGCGGATGACGCCGGGAAGCCTCGTGCCCGACGAGGACCAGGGCTTCTACATCGGCGCGGTGATCCTGCCCGACGGCGCGACGCTCGAGCGGACCGACAAGGTCGTCGCCCAGGTCGAGCAGGCGATCCGCGCCAATCCGGCGAACCGCGACATCGTTTCGTTCACCGGCTTCGACTTCCTGGGCGGCGGGTTCCGCAACAACGCCGCGACGATCTTCGTCACCCAGGTCCCCTGGCACGAGCGCCGCGTGACCGCCGCCCAGCTGGTCGGCGAGCTCTTCGGCCGGACGATGGGCGTCAAGGAGGCGCTGGTGTTCGCGTTCAATCCGCCGCCGATCTTCGGGCTCGGGCTCGCCGGCGGCTACGAGCTCTACCTGCAGAACCGCGGCGACGGCGGGCCGAAGCGGATGCAGGAGGTCGCCTACGCGTTTCTCGGCCGCGCGAACGCCGATCCGATGCTCGGCGGCGCGCAGACGATGTGGCGCGCGAGCGTTCCTCAGGTGCGCGTCGAGGTCGACCGCGAGAAGACGAAGAAGGCCGGCGTCGCGCTCGACGACCTGCACGCGGCGCTGGCCGGCACGCTGGGCACGACCTACGTCAACGACTTCAACAAGTACGGGCGGACCTGGCAGGTGCTGATGAGCGCCGCTCCCGAGTACCGCCGGCGCCCCGGCGACATCGGCGGCGTCTACGTCCGCGCGCGCGACGGCGCGATGATCCCGATCGCCTCGCTCGCCGAGGTGAAATTCACCTCCGGACCCGACTCGCTCGACCGGTTCAACAACCTGCCGGCGGTGAAGATCTTCGGGCAGGCGGCGCCCGGCGTGTCGTCGGGACAGGCGATCGCCCGGGTCGAGGCGATCGCCGCCGAGGTCCTGCCGGCCGACTTCTCTTTCGACTGGGGCGGCACCAGCTTCCAGGAGAAGCGTTCCGGCGGCGCCTCGACCTTCGCGCTCGTGCTCGCGGTCCTGATGGTATTCCTGATCCTGTCGGCGCAATACGAGCGCTGGTCGCTGCCGCTGTCGGTGCTCCTCGCGCTGCCGTTCGGCACCTTCGGCGCGCTCGCGGCGGTCTGGCTGCGAGGCATGACCAACGACGTCTACTTCCAGATCGGGCTGGTCACGCTGCTCGGCCTCGCGGCGAAGAACGCGATCCTGATCGTCGAGTACGCGGTGCTGAAGCACGAGGAGGGCATGTCGGCGCCGGCCGCCGCGATCGAGGCGGCGCGGCTGCGCTTCCGCCCGATCCTGATGACCTCGCTCGCGTTCATCCTCGGCGTGCTGCCGCTCGCGGTGTCGACCGGCGCCGGAGCCGGTGCGCGGCTGTCGGTGGGCACCGGCGTCATGGGCGGCATGATCGCCGCGACCTTCCTCGCGGTCTTCTTCGTGCCGCTGTTCTTCCGCGTCGTCTTCGAGCGCCGGATCGTCGAACGCCGCTCGCACGACGAGCTCCTCGCCGAGATCGGACACGCGCGCACGATGCACGCCCGCCCGCCGACGCAGACGCCGGGACATCCGCCGGTGCCCGATGCCGAGACGCGCCATGACTGAGCGGACGCTTCGAGGTCTCGCCGCGGCCGCCGCGCTGGCGCTGGCCGGCTGCGCCGTGCAGCAGCCGGCGCCGCCGCTCGCCGACGCCCCCGCGGGCCGCGAGCTCACCTCCGCCGAGCGCGCGACGCTGTCGCGCTGGTGGACGGCGTTCGGCGACCCCGCGCTCGACGCGCTGGTCGACGAGGCGCTCGCGCGCAACCTGGACGTCGCCGCGGCGTTCGCGCGGATCGAGCTGGCGCGCTCGCAGGTGCTCCTCGCGCAGTCGAACCTCTCGCCGAACGCCAACCTGTCGGTCGGCGCCGGGCGATCGCGGATCAGCGGCGTCGGCTCGCCGCCGATGCCGGCGGGAACGCCGCTCGCCAGCGGCAACTACTCGCTGGGCGTCGACCTCGCCTACGAGATCGACCTGTGGGGCAAGTACCGTGCGGCGACGCTCGCGGCGCGCAACGACCTCGCCGCGTCGCGCTATTTCGCCGAGGCGGTGCGGGCGGCGGTCGCCTCCGAGGTCGCGATCGCCTACTTCCGGCTGCGCGCCGCCGACGGCGAGCTCAGGCTCCTCGCGGACACGCTGAAGACCCGCGAGGAGACCGTCGACCTGCAACGGGTCCGCTTCGACGCCGGGATCGTCGGCGAGTACGACTTGAAGCAGGCCGAGGCGGAACGCAGCGACGTCGTCGCCAACCTCGCACGGGCGAGACAGGCGATCGGCCTCCTCGAGGGCGCGCTGGCCGCCCTCGCCGGACGCCCGCCGCGCGAGTTCGGCGCGCCGATCGTCGCCCGGGCGGGCGGTTCCGCTCCGGGCGGCGAGGTGCCGGTGCTGCCGGAGGGGATCCCGTCGGGGCTCCTGGACCGGCGTCCGGACATCCGCCAGGCCGAGGCCGAGCTCGCTGCCGCCGCGCTGCGGATCGACCAGGCGCGCGCCGACTACTATCCATCGATCACGCTGACCGCCGCGTTCGGATCGGAATCGGCGGCGCTCGCCGACCTGTTCACCTCGCCGGCGTCGATCTGGCGGTTCGGCGCCGCGCTGCTGCAGCCGCTGATCGGTCTCAAAGGCATCGAAGCCAACGTCAAGGCGGCCGAGGCGAGACGCGACGCGGCGATCGTCGCCTACCGCCGAACGGTGCAGCAGGCGTTCCGCGAGGTCCACGACGCGCTCGTCGTTCACCGCGGCGCGCGCGACGTCCTCGCCGCCGAAACCCGCCGGCGCGGCGCGCTCGCCGCGGCGCTCGACGTCGCGAGGCTGCGCTACGAGGCCGGCCGCACGTCGTTCCTCGAAGTGCTCGACGCGCAACGCCAGCTGCTGGGGGCCGACACCGCGCGCATCGCCGCCGCCCGTGAGGCGCGGATCGCGCTGGTCGGCTTCGCCAGGGCGCTGGGCGGCGGCTGGGATCCCGAGGCGCTCGCGGACGCGATGCCGGCGACGCGCTAGACTGGCGGTCCCGGGTACCGTCGCCCATGCGCCGACTCGCCATCGTCATCGCCACGATCACGTTCGCCGGCGCGAGCGTGGACGCCGCTGCGCAGATGAACGCCGCGCCGCTGCCGATTGTCGTCCAGCAGATCGCCTGCCGCGCGGACGCCGACGCCTGGCGGCTGGACGCGACCCGCCAATCCGCGGTGCTGCGCCGGAGCGCGGGCAAGGGACCGCGCGAGCTCGTGTTCCGAGGGGAGACGATCGAGGTCGCCAACGTCGCGCCCCCGACGATCGTCTGGCGCGGCGCGTCGACCCACCTGCCGGCCGAGACGCTGGTCGCGACGCTGCGCGAGGAGGTCTGCCGGCCCGCAGGCGCCGACGCCGGCGCCTCGCAGCCGTGGCGCGCGATCGTGTCCGCGCGCGCCGGCGAGGCGATGAGCGCCTGCTGCACGGTGCGGTCGGGCTACGACCTCGCGAAGGCGCCGCTCGCCGATTTCGGACGCAAGCCCGAGAGCGACTGGGCCCGCCACTATCCGGAGGTCTTCACCTCGATCCGCCGCTGCGTCGCCGACGCCGGCTTCGCGGTCGCCAAGGTCGTCCACGCGGCCCCCCGCGCCGGCGACGGCGCGATCGTGCAGCTCGCGGCGGCGGACGGCAGGGCGTGGACCTGCACCGCGGGCGCCCGGCTGTCCAAGCCGGTGTTCGCGCTCGCGAGCGTCCCGGGCGGGGCGCCGGATCAGCCGGAGTTCCACCCGGCCCGAGAAAGCGCACCGATCCTCTCCTGCGGGCGCGTCGAGCGAGTCCCGCTGCCCGGATCGCGCAATCGGACCGAGGGCTGGCTGCAGTACGACCGCGGCGGCTGCTGACCTGGGCGCGCGCCGCGGTCCGCGGACTCCGTCCGTTACGCGTCTACTGCAACCGCGGCCGGCGCAGCAGCGCGGCGCGATCGACGGTGGCGACGGTGACGCGCCGGGCTGCACCGTCCCGTACGACCGTCAGCGCGACGGCGACGCCGGCGCCACCCTGGCGCCAGAGTACCCGCCACGCCTGAGCGAGATCGACGACCGGCACTTCGGCGATCGCGGCGATCTGGTCGCCGGGCGCGAGGCCCGACTGCGCCGCCGGTCCGCCCGGCGCGACACCCTGGACGACCAGCCGCCCGTCCTCGTCGTGCAGGTACACGCCGAGCCAGGGGCGCGGCGGGCCGGCGCGCTGACCGCGACCGAGGATCTCGGGCAGCACCGGATCGAGGATGTCGACCGGAACGAACAGGTTGCCGCGCGTCGCGTTGCCGTCGACGACCTGCTGGACGAACAGCGAACCGATGCCGATCAACCGTCCGCGCGCGTCGAGCAACGCCGCGCCGCTCCAGGCCGGGTGCAACGGCGCGGTGTAGAGCGCCTCGTCGAGCAGGTATTCCCAGTAGCCGGCGAACGGCTGCTTGGCGACGAGCCGCGCGGTGAGCGCGTGGGCGCGCCCGCCGTGCGACGCGGCGGTGACCGTGTCGCCGGGCGAGACGCCGCGCGCCGAGCCGCGCTCCAGCGCCGGCACGCCGAGCGTGCCGAGCGGCTGGACCAGACCGAATCCGGTGACGAAGTCGTAGGCGATCGGGTGCGCCTCGACCGTGCGGCCGTCGCCGGTCGTCAGTCGCAGGTCGTCGGCCTCGGTCACCAGGTAGCCGATCGTCAACGCGAGTCCGTCGTCGCGGATCACCACCGCGCTGCCGGAGCGTTCGGTGCCGAGGATCGAGGCGGTAAACGCGTCGTCGGGAACCCGCGCCTCGAGCGCGACGACCGAGGCGAGCGCGCGGTCGAGGTCGAAGCGCGCGCTGCGCGGATCCGGCTGGAACTCCGGAGGGAACGCCCAGGGCTCGCTCTGGCTCATCGCTCCTCCCGCCCTCAGACGACGATCGCCGCGTGCCGCCTCGCGACGATCGTCGCGTCCACGTGGATCGGCATGCCGGCGCGTCGCAGCGCGGCGCAGGCGTCCGCGTCGTCCGGCCGCCACTCGCCGTCGCGCGCGCCGGCCCGGAAGCACTCGTAGTGTACCGGCGTTCCGGCCACGCCGGCGGACCCGACCAGCGTCGTTTCGCCGGCGTAGACGCGCCCGGTGCGCTTGGCGTCGTCGACGAGCGCGTCCACCGCGCGCCGCGACACGAGCAGCGCCGAGGCGCTCGCCCGCTCGTGGATGAACAGCGGGCCGTCCTCGCCGACCACCGGACCGAGGTCGAAGTCGCGCGGCGCCACCGGGGATCGCGCCTCCGCGGCCGGACCGAGCGGTACCGCGACCGCGACGACATCCCGGCCGCGGCCGACCAGCCGCGCGAGCGCGTCCGGCGGCAGGACGAGGTCCGGATCGAGCAGGAACAGGTGCGAGCAGGTGCGGTCGGCGTGGAACGCGGAGACGAGCGCGTTGCGCGCGTGCGTGCGCTCCGGCGCGATCGCGGCGGCGAGCGAGACCCGCGGCGCCGAGCGCGCCCAGTCGAGGATCGCAGCGGCGGCCGCCAGCGCGACCCGGCCGTCGATCGACGCGATCGCGACGAGCACGTGCGCGTCGTTCACCGCCCGAACTCCGCGCGCGGCCGGTGCTTGTCGCGCCCGCCGCCGTAACGGGCGCGGATCTCGCACTGCCGCGCGAGCGCCGCGTCGTCGAGCGACTCGATCGAGGCGAGCAGCGCGTTCTCGTCGACGCGCGCTGGGTCGCGCCTATCGCCGGCGCGCGGCGATGACAGGCGGACCGCCGGCTCCTCGTCGAGCTCGAGCGTCGCGATCCGCAGCCGCTCGATCGTGACCGACAGCGCGCGGCGCCCGGCCTCGCCCGCGAAGCGCTCGTCGAACCCTCCGACGCGGACGAACGCGTCGCGACGCATCGCGAACCACCCGGCGCACAGCACGTCTTCCTCCTCTTCCGCCCCCGGGTCCGCGATCGCAACCGGACCGCCGCCCGCGGCCTGCGCGCGCACCCGCCGCGACGCCGACTCCGGTAGCGCAACACGTCCGCGCGTCGGCTTGACGACCGCCCAGCCCCGCGCCGCGTGCGCCGCGGCGGCGACCAGCGTTCCCGGCGGCAGGACGTCCGGATCGCCGAACACGAGAACCGGATTCGCGGTCGCCCGGGCGCCGAGGTTGAGCCCCCACCCGGGGTGGAACGCCCCGGGGTTGTAGGCGAAGAGCGTGCGCGCCCGCGACGGCGCCTCGCCCGGGCGCGGCAGCGGGCCCTGCTCGACGACGATCAGGTCGAACCCCGGCATGCACGCGAGGCGCGCGAGCACCGCGTCGAGGTTCGCGCGCCGCTCCGGCGCGCCCTCGTCGCGCCAGGTCAGGATCGCGGTCGCGGTACCCGGCATGCGCGTGAGGCCGCCGACCGGCGATGAATGGCCGCGAGCGCGGCGAGCGCCAGTGCCAGCGCGAGCAGCGCGCGCGAGAAGTCGGTGATCGTCGGGATCGGCACGCTCGCGTCGTTGACGACGACCAGGTCGATCGCCTGTCCGTTCGCCCTGACCACGGCGATGAAGGCGAGCTTCGCGCAATTGTCGGTGACGGTGAAGCCGGAGGCGACGATCGGGTTGGCCGAGGTCACCACGCCGGCGATCACGCTTCCCGGAGCGATCGCGCCGCAGTCCGCCACGCTCACGCCGATCGCCGCCGCCGCCGGCAGGCTCGCGTTGCCGGCCACCGCGAGCGTGCCGTAGGTCCCGGCGTCGGCGACGTAGACGCGCAGGGTCGCGCCGGCCGCCTGCACGTAGCCGCCGCTGGTCGCCGCCGGCGCGCCCGCCGGCAGGCCCAACGTCGCACCGGCGTTCACCACGACCGCGCCGGTGGCGCCGACGCCGCCGATGCGAAGCTCGCCGGCGTTCACCGTCGTCGCCCCGGTGTACGACTTGGTCGCGCCGGCGAGGTCGGTCGCGCCCGTGCCGTCGTGGACGACCGCGAGCGTGCCGGTGAGCGACGACGCGAACGAATGCAGCGCGTCGGTGTGGTTGAAGCGCACGATCGGGTCGGTCCCCACGCCGCTGATCGTCGTCGCCGGCGCGATCGACCCGGCGGCGCCGCCGGCGCCGATCACCAGTCCCCCGACGCCGGTTCCGCCGGCGGCACCGAGCGTGATCGACGCCGCCGACAGCGTTCCCCCGTTGGCCAACGTGACGAAGTTGTTCGCCGCCCCCGAGACCCGGCCGATCGTGAGCGCCTGGACGTTGAGCTGCGACCCGGATCCGCTCACCAGGACCGAGTTGTCGTCGTTGACCGCGTCGTAGCCGACGAAGCTGTTGCCGGTCACCGTCACCACGCCGCCGCCGGTGACGTCGAGCCGGCTGTTCGTGCCGGCGACGCCGGCGCCCACTCGCAGCGTGCCGGCGATGGTCCAGGTCGAGCCGCCGCCGTCGACCGTCGCGCCATTCCCGAACGGCGAACCGGTCGCGCCGCTGCCCCCGCCGATACGGACGTTGCCGCTCGTCACCTTGCCGCCGGCGAGGATTTCGAGCGTGTTCGAGTTGCCGCTGCGCCCGACGTAGAGCGTGTGCAGCGGCAGCGCCGACAGGTTCGAGAGCTCGGAGCCGCCGCCGGTGACCGTGACCCTGTTGCTGTCGGCACCCGGGGTCGCGCCGATCAGCACGTCGAGCGTGTTGGCGAGGACCTTGCCGCCGCCCGAGATCGTCAGTGTGTTGCCGACCGACGCGTTGCCGATGTAGGCGTTGCCGTTCACCGTCCAGGTCGTGCCGGTGCCGGCGACGGTCGCGACGTTGGTCGCGGCGCCGCCGACGAGCCCGAAGCCGACGTCCCCCGAGGTCGTCAGCGTCGCCTGCGTCCGCAGGTCGAAGGTGTTGCCGTTCGAAGTCGCCAGGGCGCCCATGTAGAAGCTGCCGCAGGACGCGACGGCGCCGGACTCGATCGCGAGCGCGTTGCTCGCACCGCCGTTGCCGACGTAGATCGATTCGGCGACCGTGAGCGCCGCACCGGCGCCGGTCACCGTCAGGCTGTTGCCGGTCGAACCGGCGTTGATGCCCAGCGCGGCGGAATTGCCGCCGGCGTTGACCGTCACGCCGCCGCCGGGCCCGACGATCGAGGCGATCACGCCCGGCAGGTTCACGCCGACCCAGAAGCTCGTGTCGGCGACCTGCGCGGTGCCGATCGGCGCGGGGCTCGAATCGAAGATCAGGTTCACCGCGTCCGCGCTCGCGCTGGCGAGCAGCGCCGTCGCGGCGGCGAGCACGGCGGCCCGGCGGGTTCCCCGGTCGGCGGCGCTTCCTCTGCCGGTTCGCATCGTCCCTCCCCCCTGATCACAACGCCGTCCCGATCCGGACCGGCGTGGCCGCGTCGTCCAACGCGACCGCCGACCGCGGCCGTGCCTGCCCGATGGTAACGGAATCCGCCGTCGCGCGGCGGCGGCGCCGATCCGGTATGCTCGCCGACGTCCACGATGCGTGTCAGCGCTCTCACCGTCACCCGCGAAGGCGCGCTCGACCGCCTCGCGCTCGCCGCCGGCGACTTCGCGCGGCAGGATCACGCCGACCGCGAGCTCGTCGTCGTCCACGATGGCAGCGGGGACTTCGACAGGTCGGTCCGCGCGCTGGTCGAGCGCCTGCGTATCGACGCGGTCGTCTCGCGCGAGGCGTCCGGCGCGCCCCTGGGCGCGTTGCGCAACCGGGCGGTCGCACTCGCCCGAGGCGAGGTCGTGGCCCAGTGGGACGACGACGACCGCTACCACCCGCGGCGCCTCGCGATCCAGGTCGAGGCGCTCGAGCGCGAGCGCGCCGACTTCGCGTTCCTCGCCGACCAGCTCCATTGGTTCCCCGCCCGCGGAACGCTCTACTGGGTCGACTGGCGCGCCGAAGCCTACCCGCTCGATTTCGTCCAGGGCACGCTGGTCGGCCGGCGCGCCGCGATGCCCGCGTACCCCGAATCGCGCCGCGGCGAGGACACCGCGGCCTGTCTCGCGATCGCCGCGTCCGGCGCGCGAATCGGGCGCGTCGTCGGCGCCGGCTGGTGCTACGTCTACGTCTACCACGGCGCGAACGCCTGGCCCGAGTCGCATCACGCGGCGATCGCCGGGGCGAAGCACCTGCCCGACGCGCGGCTCCTCGCGCGCGAGCCGGCGCTGCGCGAAGCCCTCGCCGGCTACGAGCCACCGCTGCCGTCGCTGGTCGTACCCTGCGGCGTCGGGCCGATCGCGATCGATCCGCCGGCCCACCGGTAGGCCGGGCCGCTATCGCGCCGCGACCGCCGTTTCCGCCGGCAGGAACCGGCGCGCGATCGCCGCCACCGTCGACCCGCTGCCGGCGACCCACGACGGCGTGACCAGGCCGGCGTGGAAGGTCGTGAAATCGACCCGCGTCGCCGACCACCACAGGTGCGCCCACAGGTGGAGGCTTTTCACGCCGCGCAGATCCGCCTCGCCCTCGCCGAACAGCGCATCGAGACCGGCGCGGGTCGCGCCGTGCCGATAGAGCGCCTGCCGCGGCAGCACCCGGACCTCGTCGGGATGACGCGCCCACAGCCGCGCGGCCGCCGCGCAAGAGTGGCGGCTCCAGGTGCCGTCGAAGCTGCCGCGCGCCTCGGCGAGCCAGCGGCGGATGAACCGCGCCGCGGGCCGCGCGAGGACGACCGCGTTGCACAGCGACGGCGCCAGCACGCCGTCGGGTCCGGCGATCGCGCCCTCTTCACCCAGCGCGCACTCGTGCGAGAACCACTCGTCCGGATACCGGTCGACGAACAGCGTGTCGATGTCGGCGTAAGCGCCGCCGGCGTCGGCGAGGATCTCGAGGCGCAGGAAGTCCGCCTCGTGCGCGTAGTCGTAGCCGGAGCGGGCGATCAGCCGCCCCTCTTCGGTGTCGGCGTAGCGCGTCGCGTCGAATCCTCGCGGCGCCGCGCCGACCGCGTGGATCACGAGATGCGGCGCGATCCGCTCCCACCACTCGCCGGCCGGCCGATGGCGGCAATGGAAGTGGATCGCGTCGGCCTCCTGCGTGCGCCGGCACGATTCGAGCGCGAGCCAGTGCAGGAGATGCAGCGGCTCGTTCTGAGGCCGCAACGCGAAGACGAAGTGGAACTCGCGGCGCATGTCATTCGGCGAGCGCGCGCAGGAACGCGCGCGCGATCGCCGGTTCCGAGTAGTCGTTGGCGATCCGCTCGGCGATCGGTTCGGCGGCGGCGCGGAAACGTGCCGGATCGGCGACGTGCGCGCGCATCAGCTCCGCCGCGTGATCCAGGTCCGGCTCGGCCCAGCGCTGCGAGGGCCAGTACGACGGGCGTTCGGGCGGCCAGACGCGCGGCGCGCAGAGACGGTAGCGAACCGCGCCCGGCCAGTCGGCGCCCAGCCAGTCGAGGTGGCCGCTCCAGCCGGTGGCGATGACCGGCGTGCCGCGCGCGGCCGCGTCGAACGCGCCCAGCGCCCATCCCTCGCCGTGCGGCAGCGTGACGTAGGCGTCGGCGATCTCGTGCAGCAGATCGACATCGCGACCCGAGGTCTCGATCGGCAGCACGGCGATCGGCGGCGCGTCGCGGTCGAGCCGGTCGGTCTCGGCGTCGACCGCGTCCTGGGCGAGATCGAGCGCCGGCCGACGCTCATGCAGCGGCGGCGGACCGTAGCCCAGCGCACCGGTCTTGACGATCAGCGCGACGCCCTCGTCCTCGCGGAACGCGCGGACGAACGCGCGCAGCAGCGAGGGGATCGCCTTGCGCGGATCCCAGGCGGAGATCGATAGGAAGACGTATCGCGCGCCGTCGATCCCGTAGCGGCGGCGGGCGGCGGCGAGATCGGCGGGCGCGAAGTGGTTCCACGCGTGCCGGCGCACGTGCGGAACGACGCGGACCGGCGTCGGCGTGCCGGTCGCCGCGAACGTCGCCCGGTTCATCGCGCAGGGGACGAGCAGGCGGTCGGCGCGATCGAACAGCGAGCGCCAGTGCGCCGGCGCGCGGTCGGTCTCCCAGACGGTGCAGCCGACGTTGCGCTTGCCGCGCTCGAAGAGCCGGGGCCAGTGCTCGGGCACCGTGTGCGCGACGACGGTGTCGGTGACGATCGGCCGGGAGGTGGCCGCGAGCAGCGAAGGGAGGTCGTCCAGCGCCTCGTCGCCGCGGGCAAGCGCCACGAGCGGCAACGATTCGCCGGCCACGCAGTGCGCGATGCCGTCGGCGTCGTGCCGGACCGGCACCCAGTGCACCGGGACGCCGGCGTTGACCAGCGCTCGGACGTACCCGACCGCGGCGTGGCCGTAACCGCTCGGCTCGAGGAATGAATAGTAGGTGATCGCGGGGGACACGTCGGGGCGCTCGCGTGGCGCCGCGCGAGTCTACCGCAGCGCGGCGCCGGCACGTCCCGTCCGGCCGTGACACAATCCCGGCCGGGGAGAATGCCGCGATGGGACCGCGAACGAGATTCGCCGCCGCGCTGGCGGCCCTGGTGATCGGCGGCGCGGACGCCGGCGCGCAGATCGCGCCATCGGCCTCGGAGCTCGCCGGCTACCGGGGACTCCACGCCGCCGCGCGAGACGGCGACGTCGACGCGGTCCGCCGGCTGGTCGCCGCCGGCGCCGCCGTCGACGCGCGAGACGGCTACGGCCGCACGCCGCTGCACGTCGCCGCCTACGAGCGCCAGCACGCGACGATGCGCGCCCTCGTCTCCGCCGGCGCCGACCCGAACGCGCTCGAGCGCGACCGCTACGATATCGTCACGATCGCCGCGGTCGCCGACGATCGGCCGACGCTCGCGGTCGCGCTGGCCGCGGGCGCCAGCGCGAGGAACGTCACCAGCCGGTACGACGGCACCGCGCTGATCGCCGCCGCGCATCTGGGGCACGACGGCGTCGTCGCCGACTTGATACGGGCCGGCGCGCCGCTCGACCACGTCAACAACCTCGGATGGACCGCGCTGATCGAATCGATCGTGCTGGGCGACGGCGGCGCGCGTCACACGGCGACGTTGCGCGCGCTCGTCGACGCCGGCGCGAACCCGAACCTCGCCGATCGAGGCGGCGCGACGCCGCTCGCGTTGGCGCGCGGCCGCGGCTACCGCGACATGGCGGCGATCCTCGAGCGCGCCGGCGGACGCTAGCAGCGGTCAGGGCTTCTCGACGATGTCCTTCTTCATGCCGGCGATCGCCGCGACGACCTCGTCGCGCTCGCGACGGGGAACCGAGTAGCGGTCGAACGTGGCGTTCAGGTGGCGGACCGTCGTCTCCCAGTCGCGTTCGCCGACGCCCATGCCCGCGTGCGCGGTCTTCATGTCGCGCCCGGTGTAGACGCAGGGTCCGCCGGTCGCCGCGCACAGCTGGTTGACGATGTCCTGGCGGATGCGCTTGACCGAATCGGCGCTGTGGCCGACGAAGAAGCGGCCCAGATCTCGGTCGCCGGCGAGGCGGCCGAGGAAGTCGTCGGTGACGGCGGCGATCGCGTCGTAGCCGCCGAGGCGCTGGTAGAGGGACGCGGGCGACTGGGCGTGCGACGAGGCGGCGCTCGCCAGCGTCGCGGCGAGCACGAGGACCAGCGGTCGGATCTTCATGGCGGCTCCTTTCGGGGTGGGTGAGCCCGATACGGAGGCGGACCGCCGCCGGATGCGGTCGTTGGTCGCGCGGGCCGGGCCCTCGGGTCGGGCTCAAGCCCGACGCCGGTCGGCCTGAAGGCCGACCCACCGGTGCCGCTGCGCCCGTCGGCCCGAAGGCCGATCCGCGACGCTACGCGGCGGCTCCGTGCCGCTGGCGGTAGCGCGTCCACCAATCCGCCGCGTCGGCCGGCGTCCAGGCGAGTCGGCTCGCGAGCCGGTCGACCGCCTCGATGAACGCGTCGGCGGACTGCGGACGTTTCGCGCGGTCCTTCTCTAGGCAGGCGGCGATCAGGGCGTCCAGCGCGTCGGGGACCTGCACGACACCGCTGTCGTTGACTCTCGGTGCCGGCCGGTGCATGACCTGGTTGCCGATCTCGAGATTGTCGTCGCCGTCGAAGATCGGCTTGCCGGTCAGCAGGAAGTACGCGACCGCGCCGAGCGCGTAGATGTCGGAGCGCGCATCGACGTCGGTCGGGTTCACCAGCCGTTCCGGCGCCATGTAGCGCGGCGTGCCGAGGATCTTGATCTGCTTGGTGACGTCGCGCGTCTGCGCGCGCTCGAGGTTCTTCACCAGCCCGAAATCGAGCAGCTTGACGACGTCGTCCTCGCCGCGACGGCACAACATCACGTTCTCGGGCTTGACGTCGCGGTGGACCAGTCCGCGCAGATGCGCCTCGCGCAGCGCCGCCGCCACCTGTCGCAGCACGTGCAGCGCCCGGCCCGGCGGCACCGGCCCGGACTCGTCGACCAGCTGCGCGAGCGTGATGCCGTCGAGGTACTCCATCACGTAGTACGGCTGGCCCTCGCGGGTACGGCCGAAGTCGTAGATCTCGACGGTGTTCGGATGCATGAGCTGGCTCGCGAGCTGCACCTCGCGCTCGAAGCGGTGGACGAACTCGTCGGTCGCGACGTGTTTCTTCAGCACCTTGACCGCGGTCGGACGTTTGAGCAACGCGTGGCGCGCGAGGTAGATCGTCGCCATGCCGCCCTCGCTGATCTGCTTCTCCAGCGTGTAGGCGCCCAGTCGCTGCAGCCGGCCGAACTGGCGTTTGAGGCGGTGCAGCGACACCGCCGAGTAGAGCGCCGCGAGCAGCGTCAACAGCAGGAAGCCGCCGATGACCGAAAAGGTGACCAGCAGGTAGCGCATCGGCGCGAAGGCCTCGCTCGCCGGGATTTCGGCGACGACGCCGATGTCGTACGCCGGCAGCCAGCGCCAGGCACCGATCGAGTCGATGCCGATATAGGAACGGTACGGCTGCGCGATCATGCCGGTCAGCTCGTCCTCGGCGCTCTTGCCGCGTGCGGCGACCGCGAGCGCGGCGATCTCGGTCAGCGGCCGCGCGGCCCGTTCGAGGCGCGCCCGGTGGCCGGTGGCGAGATTGCCGCCGGGGTCGCGAACCGCGATCGCGAAGGCGCGATCGGCGGCCGACTCGTCGGCGAGCTCGCCCGAGGTGACCAAGGCCTCGCCGTAACGGCTCGGCGTCAGCATCAGGCCGTCTTCCCCGAACGCGTACGCCTCGACGTTGCCGACGACGTTGGTCGGCGCGAACAACTGCGCGAAGTCGCGGTCGGCGCGCACGCCCAGCGCCAGCACGACCTCGGCCGGCCGCCCGCCCTCCCGCAGCGGCGCCAGGAACCACAGCAGGGGCCGCGAAACGCCGCCCGCCTCGAGGTAGACCAGCTCGGCGTCCGGATAGGGACGCACGACCTGCGGCCGGCCGTCGAAAGCCGCATCGAGCTTCGCCCGGAACGCGGGCGAGCGGATGCGCCGCCCGCAGGATTCGCGGTCCTCGGCGGACAGCACGACGCCGGTGCGATCGAGCAGGCGCACCGCGACGGTCTGCGCCATCACCAGATCGGCGCGCACTTCGCCGACGAATCGTCCCGCCTCGGGCGAGCGGCAGGCGTCGGACGCGCGCGCGACCGCGGTGAGGCGCGCGGCCGCCGCGACCACGTCCGGCTCGCGGGCGATGCGCGCCGCCTCGCCCCGGTGGTCTCCGACCCAGACGTCGACGATCGCCACGATCGTGCCCAGCAGCCGCTCGAGGCTGCGCGCCCGCGCCTGGGCGATCGCGTCGTGGAGTCCGTAGTACGACCACACGCCCAGCCCGATCAGCAGCGCGCCCATGATGACCGTCGCGGCGTTGCGCCAGGTCTCGGTCTCGACCAGGTCGGCGAGCAGATTGGGGATCGCGTTGGCCGACGCGGCGATGTCGCCGACGCCGATGTCGAGCGGCGGCGGTCGGTCGGCGCGGCGCGGCCCGGCGGGAACCTCGTCGGTCATCGCCGCCCGTCCTCCCGGTTGTTCATGGCGTCAGCGACCCTTCCGGACGCGTCTCGCCGGTCCGGCGGCGAGCGCCCAACGAACCCGGGCGAGCGGGTCGCTGCCGCGCTCGACGCCGACGTCGTCGAGCAGGCGCATGAGTTCGCGCACCGCGTCGGCGGCGTCGCCGATCGGCGCCTTGGCCGAGACTTCGACGAGCCGCTCGCCGTCTTCGCGTCGCCAGACTTCGACACCGAGCGGCCAGCGGCTGTCGGGGTCGTCGACTTTCCATCGCCGCACCCGGACCGGCGCGAAGGCGACGACGCGCTCGAAGTCGACGCGCACGCCCGCCATGCCGAGCAGGAACAGCCGCTGCTCGTCGTCGAAGAGCTCGCCGACGCCGGCTTCGCCGCGCGCGACGCGGCGGATGCGGCCGCGCTCGATCGGCATCGAGAACGACGCGGCGGCGACGACATCGCGCTCGCTCGCGTCGGTCTCGACCTTGAAGCCGCGGAACGCGCGCCATTGCTCGCCGATCGCGGCGGGCGTGACCGGACGCAGCTTGACCGTGCTGTCGTGATCGCCGCCGCGGATGCGGCGCGCGCGCGCGACCAGGCCGGCGGCGAAGAGGTCGAGCTGCGGCGTGTCGAAGAAGTGGAGCCTGCGCACCGACGCCTCGGCGCGGTCGAGCTTCCAGCGCTTGCGCGCGCGCCGGACGGCGTCGCCCGGCAGGCCCGCCTTGACCTCGATCTCGTCGACCGCCGCCGCCCGTCCGCCGGACCGGGCGAGCCCCGCCACCCCGCGTGCCATCGCTCTCCCCGGAGGCGCCCGCGCCCGGCCTCCACGCCCCGATGATAGGCGAGCCGAACCCGGCGCGCGAACCCGGCGCCCCACCGGACCCTCGGGAACGGCGATAATCGTGGTCGGGGCCGTGCGCACACGCCGGTCCCGTTGCCGATGGACGACCGTGCCGCCGCGCAGCAGCGCACCGACGACATCCGCGCCTTCGACCGCGAACTCGCTCGCCTCGAAGCGGAGGGCGTGCTCGCGCTCGAGTCCGGACCGAAGGAGCGGATCGCCCGCCACCACCGCGATCTGGTCGCCTCGTACGCCGGCGCTTTCGACGTCGACGCCGATCTCAGGGGCCGGCGCCTCTCGCTCGGCATGCGGGCAGCCTCGTTCCTGGGCGCGATTGCGCTCGCCGCGAGCGTGTTCTTCCTGTTCCGCCAGGTCTGGGGCCACCTGGGCGCCGCCGCGCAGGTCGGCGTGCTGGCCGGCGGTTCGCTGGTCTCGCTCGGTGCGACCTTCGCCGTGCGCGCCCGCGATCCCACCGGGCACTTCACCAACCTCTGCGCGATGGTGGCGTTCGCCTGCTTCGTGCTCAACGTCGCGCTGGTCGGCCGGGCGTTCAACCTGGCGCCGTCGGACACCGCGCTCGTGGTCTGGGCCGTCTACGCGTTCCTGCTCGCGTACGCCTGCGATTCGCGCCTGCTCCTCGCCGCCGCCATCGCCTGCCTGATGGGCTGGATCGCCGCGCGCGCCGGCGCCTGGCGCGGCGTCTATTGGATCGATCTGGGCGAGCGACCCGAGAACTTCCTGCCGGCCGCGGTGGCGTTGTTCTGCGTGCCGCTCGTCGTCGATCACGCGCGCCGGCCCGGCTTCCCGCCGGTCTACCGGACGCTCTCGCTGGTCGCCTTCTTCCTCGCGCTGCTCGTCCTCTCGTTCTGGGGTCGGCTCTCCTACGTCGACGCGCCGGAACGCACGATCGAGTCGGTCTACCAGGTCGCCGGGTTCGGACTCTCGGCGCTCGCCGCGTGGCTGGGCGTGCGTCGCGACTGGACCGACGTCTTCCACACCGGGGTGACCTTCTTCGTCGTCTTCCTCTACACGAAGTTCTACATCTGGTGGTGGGACGCGCTGCCCAAGTGGCTGTTCTTCCTGATCGTCGGCGCGACCGCGCTCGCGATCCTCGTCGTGCTCAAGCGGCTGCGCCGCGCGCCGCCGCCGGCGGCGGCCGGTGGAGACGGCCGATGATCGCGCCCGGACGCTGGCTACCCTGGGCGGCGCTCGCGCTCGTCGCCGGGACCAACGCCTTCCTGATCGCGTCGGTGGCCCGGAACCGGGCCGGCGAACCCGAGGCCACGCTCGCGCTCACCGAACGCGAACTGGCCGCACCCTACGGCTGGCCCGCGGCGCGCGAGGACAGTGGCCTCGCGCTCGCGCTCGTCTACCGCGTCAATCCGCCGCCCGAGTCGAGGTCGCCCGTCACGATCCCCGGAACCCCGGACGCGTGGGCGGCCCCCGAGTGGCTCGACCGCGCCGCGCTGATCGCGCTCGGCGTCGATGTCGAGAAGCTCGAGCGCGAGGGCCCGCCGCGCGGCGCTGCGCCGACCGACCGCGAAGCGCTGGTGGTCGTCGAACTCGACGGTCCCGCCCGGGCGCTCGCGCTCGAGCGCTCCCGCGCCCACGCCGCCGCCGAACGCGCGCTCGCCGACGCGAATCCGGGCAAGGACGAGTTCGTCAACCGGGCCAAGGCGGCGGCGCAGAACGCCGAACGCGAGGAACGTATGGCGAGCCGCCTGTTCGTCGTCGCGGCGGGCACCGACCACGCCGCGCTGCGATCGCGCTATCCGGACCGGACGCGCCACGCGGTCGTCCGGGCGATCGTCTCTCCGATCCGGTACGCGGACAAGCGCGTCGGCGCGACGATCCAGCGCCTCTCCGCCGGCGAGATCGTCGTTCCGCTGGAGCTGCGCCCGGCGATCGAGGCGCCCGGCACGCGCGAAACCGCCGCCGGGACCGCCGAACGGCGCCCCCGCTTCGATGCGACCGTCTCCTGGGGTTCGCGCCTGGAACCCTGGATCGTCTCGGCGTCGTCCCGCCAATAGAGGTCCCCATGCCCCGCCCGATCCTCGATGAAGCCCGGATCCACCCGGCGATCCGCGACCGCGTCGCCAGGCACCACGCCGACATCGTCGACGAGGTCCGCCGGACGGTGGCCGAGAACGCGGTGGTCGTCGTCGGCATGCGGCAGAACCCGTTTCCGAAGCGGGCGCGCAAGGCGCTGGACGCCGCCGGCGTGCCCTACCGGTACCTGGAGTACGGCAGCTATTTCGGCGAATGGCGCCGGCGCAACGCGCTCAAGATGTGGACCGGCTGGCCGACGTTCCCGATGGTCTTCGTCAACGGCACGCTGGTCGGCGGTGCCCAGGATCTCGAGAAGCTGATCGCGAGCGGCGAGCTCGCCAGGACGCTGCGCGGCGGCGGCTAGGGAGGCTCTGCACAAGTGCACGAGACGCGTTGGTCCGAGATCGGGATCGCGGCG
>JAXMFN010000019.1:0-30000 GCA_046347725.1 Burkholderiales bacterium
TGGCCTCCCGGCTGGGGTTCGCAGGCGCGGGTCGTGCTCTACGAACACAGCGGATTCGGCGGACGGAGCTACGCGTTGACCCAGGAATACGTCGCCAATTTCGGATCCACCGGCTTCAACGACCGCGCCTCGTCGCTCAGGGTGGAGCGCGGCTACTGGATGTTCTGCTCGGACGCCAATTTCCAGGGGACCTGCCGGACGTTCGGCCCCGGCGACTATCCGACATTGCCGCCGGGGCTCCAGAACAGCATCTCGTCCGGCCGTCGCCTGCACGACGACTATCCGTACCGGTCGAATCCGAACTGGGACGGCTATTCGCAGCAGTAGCATGGGCGCGGCGAGTCCCGGCACGACCCGAGGCCGGCGGATCGACGACATCGCCGGCCTGCGGCGGATCCTGGCGACCTGCAAGACGATCGCCGTGGTCGGTCTCTCGGCGAACTGGTACCGGCCCTCGTACTTCGCCGCGAAGTACCTGCTCGATCACGGCTACCGGATCGTTCCGGTCAACCCGTCCTACGAAGAGGTGCTCGGACAGCGTTGCTACCCGTCGATCGCCGCGATCGACGGGCCGGTCGACATGGTCGACGCGTTCCGCAAGCCCGCCGACATGCCGGCGATCGCGCGCGAGGCGGTGGCGAAAGGCGCCCGCGTGCTGTGGATGCAGCTCGGGATCGCGAGCGACGAGGCCACCCGGATCGCCACCGAGGGCGGACTCGACGTCGTCGAGAACCGCTGCGTCAAGATCGAGCACGGCCGGATCCTCGGCGGGCTCCACTGGGCCGGCGTCAACACCGGCGTGATCTCGGCGCACCGCCGGTAGAATCGACGCCGATGGCCGACCGCGTCTACGGTTTCGACACGCTGTGCCTCCACGCCGGGCAGATCCCCGACGCGGCGACCGGGGCGCGGGCGCTGCCGATCTACCAGACGACCTCGTTCGTCTTCGACAGCGCCGACCACGCGGCCAGCCTGTTCAACCTGCAGACGTTCGGCAACGTCTATTCGCGCATCAGCAACCCGACGGTGGCCGCGCTCGAGGAACGCGTGGCGGCGCTGGAAGGCGGACGCGCGGCGCTCGCCTGCGCGACCGGCATGGCGGCGCAGATGGTGGCGCTGCTCACGCTGGCACGCGCCGGCGACCACATCGTCGCCGCCCGAACCCTCTACGGCGGCAGCTACTCGCAGCTCGCGGTCACCTTCGCGCAATTCGGCATCGAGGCGACCTTCGTCGACGCGGGCGACGCCGCGGCCTTCCGCTCCGCGATCCGGCCGTCGACCAAGGCAGTCTACGCCGAGACGATCGGCAATCCGCAGTTGAATGTCTGCGACATCGCGGCGCTCGCGGAGGTCGCGCACGCCGCCGGCGTTCCCCTCGTCATCGACAACACGCTGGCCTCGCCGTACCTGTGCCGGCCCTTCGAGCACGGCGCGGACGTCGTCGTGCACTCGGTGACCAAGTACCTCGGCGGCCACGGGACGACGATGGGCGGCGTCGTCGTCGAGTCCGGCAAGTTCCCGTACGACAACGGCCGTTTCCCGCAGATGACCGAGCCCTCGCGCGGCTATCATGGCGTGCGCTTCTACGAGACCTTCGGCGACTTCGGCTTCACGATGAAGGCGCGGATGGAGACGATGCGCACGCTCGGGCCCACGCTGTCGCCGTTCTCGGCGTTCCTGCTGCTCCAGGGCGTCGAGACGCTGCACCTGCGGATGCCGCGCCATTGCGAGGCCGCGGTCGCGGTCGCCGAACACCTGTCGGCCCACCCGAGGGTCGAGTGGGTCCGCTACCCGGGGCTGCCCGGACAAGGGGATGAAGCGCTGGTCCGACGGTACCTGCCGCGCGGCGCCGGCGGGATCCTGACATTCGGTGTGAAGGGCGGGGCGAAGGCCGGCGAGCGCTTCATCGAGAGCGTCGAGTTCCTGTCGCATCTCGCCAACGTCGGCGACGCGCGCTCGCTCGTCATCCACCCGGCGTCGACGACGCATCGGCAGCTCTCGGAGGACGAGCAGCGGGCCGCCGGCGTGACGCCCGAGATGATCCGGCTGTCCGTCGGTCTGGAGTCGATCGACGACATCGTCTGGGACATCGACCAGGCGCTCGAGCGCGCGGGAGGGGCGTGATGGAATGGCGGGGCGTACCCTGGCCGTGGGTCGGCCTGTTGGCCGCGGTCGCGGTCCTGGTCGGGCAGGCGCTCGCGGCGGTGTTCGGCGACGCTCCGTCGTTCGTCACCTCGATGTGGCAGGTCGGCGTGATGGCGGTGGGCATGGCTTCGCTGGCGCTGATCGTGCTGCCACCTCGACGGCTGTCGTTCGCGCTGGGCTTCCTCGTCTGCGCCGCGCTGATCGGCTGGGCGCTGTGGCTCCAGTACGGTGAAGGGCTCGAGCCCTGCCCGCTGTGCCAGTTCCAGCGCGTGGCGGTCGTGCTGATCGGATTGGTCTTCCTCGTCGGTACCTTCCACGATCCCGGTCGCGTCGGCGCCTGGATCTACTCGATCCTGCTGTTCCTGACCGCGACGGCCGGAGCGGCGCTGGCCGGGCGGCAGGTATGGCTGCAGTCGCTGCCCAAGGACCAGGTGCCGGCCTGCGGCATGGGCCTGTCCTACATGCTCGACACCCTGCCGTTCGTCGACGTGATCCGGCGGGTGCTCGAGGGCAGCGGCGAGTGCGCCGAGAAGGGCTGGGTGTTCCTCGGCCTGTCGATCGCCGGCTGGACGCTCGCGTTCTTCTTCACCATCGGCGTCGCCGGACTCGCGCTCGCGCGGCGCGATTGAACGCCCGCGGCGGCGAACGCCGCCGGGTGCGCGAAGCGCGCCGCGCTACTGCGGCGCGCAGAATCCCACGCCGGCCGCACCGGCGCCCTCGGGCGTCCAGGTCTGCGTCCCGACGAACGCGAGCCGGGTCGCGTAGTCGCTGGTGAAGCGGTGATTGGGTGCGCCGGTCTGCCCGTTGTTGTACATCCGGTAGACCGGAGAGGTGCCGGCCGGACAGGTGCCGTCCGCCGCCGGCAGTGCGACGTGGAAGGCGATTCCCTCGTAGGACCAGTCCGGATTGCGCTTCAAGCCGTCGCACTCGTCGGCGTAGGCGGTGTAGAAGTGCGAGCTCTTCGGCGCGAAGGACGTCGAGAAGAAACGGCAGACGCCGCTCGCACCCGCGGTCGGATTCGCGTAGACGCCGAACTGCCGACCGGTCCGCTGCCACGCGCCGCCGAACGCGCCGGCGTCCAGCGTCGAGATCTCGGCGGCGATCGCGGTGACGAAGTAGTGCCCCAGCCCGGCGTTGTAGTACTCGACGGCGTCCGCCTTCACCGGCGGCGCCGGCACGACGTAGAACGGCGTGTCGACGCTGGTGCCGGCCAGGTCGGCCTGCAGACGCCATTCGCCCTGCGGCGCGTCGAGCGGCAATGTCAGCACGTAGTACCACCAGGCGCCGACGTAATCCGCCTGGTTGTTGGTGATCGACGAATCGAGGAACATCGAACCATCCGGGCGCCGGATCCGCACCGGCACCGTCGTGTTCAGGCGGAAGTCGCGCAGGAACAGCGTCGCGTGGAAGCCCGAGCCCGGCGTCAGGTGGCGCGTCTGGTTCGGCACGTCCGGCGCCGAGCAATCCGAAAACGTCGGGCGCGCCGAATGCACGGTCGCGCGGACGATCGCCGGATCCCAGTAGGGCGGCTGCGTCGCCCACCACGAATCGGCGTTCATCGTGTTGCAGGCGCCGGCGAACGGGTCGATCAGGGCGCCACGGCTGTCGTAGACCTCGAAATGCAGGTGCGGACCGCTCGAGAACCCGGAGCTGCCGACCGATCCCAGCCGCTCGCCGGCCGCGACCGTCTCGCCGACCCGCTTGGGCGTCAGCGAATTCGCCTTCATGTGCACGTACCAGGCGATCGAGCCGTCGGCGTGGCGCACGAAGATCGTGTTGACCGGCGTGGTGATCGGCAGCGTTCCCAGCGGGCCGCAGTTGCGGTCGTAGGCGCCGTCGTCCTTGCGGATGATCGTGCCGGCCGCGGCGGCGACGACGATCATCTCGTCGGCGTCCATCTTGAGCCAACCGAACGGGAAGGCCGAGATATCGACGCCGCGATGGTTGTAGCCCGAGGCCAGGTCGTAGCTGCGGGTCCCGCAGGCGAAGTCGCGAACCTGGTTGGGATAGGTCGCGTTCTGGTCGACGTAGTTGGCGATCACGTTCGCCACCCGGTCGGAAGCGCCGGGCACGAGGCGAGCGGGCCAGTCGAACAGGACACCGGCGGCCTTGTCGGCCGGCCGGATCGTGCCGGCCTTCAGCATCGCCTGAACGCGCCGATCGAGGTCCGCCTGCACGTCCAGGCGCCAGGATTCGCTCAGGTCGTCCATCGGCGTGCGCCGGTTGACGCCGCCGCCGCGCCAGCCGTTCTCCAGCACCGTCTCGTCGGCCGCGGCGGCCACGCCTCCGGCGGCGAGGAACGCCAGCGCGAGAACCCCGGCCTGGACGGCGAGGCGCGCGGCCCGCGGTTCGCGAACCCCCGTCACTTCGGCGCCATCCGGATCGCGCCGTCGAGGCGGATCGTCTCCCCGTTCAGCATCGGATTCTCGACGATCGCGCGGACGAGCGCGGCGTATTCGGCCGGCCGGCCGAGCCTGGGCGGAAACGGGACCATCCGGCCCAGCGACGCCTGCACGTCCGGCGGCAGCACCGCCATCATCGGCGTCTCGAAGATGCCGGGCGCGATCGTCATCACGCGGATGCCGTTGCGCGCGAGCTCGCGTGCGATCGGCAGCGTCATGCCGACGATGCCCGCCTTCGACGCCGCGTAGGCCGCCTGTCCGATCTGGCCGTCGTAGGCGGCGACCGAGGCGGTGTTGACGATCACGCCGCGCTCGCCCTCGTCGTTCGGCTCGCCGGCGGCCATCGCCGTGGCGGCGAGGCGGATCAGGTTGAACGTGCCGACCAGATTGATCGCGATCGCACGCTGGAATCCGGCGAGCGTGTGCGGGCCGTCCTTGCCGACGACCCGTTCGGCGTGGACGACGCCGGCGCAGTTCACGAGCCCGTGCAAGGCGCCCCAGGCGTCGACGGCGGCGCGCACGGCGGCCCGCGCGCTCGCCTCGTCGGTGACGTCGCAGCGGACGAACCGAGCCGACCCGCCGAGCTCGCCGGCGAGCGCCGAGCCCTCCGCCTCCTTCAGGTCGGCCAGGACGACGCGCCCTCCGCCTTCGACGACCATGCGCGCGGTCGCCGCGCCCAGGCCGGACGCGCCGCCGCTGACGACGAACACGCTGCCCGCGAGCCTCATCGGCCGCCCTCCGGGCGCCCGGCCGACGGCGGCTTGATCACCGACATCGCGGTGGCGATCATCCCCGCCACGTCGGCGGCGTTGGTCGGCAGGATCATCGTGTTGCTCTTGATCGCCAGGTTGCCGAAGGCCGCGATGTACTGCTCGGCGACCTTGAAGTTCACCGCCTGCAGCCCGCCGGCGGACTCGATCGCCTCGGCGACCTGACGGATCGCCTTCGCGTTCGCCTCCGCGATCGCCAGGATCGCGGCGGCCTGGCCCTGGGCGTTGTTGATCTCGGCCTGCTTCTCGCCCTCGGACTTGGCGATCGCGGCCTCGCGCGCGCCGACGGCGAGGTTGATCGCCTCCTGCCGCTTGCCCTCCGAGGTCGCGATCACGGCGCGCTTCTCCCGCTCGGCGGTGATCTGCGCCTGCATCGAGCGCAGGATCTCGGCCGGCGGCGTCAGGTCCTTGATCTCGTAGCGCAGCACCTTGACACCCCAGTTGGGCGCCGCCTCGTCGAGCGCGGAGACGACCTGCCCGTTGATCTGGTCGCGCTCCTCGAACGTGCGGTCGAGCTCCATCCGGCCGATCACGCTGCGCAGCGTCGTCTGCGCGAGCTGCGTGATCGCCAGCACGTAGTTCGACGCGCCGTACGAGGCGAGCTTCGGGTCGGTCACCTGGAAATAGAGGATGCCGTCGACCTGGAGCTGCGTGTTGTCCTTGGTGATGCAGATCTGCGGCGGCACGTCGAGCGGGATCTCGCGCAGGTCGTGCTTGTAGGCGATCCGATCGACGAAAGGGATGACGAAGTTGAGGCCCGGCTGCATGACCTCGTGGAAGCGACCGAGCCGCTCGACGACCCAGGCGTGCTGCTGCGGGACCACGCGGATCGCGCGGACGATGACGATGATCGCGACGGCGAAGAGCGCGAGCGTGAAGAGCGACGAGCCGATCCAGGACATGGCGGGTTCCGGTGGGGGGTTGTGAGGGGATCAGCCGCGCCGCTCGCCCAGCACCAGGACCGATCCCTTCATCGCGACGATCACCATGGTGTCGGCGCGCGGCGTGTCTGGCGTGGCGAGCTCGGCCGTCCATTGCGACCCGCGGTGGGTGACCCGGGCGGTGCCGTCGGCGTTCCAATGGCGGACCTGGACCGTCTGGCCGACGTCGAGCGGCGGCTGCGGCGGTGGCAGCGCGCGCTTGAGCCGCCAGCGGTGCGCGGCCACGACGAGTAGCACCCCGGCGATCCCGGACACCGTCAGTTGCACCGATGTCGGGACCCCGGCGAGCGCGACCGCGCCGCCGATGGCGGCGGCCAACCCGACGGCGAGCAGGTAGAACGTCCCGGTCAGGAGTTCGGCACCGACCAGGACCGCCGCGGCGATCCACCAGATCCAGGCTTCCTGCATCTCGCGAGCGCCCTAGATGGCGCGGAAATGACGTCGGGGCCGAGGATAAAGCACTTTGAACACCGCCGTCCGCCCCCAGATGGACGAACGGCGACCGGCGAGGTCCCGGTCCCCGCACGGCCGTCGCGAACGGGGCTATAATTCTCTTTTTTTTCAAGCGCTTTTCGGTGGCATCCGCCATGCCGCCGGATCGATCGAAGGAACCGCCCATGCCGATCTACGCCTACCGCTGCGGGCAATGCGGCCACGAGGTCGAGGCCCTGCAGAAGCTGTCCGAGCCCGCGCTGACCGATTGCCCGTCCTGCGGCCAGCCGTCGCTCGCCAAGAAGCTCACCGCCGCCGGCTTCCAGTTGAAGGGCAGCGGCTGGTACCAGACCGATTTCCGCAGCGGGTCGAAACCCGCCGCGAAGCCCGAAGCCGGTGGCGAACCCGCGAAGGCGGAGGCCAAGACCGACTCGAAGCCGGAGGCCTCGAGCACCGCCGCCAGTCCGGCGCCGGCCGCCGGCTGCGGCAGCGGCTGCGCCTGCCACTGACCGCGCGCCCCGGCCCCTGATCATGAAGCGGACCCTGGTCGCCGGACTGCTGGTCTGGGCGCCGCTCGGCATCACGATCTGGGTGCTGCATTTCCTGGTCACGACGCTCGACCAGACGCTGTCGCTGCTTCCCGCGGCCTGGCAGCCGGACCGCCTGCTGGGCTTCCACGTTCCCGGGCTGGGCGTCGTGCTGTCGTTCCTGATCCTGCTCGTCACCGGCGCGGTCGCGGCGAACTTCTTCGGCGCCCACCTGATCCGATTCTGGGAGGGGCTGCTCGGCCGCATCCCGGTGGTCAAGTCGATCTACTCGAGCGTCAAGCAGGTGAGCGACACGCTGCTGTCCGACAAGGGCAACGCCTTCCGCAAGGCGCTCCTCGTCGAGTTCCCGCGCGAGGGCTCCTGGACCGTCGCCTTCCTGACCGGCATCCCCGACCGCACGATCGCGCCGCACCTGCCCGGCGAGCACGTCAGCGTCTACGTCCCGACCACGCCCAATCCCACCGGCGGCTACTTCCTGATGCTGCCGCGTTCGCGCGTGCGCGAGCTCGACATGTCGGTCGACGAAGCGCTCAAGTACATCATCTCGATGGGCGTCGTCGCCCCGCGCGGCGCGGCACCGGTGGCGCCGCCGCCGGGACGGTCGGTCACCGACCTGCCCGCACCGACCGCCTCCCGAAATTGACCGGACCGGCGCGTCCGCCGCACGCCGACGAACGGGCAGCGGCGCACGCGGCCGGTCCGCGCCCCCGATCGACCGACTGCCACCCCGAGATCCCGACGAATCGCCGACGGAGCTTCCCGTGAAACGCACCGATTACTGCGGCCGCATCGACCGCCGCCACCTCGCCCGAACCGTCACGCTGATGGGCTGGGTCCACCGCCGCCGCGACCATGGCGGCGTCGTCTTCATCGACCTGCGCGACCGCGAGGGCCTGGTCCAGGTCGTCTGCGACCCCGACCGCGCCGCGACCTTCGCGACCGCCGAGAAGCTGCGCAACGAATACTGCATCCGCGTCGACGGTCTGGTCCGCGCCCGCCCCGACGGCACCGTGAACCCGAACCTCGTCTCCGGCGAGATCGAGGTGCTCGCGCACGACATCGAGATCCTCAACGCGTCGGCGACGCCGCCGTTCCAGCTGGACGACGAGAATCTCTCCGAAACGGTGCGCCTCGAGCACCGGGTGCTCGACCTGCGCCGGCCGGCGATGCAGAAGAACCTGATGATCCGCTACCGCGCGGCGATGTCGGCGCGGCGCTACCTCGACGAACACGGCTTCGTCGACATCGAGACGCCGTTCCTCTACAAGTCGACGCCCGAGGGGGCGCGGGAGTTCCTCGTCCCCTCGCGGATCCACCACGGCCAGTTCTACGCGCTGCCGCAGTCGCCGCAGCTCTTCAAGCAGATGCTGATGATGGCGGGCTTCGACCGCTACTACCAGATCGTCAAGTGCTTCCGCGACGAGGACCTGCGCGCCGACCGGCAGCCGGAGTTCACGCAGATCGACATCGAGACGTCGTTCCTCGACGAGGACGACATCCGGCCGATGATGGAGGAGCTCGTCCGGCGCGTCTTCCGCGACGCCGTCGGCGTCGAGCTGCCGGCGCCGTTTCCGGTGATGACCTACGCGGAGGCGATGCGTGATTACGGCTCCGACAAGCCGGACCTGCGCGTGCCGCTCAAGCTCACCGAGCTCACCGACCTGATGAAGGGAGTCGACTTCAAGGTCTTCCGCGCGGCGGCGGAGCTCGCCAACGGCCGGGTCGCCGCGCTGCGGGTGCCGGGGGGCGGCGCGCTGACGCGCAAGGAGATCGACGACTACACCGCCTTCGTCGCGATCTACGGCGCCAAGGGCCTCGCCTACATCAAGGTCAACGACGCCTCGAAGCCGGACGAGACCGGGCTCCAGTCGCCGATCGTCAAGTTCCTTCCGCGCGACGTCCTCGCCGCGATCCTCGAGCGCACCGGCGCGAAGAGCGGCGATCTCGTGTTCTTCGGCGCCGACCGGGCCAAGGTCGTCGACGACGCGCTGGGCGCGCTGCGCGCGAAGGTCGGCCACGAGCGCGGCTTCGCGTCAGGCGACTGGAAACCCCTGTGGGTCGTCGACTTCCCGATGTTCGAGCAGGACGACGCGACCGGCGCCTGGGCCGCGCGCCACCACCCGTTCACCGCGCCCAAGGCCGGCCACGAGGACCGGTTCGCGACCGACCCCGGCAGCGCGATCGCCAAGGCCTACGACGTCGTGCTGAACGGCTGGGAGATCGGCGGCGGCTCGGTGCGCATCCACCGGCCCGAGGTCCAGGCGAAGGTCTTCGCCGCGCTCGGCATCTCCGAGGAGGACCAGCGCCGCAAGTTCGGGTTCCTCCTCGACGCGCTCAAGTACGGCGCGCCGCCGCACGGCGGCATCGCCTTCGGTCTCGACCGGCTCGCGACGCTGATGTGCGGCGCCGAGTCGATCCGGGAGGTCATCGCCTTCCCCAAGACCCAGCGCGGACAGGACCTGCTGATCGACGCGCCATCGCCGGCGACCGAGCAGCAGTTGCGCGACCTGCACATCAAGGTGCGGCCCTCGGACGCGATCAAGCCCTGACGGAGCGGCGGCGGCGTTGCGCTACACTCGCCGGATGAGCCGGCTCGCCGCCGCCCTCCTCTGCGCCTGCGCGGTCGCGTTCGCGGGGCCGACGGCGTGCGCGCGGACCGGAACTCCCGCGGTCGAGGTCGCGGCGCTGCCGAAAGAGGCGCGCGAGACGCTCGCCAACATTCGGCGCGGCCCGCCGTTCCCCTACGAGCGGGACGGCATCGCCTTCGGTAACCGGGAGAAGCTGCTGCCGGCCGAGCCGCGCGGCCACTACCGCGAGTACACGGTCCGCACCCCCGGCGAGAGGACGCGCGGCGCGCGGCGTATCGTCTGCGGCGGTCCGCCGCGCGCGCCCGACGCCTGCTGGTACACGGACGACCACTACGCGTCGTTCCGACGCATCCTCGAGTGAGCGACGAACGATGAAAGCGCCCGACCTCTCGGTGTTCGACGACGCCGGCGTCCGCGTCTGGAAGGGCGGGCTCGAACCGATCAAGTCCGCCGCGGCGCACGCGCACCTGGGCTACGCCGCGATCGATCTGGCCAAGGCGAAGGACAAGGCGACGCTGTTCGCCGAGATCGATCGCGCGCTCGCGCTGCCGGACCATTTCGGACACAACTGGGACGCGCTGGCCGACGTGCTCGAGGACCGGGATTGGCTCGGCAAGCGAGGCCGCGCGGTCGCGCTCGCCCATGCGGCCGCCTACCGCAAGGACCACCCGACCGACTACCGGATGCTCGAGGAGATCCTCGGCGAGGCCTGCGAATTCTGGCAGGAGCGCCACGTGCCGTTCTGGGTCTTCGTCCAGGAGTAGCGGCGCGTCCGCGCCCGACCCCGACCGCCGCCCCGGCGGGTTCCCCGGCAGCCGATGAAGCAACCGGTCTCCGTCCTCGTCGTCGTCTACACGCGCGCGTTCGACGTGCTGGTGATCGAGCGCGCGGACTTCCCCGGGTTCTGGCAGTCGGTCACCGGCAGCCGCGAGGGGACCGAGGCGCTGGCCACGACCGCCGCCCGCGAGCTGGCCGAGGAGACCGGCATCGACGCGGCGGCGCACGGCGGCGTCGTCGACTGGGCGATGACCAACGTCTACGAGATCTATCCGAAATGGCGGCATCGATACCCGCCCGGCACGACGCACAACACCGAGCACGTCTACGCGCTCCCGCTCGCCGATCGCGTCGGGGTCTCGCTCGCCCCCCGCGAGCATCTGGCGTTCGAGTGGCTGCCCTGGCGGGAGGCGGCCGAACGCGTGTTCTCGTGGTCGAACCGCCTGGCGATCCTCGCGCTGCCCCGTCACCTCGACCGGAGTCCGCCATGAAGCCGTCGCGTCCGCGTGTCACCGCAGCGCTCGCCCTCGTCAGCCTCGCGTTGTCCGGTCCGCCGGCGCTGGCCGCCGACGACGGGATGCCGACGCCGGTGCCGGTGATCACCGTCAGCGCGTCGGCGACCGCGAGCGTGCCCAACGACCGCCTGCACGCGTGGCTGCGCGCCGAAGCCGAGCATCCGAGCGCCGCGCAGGCGGCGGCCGAGGTGAACGCGCGCGTCGCCCGCGCGCTGCCGCGCCTGAAATCCCTGCCCGACACGCAGGTGTCGACGTCGGGCTACGCGACCCAGCAGATCGTCGAGAAGGGCAGACCTTCGCGGTGGCGCGTCGTCCAGACGATCCGTGTCGAGGGTTCGGATTTCGCGGCGATCGGCGACGCGGTGGCGCGATTGCAAGCCGACGAGGGCCTCGGGCTTTCCGGCCTCTCGTTCGGACTTTCCGACGAGCTCAAGCGTCGCACGCAGGATGCGATCACCCAGCAGGCGATCGCCGCCTGGCGCGCGCGCGCCCAATCCGCCGCGCAGGGCTTCGGCGCGAGCGCCTGGCGCCCGGGCAGGATCGGCGTGCAGACCGGCGACGGCGGCCGGCCGTATCCGATGGTCCGCGCGGAGATGGCGATGGCCGCCGGCGCGCCCCAGCCGGTCCCCCTCGAGGCCGGCTCCACCGACGTCACCGTGTCGGTGACCGGCGAGGCGATCCTCGACGCGCCGCGCGCCCGCTGACGCGCGCTCGCGCCCGCCGCCGGAGCCGGGAGCTCGAACCCGGTCCCGCGACAGGAGCGTCGAGCGCTACTGCGGCGCGTCGGGCGCCCGCGCCGCGGCCGCGCGCTGCGCGTCCTCCTCGGCGGCCGCCTTCATCGACAGGCGCACCCGGCCCTTGTCGTCGGCCTCGATCACCTTGACCCGGATCACCTGGCCTTCCTTCAGGTAGTCGGAGACCTGGTTCACCCGCTCCTTGGCGATCTGCGAGATGTGCAGCAGGCCGTCCTTGCCCGGGATCAGTTGGACGATCGCGCCGAAGTCGAGCAGCCGCAGCACCGGTCCCTCGTAGATCTTGCCGACCTCGACCTCGGCGGTGATCTGTTCGATGCGCGCGCGGGCGACGTTGCACGCGTCGGCGTTGACCGAGGCGATCGTCACGTGCCGTCGTCCTGGATGTCGATCGTCGTGCCGGTCTCCTCGGTCAGCGCGCGGATGACGCTGCCGCCCTTGCCGATCACGTCGCGGATCTTCTCCGGGTTGATCTTGAACGTCATCATCCGCGGCGCGTGCTGCGAGATCTCGGTGCGCGCGTGCGGCAGCGCCTCCTGCATGTGGCGCAGGATGTGCAGCCGTCCTTCGCGCGCCTGCGACAGCGCCACCGCCATGATCTCCTTGGTGATGCCCTGGATCTTGATGTCCATCTGCAGCGCGGTGACGCCGCGGTCGGTGCCGGCGACCTTGAAGTCCATGTCGCCCAGGTGGTCCTCGTCGCCGAGGATGTCGGTCAGCACCGCGAAGCGGTTGCCTTCCTTGATCAGGCCCATCGCGATGCCGGCGACGTGCGCCTTGGTCGGCACGCCGGCATCCATCAGGCCGAGGCTCGCGCCGCACACCGACGCCATCGACGAGCTGCCGTTGCTCTCGGTGATCTCCGAGACGACGCGCATCGAGTAGGCGAACTCCTCGCCGGTCGGCAGCACGGCGACGATCGCGCGCTTGGCGAGGCGGCCGTGGCCGATCTCGCGCCGCTTCGGGCTGCCGACGCGGCCGGTCTCGCCGGTCGCGTACGGCGGCATGTTGTAGTGGAACATGAAGCGCTCGCGGTACTCGCCCATCAGCGCGTCGACGATCTGCTCGTCGCGCGCGGTCCCCAGCGTGGCGACGACGAGCGCCTGGGTCTCGCCGCGCGTGAACAGCGCCGAACCGTGGGTCCGCGGCAGCACGCCGGTCCGGATCGAGATCGGCCGAACCGTTCGCGTGTCGCGTCCGTCGATCCGCGGCTCGCCGGCGAGGATCTGCTGGCGCACGGTGCGCGCCTCGATGTCGAACAGCAGGTTGCCCACGAGCCGGCGCTGGTCGGGCGTCGCGTCGGCGGGCAGGACGGCGGCGTCGACCGCCTTGGCGATCTCCTTGAGTCGCTGCGAGCGCTGCTGCTTGCTGCGGATCTGGTAGGCGGCGCGGATGTCGGCGGCGCCGGCGGCCTCGACCCGGGCGATCAGCGCGTCGTCCTTCGGCGGCGGGGCGAACTCCCACATCGGCTTGCCGGCCTCCTCGACCAGCGAATGGACCAGGTCGATCACTGCCTGCTGCTCGCGGTGGCCGAAGACGACGGCGCCCAGCATCACGTCCTCGGACAGTTCCTTCGCCTCCGACTCGACCATCAGGACCGCGGCCTCGGTGCCGGCGACGACCAGGTCGAGCTGGCTCGTCTCGAGCTCGGTCTTGGTCGGATTGAGCACGTACTGGCCGTTCATGTAGCCGACGCGCGCGGCGCCGATCGGACCGTTGAACGGAATGCCGGACAGCGCCAGCGCCGCGGAGGCGCCGATCATCGCCGGGATGTCGGGGTCGACCTCCGGGTTCACCGACATGACCGTCGCGACGATCTGGACGTCGTTGTAGAACCCGTCGGGGAACAGCGGCCGGATCGGCCGGTCGATCAGGCGCGAGGTCAGCGTCTCCTTCTCGGACGGACGACCCTCGCGGCGGAAGAAGCCGCCGGGGATCTTGCCGGCCGCGTAGGTCTTCTCCTGGTAGTCGACGGTGAGCGGGAAGAAGTCCTGCCCCGGCTTCGCCGACTTGGCGCCGACGGCCGTGACCAGGACGACGGTGTCGTCGAGGCTGACCAGCGCGGCGCCGGACGCCTGGCGGGCGATCTCGCCGGTTTCGATGGTGAGCGTGTGGCGACCGTAGGCGATCGACTTCTTGACGTGCTTGAACATGAGCGGGTTCCCGAAACGGCGATGGCCGCGTCAGGCGGCCATCGTGGATGAAAGGATCAGCGAGCGGACCGGCGAGGCCGCGCCGTCGGCGCGATCTCGTCGGCTACCGCGGCGACGGGCGCGGCGATCACTTGCGCAGGCCGAGCTTGTCGATGAGCGACTTGTAGCTGTCCGCGTCGCTGCGCTTCAGGTAGTCGAGCAGCTTGCGGCGTCGCGAGACCATTCGCAACAGACCGCGGCGCGAATGATGGTCCTTGACGTGGTCCTTGAAATGGTCGGTGAGGCCGTTGATGCGGGCGGTGAGGAGCGCGATCTGGACTTCCGGCGATCCGGTGTCGCCCTTGGAGCGCTGGTTCTCGGCGATGACCTTGGCCTTGTCGGCAGCGGTGACGGACATGGACGGTTCGATCCTGGCGTTGCGGCCCCGACTCGCCCGGGGCACGTCTGGCGTTGACTTGACGGACGGAAAAGAGCGCGATGGTACCACGAAAAGCGCTTGATTTTCAAGAACTCCGCGGCGCGCCGTCGTCCGGCGGCGCGACCAGACGGGCGGGCCTGAGAAGCCCGTGATCCACGCTCGCGAGCCCGAGCAGCGCGCCCCTGGCGAACACCGCGCAGCGCCCGACCGGCGTGCCGGGCCAGGCGACGCCGCCGCCGTGCGCGAAGCGCTCCGCCGACCGGGCGTCGAGCTCGACTCGCGGCAGGTCCGCGACCAGCGTGTCGACCGGAAGGAGCCGCGCGACGCGGGCCGACGGTTCGAGCGCCTCGAGCGCGTCGAGGCTGATCGCGTCGCGGACGTCGAACCCACCGGTCGCGATCCGACGCAGTCCCGCCAGATGCGCGCAGGTACCCGCCGCGCGGCCCAGATCCTCGGCCAGCACCCGGACGTACGTGCCCTTGCCGCAGGCGACCACGATCGTGGCGTCGGGTGGCCGCCAGTCGAGCAGGCGCAACGCGTGGATCACGACCTCGCGGGGCCGCCGCTCGATCTCGACGCCGGCCCGCGCCCATTCGTAGTAGGGCCGGCCGCGGTGCTTGAGCGCCGCGTGCCGCGGCGGCACCTGCAGTAGGGCGCCGAGGAACGCCGGAAACCGTGATTCGACGGCCTCGCGGGTCGCCGGCACCGGTCCGCGATCGACGACATCGCCCTCGGCGTCGCCGGTCGTCGTCGACGCGCCGAAGCGCACGATCGCCTCGTAGGCCTTCGATGCGTCGAGCAGGCCCTGCGCGAACTTGGTCGCCTCGCCGAAGGCGATCGGGAGGAGCCCGGTAGCGAGCGGATCGAGCGTCCCGGTGTGCCCGGCCTTGAGCGCGCCGAGCGCCCGCTTGGCGCGCTGCAGGGCGGCGTTCGACGAGACCCCTGCCGGCTTGTCGAGCAGCAGGACGCCGTCGACGCGCCGCCGGTCGGCGCGCGCGCTCACGAGCCGCGCTTGCGATCCTGCGCGACCGCCTCGTCGATCAGCCGCGACAGGGCGATCCCCGACTCGATCGAATCGTCGTAGACGAAGGCGAGCTGCGGCACCGTGTAGAGCGAGAGCCGATGCGCGAGCTCGCTGCGCAGGAAGCCCGCGGCGCGGCCGAGCGCGGCGACCGTCTCGCCGGCGTGCTCCCGGCCGGCCAGGTCGGTGACGTGGACGCGCGCGTGGGACAGGTCCGCGGCGACGGCGACGCGGGTCACCGTGACCATGCCGACGCGCGGGTCCTTCACCTCCTCGCGCAGGAGGCGCATCAGCTCGCGCTGCATCTCGTCGCCGACGCGGGCGGCTCGGGAGGAATGGCGTTTCATCGGTCTTCGCGCGCGATCCCCCGCCCGCCCGTCACAGCGTCCTCGTCACCTCGACGATCTCGTAGGCCTCGAGCTGATCGCCCTTCTCGATGTCGTTGAAGCCGCGCACCGACAGACCGCACTCGAAGCCCGCCTTCACCTCGCGCACGTCGTCCTTGAAGCGCTTGAGCGAATCGAGCTCGCCGTCGTGGATGACCACGTTGTCGCGCAGGACGCGGATCTTCGAGCCGCGCTTCACCAGCCCCTCGACGACCATGCAACCGGCGACCGTGCCCACCTTGGAGATGCGGAACACCTCGCGGACCTCGATCAGGCCGAGGCGGCTCTCCTTCTGCTCGGGGGCGAGCATGCCGGTCAGCGCCGCCTTGACGTCGTCGACCGCGTCGTAGATCACGTCGTAGTAGCGGATCTGCACGCCGGCGCCCTCGGCGAGCTTGCGCGCCTGGGCGTCGGCGCGGACGTTGAAGCCGACGATGACCGCCTTCGACGCCAGCGCGAGGTTGATGTCGGACTCGGTGATGCCGCCGACCCCGGCGTGGACGATGTTGACCTTGACCTCGTCGGTCGACAGCTTCGACAGCGCCTGCGACAGGCCTTCGTAGCTGCCCTGCACGTCGGCCTTGACGATGAGCGCGAGCGTCTTGACCTCGCCCGCCCCCATCTGGTCGAACATGTTCTCGAGCTTCGCCGCCTGCTGCTTGGCGAGCTTCACGTCGCGGAACTTGCCCTGGCGGAACAACGCGATCTCGCGGGCCTTGCGCTCGTCGCCCAGCACGAGGACCTCCTCGCCGGCGAGCGGGACATCGGAAAGCCCCTGGATCTCCACCGGGATCGCCGGCCCGGCCTGCTGGATCGCCTTCCCGTTCTCGTCGGTCATCGCGCGCACGCGCCCGAACACGGCGCCGGCGAGCACGATGTCGCCGCGCTTGAGCGTGCCGGCGTTGACGAGCACCGTCGCGACCGGGCCGCGTCCTTGTCGAGACGCGACTCGATGACGATGCCGCGGGCCGGCGCGTCGCGCGGCGCCTTGAGCTCGAGCACCTCGGCCTGCAGCAGGATCGAGTCGAGCAGGCTGTCGATGCCCTGCCCGGTGCGCGCGGACACCGGCACGAACTGGGTCTCGCCGCCGAACTCCTCGGGCACGACGCCCTCGGCGACCAGCTCCTGCTTGACCCGTTCGGGATTCGCGTCGCCCTTGTCGATCTTGTTGATCGCGACGACCAGCGGCACGTTGCCGGCGCGCGCGTGCGCGATCGCCTCCTTGGTCTGCGGCATCACGCCGTCGTCGGCCGCGACGACCAGCACGACGATGTCGGTCACCTTCGCGCCGCGCGCCCGCATCGCCGTGAACGCCTCGTGACCCGGCGTGTCGAGGAAGGTGATGACGCCCTTGGGCGTCTCGACGTGGTAGGCGCCGATGTGCTGGGTGATGCCGCCCGCCTCGCCGCTGGCGACGCGCGCGCGGCGGATCGAGTCGAGCAGCGAGGTCTTGCCGTGGTCGACGTGGCCCATGACCGTGACCACCGGCGGCCGCGGCAGGGCCTCGGCGACGCCGGCCGCCTGCGACTCGGCCAGCAGGGCGTCGGGGTCGTCCTGCTTCGCCGCCGTCGCCTTGTGGCCCATCTCGGTGGCGACGATGATCGCGGTCTCCTGGTCGAGGACCTGGTTGATCGTGACCATCATGCCCATCTTCATCAGGACCTTGATCAGCTCGGCGGCCTTCACCGACATCTTGTGGGCGAGATCGGCGACGGTGATCGTCTCGGGCACGACGACCTCGCGGATCAGCGGCGCCGACGGCGCCTGCGCCTCGCCGCCTTCCTCGTCGCGATGACGCGCACCGACCTTCGGCTGGCGCCAGCCGGTGCCGGTCGCCGCCGGCGCGGCGTCGCCGCGCAACTTGAGCGCGCGCTTGCGCGCCGCCTCCTCGGAGAACACCGGGCCGGCGCTCTTCTTCGCCGGTTTGTCTCGCCGCTCGCCCGGCTTCGCCGCCGGACGATGCAGCGTCCCTTCGGTCGTCTTCGCCGGCGCGGCCTTGGCGCGCTCGGCCTCCGCCGCGGCCTTCGCGGCCGCCTCGGCGGCCGCCTTGGCCGCCTCCTCGGCCCGGATCCGCCGCCGTTCCGCCTCCTCCTGCTTGCGGCGGATGTCCTCTTGCTGGCGCGCGAAGAGCTCCTGCTGCTTGCGGGTCTCCTCGGCGCGCGCCGCGATCTCGGCGGCCGACAGAACGCCGATCGGGCCGGCGGGGCGGGTCGGTGCCGCCGCCGGTGCGGGCGCAGGCGGCGGGGGCGCCGGTGGTTGCGGCGCCGGCGCCTCGGCGACCGGCTCGGGCGCCGCCTCGACGACAGGCTCGGGCACGACCTCCGGCTCGGGCGCCGGCGGAGGTTCCGGCGCGGCGACGACGGCCGGTTCCGGCGCGGCCTCGACGACCGGGGCGACGGCGGGCGCCTCCTCGACCGCGGGAGCGCCGTCGCCCTCGTCGCGGCGGACGAGCACGCGCTTCTTGCGCACCTCGACCTGGATCGTGCGCGCCTTGCCCGAAGCGTCGGGCGCCTTGATCTCCGAGGTCTGCTTGCGCGTGAGCGTGATCCGCTTCTTCGGCTCGGCGGCCGCCCCGTGCTGCTTGCGCAGGTAGTCGAGCAGCCGCGTCTTGTCCTGCTCGGTCAGCTTGTCACCGGCCTTCTTCGCCGGCACACCGGCGGCCGACAGCTGTTCGAGCAGCGCCCCGGCGGGCATCTTGAGCTCGGTGGCGAATTGTTCGATGGTGGTCTGGGCCATGGGGCCTCCGTTCGATGGTCGCGGCGTCCGTTACTGCGCCGTCGCCGCGGGCGCGTCCTCGAACCAGTGCGCGCGCGCCTTCATGATCAGCTCTTGCGCCCTCGTCTCGTCGAGACCGGTCAGCTCGGTCAGTTCGTCGCCGGCCAGATCCGCCAGGCCGTCGCGGGTCGTGATCCCGGCGGCCGCGAGCTTGCTCGCGATCTCGGTGTCCATGCCTTCGAGTCCGAGCAGCGCCTCCTCGACGTTCTCGACGCTCTCCTCGCGCACGATCGCCTCGGTCAAGAGCGCGTTGCGGGCGCGGCTGCGCAGCTCGTTCACCGTGTCCTCGTCGAAGGCTTCGATCTCGAGCATCTCGGCGAGCGGAACGTAAGCGACCTCCTCGAGCGTGGTGAAGCCCTCGGCGACGAGGATGTCGGCGACCTCCTCGTCGACGTCGAGCTTCTCCATGAACTGGCCGCGCACGCGCGAGGTCTCCTGCTCGCGCTTGCTCTGCGATTCCTCGACGCTCATCAGGTTGAGGTGCCAGCCGGTCAGCTCGGAGGCGAGGCGCACGTTCTGGCCGCTGCGGCCGATCGCCATCGCCAGGTTCTCCTCGTCGACGACGACGTCCATCGAGTGCTTCTCCTCGTCGACGACGATGCTCTGGACCTGCGCCGGCGCGAGCGCGTTGACGACGAGCTTCGCCGGGTCGTCGGACCACAGGACGATGTCGACGCGCTCGCCGGCGAGCTCGTTGGTCACCGCGGTGACGCGCGAGCCGCGCATGCCGATGCAGGTGCCCTGCGGATCGAGCCGCGGGTCGTTCGACTTGACGGCGATCTTGGCGCGGATGCCGGGTCGCGGGCCGCGGCCTTGATCTCGATGAGGCCCTCCTCGATCTCGGGGACCTCCAGCTCGAAGAGCCGGGCGAGGAACTCGGGCGCGACGCGGGACAGGATGAGCTGCGGCCCTTGGCCGTGCGGTCGATCTTCATCACGTAGGCGCGGACCTGGTCGCCGACACGCAGCATCTCCTTCTGGATCAGCTGGTCGCGCGGGATCACGCCCTCGATGCGGCCGGACTCGACGATGACGTTGCCGCGCTCGATGCGCTTGACCGTGCCGGTCAGCAGGTTGTCCTGGCGCTCGAGGAAGTCGTTGAGGATCTGCTCTCGCTCGGCGTCGCGGATCTTCTGCAGGATGACCTGCTTGGCGGCCTGCGCACCGATGCGGCCGAACTCGGCGGGCTCGAGCGGCTCCTCGACGACGTCGCCGAGCCCGAGGTCCGCGCCGCGCTCCGGCGCGTCGGTGATGGCGATCTGCCGCGACGGCTCCTCGTGCTCCTCGTCGGGCACGACGGTCCAGCGGCGGAACGCGTCGTAGTCGCCGCTCTCGCGGTCGATCGCGACGCGAACGTCGACATCCTCGGCGAAGCGCTTCTTGGTCGCCGACGCGAGCGCCATCTCGAGCGCGGTGAACACGATCTCCTTGGGCACGTTCTTCTCGCGCGACAGCGCGTCGACCAGGAGCAGGAGTTCTCGGTTCATGACGGTTTTCTCCATTCGATCCTCGGAACGAGGCGCGCGCGTTCGATCGCGTCGAGCGGCACGCGGACCTCGCCCGCGGCGGTCTCGACGACCGCGACCGCGCCTTCGAGCCCGCGCAGCACGCCTTGCACCTTCCTCGTGTCGTTCAACTTCTCCCGCAGCACGAGCTTCGCCTCGTGGCCGCGGAACCGTTCGTAGTCGGCCGCCTTCTTGAGCGGCCGGTCGAGCCCCGGCGAGCTCACCTCGAGACGGTCGTAGTCGACGTTCTCGGCGGCGAACAGCCGCGTCAGGTGCTGCGACAGTCGGGCGCAATCCTCGACGTCGACGCCGCCGTCCTTGTCGATGAACACCCGCACCAGCCGCCCCTTCGGCGAGCATTCCCAGTCGACCAGCTCGTACCCCAGCGGGGGCACGGTCCGGGTCAGGAGATCGGCGAGGGTCGTCATCGTCGTCGGCCGGGCCAAAAAAAAATGGGCTGTGCCCAGCCCATTTCCTTGATCCACGGGCGAAATCCTACCAGAAAACGGCCCTGAAATGAAGAGGGGCGCCCCCCGCCCGGGGGGACCACCGCCCGGGTCGCCCCGGTGACGCCGGGGTTGCTACACTCGCGCCGGACACCGACCGAGGACGCCATGGCCGAACCGCTGATCGTCGCCCGTAACGCCGGAACCGAGCTCGCGCTGCTGCCGGCCATGGCCAACCGCCACGGACTCATCACCGGCGCCACCGGGACCGGCAAGACGGTGTCGCTGCAGGTGCTGGCCGAGAACTTCTCCCGGATCGGCGTCCCGGTGTTCCTCGCCGACGTCAAGGGCGACCTGACCGGCATCGCCAGGCCCGGCGCGATGTCGCCCAAGCTCAAGGAGCGCCTCGAACGCCTGGGCCTGCCGGCCCCGGCGTTCGCCGGCTGCCCGGTCACGCTGTGGGACGTCTGGGGCGAACAGGGCCATCCGGTGCGGGCGACCGTCTCCGACATGGGCCCGCTGCTGCTCGCGCGCCTGCTCAACCTCAACGAGACGCAGGAAGGCGTCCTCGCGCTGGTGTTCAAGGTCGCCGACGACAACCGGCTCGCGATCCTCGACCTGAAAGACCTGCGCGCCGTGCTCCAGCACGTGGGGGACAACGCGGCGCAGTTCAAGACGCAGTACGGCAACGTGTCGTCGGCGTCGATCGGCGCGATCCAGCGCGGCCTGCTGCAGATCGAGGAACAGGGCGGCGACCGGTTCTTCGGCGAGCCGATGCTCGACGTCGACGACCTGATCCAGACCGACGGCAACGGCCGCGGCGTCGTCAACGTGCTCGCCGCCGACAAGCTGCTGAACGCGCCGCGCCTGTACGCCTCGTTCCTGCTGTGGCTGCTCGCCGAGCTGTTCGAGAACCTCCCCGAGGTCGGCGATCGCGAAAAGCCCAAGCTCGTCTTCTTCTTCGACGAAGCGCACCTGCTGTTCAACGAGGCGCCGCCGGCGCTTGTCGACAAGGTCGAGCAGGTGGTCCGGCTGATCCGCTCGAAGGGAGTCGGCGTCTATTTCGTCACCCAGAATCCGCTCGACGTCCCCGAGAAGGTGCTGGGCCAGCTCGGCAACCGGATCCAGCACGCGCTGCGCGCCTTCACGCCGCGCGACCAGAAGGCGGTGAAATCGGCCGCCGATACGATGCGCCCCAATCCGAAGATCGACGTCCAGCAGGCGATTCTCGAGCTGTCGGTCGGCGAGGCGCTGGTCTCGTTCCTCGACGCCAAGGGGTCGCCGGGGGTCACCGAGCGGGCCTGGATCTGCCCGCCCGGCTCGCAGATGGGACCGATCACGCCGGAGGACCGGCGGGCGCTGATGAGCGCCTCGGTCGTGGCCGGAACCTACGAGAAGACGGTCGACCGCGAGTCCGCCTACGAGATCCTGAAGTCGCGCTCGGGAGCGACCGCCGGCGCCGGCGCGACCCCGACCGCCAACGGCGGCGGTGCCCCACCGGCGGCGGGCGGCGGCGGGCTGATGGGCGGCCTTTCCGACATCCTGTTCGGTTCGACCGGCCCGCGTGGCGGCCATCGCGAAGGGGTCATCGACGCGATGGCCAAGACCGCCGGTCGTACCGCCAGTTCGGCGATCACCCGGGAGATCGTCCGCGGCGTGCTGGGTTCGCTGCTGGGTGGCAAGCGCCGATGAGGCGGCGCGCCGTCGCGTCGCTGGCGGCGTCGGTCGCGGTCCTCGCCGCCTGCGCGCCGGCCCCGCGCGAGCCGCTGCCGATCACGCCGCCCTCCGAGGTGCGCAGCGCGCCGGTCGCCCGCGTGCCGATCATGCCGGAACCGTCGGCTCCGGCGGCACGCCCGTCCCCACCGGGAGCCGGGATCGCCCCGGCGCCGGCCGCCGCGACCGGGGCCTCCCCGGCATCGACACCCGTCACCGCCATCGATCCGGCCGCGCTACCGCCGGGGGCGGTGTACGCCTGCGCGAGCGGCAGCGGCACCGACCGGAAATTGACGGCGATCCAGTTCGAGCCCAAGGTCGGCGAGCTCTGCCGGCGTCATCCCGAGATGGGACCCTGTCAGTACGAGCGCAACCTCTGCCGCCGGAGCGGCGGTCGCGTCTACGCCGCCGACGGTCGCGAGATCACGATGGCGACCGAGGCCGAGTACGACCGCAAGGTCATGCGCGTGCGGTTCAAGTCGAACTGAGGCGCGCATCCGTCCGAACGGCGTCTGCGTAGCCCGGGTGTGCCCGACACCGCTTCGAGCCCTCCGGTGCGCCCGTCGCCTCCGGTCGCCAGGACCGTGTTGAATCTCGCGGTCGCGGTCGCGGCCGGCGCGCTGCTGGTCTTGGCGGGGGCGCTGGCGTTGCTCTACTTCCACCAGGAACGGCTGCTGTTTCCCGGCGCGCCGCTCCCGGCCGACCACCGGTTCAGGTTCACGCAACCCTACGAGGAGATCCGCGTGCCGGTGGCGGGCGCCACGCTAGACGCGCTTCTCTTCCCGCAGCCGCGATCGCGCGGTCTGGTGTTCTTCCTGCACGGCAACGCCGGCAACCTCGAGACCTGGACCGCCGGCATCGACTTCTACCGCCGAGTCGGCTGGGACCTCTTCATCGTCGACTACCGAGGCTACGGTCGCAGCACCGGGCGCATCGACAGCGAGGCCGAACTGCTCGCCGACGTCCGGGCCGCGTGGGACGCGATCGCACCGCGCTACCGGGACCGGCCGATCGTCGTCTACGGGCGTTCGCTCGGAACCGGACCCGCGGCATGGCTCGCGCGCGAGGTGAAGCCGGCGATGCTGATGCTGGTCTCGCCGTACGCGAGCCTGCTCGAGGCCGGGCAGCGCGCGTTTCCCTTCGCGCCCGCGTTCCTCGCGCGCTATCCGATGCGCACCGACCGGGTGATCGCCCAGGTCGACAGCCCGGTCGTGCTCCTCCACGGCTCGCGCGACACGGTCATTCCTCCGGACGACAGCGCGCGCCTCGCGGCGATCGCGCGTCCAGGCACCGAGCTCGTCGTCATCGACGGCGCCGGACACGACGACATCCACGCGTTCCCCGCGTATCTCGAGGCGGTCGCCGAGCGGCTCGCCCGGGTCGCCCGAGAGTGACGGCAGGGGCCGAGGCGCCCGCGGCTGTGGCACCATGGCGCCCCGCGCGGCCCGATGCCTGCGCGCGATCAGCCGCTCTGCGCCCCGTGGACCCGCGACCGCCCGTCGACCCGCCGTACCGGCATTGGGACAGCACGCTCGCGCCGCTGATCGCCACCGGCGATCAGCGCCTCTGGCGCGCGCACAGCGATGCGACCAACGCGCGCCTCGTCGAACGCTGGCTCCCCGAAGGGCGCGTCGACGACATCCTGAAGACCGATCTCTACGACGAGGCGATGGGCGAGGGACTGGCACCGGTGCTCGTACGGCGCGCCACCCGGGTGACCGCGGTCGACGTCGCGCCCAGCGTCACGCAGGCGGCGCGACGGCGACATCCGACGGTCCGCATCGCCGCCTGCGACATCCGCCGCCTGCCCTTCCGCGACGCCTCGTTCGACGTCGTGGTCTCCAATTCGACGCTGGACCATTTCGAGCGTCGCGACGACATCGGGCGATCGCTCGCCGAGCTCCACCGCACGTTGAAACCGGGTGGGTGGCTCCTCGTCACGCTCGACAACCTCCGCCATCCGGCGGTCGCCCTGCGCAACGCGCTCCCGTTCCGTCTATTGCGGGCCCTCCGGCTCGCCGACTATCCGGCCGGCGCGACGCTGGGTCCGCGCACGCTGGTCGGGCTGCTGGGGTCGGTCGGGTTCGACGTGCATGAGGTCACGGCGCTACTCCATTGCCCCCGTCCCTGGGCGGTCGCGCGGGCGCGCCGTCTGCAGCGCCGCGAAGACCAGGCGACGCACGCCCGGTTCCTTTCCGGTCTGGCGCGCTGGGAGTCGCTGGGCGGGCTGCCGACCCGCTTCCTCACCGGACACTACACCGCGGTGCGCGCCCGCAAGCCGCACGCGTCCCGATGAGGCAATACCGCCTTTCGGATCTGACCTGGTTGCCGCGCACGCCGGCCGGTCGGCATGCGATCTACGAGGGCATCCGCTTCCGGCTCTGGCCGTTCGCATCGCGTATCGCACGGGTATGGCGAAAGACGGCGATCCGACGCACTCGTGTCGTCGCGGTCGTGGGTTCGCTCGGCAAGTCGACAACGACACGCGCGGTGATGGCGGTGCTCGACCTGCGCGCCCCGGCCTCAGGCCCCGGGAACGCCTGGAGTTCGCTCGCCTGGCTCCTGCTCAGCATCCGTCCGGGGCAGGCCCATGCGGCGATCGAGGCCGGCATCTCCCGACCGGGCACGATGGAGGGCTACGCGCGGATGATGCTGCCGAACGCGACCGTCGTGACCTCGATCGCGAGCGAACACAACCGCAGCTTCGGTTCCTTGGAGGCCACGCGCGACGAGAAGGCGTGGATGGTCCGCGTGCTGAGGCCAGACGGCGTCGCGGTGCTCAACGGCGACGATCCCCACGTGATGTGGATGCGCGGGGAGACGCGCGCGCGCGTGGTCACCTACGGCTTCGGCGTGCATTGCGACGTCCGCGGCAGCGACGTGGCGATCGACTGGCCGGCGGGGACGCGCTTTCGCGTCCACGTCGACGGGGTCACCCGCGACGCCCGGGTGCGTTTCATCGGGCGCCATCTCGTGTATCCGGCGCTCGCGGCGATCGCCGTCGCACGGGCCGAAGGCGTGCCGCTCGATACCGCGATCGATCGGCTCGCGAACGCCACGGGTCCGCGCGGCAGGATGCAGCCGGTCGAGCTGCCCGGCGGTGTGATGGTCCTGCGCGACGAGGTCAAGTCGACGCTGGAGACGATCCACACCGCGCTGGAGACATTCGCCGAAATCCCGGCGAAACGACGCATCGTCGTGTTGGGCGACATCTCCGAGCCGATGGGCAGTCAGAACCGCCTCTACCGCGACCTCGGGCGCCGGGCAGCGCTGGCGGCGACGCACGTCGTCGTGGCCGGCGGCAGCCGGGAAAAGCTCCAGGCCGGCGCGCACGCAGCGGGGCTGCCCCGCGCGAACCTGATCGAGGGCGGACGGACCCCGTCGGAGATCGCCTCGTTCCTGCGCGGGTTCCTCGAACCCGGCGATGTCGTGCTGATCAAGGGCCGGGACACGCAACGGCTCGATCGGGTCCGCCTGATCCTCGCCGGCCGGGCCGTGCGATGCGACCTTCGCACCTGCCCGATCCGGCGCTTGGAGTGCGCGAACTGCCCGATGCTCGAGCGCGGCTGGGCCGGGGAGCGAACGCTGGACTGACCGGACCCGCGTTCGCGAGCCGGCCATCGGCTCCTGCCGATGCCCGTCAGTTGCTGACGGTCGTGGCCGGCGAGCGACGGGTCGGCGCGTGTCGGTCCGCGGCTCGGGCTGTCGCTGGAGCGCCCGGCGGTGGTCTGACCCATTGTCCGACCGCCTGGGCGCCGGAAGCCAACCCGTTGAATCGAGGAGGCGTCCCGGGCGTCGGACACACGTCGGCGCTCGCCCCTCGGCCGGGCGGTCGCCGGCGGGGTTCGAGCCGATGGCCGGTCATGACGATGGCATGGAACTCGCTTAGAGTGACAACCGCCCTCGGCCCACCCGTCCCAACCCCCGCCATGTCTCCGATCCGCCTCCGCCTCCTCGCCATCGTTCTGATGGCGGTCACGACCGTCGCCGGGGCGCACCACGTCGGGCAGGCGCCGACCCCGGCCCAGGATCCGGGCCTCCAGGCACCGGTCGTCTCGATCGCCGGGGTCCTCGAAGAGTTGGTCGTCGAGGACACGGTCGGCGGAACAACCCACCGCTTCAAGGTCCTGATCGGCGAGGACGGACGCGCGAGGCTCGCCAAAGGACCGGCGCTGGCCCTGGTCGTGCCGGGCACCGAAGTCCTGGTCCGGGGCCGGACCGCCGGCGCAATCGTCTTCGTCTCCGACGCCAAGGCGACCGGAAGCGCGGGTGCAGGGTCTGTCCGGACGAAAGCGGCCGAACTGACGCGGCGGGGATTGCTCCGGCTCGGGCATCGCGACAATTTCGACGGCCGGCCGAGCGAGTTCTTCTTCAGCCACTTCGTCGACGGCTCCGGCGCGGTCGATCTCGCGCTCGCTGCCGAACTCGATGTGCTCGCCAACGGCATGGAAGCGACGGTCACCGGCCGGCTCGCGTCCGACGGCGAGATGCTGCCGACGCGCATCGTCATCGACGCGGCCGCACCGGCGACGGCGGCGGAACAGCAGAAGGCGACGGTGACCACGCAGGTGCTGGTCCTGCCGATCAAGTTCAAGAACGCCAGCGACGTCTACCCGTCCGATCCGTTCACGATCGCGTCGCTGTCGACCGCGGTCTTCGGCACGCTGCCGACGCAGAGCGTCGCCGAGTACTACAAGGAAACCTCGTACGGACAGCAGCTGATCGCCGGCACGGTCGCGCAGCGGGCCGGCGGCGGCTGGCTCGAATCGAGCGTCGCGGCGCCCGTTCCCGCGGCCTGCGACACGTCGCTGATCGCCAGCCAGGCGGAGACGGCGGCGACGGCGGCGGGATACAACCTCGCGAACTACCCGTTCCGCGTCTACGTGTTCGCCAACAGCGGCTTCAGCTGCGGCTGGGCCGGCCTCGCCTACGTCTCCTGGGGACGCTCGTGGATCAACAACACGACGAGCCTCCTGGTGATCGGCCACGAACTCGGTCACAACTTCGGCCTGCTGCACGCGGGCAGCCGCGACTGCGGCGCCGCGGTCATCGGCGGATCGTGCTCTGTCTCGGAGTACGGCGATCCGTTCGACATCATGGGCAACCAGCGCGCGATGCACTTCAACGCGATGCAGAAGCGCATTCTCAACTGGATCCCGGACACCTCGACCCCGACCCACGCGTCCGGCACCACGACGTACACGCTCTCGCCGATCGAGACCGCCGGCGCTTCCCGCTACGCGGTGCGCATTCCCGCCGCGACCAAGCGCACATACTGGATCGAGTTCCGCCAGCCGATCGGATTCGACAGCGGCCTGTCGGCGTACCCGACCAACGGCGCGCAACTGCGCCTCGCGACGCCCTTCGAGTCGACCAACGGCAGCGACGACACCCAGTTCCTCGACACGACGCCGGCGACGTCCGCGTTCACCGACGGCGCGATCGTCGCCGGCCAGTCGTTCAGCGACGCGACGCACGGTGTCACGATCAGCGTCCTGTCGGCGTCGGCGTCGGCGCTGAGCGTCCAGGTCACCAACACCGGACCGTTCGGCTCCGACACGACGATGTCGGCCTCGCCGTATCCGTCGAACGTCGGCCAGAACGCCACGCTCACGGCCTGGGTGTCGGGCAAGGCGCCGACCGGCAGCGTCGCGTTCAAGGACGGCGCGACGACGATCAGCGGGTGCGCGAGCGCCGCGATGTCCGGCACCGGCGATACCCGCACGGCGACCTGCGTCACCAACGCGCTGACCGAGGGCGTGCATTCGCTCACCGCCACCTACTCGGGCGACGGCGCCAACACCTCGACGGTGAGCCCCGCGTACAGCCACGTCGTCGTTCTCCCCGGCCAATCGTTGACGACCACCACCCTCGCGAGCTCGGTCAATCCGTCCGCCGTCAACCAGACCGTCGCGTTCACCGCCACGGTGAATGGCGTCGCACCCACCGGGACCGTGGCGTTCAAGGACGGCGCGACGACGATCGCCGCCTGCTCGTCGGTGGCGCTCTCCGGTTCCGGCAACTCGAGGACCGCCGTCTGCTCGATCGGCACGCTCACCTTGGGAACGCATTCGATCACGGCGAGCTACTCGGGCGACGCCGCCAACGCGAAGTCGACCAGCGCCGCGGTGTCGCAATCGGTCAAGGTGTCGAGTTCGACCGGCGTCGTCAGCTCGGTCAATCCATCGGCTGTCGGACAGAGCGTGACGTTCACGGCGACCGTCAGCGGTTCCGCCCCGACCGGCGGCGTGACGTTCAAGGACGGAGCGACCACGATCACCGGCTGCTCGGCGCTCGCCGTCACCGGGACCGGCGACGCGCGGACCGCGGCCTGTACGACCTCCGCGCTCGCCTCGGGAAATCGCTCGATCACCGCGACCTACGCCGGCGACTCGACCAACCTCGCTTCGACCAGCGCCGCGCTGATCCAGGTCGTCGGCTCGGGTCCGGTGGCGACGACGACCTCGGTGTCGAGTTCGGCCAATCCGTCGACGGTCGGTGCGTCGGTCACGTTCACCGCCACGGTCAACGGCACCGCGCCGACCGGTGGTGTCGCGTTCAAGGACGGCGCGGTCACGATCTCCGGCTGCTCGGCGGTGGCGCTCTCCGGCTCGGGCAACTCGCGCACCGCCCAGTGCGCGACCTCGGCGCTGACCCAGGGTACGCACTCGATCACCGCGGTCTATGCCGGTGATGCCGGCAACCAGACCTCGACCAGCTCCGCGCTCTCGCAGGTGGTCAACGCGGTCGCCGCGTCGACCAACGTCGCGCTGGCGGCCAACGGCGGGGTCGCGTCGGCCTCGTCGACCTACAGCGCGAGCTTCGCCGCGTCGGGCACGATCGACGGCGAGCTCGCCGGTGCCGGCTGGGGCTCGAACCGCGGCTGGAACGACGGGACCGCCGGCGCCTATCCGGACTGGCTGCAGGTCAACTTCAGCGGCCAGAAGACGATCAGCAAGGTCGTCGTCTACACGGTCCAGGACAACTACGCCGCGCCGTCGGCGCCGACCGACTCGATGACTTTCAGTCTCTACGGGATCACCGGCTTCCAGGTGCAGACCTGGAACGGGTCGACCTGGGTGACGCAGGCGACGGTCAGCGGCAACAACCTGGTCAAGCGCACCGTCACGTTCGGCGCGGTCGCGACCGATCGCATCCGCATCAACGTGACCTCGGCGTTGGCCTCGTACTCTCGCATCGTCGAGGTCGAGGCGTGGAGCTCCGGCGCCGTCGGCCCGGTGGCGACGACGACGACGGTGTCGAGTTCGGCCAATCCGTCGACGGTCGGTGCGTCGGTCACCTTCACGGCCATGGTCAACGGCACCGCGCCGACCGGTGGTGTCGCCTTCAAGGACGGCGCGGTCACGATCTCCGGCTGCTCGGCGGTGGCGCTCTCCGGCTCGGGCAACTCGCGCACCGCCCATCAACGTGACCTCGGCGTTGGCCTCGTACTCCGCATCGTCGTCGAGGCGGAGCTCCGGCGCCGTCGGCCCGGTGGCGACGACGACGACGGTGTCGAGTTCGGCCATCGTCGACGGTCGGTGCGTCGGTCACCTTCACGGCCAGGTCAACGGCACCGCGCCGACCGGTGGTGTCGCTTCAAGGACGGCGGGTCACGATCTCCTGCTCGGCGGTGGCGCTCTCCGGCTCGGGCAACCGGCACCGCCCAGTGCGCGACCTCGGCGCTGACCCAGGGTACGCACTCGATCACCGC
>JAXMFN010000019.1:35000-65426 GCA_046347725.1 Burkholderiales bacterium
CGACACGAGCTGACGACAGCCATGCAGCACCTGTGTTCCGGTTCCCTTTCGGGCACACCCACCTCTCAGCAGCCTTCCAGACATGTCAAGGGTAGGTAAGGTTGTTCGCGTTGCATCGAATTAATCCACATCATCCACCGCTTGTGCGGGTCCCCGTCAATTCCTTTGAGTTTTAATCTTGCGACCGTACTCCCCAGGCGGCTCACTTCACGCGTTAGCTACGGTACTGAAGAGCCAAGTTGCTCCCAACGTCCAGTTCTCATCGTTTAGGGCGTGGACTACCAGGGTATCTAATCCTGTTTGCTCCCCACGCTTTCGTGCCTCAGCGTCAGTGTTAGCCCAGGGGGCTGCCTTCGCCATCGGTGTTCCTCCGCATCTCTACGCATTTCACTGCTACACGCGGAATTCCACCCCCTCTGCCACACTCAAGCCCGCCAGTTTCAAATGCAGTTCCCAGGTTGAGCCCGGGGCTTTCACATCTGACTTAACGAACCGCCTGCGCACGCTTTACGCCCAGTAATTCCGATTAACGCTCGCACCCTACGTATTACCGCGGCTGCTGGCACGTAGTTAGCCGGTGCTTATTCTGCCGGTACCGTCAAGAACGCAGGGTATTATCCTGCGCCCTTTCTTCCCGGCTAAAAGCGGTTTACAACCCGAAGGCCTTCTTCACTCACGCGGCATGGCTGGATCAGGGTTGCCCCCATTGTCCAAAATTCCCCACTGCTGCCTCCCGTAGGAGTCTGGGCCGTGTCTCAGTCCCAGTGTGGCTGATCATCCTCTCAGACCAGCTACCGATCGTCGCCTTGGTGGGCCTTTACCCCGCCAACTAGCTAATCGGACATCGGCCGCTCCCATAGCGCGAGGCCTTGCGGTCCCCCGCTTTCCTCCTTAGAGCATATGCGGTATTAGCCCGCCTTTCGGCGGGTTATCCCCCACTACGGACACGTTCCGATGCATTACTCACCCGTTCGCCGCTCGCCGCCAGGGTTGCCCCCGCGCTGCCGCTCGACTTGCATGTGTAAAGCATGCCGCCAGCGTTCAATCTGAGCCAGGATCAAACTCTTCAGTTGATCTGACCAATTACTTTTCAGTCCAAGACTCACTCGAACGCCCCACCACGACACCCTCTCGAGCACCGCAGCAGGACACGGACCAGCCAGTTCCCCGGCCAGCCCGCACATTAGCGTCGTGTGAGCACCGTTCCTGTGAAACCCCCTCCACCAGCACCCTTCCGGACACCAGCAGACAGGGCACCACCTCGGTACCCACACCTATCGATTGCGATTTGTTAAAGAGCGGTCGGTTTCACCGCGAGCAGCGCCCGGGGTCTTTCGGAACGACCGGGGATGACGGCGGCGGAACAGCGAAGACAAACAGTATAGCCGAGTCCGCTGCAGACCGCAACACCGGTGGACGACTCAATCGCCTGCGGGGCGCGCGTATTTCCACTTGTTGTGGATCCACAACCAATCCGCCGGTGCGGCGAGCACCGTCGCCTCGAGACGGCGCGCGTAGCGCTCGACGATTTCGACGCCGGCCGTCTCGTCGTAGGGCGGCTCGGCGATCGGCTCGAGGTGCACGCTGTAGCGGCCGGGACCGGTGCGCCGCATCTCGACGTAGACGACCGAAGCGTCGAGGAATCGGGCGATCTTCTCGGGCCCGAGGAAGAACGCGGTGTCCTGATTGAGGAATCGCGTCCAGTGTTTCGGCGTCTTCTTAAGCGGCGTCTGGTCGGCAAGCACGCCGTAGGCGCGCACTTCCTCGCCCCGGCGCATCACCTCGAACAGGAATGTCCGGTGCGGAATCGGGTTGGCGCCGAAGCGCTGGCGCGCCTCGCGAACGTAGGCGTCGACGCCGGCCAGCCGCAGCGGCTTGTAAACAACATCGATCGGGATGCCGAGGTGCGCGCCCGCGGCGAGCAACAGCCACTCCCAGTTGCAGACGTGGCCGGTGAGCAGGATCACCGAGCGGCCCTGTCCCCGGTAGCGATCGATCGTCTCCGGATTGGCGATGGTCACGCGGCGTTTCAGCGCCTCGGCGCTCGCCCCGTAGCCCCAGATCGCCTCCAGCAGCGAAGACGCCAGGTTCCGATAGCAGTCCCGCAAGATGCGTTCGCGGCCGGCGGTGGGCATCTCCGGGAAGGCCGCCTCGAGATTACGGCGCGCCAGCGGAACCCGCCAGCGGACGATCCGGAAGGCGATGAAATAGAGCCACCAGCTCAGGTGGCGCAGGACCGGCAGCGGGAATCGCGCGAGAATGCGCAGGAGCAGGACCATGTCGAAGTTCGGAACCGCCGCGACCGCCCTCGCACCCCGCCCCGACGCGCGGGACGTCGCGCGTCCGCCGCGCGCACGAAGGCGGCGGTGAGCGTAAGCGAATTCGCCGGGAGCGGCAACGCGGGCGTCGCGATCGCGATCCAGGCCCCCGACGTCGACCTGCGTGTCTGGCGCTGGTCGCTCGACCGGCACGACGCCGAATGGCCGTTCCTGTGGGATTCGCTGTCCGACGAGGAGCGGGCCCGCGCCACGCGCTTCGGCAACGATGCCCTGCGGCGGCGCTATGTCTCGGGGCGTGCCGCCCTGCGCTCGACGCTCGGCCAGCGACTGGGCGTCGCGCCGGGCGCGGTCCGGATCGTTCGAGGTGCGCGCGGACGGCCGGCGCTCGCCGCGGACGGCGCCCTCGACTTCAACGTCACCCACACTCGCGGCGTCGCGCTGATCGCGTTGCTCGATCGAACCGGCTGCCGGGTCGGCATCGACATCGAGGGCGAGGACCGGACGCTCGCGCACGATTCGCTCGCCCGCAAGTTCCTGGCGCCATCGGAGCGCGCGGCGATCGCCCCGCTGGACGACGACGCCCGACGACGCGCGTTTCTGCGACTGTGGACCTGCAAAGAGGCGATGAGCAAGGCGACCGGAGACGGACTCTCGGCACCGTTCGCCCGGATCGCGATCGACATCGCCCGGACACCGCTGGTCGTCGAAGGGTCCGACGACTACGCGCCGCCGCGCTGGACGCTCCACACGATCGACGCCGGGGCCGGCTATTTCGCGACCGTCGCGATCTGGCGCCGGACGGCCACGACCGGCCCGAACAGCGGCGCTTGAGGTTGGCGAGCCGGCGGATTACTATGACATTGTCATAGCCGCTCGCGGTGCCTCCTGCCCGGCGATCGGCCCATCCGAGGAGGTCCCATGCTCAACTTCAATCGCAACGAGCGCCCGTCCGATCCACGCAGCGGCGAGCGCTCGGCACCGCGCCCGGGCGCCCCGGCCGCGCCCGCCACGCCGTCGACAGCGTCGATCGGCCGACCCCTCGCGCCCGGCAATCCACCGGCCGCCGGGACGCCCCCGAGTCCCACAGCGGTCGGTGCAGCGACGTCCACCGCCGCGCCCGCGGCGGAGCCGCCCGCGCTGACGGCGACCAGCGGCGGGTCGAAGCTCATCGTCGGACGAAACGTGAAGCTGAAGGGCGTCGAGATCAGCGACTGCGAGCTCGTCGTTGTCGAAGGCCAGGTCGAGGCGAGCGTGGCGAGCAAGGGCATGCAGATCGCGAAGCCCGGGACGCTCAAAGGCAACGCGGTCATCGACGTCGCCGAGATCGACGGGGAGTTCAGCGGCGAGCTGACGGCCCATCTCAAGCTCGTCGTCAACGGCAGCGGCCGTGTCAGCGGCACGATCCGCTACGGGAGCCTGATTGTCGCCGAGGGGGGGGAGGTCACCGGCGACGTCAAGCGCCTGGAGGAGCCGAGCGTCCCGGTCCTGCGTGCCCCGGTCGATCCGCGGGCGGTCCCCGGCGCCAACCCGGCGGCGCGCTGATCGCGATCGCCGCCGCCGCCGCGCGGCGGCGCGGCCCGGTTGCCTTGCCGCGCGGGCTGCGCTTATCCTCGGCATCGCGTGCCGCCCGATCCCCGGGATCCGGCGGCACGTCCGTGTCGCCCTCCCGTCAACCCCGGACCGGTTGCGCGTCGCGGCGACGACGAACGATGGAGCCCGAGGACATGCCCGCGAAACACCCGAAAACCGGACCTGCGCGCCGCCGCCGGACCGACGTGCGTCGCCCCGCCGAGAAGACCCGGCGCGCGCACGCCGCGACACCGTCGACCGCCGTCTCGAAGCGCAAGACCGCGAAGCTCGCGCGCGAAGCCGATCTCGCGCCGTCGCACGACGAAACGCCGGTCGTCCGGCCGGTCTCCGAGCGCGCCGAGGTCGAGGATCGCGTCGAGGCCTCCGAGCAGGCGCAGACCGCGGCGTTGCGCGACATCCTGGGAGGGGTCGCCCCGGGAGAGGCGACCGCACTGCTCAAGCTGATGATGAGCGAGCAGAAGATCCGCGTCCACGGCGAGGAGGACGCCGCCGACGAGGAACTCGCGCCGGACTGGCGCAAGGGCGGCTACCCCTATCGCAACCGGATGTCGCGCCGGAACTACGAACGGCAGAAGTACCGGCTGCAGGTCGAGCTCCTCAAGTTCCAGTCCTGGGTCAAGGAGTCCGGCCAGAAGATCGTCATCCTGTTCGAAGGCCGCGACGCCGCCGGCAAGGGTGGAGCGATCAAGCGTTTCATGGAGCACCTCAATCCGCGGGGCGCGCGCGTGGTCGCGCTCGAGAAACCCTCGATCTCGGAGCGCGGTCAGTGGTATTTCCAGCGCTACGTCCAGCACCTACCGACCGCGGGCGAGATCGTCCTGTTCGACCGCTCCTGGTACAACCGGGCGGGCGTCGAGCGGGTGATGGGATTCTGCTCGGACGCCGAGTACGAGGAGTTCCTGCGCCAGGCGCCCGAGTTCGAGCGGAATCTCGCCCGCAGCGGCGTACACCTGTTCAAGTTCTGGTTCTCGGTCAGCCGCAAGGAACAGGCGCGTCGATTCAAGGAACGCGAACGCCATCCGCTCAAACAGTGGAAACTCTCGCCGATCGACGTCGCGTCGCTCGACAAGTGGGACGATTACACGAAGGCGAAGGAGTCGATGTTCTTCCACACCGACACCGCGGACGCGCCGTGGACGGTGATCAAATCCGACTGCAAGAAGCGCGCTCGCCTGAACGCGATGCGCTACGTCCTCCACAACCTGCCGTACGCCAAGCGCGATCTCGCCCGGGTCGGACCGCTCGACCCCCTGCTGGTGGGCCGCGCGCACGTCGTCTACGAGCAGGGCGAACGCGCGAGCGCGCCGCTGCTCTGACCGCGCCGGCCGCTACGCCCGGCGGGGCAGGATGAGCGCGTAGCCGGTGTGCTGGTAGAGCTTCTGGACCTCGTGGGTCGCCGTCAACGGTCCGCGAGCGATGAAGTCGATGTTGCGGCGGTCCGGCGGCAGCGTCTGCGCGAACTCCGGCACGTTGCCCATTTCGAAGGGTCCGTCCTCGTAGATGCGCAGGTCGTCGACGAGGATCACGTCCCGACAGGGCCGGCGCAGCCGGGCGATCAGATCCAGCTCGCGTTCGAGCGGCAGCCGCAGGTCGGGATTGCGCTCGTCGCCGTATCCCGCCAAGCCGAAATCCGCGCCCGGGAAATGCGCGTCCAGCCAGAACAGGATCGGCCGGTCGCGGCCGATCGTCGGGAGGACCCGCGCGAGGGCCGACTCGCTCGCTTCGTTGAGGATGCGCACTCGCGGGTCCGACGCGAACCGCTCGCGCGCGATCGCCGCGATGTCGGCGTGGATCTCCACCGACCAGATCTCGTCGAACGCGTAGTACGACGCGAACTGCAGACTGTCCCCGGTCCCGGTCCCGGTCTCGAACAGCGTCCGGCAACCGTAGGTCTCCATCAGCGGTTGCAGATTGAAGAATCGAAGCGTTCCCATCGACGAGGCTCCCGATCGGCCGGGCGTCTCGACCACCCGGGCCACCGGACCCGAGGATACCCGCCCGCCGACCCACCCGCCGCGGGACCGACGGCCGGCCGGGCCCCATCCCCGCCCGCAAGCGACGACCGGCTCGCAGCCGGCCGACGCGCACGGCCAACCGCAAGCCGGTCTCTGATATATTTCTGCAATACCATCGGTTGACCAGAGCCCGCCCCCGGCGGGCGGCCGGTCCCCGGGAGGCGAGACGTGAAGGACACTGAGAAGAAGCGGCGGACGATCCCCGAGATCCGCGATTCGAAGAAGTCCGGCGAGAAGATGGTCTACACGTCGGTCCTCGACTACACGTCGGCGAAATGGGCCGAGGCCGCCGGCGTCGACGTCTGTGTCGTCGGCGACAGCCTGGCGATGACGGCGCACGGGCACCCGAACACGATTCCGGCGTCGATGGACATGATGGTCCTGCATTCGCAGGCGGTGCGGCGCGGGGCCCCCGCAACCTTCGTGCTGGGCTGCATGCCCTACCAGAGCTACAACACCGTCGACCGCGCGCTCGTCAACGCGACGCGCTTCATGCAGGAGGCGGGCTGCGACGCGGTCAAGCCGCAAGGCGGGAAGAGCCAGGCTCACATCCTCAAGGCCCTGGTCGACGCCGGCATCCCGACCGCCTCGCACATCGGGCTCACGCCTCATACCGTGGCGATGTTCGGCGGCTTCAAGATCCAGGGGAGGACCGCCGAAACGGCGATGAAGATCCTCGAAGACGCGCTGGCGATCCAAGACGCCGGCTGCTTCATGCTGGAGTTCGAGGCGGTGCCGGCGAAGATCGCGGCGGCGATCTCGAAGGAGCTCGAGATCCCGACGATCGGCATCGGCGCCGGCGCCGGGACCGACGGGCAGATCCTGCTCTCCTACGACCTCCTGGGCGTCTTCACCGACTTCAAGCCGAAATTCACCAAGCGTTACGCCAACCTGACCGAGGTCGCGGTGAACGGACTGCGGCAATACGTCGCCGAAGTGAAGTCGGGCCGCTTCCCCGACGACGACCACAGCTACGGCGTCGACGCGGCCGAGTACGAGCGCTTCCTCGGTCTCGTCGAGAAGCGGAGGCAGCATTGAGGGTCGCGCGCAAGCCGGCGTCATCGGACCTGCGCGGGCGCCTCGGCGCACCGCGCCGCAGGCTCGCCGCCGTGCAGCCGACGCTGACCGACCGCGCCTACGACGCGCTCGAGGAGATGATCGTGACCTTGCGGCTCGCGCCCGGCAGCGCGGTCTCCGAGGCCGAGCTCTCCGAGCGGCTCGGCATCGGGCGCACGCCGATCCGCGAGGCGCTGCAACGGCTCGCCCGCGAGAAGCTGGTCCAGATCCTGCCGCGCCGGGGGGTCATCGTCTCCGACATCAACGTCAAGAGCCAGCTGCGCCTGCTCGAGGTCCGCCGGGAGATCGACCGGCTGATCGCTCGTTCGGCGGCGCGGCGCGCGACGCCGACCGAGCGCAACCGGTTCGACGAGCTCGCCGCGGCCTTCGAGGGCGCGGCGCGTACGAGCGACGACCTCGCCTTCATGCGCACCGACCACGAGTTCAACGAACAGTGCGTGCTCGCGTCGCGCAACGAATTCGCCGCGGCGACGATGCGGCTGATGCAGCCGCTGTCGCGACGGTTCTGGTACGTCCACTACAAGCAGGCGGCCGACATGCCCGAGGCCGCCAAGCTCCACGCGGCGATCGCCCGGAGCATCGCCGCCGGCGACGAGGAGGCCGCCGCGGCGGCCACCGACGCGCTGCTCGACAACATCGAAGCGTTCACGCGCGCGACCGTCAGCGTCGACGCCTGAGGAGACCCCCGTGCCCACGCACCGCCAGCGGATGCTCGCCGCCTTTCGCGGCGAGACCGTCGATACCCTGCCCTACGTCCCCCGCCTCGATCTGTGGTACCTCGCCAACGCGACGTCGGGGACGCTGCCGCGCCAGCACGCGCACCGCGCGATGAACGAGATCGCGCGCGCGGAGGGCTGGGCCGTCTACTTCCGCTTCGCCGACGACCAGCTCGCCGACGAGAACCGGCCCAAGTACCTGCACCGCGGCATCGGGCTCTACGGCAGCCGGGACACCGTCTACGACATCGTCTTCCCGCCCGAGGTCGACATCCGCGTCTCGCGGCAGGGTGGGCGCCAGCGCGTCGAGTACCACACGCCGGTCGGCATGGTCAGCGCGACCGTCCACTACGACATCGAAGCGCAGCGACTGGGCATCACGATCCCGACGATCGTCGACCACCTGATCAAGCGCCCGGAGGATTACGAACCGGCCGGGTGGCTGTTCGAGCATCTGCGCGTCGTGCCGAACTTCGAGCGGTTCCGCCGTTGGTCGGCCGAGGATATCCGCGACGACGGAGTGCCGGTGGCGCTGGGGTTCCTGGGCGCCTCGCCGGTCAACGAGATCCAGCGCGACCTCATCGACTCGACGCAGTTCTTTTTCCACTACAAGGACCACCAGGAGAAGATGCGCCGGCTCGCCGAGCGGATGGAGCCGCTGTTCGACAGCATCCTGTCGATCATGTGCGAGTCGCCGGCCGACGTCGTCTGGTGGGGCGCCAACTTCGACGACATGATCACCTACCCGCCGTACTTCGCGAAGGAGATCTCGCCGTGGATCGCCAAGGTCTCCGGCGCGCTCGCCAAGCGGGGCAAGATGCTGATGTGCCATACCGACGGCGAGAACGAAGGGCTGATGGATCTGATCCGGGACTCCGGCATGCACATCGCCGAGTCGATCTGCCCGGCGCCGATGACCAAGATCACGATGGCCGAGTACTACCGGCGCTGGAGCCCGAAGCTCACGCTGTTCGGCGGCGTGCCCTCGACGATCGTCCTCGACGAGACCTCCGACGCCGATTTCGAGGCGTACCTCGGCGGCCTTTTCCGCGCGGTCGCGCCGGGAAACCGCTACCTGGTCGGCATCGCCGACCAGGTGCCGCCCAACGCGATCTTCTCGCGTTTGCAGCGGATCGGCGAGCGTGTCGCCAAGGAGGGCTCGCTACCGCTCAAGGCCGGCGACGCCCGGCCGATGGACGCGGCTGCGCTCGCGAAGGCCGCCGCCGCGACCATCCAGGAGTCCGGCGACGACGTCTACGCGACGGTCCGCCAGGACGTCGCCAAGGGTCGTCACGTCGCGATCAAGGAGCACGTGAACGAACTGCTGGCCGGCGGGCAGGCGGCGCAGGACATCCTCGACCGGGGCCTGATCGCCGCGATCGACGTCGTCGGCAAGCGGATGGCGGCCGGCCAGGCGTACATCCCCGAAGTGCTGCTCGCCGCCCGCGCGATGAGCGCCGCGGTCGGCGTGCTCGAGCCGCACCTCGCCGCCAGCGGTGATCGCCAGCGCGGCAAGATCGTCATCGGCACCGTCACCGGCGACCTCCACGACATCGGCAAGAACCTCGTGGTGACGATGATGAAGGGCGTCGGCTTCGAGGTCGTGGACCTGGGGGTCAACGTCTCCCGCGACCGCTTCTGCGAGGCGGTGGCGGAACTCAAGCCGGACGTCCTCGGGCTGTCGGCGCTCCTGACCACGACGATGATGGAGATGCGCGAGGTGATCCGCGCCCTCGACGCGCGCGGCCTGCGCGCGCGATGCCGGGTCATCGTCGGCGGCGCCCCGGTGTCCGAGACCTTCGCGAGCCAGATCGGCGCCGACGGTTTCGCGCCGGACGCGTTCGAGGCGGTCGCGCTGGCGAAACGCCTGGTGGCGTCCCAAGCGGCCTGACCGGTCTCGGGCCGCTGATCGCGCTGGACACTCTCAACGGTATACTTCTAACATATCACCAGCCGGCGGGCCCGCCCCGCCGCCACGGAGCCCACGATGGCCGAACTCGTCGAGCGCCACAATCCGTCCCCGCGCCAGCTGAAGTTCCGCGAGGAGTACCGGTCGCAGATCCACCCGGCCTACAACGGGCCGCTCCACATCGGCGTCATCTACGTCGTCGGGCTCGTCGTCATCAGCGCCTGCGCCGGCCGGCTCGTCGGCGCGACCTGGGAGTGGCTGCTCGTCGTCCCGGTGTTCGTGCTGTCGAACCTGTTCGAGTGGTGGATCCACAAGAACGTCATGCACCGCCTGGTCGACGTCTGGGCGCTGCGCGCGATCTACGACCGGCATACCCGGCAGCACCACCAGTACTTCACCGACAACGAGATGACCGTCGAGACGACGCGCGAGTGGCGGATCATCTTCTTCCCCTGGCGGGCGCTGTTCACGTTCATGACGCTGGGCGTGCCGTTCGCGCTGCTGCTCTCGTGGGTGGTCAATCCGAACGCCGGCTACATCCTGATGATCACCATCGTCGGCCAGTACCTGATCTACGAGACGTTCCACTACTGCTGCCACGTCCACGACAACGCGTTCGTCCGCCATATGCCGTTCGTCAACACGATCCGCCGGCACCACACCGCGCACCACAACTACGGGATCATGATGTCGCACAACATGAACCTGACCTTCCCGATCGCGGACTGGCTGATGGGAACGAGCGACCTGGACCGCGGGCTCGTCGGCACGATCCTCAACGGCTACAACGAAGACCACATCAAGCCGGCGCTCAAGCCGGTCATCGAGAAGTACCGCCGGCCCGACGCGCCGGTCACGCTCGACGGACCCGTCCGCGAGCAGGCCGCCTAGAGCCGCCGTCCGACCACCGAGGAGGAGGAGAAACGTGAAGAAGCGCGAATTCCTGAAGGCGAGCGCGGTCGCGACCGCGGGGCTCGCGGTCGCCCGCGAAGCCGCCGCGCAGTCGACGGCGACCTACAACTGGAAGATGGCCACCGGGTGGGCCGGCGGTCCCCTGATGGACATCGGGGCGAAGGCCTTCGCCGAGAAGATGGAGCAGCTCTCCGGCGGCCGGTTCAAGATCCAGGTGTTCCCGGGCGGCGCGCTCGGCAACGCGCTCAAGGTCCCGGAGACGGTCAAGAACGGCGTGGCGGAATGCGGCCACACCTGGATGGGCTACGACTGGGGCAAGGATCCGACGACCGTGCTATTCGGCGGCTACGCCGGTTCGTTCGACACCGAGCGGATGATCCACTGGCTCTACGAAGCCGGCGGCGTGGAGATGCAGCGCCAGTTCCGCGAGGATACCGAGGGCGTGATCTCGTTCCCGCTCGGCGTGCGGACCGCCGAGGCGTTCCTGCACTCGCGCAAGCCGGTCAAGAGCCTCAACGACCTCAAGGGCCTCAAGCTGCGGACCGCCGGCGCCTGGCTCGAAATGGCGAAGGACCTGGGCGCCGCACCGGTGACGACCGCCGGCGGCGACGTCTACCCGATGCTCGAGCGCGGAGCGATCGACGCCACCGAATGGGGAACGCTCTACGAGAACATCTCGATGGGCTTCCACAAGGTAGCCAAGTACGTCATCTACCCGGGCGTGCACCAGCCGACCGCCCCGTTCGAGCTCGTCGTCAACAAGGAAGCCTGGGCGAAGCTCACGCCGGCGGACAAGAAGCTCGTCGAGACGGTGGCCCGGCTCGTGACGATCGATTTCTGGCTCAAGGTCGGCCAGGAAGACGCCAAGGCGCTCGACTTCTACAAGAAGGCCGGCAACACGATCATCGAGCTCGACCCGGAGGTCCAGTATCTCGGACGCAAGATCGGTCTGGAATGGGCCGACAAGGTGGCGAAGGAAGGCAAGTATCCGCACTTCGCCAAGGTCCTGCAGAGCCAGAAGGAGATGGACGCCCTGTGGAAGGGCGCAGCGGGCTGGCGCACCGTCAAGGTGAAGGACTGACGCGCCGAGCGCGCATCCGCGAAGGGGCGCGGCGACCGCGCCCCTTTTTTCACGCGTCGCATCCGAACGGAGCATCCCGACCTTGGACGCCTTCATCCGGACCATCGAGCGAGTGACCGGGAGTTTCGGCATCCTCGCGTCGTTCCTGCTGGCGCCGCTGGTCCTCGCGACCTGCTACGAGGTCTTCGCGCGCTACGTCTTCGACGCCCCGACCGTGTGGGCCTACGAGGTCGGCTACATCCTCACCGGTTCGCACTTCCTGCTGGCGATGGCCTACGCGCTCGCCAAGGGCGCGCACATCCGCATCGACATCTTCAGCGGCAAGTTCTCGCTCAGGACCCGCGCGATCATCGACCTCGCCGCCTACGCGGTGGTCCTGCCGCTGACAGTCTGGCTGTCGACGGCGCTGTGGACGCATCTGGTCAACGGCTACGTCCGCAACGAGAAGAGCGGCCAGTCGGCGATGAACCTGCCGGTGTGGCCGTTCCGGATCGTGTTCTTCGCCGCCTTCACGCTGCTGGCACTGCAACTCGCGGCCGAGGTCGTCAAGTCGCTGCGCGTGCTGAGGAGCCGGGGCTGATGGACTACCTTCCGTTCCTGATGCTGCCGGTCGCGTTCGTCCTGATGTTCCTGGGCGTCCAGGTCGCCTTCTCGATGATGCTGACCGCGGTGCTATTCGGGCTGGCGATCTTCGGCGACCGGGTGATCTTCCAGTTCATCGAGAAGGTCGAGGACATCTCGTCGAACTTCGTGTTCGCCGCCGTCCCGCTGTTCGTGTTCATGGGCGCGATGCTCGAGAAGTCCGGCATCGCCGACAAGCTCTTCGAGGCGATCCACATCTGGACCCGGCGCCTGCCCGGCGGGCTGGCGCTCGCCACCGTGACGATGTGCATCTTCTTCGCCGCCTCGTCGGGCGTGATCGGCGCCACCGAGTCGGTCGTCGGCTTGCTCACGATCCCGATCATGCTGCGCTACGGCTACGACAAGCCGCTGATCTCGGGGACGATCTGCGCCGGCGGATCGCTGGGCACGATCATCCCGCCGTCGGTCGTGGCGGTGGTCATGGGTCCGCTCGCCAACCAGTCGGTCGGCGACATCCTCTACGGCATGACGTTCCCGGGCCTCATCATGGGCGTCCTCTACCTCGTCTACATCCTGATCCTGTGCACGGTGAAGCCGTCGATGGGACCGCGGATCCCGCCCGAGCCCGGCGACCCGACGTTCGGCCAGAAGCTCTGGATCACGACGCGCAACATGGTGCCGCCGGTGTCCATGATCTTCGCGGTGCTGGGGTCGATTCTGCTCGGCTGGGCGTCGCCGACCGAGGCGGCCGCGATCGGCGCGGCGGCGGCGGTCTTGCTGACGATGCTCTACCGCCACTTCACCTGGAGCGGCCTGTACGAGGCGCTGGTCAAGACCGTGCTGATCACGACGATGATCATGACGGTGCTGCTGGCCGGGACGCTCTTCACCGGCGTGTTCATCGGCGGCGGCGGCATCAACACCGCGAACCGGCTGATCGCCGACCTCCAGCTGACGCCGTGGATGCTGCTGTCGCTGATGATGCTGATCATCTTCATCGCCGGGTTCTTCCTCGACTGGATCTCGATCGTCCTGATCTTCGTGCCGTTGTTCACCCCGCTGGTGATCACCGCCGGTTTCGATCCGGTCTGGTTCTGCGTGCTGTTCCTGATCATGATCCAGACGAGCTACCTGACCCCGCCGATGGCCCCGGCGATCTTCTACCTGCGCGCGGTCGCTCCCGAGGAGATCACGATCAAGCACATGTACATCGGCGTCGTCCCGTTCATCGCCCTGCAGTGCATCACGCTGGTCGTCGTGATGGTCTTCCCGATCCTGGTCACCTGGTTGCCGTCGGTCATGCTGCAGATCAAGTAGACGGCGGTTCGGCGGCCGCGGCCGGTTGACGAATTCGAAACATACGTGTAATATATCACACGCACATTACCGGGGAGAGTTCGTATGTCGGACCCGATCGCGGCGATCAAGGAGTGGGTGATCAAGGGCAAGAAGAACGAGGCGCTCGCGGCCACGAAGGAGGCGCTCGCCGGCGGCGCCGACCCGGGCGCGATCATGAAGGACGGGCTGATCGGAGCGATGTCCGTGGTCGGCCAGAAGTACTCGTCGGGCGAGTTCTTCCTGCCGCAGATGATGATCGCGGCGCGGGCGATGACCGAGGTGATCCCTCTGCTCAAGCCCCTGCTCGTCGGCGCCGCCGCCGAGGCCAAGGGCAAGGCGGTGATCGGCACGGTCCAGGGCGACTTCCACGACATCGGCAAGAACATCGTCAAGATGATGCTCGAGGGCGCCGGCTACCAGGTGATCGACCTGGGTGTCGACGTGCCGGCCGAGAAGTTCGTCGAGACGGTCAGGAACGAGGCGCCCCAGTTCGTGCTGATGAGCGCGCTGATCACGCTGACGATGGAGAGCATGCGCCGCACGATCGCCGCGCTCGACGCCGCGGGCCTGCGCTCCGGCGTCAAGGTCGGCGTCGGCGGCGCCCCGCTCACCCACAAGTTCGCCGCCGAGATCGGCGCCGATTTCTACAGCGAGGACGCCTACGGCTGCGTCCAGCGCTGCAACGACTACGTCGCGGCCTGACGCGCGAGGGAGACGCCGACATGACCCCCCGGGAGCGAGTGCTGACCGCGCTGAAGCGCGGCCAGCCGGACATGGTGCCGTGGATCGAGAACGACATCGAGGAGGACATGCAGGTGCGGGTGATGGGCGGGCGCACCGACTACACGCCCGGCGAACTGTGCCGGACGCTGGGCATGGACGGCTTCGGCTACCACTTTCCCAGCGGCCAGCGCGCCTCCGACAGCCAGTCGATCCAGACGACCGGCACGACCGGCAAGGAAGTCTGGTACCACCCCAAGCGGATCACCTTCGATTTCGTGCCGCCGTGGATCGCCGAGATGGGCACCGACCCGTCCAACGGCCGGACCTACGTCAAGCACGGCCTGCTCACCAGCCGCGACTCGCTCGCGCTGTTCGACAAGTTCCTGCCCGATCCCGACCATCCGGCGCGCTACGAGCAGGTCGCCCGCTGGATCGAGAAGTACCGCGAGGACTACGCGGTGTTCGCGCGCATCCGCCTGGGCGGCGCGAGCACGTTCGAGAGCATGGGGCTCGACGTCTTCTCGATCATGATGTACGAGGACCCGGACCTGGTGAAGGAGGTGCACCGCCGCTTCTCCGAATGGTCGGCGCGCGTCGTCCAGCACCTCAACAAGATGGACTTCGACTTCATCTGGGCGAACGACGACCACGCTGACACCAAGATGCCGTGGGTCAACATGGAGATGTGGGAAGAGTTCATGAAGCCCTACCAGATGCTGGTCGCCAAGGAGATCCGCAAGCCCTGGCTCTTCCATTCCGACGGCAACATCTTCCCGATCCTCGACGGACTCCTCACGCTCGGCATGAACGGCATCCACCCCGTGCAGCCGTCGGCGATGGACATCAACACGCTGAAGGCGAAGTACGGACACCGGATCTGCATCGTCGGCAACATCGACCTCGACTACACGTTGCCCAAGGGCACCGAGGCCGAGGTCGAGGCCGAGGTCAAGGACCGCATCGAGAAGGTCGGCAAGGGCGGCGGCTACATGATCTCGAGCGCCAACAGCATCACCGATTACTGCAAGCTCGAGAACGTCCGCGCGATGTCGCGCGCGATCGCCAAGTACCGGAAGTACCCCTAGACCGGGCGCCGCCGGCGCGCCGGGCGGCGCGCCGAGGGCCCCTGTTCCCCGCGACGGCCGCCGTGTACACGCTACGCCGCTGGTCGGTCCGTCACGCGGGGTTGCTCGAACGCGTGTACCGGGCGCTCGACCGGGTGCTCGATCTCCTGCGTCCCCTCGTACGCCGGATCGGTTACGAACGGCTGGAGCGGCCGATCGCGTTCATCGAGCGCCAGGCCAAGGGGCTCCTCTTCGACTGTCGGATGTGCGGCGCCTGCTCGTTGTCGGTCACCGGGATGTCGTGCCCGATGAACTGTCCGAAGCTGCTGCGCAACGGCCCCTGCGGCGGGGTCCGGCAGGACGGGACCTGCGAGGTGGATCCGGCGCTCCCCTGCGTCTGGGTCGAGGCCTGGCGCGGCGCGGGCCGGATGGCCGCCGGCGCGCTACCGGCCACGCCCAATCCGCCGGTCGAGCACCATTACGCCGGACGTTCGAGCTGGCTGCGCGTGCTCAGGCTGGAACCGTGGCCGGCGCCGCTGGTCACCGAAGCGCCGCACGCGCCGCTGTCGGGGTCGCGAAGCCGCCTCGAAGCGCTCCTCGACGCCGGCGCGTTCGTCGTGACCTCGGAGTGCGCGCCGCCGGACTCGGCCGACCCCGCCGATGTCCTCGCACGCGTCCACCACTACGAGGGTCACGTCGACGCCCTCAACGTCACCGACGCCCCGGGCGCGCACTGCCACATGTCGAGCCTCGGCGTGTCGCTGATCCTCGAGCGCGCCGGGTTCGAGGCGGTGATGCAGATGACCTGCCGCGACCGCAACCGGATCGCGATCCAGGGCGACATCCTCGCCGCAGCGGCGCTGGGCGTGCGCAACCTGCTGTGCCTGACCGGCGACGGCATCGGCAACGGCGACGATCCCGGCGCCAAACCGGTGTTCGACCTCGACGCGGTGTCGCTGCTCGACACCGCGAGGCGCCTGCGCGACGACGGGCTCTACCGGTCCGGACGCAAGCTGACCGGCCGGCCGCGCCTGTTCCTCGGCGCCGTCGACAACCCGTTCGTGCCGCCGCACGACCTGCGACCGATGCGGCTCGCGCGCAAGATCGCCGCCGGTGCGCGCTTCATCCAGACCCAGTACTGCTTCGACGTCCCGGCGCTCGAGCGCTACATGGCGGCGGTGCGCGCCGAAGGCCTGCACGAACGCTGCCGCATCCTGGTCGGCGTGGGACCGCTCGTGTCGGCGAAGTCGGCGCGCTGGATGCGCGAGCACGTTCCCGGCGTCCACGTCCCCGACGAGGCGATCGCCCGGATCGAACGGGCGGCCGACCCCGAAGCCGAAGGCGTCGCGATGTGCGTCGAGACGATCCACGCGATCCGAGCGATCGAGGGCGTCGCCGGCATCCACCTGATGGCGCCCCGGCGCGAGCACCTGATCGGCCCCATCGTCACCCGATCCGGCGTGCGGGCCGACCGGCCGCCGCTCGTACAACCCAACGGAGTTACGTCGTGACCCTTCCCGGCCTCACCATCATCGGCGAACGCATCAACCCCGGCTTCCGTTCGACCCAGGCGCTGTTCGACCAGGAGGATTTCGCCGGCATCCGCGCGCTCGCGGTGAAGCAGGCGCAGGCCGGCGCGCGCTACCTCAACGTCAACGCCGGCACCAAGGCGCTGAAGGACCCGGCGTTCATGGTCGAGGTCGTCCGCACGATCCAGTCGGTCGTCGATCTGCCGCTGTCGCTCGACTGCCCGGACTTCGCCGTGCTGAAGACCGTCCTCGAGGCCTACGATCCGGCGAAGGCGCGTGGCGAGAAGCCGGTGATCAACTCGATCTCGGAGTCTCGCTGGGAGTTGGCCGAGCTCATGAAGGTCCGTCCGTGCAAGGCGATCCTGATGTCCTCCGAGCAGGAACGCGACGGTCGGATCGTACCCAACCGGCGCGGCGCCGACGTCCACGAAGTCGCCAAGCGCAAGATGCGGCGCCTGCTCGACGGCGGCTACGCCGACGGACCGTCCGATTTCTTCGTCGACGTGTCGATCGCGACGCTCGCCGCGGACACCGAGGGGCTGATCCGCATGGCGCTGGACGGCATCCGCCTGGTCGGCGCCGACCCGGAGATGGCCGGCGTGCACATCATGGGCGGCTTGTCGAACCTGCCGCAGCACCTGCCGGCGAAGGCCGCGGACGGGTCGGACCTCAAGTTCCACCTGGAGTGCGCGTTCCTGACCGTCGCGATGCCGCTGGGCTTCGACACCGTGCTCGGCACGCCGTGGCGCGGCTACCGGCTCCTGCCCGAAGACAACTTCGTGCTGCGCGAATTCCGCCGGATCATCGCGCTCGAGGACAGCGAGGCGCTGATGGCGGTCGTCGACCTCTACCAGGAAGCATGAGGGCGATCGTCGCCGGCGCCTGGTTCGACGGCGAGCGCCACCATCGCGAGCCGGTCACGATCGTCGTCGACGACGGCGGACGGATCGCCGAGGTCGTCGCCGGCGAGCGGACCGCCGGGCTGCCGGTCGAGCGCTGCGGCTTCGTCATGCCCGGCCTGGTCGAGGCGCACTGCCACCTGTTCCTCGACGGGGGCGAGCTCGACTTCGGTGCGCGCAACCGCTACCTGGAGGCGCCGTTCGAGCGGATGATGGATGTCGCCCGGGCGAACGTCGCGCGCTCGCTCGCCGCCGGGGTGACGCTCGCCCGCGACGCCGGCGACCGCTACGGCGTCAACCACGCCGCGCGCGCCGAGTCGTCGACCCTCGCGATCCGTTCGGCCGGGATCGCCTTGCGCCGGCCGAAGCGCTACGGCGCGTTCATGGCCCGCGAAGTCGCGAGCCTCGAGGACGCGCTCGCGGCCGTCGACGAGATCGCCAAGACCGCCGACGATCTCAAGATCATCGAGACCGGCATCATCGACTTCGAGTCGGGGACGGTGAAGGGAGGCCCCCAGTTCGACATCGACACGCTGTCCGCGATCGTGCGACGCGCGCACGGCGCCGGCCTGCGCACCTTCGCCCATTGCAGCGGCACCGACGGTATCGCGGTCGCGGTGGACGCCGGCGTCGACTCGATCGAACACGGCTTCTTCATGACGCGCGCAATCCTCGAGCGGATGGCCGATCGAGGCATAGCCTGGGTGCCGACCTTCTCGCCGGTCGAGTTCCAGTGGCGCCGCCCCGAGTTCGCCGGCTGGTCGCCCGAGACGGTTCGCAAGCTCCGGGCGATCCTCGATGCCCACGAAGAGCACGTGGGCTTGGCGGCGCGGATGGGAGTTCCCCTCGTCGCCGGATCCGATGCGGGCAGCCCGGGCGTCGAGCACGGTTCGGCGCTGATCGACGAAATCGAGCGCTTCATCGCCTGCGGCGTGCCGACCGACCGGGCGCTGCGTTCGGCGACCTCACTGCCGCGGCGTTTGTGGGGCTGCGAAGCCGCCGACGTCAGCCGGGGCGCGCGCGCCGATCTGACGATGCTCGAGGGCGATCCGTTCGTCGACCCGGCGGCGCTGCGGCGCGTGCGAGGGATCGTCCGCGGCGGGGCCGGGGCGGCGGCCCGGAGCGCGTCCGAACCGGGAATCGGCGCGCGGTGATCGCCTCGCCGCGCGCGTATTGGTAATATATCAGGCCCATACCAGACGCCACGGCCGCCGCTTCCCGTGCACCGGATCACCATCCATCCCGACTCCCGCAGCGTCGAGGCGCGCGACGGCGAGAAGCTGCTCCACGCCGCGTGGAAGGCGGGCGTGGGCATCAAGTCGGTCTGCGGCGGGCGCGGCAAGTGCGGCAGCTGCCTCGTGCAGATCGACGACGCCGCCGACACGGCGCTCGACCGCCCCGGCGATTCCGAGCGCGAGCTCCTGCCGCCGCACCGGGCGGCGGGACCTATCGGCTCGCCTGTCTGTGCGACGTGCACGGCGACATCGCCTTCTCGGTGCCGCCCGAGAGCCAGGCGATCCTCGCCGCACCGCGCAAGCCGCACACGCTGACCGCGGTCGCCGCGCGGCCGCTCGCCCGGCGTGTCACCGTTCGGGTCGACCCGCCGGCGTTCGATCCGCCCCGCTCGCTCGCCACGCGCGTCACCGACGCGGTCGCGCAAGCCGTCGGCCGGCGCACGCTCGACCTGCCGCTCGCGACGCTCGCGGACTTCGCCGAGCAACGCGGGTTCGACGGCGTCGCCGAGGTCACCGCGACCGTGCACGGCGAACACCGGCTGATCCAGATCCTGCCCGGTCGCCGCGAGCGGACCTGCGGCATCGCCGTCGACGTCGGCACGACCTCGTTCGTCGTGTTCCTCTGCGACCTCGCCAGCGGCGAGGTGCTGGCGATGCGCACCGCCGGCAACCCGCAGGCGATCTACGGCGAGGACGTGATCTCGAGGATGACCCACATCCAGCAGGACCCGTCGACGCTGGCGACGATGCGCAAGCTCCTGGTCGACGAGCTCGGCCGGCTGATCGCCGACGCGTGCCGGGAATCCGGCGTCGCCGCCGACGACATCGTCGACGCGGTGTTCGTCGGCAACCCGACGATGCAGCACGTGCTCCTCGGCATCAATCCCGAATCGCTCGGCCGCGGGCCGTACCTACCGGTGTGGTCGCGGGGCGTCGAAGTCGAGGCGAAGGAACTGGGGCTCGCGATCGCGCCGCGCGCGCGCGCCTTCGTCTTCCCGATGGTGTCGGGCTACATCGGCGGCGACACGATCGCGGCGCTGCTCACGCGCGGCGCCGACTTCTACAAGGGTAACCAGCTGCTGGTGGACGTCGGCACCAACGGCGAGGTGGTCCTCTCGCACGGCGGGAAGCTGTCGGCCACCTCCTGCGCCACCGGTCCGGTCTACGAGGGCGCGCACATCCGCTGCGGCGTGCGCGCCTCGCCGGGCGCGATCGAGAAGGTCTGGGTCGAGCCCGGCGGGAAGATCCGGTGGGCCGCGATCCCGGGCGCGGACAGCGGCGGCGATCGGCGTCCGGTCGGCCTGTGCGGCTCCGGCGTGATCTCGGGCGTCGCCGCCGGTGTCGGTGCCGGGCTGATCGCCACCGACGGGGCACTCGCGCCGCGGGCGACTCACCCGTCGCTGCGCGAGGCCGCCCACGGCCGCACCGAGGAGATCGTGCTGGTCGGCGCCGCCTACTCGCGCACCGGCCGCGACATCGTGCTGACCCAGCACGACGTTCGCTCGGTCCAGCTCGGCAAGTCGGCGCTGCGCGCCGGCATCGAGATCCTCCTCGCCGAGAGCGGCGTCGGGCGGCTCGACCGGATCTACCTCGCCGGCACGTTCGGCAACCACCTCGAACCGGAGGACATCCTCGACATCGGGCTCGTGCCGCCGGTGCCGGTCGAGAGGATCCGATCGATCGGCAACGCCGCCGGCGACGGCGCCCGGATGGCGCTGTTCAACCGCCACCACCGGCAGCGCGCCCTCGCCCTGGCGCGAAAGCTCCATGTCCTCGAGTTGTCCGGACGTCCGGATTTCCAGGACCTCTTCGTCGAGCACACCGAGCTCGCGCCGATGGCGGCCGCGGCCGCCGCCTGACCCTCCGATCCCGATGACCCGGCGTCCGACCGTCGTTCTCTCCTGCAGCGTGCTCACCGATCTACTGGGCAGGCGCCTGCCCGCCGGCACGCCGGTCGAGTGGATGGACATCACTCTGCACAACACGCCCAAGAAGCTCGCCAACGCCCTGCAGGATCGAATCGACGCGGTCGCCGAGCCCAGCACGATCGTCGTCGGGTACGGCCTGTGCGGCAACGGGCTGGTCGGCGTCAAGTCGCGCGAACACACGCTGATCGTGCCGCGCACCCACGACTGCGTCGCGATCTTCCTGGGCTCGCACCAGCGCTACGTCGAGCGCTTCTTCGCGAGCGCCAACACCTACTACCTGACCAAGGGCTGGATCGACGCCAAGGACGAACCGCTGACCGACTACCTCGATTACGTGCGCGACTACGACGAGGAGACGGCGGACTACCTGGTCGAGATGAAGTACAAGCACTACCGCAAGCTCTGCATGGTCGGCTTCTCGCAGGAGGAGCTCGATTCCTGCCGGCCGCGGGCGATGGAGATCGCGTCGTTCTGCCGCGAGCGCTTCGGCATGGAGTACGAGGAGACGATCGGCACGACCGACCTGATCGAGGCGCTGGTGAAGATGCCGGAGCAGATCGACTCCGGCGACCCGGAGTTCGTCGTCGTCCCCCCGGGCGGCGAGATCACGACCGAGATGTTCATGCGCCCCGGAGAGGGCGTACCGCAGCCGATCGGCCGCGGCGAATCGTAGTTCCACGACGGAGGCGAAGATGACACCCGAGCAAGTCCTTTCCCAACCGGCCAAAGTGCTGACCCGCGAGCAGCGCGAGTCGTACTTCCGCGACGGCTTCCTGCTGCTGCCCAGGATCGTGCCCGACGAGTGGGTCCGGCGGCTGCGCGCGGTGTCCGACGAGTTCGTCCAGAAGAGCCGGGCGGTGACGAAGTCGGACCCGGTGTTCGACCTCGAGCCCGACCATCGCCAGGACGCCCCGCGGCTGCGTCGCGTCTCCAATCCCGACCAGCACCATCCGGCGATCTGGGAGTACTGCACGCGTTCGGTGCTGACCGACGTCGTCGCCGACCTGCTCGGCCCGGACGTCAAGTTCCACCACGCCAAGCTCAACTACAAGTGGGCGAAGGGCGGCGAAGAGGTGAAGTGGCACTACGACATCGGCTTCTGGCCGCACACCAACTACTCGCCGCTGACCGTCGGCACGCTGCTCTACGACTGCGGCATGGAACAGGGGCCGCTCGGCGTCGTCCCGGGCAGCCACCAGTGGGAGCTGCCGCCGCAATACGACGACAACGGCAAGTGGATCGGTTGCCTCAACGATCGCGATCTGGCGAAGGTCGACTTCTCGAAGGCGAAATACCTGACCGGTCCCGCCGGGTCGCTGACGATCCACAACTGCCGGACGCTGCACGGTTCGCCGCGCAACGAGTCCGACACCGGGCGGCCGCTCCTGCTATTCACGCTCGCCTCGGCCGACGCGCTCCCCTACACGGTGAACCCGATCAAGCCCGAGCACGCCGAGACGGTGATCCGCGGCAAGCGGGCGAAGCAGGCGCACATCGACCCGCGCCCCTGCCCGCTGCCGCCTGACTGGTCTAAGGGCTACAGCTCGATCTTCGCCCTGCAGCAGCAGGAGGAGTCGGCGATGATGTGACCGCGGTCCGGGCGGACAGGGACTTCACAGCACGCCGGCGGCCCGCAGTCGCGCGCCGATCTCGCTCTCGCGGTTCAGCGTGTCCGGCGTCAACTGCGACAACCACGGCCATGAGAACGACTCCCAGAGATGCACGGAGTACGACCTGGCCAGCCGTTCGCCCGGCTGCAGAAACACCGTTCGGATGTCCTCCCAGGTCGGTTCGAAGAAGCAACGCCGGTCGAACACCGTGATGCTTTCCGGATACCGCCCGGCCAGGGCGTACGGCAGTCGGACCGAGTGCTCGTCCCAGTGCTCGTCGTGGCCGCGGCTTCGGAACGTCTTGTATTCGGCCAGCCAGCGAGTGACGAATTCGGCGTTCGCCACGCCGCCCATCGTGGCGTTGCACAGACCGTAACCCTCCTGCTGTTCGCCCATCCAGAAGCCGTTGAACTGCAGCTCCGCGAAGGGGCGCAGGCACCAGACGTCGCAGTCGCAGTACGTGCCCCCGTACTGCTGCAACACCTGCAGGCGTACCACGTCGGCCCGGTGCGCCGGATGCAGCAGCGGCCGGCCGTGAATGACCTTCGGCGCCCGGATCCGTCTGAGCGTAAGGTAGGGTTTGGACTTCTCCCACCAGTCGCCTTTCGGTTCGTACTGGTACCAGAACCAGACACGGGCCGGGTTGTTGACGACGACCGCGGACGTGATGGCGAGGTAGTGGACGTAGGACCACGGCTTCCCGCCGAAGTCTTCCGCCATCCCGAACACGTAGTGCATGTCCATCCGACGCTCCGCCGCGACGTCAGGGACTCGAGACCGGGTACGGTAGCCGGACCATTGCGCGAACGCAAGGCGGGCCGCGACGGAGTACCCTCTTCGTCGCGCAGGCGTGAGGGGACGGTCGCCCGGGTCGGGCCCCGACCGATAGGGACGACGCCGCGGTTCGAGCGGCCGGTTCGGTTCGTGTCACCGCGTCCGGCACCGGCCCGGACCTCGAGCCAGCGACATGAGCGCGATCCCGCGCATCGCTCGTCAGCGCCACCGACGATCACCCAGGAGCCGTCATGCTGCCGCTGGAAGGAACGCGGGTCCTCGACCTGACCAACGTGCTGGCCGGTCCGTTCTGCGGCTACCAGCTCGCGCGCATGGGCGCCGAGGTCGTCAAGGTCGAGAACCCGAAGGGCGGCGATCTCGCCCGCCGGCTGGGCGCCGATCCGGAAATGGCCCGGCACGAGATGGGCCTGTCGTTCGTCGCGGTGAACGCGCACAAGCAGTCGATCGCGCTCGACCTCAAGGACCCGCGCGGAAAGGCGGTCTTCCTCGAGCTCGTCGAGCACGCCGACGTCGTGCTCGAGAACTTCCGCCCGAACGTGATGAAGCGGCTCGGGCTCGACCATCCGGTCCTCGCCGCGCGCAATCCGCGGCTCGTCTACTGCGCGATCTCCGGCTTCGGCCAGACCGGCCCGTGGGCCGAGCGGCCGGCCTACGACCAGATCGTCCAGGGTCTCGCAGGCGTCATGAGCGTCACCGGCGATGAAACGAGCGCGCCACTGCGCACCGGATTCCCGATCTGCGACACGATCGGCGGGATGACCGCGGCGTTCGCGGTCGCCGCGGCGCTGGCGGGGCAGCGCGCGACCGGCCAGGGGCGCTTCATCGACGTCTCGCTGCTCGAGTCGACGCTCGCGGCGATGGGCTGGGTGGTCTCGAACTTCCTCAACGGCGGCGCGGTGCCCCGGCCGATGGGCAACGAGAACTTCACCGCCGCGCCGTCCGGGACCTTCCGCACCGGAAACGGCCTGCTCAACATCTCCGCCAACGAGCAGAAGCAGTTCGAGACGCTGTGCGACCTCATCGGTCGCCCCGATCTCGCCTCGGACGCGCGGTTCGCCGAGCGGCACAGCCGCAAGCGCCATCGCGACGAGCTGCGCGCGCTGATCGAAGGCCGGCTGGTGGCGCGTGGCGCCGCCGAGTGGGAGACGCTCTTCAACGCCCATGGCGTCCCCGCCGGCCAGGTGCTGGGGGTTCCGGAGATCCTCGACGAGCCACAGGTCCGCGACCGCGGCTTCGTCGAGACCCTGCCGGCGACGAAGCCCGACGGCGGATCGCTGCGCGTCACCCGCCCCGGGTTCCGCCTGGACGAACCGCTGCCGGCACCGGCAGGCCCGCCGGCGCTCGGCGCCGATACGCGTTCGTGGCTGCGGCGGCTCGGCCGGTCCGACGAGGAGATCGACGCGATGGCGAGGGCGGGTATCGTCGGTCTCGCTCCGTAGCGCGCTCGCGCCGGCGCTCGGCACGCGACAGGCGACACGCGGTCGCTCGCTCGCGACGAAGTCGATCGCATCGACCGGCGCAACCGCGTGACACCGGCGTATTCGGCGACCGCCGCGGCAACACCCGTCAGGGCGCGTTCGTCCGCACGTACTTGACCAGATGGGTGAGATCGCTGCCGCCGGCGCAGTAGTTCTCCCGACCGGCGAAGACGCCGTTTCCCTCGGCGGACACCACGGCGACGACATAGGGCTGCCCTTCGAAGAACCCGAACATCGGCCCCCCGGAGTTGCCCCGCGTCAGATCGGCGCTGGTGGTCATCGCCCGTCCGCCGCCGTAGTCGAGCTCGTCCTCGTCGAGACGACGGTCGCGCTGCCACGTCGGGTACAACCCGCCGGCGACGTCGCCCGCGTAGCCGATGTTGAACCAGTAGGGCTCGTCGTCCCAGCGGCTGTCGTAGGTCATCGCACCCAGGTAGCCGAAAGCATCACCGAGGAACTCCGGCAGTTCGACGATCGCGTAATCCTCGTCGATCGTCTCGGCCTCCATCTGTCGGATCTCGGTGTAGCGCCAGATTCTGCGCGACCAGCCGCGCGCGAGGCGGTCGGTGCCTGCGGCGTGCACGTCGACCCGGACCTTGAGCGCGTCCCAATCGATGCAATGGCTGGCGGTAAGCACGTGCCGCGGGCCGATCAGCACACCCGAACCGGTGCCGGTCCCGGTGACGATCCGGCACACGCAACACCACGGGTAGTGGTCGGGATCGTCGTAGGTCCGGCGGTCGTCGTTGCCCCAGATCCACAAGGGATCGACGTCGCGTCCATGGTGGACGAGTCGACGCGGCCGCGGACGCCGCGCCGGCCGCGGGCGAGCGCTCGACGCGCGCCAATCCGGGCGGTGCGCCTCGACCACCCGGGGTCCGGGCTCGCGCGGTCGTTCGATGCGCATCACCTCGGCGACCGGGACGTTGGCATCCATCGACACGAGACGCGCGTACTCCGCGGGCATCGCTCGCGCCGCGTCGACGCCGGCCAGATCGCGCAATTCGCTCCAGACCGCCGGCCGGCGCCGCTCGTCTCCGGGTGGTTTCGCCATGTCCGCTCCTCCTCTGACCGGCGGACACTATGCCCGATCGGCGACCGGTCGCGAAGCGGGACGGTTGCTTCCACGGTCCCGGGTCGACTCGCACCGTCGTCGAGCGTCAACGGGGCATGCCGTCAGGCGATCCGGCGCCTCCGTTCCGGGCAGGGCGCGGGTGGGCGTACACGGCGAGAGGGGGCCGGCGCGCGGCTGCCGGGCGAGCCGGCAGTCCCGCGGAAATGACGAGGGCCCGCGTGTCGACGCGAGCCCTCGTCCGGAAAATTGGTTGCGGGGGAAGGATTTGAACCTTCGACCTTCGGGTTATGAGCCCGACGAGCTGCCAGACTGCTCCACCCCGCGGCAGGAATGTAAGTATAGCGCGAATTCGGCTGGAGTCAAACTCCGGCCGGAGCTCGTCGGCCGCCAGGCGGTGTCAGGCGCGACCGGTCGACGCCGGGAACGCGACGACGTGCTCGATCTGCGGCCGGATGCCGATGCTCTCCCCGAGCGCGTGGTCGTGGTGCGACGGAACCACCGCCAGCACGCGCGTGCCCGAGGCGAGCGCGAGCGTGTAGAGGAACTCGGCGCCGCGGAAGGTCTTCGACTCGACGCGCGCGCGCCAGGGACTCGCGTCGTCGTGGACGATGTCGTCGGGGCGCAGCAGCACGTCGAGCGCGTCGCCCTCGCGCGCGCCGGCGGGCAGCGGCGCGTCGAGCTCGCCCAGCTCGGTCAGCACGCGCGTCCCGCCGTCGACGACGCCGCGCACGAACACGCCCTGGCCGATGAAGTCGGCGACGAAACGGGTGCGCGGACGGTGGTAGATGTCGTAGGCGCTCGCCCACTGCTCGATCGCGCCGTCGCGCATGATGCCGATCTCGTCTGCGAGCGCGAACGCCTCGCGCTGGTCGTGGGTGACCAGGATCGCGGTCGTGCCGCTCTCCTTCAGGATCGCGCGAACCTCGATCGAGAGCCGTTCGCGCAGCGCCACGTCGAGGTTGGAGAACGGCTCGTCGAGCAGCAGCAGGTCGGGCGCCGGCGCGAGCGCGCGGGCGAGCGCGACGCGCTGCTGCTGGCCGCCCGACAGCTCGTGCGGATAGGACCGCGCGGCGTGCGCGAGTCCGACGAGCGACAACATGTCGCGGACCCGCCGTTCGCGTTCGGACGACGGACGCCGGGACAATCCGAAGCCGACGTTGCGTTCGACGTCGAGGTGCGGGAAGAGCGCGTAGTCCTGGAACACCATGCCGACGCCGCGCGCCTCGGGCGGCACGAGCTCGCCGGGGGCGGACACGCGCCGGCCGGAGAACGCGATCGCCCCGGCGCGCACCGGTTCGAAGCCGGCGAGGCAGCGGAGCACGGTCGTCTTGCCGCAGCCGGACGCCCCGAGCAGGCAGCCGATGCGGCCCGCCGGAAGCGACAGCGACAGCCCCCGGATCACCGGGCTCGCGCCGTAGGCGTGCTCGATGGCTTCGACTTCGACCGACGCGGCCATGCGCGAGTCTACACGCCGGCCGGGGCCTGCGCGCGCGCGGCCTCCTGCTGCGCCTCGCCGCCGCGGCGCGCGAGAGACTTGAGCTTCGCCGCCATCCGCTCGCCGACGCGGATCTGCGGTTCGGAGGCGACCCGGCCTTCGCGCCGTTCCTTCTCCGCGACGATCCCGCTGGCGACGTCGAAGGCCTCGGCGAGACCGGTCGCGCGCCCCATGCCCTCGCGGAAGAACGCGTCGCCGAACCAGGTCGCGTCGGAGCCGTGGCCGCAGCCGAACGACGCGCGGTCGCTGCGCGCGGCGACGATCACCGCGGTGTCCTCGTCGGCCAACGCGTCGACGAAGGACCCGGAATAGCAGGCGGACACGACGACGATCCGGTGGCGGATCCCGGCCTCGTCGAACGCGCGCCGCAGCGCCGTCGGCCCGATCGGCACGAGCTCGAGCGGCGGCAGGCGCACGGCGACCCCGCTCTTCGGATCGCCGTGCCCGGCGACGTACACCATGACGACGTCCTCGTCGACGTTCATCGCCGCCGCGACCTCGGCGAGCGTCTCGCGCAGGTGGGTGAGCGTCGCGATCGGATCGGTGAGGAGCGTATGCGGGCTGTTGACGAGCGCGACCGACCGGTCGCGCGTGCCCCAGCGTTCGTCCATCACGCGCTGCGCCGCGAGCACGTCCTTGCGGAACACGTCCTCGGTCGCGTCAGCGGCGAAGCCGACGAAGTAGAGGTCGACGACGCCCGGCCGCTCGTCGTCGAGCCCCGCCAGCGCGTCGTCCAGGAGCCGCGACTGCGCGGCCATCACCGGCTCGGAGGCCGGATTGGGAAAGCGGGGATCGGCGCGATCGGCGGCCGGCGGCGCGAACCAGGGATCGACCGGGGCGATCGCGGGCGCGATGAAGATCGGTGCGGCGAGCAGCAGGCCGCCGGCGATCGCGCGCAGCGCCCGGAGGGTGCGACGGTATTCGAGCGCGACCGCGACCGTGCGCACCAGCATCGCCACCGCCCAGGCGAGGATCGCCCATTCGAGCCAGCCGGCCGCAGCCGCGGGCACTCCCAGGCGCGTCCAGGGCAGCGCATGCAGGACTTGGAGGATCGGGAACGCGGAGAGCGCGATCACCGGCAGCGAGAGCGCCAGCGCCCGGTCCCGGTAGAGGAGCGAGAGGACGGCGGCGGTCGCCATCAGGAGCCCGCCGGAGAACACCTCGTTGCCGAGGCCGTACCACGAGAAGACGCCGTCGTCGCCGTAGCGGATCGCGTCCGCGCCGATGTCGACCAGCGCCGAGGCGGCGAACAGCGCGAGCAGGTGCCCGACTCCGACGCGGAACGCGAGCCGGCGCACCGGCAGGAACAGCGCGAGCCGCGCCCCCGCGGTCAGGTTGCGGGCGAGCGCCGCCGCGTGCTCGAGCATCAGGCCGCCGGGCGGGCGTACGCGACCAGGTAATCGCGTACCGCGGCGGCGCGCGCCGGCAGCGTGACGCATTTCTGCGGTCGCGCCTCGAGACCGACGAACGCGTCGGGACGGCCCGGCTCGCGTCCGAGCGCCTCGCGGATCGTCGCCGCGAACTTGGCCGGCAGCGCGGTCTCGACGCACACGAGGGGGACGTCGGGATCGCGATGCTCGCGGCCGACCTTGATCCCGTCGGCGGTGTGCGGATCGACGACCACGCCGTAGCGCGACTGGACGTCGCGGATCGTCGTCAGCCGGTCGGCGTGCGTGCTGCGTCCGGAGAGGAAACCGGCGGCGCCGACTTCGCCCCACGCCGGCGTCCCGGCGAGCGAGAACTCGCCGCGCGACTCGAGCTCGCGCCACAGCGCGGCGAGGCGCGCCGGATCGCGGCCGACCGCGTCGAAGACGAAGCGCTCGAAGTTCGACGCCTTGCTGATGTCCATCGACGGCGACGAGGTCGCCCGCGTCTCGGCCGCCCCGCGCGGCCGGTAGCGACCGGTGCGGAAGAACTCGTCGAGCACGTCGTTCTCGTTGGTCGCCAGCACCAGGCGGCGCAGCGGCACGCCCATCCGTCGGGCGACGTGCGCGGCGAGGATGTTGCCGAAATTGCCGGACGGCACGGCGACGTCGACCGGCGCGCCGGGACGCGTGCGTGCCGCGAGGTAGCCGGTGACGTAGTAGACGATCTGGGCGGCGATGCGCGCCCAGTTGATCGAGTTGACCGCGCCGATCGCGTAGCGCGCCTTGAACGTCGCGTCGGCGTTGATCGCCTTGACGATATCCTGGCAATCGTCGAACGTGCCCTCGATGGCGATGTTGTGGATGTTCCGGTCGGCGAGCGAGTACATCTGCGCCTGCTGGAACGGGCTCATCCGCCCTTTGGGCGACAGCATGAAGACGTCGATGCCGCGCCGGCCGCGCATCGCGACCTCGGCGGACGACCCGGTGTCGCCGGAGGTCGCGCCCAGGATCGTCATCGTCCGACCCTCGCGGGCCAGCGCGTACTCGAAGAGCTCGCCCAGGAGCTGCAGCGCGATGTCCTTGAACGCGAGGGTCGGGCCGTTGGACACGCGCAGCAGGAAGAGCCCCGGCTCGAGCCGCGCGAGCGGGACGATATCGGCGGACCCGAATTTCTCCGGCGTGTAGGCACGCTCGACGATCGCCTGCAGGTCGGCGCGCGGGACGTCGTCGATGTAGCGCGAGAGCACCTCGCCGGCGACTTCGCCGTACGGACGGCCAGCCAGCGACTCGAGCTCGGCGGGCGCGAGCGCCGGGTAGGCGCGCGGCACCGCGAGCCCGCCGTCGGGCGCGAGGCCCTCGAGCAGGATCGAGAGGAACGGTCGCGGCCGGTCGTGCCAGGCGCCGCGCGTCGAGACGTAACGCATCGCGGTCCGCGTTCCGGGGGCCGTCAGCGCCGCCACCCGCGCGGCGATCCGGCGCGAACGGTCACGACAAGTCCTCGAGACGGATGCGCACGACCGCGCCCCGGACGGTCGGCAGCGCCTCGATGCGCGCGATCGCGTCGACGACGCGCTTCTCGACCGAGCGGTGGGTGAGCAGGATGATGTCGGTCTGGTCCTCGCCCTCGGAGGGCTCCTTCTGGATCATCGCGTCGATCGAGATCTCGCGGTCGGCGAGGATGCGGGTGATGTCGGCGAGCACGCCGGGCCGGTCGTCGACGCGCATCCGC
>JAXMFN010000002.1:0-992918 GCA_046347725.1 Burkholderiales bacterium
AGCTGATTTCGGCGACGCCGCTACGCAACGGCGCGGTGGCGATGCACTACCGGCGCGCGCGGTCCACCGCGGAACCGATTCGTTAGCAGGCTGTCGAAAAGCGCCTTGTCATTCGGGCGGTGGCGACTATCGCTGGAGCAGGGGTTCTCAGGATTTCTCCGACGGGGATAGAGCGATGCGTGGACCGGATTCGATGCAGGAGAGCCTGTTCACGGCGGCGAAGCTCGACGACTTCGTGCCCGAAGACCACCCACTGCGCGCGATCCGGCACCTGGTGAGCGCGGCGCCGACGGAGCGAACCCGCCGATCGGCGCCGGTGCGGGTCGTCGAAAGCGTGGTCGGGCCGGGCGGGCGCCGCGGCGGCGCGACGCCTGCCTCCTTCGCCAGGCCGTACGAACTTCCGCAGCCCGATTCCGCCCCTGACTCCCGAGGAATGTCATGCTCACCCCACTGACACCCAACGTCGCCTGGGTTCTCCTTGTCGTCGCCGGCCTACTCGAGGTCGTCTGGTCGCTGAGCATGAAAGCCTCGGACGGCTTCACCAGGTTCCACTTCACCGCCATCACGATCGTCGCGGCTTGGCTCAGCTTCTGGCTTCTCGGACTGGCCTTGCGGCAACTGCCGGTCGGAACGGCCTATGCCGTATGGACGGGTATCGGCGCGGTCGGCGCGGCGATCTTCGGCATCGTGTTCTTCGGCGAGTCGGTCTCCGCCGCACGCATCGGATGCATCCTGCTCATCGTGCTCGGCATCCTCGGCCTCAAGCTGTCGGGCGGCGAGAGCGCGACCTAGCTTCGCGGCGCGAAGGGCGCGCCTGCTCGGTGCCGCGCCTTCGCCCGCGCCGCGGCGGCACGCGCCCCCTTCGTCGCTCCTGCCCCTGCTATCCTCGCCGATCGCCGTGAATTCAGCCCGAACCTACAGACGAGAGGACATGCAATGAACTCGGGGAAGTGGATTGTCGCAGCCGCCTTGCTGGTCGCCCCCGATCTCGCGATGTCGCAGGACAAGCCGTACCCGAAGGCGAAAGTGAGCTTCGACGATTTCAAGAGCCTCGTTTCCGAGGTCGAGCCTCATCGCGCGAAACGACTCGTCAATCTCGATCGCTTTCTGGCGATGAGCAAGGAGAGGGGCGTCGTCGTCCTGGATACGCGTTCGGCTTTCCGCTACGAGCGAATCCACATCCGAGGAGCGAAGCACCTGAGCTTCACCGACTTCACCCAGGCCAGCCTCGGCAAGGTCATCCCCTCGTTCGAAACGACGATACTGATCTACTGCAACAACAACTTCGAAGGCAACCAGACGGATTTCGCCTCCAAGATCGCCGTGCCGGAGAATCGTCCGGCCCAGCAGTTCGCCGCGCAGGCGAAACCACTGATGATGGCGCTGAACATTCCGACCTACGTCAACCTCTACGGCTACGGCTATCGCAACGTCTACGAACTGGACGAACTGGTCGATGTGAGAGATCCGCGTATCTCCTTCGAGGGGTCGATCGTGGATCCGAAGCGACGGTAGCGGGTGGAGGGCGCTGTCGGCGATCCGGCCTGTGCCCCCGGCGAGTGGGGACGACCCGCCGGTCGCGCGTTCGACGTGCGCCGGCGGTCGTTCTCGTCGAGCGGCGCCTCGACCACCCGACGCCGGGCCCGGACGATCGCGCTCCGGACACCCGCTAGAATAGCCGCCTCGACGCGCCGGTGTGGCCGCCACGCGATCCGACCGAGAAGGAGACCCTCCATGTCCAAGGCTGGCTTCACCGTCCGGGCATTCGGCTACTACCTCGTCGCGCTGGGAATCGCCTTGGTCGCGGTCCCGAATCTCCTGCTCGGCGCCTTCCTGATGCCGGAGACGAACGAAGTGTGGATCCGCGTCGTCGGTCTGCTGGTGTTCAACATCGGCGTCTACTACATCGTCGCGGCGCGAAGCGAAGTCATCGAGTTCTTCAGGACCACCATCGTCACGCGCGCCCTGATCTTCGCCGGGTTCGCGGCGTTCGTGCTCGCCGGTCTCGCCAAGCCGATGCTGATCGGCTTCGGCGCGGTAGATTTCCTCGGCGGGTTGTGGACCTGGCGTGCACTGAAGAGCGCGTCGTGACGCCCGACCTGGCGCGCCACCGGGCGCGCAACGGCTTCCTGTTGGCGATGCTCGTCCCCGCGCTCGCTCAGGCGTCGTTCAACGCCGCCCCGTGCTCGACGATCGACTGCCATTTCCTGGGGATCGGCGTGCTCGTCGGCGCGCTCGGAGGACTGCCGGTGTCGGCGTTGATCTTCGCCGCCCTGCACTTCGCATTCGTTCACCCCGAGCGTTCTCGGGGCAAGCAGACGCTGCTCGGCGCCTTTGTCGGCCTCGTCGCCTTCGAGGTCGCGGCGCTCGTCGGCGCCTGCCACGCGGTGTGGCGACACCCGCCCGGATATCGCGGGGGATCCCCCTGGGAGGCGTTCCTGGTGGCGTACGCGATCCTCGCCATCCTCTCGGTGCTCTACGTGCGGTCCGCGCCGCGTTCGTCACGCGCATGAGACGGTCGAGACGGTCGCACCGAGACGCGGCTCGCGCGGTTCGCGCGGACACTCGGCCGGCCACCGGCGTCCGATGACGGTATCCTCGGGGCGACACCAGCCGGCGCACCGTCAGCCACCTCGACGCCACCATGATCGACATCCGCCGTATCGAGCCGCACGAGTGGCCGGCGTACCGCGTGTTGAGGCTGCGCTCGCTCCAGGACTCCCCGGACGCCTTCGGAAGCACCTACGCGCTGGAGGCGAGCCGCCCCGACGACCTCTGGGCCGCGCGGATCCGGGACGGGGCGACGTCCGGGAAGGACCTCGCGCTCTTCGCCCGGATCGATGATGAACCGTGCGGGCTGGTCTGGTGCAAGATCGCCGCCGACGATCCGGCGGTCGCGAACCTGTACCAGATGTGGGTCGCGCCGGAACGGCGCCGGCAAGGCGTCGGAGCCCGCCTTCTGACCGAGGCGATCGGGTGGGCCACCCGGGCCGGTGCGACGGTGCTCCGCCTCGGCGTCACCGCCGCCGAGTCGCCCGCGGTACGACTCTACTCCGCCCACGGCTTCGTCGAGGTCGGGGCGCTCGAGCCGCTGCGTGCCGGCTCGCCGCTCTCGGCGAAGACCATGGAGCGCGCGCTGCGTACCGCCTGACTTCCCGATCCCGCGAAACGCCGACCGGTGCGCATCGTTCCCGGACCTCTCAGGACATGCGCCTACACTCGTTGCACTTCCGCGTCGCGCGCGCCGCTTTCGACGCTCACACCGGACCCGGACTCGACGCGGACTCTCGCCCGGTGCCCGACTTCGGCTTCGCCCTCGGCACGAGCGCGGTCCAGGCCCCTGCGGTCCCTGCCGGGGCGGGCGCTGCACCGCGGCGCCGCGGCTAGCCCGGCGTCAGGCATCGCGATGCGCGCGTCCTCCCTGGTCGTCGTTCTCGTCGCCTCGCTGGCGCCGTGCCTCGCTCCCGCAGCCTCCGGGATCGCGCCGCTCGCCTACGACTCGGCGGCCGACGAAGCATGTGCGCGGGACCAGCGGACACCGATCGACTCCGCATGGATCGCCGAGCTCCAGAGTCGCCTGCCCGAGGCGCAAGCGCTGTGGTCCGTGCTCGGGCCCCGGATGTTCGACGCCGCCTCGAAGGCGGTCGGCCGCACCGTGGCGCCGCCGTCCGTTCCGATCCGGCTCACCTTGTGCGCCGTTCCGTCGCAATCGAATGGGTTCGGCGGGCCTCTGGTGAACATGCGTTTCGCCTTGAGTTCCTTCTCCGCCGAGCCCGTCCCGTTACGGGTCAAGATCGATACCGCGTTCCACGAGAGCCTCCACCCGTTCGTCCAGCGATTCGCCCCCGCGAATTCGCCTATGCTGCGCCTCCATGCCGCGGAGCCTTCCTGCATCCGGAACCACCTGCACCTGCTGTCGCTCCAGAAAGCGGTACTCTTGTCCCTGGGGCAGGCGCGCGAGCTCGCCGATTTGATCCAGGTCGACGAGCGGCTACCATCCGGCTGCTACAAGCGCGCATGGGCGATCGTGAACGAGACGCCGGAGACGTACCTGCAATATGTCCGCGAACTGGCCGACGGCGCCTGACGGGTCGGACGCGGTGTTCGTCTCTCCAGGGACGGCCGCGGTTCGGGAGGAGTCGTGATCGCGAACCGCGCACGGTCTATGATGGCCCCGCGGTCCCGGCGCTGCGCCGTGATCCGCTCAGCAGCCCGGCGTTCGGGCCTGCACGCTCGTTCGTTTCAGGAGCATTCGTGTTCGACCACGTCGTCTTCGGTGTCAGCGACTACGCCGCGAGCAAGGCGTTCTTCCTCGAAGCGCTCGAACCGCTCGGCGTCGCGGTCGTCTCGGAGGGAGCGCTCGGCATCGAGCTCGGCCGCCCGGGCGACCACGCGTCGCTGTGCATACGCCTCGTGCCCGAGGCGAAGCCTTCGCATCTCCACTTGGCGTTCACCGCCGCGAGTCGCGCGCAAGTCGACGCCTTCTATCGTGCCGCCCTGAAGGCCGGCGGAATCGACAACGGACCTCCCGGGCTGCGACCGAACTACCACGCCGACTACTACGCGGCGTTCGTCATCGCTCCGGACGGACACAACGTCGAAGCGGTCTGCCACGAACCCGATACCTCGCAGGGGGTCACCCGGCAGGCGGCGCCCGCCGGCCGGCGCGGATGAACCCGGCGGTGGACCGCATCAGCATCGCCGCGCTTCGTCGCCGCCTCGACACGACCGTCGGCTCGGCACCGGCGTATCTGCGCTGGATCGAGCGCTGCGATCCGGCGGTGGTCGGGGCGTATCGCACGGCGCGGCGCGGGTTCCTGCTCTACCGCCTTCCGGCGTCGTTCGCCCTGATTCTGCTCGCCCTGGTTCTCAAGGGGTTGCGACTCGTCCCGGCAGGCCATCCGCTCGTCCAACTGTCGCTTATCGCCTCGATCGTCCTGATCGCGTGGCCGTTGCCGTACCTGCGGCTCGCGGCGACCGCGTGGTCGTTCGCGCCCTCGACGCCGGACCACCGGTGGAGGCTGCGCCTGCTCGCCGTGGTCCTGTTCGCGACCGGCGCGGTCACTCTGCTGGGCTACGCGGGGCTGGCGCTCCTGGTTGCGTACGGGCTGGTGGGACCGACGCGGTAGGCGCCGTGTTCTCGATATGCAGCCCGAGCGTTCGACCGCACGGATCCACCGGCCGTCCGCACATCGTCCGCGGGTGTCGGGGCGTGTCGAGGCTCGCCCCGCCCGCGACGAATCCTGAGCCGCATGCGTAGCCATCCGTGGACCTACGCGGTCGCCTGGCTTTGGGCGGCGCTCTTCGTGGTTTCGGCGGCATGGAGCTCGGTCGTGTCGTCCGACATGCCGTTGCCGGGACTCAGAGACCTCGCCGCCTCGAGCTACCGCTTCCAGATGGCCGCCGTGCTCGTCGCCGGCGCCGGCTACTTGTCGATCGGCGACTGGGTGACGCCCAAAGGCCTGCGCGTCGTCTACTGGCTGGCGCTGACGATGGCGATCGCCGGCGCCGTACAATGGTCTGTTCCGTTCGCCCTCGCCTGCGCTTCGTTCTGCGCCGCCGCCAGACCGTCGAATTGGAGGTCGGCCGCGAGTCGTTGAATGCCGCCGATTCGAACGAATCCTGCTCCGTCCCGGGTCCGTCCCGGTGCGCGGACACGCCCAGGAGCCGCGGCGCCGATCGATGCGCGCAGGCCCGGCCAGAAACAGCGCTACGCGTCACACCCTCTCGTTCCGACCTTCCGACACCCGCTCTAACCGCCGGCCGGACTCCGCCGTCAGGACGCACATGACCCGCTCGTCGCATCGACAGCACCCGCCGTCCGAACCCGCGGACTCGCCGCTGCGCGCAGCGATCACGGCCGCCGCGAGCGCCCGGGGCCGGCGCGCCGCGGGGGTCCGACTGAGCATCTCCGCCGAAGCGGAGTGGTTCCGTCCCCCGAACGCCGACGACCCCGTCTTCGTCAAGTGGATCTGCTGGCGGCTGGTATCGCGACGCGGATTTCCGGTCACCAAGCCGGTGTACGGTGTCGTGCACGGCGAACTGGCGGCGGACACGTTACGCGACTCCTTGCGTCGCTGGTTTCCGGACCACGCGGTCGTCGTCGACCACGACATCGCACTCGACTGAACCACCGCGGGACCGGCGGTCGCCGCCGAGCCGCCGACCTTCGCGACCGATGCCATCCGAACTCCTCGCCCGGGTGTCGAAGTCGTGGTTCTCGAACTACGACGACGCGCTGTCGCTGGAGGTTCGCTGCGGCGGCTGCGATCGCTGGACGCCGGTGAGCGTCCGCTGGCACGAGACCCGTCCGGGCACCGGCGACGTCGAGCTCCCCGTCGACGCCCGGGCGCGACCTTTCGTCCTGACGCGCCACGTCGACGGCGCCTGCGCCTGCGGCGCCGGGTATCGGCTGGTGCTGACCGGGGCCGCCGGCGGCCGGCACGGGGAGGAGCAGTACGGCGTCGCCGCGCTGGAGTCGGGCGGACGGCGATTCGTCTAGCGTCCGACGCCGGCCCGCGAGGCGGGAACGCCCCGGGCCGGTCGCCGGTACGATAGGCGTCGCGATCCGCACCCACCGATGATTCCACCGTGAAAGTCGCCGTTCGCCGCCCCAACGCCGTTTCCGGAGCGCCGTTGCCGATCGGCAAGTACGCGGATGTCTGCTGCGCGCTGGATCGACTGGCCACCAGGCTGGTCTGGATCGAGCCGCGCCAGGGCCTCGTCGAGCTTCCCGATCACCGGCAGACGCTGCGGGTGACGCTCGTCATGGGAACGAAGAACCGGCCCGAGTTCGTCTCGAATCTGTTCGCGCGCCTGGAACTCGCCGCGTTGCCGTCGGATCTGGCGGCCGAGGTCGTGCTGAACATCTGGCTGCCGAAGGAGTCGGTGCACGAGTTGTGGTTCGATGGCGCGAACGACCCGCCCGATCCGATCGTCCAGTGGGCCGCCGACCATCGCTGGCAGGTCGAGGAACTGCCCGGCCCGGGGCGGGTGTGGTTCGGCGAAGCACCGACGCGCGCCGCGAAGAAGCGCGCGCGTTCGGTCGGCGACACCTGACATGCCGGTCGTTCGCGCGCGCGGGGTCGCGGGCGTCGCCGCTCATCGGTGGTGCCGGCGCCGCGCCGTCCTCGGGCGCTAGGTGGCGGATGCGTCGGCTCGCGCTCGTCGTCGCGTTGCTGGTCGCACCGGCGGCCGTCGCGCGGGATGCCCAGGGGGTCGTGCTGCGCCACGGCCGCACGATCGTCGTCGCCGACGACCGGCGGCGGACCGCGACCGTGTCCGTTCTCGCGCCGGCCCGGACGATAGGCGACGCATGTTCGCGCGGGCGTTGATCGCCTTCCTGGCGTTGCCTGGTCTGGTCGCCTTCGCCGTTCCGATCGCGTGGCTCCGGCTCGATCCGGACGCCGCCTTCGTCCAGCCGCTCGGTCTACTGCCGCTCGTCGCCGGCACACTCGGGCTCCTCTGGTGCGTCCGCGACTTCTTCGTTTCCGGCGAGGGCACGCTCGCCCCCTGGGCGCCGCCGCGCCGTCTGGTCGTCGTCGGCCTCTACCGCTACACGCGCAATCCGATGTATATCGCGGTGACGCTGATCCTGCTCGGGTGGTCGGTCGCATTCGCCTTGCGGGGCCTGTTCATCTACACGATGATGGTCGCGATCGCGTTCCACTGGCGGGTCGTGCTGGGAGAAGAGCCGTGGCTCGCACGCACCTACGGCAGCCAATGGCGGGAATACGCCGCCCGGGTACCCCGGTGGTTCCGGCGGCCGCGGCGCTAGTCGCGCTCTGCGCGCCTTCGACGTCCGGCCGCCCGAAGACGCGAAATGTCACCGGCCCCTGCGAGGAGAACGAGAATGCCCACCCGACGAACCCGGGCGGCGCCGACCCGGCGATTCGCGAAGAAGACGCCGGCGGCCGACGAAGGCAAGTCCCCTTCGCAACTGATCGACCAGCGAATCGCCGAGCTTCGGGACTGGCGGGGCGAGCGGCTGGCGCGGCTCCGAGCGCTGATTCGGGCGGCGGATCCCGGGATCACCGAGGAATGGAAGTGGAACACGCCGGTGTGGTCGTGCCACGGGATCGTCTGCACCGGCGAGACGTACGCGAAGGTGGTGAAGCTGACCTTCGCGAAGGGCGCGTCGCTCGCGGACCCGTCGAAGCTCTTCAATGCCAGTCTGGACGGAAACACGCGCCGGGCCATCGACGTCGCGGAGGGCGCGAGCGTGGACGCGACCGCGCTCGAGGCGCTCGTCCGTGCGGCGGTGGCGCTGAACAAGGCCGCCGACGGCGCGGGTTGACGGTCCCTCCAGGCGATGCCGACCGATGTTGCTCGTTCTCGTCGGACCGAAGGGCAACGGGAAGTCGTTCGCCGGCGGATCCCGGCTCTCGGCGAGCGCCGCGAAGACGCTCCGAGCCTCTCCGACAATGGCGGCATCGTGGCACCATTGCGAACACCGGCCCGGACGCGTCATCGGCGCCGACTCGCCGCCTGGGCGCTGGGGTGCGCGCTGGGTTCGTCGCCGGTTCACCTGTTCGCCGATGCGGCGCGGAATCGGCCTCCCGCCGAGCCCGGGGAACGGGAGATCGCCGTCGCCCCGCTGCCGTCGACGACGAGGCTCGGCGCATACACGGTGACGCTCACCGAGCCCGCGGACCCGGAAGAGCGAGCGCTCGGCGGCAGCGGCGGCCCGCTCCTGGCGATGACCGTGACGAGGCCCGGTCGTCCGCCGCTCGGCCCGACGACAATCCAGTCGCTCCGGATGTACGGTAGAGTCGAGGACGCCGGCCCACCCCGGTTCTCTTCGTGGAGCAAGACCGGCGTCTCGAATCTGGTGAAATGCCGTCTGGCCTGGGCACCCGCGGCGGGCCGGTACTGCGCGGTCTGGTGCCAGGACTACGAGTCGACCGGAACCGGTCTGGTGGCGACCGGGACGCGACGAGAGAACCTGCCGTGTCGTTGAGCGGCTGCCGGAACGCGTCGCCGGCCATCGGGGCCGCGTGTTCGCCGGCGGACCCGCAGGAGGGGTGAATCATGAGCGCCCGCCCGATGCGCACGTACCAGGGATCCTGTCATTGCGGAGCGGTTCGCTTCGAGATCGAGACCGATTTCCCTGAACTCACGATGTGCGATTGCTCGATCTGCAAGCGCAAGAACGCGCTGATGGTCAAGGTCCCGGAGAGCCGGTTCCGCCTGATCGCCGGCGAGGCGTCGCTCACCGAGTACCAATTCCACACGAGGACCGCGCGCCACTTCTTCTGCAAGGTCTGCGGCATCTACCCGTTCCACCGCAAGCGGGTCACGCCGGACAACTTCGGCGTCAACGTGCACTGCCTCGAGGGCTTCTCGCCCGAGGGCATTCCGGTGCGCCAGGCGGTCGGCGCGGCGATGCCCTAGCGGCGCTTTGCACGAGCGCGCGCGCGGTTATCCTATGCCGCCCGATGCGGCTGGTTCGCCGCCGCGCCGGCCGACCCGACCGTCCGGCCGTCCGACCTCGCCGCGCATTCGATCGTAATGTCCATCCTCGGCTCGCTCATCGATCTCGTCGCCGGCGCCGCACAGGTGGTCGCCGACGCCTTCTCGGCGTTCCGGCCGGGTCGCGGGGAACGACCGCGGGCCGCGACGCGCCCGGTGCTCGTCCTGCGGCTCATCGTCTTCGCGCCGGCGTCCTACGTGTTCACCTCGCTCGCGTGGTTCCTCTACGCCGGCCTCGATCTGGCCCGGGCGCACGTCGTCACCTACGGCCTGTTCGCGGCCGCGACGCTGATCGCCGCGTGCCTCGCGCTCGCCCTCGCCTACCAGGCCGTCCGGGCCGCCTGGCGACTGCTGACCGGCGACGTCGACGAGGCCGAAGCCCGGGGAACGGTGTCGACACGCGAGTCGCGGATCGAAGCGGCGCGCGCCCGCGCCCGCGCGCGACGGCTCGCCCGGCCCGGCGAGCCGGTGGCGAGCGAGCCCGGCGAGGAGGCGGGCGCGTCGACGCGGGACACGACACCCGCCGCGCCGCGCCGCGACCGGCGCTGATCCGGCGTCGGCGGCCGATCACGCGCGCCGCGCCTTCGTAGTTCAACCGACCCACACCACTTCGCACACCCGCTCATGACGCTCGACGACGATCGCCACGCGCACCTGCGCGCCCTGAACAAGCGCTTCATCCACAACTTCGTCACCAACGACGTCGCTGCGCACGACGCGATCCTCCATCCGGGCTTCACCGCGATCACGCCGACCGGCGCGTACGTGGATCGGGCCGCCTACCTGCGCTACTGGGCGCACGGCTTCGATCCGGCGGTCATCGTCTACTGGGACATGCGCGACGAACGGATCGCGGTGTTCGACGGCGTCGCGCTGGTTCGGGCCACGAACAAGTGGATCCGCAACGGTGAAGGCGGCGCCGTCGCCGGCATGACCTGCTACACCGACACCTATGTCGACACCGGCGGCCGCTGGCTGTGCATCCAGGCCCAGCTCACGCCGGTCGCGGAAGCGAACCATCCGCCGGACGACACGATCGTCTGCCAGTACCACGAAGGCGTCCTCGTCCCACCGGGGACCGCGTTCGGCATCGCCCGTTCCTAGGGAAGCTCCACCTGCGCAGGCGCGATCACGGTCATCGAACCGTACCGGGACAACGACAGGGTCCCGGCCTACCGGCACTTAGCCGGCCACGGCCGCGGGATTCCGGAAGGCCGCACGTACATCGACCGCTGGGTCGAGCCGTCCTTCGCTCGACGCTGCCAGCGCATGGAGTGCTCCGACCTCGAGGACCTGCAAGCCTGGGGGCTGCATTGGCGCGGCGCCGGCGCGACCTTCGAAATCGTCCCCTTCCTGCGCGACGCGAAGGCCCGCGGCGGCCGCCTTCCCATCGGCCCGCGTTTGGTTCATGCTGGTCTTGGAGACCGACAATGAGCAACGTACGAGTCGCGTGTTTCGCGGTGTCGCTCGACGGCTACGGGGCGGGACCGGACCAGAGCCGCGAGCATCCGCTGGGGGTGGGCGGACTCGGCCTCCATGAATGGTCGCATGCGACCCGGACGTTCCGCGCGATGTTCGGGATGGAGGGCGGAAGCACCGGAGTCGACGATTCGGCGATCGAGCGCGGCTTCCGCGGTGTCGGCGCCTGGATCCTGGGCCGGAACATGTTCGGGCCGGTGCGGGGCGAATGGACGCCCGAATGGCGAGGCTGGTGGGGCGAGAATCCGCCGTACCACGTGCCGGTGTTCGTCCTCACCCACTACCCGAGGGCCCCGATCGTCATGGACGGCGGGACCACGTTCCACTTCGTGACCGGCGGCATCCACCGGGCGCTCGACCTCGCGCGGGAGGCGGCGGCGGGCGAGGACGTGCGGATCGGCGGCGGCGTCGCGACGGTGCGGGCGTACCTGCAGGCGCGCCTGATCGACGAGCTGCACCTGGTGATCGCGCCGGTCCTGCTGGGGCGTGGCGAGAGCCTGTTCGATGCGCTGGACCTCGTCGAGTTAGGATACCGCTGCACCGAGCACCGTCCCTCGGAGCGTGTCACGCACGTGCGGCTGGAGCGGGCCGCGTAGCCGCGAAGCCCGCCGCCGGCGCGACCGGTCGGACGGAGCGGTCGGCGCGACGCTTTGATCGACCGGCCGGGCCGTCAGATCGCTCGATCCTGCCATCGGGCACCCGAACGCAGAACTTCCACGGAGGCGCAGTCCATGTTCGTCTCGGCACCACCCCGGAGCGACGCCGCTCAGCGGATCTACGACTCGAATCTCGCGTCGCAGGGCTACGTCATGAATCTGACCAGGCTCTGGGCCTGGCGCCCGGACGTCTTCGAAGGCTTCGCCGCGCTGCGCGCGCAGCTGACGAGCCACTCGACGCTGTCCCGACGCGATCTGTCGGTCCTGGTCAGTGCGACCGCGGCGGCGATCGGCGACTCGTATTGCGCGCTCGCATGGGGCACGACGCTGGCGCAGGAAGCCGGTCCCGCGCTCGCCGCCACGGTCCTCGCGAGCAAGGAGCCCGACGTGCTGCCGCCGCGAGACCGGGCGCTGGCCGCCTGGGCGCGCAAGGTCGCCCGGGACCCGAACGGCACGCGGGCGGCCGATGTGTCCGAGCTTCGCGACGCCGGACTGGGCGAGCGCGAGATCGTCGAGGCGACCCTCTTCGTCGTCTTCCGGCTCGCCTTCTCGACCTTCAACGACGCGCTCGGCGTCAATCCCGACCGCGAAATCGCGGCCGCGGCCCCGCCCGAAGTCGTGCACGCCGTCGATTTCGGGCGGCCGGTCTCGGCGACGCCGTCCAAGTCGGCCGACGGCTGAGCCCTGGATCGATCGGCGCTCCGACATCGCGGCCGGACGGTCCGGCGGCGGTGTCCGGCGAACGCGAACCCGCGCCGCCCGAGACCGACGATGACCAACGAGCCGACGAACCTTCGAAGCGACTCGCGGACGGTGCCGTCGCCGACGCATTTCCATTACTCGACGTCCCGAACCGCGCTGCTGCTGTTCGTCGGCGTCGGCCTGGGAACGCTCGGCATCGTCAATCTCGTCGTCCTGGTGGGGATGTTCGGGGCGAAGTCCTGGGTCTTCGCGCTGCCCTGCGCCGCGATCTACGCCTGGGCGATGTTCCGGCTGAGCCGGCGCTTTCGTCGCGGGCCGATCGTGACGCTGGATGCGAAGGGCATCACCGATCGCCGCGAGAACGTGTTCGTCCCCTGGACCGCGGTTCGCAAGCTCTACCTGGGTCCCTACCGCGGCAGCACCTCGCTGCTGGTGGCGTTCCGCTCTCCCGCGGCGCGCGACGCGGCGCTGGGCCGCCGGATGGCGATCAATACGTGGTTGGTGCGGGCCGGCAACGCGATCTCCGCGCCGGGCGCGGAGTGGGGCGTGCAGCTCGGCCCGCTCGACTGCGACACGAGACGGGTCCTCGATCTGGCGCAGCACCTGCACACAGCCGCGACCGAGGCCCGACCACAGCCGCCACGCCAGGCCGGTCTCGGCGACTAGTACGGCACCCATAGACCGCGCCGGGCCTGTCTTCCCCATCGACTTCCACGGCGCCTTCCACGCGAGGCCGCCCTACGAAACCCCCGCCCCCCATGCCGATCGTCACCCTCACCGTCGTCAGGCCGAAACCCCTCGAGTTCAAGCGGCGCCTCCTGTCCGCCGTGCATGCGGCGCTGTGCGCGGCCGGCGTCCACCCGAACGATCGATTCCACCGGGTCCTCGAGCTCGATGCGGACGATTTCGATTTCGACGGCACGTTCCCCGACGTCCGGACCCGGCGGACGGGGGACTTCGCGCTCTTCGAGATCCTGCTGGGCGCCGGGCGGAGCACCAAGGTCAAGAAGGAGATCCTCGCGCATCTCGAGCGCGGTCTCCGCTCGGATGGTTTCGACACCGAGAACCTGATGGTCGTGTTCCTGGACGTGCCGTGGGAGAATTGGTCTCCCGCCGGCGGCCGGATGCCGCACGGCTGACCGCCGATGCCGCGTCCGTCCAGTCGCCGCTGATTCGACCTCAGACCACGCGAACGCCCGTCACTCGTGGGTGCGCCCGATTCCAAGCGTCTCGCCGGACTCGTCGGCCCGACGCTCATCGCCGTCGCCGCGACCGAGTGGGTGAACGCCGACGTCTTCCTCGCGGCGATCGGGCCGACCTACGGACCCCATGTCTACCTGAACGGCGCGATCCTGTTCGTCGCCGGGCTCGCCATCGTCCGCGCCCACAACGTCTGGGTGCGCGGCTGGCCGGTGCTGATCACGCTGGTCGGCTGGTTCGCGCTCGTCGCCGGGTTCGGCCGCATGGCATCGCCGCTCTCCGCGCAGGCCGCGGGCGCGAATCCCTGGATGCTCTACGGCAGCCTGGTGAGCCTGCTGGTCATCGGCGCGGTGTTGAGCTTCAAGGCGTACGTCGACGGTGCGAAATGAGCCCGGCGCGACGCGATCGCAGGCGTTCGCCCGCCGTTTCGCGAGTCCGGTGACCCGGGGATCGCAGCTCATGCAATCGCCTCCTGCGGTCGCGAGCCCCCCGAGTCTCGCCACGCGCCTGCTGTACTTCGTCATCGGCGGCGGCGTCGGCGGACTCGTCGGTGTCGGCATCGTCACGTCCGGCCCGGGTCCCGCGCCCTCGGTGTTCGAGTTTCCCGCGGCGGTCTGGGTCTTCGGCATCGCCGCTGCCTGCGCCATCCTGTCGGCCGCATGGCCGGCGGGCGTGCTGCGCCTGGCGCGCAGTTGGTCGACGCGCGATCGCAACCGCTAGGTCGCAACGGCCAGTTCCCAACCTCCGGGCCGCAACCGCGGGTTCGCCGCCACCCGATCGCGAGGAGTCGCTAGATGCGCGGACATTGCCTGTGCGGTGCGGTCGCGTTCGAGGTCGACGCCGACTCGCTGAAGCTCTACCGCTGCCACTGCTCGCTGTGCCGCCGCCAGAGCGGCACCGCGTCGAACTGCGCGGCGGTCGTCCCGAACGACCGCTTCCGCTGGCTCGCCGGCGAAGGCTCGATCAGGTCCTGGCGGAAGACGACCGGTTTCCGATCGGATTTCTGCGCGGAGTGCGGCTCGCCGGTCCCCAATGCGCTACGCGGTCTGCCCGCGGTCTGGGTTCCCGCCGGCCTCCTCGACGAGCCGGTCGATCTGGAGATCGTCGCCGACTTCCACCTGTCGTCGCGGGCGTCCTGGGACGAGACGGTACCGCCCGGCCTGCGATTCGACGAGATTCCGGAGCTCGAGGAGTTCTTCGATCTCCTGCACGACCGTTGAGACCGGATTTTTCGCCTGGCCCGACACCGATCGGACCGGTACGCTGCCGGCGGCTCGGGCGGGCCCCTGCCGGTCTTTTCGTCCGCTCGGCGCGCTTTGCCGCTGTCCACACCAATCGCCGAGGAATGCACGTGTCTCGCCAGATCGTGTTCACGCCCAGGGCGGCCAAGCCGCCTGCCACCTACAGCCAGGCGGTCAAGGCCGCCGGGCTCGTGTTCGTCTCCGGCACCTCCCCGGTCGATCCGGACACCGGCGAGATCAACGGCGCGACGATCCAGGAACAGACCAGACAGTGCCTGGCCAACATCCAGGCGATTCTCGAAGCCGCCGGCAGTTCGCTGAACAAGGTCGTCAGCGCCACCGTCGTGCTCGCCGAAGAAGACGATTTCGCCGGGATGAACGAGGAGTGGATCCGGTGGTTTCCGACCGATCCGCCGGCGCGCCAGGGCGCGAAGCTCCCGGCCAGGATCCCCGGACTCAAGGTCTCGATCGCGGCGATCGCCGCGGCCTGAGCGAACGCGCCGGCCCACGCCTCCCGCGATCGGCGCACAATCGCGGCCGATGACCGCGCTCACGCTCTTCGCGCCGTTCGTCGTCGGCGTGCTCGTCCACAACGCCGAGGAGGCCCTCTGGCTTCCCCGGTGGTCGACCAGTGCGGGACGCTGGCACCGCGGGGTCGGAGCCGCCGAGTTCCGTTTCGGCGCCGTGGTCCTTTCGGCGGCGCTGGTCGTCGTTGCGCTGCTCGCCGCGCACTTCGGCCCGCGGTCGATCGCCGCGACCGTCTTCTTCGGCGCCGTCTTCGCGATGGTCGCGAACGCGCTCGTGCCGCACCTGGTCGTGTCGCTGGCGACGCGTCGCTACATGCCGGGCACCGCGACCGGGCTGCTGCTGAACCTGCCGCTCGGCGGCCTGTTGCTCCACCGCGGCGTCGCCGAGCAGTGGATCGACGTCGCCACGATCGTCTGGGCCGGGCCGCTGGTCGCGCTCGGCCTCGTCGCGTCCATTCCGTTGCTCTTCGCGCTCGGGCGCCGATGCTCCGGCACGCAGCGGCGCGACCGCGATTCCTGACCCTCCGACGCCAGGAGCCGGACCCGGCAGCGATCCCCGAGTCGTAGCCCCACCGGCGCGACCGGTACGATCGACCGGAATGTCGCCTGGCGGAACGCGGGCGTCTGCTCACTTCGGACGGGACCTCCCGACGAGTTCGGTCGCACCGCGCCGGCGCCGCGCACGCGAGCCGCGGGTCCCGCTCGCGTCCAGTCGACGACAGCTTCGCGGCCCCGCGCGTCGCCAAGCCGTCGGCACGCACCCGCGATCGTCGATCGCCCGGCCGCGGCGCGTGTCCGAGGCGGTCGTTCCGGGTGCACAATACGATCCGGCGCGAATCGCGCGACGACCGTCGGTTCGGCGATCCCGATCGGACCACCGATCGTCGAACCGTCCGGGCGCCCGCCGACGCGGCCCGCGCCGGATGCCGTCCGACTACGGTGCGGTACACGAACGATCAATCGCAGGTCATGCCCTCGGATCGCAGCGCCTGGCTCATCGGACTCTCCGCCCTGACGGTCCTGTTGCTGGGCTGGTCCGGGTGGCGGGCCCACGACCGCACGACCTGGCTGATGGAGATCGCGCCGGTCGTCATCGCGTTGCCGCTGCTCGGGCTCACCTACCGTCGGTTTCCGCTGACGTCGCTGCTCTACGGTCTGATCTTCGCCCACGCGCTCGTACTCGTGCTCGGCGGCACCTACACCTACGCCCGCGTGCCGCTCGGATTCCAGCTGCAGGAACTCCTGCAGCTCGGACGCAATCCGTACGACAAGATCGGGCACTTCTTCCAGGGTTTCGTGCCGGCCCTGATCGCCCGGGAGATCCTCGTCCGCGGCGATTACGTTCGCGGCCGGCGGATGCTCGCCTTCGTCGTCGTCTGCATCGTCCTCGCGATCAGCGCTTCGTACGAACTCGTCGAATGGGCGGCCGCGCTGGCGCTCGGACAGGGTGCCAACGAATTCCTCGGAACCCAGGGCGACCCCTGGGACACCCAATCGGACATGGCGTTCGCGCTCATCGGCTCGATCACCGCTCTGGCGGCGCTCTCGAGAGTTCACGACCGCCAGCTGCGAGGGATCACCGGCACGCGGAATTCAGCGCGTCGACCGCGCCCGACGGCCCACGAGAATTCGCCATGAAATGGATCTACCGGATTGTGGTCGCGGTCGTGGCGCTGGCGGGCGCGGCCATCGTTCTCGCCTACGCGACCGCGCTTACCGGCGAGAGACCGGTCGGCTTCGAGATCACGCAGGCGGCCGACGCGGACGGCACGACGTTCCCGGTCGGCGTCTGGTACCCGACCACAGAGCATCCATGGCCGACCGCGCAGATCGGCGTCGTGCTGATGAACGTCGCGCGCAACGCACCGGTCACCGGTCGCGATCTGCCGCTGGTGGTGATCTCCCACGGCAACGGCGGCGGACCGCAGAGCCACGCCGACCTGGCGCTCGCGCTGGCCTCCGCCGGATACGTCGTCGCCGCGCCGATGCACGCCGGCGACAACTTCCTCGACTCGGGCGCGGCCGGATCGGCGAATCTGTTCGGCGCGCGCAATCGTCAGCTGCGTTCGACGATCGAGCACCTGCTCGCGAAGTGGCCGGGCCATGTCGCGATCGACGCGGAGAAGATCGGCGCGTTCGGCTTCTCCGCCGGCGGCTTCACCGTGCTGACGGTGATCGGCGCACGCCCGGACCTGCGCCGGGTCGCCGAGCAGTGCGCCCGCGCATCGGAGTTCGTCTGCGAGGTGCTGCGTCATTTCAGGTCTCCGCTCGTCGAGCCCGGCGGAGCGACCGGCGGGCGGTTCGAAACCAGCCCGAGGATCAGGGCCGCCGTCCTGGCGGCGCCGGGGCTGGGATTCACGTTCGATCCGGCGACGCTCTCGGACGTGTCGGTGCCGGTGCAGCTGTGGAGCGGCGACCAGGACGACAAGGTTCCGTACGCGACCAACGCCAGGATCATCGGCGAAGGCCTGGGGCCGACGGCCGAGGTGCACCGCGTTCCCGGCGCGAGCCACACGTCGTTCCTCGTGCCCTGCGGGTTGCTGCGCCCGGCGGAGCTCTGCGACGACCCGGGGGGCTTCGACCGTCCGGCGTTCCACCGAGCGATGAACGCCGCGGTCGTCGCGTTCTTCGACCGGACGTTGCGACACCGGCGGCGCGACGCGGGGGCGCCCTGATGCCCGGATCCGCGATCGCGTCGCGCCTCGATCGTCTGTCGCGCCCGGCGAAGGTCGGCGTCGTCGTCGTCGGCTACGTCGCCGCGCTCGCGCTCGCGATCGGCGCGGTCGCGGTCCATGTCGCCCTGACGAGCGGACCCGACCGCGACGCGTCCTCGGGCATGCACGCGTTCGGGGACGCGTCGCTGTTCATCGTCGTCTTCGGCGCAGCGGCCGCGATTCCGACCGCGATCGCCCTGCACCTGTTGCGATCGCATCGCGGATTCTGGCGACTGTCGTCGATCGCGGCGCTCGCGGTCTGCGTCACCGGCCTGTCGGCCGCCGCAACGGTCGCCGCCGCCGGCGCGCCGACCCCTCCGGGCGTCTGGCAGCTGCTCGCGGTGCCGCGGGTGCTGGTGGCGCCGGTGTGCGCGGCGCTCTTCGCGCTCTGCGCCCGTTTCGCGCCCGATCGCCTCGACCGGGGTCTGCTCGTCGCGGCGGCCGGCGCCGAATGCGTCACCGCGCTGGTCGCGGTCGTCCACTGGTGGCCGGCGCTCGCCGGATCGGGCAGCGTCTAGACGAGTTCGGCGGCCGGCCATCCGGCTCACGGGAACGAACGCCAGAACATGCTCGCCGGTCACTGCAACTGCGGCGCCGTCCGGTTCGAACTCGACGACACGCCCGACGGCGTGTACGTTTGTCACTGCTCGATCTGCCGCCGGTCGACCGGGACCAACGGCATCGCCGTCGTCCTGGTCCGCAACGATAGGTTCCGTTGGACCGCCGGAGAGGATCTCGTCACCGCCTGGACCAAACCGAACTCGAACTGGGACACCTGGTTCTGCCGCGTCTGCGGTTCCCGCGTTCCGGGGCGCAACGACCCGGAACGGATGTTCGTCCCGGCGGGCCTCCTTCCCGGCCAGGGGATCGGATTGACGGTGCGCCACCACATCTGGGTCGGCTCCAAGGCCGAGTGGGACGAGATCGGCGACCAGGGGAAGCGGCATGACGAGTCCTACCGTGGGTAACCGGCCGCGCGCACGCGCGCACGCGACATCGCCGTTCCCGGAAGCGATCCGGCAGGACGCCGATGCTCCCCGCTGAGACGATCGCGTTGTTCGTCGCGGCGTCGGTCGCGCTGGCGCTCGCGCCGGGCCCCGACAACCTCTTCGTCCTGACGCTCTCCGCGCTGCACGGCCGGCTGGCGGGGTTGCTGGTGACGCTGGGGCTTTGCACCGGGCTCATCGCCCACACCGCGCTCGTCGCGCTCGGCGTCGCGGCGGTCCTGCGGACCTCGGCGCTGGCGTTCACCCTCGTCAAGACGATCGGCGCCGCGTACCTCCTCACTCTCGCCTGGCAGTCGTTCCGGGCCGCTGCTTCGAGCCGGCCGGATTCGGTGGGCGCGGCGCCGGGTCCCGGGAAGCTCTATGTTCGCGGCATCGTGATGAACGTCACCAATCCGAAGGTGGCGATCTTCTTCCTCGCTTTCCTGCCGCAGTTCGCCGATCCCCAGCGCGGTTCGCCGGCATTGCAGATCGTGGCGCTCGGCGGCCTGTTCATCGTCTCGGCGCTCGCCGTCTTCTCGGCGATCGCCTGGGCCGCGGGTTTCCTCGGCGAATGGATGAAGCGTTCGCCGCGCGCGCCACTCGTCATGAACCGGATCGCCGGCGTCGTGTTCGTGATCCTGGCCGCGCGTCTGGCGTGGAGCACCGCCTAGGACGTCCGCGCGTCGATCCGCCGCCACCCCGACCCCCGCCGATCCCGCCCCCCGACCGCCATGAACCAGCGCCGCCACCTGCTCTTCGCCTCCCTCTGCCTTCCGATGGCCGGCTGCGCCACCCGGCCGGCGCCGGCGTCCCGCGACGAGCTGGTCGCGCAGCTTCGCGCCTCCGAGACCGGCTTCGCCGCGACGATGGCCGCGCGCGACTTCAACGCGTTCGCGACCTACATCGGCGAGGACGCGGTGTTCGTCAACGGCGGCACGCCGTTGCGGGGCAAGGACGCGATCGTCGCGCACTGGAAGCGGTTCTTCAGCGCGCCGCTGGCGCCGTTCGCCTGGAAGCCCGAGATCGTCGAAGTCGGCGCCGGCGGCTCGCTCGGCTACACCGAGGGGCCGGTGTGGACGCCCGCGGGCACGGTGGTCGCGCGATTCGCCACCACCTGGCAGCGCATCGCCGACGGACGCTGGCTCGTGGTGTTCGACAACGGCAACGACGTCTGCAAATCCTGACATCCACCGTCGAGCGGCGCCAGATCGCCATCCACCGGAGTCGAAATGCAAATCCACGGAGCCTGTCACTGCGGCAAGTTCCGCTTCACCGCCGAGATCGACCCGGCGCGCGTCATGGCCTGCCATTGCACCGACTGCCAGGTGCGCTCGGGCGGACCGTTCCGGACCGTCGTCGCCACGCCGATCGGCCGCTTCCACCTGCAGGGCCAGCCGAAGGTCTGCGTCAAGACCGCCGAGAGCGGCAATCGTCGCGCCCAGGCGTTCTGTTCCGACTGCGGCACGCCGATCGACGCGAGCGCGCCGGAGAATCCGACCTCGGTGATGATCCGCCTGGGCTGCGTCGACGAGCGGGCTTCGCTCAAGCCCGCGGTCCAGATCTGGCGCCACTCGGCGCCGCCGTGGCTCGACGATCTGGCGGACATCCCGGCCTCGCCGAAACAACAGGCGTTCCTGCCGGCGGTCGGTACCTGAGGCAGCGCCGCCAACGCGAAATCACCGGTGTCCGCCGATCCCTGGCTCGAACGCTGGCTGCCGCTGGTCCGCGCGCGCGCCGGCTCGACGCCGGTGCTCGAGCTCGGCTGCGGGCCTGGCTTCGACACCCGGACGCTGACCGACGCAGGACTCGCGGTCGTCGCGCTCGACAAGTCGCCGGACGCGGTCGCCGAGGCCCGGATCCGGGCGCCGGCGGCGACGATCTCGGTCGGCGACCTCCTGCACGACCTGCCGTCGGTCCGTTCCGGCTTCAACGTCGCGCTGGCGAGCCTGAGCCTGCACTACTTCGGCTGGCACGACACCGTCGATCTCTTCGGCCGCGTCCGCGCGGCGCTCGGCCGCGACGGGGTGCTGATCTGCCGGTTGAACTCGACCGAGGATCACCACTTCGGCGCGAGCGGACATCCGCCGATCGAGCCGCGCTACTATCGGGTCGACGGCGAGCCCAAACGATTCTTCGACCGCGCCGACATCGAGACCCTGATGCGCGACGGCTGGACGGTGCTCGCGCTCGAGCATCGGGTCACCGACAAGTACGTCAAGCCGAAGGCGCTCTGGGAACTGGTGGCCGAGCGCTCCGGCGGTTGACGCTGGCCCGCGGCCGGAACCGGCGGCCGTCGAGACCGCCGATGCGGTTCCGCCGCGGCCGGTTCAGGCGCGGTCGCGACGCCGTCGCACCGGCGAGCTGACGAACGTCCAGGCGCCCAGCAGCGCCGCCAGGAGCGCCGCGCCCCAGCTCGACAGCGTCGGGACCGGGACCTGGACCTTCGGGGGCTGGACCTCGAAGGCGCCGATGTCGGTCTGCGCGCCGAACGTGCGGGTGAACCCGGCGCCCCGCTGGTCGAAGGCGAGCGCCAGCGGATTCGATCCCTTGTCGATCGCCGGGCTGTTGGCCTGCAGCGCGTGCGTCCGCGTGCGCCCGCCGTTGCCCGCGAGCGGCCCGAGCTGCGGGTTCTGGCCGGTGATGTTCGCGACGTCGGTGCCGTTGATGAACCCACCGGGATTGAAGACCAGGCTCTCGGTCGCGTTGATCGTTGTGGGAGTAACACCGCCTCTGGACAGGTCGCGATTGCCGCCGGGCTCGGTCGTGTTGGCGACGATCGTGCTCTGCAACGTCAGCGTCGAGTCGTCCTTGACCACGATCGCGCCGCTGGCGATGGCCATCGTGCTGTCGGTGATCGTCGAATTGGCGATCGTCAGTCCCGCCGGCGACTTGTAGAGGTAGATGCCGGCGCCGCCGCCGACCGAGGCGCTCGTCGTGCTGTTGCCGGAGATCGTCGAGTTCTCGATCGATGTCGCGCCGACCTTGTAGAGGAACAGCGCGCCGCCGCGGCCGGACGAGGTGTTGCCGGAGAACGTCGAGTCGCTGATCGTCGTCGCCGACGTCTTGTACAGGAACACCGCGGCACCGCGCGCCGACCCGCCGCTGCCGACGTTGCCGGAGAACGTCGAGCCGCTGATTGTCGTCGTCGAGGTCTTGTACAGGAACAGCGCGCCGCCGCGCGACGCCGAATTCCCGGAGAACGTCGAATCGGTGATCGTCACCGGACCGACCTTGTATAACTTGACGGCGCCGCCGCGCGACGGCACCGAGTTGCCGGTGAAGGTGCTCGACGCGATCGACACCGCGCCGGCGTTGTACACGAACAGGGCCCCGCCTTGCTGGTTCGTCGCATTGCCGTTGAACCGGCAGTTCTGGATCGCGATCGTCGTGGTCGTGTCGCCGGGCGATCCGCCGTGGTGGATGGCGGCGCCCCGCACGGTCGACGTGCCGTTGCCCTGGAACGTGACGCCCGAGATCGTCACCGCCGGTGTGCCGGTGATGTTCAACGCGCGATTGGTCCCCGACGGCGCGAGCGTCATCGCGCCGGTCCCCGGACCGGCGATCGTCATCGACGTGCCGATGACGATCTCGGTGGCGAGGTCGATCTGGCCGGTGACCGAGAACTGGATCACGTCGGTTCCGCTGCCGGCGGCGCAGCCGTTGACCGCGGCGTCGGTGTCCGCCGCCGCGACCGCGTCGCGCAGCGTGCATTGGCCGACGACGCTGCCGCCCGCCAGGTTGTTGACGGTGATCGTCGCCGCCTGGGCGTTGCGCGCGAGGCCGGCGCCGTAGCCGAACACGAGGCCCAGCGCGAGGCTCAGCGGCTTCAGATCGGCGGCGAACGACGACCCACGCGAACGCGGCGGTTGCGGCGACTGGCTCATGGCTTCCCCCCTGTGACGGCGCGCGCGGAGCTCTCGTGGCGGACGACTCGCCCGGGCTCGTCGGCGAGCGCCCATCATACGCGGGGAGCGCGACACGTCGACACCCGCGGCGGCGACCGCCCGGCGCGCGGTGCCCCGCCGTTGCGGAACCGCAACGGGCCGCCGGTTAGAATCCGGATTCCGGTCTCCGGTCTCCAGAATCTGTCTCACCATCAGGCGCGTGCGTCTTCCCCAACCGTTCCTCCGGCTGCCGCTGCGCTTCGACGCCGCGCGGCTGCGCGCCGAAGTCGCCGGGTTCGGGCCCGCCGACTGGCGTCCCCACCCCCAGGGGCACCCGGGCAACTGGGCGCTGCCGCTGGTTTCGCTGAACGGCGACCCCACCGACGACGGGGTCGCCGGTCCGATGCGCCCGACGCCCCACCTCGAGCGCTCGCCCTACCTGCGGCAGGTGCTCGCAGCGCTGGCGGCACCGCTGGGTCGCACCCGGCTCATGAAACTCGACGCCCGGGCCGAGGCGACGGCGCACGTCAATACCAACTACTACTGGCGTGAGCGAGTCCGGGTCCACGTCCCGGTCGTGACCTACGCCGAGGTCGAGTTCGTCTGCGACCGGACGTCGACACGAATGGCCGAGGGCGAGTGCTGGATCTTCGACACCTGGCGCATGCACAACGTGCTCAACCCGACGCCGCACGAGCGCGTCCACCTGGTCGTCGACACCGTCGGCAGCGACGCGTTCTGGGCGTTCGCCGGCGCTCGCTCGGCGGAGCGCCGCGTCGACTTCGTCCCCGGCGTCGACCCGGAGCTGCGGTTCGAATCCTCGAACTTCCCGGTCGTGATGTCGCCGTGGGAGCTCGAGGGCCTGTGGCGGGACTGGATCGGCGAGGCGCGCCTGGCCGACGCCGACGCCGGTGCGATCGACGCGATCGATGCCGCCGTCCGTCGGGTCCTGCGCGACTGGCGGGCGCTGTGGGCCGAGCACGGCGAGCGGCCGATCGCCTGGCCGCGCTACGCCGGACTGATCGAGCGCCTGCGCGACCAGGCGCGCGCGTTCACCGGCCGCATCCGGCTCCCCAACCAGATGGACCTCGCCGGCCTGATCGAAGACTCGCTCGCACCGGCGATGCACACGCCGTCGCTGGCGCCCGCGGTGCCGACCGCCGCGCACGTACCGGGCCCGGCGCCCCGGCCGGCGGTCGCGGCCGCCCGTCGCCCGACGCCGCGATTCGACCGGCCGATCGTCATCGCGGCGGCGCCCCGCTCGGGCAGCTCGATGCTGTTCGAAGCGTTGGCCCGCAGCCCCGGTGTCTACACCGTCGGCGGCGAGAGCCACCGCGAGATCGAGTCGATCGCGGCGCTGCGGCCGGACGCACGCGGCTACGACTCGAACCGACTCACCGCCGCCGACGCGACGCTGGCGATCGCCGACGAGGTCCGGGCGCGGTTCGCCGCCGCGCTGCGCGACCGCGACGCCCGCCGGCCGGACGCCGCCGCCCCCAGCGTCCGCCTGCTCGAGAAGACGCCGAAAAACGCGCTGCGCCTTCCGTTCCTCGACGCGGTCTTCCCCGACGCGTGCGTCGTCTACCTGTACCGCGATCCGGCCGAGAGCCTGGCGAGCCTGATCGACGGCTGGACCAGCGGCCGGTTCGTCACCTATCCCGATCTGCCGGGCTGGACCGGGCCGCCCTGGTCGTACCTGCTCGTGCCCGGCTGGCGCGAGCTGATCGGCGCGCCGCTGGCGGCGATCGTCGCCGCCCAGTGGCAGCGCACGCAGCAGGCGCTGCTCGACGACCTCGCGGCGCTGCCGAAAGAGCGCGTCGTCGCGTTCGACTACCGCGACCTCGTCGCCGATCCGCGGCGGGCGATCGAGGCGATCGGCGCGTTCGCCGGCATCACCGTCGATCGTGAGCTGCCGGCGAGCCTGCCGCTGTCGGCGCACACGCTGACGCCGCCCGATCCCGACAAGTGGCGCCGGCACGAGGCCGAGATCGCGCCTCATCTCGAAGCGCTCGCGCCGCTCGCCGAGCGCGCCCGGGCGTTCGTCGAGCGTCGCCGGGCGCGGCCGGTCGCCGCGGGGCCGGTACCGCCGCCGCTCGCGCCGGCGGATGCGGCGGCGCTGACATCGGCGGCAGCGTCGGCCGCGGCGCCACCGCCGTTCTCGAGCGTGCACACCACCAACCTGCCGGAGATCCTGCGCGAGCTCGAGGTTTCGCTCGCGATCTCGACGTTCCAGGCCGGCCACCTGATCCTCGCCCGCGACGACGGCGCCAGCGTCAACACCCATTTCGTGCCGCAGCGCAAGCCGATGGGCCTCGCCGCCGACCGCGACCGGCTGATCGTCGGCACCGAAACCGGCCTGCGCGAGTTCCGCAACGTCCCGGCGGTCGCCGCGAGGCTCGACCCGCCCGGCCGTCACGACGCGGTCTACGTGCTGCGCAACCACCACGTGACCGCGGCGATCGACGTCCACGACCTCGCGCTCGGCGGCGGCGAGTGCTGGTACGTGAACACGCTGTTCTCGTGCCTGTGCACGCTCGACCCCGACCTGAGCTTCGTGCCGCGCTGGCGGCCGCGCTTCGTCACCAGCCTCGCCCCGGAAGATCGTTGTCATCTCAACGGTCTGGCCATGGTCGAGGGCCGGCCGGCGTTCCTCACCGCGCTGGGGTCGACCGATACGCCGGAAGGCTGGCGCGCGAACAAGAAGAACGGCGGCGTGCTCCTCGACTACGCGAGTCGCGAGACGATCGCCGCCGGCCTGTCGATGCCGCACAGCCCTCGATGGTATCGGGGCCGCCTCTGGCTGCTCGAATCGGGCCGTGGCAGCCTCGCCACCGTCGACCTCGCCACCGGGACGGTCGAGACGGTCGCGCAGCTGCCCGGCTTCACCCGTGGCCTGGATTTCGCCGGTCCGCTCGCGTTCGTCGGGCTCTCGCAGCTTCGCGCCTCGAACCCGTTCACCGACATCCCGATCACCGACGACAACGCCGAGCGCGCCAGCGGCGTCTGGGTCGTCCACATCGAGACCGGCGAGACGGTGGCGTTCCTCAAATTCAGCGCGTCGGTCGAGGAGATCTTCACCGTGCAGGTGCTCGCCGGCGTGCGCCGTCCGGCGATCGTCGACGAGGAGGACGACGCGATCAAGGCGACCTACGTGCTGCCCGACGATGCGTTGCGCGACGTGCGGTTCACGACGCCGTCCGCCGACCGGACGGCGCCCGAACATGCGCCGGGCTGACCAACGTCGCGCGCACCGGGGCGCCGGAGCCGGCCGCCGCCGCGGGCGGACCGGATGATCCGTCGCCCGCCCCTGCCGGTGATCGTCGCGGCGCTGGTCTCGGTGCCGCTCGTCGCCGTCGCGCTCGCCGGCGCGGCGACCATCGCCTGGTCGCTCGCGACCGAGTCCTGGTACCGGTCGATGTTCGGCTCGTACGGCCTGCGCCTCCTGACGCTGTACGTGTTCTACGCCGCCGGCGTCGTCGCCGCGGCGGCGATCGCGCTCGGACACGCGCACGAGCGCGGCACCGCGTTCCGGGTGCTGTTGGCGTCGCTCGCCATCGCCGGTATCGTGGCGGCGATCGCCTTCGAACATCAGTTCTGGTCCGAGGCCGACCGCTTCCTGCCGCGCGGAGCGACGCTGCTGCCGTTCGCGTGCTGGGGGGTCGCGGCCCTGTTCCGGGACAGCCGATCGCGGCCGCGCGCGCCGCAGGAACGAGGATGACCATGCGAACCGATCCGAGAGCAGCGCTGCGCTCCGCCGTCGCCGCCCTCCTCGTCAGCGGGATGATCGGCGCGACCGCCCAGGCCGCTCCCTGCGAAGCCCCCGAGCATCGCCAGTTCGACTTCTGGCTGGGCGAGTGGAACGTCCACACTCCCGACGGCAAGCTCGCCGGCGTCAACCGGATCGAGCGCGAGTACGACGGCTGCGTGCTGCACGAGCGTTACGACACCGGACGCGGCTATCGCGGCGAGAGCCTCAACGGCTACGACGCTGGACGCAAGCTCTGGCATCAGACCTGGATGGACAACCAGGGAACCGTCCTGCTGCTCGAAGGCCGGTCGCGCAACGGCGGCATGGCGCTCGAAGGAAAGACCGTCGAGGCGGGCGGCAGGTCCACCGCGCACCGGATCACCTGGACCGTGCTGCCGGACGGCGCGGTCCGTCAGCACTGGGAATCCGATGAAGGCGGCGGCGAGTGGAAGACCGTCTTCGACGGCAGGTACACTCGCCGGTAACTTCGCACCGCTGGTCCGCGAATCCGGGAGCCCCGACGTTCGGGCGGAACGGCGGCCGCCGCGGCCGACCTCCCTTCGAGCCCCACCCATGTCCGAGCCCCGCATCGACTACCGCCACAACCACCCGCTCGACCCGCGCGACGTCGTGCGGGTTTTCGATCGCTCCGGTATCGTGCGCCCGACCGGCGACCTGCCGCGCATCGCGCGGATGTTCGCCGCGCCCTGCCTCGTGCTGTCGGCCTGGGACGGCGAGCGCCTGGTCGGCGTCAGCCGCTCGCTGACCGACTACGTGTACTGCTGCTACCTGTCGGATCTCGCGGTCGACAAGGACTACCAGGGACGCGGCATCGGCCGCGAGCTCGTCGCACGCACGCGGGCGGTGATCGGCGACGAGGTCTCGCTCGTCCTGCTGTCCGCGCCGGGCGCGATGTCGTATTACCCCGGCCTCGACTTCCAGTTGGCGGACAACGCCTTCGTCATCCGCCGCAAGCGCTGAGGCGCGACGACCGGCGCGCGAGGACCGATCCGCGTCCCGCGATCGTCCCACCGGCGTCCGGCGATCGACGATCCCGAACCGCTCCGCCCGATGTCGCCGAGACCGGCCTCCCCGCTCGACGACCCGGCGATCGACCGCGTCGTCGAGCGCGCGTTCCGCGGCCATCCGCGCAGCGACGGCACCGAGGTCGCGATCGTCCGCGGGCTGCGCGATGCCGGCGCGCTGTCGGTGAGCCTCGTCGCGGCGATCGGCGGCGAGGTTCGCGGCTACGTCGCCGCGTCTCCGGTGCGGATCGCCGGCGCGACCGGCGGCTGGCATGGCCTCGGCCCGTTGGCGGTCGATCCGGCGTCGCAACGGATCGGACTGGGATCGGCGCTGGTCGCCGAATGCCTGAGCGCCCTGTGCCGCCTCGGCGCCGACGGATGCGTCGTGCTGGGCGATCCGGCGTACTACCGGCGCTTCGGCTTCCGGCCGATCGAGGAGCTCGTCTATTCAGGAGCGTCGCCGGCGCACTTCCTCGCGCATCCCTTCCGCGCGGTGGTTCCGCGCGGCGAAGTCGCCTACCATGACGCGTTCGCGGCGCCGGCGCGCAACCGGCGCCCGGTTCCGCCCGGCGGTTCGACGACCCGGAGGTGACCTATGGCGCGATTCGTCCGATTCCTGCTCTCGGTGCTGCTCGGCGTCGTCATCGGCAGCGCCGTCAACATGGGCCTGGTGATGCTGGGCGGCAAGGTCGTTCCTCCGCCGCCGGGCGTCGACGTGACCACCACCGCCGGGCTCAAGGCGTCGATGCACTTGCTCGACATCCGGCACTTCATGTTCCCGTTTCTCGCGCACGCGCTCGGCACGCTCGCGGGCGCGTTCGTCGCCTGCCGGAGCGCGCCGGACCGCTCGGCGACGCCGGCCTGGATCGTCGGCGCCGTCTCGCTGGCCGGCGGCGTCGCCGCGGTGGCGATGCTGCCGGCGCCGGTCTGGTTCTCGGCTGTCGATCTGCTGCTCGCCTATCTCCCGATGGCGTGGCTCGGGCAGCGGATCGCGCGCGACGGACGGCCGACCCGGTCCGCCTGATCCGGCGCGGTCGTGACCTCCGCCGCTCCACCGTACTCGCCGTACCGCTCGGACGCGGCGAACGCGATCTACAACCTCGCTTTCTGCGACGACGTGGCGGCGTTCGCAGCGCGACCCGGGCAGTCGCCGACGCCCTGGCAGGCGGCGCTCGCCTCCGAGCCCGCCGACGTCGAGGCGTTGCGTCGGCTGGCGGACGACGAGCGCGAGGAAGGCCGGATCCGTTACCTGGCGTCGCGGCGGCTGCGCGAGAACGGGCGGCCGGCCGCGGCGAAACGCCTCTACGGCGTCGTCGTCGAGATGCCGCTCGACGGCGGGCTCGATACGCTGGCCGCGACCTCGGAAGGCGGCGTGCGCTACGTCAACCAGAGCGGCCGGATCGCGGTGATCGAGCCGGTCCCGGCGATCGTCCCGCTCGTGGAACGGCTCTTCGCCGCGGCGCAACCGGTCGTCGACCGGATCGGCCCGTGGAGCGGTGCGCGCCGTCCGCCGCCGTCGGCCGGCGCGATCCGCCTGTCGTTCCTGGTCTCCGACGGCCTGTACTTCGGTGAGGGACCGTTCACCGCGCTCGAGCGCGATCCGATGGCGGCGCCGGTGATCGCGCGCGCGACCGAACTCCTGCAGGCGGTGGTCGCGCTGCGCAGCGAGTGACGGTGACGATTCGAACCGCCGTCGCCGGAATCGGCGTCGCGCGGTCGCCGCGTGCGTGGCGCGGGCTTGCGGGCCGCCCACCGGAGGTTTCCCGCGGCCGCGCCCCCGACGCGAGCCCTCGAGCGTGACAGCCCGGTTCGGAACGGTTATCGTCATCGCCGCCTGATGCAAGGAGGGACGCGGGGCCGGATCCGTCAGCCATGCTGCGGCGACCATGCGCGAGGACGATCATGCCAGTGGCAGCACCGGGGGCTCGTGAATCGTCCGCACCTCCGTGCGGTCGTGGCGCGGTGACAGGTCGTCGCCTCGCTCTGCGCGCCGCGATCGCCGCGGCATGGGCGACCTCCACGGTCGCTCGCGCGCAGTCGCGCGCCACGCGGGCCCGCATCGGCTATCTGGCGCCGCGCGTCGCCCGTTCCGCGCTCGAAGACGCTTTCGTGCAAGGCCTGGCGCAACTCGGCCGGCGCGAGGGCACCGACATCGACATCGTCTATCGCTGGGCGGGCAACGATCCGGCCCGCCTTCGGGCGATGGCCGACGAACTCGCCCGACTCAAGGTCGACGTCATCGTCACCGCGACGACCGCCGGCACGCGTTCGGCGATGCAGGCGACGACGACGATTCCGATCGTGATGGCGGCGTCCGCGGACCCGGTCGCGGCCGGGCTGGTCGCGAGCCTGGGCCGTCCGGGAGGCAACGTGACCGGCGTTTCGCTGCAGACCACCGATGTCGCCCGCAAGCGACTGCAGCAGTTGCGCGAAATCGTCCCGGCGGCGTCGCGGATGGCCCTGTTGGCCGAACGCGTCCCGAACGCGAGCCTCGGCACCACCGAACTGCTGGTCGCCGAGACCCGATCCGCCGCACGCGAGTCCGGCCTCGAGCTCACGGTGCGGGAGATCGCCTCGGCGCGGGAGCTCGACGAAGCGTTCGCGCAATTCCGCCGCGACGGCATCGGGGCGATGATCGTCCAGGTCGGTCCGCTGACGCTGGAACTGCGATCGACGATCATCGCCCTGGCCGTCCGGGAGCGGATCCCCGCCCTGTACGAAGCCCGCAACTTCGTCGACGACGGCGGGCTCGCGTCGTACGGCCCCGACCTCCGGGACGGTTACCGCCTCGCAGCCGAGTACGTCGACCGCATCCTCCGCGGTGCGAAAGCCGGCGATCTGCCGGTCCGGCAACCCGAACGACTGGCGCTGTGCGTCAACCTCAGGGCCGCGCAGGCGATCGGACTCGACATCCCCCCGACGGTGCTGCTCAGGGCCGACGAGGTCCTCCGATGATCGGCGAGGCCGACCCGCGTTCCGTCACCCACCGCGACGTGCGCGGCGATCGCGTTGGCCGGCGGGCGTTCGGTCCGTCGGAGCGCCGGGCGACCGGTCGGTACCGCCGGACGGTCGCGCGGACGGCGCTCGGTTTCAATGGCTGAGCGCGGGCTTCGCATCGAGCTCGACGACCTGACGCGACCGGCGGTGCACGCGCTGCTCGCCGAGCACCTCGCGAACATGCACGAGCTCTCGCCGGCCGAGAACGTGTTCGCCCTCGACCTCGCGAAGCTGCGCTCGCCGGACGTCACCTTCTGGAGCGTCTGGGACGGCGAGCGGCTCGCCGGCTGCGGCGCGCTCAAGGAGCTCACGCCGACCCATGGGGAGGTCAAGTCGATGCGCACGCCGGCGGCCTCGCGCCGCCGCGGCGCCGGACGCGCGGTGCTGGCGTGGATCATCGAGACGGCGATCGGGCGCGGCTACGAGCGGCTCTCCCTCGAAACCGGGACGCACCCGGCGTTCGGGCCGGCGCAGACGCTCTACCGGAGCTTCGGCTTCGAGCCTTGCGGGCCGTTCGGCGCCTACGAGGCGAGTCCGCACAGCGTGTTCATGACGCGGCGCCTGCCGAAGTCGCGCTGACGGCGCTCACGTCCGCACCGGACCACGTCTCGCGCCCACGACGATGCGCCCCCTGCTGCACCTGCTGTCGATCGCGCTGGTCCTGCCGGTGAGCGCGCTCGCCGCCGGGTTCATCGTCCTCGGCCGTGCGATCGCCGCCGGCTCGCTCTGGGCGATGCTCTACCGGCTGCTGCTCGACTACCTGTGGCTGGTTCCCTGGGGAGCCATCGGTATCGTCGCCACGTTGCTCGCGATCGCCGCCGGCGGATTCCATCCGCGCACCCGCCGACTGGCGGCATCCTGTGTCGCGGGACTGGGCATCGTGGCGACGCTCGTCGTGGTCGCGCCGCAAGTCCTCGGCGGCAGCTTCTCGTTCGCCGACATTCCGTTCCTCGTGCCGGGTCTGGTCGCGATCGCCGTCGCCGTGTGGATCGCGGTCAGCGACCCCGGTAACACGCCGGCGGCCGGCGGCGCCGGGTCGACACCGACCCGCTGAGCGGAGCGAACGCCGATGCTCGCCGGCCACCTCGGCATCGCGCTCGCGGCGAGCCGGGTCGAGCCGCGCATCGGACTTGGCGTGCTGGCGGCGGCGTCGCTGCTCGCGGATCTGCTGCTCTGGACGCTCGTCCTGGCGGGCGTCGAGGCGGTGACGATTCCCGCCGACTTCGCGGACGTGCGCCAGCCTCGCTTCGAGTTCCCGATCTCGCACGGCCTGGCCGCGAGCATCGTCTGGTCGGTGATCGCCGGTGCGCTCGCGGCCGCGTTCGTCGATGCCGCGGCCGCGGCCCGTCGTCGGATCGCGCTGGTCGTCGCCGCCACCGTCCTGTCGCACTGGCTCGTCGATGCGCTGGTCCATCGCCCGGAGTTGCCGCTCGCGGGGTCGGGGTCGGTGCCCGTCGGCGCCGGCCTGTGGGACCACCTGCCGGTCGCGCTCGGAATCGAGGCGGCGATCGTCGTCGCCGGGATGGCAGCGTACTTTCCGGCCCGGGGGATGTCCCCGCGCCGGCAGGCGGCGCTTGCCGCATTGATCGTGCTGGTGACGCTCGTGACGGTCGCGGGCATGACGCTCGCGCCGCCGCCGCCGTCGGCGGCCGCGATGGCGGGAAGCTCGCTCGCCACGCTCTTGGTCGTCTGCATCGCGATCGGCTGGCTCGATCGCGCGCGGGAGCGCGAAGCGCCCTCGACGCGCGTGGGGGCATCCGCTCGGTGAAGCGTCCGGTCCGTGCTAGTGTCTGTCACCGCCTCGAACGAGGGTGACGACGATGGCCCACACGATCCGGCTCCACCGGGTGCTCCGCGCCCCGCCCGAGCGCGTCTACCGCGCGTTCCTCGACGCCGACGCGATGGCGAAGTGGCTGCCGCCGAACGGGTTCACCTGCAAGGTGCATCAGTTGGACGCGCGCGTCGGCGGCTCGTTCCGGATGTCGTTCACGAACTTCGGCAACGGGCACAGCCACGCCTTCGGCGGCGAGTTCCTCGAGCTCGTGCCGCACTCGCGACTGCGCTACACCGACCGGTTCGACGATCCGAACCTGCCCGGCGTCATCCACGTGACCGTCGATCTGCAGGCGGTGTCCTGCGGCACCGAGCTGCGCGTGGTCCAGGAAGGCGTCCCCGAGGTGATACCGGCGGAGTCCTGCTACTTGGGCTGGCAGGAGTCGCTGGTGCTCCTGGGCAAGCTGGTCGAGGCCGGGATCCCGGGCTGACGTAACGACGCGCGGAGATCGACCCGCCGCACGATCGCACCGCGGCGGGCGCCGGACGATGTCACCCGAGCACGAGCGCGCGCGCCCGCATGTCCGCGAGGCCGGCAGCGGACCCGCGGTCGTCTGTCTGCACGCGAACGCTTCGAGTTCCTCGCAGTGGCGCGAACTCTCCGAGCGGCTCGCACCGCGCTACCGCGTGCTCGCGCCGGATCTCTACGGCTGCGGACGAAGTCCGCAGTGGCCGTCGACGACGACGATCACGCTCGCCGACGAGGCGGCACTGATCGAACCGGTGCTCGCCGACGCCGCGCCGTTCGCGCTCGTCGGCCATTCCTACGGCGGCGCGGTCGCGCTGATCGCGGCACTCGCCGATCCGACGCGGCTGCGCGCGCTGGTGTTGTTCGAGCCGACGCTCTTCTCGCTGGTCGACGCGGTCGCGCCGCGTCCCAACGGCGTCGAGGGCATCCGGCGAACCGTCGACACGGCGGCGGCGGCGCTGGCGCGCGGCGATCGAGACGCGGCGGCGGAAGCGTTCATCGACTACTGGATGGGCGCCGGGAGCTGGGACGCGACGCCGGGGTCGCGCAAGCCGGCGATCGCCGAGTCGATGGTCAACGCCCGCCGCTGGGCGCATGCGCTGATCGTCGACCCGACGCCGCTGGCGGCGTTCCGGCGGCTCGAAACGCCGGTGCTCTACCTGACCAGCGAGCATTCACCGGAGTCCGCGCACGCGGTCGCCGAGGTCCTCGTGCCGGCGCTCCCGCGCGTGCGGGTCGTGCGACTGGCGGGCGTCGGCCATATGGCGCCGCTCACGCACCCGGCGCTCGTCAACGACGAGATCGCCCGGTTCCTCGACCGGGCCTGACCGCGCGATGACGACGAGGACGCCCGCCGAGCGCGCCGCCGTCGAGCCGCTGCTCGCGATCGCCCGGGAACTCGACGGCCTCGAGACCGACGTCCGTTTCTTGCGGTCGGCGGTCGAGCACGCCCACCCCGGCGATCGCGCGGTCGTCGAGGCGTTCGTGTCCGCCAAGGAGCGGATGCTCGACGCGCTCGCCGGCGGCGTCGAAGCGCCGGGCGGCGCGACCTTCGACTGATGCCCGGCGACCGCGGACGCACCCGGCTCCTCCTGGTCAAGGCGGTCCATACGATCGTCTGGGCGTTCTTCGTCGCCTGCATCGCCGGAGTCTACGTCTTCGCCTGGCGGCGCGAGTTCGCCCCGGCGTTCGCGCTCGCCGGCGTCGTCGCGGTCGAGGTCTTCGTGCTGGTCGCCAACCGGATGCGCTGCCCGCTGACCGCGGTCGCGGCCCGCTACACCGACGATCGCGCCGAAAACTTCGACATCTGGCTGCCGCGATGGCTGGCCCGTCGCAACCAGGCGATCTTCGGTACGCTCTACGCCGGCGGCGTCGCCTGGGCGCTGGCGAGGTGGTGGTAATCCACGACGCGCGCAGGGGCTCACCGGTCGGCGACCACCGGTCGATCGGCGCGCGCGCAGCCGCTTGCACGACGCGCGATCCGGCGTGATCATCCGGCCTCCTCCGGCACCCGATCGACGCCGGCGGCGATCGCGACCCGGGAGAGCATCGGATGAAGCGGGTGACCGGCATCGGCGGCGTGTTCTTCAAGGCCAAGGACCCCAAGGCGCTCGGCGACTGGTACCGACGCCACCTGGGACTCGACGTGCTCGACTGGGGCGGCGTCGCCTTCCGCTGGGCCGGCGACGACAATCCCGGTGGCGTCGGCACGACGATCTGGAATCCGTTCCCGGAAGACACGACCTATTTCGCGCCCAGCCCGAAGCCCTTCATGATCAATTTCCGCGTGCATGACCTGCACGCGCTCGTCGCCGCGCTGCGCAAGGAAGGCTGCGAGGTCGACGCCAAGGTCGAGGAGTCCGAGTACGGCAAGTTCGGCTGGGTCATGGACCCGGAAGGCAACCGGCTCGAATTGTGGGAGCCGCCGTCCGGGCAGTGAACCGATCGCCGTGGCGCGTCCGCGGCGACGGGTCGCGACCCCTGCGCGCAGAACGATGGCCGACGCGAAGACCAAGCCGACCTGGGCGAGCGTGCGCGAGCACCTCGCGACGATCGCCGACCCCGCCCGGCGCGCCGATTGCGAAGCGCTGGTCGCGATGATGTCGCGCGTCACCGGCGCGAAGCCGGTGATGTGGGGTCCGACGATCGTCGGATTCGGCAGCTACCACTACCGCTACGACAGCGGACGCGAAGGCGACGCCTGCCTCACCGGCTTCGCCGACCGGAAATCGGAGATCGCGATCTACATCGTCGCCGGGTTCGAGGATTCGGAGGCGCTGATCGCGAAGCTCGGCAAGTGCAAAACCACGAAGTCGTGCCTGTACGTCAAGCGCCTGGCGGACATCGACCCCGGCGTGCTCGAAGCGCTGGTGTCGCGCTCGGTCGCCGAGATGCGGCGTCGCTATCCGTGAACGCCGACCCGCGCCCCGGCGACCGGCCATCCTGAAGGACGCCCCGCGGTGATCCGCCTTCATCGCGCCGTCGTCCTCGTCGCGGTCCTCGCGCTACCGGTGCCGGCGCGGGCGGCGGTCGACCTCGACGCCCTCTGGGATTTCGCCGATCCGGCCGGCAGCGAACGGCGACTGCGCGCGGCGCTCGTCGACGCCCGCGGCGACGACGCGCTCGTCGTCACCACGCAGATCGCGCGCACCCACGGCCTGCGGCGCGATTTCGACCGGGCCCGCTCGATCCTCGCCGAGATCGAACCGATGATCGGCGGCGCGGGCGCCGAGGCCCGCGTCCACTACCACCTCGAGCTCGGCAGGACCTACGCCTCGGCGGTCCATCCACCCGAGCTGCGCACGCCGGCCAACCGGGAGCGCGCCCGGACCGAGTTCGCCGCGGCGCGCACGATCGCGGGCGAGGCGCGACGCGACGACCTCGCGATCGACGCGATCCACATGCTCGCGTTCGTCGATCCGGCGCCCGAGGACCAGCTCCGCTGGGCGCGCGAGTCGCTCGCGGTGGTCGAAGCGTCGTCGCAGGCGGAGGCGAAGCGCTGGGAAGCGTCGATCCGCAACAACCTGGGTTACGCGCTCCACCAACTCGGCCGCCACGACGAGGCGCTCGACGAGTTCCGGCGCGCGGTCGCGATCCGCGAGCGCGGGACCAACGCGGCGTCGACGCGGGTCGCCTGGTGGATGGTCGCCTGGACGCTGCGGGCGATGAACCGCCTCGACGAAGCGCTGGCGATCCAGTCGCGCCTGGAACGGGAGAACGACGCCGCCGGCCGGCCGGACCCGTACGTCTACGAGGAGCTGGCCGCGCTGCACCGGGCGAAGGGCGACGCGACGCGGGCGGCCTTCTACGACGAGCGGCGCCGGCAGGCGCAGGCGCGTACCACCGAGCCGAAGTAATCCGGCATCCAAGGCGAATCCGGCGAAGGGGGGCGACATGCACAGGGGCATCCGACTGACGCTGGCGGTGGTCGCGGGCGTGGTCTGCGCGTTCGCGCTGATCGCGACGATCGAAGCGGTCGGGCATGCGGTCTATCCGCCACCGCGCGGCGTCGACTTCTCGAAACCGGAGGAGGCCCGCCGGGCGATCGCCGCATTGCCGGCCGGTGCGCTCTGGCTGGTGATCGTCGCCTGGACGGCCGGCGCGTTCGGCGGCGGCGTCGTCGCGGCGCTGATCGCGCGCCCCTCGCCGCGGCTCGTCGCCGGCGTCGTCGGGGTGTTCGTGCTGGCGGCGACGATCGCCAACCTGATCCTGCTGCCGCATCCGACCTGGGTGGCGATCGCCGGCGTCGCCGGCATCGTCGCCGGCGCCTGGGCGGCGGGTCGGCTGGTCGTGCCGTCGCCCGAATCGTAGCGGCTCGCATGTCGGGCTGAAGCCCGGCCCACCGGCGGGTGTAAGGCTCGCGAGCGCGCCGCCGACTGCTGCGGCGTGCGCACGTCGCTTCGTCGGCGTGCACCGAACCTGTCGACCCGGAGCCGCCGCCATGACCGCCCGCCGCACGCTGTTGCTCGCCCTCTCGCACGCCGCCGTCGCTGCCGCCGGTTTCGCCGGCGGAATCTACGCGCTGCCGATCCTCGTCGCCCCCGCCGCGCCCAGCGCGCAGGAAGTGCGGGCCGCGTCCCGCGCCGCGACCTGGACCGGGATGTTCCGCCGCGATCTCGAGGACAGCGACGCGTTCCACTGGGGCGAAGGCACGGTGTCGGTGACGCGCACTTCGATCGCGCTCGACGGCAAGCTCGCGCCCGGCCCCGACTACAAGCTCTACCTGTCGCCGCAGTTCGTCGAGACCGAGGACGACTTCAAGCGGCTCAAGCCGTCGATGACCCGCGTCGGCGAAGTCAGGACCTTCGAGAATTTCGTCGTCGCGCTGCCGCCGGACGTCGATCCCTCGCGCTACACCGCGGTGATCGTCTGGTGCGAGCGCTTCTCCCAGTTCATCACCGCGGCGAAGTACCGCTAGCGTCGGCGCTACGATCGCCGGACGCGATCCGGTCGAGCGCGGGTGCCGCTGCCGGGCCGGGCGCACGCGGACACGTGCGGTCCGGCGCGCTCCGGCGTAGAGTCTCGCCCGGGCGCCCGTTGCGGCGCCCGGGGGGACAGGACGATGGTCCGATCGACGGTCGAGCGCGCGACGACGGTGCTGGTGTACTCCAGCGGAGCCGGGCGATGAACATCGGTTTCCGCTTCAATCCGCACCTGCTCGTCTTCCTGGTGTCGCTCGCCGGTGCGATGCTCGCCGGTCTGTACGCGCTGCACGCCGGCGTCTGGTGGTGGAACGCGAAGACCTACGTTCAGCGTCCCTACGTCATGGACGAGGGCCGCCCGAACGACGGCGCCCCGTACATCGCCGGCCACTACGAAGGGACGACCGAGCAGGTCAACATCCTGGGCGAGATGCGCGGAGGCGTCGTGGTCGTCGCGGGTGTGCCGAACGAGCGCTTCGAGGCCGGCAAGCGGATCCTCGTCTGGCACTCTCCGGTCGCCTGGAACACGTCGATCCAGGGCCGGTGGACCAACGACGTGCCGGTCGCCGCGATGGCGGAGCGCCCGGGCGTCCTTCAGACGTTCGGGTACGCGGCGCTGGCGCTCGCGATCCTCGCCGCCGGAATCAAGGCGACCGTCTGGGTCTACCAGCGCTACGCGATCCGCGCGGGCGCCGGGCCGGCGGACGGGCGACCCGGTCGATGACCGGTCGTTCGCGGTAAGCCGGTCCACGGGCCGTTCGTCCCGGCGGGCGGGACCGCCGGTCACCGGCGGAGGACGCGGCAGGTCCCGACGGTCCGTCCGTGCTACCTTCGAGCCATGCCGGGCATCGTCCACGCCGTCGTCTACGCGAAGGACACCGTCCGCTTGTCGCGGTTCTACGAGGCGGTCGCCGACTTCGCACCGGTGCGTCGCGACGACGACCACGTCGAGCTCGCCGCCGGCGACGCCCGCCTCGTCGTGCACGCGATCCCGCACGCGATCGCCGACGGCATCGCGCTGGCCGACCCGCTGGCGCCGCGCGAGGACGCGGCGGTGAAGCTGGTGCTGCCGGTGCGAAGCCTCGCCGCGGCACGTGCGCTCGCCGCCGAGGCCGGCGGACGAGTCGAAGCGCCGGACCGCGAATGGGGCGCCGACGGCTGGCGCGCCTGCAACGCGATCGATCCCGAGGGCAACGTCGTGCTGCTGCGCGAGCGCGAGTCCGCCCCCGACGACGATCCGACCGCGTTGGAAGCGCTCGAAACCTCGCTGTGGCGCGAGGAAACGCGCTACGACCGCGCGCATATCGACCGGGTCCTCGCCGACGACTTCGTCGAGATCGGCCGGTCGGGTCGGGTCTGGACGCGCGAGGCGATCACCTCGCTGCCTCGCGCGCCGATCGACGCCGTCCTGCCGCTGCCCGGCTTCTCCGTGCGCCGGCTCGGCCAGGACATCGCGCTCGCCACCTACGAGAGCCGTGTGCAACGCGAAGGAGCGTTCGAGCGCGCGCACCGCTGTTCGCTCTGGTCGCGGACGGACGGCCGGTGGCGGCTGCGCTTCCACCAGGCGACACCGACCGCCGAGCCCTGACAAACCCAGCGTTGCGCCAAACCGGTGGCCACGTTCGCCCAGGTCTTCCTCGTCCTCGCCGCGATGACGGCGCTGGCCGGCACGATTTGCGCGACGATTCGTCTGGCGCTCTTCGCCGCGCGAGCGCTGCGCGGACGCGACCGGCGCGCGGGGATCGTCGCCGTGGTCTCGATCGTCGCGCTGATCGGCGGACTCGCGGTCACGGTCGTCCTGTGGTTCGCCCGGGCGATCGGACACGGCGAGAAGACGATCGCCGGCGACCTCGGGCTCGCGGCGGTGACTTTCGCCCCGCTCGTCGTCGCCGCCCTGCTCGCCTGGCGATGGGTGGGCCGCGCGCGGGCGACCGCCGCCGTTCCGTCGACATGAACCGTCGTCCAGGTCCGCTCCAGGAGCCGCCACGATGCTCGCCGTGATCTTCGAAGTCGTCCCCGCCGACGGACGCAAGCAGGAATACCTGGACCTCGCAGCGTCGCTGCGGCCGCTGCTCGAACGCGTCGACGGTTTCGTGTCGATCGAGCGCTTCCAGAGCCTGACCGAGCCCGGCAAGATCCTGTCGCTCTCGTACTGGCGCGACGAAGCCGCGGTCGCGCGATGGCGGCAGATGGAAGCGCACCGCGCGGCGCAATCGGCCGGCCGGGCCGGCGTCTTCCGCGACTACCGGCTGCGGGTCGCCGACGTCGTGCGCGACTACGGCATGCGCGAGCGCGACGAAGCGCCGCCGGACAGCCGAGGCGCGCACGGATGACGACGCCTCCGCCGCGCCTCGGCCCGACCGCCGTGCGCCCTCGCCCGCCCATGTCCCGCCGCCTGCACATCGTCGACGTCTTCGCCGAGGAGCGCTACGCCGGAAACCCGCTCGCGGTCGTTCTCGACGCCGACGGTCTCGACGAGACGACGATGCAGCTGATCGCCGCCGAGACCAACTACTCGGAAACGACGTTCGTCGAATCCGCGCCGCGATCCGACGGCGGCTGGCGCGTACGCCTGTTCACGCCGGCGCGCGAGATCGCCTTCGCCGGGCACCCGATCCTGGGCACCGCGTGGGTCGTCCGCCACCACGCGGCGGGCGCGCCGGACCGCACGGTGGTCGTCGATCTCGCGGTCGGTCCGGTGCCGGTCGCCTTCGAGGACGACGCGGCGGGCGGCGAGATCGCCTGGTTCGTCGCACCGCCGATCCGAGCCGGCGAAACCTGCGAGCGCGCCCGGATGGCGGCGGCGCTGGGAATCCGGGTCGACGCGATCGACGAGGGGACGCCGGTGCGCCGCTACTCCGCCGGCACCGCGGCGATGATCGTCCCGATGCGCGACCGCGACGCGCTCGAGCGCGCGAAACTCGACCTCGATCGCTACGCGCCGCTCGCCGCCCAAGGGTTCCCGCCGCTCGTCTACCTCTGGTGCCGCGAGCCGCGCGATCCGAGGAACGATGTCGTCGCGCGGTTCTTCTTCGAGGCGCACGGCGTGCGCGAAGACCCGGCGACCGGCAACGGCGCCGCCTTCCTCGGCCACTACCTGCTCGACCACGGCCTCGCGCCGCCCACGGGCTTCGCCTGGCGAATCGAACAGGGGCGCGAAGTGCGCCGCCCGTCGGTCGTGAGGCTGCGCGCCCGCGAGGGCGACCGCGGGCGCGTCGTCGAGGTCGGCGGTCGCGTCGTGCCGACGGTTCGCGGCGAGCTCGTCTGAGGCGACCGCGTCCTGCGTTCCCCGATCCTCCCACCCCTGCCCCCTGCCGACCCGACCATGGAAACCGAATCCCACGACGCCTATCCCCCGGCCGAGATCGCGCGACGCGTCGAGCGCATCGGCGTCGCCAAGGCGCGCACCGACACGATCACCCTCCTCGCGCTCGCGGTGCTCGCCGGCGCGTTCATCTCGATGGGCGCGCTCTTCTTCACGGTCGCCACCACCGGGTCGACGCTGGGCCTGGGTCCGACGCGCCTCGTCGGCGGTCTCGCGTTCTGCCTCGGCCTGGTGCTCGTCGTCGTCGCCGGCGCCGAGCTCTTCACCGGCAACATCCTGATCGCGATGGCCTGGGCCTGCGGCGACGTCGGTACGCGCGAGGTCGTGCGCAACTGGCTGATCGCCTACGCGGGCAATGTCGCCGGCTGCCTCGGATCGGTCGTGCTGGTCCTCGGTTGCGGGACCGCGGCGCTCGGCGGCGGCGCGGTCGGCGAGACCGCGATCGCGATCGCGCGCGCGAAAGCCGAGCTTCCGGCGAGCGACGCGTTCTTCCGCGGCGTGCTGTGCAACGCGCTCGTCTGCCTCGCGGTCTGGCTGACGATAGGCGCGCGCAGCGTGACCGACAAGATCCTCGCGGTGCTGTTCCCGATCGCCGGGTTCGTCACCGTCGGCTTCGAGCACTCGATCGCCAACTGGTTCTTCCTGCCCTGGGGGATGGCGCTCGCGCCGACCGGAACCGTGTCCGGCGCCGCCGTCGCGACGAACCTGGCCGCGGTGACCGCCGGCAACATCATCGGCGGCACGCTCTTGGTCGCCGCCGTCTACTGGGTCGCGTACCTGCGCGGCGAGCGGATGCGCGGCGGCGCATCGCCGCGCTGATCGCGCACCGGGCTTTCCATTCGCGGCGAAGCGGTGCAGACTTCGCCGCGGTGGCAGCCGACACCGCGCGGACGCCCGCTCTCCGATCCCCTGCTCCGGAGTCGCCTATGCTCGTCAATCGAACCACCGGTCGCACGTGGGCGCCGACCGACTTCGCCGGCGTCGACCGCGCGCTCTTCCGCAACAACGAGACCGGTGGTCGCTCGTCGTTCGTCCGGCTGCGCGGCGGATCGCGCGTTGCGCGCCACCGCCACACCGGCAACGAGGAGGTCGTCGTGATCGCCGGCCAGGTGCGCATCGGCGGCGTCGATCTCGTCGCCGGCGACTACCTGTACACCGAGGCCGGCGAAGAGCACGACGTCGTCGCGGTGACCGACGCGACGATCTTCGTGTCGTCGCAGAAGCCGACGCCGTTCGTCGAGTAGCCGGTCGTCGCCGGGCTGCGGCGACGGCGACGGCGACGGCGACGGCGACGGCGAGGCGAGGCGAGGATAGCGCCGATGCGGCGATACGCGATGTTCGTCGTCGCGGTCGGCGTGCTCGCCGCTGCGCTCGACGTCTACGTGACGGGCTGTGGCGGCATCGAAGGCCGCCCGCGCTGCGGCCCGGCCTCCGCCCCCGCCGTGCTGATCGCGGTCGCCGGCCTGGTCCTGGACAGCGGAGTGTCCGGCGCGATGGCGAGCGAGACATCCGCGCACGCCTGGATCGGAGTCGTCTGCGTCGCGATCTCGGCGGTCGCCTGCGCGATCGGCGTTCGGCTCCACCGCCGGTTCCGGAACGCCGGGCGACGCCGGTGATCCGCGGGCTCGCCGGTCCATCGGCCGGGGCGGCGATTCGTCGGACGGCGGTGTCGCGGGCTTTCCCGGTCCGGTCCCGGCGTGTCAGACTGAGTCCTGCGCCTGTATCGACGCGAATCTGCCCGAACACACCGTCATGCCGCCCCGGGTCGTGAATCTGCGCAGCGCGCGCCTCGAGCGCATGGCGCACGGTCGGGCGTTCGAGGCCCGGCTCGCGTCGCTCACCTCGCTGCTCGGGTCGAAGAAGCTCGGTTGCCAGCTCACCTCCGTGCCGCCGGGAAAGCGCGCCTGGCCGATGCACGCGCACCTGGTCAACGAGGAGATGGTGTTCGTCCTCGAGGGCCGCGGGAGCGTCCGTCACGCCGGCGGCACGATCGACATCGAGGCCGGCGACCTGGTCTCCTTCGTCGCCGGTCCGGACAACCCGCACCAGATCGTCAACACCTCGAACTCGGAACTCCTCTACCTGTGCGTCAGCACGATGGAGAACCCGGAGATCGTCCTGTATCCGGACTCGGGCAAGTACGCGGCGATCGCCGGCAGCCTGCCCGGTGGCGACGAGGCGGCGCGCACGTTCAGTGTCGTCGCGCGCACGTCGGCCCGCGTGCCGTACTGGGACGGCGAGGACGCGGACGATCCTCGCTAGGGACCGATGCCGATCGTCTCCGTCGACCTCGTCGCCGACGACTCGCGGATCGCACCGGGCCTCGCGCGGGCGATCGCCGACGCGGTCGGCGACGCCCTGGGCGCCGCGCCGGGCAGCGTCTGGGTTCGCCTGGCCACGATCGCACCCGACCGTTACGCCGAGAACGGCGTCGCCGCGGCGGACACGCCGGCGCCGGTGTTCGTGACGATCGAGCAGCGGGAGGCGCCCGAACCCGCCGCGCTCGACGCGCGTATCCAGGCGCTGACCGGTGCGGTCGCGCGCGCCGTCGGCTGCGAACCCTCGCTCGTGCACATCGAGTTCGCCCCGGCGGGCGCCGGCCGGCGGGCGTTCGGCGGAACGCTGGTCCGCTGACCCGGTTACGGTCCGGTGCGCTATTTCCTCACCGCGTCGGCCTTCGTCGTCGCACTCGCGATCAGCGGCCCGATCGCCTTCTTCGGCGTGCTGCTGCTCGCCGGCCCGCATGGTGGACTGTTGCCGCACGCCGCCGGCCCCTGGGTCCTGGGTGCCGGCTGGGTGCTCGCGATCGTCGTCCCGCTCGCGGTCGCGAGAACGGTCTGGCGCCGTGGAACGGGCGCCCGCGACGAAGAACCGTCATGACGAACGCGATGGACCCGGGCGACCGCGGCCCGGCGCCGGCGGCTCGGCGCTTCCGCGAACGGCGCGCCGTCGACATCGCGCTCCTCGCGCTCGCCGCGTCGGTGCTCGGCGCCTGCGCGAACGTCGAGCTCGCCGTCGTCGGCGACGCGCCGCGCACGGCGACCTGCGAGCGCGACGGTCAGCGGTTCGACGCGATCGTCGTCTGGGGAACCCGCTGGCGCCCGGACCAGAAAGACGTGCGCGACCGGGAGGCGATCGCCGCCCGCGGGATCGAGCGCTTCTTCCGCTCGACCGGGTGCTTCTCGACTTCGCGCGTGGTCCGCGACGATGCGCGGATCGCCGCCTTCGGCGACCCGGACGCACGCACGCTCGCCGCCGAGCGCGTCCCGCCGTCGGCCCGGGTGCTCGCGATCGCGGTGCGCGAGCTCGGTCCCGTGCTGGTGCTGGGCGGTACCTCGGTGGTCGAAGGCGGCACCGAGGTCGTGCTCGACATCGCCAGCCACGACGGCGCCAGCGGCCGGCGCCTGGCGGCGTTCCAGGCCCGCCGGCGACATGGCGGAGCATGGGTCGTCAAGGGGGTGGCGACGCTCGAAGACGATCTGGTCGCGGCGCTCACCGCCGCGCTCGATCCGCAGCGGTAGGAGGAACGATGGCCTACGACGAACGATTGGCGGCGCGCGTGCGCGGAGCGCTCGCCCGGCGCGAGGGCGTCACCGAGAAGACGATGTTCGGCGGGATCGCGTTCCTGCTGAACGGCAACATGGCGGTCGGCGTGCACGGGTCCGAACTGATCGTGCGGCTCGCCGTCGACGACGCCGCCGGGGCGCTCAAGGAGCCTGGAACGCGCCCGTTCGACATGACCGGCCGGCCGATGAAGGGCTGGCTCTTCGTCGGTGCGCAGGGGCAGCGCGACGAGGCGACGTTCGCCGCCTGGGTCGCGCGCGCGGCCGCCCACGCGGCGTCGCTGCCGAAGAAGTGACGCCGCCGTGCGAAACCGGTTCCCGTCGTCCGCGTTCCTGATCGCGGGCGTCGTGCTCGGCGCGGCGGTCTGGTGGCTGTCGCCGTGGATCACCGGGCACGCGGAGCCCTGGGACGACGGGCGGCCGTGGTGGACGATCTCGTGGGCGGTCGTCGCGCTCGCCGGTGGCGCGAGCGGACGCGCGCGAGGCGCCTTGCTGCCGGTCGGCTACGCGTTAGGGCAGATGCTGGTCACGGTCCGCTCGGTGACCGGCGAATTCGGCGTGCTCGGCTGGCTCTTCATCGGCGCGTTCGGCGCCGGGGCGACGCTCGGGGCGCTGGCGATCGCCGGCCTCGTGTCGATCTCCGCGCGATTGCGGCACAATCCGCCTCGATGAAACCGTCCCACCGACCGCCGACGCCCGATCGGCGCCTCGAGCCGGCGATCCGTCCTCGGCCGGGCCTGCGATGCGCGGCGCGCTGATCGTCACCGGCGCCAGCCGCGGCATCGGCGCGGCGACCGCGATCGAGGGCGCACGGCGCGGCTACGCGGTGTGCGTCAACTACCGGCGCGACGACGACGCCGCCGCCGGGGTCGTCCGCCGGATCGAGGCCGCCGGCGGACGCGCGATCGCGGTCGCGGCCGACGTCGCCCAAGAGAGCGACGTGCTGCGGCTGTTCCAGACCGTCGACCGCGAGCTCGGTCGGCTGACCGCGTTGGTCAACAACGTCGGTGTTCTGGAAGCACAGACGCGCGTGGAATCGTTGACCGCCGAGCGGATCAACCGGATCCTGACCACCAACGTCACCAGCGCCTTCCTGTGCTCGCGCGAAGCGGTGCTGCGGATGTCGACGCGGCGCGGCGGCGCCGGCGGCGCGATCGTCAACGTCTCGTCGGCGGCGTCGCGCCTCGGGTCGGCCAACGAGTACGTCGACTACGCGGCGTCGAAGGGCGCGATCGACACGCTGACGATCGGGCTGGCGCGCGAAGTCGCCGGAGAAGGCATCCGGGTCAACGCGGTGCGTCCCGGCTTCATCTACACCGACATCCACGCGAGCGGCGGCGAGCCGGGCCGCGTCGATCGCGTGAAGGCGTCGGTGCCGATGCAGCGCGGCGGACTTCCCGAGGAGATCGCCGCGGCGATCCTCTGGCTGCTGTCCGAGGAAGCCTCGTTCTCGACCGGCGCGTTCCTCGACTGCGCCGGCGGGCGCTGACGCGGACCCGTCCCGTGGCCGTCAGGCTCACCGCGATCGTCGGCGACATCACGACGCTCGCGGTCGACGCGATCGTCAATGCCGCGAACCCGACGCTCATGGGCGGCGGTGGCGTCGACGGTGCGATCCACCGAGCCGCGGGGCCGGGACTTATCGCCGAATGCAGGACGCTCGGCGGCTGCGCGACCGGCGAGGCGAAGATCACCGCCGGCCACCGGCTGCCCGCACGGTGGGTGATCCACACGGTCGGCCCGGTCTGGCACGGTGGAGGGGCCGGCGAAGCCGCGCTGCTCGCCGCCTGCTACCGCAACTCGCTGGCGCTCGCGGCGGCGCGCGCGATCGCGTCGATCGCCTTTCCCTGCATCAGCACCGGCGTCTACGGCTATCCGGCGGACGACGCGGCGAAGACCGCGGTCGCCTCGGTCCGCGAGACGGCACCGGCGTGCCCCGGGGTGACCGACGTGGTGTTCTGCTGTTTCGCCGCGAGCGACCACGCGCGCTACCAGCGCCTGCTCGGCGCCCGAACCTGAACCGATGACCGCGCCGCCGACCATCGCGAAGAACCGCCGCCGCGCGCTGGTCATGCTGCTGGCGCTCGTCGCCGCCGGGGCGGCGACGATCGCGTTGGTCCGAAGCTGGACCGGCGGACTCGCCGTCCTCTCCGCTCCGGGCGCCGCCGCGCGCACCGAGGCGATGCTGATCGTGTTCGCGATCGCGCTGGTCTCGATCGCGATACTCGCCGGCGTCGCCGCGATCGTCGTCGGGAGGATCGGGGCGCGCACGCGCGCGGCGGCGCAATTTCCGCCGCCCGGCGTCGTGGTCCTGCGCGAGGTCGCCGTGGTCGCCGGTGCGGCGGCGAAGCGACGCGGGGCCGTCCTGCTCGCGGTCGCCGCGTTGCTCGGCGCCAGCGCGATCGCGATCGCGGTCGTCGGCGCCTGGATCGTGCTGCGCCTGGATTCGTGGATCCGATGAGCGGCGAACGCGGGATCCGTCTGGCCGTGCACGACGATCCGCCGGCGCAGGACCGGGCGATCGTCGACGCCGGGCTCGACTCGCACAACCGCGCGTTCGGACCGCTCGGCGACGTGCGACCGCTCGCCGCGTTCGCCCACGACGACAGTGGTCGGACCGTCGGGGGCGCGATCGGGCGGACCTGGGGCGCTTGCGTCGAGCTCCAGCAACTGTGGGTCGAGCCCTCGCTGCGCCGCCAGGGACTCGGTGCGCGTCTGGTGCGCGCGTTCGAGGAGGCGGCGGTCGAACGCGGCTGCCGGACCGCCTACCTCGAGACCTGGAGCTTCCAGGCCGAGCCGCTCTACCGTTCGCTCGGCTACCGGACCACGCTCGCGATCGATGGCTACGCCGACGGTGTGGTCAAGTTCACGATGATGCGCGATCTCGTGACGCCCGACGCGATCGACATCCGGCCGGCGGACCCCGCCGATATCCCGGCGATCGCCACCTGCGTCGCCGACGCCTACCTGCGGTGGATCGCCCGGATCGGCCGCCAACCCGGACCGATGCTCGATGACGTCGCCGAGGTCGTCGCCTCGGCCGACGTGCGCGTCGCAGTGCGCGCTCGCGAGGTCGTCGGCGTGCTGGTGATGCGTGCCACCGCCGACGGCTGGCAGGTCGAGAACGTCGCGGTCCGGCCGTCGGAGGCCGGGCGCGGCATCGGCCGTCGGCTCCTCGATCTCGCCGAGGCCGAGGCCCGCGCGCGCGGGTATTCGTCGATCTGCCTGGAAACGCACCAGAAGATGACGGAGAATCGCGCGATGGTCGCACGACGGGGTTACGTCGAGGTCGAATCGCGGGTCGTGCGCGGCTTCCCGCGGGTGCTGCTGCGCAAGGCGCTGCCATGAGCCACGGGCGCGTTGCCGCCGCCCCGCGTCCGCCCCGCGGACGCGGCGCGCTCGTCGCGGCGTTGGCGCTGGTCGTGCTCGCGACCGCCGCCGGCTGCGCGACGCTGCGCGTGTCGACCTGCCGCGCCGGCGAGGAGGCGGTGGTCGGCGACACGCTCTACTTCGGGACGGCGAAGCCCGGCGGCGTCGTGTCGGCCGCCGAATGGCAGGCGTTCCTCGCGCAGGACGTGACGCCGCGCTTCCCCCAGGGCATCACCTCGTGGACCGCGAACGGCCAGTGGCGTTCGGCGAGCGGCGAGCTGCAGCACGAGTCCTCGCACGTCCTGCAGCTCGTCCATCCGGACACGCGCGACACCGAGCTCGCGGTGCGCGAGGTCCAGTCGCTCTACCGCAAACGCTTCGACCAGGAGGCGGTGCTGCGGGTGCGGGTGGCGGCCTGCATCACGCTGCAATGACGCGCCGACGCCGACGCGAACGATTCCGCCACGTCCTGCCCCTTCCCCGCCGCCGGAGCCGCCCATGCCCGCCTACATCATCGCCCGCGTCAATGTCACCGACTGGGAGCGCTACAAGGAGTACATGAAGCTCACGCCCGGCGCGATCGCGCGCCACGGCGGCAAGTTCATCGTCCGCGGCGGCGAGATCGAGACGCTCGAAGGACCCGCCGAGACGCATCGGGTCGTCGTCATCGAGTTCCCGAGCTTCGCGCAGGCGAAGACCTTCTACCACTCGGCCGAGTACGGCGAGGCGAAGGCCAAGCGCGCCGGCGCCGCGACCGGCCAGTTCCTGCTGGTCGACGGGTACTCCGGCTGATCCGGCGCCCTCGGCGCGCGCGTCGCGCGAGCGGCGCTACATCGGCCGGCCGGGGTCGCGCGGCGGCGCGCCGGCGACCGCGCGGTGCTCGCGTTCCGCCGCCGCGACCGCGTCGTCGAGCGGCAGCCCCGCCTCGACGCCGTCCATGATCATCCGCTGCAGGATCGCGCCGAGCATCTCGATATTCGGCGCCATCGGCGGGTGGACCATCATCGCCAGCCGGGTCGCCGTCGGGTCGTCGCCGAGCCCCGTCAGGAACTCCGGCAGCGAGCGGCCGGTGGCGAGCCAGTAGCACAGGTCGTAGACGACGCCGTAGGCGCGCTGGAATTCGTCCTCGCCCGAGGTCTCGAGGTTCGCCCGCAGCTCGTGAGCCAGGTCGCGACGGAACTGCGCGAGCGTGTAGCCGACCGCGCCCTTGACGACGTCTACGGGACCGAACTCCCACTCCATCGCGCCTCCCTAGCCGAAGATCGCGTCGAACGCGCGCTCGTCGTCGGCGCAGACATCGCAGGTCGAACGCGGTCGCGGCGAGACGAAATGCCGGTCGCAGCGCTCGCATCGCTGCTTGGTCAGCCGATGGAGCCGGCGATAGCCGCGGCCGGGCGTCGCGTCGGCGTCGGCCGCCGCCCGGAGGACCCGCGGCTGGCAGACTTCGACGCAGACCTCGCAGCCGACGCAGTGGTCGGAGGTGAACGCGAGCGCCCAGCCGTCCGGCGATTCCTCGATCGCGAGCGCGCCGGTCGGGCAGGCCCGGAAACACGCCTCGCAGGCGGTGCAACCGGCGTCGAGCGCCAGATCGACGAGCGGCACCGCCTCGTGCGCGGCGAAGCGCAGCGGCTTGCCATCGGCGCGGGTCGCGACGATGCGCAACAACTCGCGCTGCTCGGTCACCGAATAGGGCCCGGGACGAATCGCCTTCTCCGGCACCGGCAACATCTGCAACGGCTCGGTCGGGCCGGCGAGCGCCTCGGCACCGCGGCCGATCAACCGGCGGAAGAGCTGGCGTCGCGCCCCGGACACGCGCCCGGACCGTCGGCCGGCCGCCGCGTCGCCGTCGACGACCGCAGGCAGGCGCCAGGCCGGCTCCGGCGGGGCCGCCGACGCGAGCACGGCGACCGCCTCGACATTGGCGCGCCACTGCGTCTCGCCCACCGGCGCGTGTTCGCAGGCGGCGCAGGCTGAGACGCCCCGCAGTTCGACCGCGATCCCCCGCCGGGCGAGGTAGGCGAGCATCACCGCGTCGAGCGCGCCCAGGCAGGCGACGACGTGGTCCGCGGCGACACCGGACGGCGCACAGGCGACGCTCGTCGCCGGTCCCCCGATCGCCCGGCGGACGAGGTCGATCCGATCGAGCCTCCCGGACCCGAGCGCGCCGGTACGGCAGGCGCTGGCGCACAGCGCGCAGTTGCGGCACTTCGCTTCGTCGATCCGCACGCCGGCGTCGTGCGGTGCGACTGCGTCGTGCGGACAGGCATCGGCGCATCGAGTGCAGGCGCTGTACCGGTACCGGTAACGGACGCACCGCGTGGCGCGGAACTCCGGATAGGCGGTGGTCACGGACGTCCGGACTGGAGCTGTTGCAGCGCCTCGCCGGACTCGCAGGTGTTGCGCGGGATGATGAACGTGGTCCGACCCAATGGCGACCCGGCGTTCTCCGCCAGGAACGCGCGCCAGGTCGTGACTCCACCCCGGACCGCGTGCACTTCGCCGGCCCGTGTGGCGCGCTCGAGTTCGCGGCCGATCCGCAGTGCGTCCGCGTCGGTATCCGCGACGACGACGATCGCCGCCGACGGCGTCAGTTTCACGCCCTTGCGATAGAGCACCGCCTCCCGCAACGGGTCGGACTTGCGCTGCGGCTCGGAACGCGCGTCGACGACGCAGCAGTAGCCGCGCCGCTCGATCGCCAGCGCCAGGTCGTCCTTGCCCTGGAGCGTCGTCGCCGCGAGCGCCTCCCCCGCGAGGACGAACATGACCAGCAGGACGTGTCTCAAGCAGCGTCCTCAGCGACCGGGCTTTTCGGCGCCGGCGTCCGGTCGCAGCGGGCGGCGAGGGCGGGATCGGCGTCGACGATTGCCGACGGGAACGCCCATCGGCGCACGTGCCCCCAACGGACGCAGGCGTCGAGGTCGGGGCGGCGGTCGGTCAGCGGCGCGAACCACAGCCGTTCGCCGAAGTCGTCGACCAGGCCCGCGGCGATGTTGAGATCGGCGTCGTCGACGATGTCGACCTGGATCAGCGCGTCCGCGGCGCCGCGGTCGAACATCTCGCGCAACCACCAGCGGACCAGCGTTCCTGTGCGCGCGCCGCCCGCGTCGACCAGCTCCCAGTCGGGCTCGCAGCGCGTCGGTCGCATGAAGCGGAAATCGGCGTTCGACTCGCAGTCCATCGACCAGCCGACTTCGGCGCGGACGCAGCGCACGCGCACGCCGACCCGCCCCGGTTCGCATCGGTCGCTGACCCGCGACACCGTCGCGGCGTCGCGCAGCGCCGGCTCGCCGAGCATCACCCGGCGGCACCCCAGCGCCAGGAGCTCCGCCGCTCGCGTCTCCGCTCCGCCGTCGAGGATCGGAACGCAGTCCGCGGCGCGCCCGGGCGGCGGCAGGTGTCCGTCCTCGGAAAAATAGGCGCCGCCGGGCGTGGCCATGTCCGGTCCGATGATACGCCGGACGACGACGTCGTCGCCGACCGCACCCGCCGTGATCGCGCCGCCGGCGTCGCCGGTCGTCAGCCGGTCGCGTGGACTCGCGTCGGGCGCCATTCGAACTTGCGGTACACGAAGGGCTGCATCGGGCAGTCGTCGTCGCTCGCCAGTCCGGCGAGCATCGGCCGCAGCTCGGCGAGCGTCGCGACCACCGGGTCGACACGCACGCCGAGGAACGCCGGCCGATACGCCGCCAGGGCCACCAGCGCGTCGTCGGCGAGGAGGCGTGCGCCGTCCTGGTTGCGATGCTGGGTGAAATGGAGCGCCAGCGCCGCGAACGCCAACGCCTGCAGGAACCGCGCCTCGGGATCGAGGTGTCCGAGGAGTCGCGTGGCGACGCGGCGCGACCAGCGCTCGTTCAACCAGTCGTGGACGCCACGCATGTCGTTGGCGTTCCACAACGCGGCCAGCTCGGCGAAGTCGAGCGGGCCGTCGTCCCGCGCCGGCGTCACGCCGGCCAGACCGGCGCTCAGGTCGACGAGCTCGACCATCTCATCGGCCCGCGGGGGTGCCCGCACCGGCGCAACCGTTGCAGACCGGTTCGTCGGGATTGAACTCGACGACCGGATCGGACTTGGGCACGACCAGCCGGCCGTGGTCGGTGTCGGCGATGCGCAGGCGCATGCCGGCGACCTCGCTCTCCGCGAACGCCTCCAGCAGCCGGCCCATTTCGCGGAAGTACGAATGCTGCGCGGCCCGCTGCACCAGGTTCGCGTAGCCGCGGACCCAGCGACCCAGGTGCAGCGTCCAGAAACGCTTGACCTCGAGCTCGATACGGCGCGCGTCCGCCCGGTCGCCGCGATCCAGCGCGGCGGCGGCACGCTCGAGCGACACCGCGACGAAGAGCAACTCCACGCCGAGCTGGTCGTCGAAGACGTGGAAGCGGCCCCGCGCGACCTCGAAACCGGCCTCGCGGTAGACCCGCCGCACCTGATGGTACGGCTCCTGCTGGATGCGTCCGCAAAGACGCGCCGACTCGATCGGCGGGAATCCGCCGGCGGCGACGAACATCGACGCGTACTCGACGCCCAGCGTCTCGACCAGCTCGTCGACGTCCGGCGCGAGGAAGTCGGCGTCGAAGACGATGCCCGCCTCCGAGAGCGAGGCGAGCGAATCCGGCGCCCGTATCGCCTCCACCAGCGCCGCGCCCGGCTCCTCGACGAAGACGCCCGACAGCAGCCGGTACACACCGGCGCGCGCGAGGAGCTCCTCGCGATCGAGCACCGTCGGCGCCTCGATCTCGACCGCGACCGGAGCCGCCGCGCCCGGCGCGACTTCGAGTTCCAGGTCTCTCAGCACGCACGCCTCCTATCGGATCGATCCAAGGCGGCGCGGAGACGAAGACGCGTCTGCGATCCGCCCGGCATCTCGTCAGTGTCCGCCCGACTTGGGCTTCACCGAATCGGGCCCCGCCCAGGACGCCATCTCCGGATGCATCTTGCGATGCAGGTCGCCGGTGTAGGCGTAGCGCAGCGTCTCCTTGTAGGCGGCGTAGTGCTTGTCCCAGTGACCCTGCGTGTCGCCGTACTTGTCGTTCGGACCGGCCTTGGTCACCTTGACCACCGTGTCCATCCATCCCTGCGATCCGCCGATCGGATCGGTCACCACCGGGATGATGTTGTTCGGGTGCACGCCGCGGTCGTCCCACCAGACGTTGCGCAGGTCCGCATCCTCCTGGCCGCCGAAGGCCGGCTTCTCCTTGAGCTTGAGCGTGGCGAGACGCCCGTACTCCCAGTGACCGAACGCCGTCGCGATCGCGACGACGCGCGGGTGGATGCCCTCGGTGACGTAGGCCTTGGTCACCATGTGGCCGACGCCGCTCTCGACGCGGATCAGATCGCCGGTCTTCACGCCGAGCTTGGCGGCGGTCACCGGATTCATCCAGGCGGGGTTCGCGTGGGCGATCTCGGCGAGCCACTTGACCGCGGCGGTGCGCGATTGCTTATGGACGTTGAGCTTGAACGTCGTCAGCACCAGCTCGTCGTCCTTCATCGACTCGTGCCACGGAATGCGCTTGAACGTCGGCATCGGATTGAAGCCGAACTTCGCCCATTCGTCGACCCGGACGTTGATCAGGCGGTTGCCCGTCGAGAAGCCGACGCAGTTGCGGCCGTTGCGCTTGACCCCGATGATTTTTCCGTTCTTGACGATCGTGCCCTTGGCGTCGACGCTCGCGCCGCTCATGTCGGCCGCGGACAGCTCCTTCATGTACAGCCCGTACTCGGCCTGGATCTCGCGGCCGGTCTTGTCGACGACCTTGCCGCTCTTGGGATCGAGCTTGCCGTAGACCGGCCAGACGCCGTGCTTCTTGAGCCAGTCGACGCCGCCCGCTTCCTTGAGGCCCGGGACGTTGTCGAAGTGGCGGCGCATGTAGTCCTCGCCGTCCTTGAAGTCCCAGAACTTCTTCATCCCCTTGCTGCCGGTCGGGTCGAGCTTGTGGATGATGTCGCGCAGGATGATGCGGTTCTCCCGGCTCTCGCCCAGGTAGGCGTGCACCGGCTGGCGGATGCCGAGCCACGGCCACAGCGAGTTGGGCATCGACTCCGGTTCCCAGCGCTCGAGGTACGGACAGTCGGGGAGGATCAGGTCGGCGAGCGCGGTCTCCTCGCCCATGTGCGAGCTCATCGAGACGAAGTACGGGATGAGCTTTTCGTCCCGGTAGACCTTGCCCCAGGTCGCGACCGAGCCCGGGTTCGTGTAGACCGGGTTGTCCTGGTAGGTGAACCAGACGTTGACTTTCTGGCGGCCGTCCGCGACCCAGAACACGGTCATGTGGCTCACCTTGTGCGCCGCGAGCGGGTACTCCGGCGGATGGGCGACCGTCGAGTCCTTCGCCGGCGCCCCGGGCGCCGGCTCCGGCTGCGGCCAGCCCATGCCGCGCGGCAGGCAGTAGCCGCCGCGCTTCTCGATGTTGCCGGTGAGGATCGGCAGCATCATGCAGGACTTCTCGTTGTACGAACCGTACAGGTGCTTCGCCGGACCGCGGTAGGTGAACAGCGTCGCCGGCTTGGTCTGCGCGAACTCGCGCGCGACGCGCTCGATCGTCGCGGCCGGGACGCCGGAGATCTTCGACGCCCAGTCCGGCGTGAAGTCCTTGTAGTGCTGCCTCAACTCGTCGACGGTGACGTTGGTCCAGGTGTTGATGAACTCGGTGTCCTGCAGGTTGTCGCGCAGGATCACGTGGCCCATCGCCAGCGCCACCGCGCCGTCGGTGCCCGGGAACACCGGGATCCACTCGTCGGAGAAGCCCGCCGTGTTCGACAGCCGCACGTCGAAGGTGACGATCTTCATGTGGTTGTCGACGCGCCCCTCGGCGATGCGCTGCGACAGCGGGTTGTGGAAGTACGCGGCCTCGAGGATGTTCGAACCGAAGTTGAGGACGTACTTGGTGTTGGCGAAGTCCGGCGTCTCGATGTCCGGGCCCCAGGTCGGCTCCATGCCGACCTTCTTCGACGACTCGCACACCGACGTGTGGTTGAGCACCGACGCCGATCCGAGCGTCCGCATGAAGCGGTCGATCGCGCCGCCGGTGCGGTTGCGGCCGTACTTGAGGAACACCGAGTTCGGATCCTCCTTGATCGCCGCGTCGAGCTTCTGGGCGACCTCGGCGAGCGCCTCGTCCCAGCTGATCCGCTTCCACTTGCCCTCGCCGCGCGCACCAACGCGCTTGAGCGGATAGAGGATGCGGTCCGGGTCGTAGCTGTACCACATGCCGGCGTTGCCCTTGGCGCAGAGCCGGCCGCGCGTCGACACGTGCTCCGGATTGCCCTCGAGCTTGACGACGCGGCCGTTCTCGACATAGGCGATCGCGCCGTCCTGGATGTTGCAGACGTGGCAGTTGATCGGAACCGCCTTGCGCTCCGCCAGCGAGACAGGATCGATGTCCTTGCCGCCGAGCTCGTGCTCCATCGCCTTCAGGACGTTCGGCGCCGCGGCCGCGGCCGCCGTCGTGCCCGCGCTCACCTTGAGGAAGGTCCGCCGCGTGACTTTCAAGCTTGCCATGTTCGTTCTCCCGGAGGGCCTGGTGTCAGTAGAGCGTCTGGAGCTGCTGCGGTCCCATGAGCAGCGCGTAACGAAGCGCCGCGCCCCCGACCAGCACCAGCACCGCGCAGAGCAGGAGCACCATCGGCTGACGACCGGTCGGCGCCAGCAGCAGTGCGACCGGTGCGGCGGTGCCGGCCAGGATCCCGAGGCCGACGAAGACCAGCCCCATCGTGCCGGTCGTCAGCACGATGAAGGTCAGCTCCTCCGCCGATCCGCCGTAGTTCGTCGTGCCGAGGATCGAGACCAGCATCACCCCCACCGCCGCCGTCGACCACAGCAGGTATTCGCGCAATACCCGTCGCGCCGCCTCGTCGCCGCCCGCGAGCAGCGCGCCCACCGCGGAGCCGGACGCGATCGCCAGCGCGACGAACAGCACCGGCATGATCGGCGTGTTCCAGACCGCCCGGGACTGATGGACGGTCAGGTCGTAGCCGGTGTAGATCGGCAATCCGAGCGCCAGCAGCGCCGTCAGCGCGGCGAGCCAGCGCCCTCGCGATTCGTCACCTTTGCGCAGCGCCAGCAGGTAGACCACCGACGAGACGGCGAACGCGACGATGTTGAGGGCGCCCCAGGCCAGCGGCGAGCTGAACTTGAGGTAGGCCGGGTTGAGCACGTTGAGGAAGCGCATCGGCTGCGACAGGTCGGCGATCAACAGCGCGCCGCCGACCGTGAGCAGCGCGACCGACCCGTACGCCGCCTTCGCGCGCAGCGAGCGCAGCGCCGGGGTGAGCCAGCTGCCGTAGGACAGGAACGCGAGCCCGGCGCTGATCCCGATGACGAAGAAGTAGATCGCGTAGCTCGCATGCCACGAAACGTCGTGGAACCACGTGTAGTCACCCATGGTCGTCGCTTCCTAGATCCGGAACATCCGGTTGAGGGCCGCCCGGTCGGGCTCCATGACATCGATGCGCCGGTAGGCGTCGCGCGCGAACTCGGTGTGCGCGCGATCGGCGCCGATGTAGTAGACCTGCGGCTTCGTGCCCTGCTCGGGCCGCAGCACCTGGGTCGGGTTGTTCGCCACGAGATACGAGACTTCGCTGCGCGGGTCGTTGATGTCGCCGAACACGCGCGAGCGCCCGATGCAGGTCTGCACGCATGCCGGCACCAGCCCCTGCGAGACGCGGTGGAAGCAGAACGTGCACTTGTCGACGACGCTGGTGATGTTCGTGTAGGTGCGGTGCGCCGGGAGCATGAACCGGGCGTTGTACGGACAGGCCGCCATGCAGCTACGGCAGCCGATGCAACGCTCGTAACGCTGGAGAACGAAGCCGCCGTCCTCGACCTTGTACGTCGCGTCGACCGGGCAGTTGCGCACGCACGGCGGATCGTCGCAGTGGTTGCACAGGCGCGGCAGGAACTGCTTCTTCACGTTCGGGTAGGTCCCGACGACCTTGTACGGAACCCAGGTGCGGTTGACGCCGAGCGGCGTGTCGTACTCGGCCTTGCACGCGACCTGACAGGCCATGCAGCCGATGCAGCGGCGCGTGTCGATGACCATCGCGTAGCGCTTCTTGCCGGGCGCGCCACGCGTTTCGATCGGCGAAACCCTCAGTTCCTCGCTCATGTGGCATCTCTCCGGGGTCGGGTGCTCGATCCGCGGCGCCGCGGGCCTGTCGTCGGCGGTCGCGCGCGGTGCGGGGTGAAGGTCTCGACGCAACCATCGTGCCGCGATCGCAAACCGCTGATTCGCCGCGGCATTGCTCCGGCGCCGGCTCCGGCGTCGTCACCGCCCGGTAACTTGGCGCAGCGCATCAAGTTACGAATCGGTGACCGCCGCGACGCGCCGCCGCCGTCGCCGCTCGCGAGACGGAGTCCCCGCCGATACAATGGCCGCGCGCCTCGCCTCTCGCCCGCCCCGTGGATCGACGCCGTCACCTCGCCTCGATCGCCGCGCTCGCCGCCGGAGCGATCGCGCCGGCGACATCGCGCGCGGCGGAACCGGGGCCGCTGAGGATCGGCCTCACGCCGGTCTTCCTCGACAACCAGATCACGCTCCTCAACGCCTGGCGCGGCTACCTGCAGGACGCGCTCGACGGGCCGGTCCAGTTCGTGCAGCGCGGGACCTACCGCGAGATCGTCGACGCGCTGCGCGGCGGCGGCCTCGATTTCGGCTGGATCTGCGGCTATCCGTACGTCCGTCACGCGAGCGAGCTCGGCCTGGTCGCGGTGCCGCTCTACGCCGGCGCGCCGCTCTACCGCTCCTACCTGATCGTTCCGGAGTCCGATACGCGGGCCCGATCGATCCTCGATCTGCGCGGCGGAGTGTTCGCCTACTCGGACCCCGACTCGAACTCCGGCTACCTGTACCCAACCTACGCGCTCGTCCGTCTGCAGGAGCGGCCCGACGCGTTCTTCCGCCGCACGTTCTTCACCTGGGCGCACCGCTCGGTCGTCGACGCGGTCGCCGCCGGGCTCGCCGACGGCGGCGCGGTCGACGGCTACGTCTGGGAGACGCTCGCCCGAACCGACTCCACCGGTGCGCGCAGGACACGGGTGATCGCCCGTTCCCAACCGTTCGGATTCCCGCCGTTCGTCGGCCACGCCCGCCTGCCGAAGGCGAAGATCGAGCGTCTGCGCGCCGCCCTGATCGGCATGGGCCGCGACGAGCGCGGCCGGAGGCTACTCGCGCAGTTGAACCTCGACGGATTCACCGCCGGCGAGACGGCGTTGTTCGACGGCATCCGCCAGATGGTGGCGGCGACCCGTGGAGTGGCCGGTGCGGCCGTTTCGTGACCTCAGCTTCCGCTACAAGATCCCGCTGCGCGGGGTGTTGCTCGTCGTCATCACCGCCGGCCTCGTCACCGTCTCGACGATCGGGCGGGAGTACGACGCGCTGCGGCGCGACCTGATCGCCACGTCATCGGGACTGGGTCGCCTGCTGGCACGCACGCTGGTGACGCCGATCACCCACGACGACGTGTGGCGGGCGTTCGAGATCATCAACACGCCGTTCGCCGCGGCCGCCCCGGACCGCAGTCCGCAGGAGGCGACCGAGATCCTGGTCCTCGACAACCGCCGCCAGGTCTACGTCTCGACGCGCCCGAAGGACTACCCGGTGCTGACCGATCCGGCCCGGCGCAATCCCGACCTCCACCGGCTGCAATCGACGCTCGACACGCTGCGGGGCGCCGACGCCGGCGTGATCGAACCGCCGGGCTCGGAGTTCCTCTACATCGTCACGCCGATCGAGGCGGACGGCGTCTCGCTGGGCACGCTGGTCATGACCTACTCGCGCGACGCGTACCTCCCGCGCTTCTACGCGATCGCGCAGCGTGCCGCGCTGGTCACCGGACTGGTCGTCGCGCTGCTGATCCCGGCGAGCTGGTGGTGGGCGCGGCGATTCGCCGAGCCGCTCACCTCGCTCGCCCGCAGCATGGAGCGCGTCGGCGAGCGCCTGCCCGAGCCCGGGGAGATCACCGTCGAGGAATCCCGCGACGAGATCGGCCGGCTCGGGACCGCGTTCCGGTCGATGGTCCAGGACCTGCGCGAGAAGGAGGAGCTCGAGCGCCAGGTGATCTTCTCCGAGCGGCTCGCGGCGGTCGGCCGCCTCGCCGCGGCGATCGCCCACGAGGTCAACAATCCGCTCGGCGGCATGCTGAACACGCTCAACACGCTGAAGGTGCACGGCTCCGACGACCCGCTGGTGACGCGCGGACTCGCCCTGATCGAGCGGGGACTGGTGCAGATCCGCGACACCGTCGGCGCGATGCTGGTCGAAGCGCGGGTCGAGGCGCACGCCCTGACGCCGCAGGATATCGAGGACGTTCGCACGCTGGTCGCACCCAACCTCGCCGGCCGGTCGGCCCTCCTCGATTGGAGTTCATCGATCACCGGCGACCTGCGCCTACCCTCGACGCTGGTGCGCCAGGTCCTGATCAACCTGCTGCTCAACGCGGCGAACGCGGTCGAGGCGGGAGGCCGGGTCGGGTTCCGCGCCGACACCGACGGGCGCGATCTCGTCGTCGAGGTCTCGAACGACGGGCGGCATATCCCGCAGGACCAGGTCGAGTACGTCTTCGAGCCGTTCTGGACCAAGAGCGGAGGCGGACACGGCCTCGGGATGTGGGTCTGCTACCAGATCGTCATGCAGCTCGGCGGCACGATCGAGGTCGCGAGCGAACCCGGTCGCACGGTGTTCACCGTGCGCATCCCCCAGAGCGAGCCTGCGGCGTGAGCGCGCGACCGCGGATCTGCCTGATCGAGGACGACCCGATCATGGGCGAGTCGCTGTGCGTGCGCTTCGATCTCGAGGGCTTCGCGGTCGACTGGCACCGGACCGGACGCGAAGGGCAGGCGGCGCTCGCCAAGCACCCGTACATCGCCGTCATCAGCGACATCCGTCTGCCCGACGTCGGCGGCGACGAGCTGTGGATCGAGAGCCGGCGCCGGGGGCTCGCGCTGCCGCCGACGATCTTCATCACCGGCTACGGATCGATCGATCGCGCCGTCGAGCTGCTGAAGCTGGGCGCCACCGACTACGTCACCAAGCCGTTCGACATCGAGCAGCTCGTGCTCAAGGTCCGCTCGACGGTCCCGGCACCGGCGTCCTCCGGCGACGCCGGCGAGGCGCTCGGCGTCTCGCCGTCGATGCAGGCCATCGGCCGGGTGCTGCCGCGCCTCGCGCGACACGCCGGAACGCTCTTGATCACCGGCGAGTCCGGCGTCGGCAAAGAGCGCGTCGCGATCCGCTTCGACCACCTCGCGCGCGACAGCGACCGCTGTCCGTTCGTGCCGGTCAACTGCGGCGCGGTCACCGAGTCGCTGTTCGAGTCCGAGCTCTTCGGCCACGAGAAGGGCGCCTTCACCGGCGCGGTGCGCGCGCGCAAGGGCCTCTTCGAGCAGGCCGACTGCGGCACGCTCTTCCTCGACGAGATCGGCGAGCTGCCCCTGCCGCTGCAGGTGAAGCTGTTGCGTGCGATCCAGGAACGGCGCTTCCTGCGCGTGGGCGGCGAGCAACCGGTGAGCGTCGACCTGCGCCTCATCTGCGCCACCAACCAGGACTTGAAGGCGCTGGTCGCCCAGGGGCGATTCCGGGAGGACCTGTACTATCGGATCAACGCGGTGAACCTGCGCATCCCGCCGCTGCGCGAGCGCCCCGAAGACATCCTCTGGCTGGCGCGCGGCTTCCTCGAGGAATTCGCCCGCGAGCACCGGACCGACCGAATGTCGCTGCACCCCGCCGCCGAGCAGGCGCTGCTCGACTACCCGTGGCCCGGCAACGTCCGCGAGCTCAAGCACACGATCGAGCGCGCCTGCATCATCGCCCCCGGCCCACTGTTGCGACCGGAGGACCTGTTCGCCGACGACCTCGCCCGCGAACTGTCGCCGAGCAGCGGCCCGACCTCGCTCGAAGGCCATCTGCAGGCCTGCGAACGCGCGTACATACGCCGTACGCTCGACGCGAACGAGTGGCATGTGGCGCGCACCGCCCAGGCGCTGGGCATCAGCCGCAAGAATCTCTGGGAGAAGATGAAGAAGCTCGCGATCCACGAGCGCGAGCCGTGACCAGCGGCCCGGCAGCGCGGGCGACTCGCCGCCCGGCGCTGCCGGGCACGGGTTGCTGATCGGTCTCGCGTCGCGTCTGCCGCTCGCCCACCGACCGCTGATTGAGCCGGTGCGTCGGCAATACGCGATCGCGGCCGCCGACTCGGCCCGCGGGCCCGTCTGGCGGCTCGCCCCGAATGCCTCTATCCTAGGCATCCGACCGGATTCCCCTCCAGGCTCCGGCCGGCGTCCGACTCCCCGCGACCGCCATGCGTCGAACCGCGCTCTACAGCCGCTCGCCCGGCATGACGCCGTCAGCGACGCCGGGTGCCCCGGCCGCGCCGGCGACGCCGGCCGACGCCGCGACCGTCGCGTCCCGCGGATTGCGCGTCGTCGCCGGTGCGTTCGCCCGGCGACACGAACGCTGGCTGGGGATCGCGGCCGGGTTGCTCGCCGGCGCGCTCGCGGTGGCGCTGTGGATGCAGGCCAAACCCGCGCCGCGTGCGCTGACCCAGAAAGACATCGACGGCGCGGTCCTGCACACGCTCGCCAACAAGACGCTGCCCTCGCGCGCCGCCAAGGCGTACGAGGCGATCCGCCCGTCGGTCGTGCGCGTCGTCGGCTCGGGCTACCCGGAGGACGCCGCCAGGGACGATCGCAAGGACGGCAAGAGGTCCGGCGAAAAGGGCGCGTCCAAGCCATCGGCGAAACCGGACGGGAAGACGCCGACCGACCCGGGGTCGAAGCGCGCCGAGGCGAGACCGCCGGCGGCCGGTCAGGACAAGTCGGGCGCCGGCAAAGACAGGGACGTGGACAAGGGCAAAGGCGGCCTGCCCGAGAACCACCCCGATGTCGAGAAGGGCACCGGCGTGGGCACCGGCGTGGTGATCGTCGACAAAGGCATCATCCTCACCAACCTCCACGTCGTGCTCGGCGCGTCGAAGCTCAAGGTGATCTTCCACGAAGGCACCGAGTCCGAGGCGACGGTGATCGGCATGCAGCCCGAGCACGATCTCGCGGTGTTGCGGGCGACCAAGCTGCCCGACGACCTGCAGGCGGCCGTGCTGCGCTCGACCGCGGACCTCGTTCCCGGCGACGAGGTCGTCGCCGTCGGATTCCCGTTCGGCATCGGGCCGTCGGCCTCGGCCGGCGTGATCTCGGGCCTGAAGCGCGAATACCGCTCGTCGGACGGCAAGCGGATCCTGTCGAACCTGATCCAGTTCGACGCGGCGGCCAACCCCGGCAACTCGGGCGGCCCGCTGGTGACGATGGACGGCGAGGTCGTCGGCATCGTCACCGCGATCCTCAATCCGACCGAGCAGCGGGTGTTCGTCGGCATCGGCTTCGCCGTGCCGATCGAGAACGCCGCCGCCGGGGCCGGCATGTCGCCCTTCTGACCGGCGCGCCGCCGGCGCCGCCGACTCGCACGACGTTTCCGCCGCACCACCGAGGAACCCGCATGGACGACCCGAAGCTCGCTCCCACGCACAACGCGCCGCTGACCGAGCGCATCCTCTACGAGGTGAAGAAGGTCGTCGTCGGCCAGGACCCGTTCCTCGAGCGCGTGCTGGTCGCGATCCTGGCGCAGGGCCACCTGCTCGTCGAAGGCGTGCCCGGGCTCGCCAAGACGCTGACGGTGAAGACGCTCGCGCGCACGATCCGCGGCACGTTCCGCCGCATCCAGTTCACGCCGGACCTCGTTCCCGCCGACCTGGTCGGCACGCGGATCTACAACCAGAAGACCGGCGAGTTCGCGACCTCGCTGGGGCCGGTGTTCACCAATCTGCTGCTGGCCGACGAGATCAACCGCGCGCCGGCGAAGGTGCAGAGTGCGTTGCTCGAGGTGATGCAGGAGCGGCAGGTGACGATCGCCGGCGAGACCCATCGCGTGCCCGAACCGTTCCTCGTCATGGCGACGCAGAACCCGATCGAGACCGAGGGCACCTATCCGCTGCCCGAGGCGCAGGTCGACCGCTTCATGATGAAGGTGCTGGTCGGCTACCCGACCGAGACCGAGGAGTTCGTGATCGTCGAGCGGATGACCGGATCGACGCAGGACGTGATGCCGGTCGCGACCACCGAACAGCTGTCGGCGCTCTACCGCGAATGCCGCGCCGGCTACGTCGACCCGGCGCTGATGCAGTACGCGGTGAAGCTCGTCGCCGCCACCCGCGAGCCGGCGCGCTTCGGATTGAAGGACCTCGCGCGCTACATCACCTTCGGCGCCAGCCCGCGCGCGACCATCGGGCTGGTCGAGGGCGCGCGCGCGCTCGGCTTCCTGCGCGGGCGGACCTACGCGCTGCCCGAGGACATGATCGACCTCGCGCCGGACGTGCTGCGCCACCGGATCTCGCTGTCCTACGACGCGCTGGCCGACGGCGTGTCCGCCGACTCGATCGTCCTCGAGATCCTGCGCAAGATCCCGGCGCCGGACAAGCCGCTCGAGACCCACGTCGCGCTGACGTGAAGAAACCGGCACCGGAACCGGCGGCGGCGAAGCGGCGGCACGACCCCGAGGCGCTGTTGCGGCGCCTCGAGTGGACGGTGATCCGCCGGCTCGACGGCCTGCTGCACGGCGATTACCGGACGCTGTTCCGCGGTTTCGGGCTCGATCTCGCCGACCTGCGCGAGTACCAGTACCACGACGACGTCCGCCACATCGACTGGAACGTGACCGCGCGGCTGCAGACGCCGTACGTGCGCGAGTACACCGAGGACCGCGAGGTCGCCGCCTGGTTCCTCGTCGACCTGTCGGCGTCGGTCGACTTCGGCTCCGGCGACGTGCGCAAGCACTCGGTCGCCGCCGACTTCGTCACCGTGCTGGCGCGCCTCCTGACACGGCACGGCAACCGCGTCGGCGCGCTGCTCTACGGCGACCGCGTCGACACCGTGCTGCCGTCGCGCGGCGGACGCCGCCAGGTGCTCTCGCTGGTCGATCGGTTGCACAACCGCCCGGCGCGACCGCGCTCGGCCGGAACAAGGCTCGCCGAGCTGGTCGAAACCGCGCTGCGGATCGTGCCGCGGCGCTCGCTGGTGTTCGTCGTCTCCGACTTCATCAGCGAGCCGGGCTGGGCGAAGCCGCTCGGACGCCTGGCGATGCGCCACGAGACGATCGCGGTGCGCGTCGTCGACCCGCTCGAGCGGGCGCTGCCCGACCTCGGCATGGTGCTGATCGAGGACGCCGAGACCGGCGAGCAGCTCCTCGTCGACACCCACGACCGGGGGTTCCGCCGCCGCTTCGAGGAGGCGGCGCGCGCCCGCGAGGCCGAGATCCGCGACGCCTACGCGGGCGCCGGCATCGATGCGCTGGAACTCGCCACCGACGACGACCTCGCCTCCGCGGTCCTGCGCTTCGCCGACCTGCGCAAGCGCCGCACCCGGCTCGCCGCCGGCGGCGCGCTGCCGAGCCACCTCGGAGCCCGCCGTGTCGTTTGAATGGCCCGAGCTGCTGTGGGGTCTGGCGGCGCTGCCGCTGCTCGTCGCCGCGTACGCCTGGCTGCTGCGCCGGCGCGGACGCCAGGCGGTCCGCTACGCGAACCTCTCGTTGGTGCGCCAGGCGCTGGCGGGCGGTGCCGGCCGGCGCCGGCACGTGCCGCCGGCGCTGATGCTCGCGGCGATCGCGCTGATGATCGTCGCCGCCGCGCGCCCCGAGGCCGAGATCCGCCTGCCGACCCGGCACGAGACGATCGTGCTGGCGATCGACATCTCCGGCAGCATGCGCGCCACCGACATCAAGCCGACACGCCTCGCCGCGGCGCAGGAGGCGGTCCGCGCCTTCGTTTCCGACCTGCCTTCGCACGCGCGCGTCGGCCTCGTGGCGTTCGCCGGCACCGCCTCGCTCGTCCAGGCGCCGACCCAGTCGCGCGACGAGCTGCACGCGGCGATCGACCGCCTGGCGATGCAGCGGGGTACCGCGGTCGGCAGCGCGATCCTCGTGTCGCTCAAGGCGATCGTGCCCGACGTCGAGTTCGATCTGCGCAGCGCCAACCCACGCCCGAAGAAATTCGACGCGCCGCGCCCGTTCGGCTCCGAGCCGCCGAAGGACGCCAAGAAGGAGCCGCCGGCCCCGGTCGAGCCCGGCTCGCACGCCTCGGCGGTCGTGATCCTGCTGACCGACGGGCAGTCGACGACCGGTCCGGATCCGGTCGAATCGGCGAAAATGGCCGCCGAGCGCGGCGTGCGCGTCTACACGGTCGGCGTCGGCACGCCGCAGGGCGACATCGTCGGCGTCGAGGGCTGGTCGATGCGCGTGCGCCTCGACGAGGACGCGCTCAAGTCGATCGCGCTGGTCACGCGGGGCGAATACCACGCCGCCGCCTCCGCCGACGAGCTGAAGAAGATCTACGGATCGCTCAATACGTCGCTCTCGTTCGAGCGCAAGACGATGGAGGTCACCGCGCTCTTCGCGGCGGCGGCGGCGCTCCTCACCGCGGTGGCGGCGGGGCTATCCGTGCTCTGGTTCCACCGCATCCTCTAGCGCCCCCGGGTACGGCCGATGCGATCGCACGACCTCGACCGCGACCTGGCGATCCTGCGCGACGGACTGCCGCCACGGACCGGACGGCGCCACCGGGTCGTCGTCGTCGGCGCCGGCGTCGCCGGACTCGTCTGCGCGCACGAGCTCGTCCGCGCCGGGCACGACGTCGCGATCGTCGAGGCGCGCCAGCGCGTCGGCGGGCGGATCTACACGATGCGCGAACCGTTCGCGCACGGCCTGTACGGCGAGGCCGGGGCGATGCGCATCCCGCGCTCGCACAGGCTCACCCTCGCGCTGGTCGAGCGCGCCGGCCTGGCGGTCGAGCCTTTCACGATGCATAACCCGAGGGCGTACTGCCACCTGTTCGGCCGCAAGATGCGGCTCGCCGACTTCGAGTCGGACCCCGGCCTCCTGGGCGACGAGCTCGCCGAGCATGATCGCGGCATCGTCTCGGGCGCGCGCTGGCAGGCGCTGCTGCAGCCGTACGCGCAACGGATCGAACGCGACGGCGAGGAGGCCTGGCGGGCGATCGTCGCCGAGCTCGACGGCTACTCGACGCGCGAGTTCCTCGAACGGCAGGGCTGGTCGGAGGCGGCGATCGAGGTGTTCGGCCTGGTGAACAACCAGGAGTCGATCATGAACTCCTGCTTCCTCGAACTGCTGCGCGAGGAGGTCGGCAACTATTACACCGACATGGTCCGCATCGACGGCGGCTCGGACCGGCTGACCGACTCGTTCGTGCCGGAGCTCGGCCGGCGCGTACGCTTCGGCGCGCGGATGGCCGCACTCGACCAGTCCGAACGCGAGGTCACCGTCCACTACGAGACCGCGGCCGGACGCGGCCGGGTGGTCGCCGATTACGCGGTCGTCACCGTCCCGTTCCCGGTGCTGCGCCACGTCGAGGTCCTGAAGCCGTTCTCGCACGCGAAGCGGCGCGCGATCCGCCAGCTCCGCTACGACGCGTCGGCGAAGATCTTCTTCCAGTGCCGCCGCCGCTTCTGGGAGGAGGACGAGGGCATCGTCGGCGGCGGCACGGTGACCGACCTGCCGATCCGCAATCTCTACTATCCCGAGGCCGGCCGCGCGACCGGCCGCGGCGTCCTGCTGGCGAGCTACACCTGGTCCGAGGACGCGCAGCGCTGGGGCTCGCTGCCGCCCGACGACCGGATCGAGCAGGCGATCGAGAACGTCGCCGCGATCCATCCGCAGATCCTCGAGGAATTCGAGGTTGGAGCGTCCTGGATGTGGCACGACGACCCGTACGCCGGCGGCGCCTTCGCGTTGTTCGAGCCGGGCCAGCAGGGCCTGCTCCACGAGCACATCATCGCGCCGGAAGGCCGGATCCACTTCGCCGGCGAGCACGCCTCGCTCGCGCACGCCTGGATCCAGGGTTCGATCGAATCGGGGTTGCGCGCGGCGCGCGAGGTGCACGCGCATCCGGCCTGAGCGGCGGCGGCGGGCCACGGCCGACCGGACGCCGATCCGGCGCTAGGCGCGCCCCAGGACGATGCCGACGCATCCGACCGGGTGCATCGGCCTCCAATCGCGCGCGACCTCGTGCCAACCGGCGCGCTCCGCCGCGCCGATGAACCGGGCGGTCCAGCGGCCGATCTCCTCGAGCGAACGGGCGCCCCGCATTTGGACCGTTACGACCAGCCGCCCGCCTGTCTTGACCACGCGAGCGATCTCGGCCAGATCCCGGTGCGGCGAGTCCCAGAACATCGCCACGTTGCTCGTCAGGACCGCGTCGTAGGTCCCGTCGGCGCAAGGCAGGGCCGCCGAGGTCGCGTCGAACACGCGCACGCGCCCCTCGGAGATCGCCGCGCGGTTGCGCCGTGACGCCTGGTCGCGCATCACCGCCGACGGTTCGGCGGCGTCGACGAGCACGCCCGGAACGGAGTCGATCAGCCATCGGATCGCCACTCCGGGGCCGGGTCCGATCTCGAGGAGTCTCTCGCCGCGACGCGCGTTCAGGAGCTCGAGCGTCCAGCGCAGGCGCGCGCGGTTCTTGAGCGCCATGGCGATACCGGCGAAGCGACCCGCCCAGCCGGCGGGCGACCGGAACTGCCGCGCGAGCGCGCGCTTCAACGACCACCGCGCCGGCGACGCGATGCAGCCGCAGCGCGCCGATCGCGCCCGGCGGGCCGGGCCGTGCATGCGAGACCCCCACGCGCATCGCGTTCCGAACGTGTCGACGGTCTCCATGGCGGGCTCCTGTCTATTGACAAATGCATTGTCATTGTGACAATTTACTTGTTGTTGTCAACCCCCTCCGCTATCATCGACGCCGTGCCTACCGCGCGCCGCCCCACCGCCGATCGACGACGGACCGCCCGGTCGGCCGAGCCTCGCGCGACGACCGCCTACCGCCTCGTCGTCCGGACACTCGACGCGTATTTCGCGCTGCGCGAGGCGGGACGCCGGCTCGGCGCGGTGAGCGAACGCGGGGGAGGGACCTGGGGCCTGTTGCGGATCCTGGCCGAAGGCGGCCCGACGACGGTGCCACGCATCGCCGACCTGCGCGGCGTGACACGTCAGCGCATCCAGCAGATCGTCGACGAACTCGCCGATGCCGGATTGGTCGTGCTCGCCGACAACCCGCGCCATCGTCGCTCGCGTCTGGTGACGCTGACCCGCGAAGGACGGCGCCGTTTCGATGTCGTCGACGCCCGCGTTCGGGCCGCCGCGGTCGAGCACACCCGCGCGATCGCCCGCGCCGACCTCGGGGCGGCGGTGCGTTCGCTCGAGGCGTTGCTCGACTCGCTCGCGTCGGCGGGCGCCGGCGGCGGCCGGTCGACCGCGTGATCCCCGACCGGCCGCCCACGCACACCGGTCGCTCCGATGCCCATCTTCGTCCACATCGCCGACGAGCGCGACGTCGCGTCGATCCGGCGCGCCGGACTGCGGCTGGCACGGGCCGCGACCGGCCCGGCGCCCGACCGCCCCACCGGCGTGTTCGCCTTGCCGGTCGTCGCCGACTTCGCCGTCACCCACCAGTGGCTGCGCGAGCTGAAGAAGCGCGGCTTCCGGGTCGCGACCGGCGTCTATTTCCGGCTCACCGACGACGAGCCGGTCTGGGCCGGACGCTACGACGAGCAGAAGCGGCGCACGACCGCGGCGCAAGCGGCGGGGACGCTCGCCCGCGACCGGACGCTGGGCTACGAGGTCCTCGTCCCACGCTCGATCGGGCCGGCCGAAATCCACGCGGTGCGCGCGCTGCCGCAGTCGGTGGGCTGGCGCCACTTCCCCGACGCCCACCGGCAAGGCGTCTATTGCGGCTGCCGCTACTGTCAGCGCGGCGAGATCAAGTCGCGTCGTCTGCGAGATCGCTACGAGGCGCGCGAGCGATGACGGCGAGCGGTTCCGGCGCGACGACGCGCACCAGGAGGTCGACGGTGATCGGCCTGCTGACGCTCGCGCTCGTCGGCCTGACCGGCGTCGAGCGCGCGGCGGCGGCGGACCGGGTCGAGCGCTCGCCGGTCGCGGTCATCGAGCTCGAAGGCAGGATCGGAAATTCGCTCGCCGTGCACATGCGCCTCGAGGTGCGCGACATCGTGCGCGGCAGCGGCGCGTCGGCCGACGTCGTCGGCGAGGACTATTCGGGGCACTACTCCTACGACCGGGTCGGCCGTCGGATCGCGCTGCGCGGCCGCTTCAACGCGCAGGGTATGGACGGCGCCGCCGACGACCCGACGATCGAGATCGCCGAGTTCGTCGACGGCCGCAAGACCGGAGTCTTCATCGGCAGGCTCGATGAACGCCGGTTCCGCGGCCACTGGGAGTCGTTCGACCCGCCGAAGCGCCTGCCGTTCGACCTGCGCGTCGTGCGGCGCCGCGCGCCGTGAGCCGATCGGCGCGGATTCCATCATCGATTTCTCCGGGAGCACACGATGCGCTGGATCGCCTTGTTCGACGAGACGCCGCGGATGGCCGACGTTCGCCGACGACTCGAACCCGACCATTTCGCCTACCTGCGGGCCCACGCCGGCGAGATCGTCATCGCCGGCGGCCTGCGCGGCGGTCCCGACGGTCCGGTCGTCGGCGGTCTGTGGGTCTTCGAGGTCGGGTCGCGCGAGCGCGTCGTGCAGCTGATCGAGGCCGATCCCTACTACCGCGCCGAGCCGCGCCCCTACCGGCTCGCGGTCTGGGGCAAGGCGCTGCCGGACCTCGCGGTCACGCTCTAGCGACGTCCGGCGCGACCGCGGCGGCGGCGTCGAACGACCCGGCGCGACGTCACAGGCGCTTGAGCAGCGCGAGCACCCTCTCGAACGTCGCTCCGTACGGCGGGTAGAGCAGGCTCGCGGCGGCGAACCGCGGCTGGACGAACACGCTCTTCAGGTGGCTGAACGTCGAGAACGAGGCCTCGCCGTGGTAGGCCCCGATGCCCGAGGCGCCGACGCCGCCGAACGGCAGTTCCTCGTGCGCGAAGTGCCACAGCGTATCGTTGACGGTCACGCCGCCGGCGATCGTCTCGCGCAGGATCCGCTCGCGCACCGCGCGGTCGTCGGTGAACACGTAGAAGGCGAGCGGTCGCGGCCGGCGGCGCACCGCGGCGATCGCCTCGTCGACCGTCCCGAGGATCTCGACCGGCAGCAGCGGCCCGAAGATCTCCTCCTCCATGATCGCCATGCCGTCGCGGGCGCCGACGATCAGCGTCGGCGGGTAGCGCCGGGTCGTCGGATCGGGGCGCGCGTCCGGCGGGATCGTCACGATGGCGGCGCCCTTGGCGCGCGCGTCGGCGACCAGCGCGTCGAGACGGGCGAAATGGCGGTCGTTGACGATCGTCGTGTAGTCGGCGCTGCGCGCCGGATCGGGATAGAGCGCGCGCACCGCGTCGCCGACCGCGGCGACGAACGCGTCGACCCGAGCGGGGGGGACGATCGCGTAGTCGGGCGCGATGCAGGTCTGGCCGGCGTTGAGGAGCTTGCCGACGACGAGCCGCGGCGCGAGCCGCGCGAGATCGGCGCTCGCCTCGACGATCGCCGGGCTCTTGCCGCCCAGCTCGAGCGTGACCGGCGTCAGGTTCGCGGCGGCCGCCATGGCGACCTCGCGGCCGACCGCGGTCGAACCGGTGAAGAAGAGGTGGTCGAACGGCAACCGCGTGAACGCCGCGCCGATCTCGGCACCGCCGGTGACGACGACGAATTCGTCGGCGCCGAAGCGCCCGCCGATCGCCTGCGCGAGCAGCGCCGAGGTCGCCGGCGTGACCTCGGAGGGCTTGAGCATCACCCGGCAGCCGGCGGCGAGCGCGCCGATCGCCGGCGCGAGCGCGAGCTGGACCGGGTAGTTCCACGGGCTGACGATGCCGGCGACGCCCAGCGGCTGCGGCAGGACGTACGCGCGACCGGGCTTGAGCTGCACCGGCGTCGCAACCTTGCGTCGGCGCATCCAGCGCGGCAGCGAGCGCATCGCGTGCTTCGCGCCCGCGGCGACGATGTAGAGCTCGGCGAGCCGGGTCTCGTGCGACGAACGGTGACCGAAGTCGGCGTCGATCGCGTCGACGAGATCCCGCTCGCGTTCGCGGACCAGCGCGAGCAGGCGCGCCAGGCGGTCGAGCCGCGACGCGAGCGATGGATAGGGCTCGCGGGCATGCGCGGCGCGCTGCGCTTCGAAGCGCACGCGCAGCGCATCGACGCCGGCGGCGGCACTCACCGGTACCGCTCCTCGGCGGGGTCGTCGGGCATCGGGTCGATCAACTCGGGACGAACGGACGGGCGCGCGCGGAGTCGTCGATGATAGACGCTCCGGTCACCGGTCGCTCAGCGCGCGCCGACCGGCGGCGGGCGCCCGAGCTCGCGGGCGAGCTCGCCGGCGCGCACGCCGAACGCCGCGGCGCAGGTCGCGTCGAGTTGCGCGCACCGGACGAGATCGAGTCCGGCGGCCTCGTCGTCGCCCAGCCGCATCGCGATCAGCGCCCGCTCGCCGTACCAGGCGGGCTCGGCGCCGGCGGCGATCGCCCGATCCTGCGCCGCCCGCGCTCCCGCCCAATCGCGGGCCGATGCGAGCGCGAGCGCGACCCGACGGTGATCCTCGCCACGACCGCGAGCATCGGCGACCGCCTTCCACTCGGCCGCGGCGGCGGTCGGGTCGCCGGACTCGTCGAGCGCGGCGCCCCGATCGGCGCGCCAGGCGACGACGGTGGCCGGATCCACACCGGTCGAGGAGGCCAGCGCGAGCGCGGTCGCGAGATCGCGCGCGCCGCGCGACGGATCGCGACCGCGCAGCCAGGCGCGACCGCGCGCCGCGTAGGCCTCGGCGTCGTTCGGGTCGAGCGCGATCGCGTGGCTGAAGTCGGCGACCGCGGCATCGGCGGTCGCGGCGGCGTATCCGCGCTGGCGCCAGGCGTGCGCCCAGTCGGGACGCCTCGCGATCACCCGGTCGAAGGCGAGGCGCGCGTCGTCGGTCCGCCCGTTGGCGAGCGCCTTGACGCCGTCGGCGTAGGCACGCTCGACGCCCTGCCGTTCCAGCGTCCGCCAGGCCAGCGCACCGACCGCGATCGCCACGGTGACGATCGCGATCCAGGCGGTGGCGCGCAACGCCGGCCGCCGGGGCGCCAGCGCGATGCCTCCCTGGCCGTCGTCGATGCCGGTCGGGTCGAACCGCGATTCGGGCACGCGGCGCGGCGCGCGCGGATCGGTGGGCGTCATCGATTCACCGTCGCAGCAGCGTACCCGCCGCCCGCCCGAGCGCCGCCTGGGCGCCGCGCGCCGCGGCCGCGTAGCTCGCCGCGCGCAGGAAGCCGTGCACGAGAGAGGGCTCGTCGACGAGCGTCGCCGACCCGCCGGCGTCCTCGAGACGGGTCGCCAGCATCGCACCCTCGTCGTGCAGCGGATCGATCCCGGCGACGACGATGTGCGCCGGCGGAAGCCCGGCGAGCGTATCGCGCGTCGGCACGGCGCGCGCATCGCCGCCGCCGCCGGGCAGGTACGCGTCCCAATAGGCGATCATGTCGGCGCGGGTGAGCGTCGGCGACTGGGCGTGATCGCGGTAGCTCGGCGTGTCGAAGACCGGCTCGACGACCGGGTAGATCAAGAGCTGCATCGCGACGACCGGGCCGCCGCGGTCGCGCGCCTCGATCGCGCAGCCGAGCGCGAGATGGGCGCCGGCGCTGTCCCCGGCGATGCCGATCCGCGCGGCATCGACATCCAGCGCGGTCGCGTGCCCGGCGAGCCACGCGAGCGCGGCGTACGCGTCGTCGTTGGGCGCCGGCCACGGATTCTCCGGTGCGCGCCGGTAATGGACGCTCGCGACCACCGCGTCGGCGTCGCGCGCGAGCGCCGCGCAGGCGCCGTCGTGCGTGGCGAGGCTGCCGGCGACCCAGCCGCCGCCGTGCAGATAGACGATCGCCGGTTTCAGGCCCGGCGAGGCGCGGTACAGGCGCACCGCGATCTCGCGTCCGGGCGCCACGATCCAGGCCTCGCCGCGGGCGACGTCGTCCTCCGCCGCGGGGAACCGGTGCGCGATCAGCTCCATGCGGTGGCGCCGCGACACCGGCGAGCCGTCGGCGAGGGGTGGCACCTCGGCGGCGACGCTGGCGAGGTATTGGGCGAGCGCGGGATCGACAGGCTCGATCGGCATGACGTCATTCGGCCCGCCGCGACACGGCGCACAGCCGGGCGCCCACTATGAACGCTCGCCCGCCGCCGATCAAGCGGCGCGCGCCGGTCGCAGGATCGCGGAGGTCCCGGCGATCACCAGCGCGGTGCCGACGAGCATCGGCAGCGTGATCGTCTCGCCGAGGAAGGTCGCGCCCCAGACCATGCCGAACGGCGGCATCAGGAAGGCCACGGTCATCGCGCGCGTCGGTCCGGCGTCGCGCACCAGACGGTAATAGAGGAGATAGGCGAGCGCGCTGCACAGGAGCGCGAGCCCGAGGAGATTCGCGATCACGCCGGCGGTGAGCGGGCCGGGCATCGGCGTGGCCAACGCGACCGGGAGGAGCGCGAGGCCGCCGAAGGTCTGGCTCCAGGCGGCGATCGCGACCGGCGCGAGACCGCCGCCGTGGCGCTTGAGCCACAGCCCGGCGGTCGCGTAGCACGCGGCGGCCGCGAGGCTCGCGGCGAGCGCCAGCATGACGATCGGCGTGGGGTCGAGCGGACCCGCCCGGCTCACCAGCGCGACCCCGGCCGCGCCGGCGGCGAGCCCGGCGGCCTTGAGGCCGCCCAGACGCTCGCCGAACAGCAGCGCGGCGCCGACCGCGGTGAACATCGGCGCGGCCGCGTTCAACACGACGAGGTAGGACGCCGGCAGCGTCAGCGCCGCCCACGCGAACAGCAGGAACGGCGCCGCCGAATTGACCAGGCCGACGACGAGGTACGCGCGCCAGTGACGGCGCAGCCCGGCGTCGACGCCGGTCGCCACCAGGAAGCCGACCAGCGCGAGCCCGCCGACGAGGATGCGCAGGGTCGCGGTCCACACCGGCGAGAGCGGCCCGGCCACGACGCGCATGAAGACGAACGACAGGCTCCAGAGCATCGCCAGCACGACCAGCCGCGCGAGATCGGCGCCCCTCATCGCGCCGGTGCCGCCGCCGCGTGCTCGATCGCGAGCAGCGCCCGCTTGCGATCGAGGCCCCCGGCGTAGCCGGTCAGTGAACCGTCGGCGCCGACGATCCGGTGGCAGGGAACGACGATCGACAGCGGATTGCGGCCGGTCGCCGCGGCCGCGGCCCTGACCGCCGCCGGCCGTCCGGCGCGTCGCGCGAGCTCGCCGTAGCTGATCGTGCTCCCGGCGGGCACGCCGGCGATCGCCCGCCAGACCGCCTGCTGGAAGCGGGTGCCGCGGGGCGCGAGCGGCAGGTCGAAGACGGCGAGGCGTCCGGCGAAGTAGCGATCGAGCTGACGCGCGGCTTCCACGAGGCACCGATCGCGCGGATCCTCGCGCCAATCGTCGCTCGCCGTCGGATCATACTTCTGGCCGTCGAAGGTCGCGTGGGTGATCGCGCGGCCGTCGCCGACGATCCTCATCGGGCCCAGCGGGCTCCGGTAGCGGCACCAGACGGTCCGGGTCGCCGCCGGGGTCCGCGCAGACGCCGGTGCCACCGCATCGCGATCGTGCGTTGCCGAGATCCTCATCCTGTCCTCCTCGATACGGAGCGCGCGGAGCGCGCCCACAGGTGCATGAACGCGTACGCGCGCCACGGTCGCCAGGCGCCGCTCGCCGCCTCGGCCCGACTCGCGCTCGTCACGCCGAGCGCCCGGCGCACGGCGAGGTCGCCGGCGGGAAACGCGTCCGGCCAGCGCAGCGCCCGCATCGCGATCATCTGCGCGGTCCACGCGCCGATGCCGGGCAGCGCGAGCAGCCGCCGGCTCGTCGCCTCGACGTCGGCGCCCGGATCGAGTCGGAGCGATCCGTCGTCCACCGCCGCCGCGAGCGCGCGCAGCGCCTCGGCGCGCCGGCGCACGATGCCCAGGCGCGCGATCGCCGCGACCGGCAGCGCCGCAATCGTCCGCGCGTCAGGAAAGAGCCGCGCCGGTCCCGGGCCGCCGTCGACAAGATCCCGGCCGTGCTCGGCGACCAGCCGGGCGGCGACCGTTCGTGCGGCCCCGACCGACACCTGCTGGCCGACGATCGCGCGCACCGCGAGCTCGAAGCCGTCGATCGTCCCCGGCACGCGCAGGCCCGGCCGGTCGGCGGCCAGCGGCCCCAGCGCCGCGGCGACCGCGGCGGGGTCGGCCGACAGGTCGAAGAGGTGGCGGACGCGCGCCAGCACCTGGGGCACGACGCCCGCGAGCGAGGGCGTCAGCGAGACGCGGAACGCGCCACGTCGCGCCAGCGCCGCGACCTCGATGCGGCCGGCGAGCGTGACGGCGCCGCGCGCGACGCCGATCGTGCGGACGTAGCGCGACGCGCCGACCGACTCGACGCCATCGAGCGCGCGCGCGCGCAGGAAGTCGAACATCGCCTCGACGTCGTACGGCGGCCGCCAGGCGAGCTCGAAGTCGAGCGAGCCGGCCATACGGGACTGCAACGTCGATCGCAGCCTCGACGGCGACATCCGGTAGCGGCTCGCGAACGACGCGTTGAATCGGCGCACGCTCGCGTAGCCGCTCGCCTGCGCGACCTCGGTCACCGGCATCGCGGTGTCGGTCAGCAACCGCTTGGCGAGGAGCAGACGGTGGGTCTGCGCGTATTCGATCGGCGAGACGCCGAGCTCGGCCTCGAACAGCCGGCGCAGGTGGCGGTCGGAGACGCCGACACGGCGCGCGAGCGCGGCCACGCCGCCCTCGTCGAGCACGCCGCCTTCGATCAGGTCGACCGCCGCCGCCGCGAGATGCGAGCGCGCGTCGATCGCCGCGTGACCGGGCGCGAGCTCCGGACGGCAGCGCAGGCACGGACGGAAACCCTTCGCCTCGGCCGCCGCCGCGCTGGCGAAGAAACGGCAGTTCTCTCGCAGCGGCGCGCGCACGCGGCAGACCGGGCGGCAGTAGACGCGCGTGGTCGCGACGCCGACGTAGAAGCGCCCGTCGAAGCGTGCGTCGTGGGCGCGGAAGGCCCGCCAGCAGGCGTCGGCGTCGAGGGTCATGGGCGGCATCCTACGCGCTCACCGGGTCGCGGGCTCGCCGTTTCCGGACCTCGAATCCGCCGCTGCATGCCAGCGCCGGCGTCACGGTCATCGGCGCCGTCCGCTCCCCGGCGCCGCCCGCTTCGCGCATAATCCGCCGGTCGTCCGCCCCGGGAGAATGCCGGATGAACCCCGCCCGCCGCCACCGCGTCCTCGCCGCCGCGCTCGCCAGCGCGTCGTTCCTCGTGCCGTTCGCGCCCGCGCTCGCGCAGGACCGCGTCGTCTTCGCCACCGACTGGCTCGCGCAGGCCGAGCACGGCGGTTTCTACCAGGCGCTCGCCGAGGGCACGTACCGCAAGCACGGGCTCGAGGTCACGATCCGGATGGGCGGCCCGCAAGTGAACGGGCTGCAACTGCTCGCGGCCGGGCAGATCGACGTCGCGATGGCGGACGGCTTGCAGGCGCTCTCCGCGATCGAGCAGAACGTGCCGGTCGTCGCGATCGCCGCGACGTTCCAGAAGAACCCGACCGTGCTGATCTCGCATCCGGGGACGACCAAGATCGAACAGCTGAAGGGTCGTCCGATCGCGATCGGCGCCGCGTCGAACACGACGTTCTGGCCGTGGCTCAAGGCGCAATTCGGATTCACCGACGACCAGAAGCGACCCTACGGCTTCTCGGTGCAGCCGTTCCTCGCCGACAAGACGCTCTCGCAGCAGGGCTTCGCGACCTCGGAGCCCTACTCGATCGAGAAGGCGGGCGTGAAGCCCTCGGTGTTCCTGCTCGCCGATTTCGGCTACCCGCCGTACTCCGAGGCGCTGGTCGTGCGACGCGACACGCTCGACAAGCGCGAGGCCGTCCTCGAGCGGTTCGTGCGCGCCTCGGCCGAAGGCTGGAAGAGCTACCTCGCGAACCCGGCGCCGGGCAACGCGCTGATCCGCAAGGACAACCCGCAGATGAGCGAGGAGCTGCTCGCCTATGGCGTCGCGAAGATGAAGGACCACGCGATCGTCGACAGCGGCGACGCGAAGAAGGACGGCCTGCTGACGATGAGCGACGCTCGCTGGCGCGCGACCGTCGACTTCCTAAAGCTGACGCGGCTCGCCAAACCCGGCGTCGACTACACGAAGGCCTGGAGCCTCGCGGTCGTGCGCCAGGTGAAGGTCCTCCCCTGAGCGGCGCGCCGCGGAAGGCGGGCGACGCCGCGGCGGCCGTCGAGGTCCGCCGCGCGACCAAGACCTGGCCCAACGGCACGCAGGCGCTCGCGGCGGTCGACCTCGCGGTCCGGCGCGGCGAGTTCCTGACGCTGCTCGGCCCCTCCGGCTGCGGCAAGTCGACGCTCTTGCACCTGATCGCCGGCCTGGTCGAGCCGACATCGGGGTCGCTCGCCTGGTGGGGCGGCCGGTTCGGCGCGACCGGCGTCCCCGGCCGGCGCCTGGCGATGGTGTTCCAGGCGCCGACGCTGATGCCGTGGGCGCGCGTCGACGCGAACGTCCGCCTGCCGCTCACGCTCGCGCACGCGGACGACCGGGAAGCCGACCGCGCGGTCGGCGACGCGCTGGCGTTGGTCGGCCTCGCCGATTTCGCGCGTCACTACCCGCGCGAGCTCTCCGGCGGCATGCAGATGCGCGCCTCGATCGCGCGGGCGCTCGTCACCCATCCGGATCTGCTGCTGATGGACGAGCCGTTCGGCGCGCTCGACGAATTCACGCGGCAGCGCCTCGACGGCGAGCTCGCCTCGCTGTGGCGGGCGCGCGGCCTGACGATCGTGTTCGTCACCCACAGCATCCACGAGGCGGTGTTCCTGTCGACCCGCGTCGCGGTCATGGGGCCCCGCCCCGGACGGCTGATCGACGAGGTCGCGATCGACGAGCCGCAGCCGCGCGACGAGTCTTTCCGGCTGACGACCCGCTTCGCCGAGCACGCGCAGCGCCTGTCGTCGCTGATCGCGCGTGCCTGCGGCGGCAGCGCCGCGACCGACGACGCCGCCGAGCGAACGGGGCACGCATGAGGACCCGGCGCGCCGCGCTCGACCCGCGCTGGGGCTACGCGGCACCGGTCGGGGTCGCGATCCTCGTTCTCGCGTTCTGGCAATTCGCCACGGTCGCCTGGGACGTTCCGACCTGGCTCGTGCCCTCGCCGCTGGTGGTCGCGCGGACGATGGTCGCCGACCGCGAGCTCCTGCTCGCCTCGCTGGGCGTGACGCTGTCGATCGCGCTCACCGCGCTCGCGATCGCAATCGTCGCCGGTGTCGCGATCGCGCTGCTGTTCGTCCAGAGCCGCTGGATCGAGACCGCCCTCACGCCCTACGTCGTCCTGCTGCAGGTCACGCCGATCGTCGCGATCGCGCCGCTGATCATCATCTGGGTCAAGGACACCCGCCTCGCGCTGGTGCTCTGCGCGGTCGTCGTCGCGATCTTCCCGATCGTCTCGGACACGACGCTGGGCTTGCGCAGCGTCGACCCCCGGCTCCTCGACCTCTTCCGGATGAGCCGGGCGACCCGCTGGCAGGTGCTCGCCCGGCTGCGCGTTCCCAGCGCGCTGCCGTATTTCTTCGGCGGCCTGCGGATCGCGGGAGGGCTCGCCCTCATCGGCGCAGTCGTCGCCGAGTTCGTCGCCGGCACCGGCGGCCAGGGCGCCGGGCTCGCCTACCAGATCCTGATGGCCGGCATCCAGCTCAACATTCCGCGGCTCTTCGCCGCCCTGGTGCTGATCACGCTCGCCGGCGTCGCGCTGCACGTGGCGACCTCGTGGATCTCGCACGCCGCGCTCGCCCACTGGCACGAGAGCGAGGTCGGCAGCGGACGCTGACCGGGCGTCGCGGCCGGGTTGGCGGTTTCGCGCCGCCTTGTCATACTTCGAGCTTCGCCGTTTCGCGCCCGCCTCGAGGCCCGGCGGGGCGGCATCCACCGGGGAGGTCAGTCATGTTGCACAAGCGTGTACTCGTCGCGGCCGCGGTCGCGGCCGGACTCGCGTTCAGCGCCGCGGCGCCGGCGCAGGATCGCGTGTTCTTCGGAATCGCCACCGGCGGCACCGGCGGCACCTACTATCCGCTCGGCGGCATGCTCGCCCAGCTGATTTCGAACAAGGTGACGATCGGCGGCAAGAAGCTCTCCGCCACCGCCGAGACCGCCGGGGCGTCGGTCGCCAACGCGCAGCTGCTCGGCCGCAAGGACATCGAGAGCGCGTTCGTCGCCGCCGACATCCTCGACGCCGCGTTCAAGGGCACCGGGCAGTTCGACGGCAAGCCGGTCAGGAACCTGCGCGCGCTGGGCGCGCTCTACCCCGAGCAGGTCCAGCTCGTGACCATCGCGTCGGCGAACGTGCGCACGTTCCGCGACCTGAAGGGCAAGAGCGTGTCGTCCGGCTCGCCCGGCTCCGGCCAGTGGCAGCTGCTGGGCGACCTCCTCGAGGCGCACGGCATGACGCGCAAGGACATCGGCGAGGACCTCTCGTCGTTCGCGCAGTCGGTCGACAAGATCAAGGACGGCAACCTGGTCGCCTCGCTGATCACCGCCGGCGCGCCGACCGCGTCGATCACCGATCTGGCGAACGCGCGCGAGCTGCGCGTGGTCCCGCTCGCCGGACCGGAAATCGACGCGCTGCGCCGCAAGCAGCCGTACTACGCGCAGGTCCAGCTGCCGCCCAACACCTACAAAGGCCAGGCCGCGCCCGTCGACACGCTCGCGGTGATGGCGATCTGGGCGACGCACGACGGCGTCACCGACCAGATGGCCTACGAGGTCACCAAGGCGCTCTTCGAGAACACCGAGACGCTGGGCCAGGTCCATCCGAAGGGCAAGGAGATTTCGCTCAAGACCGCGCTGCAGTCGGTGTCGATCCCGTTGCACCCGGGCGCCGAGCGCTACTTCCGCGAGAAGGGCCTGATCAAGTGACGACGCCGGCCCGGGGCGCGCCGCCGCGCGTTCCGGGCCGTCGCCCGCGCGGGCGCGCCGCGACGCGCCTCGCCGCGGTCGCGATGACGGCGCTGGCGACGACGGCGGGCGGCGCGACCGGCGCGTGCCTCGCGATCGACGCGTCGCGCGACCAGCGAGCGCTCGCCCGTGTCGACCTGCCCTCGGACTCGCCGGTCTTCACCGTGACCTACATCCACTCGGTCACCCGCACGCCGGTCGAGGAGCGCTACCGCGTCGACGGCGCGACGATCGTCCAGGAGTCGATCCGTTTCGAGGAGCACGGCCCGGGCCTGCCGACCCAGGCCGACCCGGGCGGCGGATGGCGGCGCGACGCGAAGGGAACGACCGTGACGATGCACCGCGGACTCGACTCGATCGCGATGCGCGTAGACGCCGACCAGCGACCGCGACTCGCCCACGCGGCCGCCACCGCCCCGCTGCCGCTCACCCAGTGGGACGAGGGCGCGATCCGCCTGAGCGCCCGCCCCGGCGCCTGCGCCGACAGCGTCGGCGCCGGCGCGAGCACGACCCAATGAGCTCCACCCCGACCGCGGAGCGCCACGGCGGCCGCCTGACCGACGGCGTCGAAGCGGTCTCGGCCGAACGACAGGCCGAGCTGATCCGCGCCTACGACCACGAGTCGAACTTCCGCAAGCTCGCCGGGCCGGTCGGGCTGCTGGTCACGACGCTCGCGGTCGTCCTCTCCTCGTTCCACATCTACACGGCGGGCTTCGGGCTCCTGGACGAGATCAAGCACCGCTCGTTCCACCTGTCGCTCGTCCTGGCGCTGATCTTCCTCGTGTTCCCGCGCCCGAGGCTGCCGTCTCAGCCGTCGCGCGCGGCCGGCGCGTGGGGCTGGAGCGGCGTCTTCACCGCCTTCTACCTGTACCTCGCCTGGGCGCTCGTCGACCGGTTGACCGCGCAGGGCGCCCTCGCCCCGGCGCACGGCTGGGCGTTCATCGCCTTGATCGTCTTCGTCGCCGTCGTTTCGCTGCCGTTCCCCCAGTTCGGCGGCCACGGCGACCGGCCGTCATGGGTCGACTTCCCGCTGTCGGCGGCCGCCGCCGCGATCTCGCTCTACTTCCTCGCCTTCTTCGACGACGTGTTCATCCGCCGCGTCGGCGCGCCGATCGCCCAGGACTACATGATGGGCGTGCTCGCGATCGTGATCGTGATGGAGGCGACGCGTCGCACGATGGGGCCGCTGCTGCCGGCGATCGGCATGGCCTGCCTGCTCTACGCGCTGCTCGGGCGACACATGCCGGGCATCTTCGCCCACCGCGGCTATCCGGTCGACCGCGTCGTCAACCACATCTACGTCGGTACCGAGGGGATCTACGGCATCGCCGTCGGCGTGGTCGCGACCTACGTGTTCCATTTCGTGTTGTTCGGCATCCTGGCGCAGATGACCGGCCTGGGCCGCCTGTTCATGGACCTCGCGACCATCGTCGCCGGTCGCTACTCCGGCGGGCCGGCGAAGGTCTGCGTCGTGTCGTCGGGGCTGTTCGGGATGATCTCGGGGTCGGCGATCGCCAACGCGGTGACCACCGGATCGCTGACGATCCCGCTGATGAAGAAGTACGGCTTCTCGCCGCGCTTCGCCGGTGCGTGGTCGAGGCGTCGGCGTCCTGCGGCGGCCAGGTGACGCCGCCGGTGATGGGCGCCTCGGCGTTCGTCATGGCCGAGCTCCTCGGCGTGCCCTACAAGTTCCTCGTGCTGGTCGCGATCGTGCCGGCGCTGTTCCACTACTTCGCCTGCCTGACGATGGTCCACCTCGAGGCGAAGCGGCTCAAGCTCGAGGGCCTCGAGCCGGACATGATCCCCAAGGTGTCGCGCGTCATCGGCGAGAGCTGGCACCTGGTGTTTCCGCTGGTGGCGCTGGTGACGATGCTGCTGCTCGACTTCACGCCGTTCCTGTCGGCGTTCTGGGGCATCGTGCTCTGCTTCGTGTGCTCGTACATCCCGCTGGTCGCGCGTCGCCTGGGCTGGGGCCGCCTGCAGGGCCAGACGCTCACCTGGAAGCCGCTGATCGAGGGCCTCTCGGAAGGCGCCAAGTACGCGCTCGCGATCGGCGCCGCCTGCGCCTGCGTCGGCCTGATCCTGGGCACGCTGACGCTGTCCGGCCTCGGTTTCAAGTTCTCCGGCGCGGTCGTCGACCTGGCCGGCCACGTCGGCGCCTGGGTGCTCGCGCTCGACCCGACCGGCTTCGTCACCGACAACGGCGCGAAGGTTTTCTTCGGCCTGCTGTTCGTCGCGATCGCCTGCATCCTGATGGGCACCGGCGTGCCGACGACGCCGACCTACATCATCCTCGCTTCGATCGCGGCGCCGGCGTTGAAGACGCTCGGCGTGCCGCTGCTCGCAACGCACTTCTTCGTCTTCTACTACGGAGTGCTCGCCGACGTGACGCCGCCGGTCGCGCTCGCCGCCTACGCCGCCGCCGGCATCGCCGGATCCGAGCCGATGCGCACCGGGCTGACCGCGTTCCGCCTGTCGATGGGCAAGGCGCTGGTGCCGTTCATGTTCACGTACACGCCGGCGCTGCTGTTCATCGACTTCTCCTGGGCGCCATTCGTCTCGGCGGTGGTCGCCGGCTCGATCGGCATCGTCGCGCTGTCGGCCGCGTACACGCGCTGGTGGGCGACGACGATCACGCGGATCGAACAGACGCTGCTCACGATCGGCGGCCTCGTGCTCGTGTTCAACCAGACCTGGCTCAACCTCGCCGGCGTCGCGATCGTCGCGGCGACGCTCGGACTCAACACGCTGCGCGCGAAGCGCCGGTCGTAGCGCCGCAAGGCGTCGGCCTGAACGCCGACCCACCGAAGATCGACGCCGTCGCCAGATGGCGGGGGTCGGGCTTGCGCCCGACGCCCTTCGTGCAGGCGGGGCAGCGTCGATCGGCCCGACGGCCGGCCCGACGCGCCTACGCGGGCGCCGCGCGGGCCTGGCGGATCGCCCGGACCAGGATCTCGGACGGCTGCGCGCCGGACAGGCCGTACTTGCCGTCGATGATGAAGAAAGGCACCCCGGTGATGCCGAGCGTCCGCGCGCGCGCCTCGGCCTCCTCGACCTCGGCACGGCCCCGGTCGGAGACCAGGAAGCCGCGCGCCTCGTCGACGTCGGCGCCGACATCGGCGGCGAGCGAGGCGAGCTCGCTCGCGCTGCCGACGAAGCGCCCCTCGACGAAATAGGCGCGGAACAGCCGCTCGACCAGCGGCGCCGCGTCCCCGCGGTGCTGCGCCCAGGCGATCAGCCGATGCGCGTCGCGCGTGTTGGGCTGCCGCTCGATGCGCTGGAAATCGAACGCGAGCCCGGCCTGCGTCCCGGCGCTCTGCACGCGCTCGTAGACCTGGGCGGCGCGCGCGGGTCCGCCGAACTTCTGTTCCAGGTACTCGCGGCGCGGCACGCCCTCGGCCGGCAGGTCCGGGTTGAGCTCGTAGGGATGCCAGCGCACGATCGGCGGTGGCCCGCCGTCGTCGGCGATCCGCGCGATCGCCGCTTCGAGGTGGCGCTTGCCGATGTAGCACCACGGACAGACGACGTCGGAGACGACGTCGACGACGACCGCGGCACCGGCCGGATCGGAGGGGGAACGGGCGTCCATGCGTTGATCGGGCGGAACGACCCCGGATTCTAGCAACGCGCGCGCCAGCGCCGCGGGACCGGGCCGGTTCGTGGTCCAATCGCGCGATGGCCGCCGCGCTCGCCTGGAACCTGGTCTGCCGGGTCGTCGACAACTACGGCGACGCCGGCGTCGCCTGGCGTCTCGCGCGCCAGCTCGCCGACGAACACCGGCAGAAGGTGACGCTGTGGATCGACGACCTCGCGAGCCTCGCGCGGCTCGTCCCGGCGTTGTCGGCCGACGCGACGGCGGGACGCGCCGAGGGGGTCGAGGTCCGCGCGCTCGCCTCGGCGCCGGCCGCCGTCCCGACGGCGGCGGACGTCGTCGTCGAGGCGTTCGGTTGCGGATTGCCGCCGGGTTGGATCGAGGCCATCGCGCGGCGGCGGCGCCCGCCGGTCTGGATCGTGCTCGAGTACCTGTCGGCCGAACCGTGGGTCGACACGGCCAACCGGCGGGCCTCGCCGCATCCGGCCACCGCAGTGCCCCGCTGGTACTGGTGTCCCGGCTTCACCCCGGCCTCCGGCGGCCTGCTGCGCGAGCACGACGCGATCGCGCGCATGGCCGCGGTGCGTGCCGATCCGCGCCGCCGTTCGCGGACGCTCGCCGCGCTGGGCGCGAGCGCGCCGCCGGGCGCCCGCGTGGTCCTCGCGTTCGTCTACCCGGGAATGACGCTGGCGCCGCTCCTCGACGCCTGGTCGGACGCGACAGCGCCGACGATCGCGCTCGTGCCGCAGGGCGTCGCGGTCGAAGCGATCGACGCCTGGTCCGGTGGACGCGTACCGCGCCCGGGCACGAGCCACTCGCGCGGTGCGCTCACCGTCTCGTCGTTCGCGTTCGTGCCGCAGCGCGCGTTCGACGACGTGCTGGCGTCGTCCGACTTCGCGTTCGTGCGCGGCGAGGACTCGTTCGTGCGCGCCCAGTGGGCCGGGGTCCCGTTCGCCTGGCAGGCCTACCGGCAGGACGCCGGCGCCCAACGGGTCAAAGTCGACGCGTTCCTCGAGCGCTATCTCGCCGAGCCCGGACCGGGGCGCGGCCCGGCCGAGGCGCTGCGGGCGGTGTCGGACGCGCTCAACCGCGACGACGGCGCCGCCCTCGTCCGCGCGTGGCCCGGCGTCGAGGCCGGACTGCCGGACCTGGCCGACCACGGCCGGCGCTGGTCGGCCCACTTGGGGGCGCAATCGGATCTCGCCACGGGCCTTGTTGAATTCGTCGCTTCCAAGCTATAATTATCGGTTTCTCGATTCCCCGCTACCAACCCCTGATCGGCGCGGCCACCCCGCAGGACCGCCGCCGCCGCGGAGCACTCCGATGAAGATCGCCCAGGAAGTCCGGGCCGGCAACGTGATCATGGTCGGCAAGGACCCGATGGTCGTGCAGAAGGCCGAGTTCTCGAAGTCCGGCCGCAACGCGTCCGTCGTCAAGATGAAGCTCAAGAACCTCCTGTCGGGCACCGGCACGGAGACGATCTACCGCGCCGACGAGAAGTTCGAGACGATCCAGCTCGACAAGAAGGACGTGTCGTACTCGTACTTCGCCGACCCGATGTACGTGTTCATGGACGGCGAGTTCAACCAGTACGAGGTCGAGAAGGAGTCGATGGGCGACGCGCTCAACTACCTCGAGGACGGACTGCCCTGCGAGATCACCTTCTACGAGGGCCGCGCGATCTCGGTCGAGCTGCCCAATTCCGTGGTCCGCGAGGTCTCCTACACCGAGCCCGCGGTCAAGGGCGACACCTCGGGCAAGGTCACCAAGCCCGCCAAGATCGCGACCGGCTTCGAGGTCGCCGTGCCGCTGTTCGTCAGCACCGGCGACAAGATCGAGATCGACACCCGCACCGGCGAGTACCGCCGTCGCGTCTGAGCGGTCGACCACCGCGGGTCGGCCTCGGGGCCGACGCCGCGCGAGGTCCGGATCAAGGCCCCGGAACCGGGATCACCAGCCTGCCGGCCGACTCGGCGACGAACACCGAGCTGGTGCTGGTCGACGAGCCGGACTTGTCCTGGGTCGTGCGCCGGACCACGAGCTTCTTCACCGGCGGGAGCGTCAGTTTGAGCGAGCGGCCGTCGGGTCCGGGCATCGTCGCCGACGCGCGCTTGCGATCCTCGTCGTCGAGCGCCTTCAGCTCGATCGACGAGATCTTCGCGCCCATCCCGTCGCTCATCATCATCCGGTAGAACTCGAGCGCCTTGGGATCGGCGCCCTTCGTGTACAGCAGCGCCGAGAGGCCTTTCGCGTCCTTCGACTCGTAGGCCTTGCGGTAGGCGTCGACGAACGCCTTCTCGTCGGCCGGCGACGCCGCGAACACGGCCAGCGGCAGGAGGAAAGCGGCGAGCACGGCGACGAGCCTGGCGAACGCGACCCGCATCGGAACCTCCGGTGGCTTGACGGACCTCCGAATCATGGGGGCGTGATCGCGCCGGCGCAAGCCGCCGCCGCGACGTCGGTCAGCGCAGGGCGAGGTCGACGCGCGACGCCGGTGGCGGCGTCGCCGGCTTCGCCTGCGCGCCCGCGTCGCCGGTCGTCTCCGTCCCGCCGCCTTCGCCCAGCCGCGGCGCGGTCAGGAACAACCGTTCGCCGGCGATCCCCTTCGCCACCAGCGCGTCCTTGACGGCCTGCGACCGGGCGTTGGCGAGCAGCGCGAGCGCCTCGTCGTCGACCTTCGTGCTCGCGTAGAGCATCGACTCCATCTCGGCCGGCGGCAGCTCGCGGAGCAGGCCGAAGGCGTTGCGCGGCCGTTCGGGAATCGGCGCGGCGCGATACGCCGCGGTGAGCCAGCGAACCCGCTCGTCAGCGCCGATCGTCACCGCGTCGACCGACGGCGGCGCGGCGCCGCCGCCCGCCAGCGACTTCAACTTCTCGCGCTTGATCATCGTCTCGACCGCGCGGCGGCGCAGCGCTTCGCGGTCGGCCGCGGGGTCGCTGCGCCCGCCGATGTCGAGCTTCAAGCCCGGCCGCTCGACGAGCGCCTTGCCGAGCGTCTCGATCCGCTTGGTCGAGTCGCCCTCGAGCGTCGCCGAACCGACCGCGAACGGCAGCACCGACAGTTCCTCGCCGCCGCCGCCGAACGCCGCCCCCAGCAGCGCGAACGGCGCGGTCACCGCCTTGGTGATCAGGTTGACGATCACCTGGACGACGAGCCCGAACACCGAGAACTGAGGATCGTCGATCGAGCCGGAGATCGGCAGCCGGATGTCGATGACGCCTTTCGCGTCCTTGAGCAACGCGACCGCCAGCAGCACCGGGAGCTTGGTCGCGTCGGGACTCTCGACGCGCGGGCCGAAGGTCAGCTGGTCGAGCACCAGGCGGTTCTCGGCGGCCAGTTTGCGCTCCTCGACGCGGTAGCGGACGTCGAAGCTGAGCTTGCCCTTCTCGATGCCGTAGCCCGCGTACTTCGCCGAGTACGGCGTCAACGGCGGCAGATCGACGTCGTTCGCCTTCGCCGACAGGTCGAGCGATAGCGCCTCGCCGAACGGCGAGAGGCGTCCCTGGATCTCGACCGGCGCGGTCCGTTCGATGCGCGCGACCACGGCGACGTCGCCGGCCTCGCCCGCCTTGAGCGTCGAGACGCTCCCCGCGACGTCGGTCAGGTTCGCGGTGTAGTTGGGCCTGACGAAGAAATCCGAGAAGTTGACGTTCCCTCGCGCGAGATCGATGCGGCCGATCGCGATCGGCAGCGGTCCGCGCGACGCCGGCGCCGCGTCGGCGGCGGGCGGCGGCTTCGCGTCCGCCGCCGGCTCCGGTGCCGCGCCCGGCGTCAAGAGCCGCGCCAGATTGAGCGTGCCGTCGGAGTAGACGATCGCGCGGGCGTAGAAATCCTCGAGACCGATCCGTCCGATCGCGAGCGCGAACGGCGCCGTCGCCAGGTCCACCTGCTCGAGGGCGAGGAGCTTCCATCGGGCGAGGTCCGACGACGTGGGACGATCGAGCGTCGCGAGATCGCGGATGGCGATGTCGCCCTTCCAGGTCGCGCGCGGCGCGGCGCCGTCGACCGGCGTCAACGCGACACGGCCGGCCGCCTCGAGCGTCCCGCCGGTCAGCACCACATTGACGCGCGGTTCGACGTACGGCTTGGCGATCGCCAGCGCGAGACCGCTCGCCTCGAGTCTGCCCTCCAGCGAAAACGGATTGGTCGTCGCGCCGCCGCGGTAGGCGAGCCGTCCGCGCTCGCCGACCCGCGTGGAAAGCGACACGGTCGCGCGCGCGCCGCGCGCGTTGCCGACGTCGGTGGCGGTGACCCCGAGATCGGAGAGCGCGAGCTTCATCGGCGGATCGACGGCGCGGTCCTCGACGTCGACGCCGACGCCCTCGACCGAGAGACGGCGGATCGTGTATTGCCAGGTCGCCTCGTCCTTCGCGGTCCCGGTCTCGCGCGTGGTCTTGACGAAACGCGCGACCTCGAGCGTGCCGTCGGCGTCGCGTGCGACCCGCAGCGTCGCACCGCGGGTTCCCAGCGCGCCGACGACGACCTTGCGCGCGGCGACGTCGACGTCGATCCCTCGCGCCGAGATCCGGGGGATCCGCCACAGCGGCTCGCGACTGCCCGGGAAGGCGAGCCGCAGGTCGGTGATCGTCGCCTCGCCGTCGGAGAGCGCCAATCGGCGCTCCGCGCCCAGCGAGAAGGCCGAGCGGTAGTCGAGCGAGCCCTTCTGCACGTCGACCGCCAGCGCGTCCTTGTAGAACGGGAAGAGGAGACCCAACGAGAACTTCGCGAGCGCGAAGCGGCCGCTCGCCTCGATCCGCATCGGGTCGACATCGGCCTCGGCCTCGAAGGTCGCGATCCGGTCCGACGACACGAACGAGGTCGTGACGTGCGCGCGTTCGCCGGGGACATTCGACAGACCGGTCGCCTCGACGCTGATCTCGGCGAGCGACGTGCGGAAGCCCGACGACGCGTCGGCGAGCGCGAGCGCGCCGCGCCGGATCGCGGCGCCGGCGACGCGAACGGTCCACGCGGTGTCGCGCGGGGCCGCCGCCTTGTCGGCCGCGGCGGCCGGCGTCGCCGGACCCGCCTCGAACGGTTGCGCGATCTCCAGCGTGCCGTCGGCCGAGCGGCGCAGGTCGGCCTGCGGCGCCTCGATCGAGATCGACGCGAGACGCGCGTCGCGGCCGAAGACGTCGAGCCGCTCGATCGCCACCGCGAGGCGCTCGGCGCCGACCACCAGCGTGCCATCGCCGCGCTTGACCGCCAGCGTATCGATCCGGGCCTCGCCGCGAAGCTCGAGCCGGCGCTCGCCGCCCTTGCCGTCGACGAACACCACCTTGAGCCGCGTCGTCAACGCCCCGCCGGCGAGCGCGAAGCGCAATCGGACCGGCAGGTACGCAAGGTACTCGGGCAGCGGCAGCGCGTCGACGTCCACGTCGAGCGAAGCCTCGCGACGTTCGGCGAACGGCACGGTAGTCCCGGCGAGCGCGAAGCGCGTGCCGTTGAGCGCGCCGGCGACGCGCGGCGTGACCTTGATCTCGGTCTCGTAGGGCAGCGACGACAGGAAAGGGATGCCGACATCGAGCGCGGAGACGACGTGACGTCGGCCCGCGAGGCGATCGTCGAACACGAACGCGCCGTCCTCGACCTCGCTGTTGTTGACCGAGAAGCGCGGCGTCGGACCGGGCGGGGCCGCCGCGGCGCGGTCGATCAGGTCCTGGATGGAGAGGCGTCCGGCGGCGTCGCGCGCCAGCGCGACCGACGGGCGGACGAACTTGAGCGAATCGAGCACCGGAGCGCGGTGCCAGATCGACGCCGTCGAGAAATCCGCGACGATCTCGGCGGCGGAGGCGAGCGGAGGTTCGCCGTCGCGTCCACCGATCGCGAGTCCGGCGAGGCGGAGCTCGAGGCGGAACGGGTTGAACGACACCGCCTCGACCGAGGTGCGACGGCCGAGCGCTTCGGAGGCGCGCGATTCCAGCTGCGAGCGCACCAGCGGCGGAACCGCGACCCAGGCGGTCGCGACCATCGCGGCGAGGACCGCGGCGGCGACGGCCAGGCGCCGCGTCCATCGGCGGGTGGGGGTCGGCGCGGTTGTGCGGTCTTGGTCCATCGGCAGCGGTGGCGTCGACCGCGGCCACCCCCGCCTCGACGCCCAGCCCCGATTCTACCGACTCGCGGTCGGCAGCCCCACCCCGGCCGCCTCGCGCGGCGGATCGACACGCGAGGGGCCGGCGGCGACGTGCTATGGCTTGCGCGTGATCGTCGCGTCGACGGTCCCGTCGGCGTTGCGCGACCGGTCGACGGTCGTCGTCGCGCCGGCTCGGCCGGTGACCGTCGTGTCGGTCGCGCCGTCGGCGCCCTTGCTGCGGTCGATCGTCTGCGTCCGTCCACCCGGCCCGGTCACGACACGATCGGTCGCACCGTCCGCGCCCTTGCTCCGGTCGACGGTTGTCACGCCACCCCGCCGTCCGGTGATCGTCGAATCGACGGCGCCGTCGGCCCCCTTGCTGCGGTCGATCGTCTGCGTGCGCCCGGCGGGACCGGTCACCGTGCGGTCGGTGAGCCCGTCGGCGCCCTTGCTCCGGTCGACGGCGACCGTCTTGCCACCGCGCGTGGTGATCGTCGAATCGATCGCACCGTCGGCCCCCTTGCTGCGGTCGATCGTCTGGCTGCGTCCGCCCGGTCCGGTCACGACCCGGTCGGTCGCGCCGTCCGCACCCTTGCTGCGGTCGACGGTGGTCACGCCCCCCTTTCGTCCGGTGATCGTCGCGTCGACCGCGCCATCGGCGCCGCGGGAGCGGTCGACCGTCTGCGTGTTGCCCCTCGGCCCGGTCACCGTCCGGTCGGTGAGCCCGTCGTCGCCCTTCGACCGGTGGACGGTCGCGGTCCCGCCCTTCCCCTGCTTGTTCTTCGCCTTGTGCCCGCCGTTTTCCTCGGCGGCGCTAATCGGAGCGACCGCGAGCAGCGCGGTCGCGACAGCCGCGGTCAAGATGGAGCTGCCTCTCATGTCGTATTCCTCCCCAGATGCCGGCGGCCGGCGCCCCCGGTCCCTCGCGATCAACGGCTCGGGCGGGGTCCTCGCCGACCGGACCGACGTGCGAATTGTCACCAGACATTACCGGGCATGGCCACGGGCGTCGAGCCCGCCGCCCGGGGCGATACCGGTCCGCTCGCCGGAGGGATCCTGGCGCGGCATGCGCGCCCGGCCCTTGCATCCGCCCCCCCGGGGGGCCAGAATGCCCCTGCACCGTGTGCGGGTGTCCCGTCCGATCCAGGCCCGGAGGCTCGAATGAACCGGTTCCTGCGCAACGCCCATCGACTCGCCGCCGTCCTCGTCGCCGGGGTCGCGCTCCTCGGCGCGAACGCGACCCGGGCCCAGACCCCGTTGTTCTATTCGATCCTGGCCCAACAGGCGGGTCTGGTCCTCTGCGACGCGACCTCGATCACCTCGTCGCTCGTCGGGACGCTCGTCTACAACCTGCCCGCCGGGTCGAACAACACGATCCAGCGGATCGTCGTCAACGGCGGCCCTCCGCTCGACCTCCTGGGATCGGTGTTTCCGAACCAAGGCAAGTTCCCGGCGACCTCGATCTCGATCGGCATCGTGTCGACACCGCTGCCGTACACGGTGGTCGCCACCGTGCATCCGGCCGTCGGCGGCGTTCCGACCGGATTCGGAACGACGGTGTCGGTGTCCTGCGACGGCGCCGGCCGCGGCTCGATGTCGATCGTCGCGCAGTACGTTCCGGCACCGGCGTCGGTGCCGACGCTCGATCCGGCGGCGATCGCGCTGCTCGCCGCGATCCTCGCGATTTCGAGCGCCGGGTACCTGACGCGTCGCCGGAACCGCGCTCGCGTACCGCGTTAGCCGCCCGGGATGCCGGATGCGGCGGTTATGATCGCCGCATGCGCATCGCCGGACGCACGCTCTCGCGGCGCGACCTGAGACTCGCCTCGGGCCTCGTCCTCTACGCCTACATCGCGGCGCACCTCGGCGTCCACGCGCTGGCGCTGTGGTCGATCGACGTCGCCGAGACCGCGCTCGCGGCGATGGTCCGCTGGTGGCACAGCGCGCCGGGCAGCGCCCTGTTCTACGGCGCGGCGGCCGTCCACGTGAGCCTGGCGCTATGGTCGGTGTGGCAGCGTCGCACGCTGCGCATGCCACCGGCGGACTTCGTGCGCATCCTGCTGGGCGTCGGCATCCCGCTGCTGCTCATCGGTCACGCGATCGGCACGCGCTACGCGTGGGAGGCGCACCGGCTCGCGCCGGTGTACACCCGCATCGTCCACGCGCTTTGGGCGTCCGACAGCGAGGGACGCCAGCTCGCCCTGCTCGTCCCCGGCTGGTTGCACGGCTGTCTCGGCGTCTGGTTCGCGTTCCGCCACCACGCGTGGGTCGAGCGCGCCAAGCTCGCGTTGTTCGCGTTCGCGCTGCTGGTGCCGCTGCTGGCCGGCCTCGCGTTCGTCGACATGGGCCGCGAGTTCGCGCGTCTCGCGCTCGATCCCGCCTGGGTGGCCGCGAACGCGATGCCCGCGCCGGCGGCGGTGCGTCAGGACATCGCCCGGTGGCGCGACACCCTGGTCCTCGCCTGGGTGGTCCTGGTCGCCGCGGTCTTCACCGGGCGCTGGTTCCGGCAGTGGGTCGAGCAGCGAACCGGTCGCGCGATCGCCATCGACTACCCGGGCCGGCGCGTCCAGGTCCCGCGCGGGTGGAGCGTGCTCGAGGCGAGCCGGGGTCACGGCATCGCCCACGCCTCGGTTTGCGGCGGGCGCGCCCGTTGCTCGACCTGCCGGATCCGCGTCACCGCAGGACTCGACCACTGCGCGGTCCCCGACGAGGACGAGGCGCGCACGCTCGCCCGCGTCGGCGCCGCCCCGGATGTGCGTCTGGCCTGCCAGCTGCGCCCGACCGGCGCGGTCGCCGTGGTCCCGCTGGTCGCGCCGCCGGCGACCGCGGACATCATCGAGCGCGCGGTCGAGCGCCGCGTCGTCGTCTTGGTAGCGACGATGGCGGTGCGTCCGACCGGCTCGAGGCCGCCGTTGCCGCACGACGCCCTCTACGCGATGAACGAGACCGCCGAGGCGGTCGGCGAAGCGGTGCTCGAAAGCCGCGGCGAGATCGTCGAGTTCAACGGGCAGGGCGTGCTCGCCGTCTTCGGCGCGCAGGACAGCGTTCCGGAGGCCGCCGAACGCGCGCTGGACGCGGCCGCCCGGATCGGCGCGCGGCTCGATGCGCTCGATCGCCGCCTCGCCGACGCCGCCGGCGCGGTCGCCGGCATCGCCGTCGGCTTGCACGCGGGATCGGTGGTCCAGGGCGAGATCGGGTTCCACGGCGCGCGTTCCCGCGCGATCGTCGGGCGCACCGTCGAGGAAGCGCGCCGCCTCGCCCAGAGCGCCCACGGCGCCGGCCGCCGGTACGCGATGTCGGCCAACTTCGCCGACGGAGTCGATACGACACGGTTCGGCGATCCGGTCGTGGCGATCGAGGTTCCGGGGCTCGGCGCCGCGGCACGCGCCACCGATACGTTACGCCCCCGTCCACGCGATCCGGCGTCGTGATCCGCGCGCCGCGCATCCCCGGTCGCCCGGATTTCTGGCAGGATGCGCGCACGAGCGGGGCGCCGCGACATTCCGCGCGTGGAGACGCCGCGTTCGCGAACCGGGAGCGACCATGGGAAACCGCGACAAGCAGAAGAAAGAACCGAAGAAGCCCAAGCAACCGAAGAAGAAGTAGGCGTCACGGCGCACCGCGCGGCGCGGGCGCGCCGCCGCGGGCGCCGGCCCCGCCCCCGGTGAGTCGCGAGCCGATCGGATCTCATCGGCGGCGTCGCCGCTTCCGCTCCGCTTCCGCTCCGCTTCCGCTCCGCTTCCGCTTCCGCGTTCCCCGCCGCCGCCGGCGCCGCACCCCACCCGCTTCCCGATCGCATGAATCCCGTCTACGCCGACCTGAAGGCGCTCCATGTCGCCTGCGTCGTCGCGTCGGTCGCACTGTTCGCGCTGCGCTACGCCTGGCGGGTCGCCGCGCCGGAGAGGCTCGCCGCGCGGTGGGTCCGGGTCGTGCCGCACGTCGTCGACACGCTGCTGCTCGCCTCGGCGGTCTGGCTCGCCTGGCAGCTCGGGCGCAGCTCGCTGCCCTGGGTCGGCGCGAAACTGGTCGCGCTCGTCGTCTACATCGTCCTGGGCTCGATCGCGCTCAAGCGCGGACGCAGCGCCGGCGGCCGGGCCGCGGCGTTCGTCGCCGCGCTGGCGACGTTCGGCTACATCGTCTCGGTCGCGCTGGCAAAGTCGCCGTGGGGTTTCGTCCCGCGGCTGTGACGCCCGCCCTCGAAGGATCGCCCCGATGATCTCCGTCGTCTCGTCCGACGCTGCCGCCACCTTCGACGACCCGGTGTCGATGCTGTCCGCCTGCCACGACCGCATCCGTCGCCAGCTCGCGACGCTCGAACGGCTCGCGCGCCACCTGCCCGGTCACGGGCTCGACGCCGACGCACGCTCGGCGGCCCGGGCGATCCTGCGCTACTTCGATACCGCGGCCCGGCACCACCACGAAGACGAGGAGACGAGCCTGCTGCCGCGACTGGTCGCCCGCGTCCCCGAGGCGGGCGACCTCGCCCGCCGCCTGCTCGCCGAACACGCCACGCTGGCGGCGAACTGGCGCCGACTGCGCCCGCTCCTGGCCGGCATCGCGACCGGACAGCGCTCGGTGCTACCGCCGCGCCTCGTCGTCGAGGTCGCCGCGGCGTACGACGCACACCTCAGCGTCGAGGAGGACGAGTTCGTCCCGCTCGCGCGCGAGGCGCTGCCGCCCGGGGACCTGGCCGACATCGGCCGCGAGATGGCGCTGCGGCGCGGGCTCGCGTGGCCCGTCTCCGGAGCCGCCCCTCGAGGGTCAGTGCCCCGGACCTGAATCCCGGAGGTAGCGCGACATCGCGGCGCGCATCGCCTCGGGAATCGGCACCGCGCGGCGGGTGTCGAGCGAGGCCAGCACGAGCGCGAGCTTCGCGCGCAGGCGCGTCTCGTCGCCGCAGCGCGCCTCGACCGCGACCTTGATCGACGAGCGTCCGAGCGATTCGACGACCAGCGTGAAGTCGAGCCGGTCGCCGACCTTCGACGGCGCGAGGAAGTCGCACTCGAGTCGGCCCATCGGGACGCCGAGGCGGTCGCGGGCGTGGAACTCGCCGAAGTCGATGCCCAGTCCGTTGTCGAACCAGTCCTCGACCACCTCGTTCATCAGCACGAAATAGCGCGGATAGAAGACGATCCCCGCCGGATCGCAGTGCTGGAAGCGGATCGCCTTGCGGACGGTGAAGCTCACGCTCGCCCGTCCGTCGGCAGGCGATCGACGAAGCGTGCCAGATGTTCGAGCACCGCCTGCGGCTGGTCGCGATGGGGGGAGTGCCGGCAATCGGCCAGCCGGACGAGCTCGACGTCCGGCGCCAGCCGCGCGATGCGCTCGATCTGGTCCATCGTGCCGTACTCGTCGTCCTCGCCCTGGATCGCCAGGATCGGCACCGGCAGCCCCCGGACGCAGTCCTCGATGTTCCAAGACCGGAACGCGGGATCGAGCCAGATGTCGTTCCAGCCGCGGAACGCCGCGTCGGCGTCGTCGTGGTAGCGACCGAGCCTGGCCGGCAGATCGGTCGTCGCCCAAGCGTCCTTCGCCGCCGCGATGCTCGTGATCGACACGTCCTCGACGAGGACGTGCGGTGCCATCAGCGCGAGGCCGGCGACCGGCCGCCCGGAACGCCCGGCGTGGATCAGCGCGATCGAGCCGCCGTCGCTGTGCCCGAGTAGCAGCGGACGCTCGATCCCGACCGCGTCGAGGAATCGAGGCAGCACCCCGAGCGCCTCGTCGTGCATGTACGAGACCGGACGCGGCAGGCTCGCCGGCGACGAGCGCCCGTACCCGGCGCGCGAGTAGACGACGACGTCGCGTTCGGCGGCGTGAGCGACCTTGTGCGGGAAGTCCTTCCACATCGCCACCGAACCCAGCCCCTCGTGCAGCAGGACGACCGGCGGCGCGTCGCCTCGCCCGACGTCGATCCGCTCGAACTCGAGCCGCGCGCCGCCGACATCGACGAACGCCATCGCCGCCGCTCAGACGCCGAGGAACGCATGCAGCGCCTCGGGACGCGCCTTCGCGTCCGCGGCGTTGCATTCGTAGGCGACCCTGCCCTTGACCAGCACGACGTTGCGATCGGTGATCGCGGTCACGTGCGCGTAGTTCTTGTCGACGATCACCGTCGCGATGCCGGTGGTGCGGATCTCGCGGACGATCCGCCAGATCTCCTTCGCGATCAGCGGCGCGAGCCCCTCGGTCGCCTCGTCGAGGATCAGCAGCGACGGGTTGGTGAGCAGCGCCCGACCGATCGTGAGCATCTGCTGCTCGCCGCCGGAGAGCTGCGCGCCGCCGTGGTCGAGCCTCTCGGCCAACCGCGGGAACGTCGCCAGCACGCGCTCGTAGGTCCAGTCGCAGCGGCCGTCGGCGGCCGGACGGGCGGCCATCCGCAGGTTCTCCTGCACCGACAGATTGGGGAAGATCCCGCGACCCTCGGGCACGTAGCCGATGCCCTGCCGGGTGATCCGGAAGGCGGGCCAGCCGGCGACGTCGTGCCCGCGCACGCGGACCTCGCCGGCTCGGGGCGGCACCAGCCCCAGCATCGAGCGGATCAGCGTCGTCTTGCCCATGCCGTTGCGTCCCATCAGGCCGACCGCCTCGCCCTCGCGGACGGCGAAGTCGACGCCGTGCAGGACATGGCTGGCGCCGTAGTAGGTGTGCAGGCCCTTCGCCTCCAGCAGCACCTCAGCCATGGTCGTCCTCGTCGTGGCCGAGGTAGGCGCGCTGCACGTTTTCGCTCGCCCGGATCGCCGCCGGCGTGCCCGACTCGAGCACCTGTCCGTTGACCATCACGGTGATCACGTCGGCCAGCGCGAACACCGCGTCCATGTCGTGCTCGACCAGCAGGATCGCGTGGTCGCGCGCCAGCCGCTTGAGCAGCGCGACCATCCGCTGCGACTCCTCGGCGCCCATGCCGGCCAGCGGCTCGTCGAGCAGCAGCACCTCGGGCTCGGTCGCGAGGACCATCGCGATCTCGAGCTGTCGCTGCTCGCCGTGAGACAGCGCGCCGGCCTGCCGTTCGACATGGTCGGCGAGCCCGGCCAGCTCGAGCCCGCGTCGCGCGCGCCCGAGCGCCGCGGCGTCGGCCGACGCGTCGGCGAAGATCGCCCAGGGCCGGGGCCTGCGCGACTGCGCGGCGAGTCGCGCGTTCTCGATCACCGTGAACGTCGGGAAGATGTTGGTCTTCTGGTAGCTGCGGCCCAATCCCATCCGCGAGCGTCGCTCGGGCGGCAGCGGCGCGATCTCGACGCCCTTGTAGCGGATGCTCCCCGAGGTCGGCGCGAGATCGCCCGACAGCAGGTTGATCAGCGTCGATTTCCCGGCGCCGTTGGGCCCGAGCAGCGCGTGGAGCTGCCCGCGTTCGAGCGCGAGGTCGACGCCGTCGCAGGCGGCGAGACCGCCGAAGCGGCGCGTCATCCGCTTCGCGACCAGGACCGGGTCAGCCATCGCGGGCGCCTCCGAAGAGGCTGCGGCGTACGCGCCGCGCGAGGTGGCCCAGGCCGCCGGGCATGAACAGCACGATCGCGACGATCGTCGCTCCGAGGTAGAGCTGCCAGTGCCGGGTCAGGGAGCTGAAGAACTCGTGCAGCAACGTGAGCGCGAACGCGCCCACGACCGGCCCCAGCGGCGTGCCGGCGCCGCCGAGGATGACCATCAGCAGCACGTTCCCCGACTGGTGCCACGAGAGGATCTCGGGGTTGACGAACCCGGACTGCGCGGCGAGCAGGTAGCCGGCGAGCCCGGCCATCGCTCCGGCGAGCGTGAACGCGGCCAGCTTGTACGCGGTCACCGGGAAGCCCAGCGCGCGCATCCGCTGCTCGTTGGCGCGGATGCCCTGAAGCGCACGACCGAAGGGCGAGCGGAGCAGGAACTGCAGGAACGCGTACACGGCGACCAGGACCGCGAACACGACGTAATAGACGTGCAGCGGCTTGTCGAGATCGAACGGCACGAAGCCGAGAATCCCGGCGTCCGGCTTGATGTTGACGTAGCGTCCGTCGGAGCCGCCGCCGAACTTGGTGTCGTGGAACACGAAGTAGAACATCTGCGCGAACGCGAGCGTCACCATGATGAAATAGATGCCGCGCGTGCGCAGGACGAAGATCCCGACGACGAACGCGCACAACGCGGCCGCCACGACCGCGATCGCGAGCGTCGACCACAGGCCGGCGGCCGCCGCCTTGGGCGACAGGATCGCGAGAGCGTAGGCGCCGACGCCGAAGAACGCCGCGTGCCCGAAGCTCACCAGACCGGTCCAGCCGACCAGCAGATCGAGCGACAACGCGAAGATCGCGAGGATCATGATCTTGGTCGTCAGTTCGACGTAGAACGTCGCGCCGGAGACCGGGAAGACCGCTATCGCCGCGGCGAGCGCGAGCGGAGCGGCGTAGCGTCGCAGCATCGGCGGAGCCCTAACCCTTGCGGAACAGGCCTTCGGGCCGCCACAGCAGGATCGCGGCCATCAGCAGGTAGACGGCCACCCCCGCGTACTCGGGGACGAGCACCTTTCCGAACGTGTCGACCAGGCCGATGAGGAGCGACGCGGCGAGCGCGCCCCAGACCGACCCGATCCCGCCGATGACGACGACGACGAAGCAGATGATCAGCACCTGCTGGCCCATGCCCGGGTAGACCGACGACACCGGCGCGGCGAGCATGCCGGCGAACGCGGCGAGCGCGACCCCGAGCGCGAACACCAGCCGGAAGATCAGGTTGACGTTGACGCCGAGCACGCCGACCATCTCGCGGTTCGACGCCCCGGCGCGGATCATCATCCCCAGCCGCGTGCGCTGGATCAGCACGTACATGCCGGCGGCGATCGCGAGGCAGACCGCCGACATCACCAGCCGGTACACCGGGTAGGTCATCGTCGTGCCCAGCGCGATCGAGCCGGAGAACACCGGCGGGATCGTCACGCCGTGCACGTCGTTGCCGACGAGCAGACTGCGCACCTCCTCGAAGACGAGTATGAGTCCGTAGGTCAGCAGCACCTGCTCCAGGTGGTCGCGCCGGTAGAGGTGCGCGAACAGCGCCCACTCGAGCGCCAGCCCGATGATCACCGACAGGATCACGCCCAGCACCATCGCCACGGCGAGGCTGCCGGTCATCGACGACAGCGAGAACGCCATGTAGGCGCCCATCATGTAGAAGCTGCCGTGGGCGAGGTTGATGATCCCCATGATGCCGAAGATCAGCGTCAACCCGCTCGCGACCAGGAAGAGCAGGAGCCCGTACTGGACCGCGTTCAGCAGCTGGATGGCGGCGATGTCCATCGATCGGGAGAGCGGGTATCGGTGCCGATGTCGGTCGTCGGAGACAGTGAAAGGGACAGGGACCCGGGCGGGAGGGCGTCGTCGCGACCGCGGCGACGCCCTACGAGAACAGGGCGCGGAACGTCGCCGCTCCGCGCCCCGCCGCGGGAGCCCGACGCGACCGCGCCGCTCGCCCGCGCCCGCCGCGCGCCGGTCCCGGCGCGCCGCGGCCGGTTCCCGGCGTCCGTCCCGGGTCCGTTCCTACGCACTCACATCTTGCATCCGGGTGCCGGATCGGCGTACCCCTTGATCGCGACGCCGATCGCCTTGTTCTTCCCGCCCTCGACGCGTCGCAGATACATGTCCTGCACCGGGTTGTTCGCCTTCGACAGCGAGAACGGCCCGCGCGGGCTGTCGATCTTCGCCGACTGCATCGCCTTGACGAGCGCGTCGCGCTTGGCGAAGTCGCCGCCGACCGCCTTGGTGCCGATCGCCAGCAGCTGGCCGGTGTCGTACCCCTGCACCGCGTAGACGTCGGGCTCGGCGTTGTACGCTTTCTTGTAGGCGGCGCGGAACGCGTTGTTCTTCGGGTTGTCGAGCTCGTCGGCGTAATGCAGCGTCGTCAGCAGCCCTTCGGCCGAGGCCCCCTGCGCCGGCAGCGTGCCGTCGGTGAGGAACCCGGCCCCGTACAACGGGATCGACTTCTTCAGGCCGGCCGCGTCGTAGTCCTTGACGAACTTGACCGCGCCGCCGCCGGCGAAGAACGTGTAGACCGCGTCCGGCTTGAGCGACGCGATCTCGGTCAGCAGCGGCTGGAACTCGACGGTCGGGAACGGCAGCGTCAGTTCCTTGATCACGCGCCCGCCGGCCTTCTCGAAAGACTCCTTGAATCCGCCGACCGACTGGTCGCCGGCCGCGTACTTCCAGGTGATCGTGACCGCGGTCTTGTGCCCGCGCTCGGCGGCGACCTTGCCCATCGCGACGCCGGCGGCCGAATTGGTGAACGACGTGCGGATGACGTTGGACGCGCACATCGCGCCGGTGATCTCGTCCTGCCCGGCGTTGGGGATGAGCAGCAGCGCGCTGTTGTCCTTCGCCGCCTTGGCCATCGCCATCGCGACGCCCGAGTGGACGGTGCCGACGATCACGTCGACCTTGTCGCGCTTGATGAGCTTGTTGACGTTCTCCGGCGCCTTCGCCGGATCGGACTCGTCGTCCACGGTGACGTACTCGATGTCCCGGCCGCCGAGCTTGCCGCCCTGCTCGGCGATCGCGAGCTTGAAGCCGTTGGTGATCGCGTTGCCCAGCGCGGCGAACGTACCGGTGTAGGGCAGCATCAGGCCGACCTTGACCTTGTCCTGCGCGATCGCCGGGGAGGCGAACGCGAGCGTCAGGGCGGCGGCGAGCGCGCAAACCCCGCGCGCGGTGATGGACGTTTTCGACATCGTGGCTTCCTCCTGGCGATACGCGTCTGGCACTGCCGGAACGGTCATCGGATCGGGCCGCCGCGCGAGGACATTCAGGTCCGTGCGCGGAGCTTGAAACGCTGGATCTTCCCGGTCGCTGTCTTGGGCAGCTCGTCCAGGAACTCGACCCAGCGCGGGAACTTGTACGGCGCCAGCCGCGACTTTACATGCTGGCGCAGCTCCTCGGCCAGTCCCTCGCCCCGGGTCCTGCCGGGCTTGAGGACGACGTAGGCCATCGGCTTGACCAGGCGGTCGGCGTCCTCCCGGCCGATCACCGCCGCCTCGAGAACGGCGTCATGGGTCACCAGCGCGGCCTCGACCTCGATCGGGGAGACGTAGATCCCCCCGACCTTCAGCATGTCGTCGCTGCGCCCCTCGTACACGTAGCGGCCGTCGGCGCCGACCCGGTACTTGTCGCCGCTGCGCGTCCACGGGCCCTGGAAAGTCGCCCGCGACTTCTCGCGGTTGTTCCAGTACGCCATCGCAGCGGTCGGGCCGTTCACCTGCAGCTCGCCGACCTCGCCGGGGGCCACCGGCTTGCCCTCGTCGTCGACGATCCGGAGCTCGTAGCCGGGGACCGGCCGGCCGCTGGTGCCGTACTTGACGTCGCCGGGACGGTTCGACAGGTACACGTGCAACATCTCGGTCGAGCCCAGGCCGTCGAGGATGTCGACGCCGAAGTGCTCGGTGAAGCGGCGGCCGACGTGTTCGGGCAGCGCCTCGCCGGCCGACGTGCAGATCCGCATCGCGACCTCGTCGCGCCGCGGCAGCGCCGGACTGGCGAGCATCATCGCGAACAGCGTCGGCACGCCGTAGAAGATCGTCGGCTTGTGTTCCTTAAGCCGCTTGAACACCGAATCCGGCGTCGGCCGCTCCGCCATCAGGATCGTCGTGGCGCCGAACGCGAACGTGTAGGTGAACGCGTTGCCCAGTCCGTAGGCGAAGAAGAGCTTCGCCGCCGAGAAGAGAACGTCGTCCTCGCGCACCCCGACGATCGGACCGCCGTGGAGGTAGGACGTCGTGACGAGGCTCGAATGGACGTGCATCGTGCCCTTGGGGGCCCCGGTCGAGCCCGACGAGTACAGCCAGAAGCAGACGTCGTCGCGGGTGGTCGGCGCCGCCTCGAAACCGTCGGGCGCGGCCGCGAGCAGCGCGTCGAAGTCGCGGGCGCCCGCCGGACGCGAACCCGCGTCGCCGCCCGACACGATCAGATGCTCGACGTGCCTCGCCCCGGCGAGGATCGGCAGGAACGACGGCAGCAGCGCCGCCGAGACCACGACCGCGCGGGCCCGGCTGTCCGCCAGCATGTAGGCGTAGTCGCCCGGAGTGAGCAGCGTGTTGGCAGCGATCGGGACGATACCGGCCTTGATGCTGCCGAGGAACGCGGTCGGGAAATCGACGGTGTCGAGCAGGCACAGGAGCACCCGCTCCTCCTGGCGCAGCCCCAGTCCGGCGAGCGCGTTGGCGAAGCGGTCGACGCGAGCCGCGATCTCCCCGAACGTGGTCTTGCCGCGGTCGTCGATGTAGGCGACCTTGTCCGCCCGTCCGGCCGCGAGGTTGCGCCCGACGAGGTCGTGCGCCGCGTTGTAGTCGCGCGGAATGTCGATACGCGGCGGCGACGTCGAGAAATCGGCGCTCGAGAATCCTGGCATCGCGGTCTCCGGTGGTGCTCGATGGCGGCGTCAAGCCGCCGGCGTGAACTCGATCGCTCCGTCCGGCAGCAGGTACAGGACGAGGGCCCGACCACCGCGAACCGTCGGCCGATGCGCCGACCCCGGACCATACACGACCCAGCCGGCACCGTGGCCGTCGAAGCGGGCCGACCGGTCGACCGGCATCACCAGATCGATCTCGCCGGCCGGATGGCGATGGTGCGGGCCGGCGATATCGTCCATATCGACGACATCGACCGAGAAACCGTGAGTCGCCGGACCGGCCTTGATCACCCGCCCGTAGCGGATGCCGCCGGCCTCGCGCGAGCACATCCAGCCGGCACCGATCGCGTCCCGGCAGGCGGCGACGATCGCCGAAACCACCGGACCGTCCGCCGGGAACGCGGCGTTGAGATCGGCGGCCAGCTCGGCGTCGACCGCACGCCCGGCGATCCGGGCGGTGATCTCGGCGATGAGCCCGGTGAACGCCTCGACGCTCACGGCGAGCGCCGGCGCGCGCTTCGAGCGCCGCCAGCCCCGGGTCGAGCCTGCGTAGGCATGGAACATCCTCCTCGCCGCGTTCGCGGGTCCGCCAGCGGTATCGACGAGGCGGCCCGAGTCTGTTCGTGCGGAATCAGGCCTGCGGCGGTCGATGGCCTGTCCGAGTGACGATGCACTATAGGTTCACCTTTGTCCAGTGTCAAGCATTATTTCGCATCTTCACGCTTAGATCATAACTATTTGTTGCAATTGAATAACATGCAAAGTTCCCAGAACCAGACCACAACGCCGTCCAATGATTCAACAAACATGATGCACTAAATTGCTTGCGATCATTGCGTGATGCGGTATAGTGCGATATGGGCGCCGCTCCCGCCTCGACCAGCCGATCCGGATCACGCGGCGCCCGAACCGCCCCGATGAACGCCCCCGATCCCACGCCCGTCCCGCCGCCGGACGACACCGCCGAGTTCCTGCTGGCGCTCGGCCGGCGGGTCCGCCTCGCCCGCGAGCGGCGCGGATGGTCGCGCAAGGCGCTGTCGCACGAGTCGCACGTGTCGGAGCGCTACCTCGCCCAGCTCGAGACCGGCGAGGGCAACGTGTCGATCGTGCTCCTGCGCCGCCTGGCGCAGTCGCTGGGTGCGACGCTGTCGGAGCTCGTCGGCGACTCGGCCCCGGAGCATCGGCTGATCCGACGCTTCCTCGACGAGCTGCCGGCGCACCGGGTCGAGGACCTGTTGTTCCGCCTGATGCGCGAGTTCGGTCGCGACGACAGGTCGCGGCGCTCGCGCATCGCGCTGGTCGGCCTGCGCGGCGCGGGCAAGACCACGCTGGGCGTCGCGCTGGCGCGCGAGCTCGGCTGGCCGTTCGTCGAGCTCGACCGCGAGATCGAGCGCGACGCCGCCGTGAGCCTCTCCGAGCTCTTCATGCTCTACGGCCAGGCCGGCTACCGGCGCATCGAGCGTCGCTGCCTCGAACGGGTGCTCGACACCCACGAGCGGTTCGTGCTCGCGGTCGGCGGCGGCATCGTCTCGGAACCGGACACCTACCATCTGCTCCTCGACCGCTGCTACACCGTCTGGGTCCGGGCGGCGCCGGAGGAGCACATGGCGCGCGTCGTCGCCCAGGGCGACTTCCGCCCGATGGAGGGCAACGGCGAGGCGATGGACGACCTCAAGGGCATCCTCGCCGCCCGCGAACCTCTCTACCGGAAGTCCGACGCGATTGTCGACACGTCGGGCGCCGATCCCTCGCGCTCGCTGCGCGAACTCATGGACCTGGCGCGCGCCTGAAGCGCGCCGGGCACCCGAACCGGAGCCTCCATGGCCGAACCCGCGCTCAAACTCGAACCGGCCGCGCGCCGCTTCGTCACCTACGACACCCATCCGGACCGCTACCGGCACTGGCGCCTCGCCGTCGACGGCGACCGCGCGACCCTGACGATGACCGTCGACGAGGACGGCGGCCTCGTCCCCGGCTACAAGCTCAAGCTCAACAGCTACGACCTCGGCGTCGACATCGAGCTCCACGACGCGCTCCAGCGCCTGCGCTTCGAGCATCCTTCGGTGCGCGTCGTCGTCGTCACCAGCGGCCGGGAGCGGGTCTTCTGCTCGGGTGCCAACATCTTCATGCTCGGTCAGTCCTCGCACGCCTGGAAGGTGAATTTCTGCAAGTTCACCAACGAGACGCGCAACGGCATCGAGGACTCGAGCCGCCATTCCGGACTGCGCTTCGTCGCCGCCTGCAACGGCACGACCGCCGGCGGCGGCTACGAGCTGGCGCTCGCCTGCGACGAGATCCTGCTGGTCGACGATCGCAGTTCCGCCGTCAGCCTGCCCGAGGTTCCGCTGCTGGGCGTGCTGCCGGGGACCGGCGGACTGACGCGCGTCACCGACAAGCGGAAGGTGCGCCGCGACCACGCCGACGTGTTCTGCACGCTGGTCGAAGGCGTTCGGGCGCAGCGCGCCAAGGAATGGCGGCTGATCGACGACCACGCCAAACCGCAGCAGTTCGCCGATCTGGTGCGCCGGCGCGCCGACGCGCTGGCGGCCACCAGCGACCGCCCCGCGGGCGCCCGCGGCGTGCCGCTGACGCCGCTGGAGCGCACGATCGACGACGCCGGGTACCGGTACCGCCATGTCGATGTCGACATCGACCGCGCGGCGCGCCGGGCGACGATCACGGTCAAGGCGCCGGCTGCCGACGAGCCCGGCGAACTCGACGCGATCCTGGCCAAGGGCGCCGCCTGGTGGCCGCTGGCGATGGCGCGCGAGCTCGACGACGCGATCCTGCTGCTGCGCAGCAACGAACTCGAGCTCGGAACCTGGGTGCTGAAGACCGCCGGCGACGCCGCGCGCGCGCTCGCCTGCGACGCGACGCTCGAGCGCCACGCGTCCAACGGGTTCGTCCGCGAGACCATCGGCATGCTGCGCCGGACGCTGGCGCGCCTCGACGTCACGTCGCGCTCGCTGTTCGCGCTGGTCGAGCCCGGCTCGTGCTTCGCCGGGACGCTGGCCGAACTCGCGTTCGCGGCCGACCGGACCTACGTGCTGGCGCTGCCCGACGAGCCCTCGCGCGCGCCGGCGATCACGCTGTCGGCGGCGAATTTCGGGCGCTACCCGATGGTCAACGGGCGCTCGCGGCTCGCGGCCCGCTTCTACGACGACGCGACGCCGCTCGGCGCCGCGCGCGCCGCGATCGGCCGTCCGCTCGCCGCCGACGACGCGATGGCGCTGGGACTGGCGACCTCGGCCCCGGACGACCTCGACTGGGACGAGGAGATCCGTATCGCGCTCGAAGAGCGGGCGAGCCTGTCGCCCGACGCGTTGACCGGCATGGAGGCGAACCTCCGATTCGGCCCCGGCGAGACGATGGAGTCGCGCGTCTTCGGCCGCCTGTCCGCCTGGCAGAACTGGATCTTCATCCGCCCCAACGCGACCGGCGAAGCCGGCGCGCTCAAGGTCTTCGGCACCGGCAGCAAGGCGAAATTCAACCGCGAGCGCGTCTGAACGCGCGAGACTCCGACGGAAACGACATGACGATCAATACCAGCGAGAAGATCCCCAACAACGTCGGGCTGGCCGACAACCGGACGCTGCAGCGCGCGCTCGAGCACTGGCAGCCCGAGTTCCAGTCCTGGTGGGCCGACATGGGCCCGGAAGGTTCGTCGAACTACGACGTCTACCTGCGGACCGCGATCAGCGTCGACCCCAAGGGCTGGGCGCACTTCGACTACGTGAAGATGCCCGACTACCGCTGGGGGATCTTCCTCAATCCCGCCGAGCCGGATCGCAAGGTCCATTTCGGGGCGCACAAGGGCGAACCCGCCTGGCAGGACGTCCCCGGCGAGCACCGGGCGAACCTGCGCCGCCTGATCGTGACCCAGGGCGACACCGAGCCGGCGTCGGTCGAGCAGCAGCGCCACCTCGGCCTCACCTGCCCGTCGCTCTACGACCTGCGCAACCTCTTCCAGGTGAACGTCGAGGAAGGACGGCACCTGTGGGCGATGGTCTACCTGCTGCACGCGTACTTCGGACGCGACGGCCGCGAGGAGGCGGAGGCGCTGCTCGAGCGGCGCTCGGGCGACGCGGACAATCCGCGGATCCTCGGCGCGTTCAACGAGAAGACGCCCGACTGGCTGTCGTTCTTCATGTTCACGTTCTTCACCGACCGCGACGGGAAGTACCAGCTCGCCTCGCTCGCGGAATCCGGCTTCGACCCGCTGGCGCGGACCTGCCGGTTCATGCTCACCGAAGAGGCGCACCACATGTTCGTCGGCGAGTCCGGCGTCGGACGGGTGATTCAGCGCACCTGCGAAGTCATGAACCAACTCAGGACCGACGACCCGGCGAAGATCCGCGCCGCCGGCGTCGTCGACCTGCCGACGATCCAGCGCTACCTCAACTTCCACTTCTCGGTGACGATGGACCTGTTCGGCGCCGACGTTTCCTCGAACGCCGCGACCTTCTACACCTCCGGCCTCAAGGGCCGGTTCGACGAGACCCGGATCGCCGACGACCACGTGCTGGCCGGCGCGACGTACCCGGTGCTCGAGGTCAAGGAAGGACGTCTGCAGTCGGTCGAGGTCCCGGCGCTCAACGCGCTGAACGAGAAGCTGCGCGACGACTACATCCGCGACGCCGCCGCGGGTGTCGAACGCTGGAACAAGATCATCGAGAAGGCCGGCATCCCGTTCCGGCTGAAGGTGCCGCACAAGGCGTTCCACCGCAAGATCGGACCGCTCGCCGCGGCGCACGTCGATCCGGACGGCCGGATCGTCGACGACGCGACCTGGGCGGCGCGCGAGCGCGAGTGGCTGCCGTCGGCCGAAGACCGCGCGTACGTCTCCTCGCTGATGGGCCGCGTGGCGGAGCCGGGGCGCTTCGCCAACTGGATAGCCCCGCCGGCGCGCGGCATCAACAACCAGTCGGTCGATTTCGCCTACGTCCGTTTCGCTTAGGACCCATCACGGAGCCGGCGTCATGAGCGATTCTCCCGCGACCGAGATCGTCCGCCAGCACCTGATCGACCCGGAGATCTGCATCCGGTGCAACACCTGCGAGGAGACCTGCCCGATCGACGCGATCACGCACGACGAGCGCAACTACGTCGTGATCCCGGGGAAGTGCGACAACTGCAACGCCTGCATCGCGCCGTGCCCGACCGGCGCGATCGACAGCTGGCGCCGGGTGCCGCGCGCGCGGATGTACTCGGCCGTGGAGCAGCTCGGCTGGGACTCGCTGCCGGCGGAACGCGAAACCGGCGCCGGAGCGGCCGGCGACGCACTGCCTCCGGAGGTCGAGCGCATCGTCGCGGCGGCGCAGTCCGGACAGGGCGGAGCCTCGCCGCCGCCGTGGTCGGCGGCGCACCCGTACGTGAACCTCCACACGTCCGCGACACCGGCGATCGCGACCGTGAGCGGCAATCTTCGCCTCACCGGAGACGGAGCGTCCAGCGACATCCGGCATATCGTGCTCGACTTCGGGACCGTCGCCTTCCCGGTGCTGGAGGGCCAGACGATCGGCGTCCTCCCGCCCGGGGTCGACGCCAACGGCCGGCCGCACCATCCGCGTCTCTACTCGGTCGCGAGCCCGCGCGACGGGGAGCGCCCCCGTTACAACAACGTCGCACTGACGGTCAAGCGGGTCACCGAGGACCACGACGGCGCACCGGTGCGCGGCGTCGCGTCCAACTACCTGTGCGACCTCGCGAAGGGCGACAAGGTCCGGGTGATCGGTCCGTTCGGCGCGAACTTCCTGATGCCGAACCACCCGGGCTCGAATCTCCTGATGGTGTGCACCGGCACCGGCTCCGCGCCGATGCGGGCGATGACCGAACGGCGCCGACGGCGGATCGGCCTCAACGAAGGCGGCCGGCTGATGCTCTTCTTCGGCGCGCGCGCGCCGGAGGAGCTGCCCTATTTCGGGCCGCTGCAGAAGCTGCCGAAGGACTTCATCGACATCAACTTCGCGTTCTCGCGCGTACCGGGCGAGCCGAAACGCTACGTGCAGGACCGCATTCGCGAACGCGGGGCGGACGTCGTCGCGCTGGCCGCCGATCCGAACACCTACATCTACGTCTGCGGGCTCAAGGGCATGGAGCAGGGCGTCGCGCAGGCGTTCGCCGACGTGATGCGCGAGTCCGGTCGCGACTGGGACGCGCTGCTGCCCGAGCTGCGGGCGCAGGGACGCTACCACCTGGAAACGTACTAGCGAACCTCAGATCACCTTCGAGTAGCGCGCCGAGGCTCGCGACTCGCGCAGGTGCCGGTCGAAGACCATCGCGACGGTGCGAACGACCATGCGTCCGCGATCGGTGACGCGGATGCGCGAGGGGTCCACCTCGACCAGCCCGTCCTCGACGAGCGGACGCAGCGCCAGGAGCTCGGCGGCGAACGCGCGCTCGAAGACGACGCCGTGCCGGGCCTCGAAGGCGCGCAGGTCGAGATCGAAGTCGCACATCAGCTTCTGGATCGCGTCGCGGCGGATCAGATCGTCGTCGGTGAGCGAATAGCCGCGCAGCACCGGCAGCGCGCGCGCGTCCAGCCGATCGTAGTATTCGTCGAGTGTGCGGACGTTCTGGACGTAGGCGCGCCCGACCTTGCCGATCGCGGAGATGCCGAAGGCGAGCAGATCGCAGTCCGGCTTGGTCGAGTAGCCCTGGAAATTGCGATGCAGCTTGCGCTCGCGCTGCGCGCGCGCCAGTTCGTCGTCGGGCTTGGCGAAGTGATCCATGCCGATGTAGACGTACCCGGCCTCGCCCAGCTTCTCGATCGCGAGCGCGAGGATGGCGAGCTTGTCGGCCGGCGGCGGCATGTCCTCGAGAGCGATGCGCCGCTGCGGCTTGAACAGATGCGGCACGTGCGCGTAGCTGTAGAGGGCGATGCGATCCGGCGCGAGCGCGATCACGCGGTCGAGCGTCGCCCCGAAGCCGGCGACCGTCTGCCTCGGCAATCCGTAGATGAGGTCGGTGTTGACCGAGACGAAGCCGTTCGCGCGCGCCGACTCGACGACGGTCCGCGTCTCCGCCTCGCTCTGCAGGCGGTTGACCGCCTTCTGCACCGCCGGGTCGAAGTCCTGCACGCCCACCGAGATCCGGTTGAAGCCCAGCGATCCGAGGAAGGCGACCGTGTCCTCGTCGACCTTGCGAGGGTCGACCTCGATGGACACCTCGGCGTCGGCGGCGAACGGGAAAGCGCGACGAAGGTGTCCCATCAACGCGGACATCTCGTCGCGCGCGAGGAAGGTCGGCGTCCCGCCGCCCAGGTGCACCTGCGCGACCGGCGCGCGCTCGTCCGCCTCGGGCTCGAGGATCGACGAGACGATCTCGATCTCGCGGGCGACGTAGCGGATGTACTTGGCGCTGCGCCCGTGATCCTTGGTGATCACCTTGTTGCAGGCGCAGTAGAAGCAGATCGTGTTGCAGAACGGCACGTGCACGTAGAGCGACAGCGGATCGCGCGGCCGGTTCTCGCGACGTTCGAGGAGCGCGTGGACGTAGTCGGCCGGGCCGAAGGCCTCGTGGAAGCGATCGGCGGTCGGATACGACGTGTATCGCGGCCCCGACTGGTCGTACTTGCGGATCAGCTCGGCGTCGAACGCGAGCGGCGCGCGACCGGTCTCGCGTCCTGACATGGCGGTTCGGTTCATGGTGGGGAAGTGTCGTCCGGCCGCGGCGGGCCGCCCTTGACCGCGGTCAACCGCGATCCCGCCCCGATCTTGCCACGGCCCGCTCGTAGAGGAGGTCGCGTGCGACACCGGTCCTCTCGGACACGACGCGCGCCGCGCGCGCCGGCGGCAACAGGCCGGCGAGCGCGTCGATCCACGCCGCCGCCTCGGCGGTTATCCCCTCGGGAGCCGGGGTCTTCGGCGGCTCGTCGACGAGCAGCACGAACTCGCCCCGCGTCCGGTCCGGATCGGCGTCGAGCCAGGCGCCGGCCGCGCCGAGCGGGAGCGCGGCGACGGCCTCGTGGATCTTGGTCAGCTCGCGCGCGACGACGAGCGTTCGGGACGCATCGAGCGCCGCGGCGAGCGCCGCCACCGTCTCCTTCACCCGGTGCGGCGCTTCGTAGAACACGAGCGCGAACGGCAGACCCGCGAGCCGCTCGAGGAGCTCGCGTCGCGCCTTGACCTGGGTCGGCAGGAACCCGACGAAGACGAATCGCCCGGCGACCAGGCCGGCGGCCGACAGCGCCGCGGCGAGCGCCGACGGACCGGGCACCGGTACGACCGGATGTCCCGAGTCGCGGACGGCGCGCACGATCCGCGCACCCGGGTCCGACAGGCCGGGCGTTCCGGCGTCGGTCACCAGCGCGACGCTCTCCCCGGCGGCGAGACGCGCGACGATTTCGCCGGCGCGCGCCGTCTCGTTGTGTTCGTGGACCGGAAACGTCCGCTTCGCGAGTCCCAGGCGTGCCAGCAGCTTCGCGGTCACGCGCGTATCCTCGGCGCCGATCCTGTCGACGCCCGCGAGCACATCGATCGCGCGCAGCGTCACGTCGCGCAGGTTTCCGAGCGGTGTCGCGACCACATATAATGTGCCCGCCCGCGCGCGGAAGGCCGTGTCGCCGGCCAGGCCGGCTTCGCGTTCCCGGCCCCCTTCCCGGTCCGATCGATTGTTCCCGTCGCCCACGATGTCAACCGGTCCGGATCGCAGAAGTCGCGCCGCCACGCTCGCGGCGGTCTTCACGCTCGGACTCGCGGCGACATTGTGCGGGGCGCAGGCGCCGGCCACAAGCGAAGCCCCGCCCGCGAACGCGCCGGCCGCGGTCGGATCGCCCGCCGCCGCCGACGCCGCGTCGCCGGCGTCGAACGCTGCGGCCGAGCCGCCGGCGCGCCCCGCCGGACCGCCGATCGCCCTCGTGCTGCCGCTCGAGTCGGCCGACTACGCCCGGGCCGCCGAAGCGGTGCGCGACGGCTTCCTCGCCGCCGCCGAGGCGGCTGGCGCGAAGAACCGCGTGCAGGTCGTCGCCCACAAGGACGGCGCGGTGCTGGAGGCCTTCGATCGGGCGCGCGAGGGCGGCGCGCGCGTCGTCGTCGGGCCGCTCGTGCGCGACGACCTGAAGACGATCGCCGAATCGGGGCGTGAACCGCCGGTCACGATCGCGCTCAACCAGCTCGATGACGCGGCGCCGCTGCCGCCGCGCCTGTACACGTTCGCGCTGGCGATCGAATCCGACGCGCGCGCGGTGGCGCGGCTGATGAAGGAGGAGGGCGCGGTCAGCGTCGCGGTGATCGGCGGACCGAGTCCGTTGATGAAGCGCTTCGCCGGCGCCTTCGTCGCCGAGTGGATCCTCGGCGGCGGCGCCCCGCCCGAGCAGCGCGCGTTCGTGCCGACCGCCGACGGACTCGCCGCGCTGCGCCGCGACCTCGCGCGGATTCCCCTCGACGCGCTGGTCATCGCCGTCGAAGGCGCCGACGCGGCGCTGGTGCGCAACTTCGCGCCGCGCGTGCCGACCTGGGCGAGCGCGCAGGTCCACCAACAACTCGACGCGGCCGCGCTGCGCGATCTCGAGGAGGTTCGCTTCGTCGACGTCGCCTGGCTGGTGGCGCCCGACGCCGATCCCTACGGCCGGCTGCCGCGGCCCGACTGGGGCAGCGCCGCGCTGGACCGGCTCTACGCGCTGGGCATCGACGCGTGGCGCGTCGCCGAGGCGTTCGTCGAGGCCCCGCCCGGCGCGCTCGCCTTCGACGGCGCGACCGGACGGGTCACGCTCTCGGACGCGCGCCAGATCGCGCGCGAAGGCCGGCTGGCGACCTTCCGTTCCGGCCGCGTCGTCGCGCTCGATCCGCGGCGCTAGCCGCGACGCACGTGTCCGGCGCCGGACCCACGCGCCACGCCGACGGCCGCGCCGCCGAAGCCCTGGCCGCCCGCCTTCTCGAAGACCGGGGACTCGCGATCGTGGCCCGCAACCGGCGCACGCGTCGGGGCGAGATCGACCTGGTCGCCCTGGACGGCGACTGCCTGGTGTTCGTCGAGGTCCGGCTGCGGCGCGGCGGTGCGCACGGCGATGCCGCGGCCAGCCTCACGCCGCGCAAGCGCGCGCGGATGATCGCCGCCGCCGAGGACTATCTCGCCGGTCTCGCCTCCGAACCGCCGTGCCGGTTCGACGTCGTGCTGCTGGACGGCCTCGCGCCGGAGCGCGTCCGTTGGCTGCGCGACGTCATCGACACGTCCGGCGACGACTGAGCCGCGCGCGGCGCACCTGCTAGAATCGCGCCGCATGGATCCGGTCGAGCGCATCCGCGCCCACTTCGCCGACAGCGCCGAGCTCAAGATCGCCGCGGCGGGACCGATGGCGCCCCTCATCGCCCGCGCCGCGGAGACGATGACCGCGTGTCTGCTCGGCGACGGGCGCATCCTGGCCTGCGGCAACGGCGGCTCCGCGGCCGACGCCCAGCATTTCGCCGCCGAGCTCGTCGGCCGTTTCGAACGCGAGCGGCCGGGATTGCCGGCGATCGCGCTCACGACCGACACCTCGCTTCTGACCGCGATCGCCAACGACTACGCCTACGACCAGGTGTTCGCGAAGCAGGTCCGGGCGCTGGGCCGGCAGGGCGACGTGCTGCTCGCCTTCTCGACGTCCGGCAACTCGCCCAACGTGATCGCGGCCATCGAAGCGGCGCACGACCACGGCATGCGCGTGGTGGCGCTCACCGGTCGCGGCGGCGGGCGCATCGGTGAACTTCTGGGCGGCGACGATGTCCACCTGTGCGTGCCGCACCAGCGCACCGCGCGCATCCAGGAGGTCCACCTGTTGACGCTGCACTGCCTGTGCGACGCGATCGACCAAACGCTGCTCGGAGAGGAACCGTGATCGCACCCTTCGTACGCCTGGCGCTCGTCGCGGCGTTCGCCGCCGCGGCGATCCCGCTCACCGGATGCGCCCCGGTCATCGTCGCCGGGGCGGCCGGCGCCGCCCTCGTCGCCACCGACCGGCGCTCCGCCGGCGCCCAGCTCGACGACACGACGATCGAGACCAAGCTCGCGGCCTCGTACGCGTCGACCTGGGGCGATCGCGCGCATGTGAGCGTCACGAGCTACAACGGCGTGGTCCTCCTTTCCGGCGAAGTGCCCGACCAGGCCGCCTGGGCCGAGGCCGGCTCGCGCGCCAAGGCCACCGACCGGGTGCGCGCCGTCCACAACGAACTCGCCGTCGGACCGTCCACCGACCTCGCCACGCGGACCAACGACACCTACATCACCTCGAAGGTGAAGACGCGCTTCGTCGAAGCGAACCGCTTCTCGGCCACCCACGTCAAGGTGGTCACCGAGCGGGGCACCGTCTTCCTGATGGGTCTCGTCTCGCGCCAGGAAGCCGACGCGGCCGGCGAGATCGCGGCGACGACCAGCGGCGTCGCGCGGGTCGTGCGCCTGTTCGAAGTCTCCTAGCGGAGCGCCGCGCCGATGGCGGATCTCGATCGGACTCGGGAAACGCCGGCGCGCCTCGCGTCGCTCGCGCGGATCGTCGCGCCCGAGGAGGCGCTCGCCCGGTTCGCCTCGCTGCCGAGACCCCGGGTCTTCACCAACGGCGTCTTCGACATCCTGCACCGCGGGCACGTGACCTACCTCGAGCGTGCCCGCGCGCTCGGAGCGTCGCTGACGGTGGCGGTGAACACCGACGCGTCGGTCCGCCGACTGGGCAAGGGTCCGGATCGCCCGATCAACGCGCTGGAGGACCGCATGGCGGTCCTCGCGGCGCTGCGCTGCGTCGACCTGGTCGTCCCCTTCGACGCCGACACGCCGCGCGAACTCATCATCGGCTGCCGTCCGGAGATCCTGGTCAAGGGTGGCGACTACACGGCGGCGACCACGGCCGGCGCCGCGGAAGTCCTGGCGGCCGGCGGCCGGTTCCAGGCCATCCCCTTCGAGCACGACCGGTCGACCACCGCGCTGCTCGCGCGGGCGCGCGCCACCGGTTGATATACTCCGGCCATGACGACCGCCGATCCCCTGGTCCGTGCCGATCGCGAAGTCGACGCGCGCGGCCTCAATTGCCCGCTGCCGATCCTGCGGACCAAGAAGACGCTCAACGAGATGGCGAGCGGGCAGACCGTGCGCATCCTCACGACCGAGGTCCAGAGCGTCCGCGATTTCCAGAACTTCGCCCGCCAGTCCGGCAACGAGCTGCTCGGCCACGGCGAACGCGACGGCGCGTTCTGGTTCGTCCTGCGGCGGCGCTAGCAGCGAGCGGCGTCCGCCCGCGCGGCCGCCGACCAGGAAGCCGGCCGGTTGGCGTGTCGGCCCTCGGGCCGACACGATCGGATCAGCGCCGGTAACGGTTGATGAAGTCGGCGACGATGCCGCGCTGCGAGCGGTCGATCGCGGCGTCGAGCGAGCGATCCGCCGGATCGAACTGCTTGGCCTTGCGGAACGCCGCGATCGCCTCCTGGTGATAGCCCTGGGCCTGCATCGCCTGGCCCAGGCAGCGCCACGCTTCGGGATTGCCGAGGTCGAGTTCCGACCAGGTCCGGCACAGTTCGCCGGCCCGCCGCCAGTTGCCGGCGCGCAACATCCGCGGGCCCTCGACGGTCAGCACCGCGACCCGGTTGCGGCGTTCGGCGAACTGGTCGGCGAGCTCGCGATCGACCGGTTCGTCGGGGCGCGCGACGCCGGCCGGGGGCGCCGGGCGCGGCGGCGCCACCGGCGGGGCGATCGCGCGGGTCGCGGTCGAGGGCTTCGGAACGCTCGTGCCGCCCCCGGAGAAGTTCGACAGCAGCGTCGACGACGGCAGCGCGTCGGTGATCGTCGTGCGCGCCCAGTTGATGGAATCGGCCATCGGCTGGTGCCAGGCGACACCGTAGAGCCACAGCATCGCGGCGAGCCCGCACACGCCGGTGACCAGGTTGAGCACTCCCGGCGGCCCGTGGGTGACGAGGCAGTCCTGGGAGAAGTCCCAGTCGGTCTCCTGGTGGACGCTCACCTTCTCGAAGGCGACCGCGATCAGGAAGGGCGCGAGCAGGGGGAAGCCGCAGGCCACCCCCTCCCACCAGACCCGGAACGAGCGCTTGAGCGCCCGCTCGAACTGCGTGCGCGAGTCGCGTCGCGCGTACGCGTCCGAGATCGAGAACTGCAGGTAGACGCCGAACAACCACTTGCCGGGTGTCGTCGCCAGCGCGGCGATCAGCAGCGCCTCGATCGGCACCCAGGTGCCGGTGATGACCATTGGTGCGACCAGCGGATGACCGACCCACCAGGCGACGTCGCTGTGGACGAAGCCCGCGCCCCGGATCTCGGACAGCAGCAGCGCGAGACACAGCCCCCAGATCGCGTAGTCGAACATCCGGGCGGCCAGTCGCTGCCAAGGTCGGGGTTCGCTGGTGCGGCCGGACTTGGCCCGCTCGAGCTCCGCCATCCGCAGCTGGAAGATCCAGCTCGCGTCCTCCTGCGGCTGGTTGGTGCCGAGGAACACGCTCTTCTCGCGCCGCCAGTTCAGGATCGCGAGGTCGGTCTGCGGCTGCAGCGACGTGGTCGGCGGCGCCTCCTTGCGCCGGCGGGCGACCCACGCCGCGCCGTGCACGGCACCGTAGATCAGCGTCAGCGCCAACAGCCCGAGTGTCAGCCACACCAGCACCTGCTTGGCGACGAGCACCGCGTCGGACGGCGTCACGAACACGATCGCGGCGGCGATGAACGCCCCGAACAGGACGCACAGCGCCAGCGTCGCGGTCGTCGACCGGCCGAACGAGGCGACGCGCTCGGTGAGCCCCGGATGGTGGAGGTTGATCTCCGGTCGGGCCTCGCCGTTGGGCAGGGCGGTCGACAGATCCTCGTCGTCGAGGACGTCGGCCGCCGCCGCCTTGTCGACCGCCTCGGTCCCGACGTCGGTCTGCTCGCCGGCCTCGGCGACCGCGTTGGTGACGACGTGGGCGATCCGCTGCTCGGTGGTGCCGGCCGAAAGCGCGAGCTCGTTGTCGTAGCGCGCCCGCCGCTCCCGGTCCGACAGGATCCGGCTCGCGTGGTTGATGAACCGGAGCGCCTCTTCGACGTTGCCCTGGCCGTCGCGGGTCTTCGCGTAGTACTTGCGGATCAGACGGCGCAGCGCCGCGCGGACGTCCTCGTCCGGGGCGGTCGGGGAGATGCCCAGCGCTTCGTAGAGCGTGGCCTTCATCGGCGCGGCGAGGATCCGGTTGCGGCCGCCTTCATGACGTGGGCATCTTGGTCGAAAAGCGGCGGCCTGACAAGGCGAGCATGCAAGAAACGCGCCGAGCATGCCGTCCGGCACCCGAAGCGGCGCGGGGCCGTCCGACGACCGGCATGCGCTCGATGCCGGTCGTCGGACGGCCCCGCCGGGGACCGCGGGAAAATCCGGACTACTCGGCCTTGCCGGCCTCGCGCGCCTCGAGCTTCTCGCGGATGCGAGCCGACTTGCCCGACCGCGAGCGCAGGTAGTAGAGCTTCGCCCGGCGCACGTCGCCCTTGCGCTTGACCTCGATCGAGGCGATCAGCGGCGAATAGGTCTGGAAGGTCCGCTCGACGCCTTCGCCGCTCGAGATCTTGCGCACGACGAACGACGAATTGAGTCCGCGGTTGCGCTTGGCGACGACGACGCCCTCGTAGGCCTGGACGCGCTTGCGCTCGCCCTCGACGACGTTCACGTTGACGATCACCGTGTCCCCGGGCGAGAACTCCGGGACCGTGCGGTTGAGGCGCGCGATCTCCTCGCGCTCCAGCGTTTCGATGAGGTTCATGCTCGGCTTCCTTTCTTCGTCCCGGTCCGTTCTGCGGACCGTCTGGCGCGCAGCGCAGGGCGCCCCCTGATGCGCGCGTTTCGTCGTCATCGGATCCGGTCCGGGCCGCCGTCGTCCGCGGCGGCGCGTTCCTCGTCCTTCGCTTCCCGCAACAGCTTCGCTTCTTCCTTCGTCAGCGTCCGTCCCTCGAGCAGGTCCGGCCGCCGCCGCCAGGTCCGCCGCAGCGACTCCTTGAGCCGCCAACGCCGGATCGCCTCGTGGTTCCCGGACAACAGCACGCCGGGGACCGCCGCGCCGCCGACGACCTCGGGGCGCGTGTAGTGCGGGCAATCGAGGAGCCCGTCGACGAACGATTCCTCGATCACCGATTGCGCGTCGTTCAACGCTCCGGGCAACCGCCGCACCAGCGCATCGATCAGCATCAGCGCCGGCAGTTCCCCGCCGCTCACCACGAAGTCGCCGATCGCGACCTCTTCGTCCACCTCGCGCTCGACCAACCGCTCGTCGATACCTTCGTAACGACCGGCGAGCAGGACGAAGGCCGTGTCCCGCATCGCCCCCAGAGCGACCACCCGCGCATGGGTCAGCGGTCGCCCCGCCGGCGTCAGGTGGATCGTGCGACTGCGCGTCCACCCGGCCGCCCGCTGCACCTCCCGGGCCGCAGCGATCGTCGCCGCCAGCGGCTCGGCCATCATCACCATACCCGGACCACCGCCGTAAGGCCGATCGTCGATCGTCCGGTGCGGATCGCTCGTCCGGTCCCGCGGATTCCAGCATCCGAGCGTCCACAGTCCCCGCTCGCGCGCCCGGCCGGTCACGCCGACCGACACCGCCGATTCGACCATCGCCGGGAAGATCGTGACGACGTCGATGCGCACCGCCTCGCTCCCGCCCCGGGTCCGGCCCGAATTGCGCCCGGCGTCAGTACCCGGGCTCCCACGCCACCACGATCCCGCCACCGTCGACATCGACCGACTCGAGGATCGGCGCGACGCAGGGAATCAGCCGTTCGACCGCGCCCTGACCGACCCTGAGCAGCGGGGGTCCGCCGTACTCCACGACGGCGAGCACGACGCCCAGCGGCGCACCCGACGACGACTCCACCTCCAGGCCGACGAGATCGTCCAGGTAGAACTCGCCGCGCCGCAACCGGGGAAGCGCGCCGCGCGGTACCGCGACCTCGGACCCGTTGAGCGTCGCCGCCGACTCCGGATCGGCGATTCCCTCGATCGCCGCGACCACCGTACTGCCGTGGACCTTCGCCTCGGTCACCCGCAGCGACCGCCACTTCTGGTCACCGGACCGCAGCCACCACTCGCGCTGCGCCGCCAGTCCCGCGGGCCCGTCGCCGTAGGGCACCACCTTGATCCAGCCGCGCACGCCCCACGGGCCGGCGACCCGACCCATGACGACGAGACGGTCCGCCCGAGGCGTCAGGCGGACGCCGCGGCCGCCGGCGCGCCCTGGCGTTTCACCAGCGTGGCGACGGTGTCGGAGAGCCTCGCGCCGCGCTCCTGCCAGTAGCCGATCCGGTCGAGCGAGAGCTTCAAGCCCACCTCGTTCTGCGCCGCGATCGGGTTGTAGTACCCGACGCGCTCGATGAACCGGCCGTCGCGCCGGCTGCGCGAATCGGCGACGACGACGTTGTAGAACGGGCGCTTCTTCGCGCCTCCGCGGGCGAGTCGGATGACGACCATGGTCGGTCCTGGGGCGATCTGAGAAAAAGACGTTGATTATACGATGGAAAGTTCGGGCTCGGCAAGCGGACCGGACGATCCCCCGTCCGCCCGCTGTGCCCGCGGCGCCCGCGACGATCGGAAAAAAACGCCGTCGATTCCGGGGGTTGCGACAACCGGCCCCGGTACCTCGGCCCGCCGGGCCCGCGAACGGACGTGGACGGGGATCCTGGCCGCGATCCGGCGATCGGTCCGGCGGTCGTTCGTCCTAGCGCAGGCCCGGCAGCATTCCCTTCATGCCGCGCAGCATCTTCTGCATGCCGCCCTTGGCCATCATCTTCATCATCTTCTGCGTCTGCTCGAACTGGTTGAGCAGCTGATTGACCTCCTGCACCGAGACGCCGGCCCCGGCGGCGATCCGCCGCTTGCGCGACGCCTTGATGAGCTCGGGTTTGGCGCGCTCGCCGGGCGTCATCGAGTTGATGATCCCCTCGAGTCGCCCGACGCGCCGCTCGTCGACCTGAGCGTTCGCCGCGGCCGCGCGCAACTCGGCCGGCAGCTTGTCGACCAGACCGGCGAGTCCGCCCATCTTGCGCATCTGCGCGATCTGCGCACGGTAGTCCTCGAGGTCGAAACCCTTGCCCGACTGGACCTTTTTCGCGAGCTTCTTCGCCTCGTCGGCGTCGACGGTCTTCTGCGCCTGCTCGACCAGCGACAACACGTCGCCCATGCCGAGGATCCGCGACGCCATCCGCTCGGGATGGAAGACCTCGAGGCCGTCGATCTTCTCGGACACGCCGGCGTACTTGATCGGGGCGCCGGTGACCGCGCGCACCGAGAGGGCCGCGCCGCCGCGGGCGTCGCCGTCGAGCTTGGTGACGATCACGCCGGTGAGCGGCAACGCCTCGCGGAAGGCCTTCGCCGTGTTGACCGCGTCCTGGCCCTGCATCGCGTCGACGACGAACAGCGTTTCGGCCGGCGCGACCGCCGCGTGCAACGCCGCGATCTCCCGCATCATCGCCTCGTCGACCGCGAGTCGCCCGGCGGTGTCGACGATCAGCACGTCGTGGTAGTGGGTGCGCGCCCAGTCGACCGCCCGCTTGGCGATGTCCACCGGCGCTTCGCTCGGCGCGGACGGCAGGCAATCGACACCGACCTGCTGCGCCAGCGCGGCGAGCTGGTCGATCGCCGCCGGCCGGTAGACGTCGGCCGATACCAGCAGGACCTTCTTCTTCTGCTCGCGCAGCAGCCGGGCGAGCTTCGCCGCCGTGGTCGTCTTGCCCGCGCCCTGCAGACCGGCGAGGAGGACGACCGCCGGCGGCCGCACGGCGAGCGACAGCGGCGCCGCCGCCTCGCCCATCAGGCGCGCGAGCTCCCGGTGCACGACGCCGATCAGCGCCTGGCCCGGTGTGAGCGAGCCCGCGACCTCCTCGCCGACCGCCTTCTCCTTCACGCGGGCGACGAAGTCCTTGACCACCGGCAACGCGACGTCGGCCTCCAGCAACGCGAGGCGCACCTCGCGCAACGCGTCGGCGATGTTGGCCTCGGTCAGCCGGGCCTCGCCCCGCAGTGTCTTGACGACGCGCGCGAGGCGCGCGGACAGGTTGTCGAACATCGGGGGACGCGGGCGGCCGCCTGCGCTACACTGGAAGAGTGATGATTCTACTGTACGTCGCGGTCGCCGCCCTCTACGCGGCGACGACCTGGGCGGGCTGGCCGGGCCGCGGCACCGCGCCGGCGATCCGGGTCGGACTGGTCGCGCTGGCGCTCGCGCTGCACGGCGTCGCCGCCGTCGCGGGCGTCGCCCGGCCGGACGGGCTCGACGTCTCGCTGGCGCAGGCACTGTCGATCGTCGCCTGGCTCACCGTCGTCGTCGCGCTCGCGACCCGGGCGCTGGTCCAGCTGCCGTCGATCGGCGGCGTCGTCCTCCCGGTCGCGGCGCTCGCCGCCCTCCTGCCCGCGCTGTGGCCGTCGGACCACCGATTCCCGTACTCCGATCAGCCGTGGGCGACCGCGCACATCGCGATCGCGCTGCTCGCCTACGCGTTCGTCATCGTGGCCGCCGCCCAGGCGCTGGTGATGACCGGACTCGAGAAGCGGCTGCACCGCGGCCATCCCGACCAGGACGCCCCGCCGCTCCTCACGCTCGAGCGCGCGCTGTTCCGCCTGATCGGCGTCGGCTTCGCGCTGCTGACGTTGGCACTGGCGAGCGGCGCTCTGTTCTCCGAGCACGTGTTCGGCCGCGCGTTCCAGTTCACGCACAAGAACCTCTTCGCGGTGGCGTCCTGGGCGCTGTTCGGCGCGCTGCTCGTCGGTCGGTGGCGGTTCGGCTGGCGCGGCCGGCGCGCGCTGCACTGGATCCTCGCCGGTACCGCCCTCCTCGTCGTCGCCTACCTCGGCACCAAGTTCGTGCTCCAGGTGCTGCTCGGGCGCTGAAGAGCGGCCCGCGGAAGCGGCGGGGCGCGCCAAAGGCCGATGGACGACATCCCGCTGTCGACGCTGGGGGTCGTGCTCGCGGTCCTGCTCGTGCTGTCGGGGTTCTTCTCGATCGCCGAGACGGCGATGATGGCCGCGAACCGGCTGCGCCTGAGGCACAAGGCGCAACGGGGATCGGCCGGCGCACGGATCGCGCTCGCCCTGCTCGCCCGGACCGACCGGCTGCTCGGCATGATCCTGCTCGGCAACAACCTGATCAACGCCGCGGCCGCGACGATCACCGCCGTGCTGACCGAGCGGCTGTTCGGCGAGGGCAAGCTCGCGCTCGCGGCCGGAACGGTCACGATCACCTTCCTCATCCTCGTGTTCTCGGAGGTCACCCCGAAGGTCGTCGGCGCCGCCTACGCCGATCGGCTGGCCCCGGCGGTCGCCTACGCGCTGCGCCCGCTCCTCAAGCTCGCGAAGCCGGCCGTGTGGTTCGTCGACCTGTTCGTGCAGGGACTGCTGAAACTCGGACGGATCGAGCCGCCGAAGGACGCCGGCGGCGCGCTCACGCAGGAGGAGATCCGCGCGCTGGTCCTCGAAGGCAATCAGTACTTCCGCGGCAAGCACCGGGCGATGCTCGCCAACCTGTTCGACCTGGAAGCGGTCACCGTCGACGACGTGATGGTGCCCAGACCGCAGATCCACTCGATCGCTCTCGACGCGAAGGCGCAGCTCCTGCGCCAGCAGATCGCGACGTCCTACCACACCCGGCTGCCGGTCTACGAGGACTCGCCCGATCACATCGTCGGCATCCTGCACCTCAAGAACGTCGTCGGGCTGCTCGAGTCGGGCGAGATCGACGCGGACTCGCTGCGACCGTTGCTGCGCAAGCCGTATTTCGTTCCGGCGGGCACCTCGCTCCTGACGCAGCTCACCCAATTCCAGGCCGACCGGCAGCGGATCGGGCTGGTCGTCGACGAGTACGGCGAGTTGAAGGGCCTGGTCACGATCGAGGATATCGTCGAAGAGATCATCGGCGAGTTCACGACGACCGCGCCGGGTGCCGGCGAGGCCTTCCGCCGCGAACCCGACGGCAGTGTCAGCGTCGACGGGATGGCGTCGCTGCGCACGCTCAACCGCAGGCTGGGCACCCGATTCCCCCTGAACGGTGCGAAGACCCTCAACGGGCTGATCGTCGGCGAACTGGGCGACATCCCGGAAGCCGGGGCGACATTGTCGGTCGCCGGGCAGTCGCTCGAGGTGGTCCAGACGCTCGATCGTGCCGTAAAAGTGGTGCGGCTGCTGCCGCCGGTGGGTCGCTTCGGCGCGGCTTTACAAAGCCCCCCGGAGCGCGCATCATCTTCTCGTTAAGTTTCATGCATTTGGCATAGATTCCTCCGGCCGGGGTGAAAACCCGCCCAGCGGCATGGAGGTTGCTTGGGTCTTCCGATCCGGCCGCAGGACCTGCCACCGCCCGAACAGCGCCGCCCATGGCCACGCACGCCGCCCAGCGAAACATCAGCGGACTCGCGCGCGCGCTCGCCCAGCACGGCCTGATGTCCGAGGCCGAGGCGGAATCCCTGCAGAACCAGGCCCAGCAGGCCGGCGTCACGTTCGTCGAGCAGATCCTCACCGGCAAGCGCTTCTCGGCGCAGCAGGTGGCGGTGTTCGGCTCGCGGGCCTTCGGCGTGCCGCTGCTCGACCTCGCCGCCTTCGACCTCGATCAACTGCAGAAAGAGTACTTCGACGCCAAGATCTCGCAATCGAGACGCGTCCTGCCGCTCGCCAAGCGCGGCAACCGGCTGTTCGTCGCGGTGTCCGACCCGGCGAATCTGCAGGCGCTCGAAGAGGTCCGTTTCAAGACCAATCTCGTCGTCGAGCCGCTGGTCGTCGAGGACGACAAGCTGGGCCAGGCGATCCATCGTCTCATCGAGGCTTCCGGCGCGACGCTCAAGGACGCCGCCAACCTCGACGACCTCGAGGTCGAAGTCCAGGACGGCGGCGCGCAGTCGACCGAGGAAGACTCCGAGGTCGAGGACGCACCGGTCGTCAAGTACATCCAGAAGATCCTGATCGACGCGATCGCCGGCGGCGCCTCCGACATCCATTTCGAACCCTACGAGCGCTACTACCGGATCCGCTACCGCATCGACGGCATCCTGCAGGAAATCGCGCAGCCGCCGCTGGCGATCAAGGACAAGGTGGCCTCGCGGATCAAGGTGATCAGCAAACTCGACATCGCCGAGAAGCGCGTCCCGCAGGACGGGCGGATGAAGCTCGTCCTGTCGAAGACCAAGGCGATCGACTTCCGCGTCTCGACGCTGCCGACGCTCTACGGCGAGAAGATCGTCATGCGCATCCTCGATTCGTCGGGCGTCAAGCTCGGCATCGAGGCGCTGGGCTACGAACCCGACCAGCAGAAGGTGCTGCTCGACGCGATCGCGCGGCCCTACGGGATGATCCTGGTGACCGGGCCGACCGGCTCCGGCAAGACCGTCTCGCTCTACACGTGCCTCAACATCCTGAACCAGCCGGGCATCAACATCTCGACCGCCGAGGATCCGGTCCGAAATCCGGATACCGGGCGTCAATCAGGTCAACGTCAACGAGAAGGCCGGGCTCACGTTCGCCACCGCCCTGCGGGCGTTCCTGCGCCAGGATCCGGACATCGTCATGGTCGGCGAGGTGCGCGACCTCGAGACCGCCGACATCGCGATCAAGGCGGCGCAGACCGGCCACCTGGTGCTGTCGACGCTGCACACGAACGACGCCCCGACGACGCTGACCCGACTGCTCAACATGGGCGTCGCGCCGTTCAACGTCGCCTCGTCGGTGATCCTGATCACGGCCCAGCGGCTCGCCCGCAAGCTGTGCGTGCACTGCAAGCGGCCCGAGGACATCCCCCCCGAGGCGCTGCTGAGGGCGGGGTTCACCGAAGAGGAGCTCGACGGCACCTGGCAGCCGTACGGCGCGGTCGGCTGCGACCACTGCAAGGGCACCGGCTACAAGGGTCGGACCGGCATCTACGAGGTGATGCCGATCTCCGACGACATGCGCCAGCTCATCATGCGCAGCGGCAACGCTCTCGAGATCGCGGAGCTCGCCCAGAAGGAAGGCATCCGCGATCTGCGACAGTCGGGCCTCGTCAAGGTCCGCGCCGGCATCCTCTCGCTCGAGGAAGTCGAAGCCTGCACGAACGAATGACGCGCCCCGCGCGTCGATCCGGGGAAACGCCATGGCCACCGCCACCGCCCAGCGCAAGTCCGACGTCAGGGAACACACCTACCTCTGGGAGGGCATCGACCGGAACAACCGGCAGGTCCGTGGCGAGTCGAAGGCCGCCTCCGAGACGGTGGTCACCACCAACCTGCGCCGCCAGGGCATCCGGGTCACGAAGATCAAGCGCCAGTCCTTCCGCGGCGGACGGCGGATCGGCGAGCGCGACGTCACCTTCTTCACGCGGCAGCTCGCCACGATGCTGAAGGCGGGCGTGCCTCTGCTGCAGTCGTTCGAGATCGTCGCGCGCGGTCACAGCAACGCGCGTTTCTCGCGGCTGATGATGGAGGTGAAGGGCCGTATCGAGGCGGGATCGAGTCTCGCCGACGCGTTCCGCCAGCATCCGGCGCATTTCGACCAGCTCTACTGCAACCTGGTCGCGGCCGGCGAGAGCTCCGGCATGATCGACGCGATCCTCGACCGGCTCGCGACCTACAAGGAGAAGATCCTCGCGCTGAAGAGCAAGATCAAATCGGCCCTGTTCTATCCGACCGCGGTGGTCGTCGTCGCGATCGTGGTCGTCTGGGTGATCATGATCTTCGTCATCCCGGCGTTCAAGGAGGTGTTCTCGAGCTTCGGCGCCTCGCTGCCCGCGCCGACCCAGCTGGTCATCGACATCTCCGACTTCGTCGTACGCTGGTGGTGGCTGGCCTTTCTCGTCATCGGCGGCGCGATCGTCGGCGTGATGATGGCGATCAAGCGGTCGGACACCTTCCGCTACGCGTTCGACCGCCTGCTCCTGAAGCTGCCGGTCATCGGGGACATCCTGGAGAAGGCGACGATCGCGCGCTGGTCGCGCACGCTGGCGACGATGTTCTCGGCCGGCGTGCCGCTCGTCGAGTCGCTCGACGCCGTCGCCGGCGCGGCCGGCAACGCGGTATTCATGTCGGCGACCAAGCGGATCCAGACCGACGTGTCGACCGGAACGAGCCTCACCAACGCGATGCTCGCCACGCAGCTCTTCCCGAACATGGTGATCCAGATGGTGCAGATCGGCGAGGAGTCCGGATCGCTGGACGCGATGCTGACCAAGGTCGCCGAGTTCTACGAGCGGGAGGTCGACGACGCCGTCGCCGCGCTCTCCTCGCTGCTCGAGCCGCTGATCATCGTGTTCCTCGGCGTGGTCGTCGGCGGCCTCGTCGTGGCCATGTACCTGCCGATCTTCAAGCTCGGCGCGGTGGTGTGACCGACCGATGACCATGGCGCGAGCGCGCCGCCGGCGACGGGTGGTCTGATGGCGGCGTGGATCGAGCCGGCGGTCGCGCTGCCGGCGGCAGCCGTCGTGGGCCTGTGCGTCGGCAGCTTCCTCAACGTCGTGATCCACCGCCTGCCGAAGATGATGGAGCGCGGGTGGGCCGTGCAATGCGCGGAACTCGCCGGACGCGAGGCCGAGGAGGCGCCCCGCTACGACCTGGTCGTGCCCCGGTCCGCGTGCCCGGCGTGCGGACACGCGATCCGCCCGATCGAGAACATTCCGGTCGTCTCCTGGATCGCGCTCAGGGGCCGCTGCTCCGCCTGCCGGGCACCGATTTCGGCGCGCTATCCGTTGATCGAACTCGCCGGGGGGCTCGCCGCGCTCGCCGCCGTCGCGGTCTTCGGCCCGACGCCGAAGGGGCTCGCGGCCAGCGTGTTCCTGTGGGCGCTGCTCGCGCTGGCCTTCATCGACGCCGACACCCAGCTCCTGCCGGACGACATGACGCTGCCGCTGCTCTGGGCCGGGCTCGGCGCGAACCTGTTCGGCCTGTTCGTCCCGCTCGCGACCGCGGTGATCGGGGCGATGGCAGGCTACCTGACGCTTTGGACCGTGTATTGGCTGTTCAAGCTCGTGCGCGGCAAGGAGGGCATGGGCTACGGCGACTTCAAGCTGCTCGCGGCGATCGGCGCCTGGCTCGGCTGGACCGTGATTCCGCAAGTCGTCCTCGTTTCGAGCGTGCTCGGGGCGCTGGGCGGGATCCTGATGATCATGGTCAGGGGCCGTGATCGGGCGGTCCCGATCCCGTTCGGTCCGTGGCTCGCAGGGGCCGGCGCGCTGGCGCTCTTCTACGGCTCGGCGATCAACGCCCTGTACCTCCGGTGACCCTGGTCATCGGCCTGACCGGTGGCATCGGCAGCGGCAAGTCGGCCGTCGCCGAGGTGTTCCGATCGCTGGGCGTCGAAGTCGTCGACGCCGACGAGGTCGCCCACGAGCTGGCGCGACCCGGCGGTGCCGGACATCGTGCGGTCGTCCAGGCGTTCGGACCGTCGGTGCTGGCCGGCGACGGCACGCTCGATCGCGCCGAGCTCAGGCGACGCGCGTTCGCCGATCCGGCCTTCCGCGCCCGCCTCGAGGCCGCCCAGCACCCGGCGATCGGCGCCGAGATCCGTCGCCGTATCGACGGCTGGCGCGGCGACTACGGGGTCATGGTCGTCCCGTTGCTGTTCGAACGGGGAGGAACCGCGTCGGTCGCCGACCGCACGCTCGTCGTCGACTGCCCCGAGGAAACGCAGGTCGCACGGGTCCGTTCGCGCAGCGGTCTCGCGGAACCCGAGGTCCGGGCGATCATGGCGACCCAGCTCTCCCGGCAGGAGCGGCTGCGACGCGCCGACGACGTCATCGACAACAGCGGCCCCCGGCAGGCGCTCGAAGAGGCGGTCCGGCGGCTCGACATCCGATACCGCGCGCTGGCGGCGCGGCCCGCGGACGCGCGGCCTTGATCGGGGGCCGCGTTCCGGCAGAATGGCGGACGTTCCCGCGCCCCCGATGATCCGTTACGAGCATCCGCTGAACGAGCGCATCCGCACGCTGATGCGGCTCGAGGATCTGTTCGGCAGGACATCGCTGCTCGCCGGCGGCGATCGGGCGATCGACCATCACGGCGCCCTGCTGGCGCTCTTCGAGATCGCCGATGTCGCGTCGCGCGCCGATCTCAAGGCGGAGTTGCTTCAGGAACTCGAACGGCAGAAGCAGGTCCTGCATCCGCTGCGCGCGAGTCCCCACATCGAGGCGCAGGCGCTGGAGGCGCTGCTGGGGGACATCGACACGGTCATGGCGCGGCTGTTCGCCCAGACCGGCAAGCTCGGTGCGCACCTGCGCGAGAACGAGTGGCTGATGGCGATCAAGCAGCGCACCGGCATTCCCGGCGGCGTCTGCGAGTTCGACCTGCCGGCGTTCCATTGGTGGCTGCACCGCGACGCCGAGGCCCGGCGCGCGGACCTCGCCGGTTGGACGGAACCGTTCGATCCGGTCCGCGCGGGCCTGGCGATCGTCCTGCGGCTGCTGCGCGAGAACGGACGCGCCAGTCGCCACACCGCCTACCGCGGTGTGTTCCAGCTCATGCTCACGACGGCGCGCGTCTCGCAGCTGCTGCGCGTCACGCTCGCGCGCGACCTCGCCTGCGTGCCGGAGATCAGCGCGAACAAGTACGCGCTCAATATCCGATTCATCGGCGTCACCGGTCTCGACCGCGGCAGTGTCTACGACCGGGACGTCGATTTCGAGCTCGTGTTCTGCAATCTCTGAGTCGCGGCCGGCCCCGGCTCCGGCGCGCGACGCCGCCGAGGCCGCGCCGCAACGAATGCGATCCGGCACCGGGCACGCCCCGACGACCGGAAGCACCGTCGGCCGGGCAGCCACGCGGCGGGGCTCGAACACCGCGGTGGCATCCGCGTCCGGACATCCGGTCCGGGTGAGGAAACGCCCGGCGGTATCCGCTCCCGGCGTCCGTCGTCGCGTGCCGGAGCCGGCGAGCGCGGCGCTTCTGCTATGCTCGTTGCTTCCGCCACGCCTGCCGGAACCGGCGTCGACATGAACTACACGGATCCGTTCCGCGCCCGCGTTCGCGCGGCACCGGAAGCGCCGGCGCTGATGCGTCGCCTTCGCGACGGCTCCGGAGTCGCGCTGGACAGCTACCGCGATCTCGACCGCACGATCGATGCGCTGGCCGGACGCCTGGCAGCGCACGGAGTCGCCCGGGGAGGCACCTGCACCGTCTCGGTCGATGGCCACTGGGCGACGCTCGTCGTACTCCTGACGCTGGGTCGCATGGGCGTCGTCGCGTCGATAGACGACGACGGCGGGACCGACTGGACGCTCGTGGGTTCGAGCGCGTCCGGGACGCCGGAGCGCGGCTGGCGTATCGTCGTTCCACCGGAATGGACCGACGCGCCTTCGCCGGACGAGGTCGTCGAACCGGTGCCGTCGGCCCAGGATCCCGACGCGGTGGCGCTCATCGTGCGTAGCTCGGGCACGACCGGTCGACCCAAGCGCGTTCCGATCACGCACGCCCAAATGCTCGCGCGGGTAGCGCGTGTCCGTGCCGGCAACCCGATGCCCGCCGAAGGCCGGCTCGCCTGCCCGATGGGGCCGTCGGGCGGTTACGGAATGCGCCACATGATATGCGCGCTGGCCGGAGGCAGCTCGATCCTGATGACCGCGGGCGCCGAACGCACGCTCGCCGGCGCCGAGAGGTTCGGGGTCACGCATCTCGTGGTGTCTCCCGCGATCCTCGACCAAATGGTGCGCGCGCGCGCGTCCGCGACGGGACCGCTCCCGAAAATGTTGGAACTCGAGGTGGGCGGGAGCCGGTTGCCCGCCGCATTGCGCGACGCGGCCGCACGGGTGATCTGCGCGAACATTCACCTGAGCTACGGTTCCAGCGAGGTCGGCGTCGTCGCCAGGGGGAGCGCCGCGGAACTCGCCGGGATTCCGGACGCCGTCGGTCGTGTCTTCGACGACCTCGATGTCCAGGCGGTCGACGAGTACGGCCATCCGCTTCCGGCCGGCAGCGAAGGTCTCCTGCGCATGCGGGGAGAGGGATGCGTCGATCGCTACCTCGGGGCGCCGAAGGCCAGCGCTCGAGCGTTTCGCGACGGGTGGTTCTTTCCCGGCGACATCGGCTGCGTCACGGCGGACCGGGTGCTCGTCATCCGCGGCCGGGAGCGGGAACTCATCAACGCCGGCGGGGTGAAGATCGCTCCTTCGGTTCTCGAGGACGCGCTCGCGGGCACTCCGGGGGTGACCGAGATCGCGGCGTTCGGCGTCGTCGACGCGATGGGCATCGAGCGACCGTGGCTCGCCGTGGTGCCCACCCGCGACTTCGATTTCAAGGCGTTCGAGGCGGCGTGTATCGCCCGACTCGGCGTCAAGACGCCCGCCGGCGTGCTGCTGTTTCGCGAGCTTCCCCGCAACCCCAACGGCAAGATCGTCCGCGCCGAACTCGCCGCGATAGCGTTGGAGCGCGCGCGACACCCGAAGACGAACGCATGAAGTCAGAGAACGGACCGCGTCCGTGCGCGCGCTGCCGCGCACCGATCGCCCCGGATTCCGACATCCGGTTCCGGCCGTTCTGCTCGGAGCGCTGCAAGCTCCTCGATTTCGGCGACTGGATCAGCGGTTCATACGCCGTCCCCTGCGCCGTGGACGATTCGGCCGCGGAAGGGCCGCCGGCCGCGACCAGCGCCTGATCGCCGCGTCATCGTCGGCCGAGCGACGCCGAGCGGGCGATACGCTCCACCATCGATCGCTCGAGGCGCACACGCTCGGCGAGCGCGAGCGGCGTGCTGCCGATCGGCACGATGCCCGACGCGGTCAGACGCTCCCGAACGCCGGGATCGGCCAGCGCGCGCGCGAACGCCTGGTTAAGCCGCGCAACGATCGGATCAGCGGTGCCCGCGGGCGCGTAGGCACCGACCCAGACTTCGAACTCGTAGTCGCGCACTCCCGACTGTTCGAGCGTGGGCACGTCCGGCAGCGTCGGATCCCGTGTCGCCGAGCTGACCGCGAGCGCGACCAAACGGCCGGCGCGGATGTGGCCGATCACCGGTGGCAGATTGACCCACGCGAAATCGACGTCGCCGGCGAGCAGCGCGTTCACCACCGGAGGTACGCCGCTATAGGGTATCGCCTCGAAGGCGAGACCGACGCGCTCGGCGAAATGCTCGGTCGCGAAAAAGAAGGTGCTCGACGCCGACCCGTAACGCAACGGCTTGGGCGAGACGCGCGCCCGCTCGACGAACGCCGCCAACGATGCGATCCGCGCCGAGGTCGGCGCGACCAGCGCGAGCGGCACGCGCGACAACAGGGACACCGGAACGAAGTCGCGCTCCGGATCGTAGGCGAGATTCTCCCTGAGCACCGGGTTGATCGTCATTTGCGCGGGACTCGCCGCGAGAAGCGTCCCGCCGTCGGGCGCGGCGCGCTTCACCTGCTGCGCCGCGAGGATGCCGTCGGCGCCGGGCCTGTTCTCGACGACGATCGCGGTCTTGAGGTCGGCCTGGAGCACCTCGGCCAGCGTCCGCAGCGTGAGATCGAGTCCGGATCCGGGCGGCGCCGCCGCCACCAGCCGCAGCGTCGACGGCAGCGCGACCTCGTCCGCCGCCATCGCCAGTGGCGGCGCGAAGAGCGCCCAGACGACCATGATCAACACGAACCCGGCCATGTCGAGCCTGCGCATGTCAGCACCCCACCCGTCAGTCGGTGCCGGAACCGGTCGGGCGCGGGCTCACCACGCCCCCGAGCGCAGGGCGACACCGTGCGCCCCCCGGTCGATCGCCATGTCGAGATCGCTTCGACGCAGGCCGCCGAGCGCGTACACCGGCAGGCGCGCGCCCAGAGCCTCGCGCTCGAATCCCGCCCACCCCAGCGCAACGGCGTCGCGATGCGTCGGCGTCGGCAGCACCGGCCCGAGCACCGCGTAGTCGACACCTAGATCCGCCGCGCGGGCGAGATCGTCGCGCCGATGACACGACGCGCCGACGATCAGCCCCGCCGGGCGGGAACGCGCCGCGGCGAGCGCCGCCGCCGTCCAGTGGACGCCGGCGGCACCGAACCGCCGCGCGTCTACCTCCGATCCGTTCAACACCCAGGCGGCGCCGCTCGCCGAGGCGAGCGCCGCGAACCGCGCGACGAACGCTTCGAGCCGGGCGGCCGGCCAGGTCTTCTCCCGGACCTGGACGAGCCGCAGACCGGCGCGCAACGCGACCTCGGCGCGCGCGAGAAAGGCGTCTTCGCCGAGATCGGACGCGCAGGTAATGCCCAGGACCGGGGGCAGCGCGAGCGCCGCGAGCACACGGGTGTTCGCCGGAAGCAGCGGCTTCACGTCGATCGCGTCCGGCCGCTGCCAGGCGAAAGCCTGGCCGTCGTGTCCGATCGGCTCGCCGGCGAACTCGAACACGCGGAAGAAATGCAGTTCGACCCGCGCGTGCGGATAGACGAAATCCTGGACGAGCCAGGGCGCCGCTCGCACGACCGAGAGACCGAGTTCCTCGCGGAGCTCGCGGTCGAGCGCCTGTCGCGGCGATTCCCCGGGCTCCAGCTTTCCGCCGGGGAACTCCCAGTAGCCGGCGTAGGGCTTGCCGGCCGGACGCTGCGCGAGCAGGACCGCTCCGTCGGCGCGCAGGATCACCGCGGCGGCGACGCGGACGATGCCGAGTTTCACGATCCGCGCTTGAGGCCTTGGCGGCCGGCGTACTGGCGGGCGAACTGCCAGGCGACCCGCCCCGACCGCGAGCCTCGCTGCAGCGCGTACTGCAACGCCTCGCGCAGGCGCGCGTCGCCGTCCCGGGCGTTCGCGACGTCACCGACGCCGAAGTAGGCGAGCCAGCGGCCGACGGCGGCGAGGTAGTCGTCCTGAGCGAACGGGTAGAACGACACCCACAGGCCGAAGCGCTCCGACAGCGAGATCTTCTCCTCGACCGCCTCCCCCGGATGCACCTCGTCGCCGACGTGCCGGGTCTCGAGGTTCTCGGCCATCGTCTCGGGCAGCAGGTGGCGGCGGTTCGAGGTCGCGTAGATCAGCACGTTGGCCGACGGTCCGGCGATCGAGCCGTCCAGCGCGACCTTGAGCGCCTTGTACCCGGGTTCGCCCGCGTCGAACGTCAGGTCGTCGCAGAAGACGATGAAGCGCTCGCGGCGTCCCTCGACCCGCTCGACGATGTCGGGAAGATCGACGAGGTCCGCCTTGTCGACCTCGATCAGCCGCAGCCCGCGCGCCGCGTATTTCGCCAGCATCGCCTTCACCAGCGACGACTTGCCGGTCCCGCGCGATCCGGTCAGCAGGACGTTGTTGGCCGGCAGACCGGCGACGAACTGGCGCGTGTTCCGGTCGACCGCCTCCTTTTGCGTGTCGATGGCCACCAGCGAGGCCGGATCGATCGCGTGCGGGTGGACGACCGCCTGCAGCGCCCCGCGACCGCCGCGCTTGCGCCACCGCGCCGCTTGGACGGCGCGCCAATCCGGGTCGGGAGGCGAAGGAGGCAGCATCGCCTCGACGCGCTCGAGCACACCCTCCGCGCGCCTGATCAGGGCCTCCAGCGCGTCCCCCGGAGGGACGGCGCGCGCGGCGCGCCTCGGAGGAGCCCCGTTCACGAGCGGTAGTCGGCGTTGATCGAGACGTAGTCGTGCGACAGATCGCAGGTCCAGACGGTCGCGCGGGCGGACCCCGATCCCAGATCGACGCGGACGCCGATCTCGTCGCGCTTCATCACACGCTGGCCGTCCTCCTCACGATAGGTCGCGGCGCGGCCGCCGCGATCGACGACCAGCACGTCGTCCAGCCAGAACGAGACCCGCGCCGGATCCACGTCCCGCGCCGCCGCGTTGCCGATCGCGCAGACGATTCGCCCCAGGTTCGGGTCGGAGGCGAAGAACGCGGTCTTCACGAGCGGCGAATGCGCGATCGCGAAGGCGACGGCGCGGCAATCCTCGACGTCGCGTCCGCCCTCGACTCGGATCGCGATGAACTTGGTCGCGCCCTCCCCGTCCCGGACGATCGCCTGCGCCAGCTCGATCGCCGCCGATTCGATCGCCTCGCGCAGCGGACGAAAGCGCGGATCGCGATCGCTTTCGATCGGCGGGATCGGCGCGCGGCCGGTCGCCGCGAGAACGAAGCTGTCGTTGGTCGACGTATCGCCGTCGATCGTCGCGCCGTTGAACGAGACGTCGGCGACCTCGCGGACGACCGCGGCCAGCAGCTCGCGCGACAGCGGCGCGTCGGTGGCCATGAACGCGAGCATCGTCGCCATGTCCGGGTGGATCATCCCGGCACCCTTGGCGATGCCGGTGACGGTGACCGGGACGCCGTCGACGGAAACGCGGCGCGACGCGCCCTTGGGCACGGTGTCGGTGGTCATGATCGCGCGCGCGGCCGTGTGCCAACCTGCGGAAGAAAGCGCCGCGCGAGCCGCCGGCAACGCCGCGACGATCCGATCGACCGGCAGCGGTTCCATGATGACGCCGGTCGAGAACGGAAGCACGTCCTGCATCGGGCAGGCGAACATCGAGGCGACCGCCGCCGCGGTCGACTCGGCGTGCCCGACACCGGCGGCGCCGGTGCCCGCGTTCGCGTTGCCCGCGTTGACGACCAGTGCGCGCAACCTTCCACTGGCTTCGAGATGGCGGCGGCAGACGGTCACCGGCGCCGCGCAGAAGCGGTTCTTCGTGAACACGCCCGCCGCCAGCGTCCCCGGTTCGCAGGCGACGAGCAGGACGTCATCGCGGTCCCAGTTCTTGATCCGGGCCGCGGCGGTGCCGAGCGTCACACCGGGCACAGGCAGCAGCGAGTCGGGAGTCGGCGGGTTGTAATTGACGGGCATCGGAACGGGTGTCCGCGATTCGGACGTCGGACGTCAGGGAGCCGGCGAGGACCGGGCGCGATCGGGTGCCTCGATGTGGACGGCCTTCGAGCGGCGCGCCGACCGGCGGCGATCAGAGGGCCCCGTCGCACGCGCCGGGCGCGTCGCGGTGGCATGCGGGCGGGTCGCCACGATCGCTGCGTCGTCGACCCGGCGTCACCCGAGCCGCCCGTGACACTGCTTGTACTTCTTGCCCGACCCGCACGGACAGGGATCGTTGCGACCGATCTTCTCGCTCGCGCGCACGAACGGCTTGGCGGCGGCGCCGCCATCCCCGGCGCTCGCGGCGCTCGCGGCGCTCGCGGCCGCCGCGGTGCCACTGCCTTCGTCGGTGCCGAGCGCGGCGTCGTAATCGGCGTGCTGATAGCGCACATTCACGACCGGTTCGGGTTCCTCGACCGCCTGGACGTCGGCCTGCGTGCGCACCTGGACGGTGAGCACGATCTTAACCACGTCCTGCTTGACCCGGTCGAGCATGTCGGAGAAGAGCTCGAACGCCTCGCGCTTGTATTCCTGCTTCGGGTTCTTCTGCGCGTAACCCCGGAGGTGGATTCCCTGGCGCAGGTGGTCGAGGTTGGCGAGATGGTCGCGCCAGTGATGGTCGAGCGTTTGCAGCATCAACGACCGCTCGAACTGCCGGAGGACCTCGGTTCCCGCCGCGGTCTCGCGTTCGGTCCACGCGGCGATCGCCGCCTCGACGGCGCGGTCGCGGATCTGGTCCTCGCCGACGTCGGCGTCCTTCACCCAGTCGCGCACCGGCAGGTGGATCTGGAACTCGCCGGCGAGCGCGGTCTCGAGGCCCGGGAGGTCCCACTGTTCCTCGACCGACTCGGCCGGAACGTAGCGTCGAACGACCGAATCGATCTCGCCGCGGATCATGTTGCGCACGGTGTCGGCGATGTCGGCGCTCTCGAGCAACTCGTTTCGCTGCTGGTAGATGACTCGGCGCTGGTCGTTGGCGACGTCGTCGTACTCGAGCAGCTGCTTGCGGATGTCGAAGTTGCGCGATTCGACACGATGCTGCGCCTTCTCGATCGAGCGGTTGACGATCGCATGCTCGATCGGCTCGCCCTCCGGCATCTTGAGCTTCTGCATGATGACGCCCAGACGCTCGCCGCCGAAGATCCGCAGCAGCGGGTCTTCGAGCGACAGGTAGAACCGGGAACTGCCCGGATCGCCCTGGCGACCCGACCGGCCGCGCAGCTGGTTGTCGATCCGCCGCGATTCGTGGCGCTCCGTGCCGACGATGTGCAACCCGCCGGCCTTGACCACCTGATCGTGCCGGACCTGCCATTCCTCCCGGAGGCCCGCGATCGCCGCGTCGCGGTCGGCGGGCGACTTCGACTCGTCCTCGCGCAACGCGAGGATCCTGGGCTCGATCGCCCCGCCCAGCACGATGTCGGTCCCGCGGCCGGCCATGTTGGTCGCGATCGTGATCGCGCCGGGCCGTCCCGCCTGGGCGACGATCTCCGCCTCGCGCGCATGCTGTTTGGCGTTCAGCACCTGATGGTCGAGACCCGCCTTGCCGAGGTGGTCCGAGAGGAGCTCCGAGTTCTCGATCGAGGTCGTGCCGACGAGCACCGGCTGCCCGCGGCCATGGCAATCCTTCACGTCGCTGATGATCGCGTCGATCTTCTCGGCGAGCGTGCGGAAGACCTGGTCGTTCTCGTCCTTGCGGACCATCGGGAGATGGGTCGGGATGACGACCGTCTCCAGGTGGTAGATCTGCTGGAACTCGAACGCCTCGGTGTCGGCGGTACCGGTCATGCCGGCGAGCTTGCCGTACATACGGAAGTAGTTCTGGAACGTGATCGACGCGAGCGTCTGGTTCTCCCGCTGGATCGCCACGCCCTCCTTCGCCTCGACCGCCTGGTGAAGACCGTCGGACCAGCGTCGGCCCGCCATCAGGCGGCCGGTGAACTCGTCGACGATGACCACCTCGCCGTTCTGGACGACGTAGTGCTGGTCGCGGTGGTAGAGCGCGTGGGCTCGCAACGCCGCGTACAGGTGGTGCATCAGCGAGATGTTGTGCGCGTCGTACAGACTCGTGCCCGCAGGAAGGAGCCCGGCGTCGGCCAGCACCGCCTCGGCGCGCTCGTGGCCCTCTTCGGACAGCAGGACCTGGTGTCCCTTCTCGTCGACCCAGTAGTCGCCCGGCCCGTTCTCGGTCTCCTGGCGCTTCAGTCTCGGCGCGAGATCGTTGAGCCGGTAGTACATCTCGATGTTGTCGTCGGCCTGACCCGAGATGATGAGCGGCGTGCGCGCCTCGTCGATCAGGATCGAGTCCACCTCGTCGACGATCGCGTAGGCGAGTCCGCGCTGCACGCGGTCGGCCGCCTGGTAGACCATGTTGTCGCGCAGGTAGTCGAAACCGAACTCGTTGTTCGTGCCGTAAGTGATGTCGGCGGCGTAGGCCTTCTGCTTGTCCTCGTGGCTCATCTGCGACAGGTTGACGCCGACCTCGAGACCGAGGAAGCGGTAGATCCGTCCCATCCAGTCGGCGTCGCGCTTCGCGAGATAGTCGTTCACCGTCACCACGTGCACGCCCTTGCCGGTGAGCGCGTTCAGGTACGCGGGCAGCGTCGCGACCAGCGTCTTGCCCTCGCCGGTCCGCATCTCGGCGATCTTGCCGTGGTGCAGCGCCATGCCGCCGATCAGCTGAACGTCGAAATGCCGCATGCCGAGGGTCCGCTTGCCGGCCTCGCGCACGACCGCGAACGCCTCGGGCAGGACTTCCTCGAGCGTCGCCCCCTGGGCGACGCGCGATTTGAGCTCGCCGGTCTTCGCGCGCAGCCCGTCGTCGTCGAGCGCGGCGATCGCCGGCTCGAGCGCGTTGACGACGCGCACGACCGTTCGGTATTCCTTGAGGAGCCGCTCGTTGCGGCTGCCGAAGATGCGGGTGAGGATGGTCGAGATCATCTCGGTGGGGGGCGCGGAGACGTCGGGCGCGGCACGCCGGCGCGGACGGGCGTGCGCCTCGACGGCGGGCCCGGGCGAGCTTCGTCGGAACGCGCGGGATTCAGTGCTGCAGGAACCGGGCCGGGTTCTGCGGGACGCCGTTCAGCCGGACCTCGAAATGGAGGTGCGGGCCGGTCGACCGGCCCGTCGACCCGACCGCGGCGATCGGCTGACCGCGAACGACCAGGTCGCCTTCCCGCACGCCGACCGACGAAGCGTGCGCGTAGCGCGACACGAGCCCGTTGCCGTGATCGACTTCGACCATTTTACCATACTGGGGGTGCCACTCCGAGGCGACGACCTTGCCGCTGGCGGCGGCGACGATCGGCGTGCCCTTCTCGGCCGGGAAGTCGATGCCTTCGTGGAACGAGTGCTGGCCGTTGAACGGGTCGATCCGGTAGCCGAAATTCGACGAATACCAGCCGTCGACGACCGGCGACTGCGTCGGCAGGAAATTGCGGTTCGCGGAGGTCTGGATCAACAAGGCCTCGAGCACCGAGAGCTGATCGGCACGCTGGTCGACCTGGCGGCCCAGCCGCTCGAGCAGCGAGGAGAACTCGCCGACCGACAGCTCGCGCGAGGGCATCGTCGACGACTCCGCGCCGCCGCGTGCCGGCGGTACGCCGGTGGCGGGTTGCGGCAGTTCCTGCGGCTTGAGACCGGCGACGCGGGCGAGCCGCTCGCCCAGGCCCTCGAGCCGGATGACCTGAGCTTCGAGATCGCCCAACTTCAGGGCCATCGCGTTGAGATGGCCCTCGACCTTGACCTGGACCCGCTTCGCCTCTTCGCGCTGATCGGCGAGCACGATCGCCTGCAGCCACGGGTGGTTCGCGGCCGCCGCCCACTTGAGCGTCACGTAGTTGAAGACCAGCGTGAAGAGGATCAGCGCGAACAGAACGGAGGTGGCGATGGCCGCCCCATGGCGCCAGTCGAGCGTGTAGGTCCTGGCGCGGGCCGTCGATGCGCTGAGCAGTATGATGTTCAACTCGTTCGACTCCTTCGCCCGCGCCGTCGGTCCGGCGTTCGGGCACGTCGCCATGAACCGGCCCCAGCCCGCCCGGCCGCTCGCGCGCATCATCGACGGCGACCCGTTGCTCGCCGGCTGGGAGCGGCGTCGCCGGGCGGACGCCGAGGCGACCGCCCTCGTCCGATCGGTCTTGCCGCGGCCCCTGGCCGCCCTCGTCGATGCCGAAATCCAGCCTGCCGGTCAGGTGCTGATCCGTACGCCGACCGGCACGATCGCCGCCGCCGTTCGACAACGCCAAGCCTCGATCTCGGCCGCGCTGGCGAACGGGGGCATCCAGTTTAGGGAAGTTCGGGTGCGCGTGCAACCGGGCGGTGATCGGCAACCGCCAGCGAAACTCCCGCCGCGTCAATGGGATAGGCGCGGATTGGATGCGCTGGCCGAGACCGCCGCCCGATTGCCGGACGGCCGGCTCAAGGGTGCGATCCAGCGCCTGTTGCGCCGCGCCGGGCGCTAGCGCCCCCGATGCCGGCGATTCAGCGGCGTCCCGGGGTCAGGTGATCGAAGAGGAACCAGGCGATCACCGCCACGATCGCGACGCCGATCAACTGCGCGACCCGCACGACGAACCGCAGATACCGCCGGTCACCGGTCAGCAGCGCCAGCAGGAGCGCCGCCGCGACGGCACCCAGCCCCAGGATCAAGAGCAGGCGTACGACGGCCACGTCGTCCGGTCCGGGGCGGCTCGCGAGGGTCGGGAGGCGTCGAGGCGGGCGCCCCGGACGACGCGACGTGCGTCAGGCGGTACGGACCCGCCAGTCCGAGAAGGCGCTCGGCACCTCGTCGGTCGCGGCGAACGTGACGACCCGCGCCGCCTCGGGTCGCTCGAGCAGCGCACGGGCGAGCGCGTTGTTGAGCGCGTGGCCGGACTTGTAGGCGGTGTACTGGCCGATCAGCGGCCGCCCGAGCAGGTAGAGGTCGCCGATCGCGTCGAGCACCTTGTGACGGACGAATTCATTGTCGTAGCGCAGCCCCTCGGCGTTCAGCACCCGGACTTCGTCCAGCACGATCGCGTTCTGGAGACTGCCTCCCAGCCCGAGGCCGGCCGCGCGCATCGCCTCGACGTCCTGCATGAACCCGAACGTACGGGCGCGGGCCACTTCCTTGACGTACGAATGGCGGGCGAAGTCGATGACGACCTGTCGGTTCTCGGACCCGAACACCGGGTGCGGGAAGTCGATCGTGAAATCGAGACGGAACCCGTCGTGCGGCTCGAAGCGAGCCCACTTGTCGCCATCGCGAACCTCGACCGGCTGGACCACCCGGAGGTAGCGCTTGGGAGCCTCCTGCTCGAGGACGCCGGCGCCCTGCAGCAGGTAGACGAACGGCCCGGCGCTGCCGTCCATGATCGGGATCTCCGGCCCGGCGACGTCGATGTGTGCGTTGTCGACGCCCAATCCGGCGAGCGCGCTCATCAGGTGCTCGACGGTCGAGACGCTGGCCGAACCCGCCTTCAACGTCGACGACAGGCGGGTGTCCCCCACGCTCGACGCCGAGGCGGGGATCGGCGCGCTGCCCGGCAGATCGGTGCGGTGGAAGACGATGCCGGTGTCGACCGCGGCCGGACGGATCGCCAGCTCGACCCGGGCGCCGGTGTGCAGGCCCACACCGGTGGTGCGGGCCACGGCCTTGAGCGTGCGCTGGCGATGCATCTCGGGGGGCTCTTGGGGGCGGAGCGCGAGCCGCGCGCTACCATCGCGCGGCTCGGGTCCGGCCTGTTAGTTTAGCACGCCGTGCGCTCGTGCGCCTCCTCCGGACCGCGCCGCGGTGGGTCTCAGTCCGCCTGCTTGCGCAGGAACGCCGGGATGTCCATGTCGGCCATCGACGCCGAACCGGCGGAAGACGGCGAGCGCCGTCGCACGACCGCCGGTTGATCGAGCTTGTCGTAGTCGATCGTCTCGACGTTGACACCGAGTCCGTCGGTACCGGTCCGCTCGACGACCGCGGGCGCCTGCAGCACCTCGAGCTTCGGCGGGCGCTTGGCCTGCGCCGCAGCGCCGCCCAGCCCGGTCGCGATCATCGTGACCCGCAGGCTCTCGTCCATCTGGTCGTCGATGACGGTCCCGACGATCACCATCGCGTCGTCCGCGGTGAATTCCTTGATCGTGTTCATGACCTCGTGGTACTCCTTCATCCGCAGCCCGGACGACGCGGTGATGTTGACGAGCACCCCGCGCGCGCCGGCGAGATTCACGTCCTCGAGCAGCGGACTGCGCACCGCCGCCTCGGCGGCGGCCCGCGCGCGCGACTCGCCGGCCGCGCTCGCCGATCCCATCATCGCCATGCCGACCTCGCCCATCACGGTGCGCACGTCGGCGAAGTCGACGTTGACCAGCCCCGGGTTGTTGATGACCTCGGCGATCCCGGAGACCGCGCCGTGCAGCACATCGTTGGCCGCGGCGTAGGCCGCGAGTACCGAGACGTCCTCGCCGAGCACCTGCATCAGCTTGTCGTTGGGGATGATGATCAGCGAGTCGACGCGTTTGCCCAGTTCCTCGATCCCCGCCTGCGCGACGCGCTGCCGCTTGCCCTCGAAGTGGAACGGCCGGGTCACCACCGCCACGGTCAGGATGTTCATGCTCTTGGCGATGTCGGCGATCACCGGCGCCGCCCCGGTGCCGGTCCCGCCACCCATGCCGGCGGTGATGAAGAGCATGTCCGCGCCCTCGATCAGGCCGGCGATGCGGTCGCGGTCCTCCATCGCCGCGTCGCGGCCGATCTCCGGCTTGGCACCGGCGCCCAGCCCGCGCGTGAGCGTCGTGCCGAGTTGGAGCTGGACGCGCGCGGTCGAGCGCCTGAGCGCCTGCGCGTCGGTGTTGGCGCAGATGAAGTCCACCCCGGCGAGTCCGCGGGCGATCATGTGCTCGACCGCGTTGCCCCCGCATCCGCCGACGCCGATGACCTTGATGACGGCGCCGTCCTGCGGTTCCTGATCGATGATCTCGAACATGGTCCTATCCTTCCTTTCCTGTCCTTGAAACGTTCACCGGATGGCGCCGGGGAAGGCGCTCTCGTTCTCGTCGCTGCGTTGCCGTCACCACCGGACCGACGCGGACGCGGTCCGCGTCGTCCGGGAAGATCGCTTCGGGGCGGGTGCTCCCGGTCACGTCCACCCTCTCAGAAATTCGCCTTGAACCACTGCTTCATCCGCTCGGCGACCCCGCCGATCCCCTGGACCTGCGCGCGCGCGACCTGGGCGCGCAGCCACCGGTCCCGGCCGTGCATCAAGAGGCCCATCGCGGTCGAGTAGCGCGGGCTGCGCACGACATCGGCGAGCCCGCCCAGGTACGACGGCGCCCCGACGCCGGCCACGGCAGGTGGAAGACTATCCTCGCCCAGCTCCCGCCATCCCCTGGAGCATCGCCGTGCCGCCGGTAGGCGATTCCCGACGAGAGGGCTCCTCGGATGGAGCGGCGCAGCTCGCCCTGGACCAGCGTGTAGAGCTCCTCGGTACGCGGCTCGATCACCTCGGCGAGCATCGGTGCCGAGAGCTTGCGCGGCGCGCGGTCGCCGACGCCTGGGACCCCATCGATCACGTCGCCGGGATCGGCGAGCAGCGCAGCGCGCATCCATGGCCGGACCTTCATCTCCTCCGCCTCCTTGGTCGGGGTGCGCAGCGTCATCCGCGGTATCCGGTTGGTGTACTGGTGCCGGCGATCGGGATGACCGCCGTGTGGCGGATCGCTCCGCCCGCGAACACCGCGATGTCGGTCGTGCCGCCGCCGATGTCCATCGAACAGACGCCCAGGTCCTTCTCGTCGTCGTCGAGCACCGCGGCGGCGGACGCAGTGGCTGCAGGACGATGTCGCGCACCTCGATGCCGCAGCGGCGCGCACTTGGCGATGTTCTCGACCGCCGGGGACGGCGCCGGTCACGATATGGACCTTCACTTCGAGGCGCACGCCGCTCATGGCTGCCGAGCGGTTCGCGGACGCCGTCCTGCCCGTCGATGATGAACTCCTGCGGCAGGATGTGGAGGATCTGCTGGTCGTTGGGGATCGCGATCGCCTTCGCGGTATCGATGACGCGGTCGATGTCGGCCTGCGTGACGCCCTTCTCCTTGATCGCGACCATGCCCGCCGAGTTGAGGCTGCGGATGTGGCTGCCGGCGATGCCGGTCGTCACCTCGGCGATCCGGCAGTCGGCCATCAGCTCGGCCTCCTCGAGGACGCGCTGGATCGACGCCATCGTCGCCTCGATGTTCACGACCACGCCGCGCTTGAGACCCCGCGACGGCTGCGAACCCAGGCCGACGACGTTGAGCGCGCCGTCGGGCGCGACCTCGGCGACGATCGCGACGATCTTCGACGTGCCGATGTCCAGTCCGACGATCAGGTTCTTGCTGTCCTTCACCATGCGCCCTTTCGTGCTCCGATTCGCCGTCGCGCCGCCACGTTCGCCTTCCCCGCTCACGCCGGCCGCCTCGCCGGCTTCTCGCGGAAGCCGGGCACCCGCGCGGCGAAACCGCCGCGGTAGCGCAGGTCCACCCCGGCCACCGGCGTGCCGGCCCGCCCGAGCGCTCCGAGGGTGCGCGGATACGCGGCGACGAAGCGGCGCGGCCTCGCGTCGGATCGTCGCGTCGAGCTCGACCGCGAGCGGCGCGCGGGGGCCGGCGGCCGTGAGGCGCCAGGCGCCGCGCGCCGACCAGCGCGACCGCCGGCAGCGTGAGGGTCAGGCGGCGCGACCCCGGCTCGCTCCAGGCGCGGTGGCGCGCCGCGACGCCGGCGACGCGCGAGTCGGGGCCGTCGAGCCGCGGCAGGTCGCCGTCGTGGCTGGCGACGGCGATCTCCCCCTCGGTGCTCACCAGCGCCGCGTCGCCCAGCGCGCGTACGGCCGGTGTTCCTCGACGGCGATCTCCAGCCGCGACGGCCAGCGGCGTTTGGGCAAAGCGCGGCGGACCCAGAGAACGCGGGCAGGCACGGCACCAGCGCGCTCCAGATCGAGGGTGAAGAACGTGCCGGAAAGGTCGTCGCGGATCGCCGCCTCGAGGTGGATCGCGCTCGCCCGCTCCAGCGGCGAGGCGACGACGACCTCGCGGAAGGCGAACGCGTCGTGACGAGCCGACCAGCCGACGACGCCGGCCGCGAGCAGCGCGACGGCGAACGCGGCGAGCGTCGCCGCGATCGCGTTCAGCGCCTTGGGGTCATCCCACATGCGCGCCCCGCAGGATGTCGACGCAGAGGTCCGGGAACGCCCGGCCGGCGGCCCGGGCGGCCATCGGCACCAGGCTGTGGCCGGTCATGCCCGGCGACGTGTTGATTTCGAGGAACGACCAGGAGCCGTCGGGCCGCAGGATCAGGTCGAGCCGGCCCCAGCCGGTCGCGCCGACGATGTCGAAGGCCTCGAGCGCCTGCGCGCGGATCGCGCGTTCGATCGCGTCCGGCAGCCCGGCCGGACAGTGGTACCGCGTCTCGTCGGAGAAGTACTTGCTGTGGTAGTCGTAGTTGCCTTGCGGCGCCTCGATGCGGATCAGCGGCAGCGCCTCGCGGCCGACGATCGAGGCGGTCAGCTCGGCGCCGGCGACGAACTCCTCGGCGAGGATCAACGGGTCGTGGCGGGCGGCCTCGTCGATCGCCAGGCGCACCTCGTCGTGGTCGACGGTGGACACCTTGGTGATGCCGATCGTCGATCCTTCGCGCGCCGGCTTGACGATCAGGGGCAGGCCGAGCTCGGCCACCAGGCGCATCGGATCGCTGCGCCGGTCGACGACGCGGAAGCGGGGCGTCGGAATCCCGGCGGCGATCCAGACGAGCTTGGTGCGCCACTTGTCCATCGCCAGCGCCGAGGCCATCACGCCGCTGCCGGTGTAGGGGATGCCGAGCGTCTCCAGCGCGCCCTGCACGGTGCCGTCCTCGCCGTAGCGCCCGTGCAGCGCGATGAACACGCGGTCGTAGCCGTCGCGCTTGAGCGTCCACAGGTCGCGCTCCGCCGGGTCGAAGGGCTCGGCGTCGACGCCGCGCTCGCGCAGCGCCGCGACGACCGCGCGTCCGGACATCAGCGAGACCTCGCGCTCGGCCGACGGCCCGCCCAGCAGCACGGCGACCCGACCGAAGGCGCGCGCGTCGACGCTCATCGCTTCCTCGCCTCGCCGACGACGCGCACCTCGGCCTCCAGCGCGACGCCGTGGCGTTCCTGCACGGTCGCCCGGACCCGCTCGATCAATGACTCGATGTCGGCGGCGCTCGCCCGCCCGCCCGGGTTGACGATGAAGTTGGCGTGCAATTCGGAAACGCGGGCGCCGCCGATCGACGCGCCCTTGAGACCCGCGGCCTCGATCAGACGCGCCGCATGGTCGTCGGGCGGATTGCGGAACACGCTGCCGGCGTTGGGCAGCGACAGCGGCTGGGTCGCGATCCGGCGCGCGAGCAGTTCCTTGATCCTCGCCCGCGCCCGCGTCGCGTCGCCGGGCGCGAAGCGGAACCACGCCGCGGTGAAGATGCCGTCCGGCGCGGATCCGTCGGCGCGCCGCACGCTCCGGTAGCCGATCGCGTAGTCGTGCGGCTCGCGGACCTCGAAGCGGCCGTCGCGCGTCAGCACCTCGACGCGGGCGACGTGGCTCCAGGTCTCGCCGCCGTAGCAGCCGGCGTTCATCGCCAGCGCGCCGCCGACGGTGCCGGGGATGCCGGCGAGGAACTCGGCGCCCTCGCAGCCCAGCCGTGCCGCCATCCGCGCGACCTTCGGGCTCGCGAGCCCGGCCTCGGCGTAGACCAGCCCGTCGGCGACGGCGAGCGCCGCGCCCGGATCGTGCATGACGACGACGGCGCCGCGCACGCCGCCGTCGCGCACCAGCGTGTTGCTGCCGAGCCCGAGCACCGAGAGGGGCATCGACGCCGGCAACTGGCGGACGAACATCGCGAGGTCGTCGCGGTCGGCCGGACGGAAGAACCAATCGGCCGGTCCTCCGGCCCGCCAGCTCGTGTAGCGCGCTAGCGGCACGTCGCGCTTCAGTTCGCCGCGCAGACCGGTGAATCGCAGGGCGTCCGCGGTCGTCATGGCGTCGCCGCCGTCAGTTCGCGACCGACCTGACCGATCGATCCGGCTCCCATCGTCAGCACGATGTCGCCATCACGCACGATTCCGCGCAGCGCGGCGGCCACCGACGCGACGTCGTCGACGAACACCGGCTCGACCCGGCCGGCGACCCTGACGGCGCGCGCGAGCGCGCGCCCGTCGGCCGCGACGATCGGCGCCTCGCCCGCCGGGTAGACGTCGGTCAGCACCAACGCGTCGACGGTGGACAGCACGCCGACGAAGTCCTCGAACAGGTCGCGCGTTCGCGTGTAGCGGTGCGGCTGGAACGCGAGGACGATCCGGCGGCCGGGGAAGCCCTCGCGGGCGGCCGAGATCACGGCGGCGATCTCCGCCGGATGATGACCGTAGTCGTCGATCAGCTCGTAACGCCCGCCGCCGTCGACCGCGACCGCACCGAGCCGCTGGAAGCGGCGACCGACGCCCTCGAATCCGGCCAGCGAGCGGGCGATCGCCGGCTCGGCGACGCCCAGTTCGCGGCCGACCGCGATCGCGGCCAGCGCGTTGCGAACGTTGTGGACACCGGCGAGCGCGAGGTCGACCGCGAGATCCGGCGAGCCATCGGCGCGCGCGACGAACCGCATCCGGCCGCCCGCGGCCTCTACGCCGACGGCCCGGAGCTTCGCGTCGGCACACAGCCCGTAGGTGACCACCGGCTTGGTGACCGACGGCAGGATCGCGCGCACGTTGTCGTCGTCGAGACACAGGACGGCGACGCCCCAGAACGGCAGCCGCTGCACGAAGTCGACGAACGCCCGCTGCAGGCGCGCGACGTCGTGACCGTAGGTCTCCATGTGGTCCTGGTCGATGTTCGTGACCACGGCGAGCGTCGGCGTCAGGTACAGGAACGACGCGTCGGATTCGTCGGCCTCGGCGACCAGGTACTCGCCGGTACCGAGCTTCGCGTTGGCGCCGGCGGCGAGCAGGCGCCCGCCGATCACGAACGTCGGGTCGAGGCCGCCCTCGGCGAGCACCGACGCGACGAGACTCGTTGTCGTCGTCTTGCCATGGGTGCCGGCAACGGCGACGCCCTGTTTGAAGCGCATGAGTTCGGCGAGCATCAACGCCCGCGGAACGACCGGCACGCCGTGCGCCCGCGCCGCGGCCACCTCCGGGTTGTCGGCGGCGACCGCGGTCGACACGACGACGACGTCGACACCGGCGACGTTCGCCGCCGCATGGCCGCGGTCGATGCGCACGCCCAGCGACGCGAGGCGACGCGTGACCGCGCTGTCGGCGAGGTCGGACCCCGACACCTGGTAGCCCTGGTTCGCGAGCACCTCGGCGATGCCGCTCATCCCGGCGCCGCCGATGCCGACGAAGTGGATCCGGCGTACGCGGCGCTTCACGAACGCCTCCCGGCCAACGCGAGACAGGCGCCGGCGACGCGATCGGCCGCATCGGCGCGTCCGAGCCCGCGCGCGGCGCGCGCCATCGCCAGCGCGCGTGGACGATCGAGCCCGGCGAGGAACGAGACCAGCGCCTGCGGCGTCAGCGCGTCCTGGGCGACGCGCACCGCCGCGCCCGCCTCGACCAGGAATTCGGCGTTGGCCGTCTGTTCGTCCGCGATCGCACCCGGCAGCGGCACGACGAGCGCGCCCAGACCGACCGCGGCGAGCTCGCTGACCGTCAGCGCGCCCCCGCGCGCGATCGCGAAATCGGCCCAGGCGTAGCGAGCGGCCATGTCGTCGATGAAGGCGACGCATTCCGCCTCGACCCCGGCGGCGCGGTACGCCGCGACCAGGGCGTCGAGATGCCGGGCGCCGGACTGGTGGAAGACGCGGGGACGGGAAGCCGGCGGCATCGCGGCGAGCGCCGCGGGGAGGCGGTCGTTCAAGCCCTGGGCGCCGAGGCTGCCGCCGACCACGAGCAGGCGCAGCGGTCCGCTGCGGCCGGCGAATCGTTCGTCGGGCGGGGCGAGCGCGGCGATCGCGTCGCGCAGCGGGTTGCCGGTCCATTCGGTGATCGCCGCGTGCCGGCCGCGCATCGCGTTCGGGAAACCAAGCAGCACACGGTCGGCGCCCCAGGCGAGCACCCGGTTGGCGAGGCCGGCGACCGCATTGGAATCGTGGATCGCCAGCGGCCGGCCGCTCGCCACCGCCATCAGCGCGCCGGGGAACGACGCGAAGCCGCCCAGTCCGAGGACCACGTCGGGCGCGCGACGGCGGATCACCTGGAGACTGCGCCAGCACGCGGCGGCGAGCGCGAACGGGCCGGTCAGCAGCGTCGCGAGCCCCTTGCCGCGCACGCCGCGGAACGGCACGGCCTCGAAGTCGACGCCGTGCTTCGGCACGAGATCCGACTCGATGCCCTCGCGCGTCCCGAGCCAGAACACGCGGGCGCCGCGGGCGACGAGCTTCGCCGCGACCGCGAGGCCGGGAAACACATGGCCGCCGGTGCCGCCGGTCGTGATCATCACTAGAGGGGCGGCGGCGCCGACCATCACACCGGGTAGCCGCGCAGCAGGCGGCGGTTCTCGTAGTCGACGCGCAGCAGGATCGCCACCGCGACGCAGTTGGCGACGATGCCCGATCCGCCGAACGACAGGAGCGGTAGCGTCAGCCCCTTGGTCGGCAGCACGCCCATGTTGACGCCGATGTTGATGAACGCCTGGCAACCGATCCACACGCCGATGCCCTGCGCGGTCAGCGCAGCGAACGGCCGGTCGAGGCGCGCCGCCTGGCGCCCGATCGCCCAGGCGCGGAAGAGGAGCCAGCCGAACAGCGCGAGCACGACCGCGACGCCGGCGAAGCCCAGCTCCTCGGCGATGACCGCCAGCAGGAAATCGGTATGGGCCTCGGGCAGGTAGAGGAGCTTCTCGACGCTCGCGCCCAGACCGACGCCGAAGAGCTCGCCGCGACCGAAGGCGATCAGCGAATGCGACAGCTGGTAGCCCTTGCCCAGCGGGTCGGACCACGGATCGAGGAACGCGGTGAGGCGCTGCAGCCGGTAGGGCGCGGCCACGAGGATCGCCGACAGCGCGAACGGCAGGAGCGCGGCGAGCGCCGCGAACAGCCGCCAGTCGAGACCGCCGAGGAACAGGATCGCGAAGCCGATCGCCAGGATCACGACGAACGCGCCGAAATCGGGCTCCAGGAGCAGCAGCGCGCCGATCGCGACCATCGTCGCGAACAGCGGCGCGAAGCCCCGCGTCAGCGTCTGGCGCATCGGCTGGCGCGCGTGGAGGAACGCCGCCTTGCGCACCGCGTAGCTCGCCGCGTAGAGGACGACCGCGAGCTTCATGAATTCGGAGGGCTGGAAGCTCACCAACCCGAGCGGCAGCCAGCGCCGAGAGCCGTTGACGCTGCGACCGATGCCGGGCACGAGCACGAGCGCGAGCAGCGCGATGCCGGCGAGGAACAGCCAGGGCGCGAGGCGCTGCCAGGCCCGGACCGGCACCTGCCAGGCGACCCATCCGGCCACCAGCCCGGCGCAGACGAACGTCCCGTGCCGCAGCAGGAAATACCAGGGCCGGTGACCGGTGTGCGCCGACGACTCGGCCATTGCGATCGACGCCGAGTAGACCATCACCAGGCCGATCGCGAGCAGGAGCACCGACGCCCACGCGAGCGAGGTGTCGAGGGCGAGCATGCCGCGGCCCGGCGTCGACGCGCCGGTCAGGCCGGCGAACGCCCCGGGCCGGAGGGCGGCGATCTCGCCGGCGCGGTTACGCACGCGCGCCTCCGTGGTCGAGCGAACCGACGAGCGTCGCGAACCGCTCGCCGCGCTCTTCGTAGTCCCGGAACTGGTCGAGGCTCGCGCAGGCCGGCGACAGCAGGACGACATCGCCGGAACGTGCGATCTCGGCGGCGCGCGCGACCGCCCGGTCGAGCGTGCCGCAATGCTCGACCGCCGCGTTCGTGCCGGCGATCCCGCGCGCCACTCCGTCGGCGTCGCGGCCGATCAGGAGCACCGCCTTGCAATGGGCGTCGACCGCCGGCTTGAGCGGCGCGAAACTCTGTCCTTTCGCATCGCCGCCGGCGATGAGCACCACCGGGCGGCCGATGCTCGCGAGCGCGACTTCGGTCGCGGCGACCGTGGTCGCCTTCGAGTCGTCGAGCCACAGCACGCCGCCGATCTCGGCGACGCGCTGCACGCGGTGGGCGAGTCCGCGGAACCGCTTGAGCGCGTCGAGGACCGGCTGGCGGATGCGCGCCACCGCCGCGACCAGCGCCAGCGCCGCCAGCGCGTTGAGCGCGTTGTGCCGACCGACGAGCGAGAGCGCCGACACCGGCAACAGGAGCTCCCCGCCGCGCGCGAGCCAGTCGCCGTCGGGCCTCCCCACCAGCCCCCACTCCTCTTCGGACATCGGCACCGAGACCCCGAAGGTCTGCACGGTGTGGCCCGGACGGCGCATCAGGCGCACGATCGGGTCGTCGCGGTTGAGCAGCGCGACCTTGGCTCCGTTGAAGACGCGCGCCTTGGCAGCCGCGTAGTCGGCGAGGCCGGCGTAGCGGTCCATGTGGTTGGGCGAGACGTTCAGGACGGTCGCGGCCGTCGGTGCGAGGCTGGTCACGGTCTCGAGCTGGTAGCTCGACAGCTCGAGCACGAACACGTCCGGCCACGGATCGCCGGATTCGATCGCGGCGAGCGCGTCCAACACCGGCAGGCCGATGTTGCCGGCGACCACCGCCGACAGGCCGGCGGCGCGGACGAGCTCGCCGGTGAGGGCGGTGGTCGTCGTCTTGCCGTTGGTGCCGGTGATCGCGAGCACCTTCTGACCGGAGGGCAACGCGCGGGCGAAGAGCTCGACATCGCCGACGACCTCGACGCCGGCGGCCAGCGATTCGACGGACGGCGCGACCTCGCGCGGAACGCCCGGGCTGATCGCGATCAGATCGACGCCCTCGAACGTGGACCGGTCGAAGGCGCCGGTCGCCAGCGGCACCCCGGGCAGCTCGGCGGCGAGCTTCGCCGCGTTCGGCGGCGCCTCGCGCGTATCGGCGACACGGACGACCGCGCCGTGACGGGCGAGCCAACGCGCCATGGCGAGTCCGGTGAGCCCGAGCCCCAGGACGACGGCGTGGCGGCCGCGGTAGTCGGAACGGGTCACCGGCGCGCCCTCATCGCAGCTTCAGCGTCGAGAGACCGAACAGGACCAGCAGCATCGTGATGATCCAGAAGCGGACGACGACCTGGTTCTCCTTCCAGCCCTTGAGCTCGTAGTGGTGGTGGATCGGCGCCATGCGGAAGACGCGCTTCCCGGTCAGCTTGAACGACGCGACCTGCACGATCACCGACAGCGTCTCGACGACGAACACCCCGCCCATGATGAAGAGCACGATCTCCTGACGGACGATCACCGCGATCGCTCCCAGTCCGGCGCCCAGCGACAGCGCGCCGACGTCGCCCATGAAGACCTCGGCCGGATAGGCGTTGAACCACAGGAAGCCCAGGCCCGCGCCGGCGATCGCGCCGCAGATCACCGCCAGCTCGCCGGCGCCGGGGATGAACGGGAACTGCAGGTAGCGGGCGAAGATCGCGTTGCCGCTGACGTAGGCGAAGACGCCGAGCGCCGCGCCCACCATCACTGTCGGCATGATCGCCAGGCCGTCGAGTCCGTCGGTCAGGTTGACGGCGTTGCTCGAGCCGACGATCACCGCCCAGGTGAGGGCGATGAAGCCCCAGACGCCCAGCGGGTAGCTCACCGTCTTGAAGAACGGCACGATCAGGTCCGCCTTCGGCGACAGGCTCGCGTTGAAACCGCTGCCGACCCACGCCCGCAGCGAGTTCAGGAACGCGGCGTTGTCGACCGAGGAGACCGAGAACGCCAGGTAGACGGCGGCCAGGAGCCCGATGACCGACTGCGCGGCGAACTTGTCGCGCGCCGACAGGCCCTTGGGATTGCGGTGGACGACCTTGCGGTAGTCGTCGACCCAGCCGATCGCGCCGAAGCCCAGCATCACCAGCAGCACGACCCAGACGAAGCGGTTGTCCAGGTCGCCCCACAACAGAGTCGTGACGCCGATCGACACGAGGATGAGCGCGCCGCCCATCGTCGGCGTCCCGGCCTTGGTCAGGTGGGTCTGCGGACCGTCGTCGCGAACCGACTGGCCGATCTTCATCCGCGCGAGCCAGGCGATCATCCTCGGTCCGACGACGAAGGAGATGACCAGCGCGGTCATGCACGCGAGCACCGCGCGCAGCGTCAGGTAGCCGAAGACGTTGAACGCACGGACGTCGCGGGCGAGAATCTCGGCGAGCCACAGCAGCATCAGCGCGCCCCCCGGAGGGCGTCGACGACGCGCTCCATCCGCATGAAGCGCGAACCCTTGACCAGCACCGTCGTTCGCGCACCGAGGGTCGCAGCAACCGCGTTGGCGAGCGCCTCGACGCTCGCGTGGTGCGCCGCGCGCGGGCCGAACGCCTCGACCGCGTGCACGGCGAGGTCGCCGACGGCGTCGAGACGGTCGACGCCGCGTTCGCGCGCGTAGGCGCCGACCTCGCGGTGGAACGCCGGCCCCTGACCGCCGACCTCACCCATGTCGCCCAGCACCAGGCGCCGCTCGCCGTCGGCTCGGACGAGCACGTCGACCGCGGCGCGCACCGAATCGGGGTTCGCGTTGTAGGTGTCGTCGATGATCCGCGCGCCGTTCGGTGCGGTCAGCGCCGCGAGCCGGCCGCCGACCGGCCGGAACGTCGCGAGACCGCGGGCGACGTCGTCGGGGGTCGCGCCGGCGGCGAGCGCCGCGGCCGCCGCGCCCAGCGCGTTGCGGGCCATCGCCTCGCCCGCGACCGCGAGCGTCGCGCCGATGCGTCCCTCCGGCGCGTCGATCGTCAGGTCGCTGCCGTCCGCGCGGAGGACCGCCTCGCCGCGCACATCGGCGTCCGAGGCGAGACCGAACGTGCGCACCCGGGCACCTGCGCGGGCGGCCGCCTGCCGCCAGACCGGCAGCGCCGCGTCGTCGGCGTTGAGCACCGCGAGTCCGCCGGCGGGCAGCGCCGCGATCGCGTCGGCGTGCTCGGCGGCGACCTCGGCGACGCTCGACAGGAACTCCTGGTGCTCGCGCTGGGCGTTGTTGATCAGCACGATCGTCGGTCGCGCGACCGCCGCGAGCGCGCGGGTCTCGCCGCGGTGGTTCATCCCCAGCTCGATCACCGCCGCCCGGTGGTGCGCGTCCAGTCCGAGGAGCGTGAGCGGGAGCCCGATCGCGTTGTTCAAGTTGCCGCGCGTGGCGAGCGCGCCGTCGCGACCGTGGCGTTCGCGCAGGATCGACGCGGTCATCTCCTTGACCGTCGTCTTGCCGTTGCTGCCGACGACCAGCACCAGCGGCAGGTCGAAGCGCGCGCGCCAGGACGCCGCGAGCTCCCCCAGCGCGGCGAGCGTGTCGCGCACCGCGACGACCGGGCCGGGGAACGCGCCGCGGTCCTCGGCGACCATCGCCGCCGCCGCCCCGCGCTCGAAGGCGCCGGCGACGAAGTCGTGGCCGTCGTGTCGCTCGCCGGCGAGCGCGACGAACAGGTCGCCCGGGGCGACGGCGCGGGAATCGGACACGACGCGGCCGAAGTGCGCGTTGACGCCGCGCAAGCGCCCATGCACCGCGGCGGCGGCCGTGGCGAGGTCCATCATCCGCCGCTCCACGCGGCGAGCGCCGCATCGGCTTCGCCGGCGTCCGAGAACGGACGCCGTTCCCCGGCGACCTCCTGGTAGGTCTCGTGCCCCTTGCCGGCGAGGAGCACCACGTCGCCGGGCTTCGCGGCACCGATCGCCGCGTGGATCGCGGCGGCGCGGTCCGGCTCGACGAGCCAGCGTCGCCGGCCGGTTTCGACGATCCCCCGCGAAACCGCCGCGGCGATCGAGGTCGGGTCCTCGCCGCGCGGGTTGTCGCTGGTGACGAACACCCGGTCGGCGCAGAGCGCCGCGACGCGTCCCATCATGGGCCGCTTGCCCGGATCGCGGTCGCCACCGCATCCGAACACGCAGACCAGTTCGCGGCCCGGCGCGACCGCGGGCCGCAGCGCCGCGAGCACCTTCTCCAGCGCATCGGGCGTGTGCGCGTAGTCGACGACGACGAGCGGCCGCTCGCCGCCGCCATGGCGCTCCATCCGACCCGGCGGCGGGCGCAGGCGGGCGAGCGCGGCGAGCGCGTCCTCGATCTCGACTTCGCTCACCAGCAGCGTCCCGAGCGTGGCGAGCAGATTCGACGCGTTGAAGGCGCCGACGACGCCGGTCTCCGTCTCGCCACGGCCCCAGGGCGTGGCGACCCTCAACGCGAGCCCGCGCGGACCCATCGACACGCCGGTCGCCGCGACCTCGGCGTTCGCGAGTCCGTAGGAGAGGGTGCGCGCGCCGCGGCGGCGAATCGCGTCGAGCAGGCTCTGCCCGAACGGGTCGTCGGCGTTGACGACCGACACCGCGAGTCCGGGCCAGGCGAAGAGCTTCGCCTTCGCCGCGCCGTACGCCTGCATCGATCCGTGGTAGTCGAGATGGTCGCGCGTGAGGTTGGTGAACACCGCGACGTCGAAAGTCGCCCCGTTGACCCGCCCCTGGTCGAGCCCGATCGACGACACCTCCATCGCCACCGCTTTCGCGCCGGCGGCCCGGAAGCCGGCCAGTGTCTCGTGCAGCACCGTGGCGTCGGGCGTGGTGTTCGGCCCCGGCTCGAGCGCGCCGACCAGTCCCATGCCCAGCGTCCCGACGACGCCGCAACGCCGGCCCATGCCGTCGAGCGCCTGGGCGATCCACTGCGAGGTCGTCGTCTTGCCGTTGGTGCCGGTCACGCCGACCATCCACATCGAACGCGACGGGTGTCCGTAGACGACGTCGGCAACGTGGCCGACCCGCGACGCGAGCTGCTCGACGCCGGCGTTGGGCACCTTCCAGCCCGGGTCCCAGCGGAAGTCCTTCGGCTCCCACAGCACCGATCCGGCGCCGCGGGCGATCGCGTCGCCGATGAAGGCGCGGCCGTCCTGCCGCGCGCCCGGCCAGGCGGCGAACAGATCGCCGTCGTGGACCCGGCGGCTGTCGGACGCGACACCGCGCGGGACGACACCCAGTCGCGCGAGCAGGCCCACGGCGTCGAACGCGGCCTCCGCCATCAGGTCTCCTCGCGGATCTCGGCGCCTTCCGGCGGCAGGATCACGTTGTCGACCGCGGCGTCGGTCGGCACGCCGAGCGCGCGCAGCGCGGCCCCGGTGACGCGGGAGAAGACCGGCGCCGCGACGGCGCCGCCGTAGTACTGTCCCGCCGAAGGCTCGTCGATCATCACCGCGACGACGATCCGCGGGTCGGACGCCGGCGCGAAGCCGACGAACGAGCTCACGTACTTGTTCGTGTAGCCGCGGCCCTCCAGCTTGTGCGCGGTGCCGGTCTTGCCGGCCACCCGGTAGCCGGCGACCTGGGCGCGCGGCGCGGTGCCGCCCGGCTGGGTCGCGAGCTCGAGCATATGGCGCATCGTGCGCGCGGTCCGCGCGGTGACGACCGGTTTCCCGGCGACCTCGCCGGTCGTGCGGAACACCGTCACCGGCTTGAGCTCGCCGTCGGTGGCGAACACCGTGTAGGCGCGCGCGAGCTGCATCAGCGACACCGACACGCCGTGCCCGTAGCTGATCGTCGCCTGCTCGATCGGCTTCCAGGACTTCGCCGGCCGCAGGCGACCCTGGACTTCTCCGGGGAAGCCGGTCCGAGGCGCCGCGCCGAATCCGGCGTCGGCGAGCGTGCGCCACAGCGTCTCGGCCGGCAACCCGAGCGCGATCTTCGCCACGCCGACGTTCGAGGACTTCTGGATCACCTGCTCGACGCTCAGGGTTCCGGCCGGATGCGCGTCGTGGATCGTGTTCGGGCCGATCGTCAGCGCGCCGCCGCCGGTGGCGACCAGCGTGTCGGGGCGCACCGCACCGGCGTCGAGGGCCGCGGCGACCGCGAACGGCTTCATCGTCGAACCCGGCTCGAAGACGTCGGTGAGCGTCCGGTTGCGCATCCGCTCGCGCGCCCCGCGTTCGCGCGCGTTCGGGTTGTACGACGGCCAGTTGGCGAGCGCCAGGATCTCGCCGGAGCGCACGTCCAGGATCACCAGTCCGCCCGCCTTGGCGCGATTGGCCTCGACCGCCGACTTGATCTCGCGGTAGGCGAGGTACTGCAGCCGCGAATCGAGCGCGAGCGCGAGCTCGCGCCCCTCCTGCGGAGCCCGGATCGCCGCCACGTCTTCGACGACCTCGCCGCGCCGGTCGATGATCACGCGCCGGCTGCCCGGCTGCCCGGCGAGCCAGGCCTGCTGCGCGAGCTCGATGCCCTCGAGTCCGGCGTCCTTGTCGCCGGTGACGCCCAGCACGTGGCTCGCGACCTCGCCCGCCGGGTAGTAGCGGCGGAACGCGGTCTCCTCGTTCAGTCCCTTGATCTTGAGCGCGAGGGCGCGATCGGCCGTCTCCGGCGAGACGTGCCGCGCGAGATAGACGAACTCGTCGGCGGCCGCGAGGCGCGCCCGGATCGCGGTCGGCCGGACATCGAGGACGCGCGCGAGCTGGTCGAGCGATCCGTCGGTCAGCTCGAGCTGGCCGGGGAACGCCCACAGCGACCGCACCGGCGTCGAGACCGCGAGGACCTCGCCGTGCCGGTCGACGATGCGCCCGCGGTGCGCCGGCAGCTCGAGTTCGCGCGAATACCGGGCGGCGCCGCGTTCCTGCAGGAACCCGTTGTTGACGACCTGCAGGTACAGCGAACGACCGGCGAGCACCGCGAAGGCGACGCCCAGCGCGCCGAAGAGGATCGCCGCGCGCAGTGGCGGCAGCGCCGGCACCGCGCTCGCTCTGCCGCGCGGCACGCCCAGCGCGGCGGCGCCCGCGGGGCTCAACGAGCGCCCTCCGGCGGCAACGCGACCACCTCCACGCGACCCGGCGAGGGCAGCTGCATGCGCAACCGCTCGCGCGCGATCTGCTCGACGCGGGAAGGCATCGACCAGGTGGATTGCTCGAGCTGGAGCTGTCCGTACTCGATTTCGGCGGCACGGGTGCGCGAGAGCTCGCGCTCGAGCTCCGCGAACAGCTTGCGCGCCTGGTGGCGCGAGGTGACGAGCGACAGCGCGCACGCGGTGAGGATCACGACCAGGACGAAGTTCAGGCGCGCCATCGCCGCCTCAGCGCTCCGGCGCCGCGGGCCAATCGGCCGGCAGCGGCGCACCGGTCCGCTCGGCCACGCGCAGCGTCGCGCTGCGCGCGCGGGGGTTGGCGTCGGTCTCGGCGGCGGACGAACGGACCGCCCGTCCGACCGCGACGAGCGGCGCCGGGGGGAGCTCGCGGTCGGTCAGCGGCACACGCGCGAGGCGGAGGTCGCCGCCCCAGGGTTTCGACGACGAGGCGATGAAGCGCTTGACGATCCGGTCCTCGAGCGAATGGAAGCTGACGACGGCGAGCCGCCCGCCGGGCGCGAGGCGCGCCACCGCGCGCGGGAGCGCGCGCTCGATCTCGGCGAGTTCGTCGTTCACCGCGATCCGTAGAGCCTGGAACGTGCGCGTGGCCGGATCCTGACGCCAATCACCCCGCGTGCGCGGGCCGACGGCTTGGGCGACGATCCGGGCCAGCTCGCGCGTCGTGACGACGGGGTGGACCGCGCGAGCCGCAACAATCGCTCTTGCAATCGGTTGAGCAAGCCGTTCTTCACCATGGTCGCGGATCACCTCCGTCAGTTCGCGCAGCGACGCGCGGGCGATGAAGTCGGCCGCCGACTCGCCCGCGCCAGGGTCCATCCGCATGTCCAGCGGTCCGTCGTGGCGCCAGGAGAAGCCACGCGCGGGTTCGTCGATCTGCGGCGAGCTGACGCCCAGGTCGAACAGCGCGCCGTCGACCCGCGCCACGCCGACCGAATCCAGCACCGCGTCGATCGCCGAGAAACGCGCCTGCCGGAAGACGAAGCGGGCATCGTCGATGCGCTCGGCCGCGCGTGCGGCCTGCGGGTCGCGATCGATGCCGACGAGCCGGCCGCGCGACGAGAGCCGGGCGAGGATCGCGCGCGAGTGACCGCCGCGCCCGAACGTCGCGTCGACATAGACGCCGTCGGGGTCGCGGACCAGCGCGTCGACCGCCTCGTCGAGCAGGACGCTGACGTGCGCGCGTTCGACCATCGGCTCACAGCGAGAACCCGTCGAGCTCGGGCGGCAGCGCGTTCGCGTCGAAGGCGATCGCCTGCGCGGTTCGCGCGGCCCATGACGCGTCGTCCCACAACTCGAACTTGCGCCCCTGACCGACGAGCACGGCGCGGCGGTCTAGCGACGCGTACCGCCGCAGCGCCGGAGGGACGAGGATGCGACCCGCGGCGTCGATCTCGACGTCGTCGGCGTGGCCGACGAGCAGACGCTGCAGGCCGCGGATGCGCGAGTCGAACGACGACAGCGCCATCAGGCGCGCCTGGATCGGCGCCCACGCGGCGAGCGGGTAGACGAGCAGGCAGCGGTCGGGGTCGGCGGTCAGCACCAGCCGACGTTCGCCGCCGTCGACGATCGCGTCGCGGTAGCGCGCCGGAATCGCCAGCCGCCCCTTCGCGTCGAGAACGAGCTCGGTGACGCCGCGGAACTGCGGCGCACCCGTCTCGTGTCCCGATCCCTGATCCGCCAACGTCGCCTCCTCGACGCGAGCTGCAGGAGGTCACCGGCAACGCGACACCGGAACCCCACCGAAACCCACAATTCCCCACTTCCCGCCACTATAGCGAGGGTTTCGGGGCTGGGTCAACGAATTTCCGCTGCGCGAACAATCACTTAGGCTCGAATTCATCCAAATTGCCACTATCACGAATAAACAGAGACTTAGGCGACAAATCAAAGGTAAAACAAGAGGAGATCGCGGTACGCGGACGCGCCGATCGAACGATCGTTCTATCAGGCGACCGTCGCGGCCGGCCGATGTCAGATTCCGCGGTCCCGGCCGCCTCGACGACGGGTCGGCCGGCGTTCGCGCCCGTTCATGCCGCCGGCATGGGCAACACGCGCTTACACACGGTTACCGCGGGCGCGCCGAAGACCTGAGAGCGTGTCGGCTCCGCAACAACAGCGTCGCCGCGGCCACGTCGAGCGCCGGCGACCCGAGCCGAACGGAGCCAACATGAACGAACCCGCCGCGCGCGCACGATGCGCGCGCCTCGCGATCACGCTCGCGATCACCGCGCTCGCGCCGGCCGCGCTCGCCGCCGAGCCGACCGCGAACGTCGTCGAGTTCCGCCACGCCGGACTCGACCGCTATTTCCTCACTGCGAACGCCGCCGAGATCGTGCAGCTCGACACCGGTGCGATCGCCGGGTGGACCCGCAGCGGCGTGTCGTTCCGCGCCTGGAACGGCGCCGACGACCAGCCGGGCACGCGGCCGGTCTGCCGCTTCTACGGCAAGCCGGGGGTCGGACCGGGCTCGCACTTCTACACCGCCGATCCGACCGAATGCGCGGCGCTGAAATCCGACCCGGCGTGGATCGACGAAGGCGTCGCCTTCCACGTCGAGGCACCGGCCGCGAACACCTGCAGCGGCGCGACGCAGCCGGTCTGGCGGGTGTACCGGACCGCGACCTCGATTGAGGCGGCGAACCACCGCTGGCTACCGGACCTCACGCTCGCCGCCCGCTCGGGCGCCGGCGCCGTGCTCGAGGGCGTCGTCATGTGCGCCGCGCTCTCGTCGACTGACGTCGAGGCCGACGCGGTGCGCCTCGCCGAGCAGGCGACGTTCGGACCGACGCCGGCGGTCGTCGAGGCGATCCGCACGAGGGGCGCCGCCGCGTGGATCGACGAGGAACTCGCGAGGCCGGCGACACGCTTCCCGTCGTACGCTCCGGTGCCGCTCCAGCGCCCCGAGACCTGCGTCGATGACCGGACGCGACCGATCGGCGCCGACAGCTTCTGCTTCCGCGATAACTACACGCCGTTCCAGCTCGTCCGCGAGTTCTGGAAGAACGCGATCGGCGGCTCCGACCAGCTCCGCCAGCGCGTGGCCTTCGCTCTGTCGCAACTGCTCGTCGTGTCGGGCCAGGACGTGCGCTGGGTCTACGCCCTCGCCCGCTACCAGCAGATCCTGGTCGACGGCGCGTTCGGGAACTTCGAGCGGCTCCTGGCCGACGTCACGCTGTCGCCGGCGATGGGTCGCTACCTCGACATGGCGAACAACCGCAAGGCCGATCCGGCGACCGGCAGCGAGCCCAACGAGAACTACGCGCGCGAGCTCCTCCAGCTCTTCGCGATCGGCACCTGGGAGCTCGCCCGCGACGGCACGCGCCTCGTCGACGCCGCGGGCGCGCCGATCGCGACCTACGACAACGAGACGATCGAAGGCTACGCGCACGTGTTCACCGGCTGGACCTACCCGACGCAGCCGGGTCAGCCGGCGCGCCCGCTGAACGGCCAGTACTTCGACGGCGCCATGGAACCGCGCGACGCCTTCCACGATTTCGACGCGAAGGAGCTGCTCGAGGACGCGGTCGCGCCCGCCGGGCTGCCGACGAGGGCCGACCTCGCCAACGCGATCCGCACGGTGTTCGCCCACCCGAACACGCCGCCGTTCGTGTCCCGGGCGCTGATCCAGAAGCTCGTCACCGGCGATCCGACGCCCGGGTACGTGGCCCGCATCGTCGCGGTGTTCGAGAACGACGGCCGCGGCGTGCGCGGCAACCTCGCCGCGGTCGTCCGGGCGATCCTGCTCGACCCCGAGGCGCGCGGCCCGGTCAAGCTCGACGCCGCCTACGGCAAGCTGCGCGAGCCGGTGCTGCTGGTGAGCGGCGCGGCGCGCGCGCTCGGCGCGAAGACCGACGGCGTCGTCTTCCGCGCCTCGACCGCGCCGATGGGGCAGTTCGTCTACAACGCGCCGTCGGTGTTCAACTTCTACCCGCCCGACTACGTCGTGCCCGGCACGACGCTCATCGGCCCGGAGTTCGGCATCCAGAACACCGCCTCCGCGCTCGCCCGGGTGAACGCGCTGGACGGGCTGGTCTACGCGTCGTTCTTCCCGCCCGATCCGCAGGTCTTCGACGCCACCGGGACGACGTTCGACTGGACGCCCTGGACCGCGGTCGCCGGGAACACCGCCGCGCTGGTCGACCGGCTCGACGCGTTCCTGCTGCACCGGACGATGTCGCCGGCCGCGCGCTCGGCGATCGCGGCCGCGATCGACTCGATCCCCGTGTCCGACACGCTGGCGCGCGCGCGCGCCGGATTCTCCCTCGTCGTCACCTCGTCGCAGTACCAAGTGGAGCGCTGACCATGGACCGCCGTCACTTCCTGCTGCGCGCCGGCGCGCTCACCACCGGCGCGCTGGCCGCCAACCTCGACCTCCTGTCGTTCGCGGCGCACGCGCAATCGACGCCGGCCGACTACCGCGCGCTGGTCTGCGTGTTCCTGGCCGGCGGCAACGACGGCAACAACGTGCTGATCCCGGCCGACGCCGCCGGCTACGCGCAGTACGCCGCGGTGCGCACCGAGTCGTCCGGCATCCGGATCGCGCAGTCGTCGCTGCTGCCGGTGGCGACGCGGGCCGGCGCGAGCTACGGATTGCATCCGGCGCTGGCTCCGATCGCGCCGCTGTACGGCCAGGGCAAGCTCGCGCTCGTCGCCAACGTCGGTCCGCTCGCCCGTCCGACGACCAGGGCCGACTACGCCGCCGGCGTGCGCCCGGACTCGCTGTACTCGCATTCCGACCAGCAGGCGCAATGGCAGACGGCGGTGCCCAACGGCGGATCGCGTACCGGCTGGGGCGGACGCGTCGCCGACGCGCTCGGCTCGCCGAACGCGAACGCGTTCCCGGTCGTCGTGTCGACCGCCGGCGTGACGCTGTACGTGACCGGAACGATGTCGCGCCCGCTCGCGATACCGACGTCGGGGAGCTTCGGGCTGGCCGGCGACGGCGCCGGTGCGGCGTCGCAGGCGCGCCGCGCCGCGTTCGAGACGCTGCTGTCGATCGACCGGCAGAACGGTTTCGTCGACGCCGCGGCGGCGATCACCCGGCAAGCGGTCGACTTGTCGACGGCGGTGAACCCGGTGCTCCAATCGAGCATCGCCGCGTTCGAGGGACTGACCTCGTCGACCGCGCAGCAGCTCGCCACCGTCGCGAAGATGATCGGCGCGCGCGCGACGCTGGGCGCGTCGCGCCAGGTCTTCTTCGTGTCGCAAGGAGGATACGACACGCACAACAACCAGGCGGCGACCCAGGAGGGACTGCTCGCGGAGCTCGCCGAAGCGCTCGCCGCGTTCCATCAGGCGACCGTCGCGGCCGGCGTCGAGGCGCAGGTGACGACCTTCACGATGTCCGACTTCGGACGGACCTTCAAGCCGGCCGCCGGCGCCGGCAGCGACCACGCCTGGGGCAACCACCAGCTGGTGCTCGGCGGCGCGGTCAAGGGCGGCGATCTCTACGGCCGGTTTCCCACGCTCGCCCTGGGTGGCCCCGACGATGCCGAAAGCGAAGGCCGCTGGATCCCGACGACCTCGGTCGACCAGATGGGCGCGACGCTCGCGCGCTGGCTCGGCGTACCCTCGGCGAGCCTCGGTGCCGTCTTTCCCAATCTGGCGAATTTCGCCGATGCCGACCTGGGCTTCCTCGGCGCATGACCGCGGCGGTCCGGCCCGGATCGGTGTCGACACGGGTCGGTCCCGCGCCCGGGGCGCGCCCCTGCGTGACATTTCAGACACGGTTCCAGCGCCAAGCGGCTGAAACGCAACCGGATTGCGGGACTTGGGCCGGCGCAATGTGCGACACTGGGCGTCCGGGTCCGTCCCGCGCGACGGTGCGCCTTCCGGTCGCGTGACTCGACCCGCCTCTGGAGCCTGGAGCCGCCCATGCGCCGCGTCTTCGCCGTCACCGCCGCCTTCGTCTCTCTCGGCCTCGCCGGCTGCGCGAGCTGGAACGACCGCTACGGTCATATCCACGCCGATCCGGTGCTCTGGTTCCTGGGCGGCGCGCCCAGCGAGACGCAGCTCGACTGGCCCCGCCGGGAAGTGCCGACGCTGCGTCCGCTGGTCTCGCCCGAGCTCGTCTCCCCGAAAATCCCCCGGCCGCTCGACTATCCGCGCGGCTGGTCGCCGGACAATCCGCCGTACTGATCCGATTCCCGCGATCCGCGGCGAAGGCGCGCGCCCAGCCCTAGCGGGTTCGTCCGGGTTCGTCCGGGATCACCGCGCCGCGCTCTGACCGGGGCCAGGTCCCGAGCCTGGGGCCGTCTGCCGATCGCCGGTGGGGAGGGGGCTGCGGGCGCCTCGGGCGCGCAACGCGCACGGTGGCCGGATGGGTCAAGCGGATTGGCGCGCCCGACAGGATTCGAACCTGTGACCCTTGGCTTCGGAAACCAATACTCTATCCAACTGAGCTACGGGCGCGCGAACCGTCTATTCTAGCCGGCGGGCCCGACCCGAGTCCACCGGCGCGCCCGGCTAGGCGCGGCGCGCCGGTATAATGCCGCGTTTGTCCGCCCGCCCCCTCCACGAGCGAGCCCCGCCGCGACGCCATGAACGAACACGACCCGCACAGTTCCCCGATCCAGACCCCGAAGCAGCTCGTCATCGTCGTCGTGCTCGCGTTCGCCATCCCGATCGCGCTGATCGTCCTGATTTCGCAGATCATCACCGGGCGACTGCAGTCCGCCGGAGCCGAGTCCGACGTCGCCGCGCGGATCGCGCCGTTCGGCACGGTGCAGGTCGCCGCACCCTCCGGGCCCAAGGGGAATCTCACCGGCGAGCAGGTCTACAACCAGGTGTGCAAGACCTGCCACGAGACCGGCCTCGCCGGCGCGCACAAGGTCGGCGACAAGGCGGCGTGGGGCAAAGCGATCGCGCAGGGCGAGAAGACCACGGTCCAGCACGCGATCGCGGGGCTGCGCGCGATGCCCCCGCGCGGCGGCAACGCCGATCTCACCGACGCGGAAATGCAGCGCGCGGTCGCCTACCTCGCCGGCAAGGCCGGTGCGAACTGGAAGGAGTCGGCCCCCGCCGCCGGCGAATCGAAAGCGGCCGCCCCGGCGAAAGCCGCGGCGACGCCGCCCGCCCCGGTCGCCGTGGCGGCGGCGCCCGCCCCCGCGCCGGCGGCCGCTGCGCCGGTGAAGGCGGACGGCAAGAAGGTCTACGACGGCGCCTGCGTCGCCTGCCATGGCGCCGGCATCGCCGGCGCGCCGAAGTTCGCCGACAAGGGCGCCTGGGCGTCGCGCGTCGCGCAAGGCGCGAACGTGCTCTACGACCACGCGCTCAAGGGCTTTCAGGGCAAGGGCGGTCTGATGCCCGCGAAAGGCGGCAACACGTCGCTGTCCGACGCCGACGTCAAGGCCGCCGTCGACTACATGGTGGCGGCGGCGAAATAGCCGTCGGCCGCGGTCCGCCCCGCCGAAGACGCGGCCCCCGGGCCGCGTCTGTCGTTTCCAGCGTCGCCCATTCGGTGGCGCCGACGTCCAGGAGCCCCGGCGCCGAGCCCGACCGGTCGTCCGCGGACGCGCTTCAGCGTCCGCCGCGCGCGGCCAGGTGTCGGCCGGCGAACCCGCCGATCAGGACCGCCAGCAACGTCAGCATCGCCGGCGGCAACACCGGGACCGATACCGGGGCCGGCGGGACCGCCGCCGCATCGGCGTTGAGCGCGAAGGTCTCCTGCTGCCCTCCAAGAGGCGTCAGCAGGAGGTTCATCGCGAAGGCGCTGGGGCCGAGCGCCAAAGGGTCGAAGACGACGGCCAAACGACAGGTGCCACCTGGCGCCATCGGCGAACCGCAATTTTGCGTGGTGGCGGGGCCGACGCCCCAGCTTCCCGAACCCGGGGGAGTGATCGCTCCACCGACTCCGATGGCGTTCACGGTCTGTTGCACGGCGCTGACATTGGTGACGACGATGTCGGCGCTTCCCGTCGTGCCCATCACCACCGAGCCCAGGTGGACGCTGACCGGGGCCACGTCGAAGACCGGCAGCGCGTCGACCCGCATCGAACACAGCCCGAAGAGCACCACCGCCGCGCTTCGAGTCCGCAAGCAACGAAATCGCATGAACGCCTCCCTCGATTGGGCCGTCATCACGGCCCGTGAGTTGTCGCCGCGGCGATCCTAGTCGACTCGCGCCGGAGCCGGAATACCACTTTCGGTGAGTGCGCGCCCGGCGTTCGGCGCACCGAACGCGGACTCGACCGCGACCACGTCGCCCACGACGGCGACATCGATCGGACCGGCACCGGTTCTATCGCGTACCGGAGGTCCGGGCGGCCAGCGCCTGCTTGATCGCCTTCAGGCGCTCCGTGCCGGCGGCCTTCTCCCGGGCCGCCTCGTCGGGCGGCAGCGGAGCGCCCGCCCAGCGCAGATCGTCCTGGGCGAGCTCGCCGATGAACCGCGACGGCTGGCAGTCGACCCGTAGCCCGGCGCGGCTGCGCGTCCGGCAGAACGACAACGCCAGCGAGCGCTCGGCGCGGGTGACGCCGACGTACATCAGCCGGCGTTCCTCGTCGATCGCACCCGCCTCGATCGACTCGCGGTGCGGCAGGATTCCCTCCTCGACCCCGACCAGGAAGACGTGCGGGAACTCGAGCCCTTTGGCCGCGTGCAGCGTCGACAGGCGGACCGCGTCGACACCCTCGCCGTCCCGACCCTCGAGCATCGTCACCAGCGCGATCAGCTGCGCGAGGTCGAACAGGTTCTTCCGGTCGGTCTCGCCCTTGCGCGCGAGCCAGCCGGTGAAGTCGCGCACGCTCTCGATCTTCGCCTCGGCCTCGCGCTTGTCGAGGGTCGCGAGAAGGTGGTCCTCGTAGCCGATCTCCCGCAGCAGCTCGTCGATCAGCCGCCCGGCCGGCTCCTTCGCCGCTCGCCGCCGCATTTCGTCGATCAGGTCGACGAAGTCGGCCAGCACCGCGTGGGCGCGCACCTGGGCCGCCGCTGCGAATCCGCGATCGCGCACCGCCGCGGCCAGGCTCGTAGCTCCTGCCGACGCCGCCTCGGAGAGCCTCGCGAGCGTCGTCTGCCCGACGCCGCGCCGCGGAACCGCGACCGCGCGCAGGAACGCCGGATCGTCGTCCTCGTTGGCGATCAGGCGCAGGTAGGCGATCAGGTCCTTGATCTCGCCGCGCTCGAACCAGGACTGGCCGCCGGACACCTCGTAGGGGATCGACTGCGCGCGCAGCGCCGCCTCGAAGGCGCGCGCCTGGTGGTTGCCGCGGTAGAGCACCGCGTAGTCCGACCAGCGCCCGCGATGCTCGAACCGGTGGGCGGAGATCGCCGCGGTCACGAGCTCGGCCTCGCCCTCCTCGTCGCGCGCCGGGATCACCCGGATCGCGTCGCCGTGGCCCCGGTCGCTCCACAGCCGCTTCTCGTGGAGCTTCGTGTTGTTGGCGATCAGCGCGTTCGCGCTCGCCAGGATCCGCGTCGTCGACCGGTAGTTCTGCTCGAGCTTGACGACGACCAGGGCCGGGTAGTCCTGCGGCAGTCGCGCCAGGTTCTCCAGCGTCGCGCCGCGCCAACCGTAGATCGCCTGGTCGTCGTCGCCCACCGCGGTGAAGCGGCCCCGTTCGCCGACCAACGCGCGGAAGAGCCGGTACTGCGCCGGATTGGTGTCCTGGTACTCGTCGACCAGCACGTGATCGGCGCGCTCCTGCCAGCGGCGGCGCACGCCGTCGTCGCGCTCGAGCAACTCCACCGGCAGCCGGATCAGGTCGTCGAAGTCGACCGCCTGGTAGGCGGCGAGCGCGTCCGAGTAGCCACGATACGCCTTGGCGGCGATCCGCTCGCCGTCGTCCTTCGCCTGCGCCAGCGCCTGCTTCGGCGCCACCAGCGCGTTCTTCCAGGCGCTGATCGCCCACTGGGCGCGGCGCGCGCGCGCGCGGTCGGCGGTCCCGCACAGCTCGGCGACGATCGGTTCGAGGTCCTGCGGATCGAGCACCGAGAAGCCGGGCCGCAGCCCCAGCGTCTTCGCCTCGGCCCGCACGATCGACAGGCCCAGCGCGTGGAAGGTCGCGATCCGGACCTCGCCGGCCGCGCTTTCCCTCGATTGCGAGCGCAGGAGCGACTGCGCTCGTTCGCGCATCTCGCGCGCCGCCTTGTTGGTGAAGGTGATGGCGACGATCTTCGCCGGATCGACGCCCTTCGCGACCAGGTGCGCGATCTTGGCGGCGATGACGCGGGTCTTGCCGCTGCCGGCGCCGGCGAGCACGAGCATCGGGACGTCGGTGCGGCGCACCGCGTCCGCCTGCGCGGGGTTGAGCGGGAAGGACATCGGCGAGGTTGCTAGAATCGCACCGATCCTAGCAACGGCGGCGCGACGACGACAGTCTTGACGCGCGCGCCGGTTTCCCGTCCAACGGCCGAAACCCGATGGCGCTCTACGCGGTCGGCGACCTGCAAGGTTGCCACGAAGAGTTCGTCCAGCTCCTCGCGCTCGTCGGCTTCGCGCCGGCGACCGATCGGCTCTGGCTCGTCGGCGACCTGGTCAACCGCGGTCCCGGCTCGCTGCCGATCCTGCGCGAGGTCAAGGCGCTCGGCGACGCCGCACGGGTGGTGCTCGGCAACCACGACCTGCACCTCCTGACGGTGGCCGCCGGCCATCGCCGGCCGCACCGCGGCGACACGATCGACGAGATCCTGGCCGCCCCCGACCGCGGCGAGCTGCTCGACTGGCTGATGACCCGGCCGCTGGTCGTGCGCGACGGCGACGCGATGATGGTCCACGCGGGCCTGTTGCCCGGCTGGACCGCCGCTCACGCGCAGATGCTGTCCGGCGAGGTCGAGGCGAAGCTCGCGAGCGACGACGCGGTGCGCTTCCTCGGCGTGCTCTACGGCGACGAGCCGTCGACGTGGAGCGACGAGCTCGACGGCGACGAGCGGCTGCGGGCGATCGTCAACGTCTGCACGCGCCTGCGCTTCTGCACGGCCGGCGGGGCGATGGAGTTCCGGGAGAAGCGCGGCCGCGAGCACGCGCCCGAGGGCTTCCGGCCGTGGTTCGCTCACGACTCGCGACGCACCGGGCGCGAAACCGTCGTTTGCGGACACTGGTCGACGCTCGAGCTCGACCTCGCGCCCAACGTGCTGATGCTCGACTCCGGCTGTCTGTGGGGCGGGACGCTCACCGCGATGCGGCTGCCGGACCGGCGGGTGTTCCAGGTGCCCTCGCGCCATCCGGTCCAGCCAAAGCCGTTCGGATAGCCGCCTCGGCCGCCCGCGCCAGCTCGCGCCGGTGCATCGTGCGCGCCGGCAGCGCCGACGCGGCGACCAGGTCGACGCACAGGCGACGCGCGCCGCAGACGCGCCAGAACGACTCGGCGAAGCTCTGCTCGCCGACGTATTCGGGTGCGCTCGCCCGCGCGCCGTCGCCGTGGTGGTAGCGGATCGCCACCGGCAGCACGTGGCCTCCGGCGTCGACGATCGGCTGCAGCAGCGACCCGTGGAACCGGAGCACGTCGCTGCCGTCGCTGGTCGTGCCTTCCGGGAAGACGACGATGACATCGCCCGATGCGAGCGCCTCGGCGGCGTGGCGGTTGACACGGTGGGTGTCGACCTTGCGCGCGCGCTCGATGAAGATCGTTCCGGTATCGCGGATCAGTCGGCCGACGAACGGCCAGCGCGCGAGCTCGGACTTGGCGATGAAGCGCGCCGGCCGCTGCGCGTTCAGCACGAAGATGTCGAGCCAGGAAATGTGGTTCGCGACGACCAGCAGATTGCCGCCGTGCCCGTCGATCGAGCCGTGCACGCGCGCGTCGATGTCGAGCAGACGCAAGAGCTCGCCGCACCATCGTCGGATCAGCCGGCGCCGGCGCGCGGCGTCGACGCGCGGGAACACGAACGTCGTCGTCGCGAGTCCGGCCAGCACGTGGATCGACACGCGGCTCGCGCGCCAGACGCGCACCGGCAGCGGCATCGGTCGCGTCAGGCGGGACACCCGGTTCCCCAACGACCCGGTCGCGCGGCGCGACTCGTTCCGGCGTCAGCGGGTCACGCGGGTGGTCGCGCCGTCCGACAGCACGCGGACCCGGTCGCCGGGTCGCAGCGGCGAGGGATCGACATCCTGCACGACGGCGACCAGCGCGCCGGAATCCAGGCGCACGGTGATCTCGACGCCGGTGCGCGCGCCCGCGTTCTCCTCGATCGCGCCACCGACGACGCCGCCGAAGATCGCGCCGACGATCGCGCCCAGGAAGCCCGAGCGCCAGCCGTGACCGACGCCGCTGCCGGCGATCGATCCGACGACCGCGCCGGTCGCGGCGCCGACGCCGGTCGGCGCGGCGGCGATGCGTACGTCGCGGGTGCTCTCGACGATGCCCGGCTCGACCGACTGGGCGCGGGCGATCTGGCCGGGCGCGTAGACATCGGCGCGGGGCAGCGGCGCGCACGCGGTCAGCAGCGCGACGATCGCCGCCGCGGCGAGCGCCGCCCCCGACACGCGGGTGCGGCCGAGGCGGCCCAAGCGGGTCGTCGCGCTCACCAGGGATCGTCCCGGTAGGAGGCCCGGTAGAGCGCCGCCACGGTCTCCCGGCTCACGTCGTGGTTCTGTCCGCCGCGCGAGCCGATCTTGAGCGCGCCCAGCGTCGAGGCGAGCCGTCCGGTGCGCACCCAGTCCCAGCCGTGGACGAGGCCGTAGAGGAGACCGGCGCGGTAGGCGTCGCCGCAACCGGTCGGGTCGACGAGCGCGCGCGCCTTCGCCGCCGGGATGCGGACCCGGTCGCCGGACGCGTGGATCGTCGACCCGTCGCCACCCTGCGTCACGACCAGCGCGTCGACCCGCGCGGCGATCGCCTCGATCGTCGAGCCGGTCCGCTCGGCGAGCAGGCGTCCTTCGTAGTCGTTGCAGGCGACGACCGCGGCGCCGTCGATCATCGACATCAGCTCGTCGCCGTCGAACAGCGTGATGCCCTGCCCCGGATCGAAGACGTAGGGCACGCCGCGATCGCGAAACCCGGCCGCGTGCTGCAGCATCCCCTCGCGGCCGTCGGGCGCGACGATGCCCCATTCGACGCCGGCGACGTCCTCGACGCGGCTGTCGTGCGAGCGGGTCATCGCGCCCGGGTGGAACGCGGTGATCTGGTTGTCGTCCAGGTCGGTGATGATGAACGCCTGCGCCGTGTAGGTGCCCGGGACGTGGCGCACGCCCTCGAGGCCCACGCCGAGCGCGGCGAGGCGCTCACGGTAGGCGGCGCCGTCGTCGCCGATCGTGGCCATGACGACCGGTTCGCCGCCGATGCCCTGCAGGTTGTAGGCGATGTTCCCCGCGCAGCCGCCCCATTCGCGACGCATCTCGCCGACGGTGAACGACACCGACAGCATGTGCGCCTGGTCGGGCAGGATGTGCCGGCCGAAACGATCGGGAAACACCATGATCGTGTCGTAGGCGAGCGAACCGCAGATCAGCGTCTTCATCGGGGTGGATCCGGGTCCCCGGAGAACCGGGGCGGGAGGGCGAGTTTACCGCGCCGGACGCGGCGGCGACCGGCGATCGACGCGCGCGCCCCGGGCCTCGCCGACATCGTCGTCGACACGCTAGCCGACGCTCTCCTTCGCCATCTCCCGCACGATGCCCTGCTGGCGGCGGGACACCGGCAGCGTCTCGGAGAGGCCGTTGAGGAGCACCTCCCAGTGCGCGTCGCCGTCGTCGTTGACCCGGCGCTCGAAGCCGCGGATCGCGTCGCGCGCGACCAGGCAGTTCCGGTGCACGCGGACGAACCGGTGGCCGAACTCCTGCTCGAGGCGGGTCAGCGACTCCTCGAGCAGGAACTCGCGGTCGCGCGTGCGGATCGTGATGTACTTGAGCTCGGCCTTGAGGTAGACGACCTCGTCGATCGGCACGAGGACGACGCGCGAGCGCTCGGTGACCGACAGGAAGCGGCGCGCGTTGGCCGGCAGCTGGGCGATCCGCTCGGCCGACAGCGGCTTGAGGCGCGGCACCTTCTGCAGCGCCGACAGGAGCCTCTGGACGCGCACCGGCTTCATCAGGTAGTCGACCGCGTGCACCTCGAAGGCCTCGAGCGCGTGCTCGTGGAACGCGGTGGTGAAGACGACCACCGGCGGTCGCGGGAGCTTGAGCAGGTGGCGCGCGAGCTCGATGCCGTCCATGTCCGGCATGTGGATGTCGGTCAGCACCAGATCGGGCGGCGCGTTCTGCATCAGGTCGAGCGCCTCGCGGCCGTTGGCCGCCTCGCCGACGACCGCGATCGGCAGGCTCGACGAGCAGTCGTCGAGCAGCTCGCGCAGTCGCCGGCGCGCCGGCGACTCGTCGTCGACGACCACGACCCGCAGCGGCGCCTCAGCCATGGGCGGCTCCGGTTCGCAGCGCCGCACCCGGCGGTCGCGGCCTGGCGGCGTCGGCGGCGCGGGTCCCATCGGGCGCGGTCCGGCCCGGCGCCTCGGTCCGGTAGGGCATCCGGATGTGCACTTCGTAGGCGTGCTCGAGCACGCGCGACTCGAGCGAGGCCTCGGCGTCGAAATGCAGCGCCAGCCGCTCGCGGACGTTGTCGAGCGCCATCTTGTTGCCGGCGTGGTGCGTGCCGCCGCTCGCGCGGTAGGGGTTGCGCAGGACCGCATGGACCTCGCCGCGCGATCCGAAGATGTTCACCGAAATCGTGCCCGGCGACGACGAGGGCTCGATGCCGTGGTAGACCGCGTTCTCGAGCAGCGGCTGGAGGACCAGCGGCGGCACGAGCGCATCGGCCGGCATGCTCTTCACGTTCCAGTCGACCACCAGGCGCTCGCCCAGCCTCAGCTTCTCGAGTTCCAGATACTGCCGGCACAGCTCGACCTCGTCGGCGAGCGGGGCGAGCTCCCGGTTGTCGCGCATCAGCACGCGGAAGAGGTCCGCCATGTCGTGCAGCGCCTCCTCGGCGCGGCGCGGATCCTGGCGCACCAGCGAGAGCACGCCGTTGATGCTGTTGAACAGGAAGTGCGGGCGGATGCGAGCCTGCAGCGCCTGCAGCCGGGCCTCGGTGATCGCCGGCGAGAGCGCGCGCTCGCGCAGGTGGAAGTAGGCGAGCAGCAGCACGCTGGCGGCCAGCGTGAACAGCAGGTGCTTGAGCAGCGATTCCTCGACGCCGGGCAGCCGCCCGCGCAGCAGCACGTGCATGCCCAGGCCGGTGGCGACCGCCACGGCGAAGACCAGTGCGACGCCGACGCGGTAGGGCTGCCGCGCGAGCGCCGGCGCCGCCGCGTAGAGGATCGCCAGCGCCACGATCAGGTGCGGTTCGACGAACCCGGTCAGCCGGACGCAATGGTCGACGAACTGGGCCGGGTTCGCCGCCGAGGCGAGCGCGAACATCGCCACGCCGCCGTTGACGGCGAGCAGGACCCTGAGGATCGTGCCCAGATTGCGCAGGTCCGGCAGCGCCGGGGAATGCGCCCGAGGGGTTTGTCTTATAATCGACGCCATCTGCGTGGCCGGATGCAAGCATCGTGCCCGCCCGCGCCCCCCGAGCCCGCCGGCCACCGGGCCGCGTCGCACGGACCCCGCCCGCGGTGCCGGCGTCCCGATTGTCGGCAACCGCGGCCACCCGCGCAAGCGCCACAGCCTGATGCCGCGATGACCACCCCGCCTTCCGACCCCGAGAAACCCCAGGACGGCAGTCCCCGACCGGCGTCGGCCTGGTCGGGCCGCTTCGCCGAGCCGCTCTCGGAGCGCGTCGCCCGCTTCCAGGCGTCGGTGACCTTCGACCGCCGGCTCGCCGAGGCCGACATCGACGGCTCGCTCGCCCATGCGCGGATGCTCGAACGGGCGGGGATCCTCGGCGCCGCGGACCTCGCGGCGATCGAGCGCGGCATGGCGACGATCCGAGAGGACATCCGCGCCGGGCGCTTCGCCTGGACGATCGGCAACGAGGACGTCCACCTCAACATCGAAAAGCGCCTGACCGCGCTCGTCGGCGACGCCGGCAAGCGGCTGCACACCGGCCGGTCGCGCAACGACCAGGTCGCCACCGACCTGCGCCTGTGGCTGCGCCGTGAGATCGATGCGCTGGCGCCGCGGCTGCGCGCGCTGCGTTCGGCGCTCGTCGATCTGGCCGAGCGGCACGCCGAGACGATCATGCCGGGCTTCACGCACCTGCAGGTCGCGCAGCCGGTGACCTTCGGCCACCACCTGCTCGCCTGGGAAGCGATGCTCGCCCGCGACAGCGAACGGCTCGCCGACTGCCGCTCGCGCGTCAACCGCCTGCCGCTGGGCAGCGCCGCGCTCGCCGGCACCAGCTTCCCGATCGACCGGGCGGCGGTCGCCCGCGAGCTGGGGTTCGAGGCGTTGTGCCCGAATTCGCTCGACGCGGTCGCCGACCGCGACTTCGCGATCGAGTTCGCCTCGTTCGCGGCGCTGACGATGATGCACCTGTCGCGCGTCGCCGAAGAGCTCGTGCTGTGGTCGTCGCCGCGTTTCGGCTTCGTGCGCCTGTCGGATCGCTACTGCACCGGCAGCTCGATCATGCCGCAGAAGCGCAATCCCGACGTGCCGGAGCTCGTGCGCGGCAAGTCGGCGCGCGTGTTCGGTCACCTGGCGGCGCTGCTCGCACTGATGAAGGCGCAGCCCCTCACCTACAACAAGGACAACCAGGAAGACAAGGAGCCGCTGTTCGACACGGTCGACACGCTCGCCGACTGCGTCGAGATCATGGCCGACCTGATCGCCAACGGCCTCGCCGCCGATCCCGAGCGGATGCGGGCGGCGGCGCGCGAAGGCTACGCGACCGCGACCGACCTCGCCGACTACCTGGTGCGCAAGGGTCTGCCGTTCCGGGACGCTCACGAGGCGGTCGCCCGCGCGGTCCGGGCCGCCGAGTCGCGCGGCGTCGACCTCGCGGATCTCGACGTCGCGGCGCTCGCGGCGTTCTCGCCGCTGGTCGGCCCGGATGTCCACCGGGTGCTCACCCTCGAGGGTTCGGTCGCGAGCCGCGACCACCCGGGTGGGACCGCGCCGCGACGGGTGCGGGAGGCGGCCGCGGCGGCGCGCGCGGCGATCGCGGCGGAGGCCGCGACGTGACCGCGGTCGCGGCGGTCGACACGCTGGGACTGGTCGCCGGCACGCTGACGACGCTCGCGTTCGTCCCGCAGATCGCGCGCATCGTCCGAATGCGCCACGCCGACGACCTGTCGTGGTGGGCGTTCGGGGCGCTCGCCGCCGGCTCGGTGCTGTGGCTGGGGTACGGCGTGGCGATCGGTTCGACGCCGATCGTCGCCGCCAACGTCGTCACCATCGCGCTTCTCGCCTCGATTCTCGCGCTCAAGTGGCGCTACCGTTCGGGAGACGGGCGCGCCGCGCCGCCGCCGCCCGCCTCCCGCTGATCCCGACAACCGGAGACGCCGCCGTCATGTCCGAACAGAAGAAGCTCGCCTTTCTCGGCCTGGGAGTCATGGGCTACCCGATGGCCGGGCACCTCGCCCGCGCCGGGCACGAGGTCACCGTCTACAACCGAACGCCGGCGAAGTCGGAGCGCTGGCGCGCCGAGTACCGCGGGCGCACGGCGCGCACGCCGGCGGAGGCAGCCCGCGGCGCGCAGATCGTGATGATGTGCGTCGGCAACGACGACGACGTCCGCGCGGTCGCGAACGGTCCGGACGGCGCCCTCGCCGGCCTGGGCGAAGGCGCGATCCTCGTCGACCACACGACCGCGTCGGCCGACGTGGCGCGCGAGATCCACGCGGCCGCGGCCGGGAAGGGCGTCGGATTCCTCGACGCGCCGGTGTCCGGCGGCCAGGCCGGCGCGCAGAACGGCAAGCTGACGATCATGGTCGGCGGCGAAGCGGCGACGTTCGCGCGCGCGGAATCCGTGCTCGCGTGCTACGCGCGGGCGGTGACGTTGATGGGGCCGTCGGGCGCGGGTCAGCTCACCAAGATGGTGAACCAGATCTGCATCGCCGGGCTGGTCCAGGCGCTCGCCGAGGGGATCGACTTCGGCCGGCGCGCCGGGCTCGACGTCGAGCGGGTGCTCGACGTCATCGGCAAGGGTGCGGCGCAGTCCTGGCAACTGGAGAACCGCGGCAAGACGATGGTCGCCGACCAGTTCGACTTCGGCTTCGCCGTCGACTGGATGCGCAAGGATCTGGGCATCTGCATGGCCGAGGCGCGCTCGAACGGCGCCGCGATCCCGGTGACCGCGCTGGTCGACCAGTTCTACGGCCGCATCCAGGCGATCGGCGGCGGGCGCTGGGACACGTCGAGCCTCATCCGCCTGCTGTCGGACCGCCGGTGAGGTCTCGCGGTCCGGGGCTTATCGTCGCGGCGCTGGGCGCCGCGCTGGCGTTCGCTCCCGCGGCGCACGGCGGCGTGCAGGTCGTCAACGTCTGGATGCGACCGGTGTCCGCCGGCGCGGCGAGCGCGGACGTCTACGCGGATCTGCGGACCAGCGTGCCGGTGACGCTGACCGGCGTGCGTACATCCTCCGCTCGGAAGGTCGAGATCGTGATCGTCGATCCTCGCTCGGCCGGACCCGCCCGTGTCGTCGAGTCGCACGCGCTGCCGGCCGGCGAGACGCGCTTCGCGTTGCGCGGGTCGGTGCTTCGGCTCGTCGACCTGAAGGAGCGCCTGGTGAACGGTTCGCCGATCACGCTCAGGTTCGAATTCGTCGACGCCGCCGGCGCCAAATCGTCGCTGGAGGCCCCGGTCGAAGTGAGGGGACTGGTCGCGCCTCCGGCGGCGCCGCCGGAGGCGGGGCGTGGCGCATCCGACCCGCCGGTCGCCCCGCGCTGACTCCCGGTCGCCGCGGGATCGACCGCGACCCGGCTAGACGCCTGCCGCGGTCGGTGCCGGCGTCGGCACCCGGTCCGCGTCGACGATCGTCACGACGGTCTCGATGGCCGCGGTCCTGGCGAGCATCGCGGTCGCCGAGCAGTACTTGTCTCGCGACATCGAGACGGCGCGCTCGACCTGGCGCGGATCGAGGCCGCGACCGGCCACGACGAACTCGAGCCGGATGCGCGTGAAGACGCGCGGCGGATCGTCGGCGCGCTCGGCGCTCGCCTCGACCGCGCAGTCGGCGATCGGCTGACGGGCCTTCTTGAGAATCAGGACGACGTCGAAGGCCGAGCAGGCGGCCGCACCGGCGAGCACGAGCTCCATCGGTCGCGCACCGAGGTTGCGCCCGCCGGCATCCGGCGCTGCGTCGATGACCAGCGCATGGCCGCTGCCGGTCTCGCCGACGAACGACATCCCCTCGTTCCACTTGATTCTGGCTTTCACGTCATCGTCCTCGCCCATCGGGCCCGATCGGATCGCCCGGCCGAAGTCCCGGTCGGGCCGCGACGCCGCGGCGCCCGCAGGATGCCCGGCCGTCGATCGCTGATCGACGATTGTGCCCCGCGGTCGGAGGTCGTGGGCATTAGTGTGCGCTCACTATCACGAAGGTCGCTCGATGGCGGCCAGAAAGACCGCCGACGCTCCCGCGCCGCTCGCGCCGGTCCTCCGGCACCGTGCGCCGGACCGGTGCGACTCCCGCCCGTTGCCGCGAGCGTTCAACGATGCCGGAGGCGGGGAGCTGCATCTGTCTCGCGGGCGCAACACCGGCGTTGCTGCGTTGCAAGTCATACAGTTGAATGTTGCGGTGCAATATGGGAGAATATGTGCGTCGACGGCTTCTGGAGCGCTCCTCCTGCTCCCCCGTCGGCTCATTCCATCCCTCCTCCTCCTTGGATGGAATCCTCAGCGCGGTGCCCCAAGCACCGCGCTTTTTTTTTCCGGGTCGCCGCCTCGGCCGACCGGACCACGCCGACGGACACGCGCCGCAACAACGAATCGACGACACGCAACGCAGCAACCGGATCGCTCCACGTCGGATCGGGCGCGCGCGCCGCCATTCCCCGCCGATCCGCAGCGCTTCCCGCGGCGACTGGCCGGCCCCGGCCGGTGACCTCGCCCGCCAATTGACCGGCAACCTCGATCCGGATTAGAATTCAAGACTTTGCTCCGCTTGGCGCGCCACCCGTTCCGGGGCCGGCGCGACGGCCGCCGGCCCCGGGCTGAGCCTCGACCGACACGATCGACCGCAACGACCATGAAAACCTATTCCGCCAAGCCCGCCGACATCCGCCGGGACTGGTACGTCGTCGACGGCACCGACCAGGTGCTCGGCCGCCTCGCGAGCCAGATCGCGCTGCGGCTGCGCGGCAAGCACAAGACGACCTACACGCCCCACATGGACACCGGCGACTTCATCGTCGTCACCAACGTCGAGAAGATCCGCGTGACCGGCACGAAGGCCGACACCAAGTTCTACCATCGCCACTCCGGCTACCCGGGCGGCGTGCGTACGACGACGTTCGGGAAGATGCAGGCGCGCTTCCCCGGTCGGGCGCTCGAGAAGGCGGTGCGCGGGATGCTGCCCAAGGGCCCGCTCGGCTACGCGATGCTGAAGAAGCTCAAGTGCTACGCCGGGCCCTCGCATCCGCACACCGCGCAACAGCCCAAGTCCCTCGACGTCTCCAAGGCCTGACATGATCGGCAACTACTACTACGGCACCGGCCGCCGCAAGACGTCGGTCGCGCGCGTGTTCCTCAAGCAGGGCAGCGGCAAGATCGTCGTCAACGAGAAACCGCTCGACGAGTTCTTCGCGCGCGAGACCGGACGCATGGTCGTGCGCCAGCCGCTGGTGCTGACGAGCCACGACAAGACCTTCGACATCATGGTCAACGTCACCGGTGGCGGCGAGACCGGTCAGGCCGGCGCGGTGCGCCACGGCATCACGCGCGCGCTGATCGACTACGACGCGCAGTTGAAGCCGGTGCTCTCGAAGGCCGGCCTGGTGACGCGCGACGCGCGCGAGGTCGAGCGCAAGAAGGTCGGCCTGCACAAGGCCCGCCGGCGCAAGCAGTTCAGCAAGCGCTGACGGCGAGACCGCGCCCCGCGGAAGGCCGCCGACCGAGGCGGCCTTTTTCGTTTTGGCGCGGCGTCCCGGGCCCGCCTCGCGTCCGCGCGAGGGGCGCTGCTAGAATCGGGACCAACCGCGGGCGGGAATCAACGGGGCGGCATGACGATCGACATCGGCATCGTGGGCGGCACCGGCTACACCGGCGTCGAACTCCTGCGCCTGCTCGCCGGGCATCCGAAGGCGCGGGTGCGGGCGATCACGTCGCGCAAGGACGCCGGCACCCGGGTCGCAGAGATGTTCCCGAGCCTGCGCCGGCGCTACGACGACCTCGCGTTCGTCGAGCCCGACGCGGCGCGCCTCGCCGATTGCGCGCTGGTGTTCTTCGCCACGCCCCACGGCGTGGCGATGGCGCAGGCGCGCGAGCTGGTCGACGCCGGCACGCGGATCGTCGACCTCGCCGCGGACTTCCGGCTCGCGGATCCGGCGCTCTTCGAGCGCTGGTACAAGATGCCTCACGCCTGCCCCGATCTGCTCGCCGAGAGCGTCTACGGACTGCCCGAGGTGAATCGGGAGGCGATCCGCGGCGCCCGCATCGTCGGCAATCCCGGCTGCTACCCGACCGCGGTGCAGCTGGGCTTCCTGCCGCTCGTCGAGGCCGGCGTCGTCGACACCCGGCACCTGATCGCTGATTGCAAGTCCGGCGTCTCGGGCGCCGGACGCAAGGCCGAAGTCAACCTCCTGTTCGCCGAAGCTTCCGACAACTTCGCCGCCTACGGGGTCAAGGGCCACCGTCACCACCCGGAGATCGTCCAGGGGCTCGCGCGCGCCGCCGGCGGCGAGGTCGGGCTCGTGTTCACGCCGCACCTCACCCCGGCGATCCGCGGCATTTTCGCCACGCTCTACGCGCCGCTGACCGATCCGGCGGTCGATGTGCAGGCGCTCTACGAGCGGCGCTACCGGAACGAACCGTTCGTCGACGTCATGCCGCCGGGCTCGGCGCCGGACACCCGCTCGGTGCGCGCGTCGAACATGTTGCGCATCGCCGTCCACCGCCCCGCCGGGACCGGGCTGGCGATGATCCTCGCGGTCGAGGACAACCTGGTGAAGGGGGCGGCGGGCCAGGCGATCCAGAACATGAATCTGATGTTCGGCTGGCCGGAAACAACGGGCCTGGAGGCCCTGCCGGTCCTGCCCTGACACCGGACGCGCGATGGCCCATCCGACCTGGCGACGCGTTCAACGGTACTTCTCGATCAGCGCGCCGCGGATGGCGGTGCGCCGGCACTTCTCGTGGCCCTGGCGGGTCGGCGTCGGCGGCGCACTGGTGGCGCTCGTCGCCGGCATGTGGTGGTGGGGCTACGACTTCGGTCAGTTCTTCGGCGGGTTCAACCGCAAGGAGATCGAGGCGGAGCTCGCGACGGTGCGAGCCGACGCCGCCAAGTTCGCCCAGGAGGCTTCGCAGCTGCGCCAGGCCCATTCGACGCTCGAGAGCGAGCTGGCGATGGCGCGCGGCACGCAGAGCTCGCTCTCCAAGCAGGTCGCCGAGATCACGCAGGAGAACGCCCAGCTCAAGGAGGAGCTCGCGTTCCTCCAGAAGCTCGTCGCGGATTCGAGCCGGCAGGTGGGGGTGTCGATTCCGCGGGTGAGCCTCGAGCGGGGCGGGCGCGACACCTGGATCTACCGGGTGCTGGTCGTGCGCGGCGGAGCGCCGAAGGACGAATTCGACGGCCACCTGTCGATGACCGCCACGCTCGGGTCGCCACCGGCCGGGGGGCCGGCGACGATCGCTCTGCCGACCGACCAGCCGGAGTCGGCCTCGTCGCTCAAGCTGCGATTCAAGTATTATCAACGGGTCGAAGGGACCCTGCGGGTTCCGCCCGGCGCCGAGGTCCGGTCGCTGACGGTCCGCGCCCACGAGAACGGCGCGAGCGCGCCCCGAGTCAGCCGGACCCTTGCGCTTTCCTAGGAGCGGCGCCATGTTCGGAGAGAAGAAGCGGCCGGCACCCCAGAAGCGGATCGACTGCCTGATCGGGGCGGGGACGACCGTCCGCGGCGATATCGTGTTCGCCGGGGGCCTGCGGATCGACGGCCAGGTGGTCGGCAACGTCGCCACCGCCGATGGCCAGGCCGGGACGCTGGTGGTCAGCGAACACGCGAAGGTCGACGGCGAAATCCGTGTCTCGCACGTGGTCGTCAACGGCACCGTGCACGGCCCGGTGATCGCCAACGACTACCTCGAGCTGCAGCCCAAGGCGCGGATCGTCGGCGACGTCGCCTACAAGACGCTGGAGATGCACGTGGGTGCCGTGATCCAGGGCCGGCTCAATCACGATCTGGCCGAACCGGAGACGGGATCCGTGGTCGAATTGAAACGCGCGCAAGGCGCCTGACCGGCCGCCGACACGCCCCAACGCTAGGAGCAACGACGATGAACGCGATGAACGAGATGCCGGCCCCGCTGATCTTCACCGACGCCGCGGCCGAGAAGGTCCGCATGCTGATCGAGGAGGAAGGCAATCCCGAACTCAAGCTGCGCGTGTTCGTGACCGGCGGCGGCTGCTCGGGCTTCCAGTACGGCTTCACGTTCGACGAGACCGCGGCCGACGACGACACGTCGATGGAGAAGAACGGCGTGACGCTGTTGATCGACCCGATGAGCTACCAGTACCTGGTCGGCGCCGAGATCGATTACAGCGAGGGACTCGAAGGCGCGCAATTCGTCATCAAGAACCCGAACGCCCAGACGACCTGCGGCTGCGGGTCCAGCTTCTCGGCCTGACCGAACACGCCCGGCGACCGGGAGCGAGCGACACGGGGCCCTGCGGGGCCCCGTTGCGTTCCGGTCGACGCCCGGGGCGATCAGGGCCGGGGGATCGCCTGGCGCAGCGTCGCGCACAGCGTCCGGACCGACGCCGCGCGACCCGCCTGCCGCCACACACCGTACGACGAGGCGACCGGCGCCGGCTGACCGGCCGCGCAATCGGCGAACTTGGCCGCCAGCTCGTCTTCGCCCAGCGGATTGTCCGGATAGCCTTTCGGGTCGACGACGCGCACCGTCCAGACGCGGGCGTCGGGGGTGGTCAGCGTCGTGGTCGCCCAGCTCTTCTGCGTCGACGGCATGTCGGCCGGCTGCGCCGGGTCGGCGGTCATCGTCACCTTCGGAACGAACGACGCCAGATCGGCGCGGGCGATCGCCGCGCGCCGGAAGGTCGCGAGCGTGAGGTCGCCGTCGCAGGCGGCGGCGGCGAGGCAATAGGGCATGCTGAAGCGCGCCTGCATCTCGTCGGTCGGACGGACGTACATGAGGTTGCGGACCGCCGCCTCGGAAACACGGGTCTCGACGCGCGCGATATCCGCCACCGACAGGCGGTGCTCGCGCATCAGCGCGAGCAGGCCGTCGACCGCCCGATGCGTGCTGGCGCAGCACGGATAGCGCTTGAGCCACAACCCGGGTCGCAAGACGGCCGGTGGCCCGTCGAGGCGGGCCGGCGGCGCGACGAAGCCCACGGCGCCCGGGCCGACCATCAGATCGAGGAATCCGCGAGCGCCTTCGAGCGCCTCGCCGTCCGCGGTGAGCCCGGCTTGGGCGAGTCGGGCGGCCAGGATGCCGTTCTTCGCGGCGAGACCGGCGTGCAGCGGCTTGGTGTTGGTGCCGAACTGGCGCTTGAATCCGCCGGCGAGACTGGTCGCGACGCCCAGCGCGTTGCGGGCCTGGCCGGCGTCCAGGCGCAGCAGCCGCGCGCAGGCGGCTGCGGCGGACGGCGCGCCCAGCGTCAGCGTCGTGTGCCAGCCGCGCGTGTAGTGGACCATGTTCACCGCCTCGGCGAGGCACTCCTGGACCTCGACGCCGACGATGTACGCATCGACCAGATCCGCACCCGCCGCATCGATCTCCTCGGCGAGCGCGAGCAGCGCGGGGACCATCACCGCGCTGACGTGCGAGGCGGCCGGGTCGAGCACGTCGTCGTAGTCGAGGGCGTGCGCCGAGGTGCCGTTGACCAGCGCCGCCCACGGCGCGTCGATGCCGCCGGGCGCGCCGATCCGCGTCGAGGCGCCGCCGCCGCCCCAGCGGCCGGCGCCGGCGACGACGCGCGCGACCGCTTCGTCGCCTGCGCCGGCGATCAGGCAGGCGACCGTGTCGGCGATCGCGCGCTCGGCCGCGTCGACCGCCTCGGCGCTCCAGCGACGCGGCGTCCGCGCGATCCAGTTGGCGAGCGCGGCGGTGTAGCCGGTGTCGGTCGCTCGCGCGGTCATCGCGAACGTTCCCGAAGGCGCCTCGCGCACGCGGATGTTCCACCTTCGCGTACGTCGCGTGCGCGCCGGGCGCCTGGCGACGCGCCACGCCGGATCGCGCGGTCGCCACCGGCCGCGCGTCGTGCTAGTTTCGGGGTTCCGCCTCGCTCCGCATCGCAACCACCTTGCCCGAAGCCCTCGTCGCCGGAGCCCGCCTCCACTACGACATCACCGGCCGCGGCGATCCGCTCGTCCTTACCGCCGGTCAGGGAACCGGCGGCGAGGCGCGCGCGGAACTCGTCGAGGGTCTGGCGCGCCGCTACACGGTGCTGACCTACGACCCGCGCGGCACCGGTCGCAGCGAGCGCGTGACCGAAGGACAACCGATCGAAGCGCTCGCCGACGACGTGCGGGCGCTGATGGACGTCGCCGGATTCGACCGCGCGCGGGTGATCGGCGTGTCGACCGGCACCGGCAAGGCGACCGCGCTGGCCGCGATGCACCCGGACCGCGTCTCGCGGCTGGTGCTGGCCGCGCCGTGGACGCACGGCGACGGGCACCTGACGCGGATGCAGGGCCTGCGCAAGGCCGCCGCCCGCTCGCTGCCGCCCGATCATTACGCCCACCTCAACGCCACGCTCCTGTATCCGCCCGATTACCTGCGCCGGCACCGCGCGCGGCTGGACGAAGTCGCACGCGCGGCGATCGCCGCGCCGCCGGATCCGGTCCGCATCGCCGCGCGACTCGACGCCATCCTAGCATTCGACGCGCGCCGCCACTATCCGCGGATCGCCTGTCCGACGCTCGTCGTCGGCGCCCGCGACGACCTGATCATGCCGCACTGGTTCGCCGCCGACGCCGCCGCCGCGATCGGCGGCGCCCGCCTCGTGCTGCTCGACCACGGCGGCCACCTGTTCGTCGAATCGCGCACCGCCGACTTCCTCGCCCTGGCGCTCGACTTCCTCGACTGACTTCCGCCCGACCGTTTCCGATGCCCGCGAGCACGTTGCACGAATCGTCGATCGTCATCGACGGACTGGTGGTCTCCCGATGGAGCCGCCGCGTCTTCGAGGACATGCACCGCGGCGGACTCACCGCGGCCAACTGCACCTGTTCGATCTGGGAGGGTCTGCGCGACACGATGATCAACATCGCGCGCTGGAAGCAGGCGTTCGTCGATCACGCCGACCTGATCGTCCAGGTGCGCACCGGCGCCGACATCCGCCGCGCCAAGGCCGACGGCCGGGTCGGCATCCTGCTGGGCTGGCAGAACACCTCGGCGATCGAGGATCGCGTCGACCTGCTGCCGATCTTCAAGGACGCGGGCGTCAGCGTCGTCCAACTCACCTACAACACGCAGAACCTGGTCGGCTCCGGCTGCTGGGAGGAACGCGACGGCGGTCTGTCCGGATTCGGTCGCGAGGTGATCGAGGCGATGAACCGCCTGGGCATCCTCGTCGACCTGTCGCACGTCGGCCCGAAGACCTCGTCGGACGCGATCGCGTTCTCGAAGCGCCCGTGCGCCTACACGCACGTGGCGCCCCGGCGCGCGTTCGACCACCCGCGCAACAAGACCGACGAGCAATTGCGCGAGATCGTCGACCGCGGCGGGTTCGTCGGCGTCGCCACCTATCCGCCGTTCATGAAGAGCGGCGCGGCGACGACGCTCGATGACTGCGTCGACCTGTTCGAGACGATGATCGACGTCTGCGGCGAGGCGAACGTCGGCATCGGCACCGACTTCACCCAGGGGCAGGACGAGGCGTTCTTCGACTGGCTGCGGCAGGACAAGGGCTACGCGCGCCGCGCGAACCCGGGCCGCGGCACCGCGCCGTTCGTCCGCGGCATGGAGACGCTCGCCGACTACCCGAAGCTCACGCTGGCGATGGAACGGCGCGGCTGGTCCGAGCGGCGCATCCGCGCCGTGCTGGGCGAGAACTGGCTGCGCTTCCTCGACCAGAGCCTGTCCTGACGCCGCCCGCCGGGACGCCGACGGCGACCGGCCCGACCCCGACGACATTGCGACACCGACCCGCGACGGAGATACCGATGACCGGAACCGCCCGCTTCCACGCCGACCGTGCCGCACGCGCCCGACGCGCCTTCGGCCCCGCGCTCGCCGCGCTGGCCTGCTCCGCCGCGCTGGCGGCGCTGATCGCGCCGGGCTCCGCCGCCGCGCAGTCCTACCCGAGCCGTCCGGTGACGATGGTCGTGCCCTTCGCCGTCGGCAGCTCGACCGACATCATGACGAGGCTGGTCGCCAAGGGATTGAACGAGCGGCTCAAGACGACCCATTTCATCGTCGACAACAAGCCCGGCGCGAACGGCACGATCGCGAGCGACTACGTCGCCAAGGCCAAACCGGACGGCTACACGCTCCTCGTCGGCACCGGGACCACGCACACGCAGATGCCCTGGATGATGAAGTCGTTGCCCTACGACCCGGTCAGGGATTTCGAGCCGGTGGCCGGCATCGGCGGCGTCCCGCTCGCGGTGGTGGTCGCCGCCGACTCGCCGATCCGTTCGATCGAGGAATTCCGCCGCACGGTCGCGTCGAGTCCCGGCAAGTACGCGTACGGCACGGCGTTCGGCATGTCGACCGTTTGCAGCGAGAACATCAAGCGAGGCTTCTCGCTCGACTTGGTCCAGGTGCCGTACAAGAGCAGCCCGCAGGCGACGACCGACCTGATCGGCGGGCGCGTGGTCATGATGTGCTCGGATTTCAACACGCTGATGGGACCGATCCGCAACGGCCAGTTGCGGGCGCTCGCGGTGACGACCGACAAGCGCAACGCGCAACTGCCCGACGTTCCGTCGCTCGCCGAGTCGATCCCCGGCTTCCCGGAGATGCGCTCGTGGGTCGGCGTCTTCGCCCCGAAGGGCACGCCCGCCGAGGTGACGCAGCTCCTCGCGCCGGCGATCCTCGCGGTCACCGATTCCGCCGACGTCCAGAAGGCGCTGTCGCCGAACGGATTCGAGCGGCTGACGGCGAGCGGCCCGACGTTGACCGCTTTCGTCCAATCCGAGCTCCTCCGCTGGGAGAAGCTGATCAAGCAGGCGGGCATCGAACGCGAATGACGCGGCCCCGGCGCCACACCGACGCCGGTGCTCAGCGCGCGATCGCGAGGCGCGGCGCGTAATCGACGCGGCGGACCTCGGCGATCGCGCCGTCGGCGAGGCGACCTTCGACGAGCTCGTAGCCCATCAGCGCGAAGACCCTCCCGCGGGTGAAGATCGGCCGCGAATTGCCGTACCAGTCGACGCAGGAAGCGCGGCAGCGGTCGTCGGCCGATCCGGTACCCGGCGTCGCATCGAGCGAGCCCAGTTCGGCGAGGCGCAGCGACCGGTTGGACAGGAACAGCACCGCCGCCGAGGCCTTGCGCAGCTGAGCGGCGCCGGCACGGTCGGCGGCGACGATCGGTAGCCCGACGACGCCGTCGCGCTCGTTGTCGCGACGGTAGAAGAAGCCGTGGCTGCGCGTCTCGCCCTGCGCGGCGTCCTTGCGCGTGTAGCGATCCGCGGGCGCGGCCTCCCCGGCGAGGCGCACGCTGGTGAAGTGCAGGTCGCGGCCATCGGAGCCGACGACGACCGCGTCGGTCCCCAGCGCCTCGATCCGGTCGACCGCGTGGGCGAGCGGCAGCGATTGCGCCGGCGTCGCGGCGGCGTAGCGGACCGCGTGGACGTTCGACGAGAGCGTGCGCTGCGCGCGACCCCAGCCGGTCCCGGCGCCGTAGAGCAGGTACGCGCCGACGTAACGGTTCTGCAGGGCGCCGCCGTCGGCCCTCGGAAGCGCCCGATACGCCCGCGCCGGCGCCCCGTCGCGCCCGTCGCCGAAGCTCGCCAGCGCGACACGCAGCAGCGCGAGGTCGCCGGAGCGCGCCTCGGCCGCCCACATCGCCTCGCCGCGTCCCTGCGCGCGGACCAGGACGTTCAGGTACCCGTCGCCGTCCTCGAGGAACGAGAACTGGTCGATCGGGCTGCCCGCCGTCTTGAGCGCCGACGGCGCGCCGCCGTCGAGCGGAATGCGGAACAGCGCCGAGGGCGCCGAACCACCGCGCTGCATCGACGTCGTCCAGACGTACACCGACCCGCCGGACACGTGGAACACGCGCCCCGGCGCGCCCAGCACCGCGGTGCTCTCGCAGTCGAGCTCGGCCTTCTCGAGATCGCAGACGGTGACCGTGTGCAGCGCGAGGCCCTGGTCCGGTTCGAGCGGGTCGTCGGTCCGGTAGACGCGCGTGGCCGGCGCGATGCGTCGGAAGTCCGCCGCGGAGGCGCCGGCGGTCCAGCGGCGCATCGCCGGGAACGAGGCGAACACGTCGGTCGAGTAGGCACTGAGGTAGAGCGGCGAGTAGAACACCAGCTTGCCGCCGACCAGCCGGCTCGCGTAGTTGCGCGATGAATAGTAGTCGTTCGACCGCAGGTGATAGGTGCCGCGGTGCGCGAGCGCGCCTTCTCGCGTGATCGAGAACAGGCCGACCTCGGTGCCGCCGCGCGCGTAGCTGTAGCCGATCACGACGATCGTGTCGCCGCTGATCAGCATCTCGTCGTACCAGGCGCCGCGCGGGTCGATGCCGTCGCCGTAGGCGTCCGCGAACGAGACCGGCGCGAGCTTTCCGTCGCGGATGTCGATCGTGAACAGCCGGCCGCGTCGCAGCACGACCAGGTGGTCGCCGTGCTGCTTGACGATGCCGCCCTCGTCGACGCCGGCGACCTGGACGTTGGTGATCGACTCGCCGGACGCCCCCTCGGCCTTCGCCGCGGCGCCGGCCGGCGCCGCGGCGGGCGCCGGCGGCGATTGCGCCATCATCGTTCCACCGACGACGCCGTCCTGAACCGGGCCGCCGGCGGCGCGACGCCGCTCCTCGGTTCGCTTGCGCACCGCGTCCGACCAGCCGCGCAGCGCGTCGGCCAGCTCCTGCTCGCTGGCGAAGGCCTTCATCGTCGTGCGCGGCGCGAACAACGCGCCGCTCGCGTCGCCTGTAACGGCGAGCATGGCGACCGGCAACAGCACGGTCAGGAGGGGAAGGCGCAGGTCCATGGGGATCTCCGTGGTCTTCAGGCGGCCGATCGCCGCCCGTGTGATTCAACGCAGCGACACGGTCGGCGGGGTCAACTCGCCCCCGACGGTCGCGGCCGCGGGCGAATCGGCCGCCGCGTCCCGGCGGTCAGCGCGGATAGACGGCGCCGAGGACCCGGGGCCCGCTCGCCCCGGTGACCTCGGGCCGGTTCCCTGGGCGCCCGGCGATCGTTTCGCGGGCGAGCCAGGCGAAGGCGAGCGCCTCGACGTCCTGCGGATCGACGCCGGCCACCGCGGTCGTCCGCACCGCCGCCGGTGCGAGCGCATGCTCGAGCCGCTGCAGCATCGTGCGGTTGAGGGCCCCGCCGCCGCAGAGCAGGACCTCGTCGGCGCCGGGGGCGTGGGCCGCGATCGCGCCGGCGATCGTGCGCACCGTCAACTCGACGATCGTCGCCTGCACGTCCGCCAGCGACGCGGTCGGCGCGGCGCGCGCCACGGCGGCGTCGAGCCATTCGCCGTTGAACCGGTCGCGACCGGTGCTTTTCGGCGGTCGCGCGGCGAAGTACGCGTCGGCGAGCATCGTCTCGAGGAGCGCGCCAACGACGGTCCCGGCGGAGGCCCAGCGGCCCTCCTCGTCGTAGAGCCCGCCGCGGTGGCGCGCGTGCCACAGGTCGGACAGCACGTTGCCCGGGCCGGTGTCGAAGCCGCGGACGATTCCACCCGGCGGCAGGTCGGTCAGATTGGCGATCCCGCCGATGTTGACGACGACACGATGGATACGCGGGTCGCCGAAGGCGGCCGCGTGGAACGCCGGCACCAGCGGTGCCCCCTGTCCGCCGGCGGCGAGGTCGCGACGCCGGAAATCGGCGACCACCGCGACCCCGGCGCGCTCGACGACGCGCGCGGCGTCGTTGATCTGGACGGTCCAGCCGCGTTCGGGCCGGTGGCGGATCGTCTGCCCGTGGACGCCTGCGGCGACGAGCTCCGCCGGATCGACACGCGCATCGACGCAGGCCGCGAGGATCGCTTCGGCGTAGCGGTCGGCCAGGTCCCTGGCGGCGTCGGCGGCGCGCGCGACCTCGTCGGAGCTGCTCGTCTGGAGCGCCGACAACCGCTCGCGAAGTTGCGCGTCGAAACGGACCTGCGCCCGACCGAGCCGTTCACAGGCACGGCCCGACGCCGGAGCGAAGTCGGCGACGACCGCGTCGACGCCGTCGAGACTCGTGCCCGACATCACGCCGGCGTAGAGCTCGCCGCGCACGCGCCGGCTACTCGGCCGAGGCGAGGACCGCGGTCGGCGCGCGACGCGCCACCGCGAGCTGCTCGACGGCCGGCGCGATCGCAGCGCGGAAGGCCGAGCGCTGGGCCGCCGGCAACGGCTCGGCCGCAGGAAGCGCGAGCGTCTGCGGATTGCGCGGAACCTCGGAGACGCGGAACTCGTAGTGCAGGTGCGGTCCGGTCGCCCAGCCGGTCTGTCCGACATGGCCGATCGTGTCGCCCTGCCGCACGCGGGCGCCGACGCGCAGTCCCGCGGCGAAGCGCGACAGATGGCCGTACCACGTCGAGTAGGCGCCATTGTGCTTCAGCACGACGACGTTGCCGTAGCCGGGTTTCCAACCGGCGTGGATCACCGTGCCCTCGCCGGTCGCCCGCACCGGCGTGCCGGTCGGCGCCCCGTAGTCGACGCCGGTGTGCGCGCGCCAGTTCGCGAGGATCGGGTGGAAGCGGGCGAGCGAGAAGCCGCTGGTCACGCGCGAGAACGCCATCGGCGAGCGCAGGAACGACTTGCGCGCGTTCTTCCCGTCCTCGTCGTAGTAGCCGTCGGCGCCGTCGTCGCCGGTCCAGCGGAACGCCCGCAGCAGGCGCCCGCGGTTCTCGAACTCGGCGGCGAGCACGCGTCCGGCCGCGACCGGTTCGCCGTCGACGAACTGCATCTCGTAGAGGACCGCGAAGCGGTCGCCGCGGCGAAGGTCGAGATGGAAATCGATGTCTCCCGAGAACGCGTCGGCGAGCGCCATCGTGACCGCGTCGGGGAGCCCGATCGCATCGGCCGCGCCGAAGAGCGACCCGTGGATCACGCCGGCGCGCAGCACCTGACGCGTCTCGACGCCGCCCGCGGCCGGCGCGGCGACGAACCCTCCGCCGTCGCGCGCGATCGCCAGCGCCTCGGTCGCGGTGCCGACGCGCAACTCGACCAGCGCGCCGTCGCCGGTCGTCGCCACCCGCAGCGGCCGTCCCGGTCGCAGCTGGTAGAGCGGGCGCGCCGCCGGGTCGGTGCGCAGCCACGCGAACGCCGCCGGATCGTCGACGCCGGCGCGGGCCAGGAGCGCGCCGATCGTATCGCCCCGCCGCACGCGCTCCTCGCGCCACAGGATCGCCGGCTCGGGTGCGGTGGCACGCATCGCCGACTCGGGCAACGGAAGCTCGCGCACGACCGGCACCGTCGGCGGAACCTCGAGGACGGTGTCCGGCGCGAGGCCGAAGGCGGCCACGCCGAAGAGCGCCAGAACCGCGACCGCGACCATGCGCAACGGCATCGCCCGGCCGGCGGACGCGACCGGCGGTTCGGCTAGAATGCCGGATTCGCGTCCGGACGAAGCGGGATCGGCTCCGGTCATCGACGAATTCTAGCAAAGGCGCCCCCCCGGCGAGACCCCCGATGAGCCTCACGATCTACGGCACCGCCGCCTCGCGCGCCTTCCGCGTCCTGTGGGCGGCGCGCGAGTTGGGTCTCGCCCACGAGCACGTCGGCTTCCACTACAAGGGTCCGGAGGTGAAGGCGGCGCCGTACCTCGCGATCCAGCCGCTCGGCTGCGTACCGGCGATCGTCGACGACGGCCTGCCGCTGTTCGAGTCGCTGGCGATCAACCTCTACCTCGCCCGCAAGGCCGGCCGCCTGTGGCCGAAGGACCTGCGCGGCGAGGGGCTCGTCTACCAGTGGACGCTGTTCGGCGCGACCGAGGTCGAACCGCTGATCGGCCCGTGGTTCTACCACACGACGTTCCTGCCGCCGGCCGAGCGCAAGCCCGCGGTCGCGGCGGAAGCGGCCGCGAAGCTGCCGGCGCGTCTTTTCGCGATCGAGTCGGCGCTCGCGCACCGGACCTGGCTCGCCGACGACGCCTTCACGATCGCCGACCTCAATCTCGCGTCGGTTCTGTTTCGCGGTCCTGCGTTCGGGCTCGACCGATGGCCGAAGCTCCGCGACTGGCTCACGCGCTGCTATGCGCGCCCGGTGGCGCGGGCGCTCGTCGCGGAACGCGAGGCGAAGGTCTGACGATGGACGTCGAGCGGCAGATCGACGTCGCGAAGCGCGGCGCCCACGAGCTGATCGTCGAGGCGGAGCTGCGCGACAAGCTCGCGCGCTGCGCCAGGAGCGGCACGCCGCTGCGCATCAAGCTGGGGCTCGATCCGACCGCGCCCGACATCCACCTGGGCCACACGGTCGTGCTGAACAAGATGCGCCAGCTGCAGGACCTCGGCCACCAGGTGATCTTCCTGATCGGCGATTTCACGTCGATGATCGGCGACCCGTCCGGCCGCAACGCGACGCGCCCGCCGCTGACGCGCGAGGCGATCCGCGCCAACGCCGAGACCTATCATGCGCAGGCGTCGAAGGTGCTCGACCCGGAACGCACCGAGATCCGCTACAACTCCGAGTGGTGCGAGCCGCTGGGCGCGGCCGGGATGATCCGACTCGCGTCCCAGTACACGGTCGCGCGGATGCTCGAGCGCGACGACTTCTCCAAGCGCTTCGCCGGCCACCAGCCGATCGCGGTCCACGAGTTCCTCTACCCGCTGATGCAGGGCTACGACTCGGTCGCGCTCAAGTCCGACATCGAGCTGGGCGGCACCGACCAGAAGTTCAACCTGCTGGTCGGCCGCGAGCTGCAGAAGTCGGCGGGCCAGGAGCCCCAGTGCATCATCACGATGCCGCTGCTCGAGGGGCTCGACGGCGTCGACAAGATGTCGAAGTCCAAGGGCAACTACGTCGGCATCACCGAAGCGCCCGACGAGATGTTCGGCAAGCTGATGTCGATCTCCGACGAGCTCATGTGGCGCTACTACGAGCTCGTCTCGTTCCGGTCGACGCAGGAGATCGCGGCGCTGCGTCGCGCCTGCGCGGCCGGCGCGAACCCGCGCGAGGCCAAGGTCGCGCTCGCGCAGGAGGTCGTCGCCCGGTTCCACTCGAAAACCGACGCGGACCGCGCGCTGCGCAACTTCGAGGCGCGATTCAAGGCCGGCGCGATGCCCGAGTCGATGCCCGAGGTGACGATCGAGACGGCCGGCGCCGGCATCGCGATCGCGAACCTCGCGAAGCAGGCGGGCGTCGTCGCGTCGACGTCGGAGGCGCTGCGCCTGATCGACGGGCGCGGCCTCAAGCTCGACGGCGAGGTCGTCGACGACCGCCACGCGACGGTGAAGGCCGGATCGGTCGTCGTCGTGCAGGCCGGCAAGCGGCGCTACGCGCGCGTCAGCGTGCGCTGACCGCGCGCGGCCCGGCCGGCCGGCGGAGACCCGGGCCACCCGCCGATGGTATTCCTGCCGGCGCTCCTCTACGCGCTCCTGATGGGCGCGGTTCCGATCATCGAGGTGGTCGCGAGCGGCCGACCTCCCGCCGCGCTGTTGCTGCTCTTCTGGTTCGAGACGGTCCTCCTCGTCTTCACCAACGCGATCCGTATCGTCGTGCACCGGCGCGCGACCGGCGCCGCCGGCCATCACGCGACGATCGGCGCCATCGGCGACCGCCGGTCGGGCGTCGAGCAGACGCGGCGCGGCCTGGGCGCCGCGGACGCCTACCTGCGAAGCTACTTCGGCATCAACCTGCTGTTCACGCTCGCGCACGGCGTTTTCGTGCTGCTGCTCGTGTTCGTCGTCGACTTCGCCGGCCGGCTCGCGTGGCCCGACGCGCGGCTGGCCCTGCTGTACGCGGCCGGCGTCCAGGGGGTCTTCCTCGCGTGGGACCTGCGGCGCCTCCCCGGCTGGCGGTTCCGCGACCTGTCGACCAGCGTCGGCAACGCCGGCGTGCGCGTGCTGGTGACGCAGCTCGGCCTGATCCTCGGCCTGCCGGTCGCGGCGGCGACCGGTTCGCCATGGGGCCTGGTCGCGACGTTCGTCGGCCTGCGCGCGCTCGCCGACGCCTCGATCGCCTGGTTGACCGGGCTCCTGAAGCAGCGCGATCTGCCGCCGGGTTTCGCCGCGATCCTCTCGGCGCGCAGCGGGCAGTCGGTCGCCTCGCTCGAAGCGGAATTCGACGCGCTGAAGGCGGACGCCGCCGCGGTCGAGGATCTGCTGGACCGGCCGTTCGACGAATCGGTTAGACTTCCTCGATCGTAGGTGCGCCATCCCAATGGCCACGAGCAGGGAACTCGTCCCGAGCCGCGCTGGCGGCCGAGCGCGCAATCGCGGCGCCGGCATCTGGTTCGGTGCGCTCATCGCCGCATCCGCTTGCGCTACCGGTCCGTCCGCCCGCTGGGAGAACTACGGTTCCGTCGATGGGCCGCTGGCGGGAATCTGGTCGGACGTCAGAACGGGCGCAACCGTCGCGCTTTGGCGGACTCCTTGGGGGACTTCCCGGCAGTACCTGCGTTCGCTCGACGGGGGCAAGACGTGGGCCGAAGTTCACGATTTCTCGGCCGACGTCCAACCCGGTCGCCTCGCGTTCGCAGCCAATCCCGAACTCGAACTGATCAACTCGTACAGCTCGGAGACCTGGCTGCAGTCGAGCACCGATGGCGGTCGCTCTTGGGCGCCGGCGCGATTCCCGACGCCCCCCCCGCTTCCGATCCGCGACCTGCAGTCGTTCAACCCCGCCGACCCCGACGAACAGGTCTACCAGGCGCTGGGCACCGATGCGGTCATCGTTACCAGGAATGGCGGCAAGTCGTGGAGGGTCATCCCGATCTGGCATTCGGGAGGTCTCGCGAACACGATGGTCGACTGGATCCATCGAATCGTGCTCACCGGCAAGGGCGAGTTCATGTGGGAGCACCAACCCTTGGATGCGCAAGCGAGTTGGCAGTCCATGCCGCCCGGGGCGACCGGAGTTCGCGGCGGGACGATCCTGCAGTCACGCAACGAGGGCATCTATCGGTCGACGGATGGCGGGCAATCCTATGCCCTTGTCTTCCCAAGAAGTACGGCGACCTACGCAATCCAGTTATTCGCTTTCGCACCCGCGCCCAGCGCGATGGTCTATGCGCTCGGAGTCGCGCATGAGCCCGGCGGAGCGGCCATCTATCGAAGCGCCGACGACGGGCAGAGTTGGTCGCTCGCAGGGACGTTCGACTGTCCGTGTGAAATCCTGACTCTGCACGTCGATGTCTTCGACGACGCTCGACTGATGCTCTCGACTTCGGTCGGCATCTACGGGTCGTTCGATGGCGGTTCGAGCTTCCAGAAGGCCGCTCGCGACTCCGGGCTGCCCGGATGGCCGGTCCAACGACTGGTCTTCGACTCTGCCTCTGCCAGCAGACGCTGGACGCTCTCCGATCGCCCCACCTACACAATCGACGACGGCCTAAATTGGTCGCTGGAGCCGGCGGGTCTCGGCATCTCCGGTGAACCCATTCGCGTTTTCGACGGCGTCGCCCTGCCCGGAGTCCTGTTCGGGGTCAGCCATGCGGGCCCGGGTGTGCGCCAACTCTTCTATCGAAGCAGCGATGGTGGCTCCAGCTGGAATTTCCTCTTCGAACAGGAGAACTACAACAGGATCGAAAATCCGTTGTTGATCCCGGGGCGGAACGGATCACTCTTACTGCTGGGGACCTATTCAGGCTACTTCGGCCACACGTCTTCCTATTCCCATAGGTCCACCGACGGGGGACACTCGTGGTTGACCGGCGGGTCCGGTCCGGGAACGACATACGACGCCGCCGCATCGTTCTCCGCCGACCGCATCTTCCTCGCCACCAGCACCGGACTCCGAACTTCGCAGGATGGCGGAGTCTCCTGGACCATGGTTCCCGGAGCGCCTCCCGGAGCGGTCACTTCAATTGCGGTCGATTCCGGCGATTCGAATCGGATGCTCGCCGGCTACGCGGGCACCGACAAGGTACCGCTGTATCGAAGCGACGATGGCGGGACGACCTGGACGCCCAGCGCCGCGGGGCTGGGCGGGGGTGCAGTCCGCAGTATCGTGTACGATGCACTGACCCCGGGCGCGGTCTACGCGGCGCAGACAAGTCAGGGGGTCTTCCGAAGCGCTGACGGCGGTCGGACGTGGCGCGCCATGGACGAGGGATTGCGCAGCAGAGAAGTCTCTCGCCTTCAGTTCGACCCGAGCGACCCGAGACGGCTACTCGCTTCGACAGATCGCGGCGTGCAGTCCCTCGATCTCGGGCACGGCGTGCCCGCAGGCGCGGCGCGTGCCGTGGAGTACTTCCACATCGGGATGTCCCACTACTTCGTCTCGGCTAACGCGGACGAAGTAGACGCGCTCGACGCCGGCAAGTTCGCGGGATGGCAGCGCACCGGCGAAGGAATGTCGGTCTTCGACGACTCTTCGGATTCGTCGTCGACCGTGTGCCGCTTCTTTGCGACCGGTTTCGCTCCCCAGTCGACCCATTTCTACTCGCCGTTTCCGCATGAGTGCCAAGTGCTGGCGGCCAGCCCCGTCTGGCGCTTCGAAGGCATCGCGTTCCGATGGACGCTTCCGGAAGCAAGCGGCGGTTGCCCCCCGCAAACGCGCCCGATCTTCCGGCTCTACAACCAAGGTGTCGGCGGGGCTCCGAACCATCGTTACACCGAAAGCACGAGCACGCTCGACGCGATGCTTTTCGCCGGCTGGGCGTTCGAGGGCGACGGGCGCACCCGCGTTTTCGCGTGCGTACCTTACTGACGGATCCGCAATTCGGCCGGCGCCCGCTATTCGAGCTCGAGCGCGTCGCCGATCGCGGTGACGCCGGCCTTGGCGCAGACGTCGTCGAGGTCGCCCGACGGCGCGCCCGACACCGCGATGCCGCCCAACAGCGTCCCTTTGGCGCGGATCATCAGCCCGCCGCCCACCGCGATCACGGCGGGGAGCCCGCGCACGCCCGACGACGGGCGGCCTGCCTGCGTCGACGCGGCGAACTCGGTGGTGTCGGTGCGGAAGGACACCGCGGTCCACGCCTTGCCGATCGCCATCTGCGTCGTGTGCGCGCCGGCCAGCGGATCGCGGAGCACCGCCAGCGGATTGCCCGCCCGGTCGACGACCGCGACGGCGACGGTGTAGCCGTCCTTCTGGCAGCGCGAGAACGCCGCCTGCGCGGCGGTCAGCGCGGCGCCGGTCTGCAGCGTGGCGAGCGGGATCGTGAGCTTCGGCGACTGCGCCGGCGCGCCCGTCGCGGCGAGCGTGGCGAGGATGGCGACGACGAGCGAGGCGTGCGTGCGAACGGGATTGCGCATCGGAATCTCCGGTGACGATGACGGTGACGGTGCTCGCGTGGGCGCCCGTCGCACACACGGACGCCGGCGCGAGGATCGTCGATCCGGCCCGCTAGGCGATGCCCGGGTTGCCGCGCACGCCGGCGATTTCCGGCGTCGACAGTGGCCGGGCGCGGATCGTCTTCTGCGCCAGCAGCCAGCGCTCGACCAGTTCCCAGATCGGCTCACCGCCGGCCGCGCGCGCCTCTTCCGACACCGGCGCCCAGCCGGCGACCTTGTAGGTCCGGTCCGCCCCGATCGGCTTGCCGCCGAGCTCCAGGCGGGTGATCCGCCGTCCGGCCGGTGCCGCCGGATCGATCGCGTAGGAGAGTCCGCCGACACGGACCATGTCGCCGCCCTGCTGGTAGTACGGATCGGGGTTGAACAGGTTGTCGGCGACGTCTTCGAGGATCGTCTTGATCATGTCGCCCTTGATCGCGCTCACGGTGACGAACGGATAGGTGATCGCCGTCTGGTCGAGCAGGTGCTCGCGGCGGATCGGCTGACCGGGCAGCAGCGACGTGCCCCAGCGGAATCCGGGCGAGAACGCGATCGGCGCGTCCTTCTCGGCCATCAGCGCATCGAGGATCAGCTGGTCGAACGTGCCATTGAAATTGCCGCGTCGGTAGAGCAGCGTCTCGGTCACCGCGAGCGGTTCGGCGAGCCTCGACTCGAACGGTGCGCGCAGCCGGTCGATCAGCGCGGCCATCTCGCGATCGGGCGGCAGGAGCGCCGCGTAGACCGGCAGCAACCGGTAGCGGAAGTCGGCGACCCGCCCGCCGCGGACGTCGAGGTCGAGCACCGCGAGGAACTTGCCGTTGCTGCCGGCGTTGGTGACCAGCGTGCGGCCGCCCGGGTTGTCGACGACCGTCGGCTGCGGCACGCCGTCGTGCGTGTGCCCGCCCAGGATCGCGTCGATGCCGGTCACGCGCGAGGCGAGCTTGAGATCGACGTCCATGCCGTTGTGCGACAGGAGCACGACGACGCGGGCGCCCTTCGCGCGCGCCTCGTCGACGACCTTCTGCAACTCCTGCTCCTGGATGCCGAAGGTCCATTCAGGGACGAAGTAGCGCGGATTGGCGATCGGCGTGTACGGAAACGCCTGGCCGACGACCGCGACCGGAACGCCGTTCACCGTGCGGATGACGTAGGGCTTGAACACCGGGTCGCCGAAGTCGGTCGTCCTGACGTTCTGGGCGACGAAGTCGACCTTGCCGGCGAAGTCCTTCTCGACGATTTCCTTGACGCGGTCGGCGCCGTGGGTGAACTCCCAGTGGCCGGTCATGACGTCGACGCCGAGGAGCCGGCACGCCTCGACCATGTCCTGGCCCTTGGTCCACAACGCGAGTCCGGAGCCCTGCCAGGTGTCGCCGCCGTCGAGCAGCAACGCGCCCGGACGGGTCGCCCGCAGCTTCTTCACCAGCGTCGCGAGGTGCGCGAATCCGCCGACCGCGCCGTACGCCTTCGCCGCGCGCGCGAAGTCGAGGAACGTGAACGCGTGCGCCTCGCGCGTCCCCGCTCGCACGCCGTAGCGCGCGAGCAGCGCCTCGCCGACGAGGTGCGGCGCTTTGCCGGCGGCCGCGCCGATGCCGAGGTTGACCGATGGCTCGCGGAAATAGACCGGCTTCAACTGCGCGTGGCAGTCGGTGAAATGGAGCAGGCTGACGTTGCCGAACCGCCCGACCGAGTCGTAGAACGACGGGCCGGCCGAGAGGTCGAGCGCGGCGCGCGAGTCGAGCGGCAGGCCGGCCGCGGCGCCGGCCGCGATCAGCCCGAGGAATTCGCGCCGGGCGAGGTTCACGTCCGCCGCGCGTAGCGGGCGAGCGCCGCGACGTCCTCGGGGAACATCTCGCGCAGGTCGCGGAAGACGATGCGGCCGCGGTCGACGACGTAGACCTCCGGCAGACCCTCGCGCCGGCCGAACCAGCGCTCGGCGTCGGCGCCCGCCATCGCCGCCGGGAACGTGTAGCGGTGCTCAGCGAGATACTCGCGCGCCTTCGCCGGGTCCTTGTCGATCGAGTAGGCCAGCACGACGAGCGAGCCCTGGTGGCGCTCGTGCAGCGTCTGCACGTGCGGATTCTGCCGCTTGCAGAACGGGCACCAGGAAGCCCAGAACTCGACGACGACCGGCGAGCTCGCGAGCTTGGCCGCCCCGAGCACCGATCCGTCGACGAGCGTCACGTCATTCCAGTCGACGCGATCGCCGACCTTGGCCGCGGATCCGGCGGCGGAACGGACCGGTCCCGACGGCGCGGCGGCGGCGAGGGCCGCCAGCGCGCCCAGGAACCGCCGGCGCGGCGCCGCGACGCTCACTGGTTGACCGGCGAGGCGGGATCCATCAGCAGCGCGACGACGTCGCGCAGTTGCTGTTCGGTCAGGATCTTCGCGTGACCGAAGCGCGGCATGTTGGTGCAGGCGCTGTACGCCTGGGAGTTGTAGACCTTGCCCCACGCGTAGCGGCGCATCTCGTCGGTGTACCCGCGCAGCTTGCCGAAGTTGTACAGCGACGGACCCATCGTCCCGAAACTGATCTCCTGCTTCGACAACTGGTGGCAGGCGTAGCAGTTGGCGCCCACCGGGCCCGTCGGATCGTCCGAGTATTGGAACCCGCGGCCCTCCTGCGCGATCCGCTCGCCCTGGCGCCAGTCGCCGACGAACTTGCCGTCCGACGGCCAGCGGATCGAGGCGAAATTCGCCTTCTCGATCTTCTCGGCGACGTCCTTGGGCAACGCCCGCCCGCCGTACTGGCTGCACAGCGCCTGCGTCTCGTCCTGGTTCAGGCGCGAGAGCCCGGCCTGACCCTTCTCCTTGAACGAGACCTTCATCGTCTCGACGGCCTTGGCGCGCAACGCCGCGTCGTCGGCGGCCGGCTGCATCGCGGCGCAGCCGGCGACGACGACGGCGGTGAAGGTCCCGATCGCGGTCCACAGCGTCTTGTCCATCGCGGACCTCCGGTTCAGCGCTTGATCGCCGGCGCGGCGAACGGCGCGCCGTTGGCGTTGTAGGCGAGATAGGTCGTCAGCGCGATCGACGCCGGCGACACGAACTCGATCTCGGGGAAGCGCTGCTGGCGGAAGCAGTCGTTGAGCCGCCATTGGAACGTGCGCAGCTCGCCCTGGGAAACCCGGTAGGCCGGCCAGGTCGTGTAGCCGCGCTGCGCCCCGGATTTCACCGTCAGGTTCGGCAGGTCCTGCAGACGGATGCGCTTGCCGTCCTCCGAGTGACAGGTCGCGCAGGCGAAATCGTGCGGCCCGCCGCGGAAGAAGAAGATCGCCCGCCCCAGCTCGTAGGCCTCGCGCATCTTCGGATGATCGAGGCTCACCGCCATCGGCACGCCCTTCGACTCGGACGTGATCCACGCGACGAGCGCGTCGTTGTCCGACTTGCGGTCGGGACTGCCGAACGGCGAGCGCTTGGCCTCGGCCTCGGAGAGACCCTGCAGCGACACGCGGCACCACACCAGGCGCGTCTCCAGGTCCATGACCCGTCCGGCGTCGGCGAAGTACTTCGGCAGCTCGGCGTAGGCGCCCTTGACGACACCCGGCCCCTTGCCGAGGTCGCAGGTCTCGAGCGTCGCGTTCTTCGGCCCGGCGCGCTTCTTCCAGAGATCCTCGCCGCGCGCCTCCCACAGTTCGGCCGGATTGCCGTCCTGCAGCGCCTGGCGGTACTTCTCGATCTCGTCCGCCGTCGACGCGCCCTGGGCGGCGACGGGCGGAGCGGCGAGGGGCAGCACGAACGCCAGGGCGCCCGCGGCGAGCGAGGCCCGCAACGTCGTCTTCATGATCCGGTCTCCTCCAATGCGGGGCCCGGGGCCCCGGACGTCGCCCGTCGTCTCGCCGGGCGAGGGTTCGGCGGCGCGCCTCGCCGCGGTCGCGGTCGGACGCGCCTGCCGCTCGTGCGCGCTAGCCGATCGTCGCCTCGTCGGTGCGTTTCTCGCCCTTGTTGTCGGTCCAGGTGATCTGCACCTTGTCGCCCTTGGCGCCACCCTTGAACTTGAAGGCGAGGAACGGGTTCTTCGCGACCGCCGGACCCCACTGGGCGTTGAGCACGGTCTTGCCGTTGTGGGTCGCGTTCACCGACTGGATGAACCAGGCGGGCACGGTCTTGCCCGCCGCGTCTTTCCGCTGGCCGGTCTCCATCTCGTGACTCATCAGCACCTTCACCTCGGTCGAATCGCCGACCAGGGTGGCGCGAATCTTCATCGGATCTGCCATGTCGATCCCTCGTGTGGGTGCGTCCGCCGCTAGCCGCCGCAGCCGCCCAGCGTGACCTTGACTTCCTTGCTCGCGATGTGGAACTTGCCGTCCGCGTTGACGAGCGCGTAGACCATCGAGCTCTGTCCCATCTTCACGCGCGTCGACACCGAGGCCTCGGTGCCCGGCGGGATGTCGAAGGAAGCCGCGAGCAGGTTCGGGTTCTTCTCGATCAGGATGGCGATCGATCGGGTGTTCGGGATCGTGCTCGCCACGCCGACCGGCACCACCGCGCCGTTCTCGGCGATGTCCGGCGTCGAGACGAAGGTGATCGCACCGCTCGGCGTCGCCGCTCCGCCACCCAGCGCCTTGACCGCCTCGTCCAGCGTCTTGGCGTCGAACGCCGCCTTGTTCCAGCCCCCGGCCTGGGCGAGCGCTCCGCCGGCCGGCAGCCATCCGGCGGCGGCGAGCAGCGCCGCCAGCGTGGCGCCGCCTCCGGTCTTCAATGCGTGCCTGCGTCCAGCCTCCATGCGCTTCCTCGCGATGATCTGATCGTCCGTGGAACCCCGACGCGCCCGAGGGACCTGCGCAACGGAACGCGTCTGACCGGCGCCCGGGCCGGGCGCAATCCGCCGGGCGCTGGTTGCCGGACCACCGGTCCGCCGCGCCACCCGTGGCGAGGCGAACCTCCGCCTCGTTATCGAGTCAGAATACGCATAGCCTCGCGGACCGGTCAATCCCCCGGAAGGGCTTGGGGCGCCCCCTCGGGAGCGGCGGAAGCGACCGGAGGTCGGGGCGCGGCGATCGGCGCCGCCGGCCGCCGCCCGGCCGCATGCGGAGGATGTCCATGCCACGTTCGACCGATCGGAGCCAGCGGCAGGGACGGCGCGGGGTACTTCGCGCCGCGCTCGCGCTGAGCCTCGCGCCGCTCGCCCCGCCGGCGCGGGGACAGAGCCTCGAGCCGACACCTCGCGACGCCGAGGGCCCTTTCTATCCGCGGAGCTTTCCGGCGGACGTCGACGCCGACCTGACCCGCATCGCCGGACGCGCCGGGGTCGCGAAGGGCACACCGCTGGAGCTCACCGGCACGGTCGCGACGACCGACGGGGCGCCGCTCGCCGGTGCGATCGTCGAACTGTGGCAATGCGACGCCTACGGGACCTACCACCATGTCGGGGAAACCGGCCGGCTCGACCCCGATTTCCAGGGATACGGCCGGACGATCGCCGATGCCGACGGTCGCTTCGCCTTCCGCACGATCCGGCCGGTGCCCTACGGTGGACGACCGGCGCACCTGCACTTCAAGCTCGCGCATCCGCGCGCGCGGTCGTTGACGACACAGCTCTACCTCAACGGCGAGTCGTCGGAGCGCTACGCGGCGATGTTCGCCCGCGAGCGGGAGCGCCTCGAAATCGCCCCGGCCGCGTCGACGCGCGAACCCGGAGCGCTCGCGGCGCACTACCGGTTCGTGCTCGAGCGCTGACGAATCGGCTCGGGCGACGTCGCGTCCCGAACGCCGCTCAGTGCACCGTGGCGGCGGTCAGGAAGCGCAGCTCGTGACCGCTCGCCAGCCGGTAGCCGCCGTCGCCCAGCGGCAGCGCACCGTCCAAGTCCGAGCGCAGCAGCTCGATCTCGGTCTCGCCGTGCTTGGCTTCGAGCACGACGTCATCGGCGCGGGTGTCCTCGTCCGGCACCCGCAGGTACTCGGTCTGGAACACGACTCCGTCGAACAGCACGAAGTCCGCCTTTCCCATCGTGTCGGTGAGCGTCATCTGATCCGGCGATGCCGGTCCGGTGGCGGGAACCCGGTGTCCCCATCGCAATAATGCGGCCGGCCGGCCGGGTTTCAACCGGCGCACCGGCGCGTCGAAGGCCGGACTTCCGGCCGGCTCGCCCATCGTTCGCCGTCGGAACGGCACCCGCCCCGGTCGGCGCTACAGCCCGACCAGCGAGCGGACGAAATTGGGCAGTGCGAGCGCCGCCCGGTGCATTTCGCCGTTGTAGTACTTGAGGCCGGCGAGCCCGCGCTGGGCGATGCGCCGGTCGACCTCGACGGCGGTCATCCGGCGCGGATCGAGCCCGATCGAGCAGCAGGCCATCATCCACATGCCGCCGTAGAGCGGGATCGACACGAGATAGGGCACGACGACCGGGAAGGCGGCGCGCAGGCCGACGAGCGTCTGGCGAACACGATCCGGATGGGCGACCGGACTGGCGACATGCAGGGTCATCGCCCCCGACGGTGTGAGCCGCGCGGCGCAGGCGCGGTAGAAATCGGGTGTGTAGAGCTCGAGCGACGGCCCGCCCGGATCGGTGAGGTCGAGCACGACGAGGTCGTAGCGCTCCTCGGTCTCGCGCACGAAGCCGAACCCGTCACCGATCTTGAGCGCGAGCCGCGGGTCGTCGAAGCTGCCGCGATGGACGCCGCCGAAGTACTTGCGCGCCAGATCGACGACCGCGAGGTCGATCTCGGCCAGGGTGACCGAGCGGATCGTCGGGTACTTGAGGATCTCCTCGGCCGATCCGCCGTCGCCGCCGCCGACGATCAGCGCACGCTCCGGCGCCGGGTGCGTGACGCCGGCCAGATGGACGAGATTCTCGTGGTAGAAGAACTCGTCCTTCTCGCTGGTCATGAAATGGCCGTCGAGCCGGAAGAGCTTGCCGAAGGCGGCGCTGTCGTGCACCTCGACCGCCTGGTACGGCGAACGGAAGCGCTCGTACTCGCGCGTCGACCGGACGAAGAACCCCCAGTCGTCGGTGAGGTACTCGGTCATCGCGCCCGGGGCGAGGTCCCCGGCGGGTTCAGCCATCGGCGCCACCCCGGTGGATCGCCTGGAAGCGCGTACGGCCGGGCTTCAGCGTTCGCTCGAGCGCGCGGAACAGGCTCTCGGCCTTCGCCGTGTTGTCGGTGGTGAAGTTGCAGACGTAGACGTCGATCGTCACCGAACCCCGCTCGGGCCACGTGTGGATCGCGAGATGGGACTCGGCCAGGATCACCGCGCCGGTGACGCCCTGCGGCTCGAACTGGTGGAAGCGCTCGCCGACGATCGTCAGACCCGCCGCCGCGACCGCGTCCAGGCAGCGGCTGCGCAACGCGTCGGCCTGCACCATCTCCGGCCGGTCGGCCGGGCAACCGTACCACTCGCCCAAGAGATGGATTCCGTCCATCCGTCGTCTCCCCGGAGCGCGGACACGGTGCCGCGGCGGCGTTTGCAGCCCGCCAACGCCCGAAACCCGCCAAAAAGGAAACGCCCACCCCCCGAAAAACCCGGGGAACGAGCACCCCACCCCACGTCGGACAGACCCCGTGTCGCAGGAACGACCGGTGACGCACGACCAAACGGGCAATGATTGCACAACATGCCGGGTTTCGCCATAATTTCAAGAGGTTTTCGCGCCGCAGCAGGGCCGCGGCGATCGCGCCGGCTTCGCCGCCGCCCCCCTCCACCGCCGACCTTCGATCGCCTTTTCCACGATGTCCGCCGTCAAGCCCGCCGCCGACTCCGAACTCGCGAACGCGATCCGCGCCCTGGCGATGGACGCGGTCGAGGCCGCCAAGAGCGGTCACCCCGGCATGCCGATGGGCATGGCCGAGATCGCCGTCGCGCTGTTCCGCGGGCCGCTGAAACACGACCCGACGCATCCGACCTGGTGCGATCGAGACCGGTTCGTCGTCTCCAACGGCCACGGGTCGATGCTGCAGTACGCGCTGCTCCACCTGTCGGGCTACGACCTGCCGATGGAGGAGCTGCGCCGCTTCCGCCAGCTCCATTCGAAGACGCCGGGGCATCCGGAGGTCGGCGCGACGCCGGGCGTCGAGACCACGACCGGCCCGCTCGGTCAGGGCCTGGCGAACGCGGTCGGCATGGCGCTCGCGGAGTCGCTGCTCGCCGCCGAGTTCAACCGGCCCGATCACACGATCGTCGACCACCGCACCTACGTGTTCGTCGGCGACGGGTGCCTGATGGAAGGCGTCTCGCACGAGGCGGCGTCGCTCGCCGGGACCTGGGGGCTCGGCAAGCTCACCGCCGTCTACGACGACAACGGCATCTCGATCGACGGCGGCGTCGAGGGCTGGTTCACCGACGACACGCCGGCGCGGTTCGAGGCGTACGGCTGGCACGTCGTGCGCGGAGTCGACGGTCACGACGTGGCGGCGGTCGGCCGCGCGCTCGCGGAAGCCGCCGCCGTCGGCGATCGCCCGAGTCTCGTGTGCTGCCGGACCGTCATCGGCAAGGGCTCGCCGAACAAGGCCGGCAGCGCCGACGCGCACGGGTCGGCACTGGGCGAGAAGGAGGTCGCGGCGACGCGCGCGGCGATCGGATGGCCCCACCCGCCGTTCTCGATTCCGGATCCGGTCTACGCCGGATTCGACGCGCGCGATCGCGGCGGGCGCTCCCGCGCCGACTGGGAGCGTCGATTCGCCGCCTACCGGGCCGCGCACCCCGCGCTCGCCGACGAGTTCGAGCGGCGCATCGCCGGCCGGCTCCCCCCGGAGTTCGCGGCGCGCTCGCAGGCGTTCGTCGCCGCGCAGGCGGCGAAGGGCGAGACCGCCGCGACACGCAAGGCCTCGCAGCAGGCGATCGAGGCCTGCGCGAAGCTGCTGCCGGAGATGATCGGCGGCTCGGCCGACCTCACCGGATCGGTGTTCACCAACTGGTCGGGCAGCGTGCCGATCGGCCGCGACAAGCCGGGCAACTACGTCAATTTCGGCGTGCGCGAGTTCGCGATGACCGCGATCGCCAACGGCCTCGCGCTCCATGGCGGCTTCCTCCCGTACCACGGCACGTTCCTCACGTTCTCCGATTACGCGCGCAACGCGGTGCGGATGGCGGCGCTGATGAAGCTGCGCACCGTGCTCGTCTACACGCACGATTCGATCGGGCTGGGCGAGGACGGGCCGACGCACCAGTCGGTCGAGCACACGGCCAGCCTGCGGCTCGTCCCCGGGCTCGACGTCTGGCGCCCCTGCGACACGACCGAGACGGCGGTCGCCTGGATCGCCGCGATCGAACGCGCGCAGGGGCCGACGGCGCTGGTGCTGACGCGCCAGAACGTCGCCCACGCGCCGCGCGACGCGGGCGCGATTCCGGCGATCCGGCGCGGCGGCTACGTGCTCGCCGATTTCGGCGCCGGCGCGAAACGCGCGGTGGTCATCGCCACCGGATCGGAAGTCGCGCTCGGGCTGGCGGCGCGCGACGCGCTCGCCGCCGAGGGCATCGCGGTGCGCGTCGTGTCGATGCCGTGCACGCAGGCGTTCGACCGGCAGGAAGCCGGCTGGCGCGCGGCCGTGCTGCCCGCGGGCGTGCCCCGGGTCGCGGTGGAGGCCGGCGTCACCGACGGATGGCGCAAGTACGTCGGCGCGATCGACGGCGGCGGCGAGGTCGTCGGTCTGGACCGCTACGGCGAGTCGGCACCGGCCGGTGTCCTGTTCAAGCATTTCGGCGTGACCGCGGACGCGGTCGCCCAGGCGGTGCGACGCGCGTGCGGAGCCTGACCTGCGCCGGCCGGCGCGCGGCGCCTCCCCATCCGGGTAGCACCGCCCTACCCGCCACGGTGATGGACGCCGCCGCGACCCTCCGCGCCTAATGGGCACCGGCGTCACGATCCGGCGCGCACGGCCGGCCGACGCCGAGGCGATCGCCCGCGTGCGGCTCGAAGGCTGGCGCGCGGCGTACCGCGGACTGGTGCCCCAGGCCTCCCTCGATGCGATGAACGAGTCGACCAGCGTCACGATGTGGCAGCGCGTGCTGTCGGCGCCGACCGATCGTGCCACCGTCTACGTCGCCGAGCGCGACGGCGCGGTCGTCGGCTTCGCGGCCGGCAACGCGCTCGCCGAGCCCAAACACGGGTTCGACGCCGAGCTCACCGGCGTCACGCTCGCACGCGACGCGCAGCGGCAGGGCCTGGGACGACGGCTGGTCGCCGCGGTGGCGGCGGACCGGGCCGCGCACGGCGCCGGCGGGCTGATCGGCTGGGTGCTGGGCGGCCATCGCGCCGCGCGCGACTTCTGCGCGGCGCTCGGAGGCGAAGTCGTCGCCGAACAGACCTTCGATTGGGACGGGTCCCAGCTCGTCGAGGTCGGCTACGGCTGGCGCGACCTGCCGGCGCTGGTCGCCGCCGGCGGGCTCGCGACCCTGCACTGAGGCGCGACCGCGGGCCGGCGCGCCGACACGACAAAGGACCGCCGGGCCGCGCCCGGCACGACGACAGAGGCCCCGGCTCACCGGGGCGCACGAAGGAGAAGGCGATGACGATCAAGGTGGCGATCAACGGGTACGGACGCATCGGGCGCAACATCCTGCGCGCGCATTACGAGGGCGGGAAGAAGCACGATCTGGCGATCGTCGCGGTCAACGACCTGGGAAGTCCCGAGACCAACGCGCACCTGACGCGCTACGACACCGCGCACGGGAAGTTCCCCGGCAAGGTCGAGGTCGACGGCGATGCGATGGTCGTCAACGGCGACCGGATCAAGGTCTTCGCCCAGCGCGACCCGGCGCAGCTGCCGTGGGGGAACCTCGGCGTCGACGTCGTGCTCGAATGCACCGGCTACTTCACCAGCAAGGAGAAGGCCTCGGCGCATCTCAAGGGCGGCGCGAAGAAGGTGATCATCTCGGCGCCCGGCGGCAAGGACGTCGACGCGACCGTCGTCTACGGCGTCAACCACGAGACGCTCAAGGCCGCGCACACGGTGATCAGCAACGCCTCGTGCACGACCAACTGCCTCGCGCCGCTGGTCAAGCCGCTGCACGAGAAGGTCGGGCTGGTCACCGGTCTGATGACGACGATCCACGCCTACACGAACGACCAGGTGCTGACCGACGTCTACCACGAGGATCTGCGCCGGGCGCGTTCGGCGACGATGAGCATGATCCCGACCAAGACCGGCGCCGCCGCCGCGGTCGGGCTGGTGCTGCCCGAGCTCAACGGCAAGCTCGACGGCTACGCGATCCGCGTGCCGACGATCAACGTGTCGATCGTCGACCTGTCCTTCATCGCCGCTCGCGACACGACCGCGGACGAGGTCAACGCGATCATGAAGGCGGCGTCGGAATCCGGGCCGCTCAAGGGCATCCTCCACTACAACAAGGCGCCGCTGGTGTCGGTCGACTTCAACCACGATCCGGCGTCGTCGACGTTCGACGCGACGCTCACCAAGGTGTCCGGCCGGCTGGTCAAGGTCTCGGCCTGGTACGACAACGAGTGGGGCTTCTCCAACCGGATGCTCGATACGACGGTCGCGCTGATGCGCGCGAAGTAGCGGGACGGACGAACAGGACATGGCCGGCCGGCGTCCGGGCGACAGGGAGCCGAAGCACGCGGCGGACACCTATGTGCTCTCGTACCCGAAGGCCGGGCGGACCTGGCTCCGCGCGCTGGTCGGCGAGGCGCTCGTCGAGCACTACGGCGTGCCCCGCGAGCGCCTGCTCGACACCGCGGTGCTGACCGGCCGCGCGGGCCTCCCGCGCGCGACGTTCTACCACGACGGCTCCGCGATGATCGACGGCCACACGTGGCGCGACCTGCCCTCGGACAAGAGCGCGTATCGCGACAAGCGCGTCGTGTTGATCGGTCGCGACGTCCGCGACATCCTCGTGTCGGCGTACTTCCAGGCGACGCGGCGCATCGACGCGTTCGACGGTCCGATCGCGGCGTTCGTGCGCGACGACCGTTTCGGCGCTCGCAAGGTCGTCGCGTTCTACCGGCACTGGTGGGACGCGCGTCAGGCCCCGGCCGCCTTCCTGTTCGTGCGCTACGAGGCGATGCACCGCGACGCGGCGTCCGTCCTCGGGCAGGTGCTCGCGTTCCTCGGCGCCGGCGACGTGCCGCGCGCGACGATCGAACGCGCGGTCGACTCCGCGCGATTCGACCGGATGCGCGAGTCCGAGGCCAGCGAAGCCTTTCCTTCCCACATGATGCGCACGTCCGCGCAGACCGACCCCGAGGCGTTCAAGCTCCGCAAGGGCGTCGTCGGCGGTTTCCACGACTACCTGTCCGCGGACGACGTCGCGTGGATCGACGCCTGCGAGGCCCGGCACGGCTGCGAGTTCACGCGGCCCGCCGCGAATTGACCGCCGTTCACCGAGGATTCCGCCATGCCCCGTTTCCGCCGTCTCTCCGACATCGACGTCCGCGGCAAACGCGTGTTCGTCCGCGCCGATCTGAACGTGCCGCAGGACGACAACGGCGCGATCACCGACGACACGCGCGTGCGCGCGTCGATCCCCGGAATCCGCGACGCGCTCGCGCGCGGCGCGGCGGTGATGGTCACCTCGCACCTCGGGCGTCCGACCGAAGGCGCCTTCAAGCCGGAGGATTCGCTCGAGCCGGTCGCGCGCCGGATGGCCGAACTCCTCGGCCGCCCGGTGCCGCTGGTCCGCGACTGGGTCGACGGGGGCGCCTGGCACACGGCGCTCAAGACCGGGGATCTCGTCCTGCTCGAGAACTGCCGCGTCAACAAGGGCGAGAAGAAGGACGACGAGACGCTCGCGAGGAAGATGGCCGCGCTCGCCGACGTCTACGTCAACGACGCCTTCGGTACGGCGCACCGCGCCGAGGCGACGACGCACGGCATCGCACGGTTCGCGCCGATCGCCTGCGCGGGTCCGCTGATGGCCGCGGAGCTCGATGCGCTGGGGCGCGCGCTGGCGCAGCCGAAACGCCCGCTGGTCGCGATCGTCGCCGGCTCGAAAGTCTCGACCAAGCTCACGATCCTCGAGTCGCTCGCCGCGAAGGTCGACACGCTCGTCGTCGGCGGCGGCATCGCCAACACGTTCATCCTCGCCGCCGGCGGCAGGATCGGACGATCGCTCGCCGAGCGCGATCTGGTCGGCGCGGCGAAGGCGATCCTCGACCGCTACCCGGGCAAGGTTCCGGTTCCGGTCGACGCGGTCGTCGCCAAGGCGTTCGCGGCCGACGCGCCGTCGCGGCTGACCGCGATCGAGAACCTCGAGGAGGACGACATGATCCTCGACATCGGCCCCACCAGCGTCGCCGTGCTGAAGACGGTCATCGCGAAGGCCGGCACGATCGTCTGGAACGGTCCGGTCGGTGTGTTCGAGTTCGACGCCTTCGCCGGCGGCACCAAGGCGATCGCCGAGGCGATCGTCGCCTCGCCCGCGTTCTCGATCGCCGGCGGCGGCGACACGATCGCCGCGATCCACAAGTTCGGCGTCGAGTCGAGGATCGGCTACATTTCGACGGCCGGCGGCGCGTTCCTCGAGTTCCTCGAGGGCAAGACGCTGCCGGCGGTCGCGGCGCTGGAGGCGCGCGCCTAGGGGAGCGGGCCGACCCGGACGCGGGGTCGGACCGCGCCGTTCAGCGCGAGAGGAACGCGCGGATCGCCTCGCCCTGCTTGGCGATCGCGAGCACGCCGTCCAAGTGGCCGCCGTCGCCGTCGATCACCGCGACTTCGGCGACGCCGCCCTGCGCGCGGTAGCGCGCGGCCGCGCGCTCCGACAGTTCAGGCGGGAAGATGAGATCGGTCTTCGCCGGCACGAACAGGATCTTCGCCCTCATCGCGCGGACCTCGTCGTCGGTGAGGCGGAAGAGCTGGTTGGCCTTCGACATGAAGATCATCGAGTTCGCGTCGGTGGTCTTCGCCCGCGCGAGGCCGGCCTTGTCGAGCGCGTCCTGGACCGCGTAGGCGCCGCCGCTCGAATCGGCCGGGTTCTTCGTCGCGTCCGCCCATTTGTACCCGAACGTCCGCTCGGCCCAGCCGTGCGCTCGGGCGGTGATCGTCACCAGCGCCAGGCTCCTGGCGATCCCGTCGAGCGGCTCGTCGCGACCGTAGTAGTCGCCGCCGTTCCAACGCGGATCGACCTTGATCGCCGCCACCCACGCGTCGAGCAGGCCGACGACGAACGGGTGGATGTCGAATCCCGGGCCGATGACGTGGACGACGCGCTCGACGAAGTCCGGGTACAGCGCGCCCCACTCCATCGCCTGGATCGAGCCGCCGGACGCACCGGCCACGGCGGCGAGCCGCTTCACGCCCAGCGAATCGACGAGCGCCTTGTGGATCCGCACCGAGTCGCGCATCGAGACGACCGGGAAGTTCATGCCGTACGGGCGCCCGGTGGCCGGATCGAGCGACGCGGGTCCGGTGGTGACGACGTTCGGGTCCTTGGTGTTGAGATTGGCGAGCGTGTCGGCGCTGATCACGAAGTACTTGTCGGTGTCGATCGGACGCCCGCTGCCGATGATCGGATCCCAGTAGCCGGGTGCCGCGTCGGTCGGACGGTACTTCCCGGCCGCGTGCGAGGTACCCGAGTAGAAGTGGGCGATGAAGATCGCGTTGTCGCCGGCGGCGTTCAGCCTGCCGTAGGTCTCGTAGCCGACGCGGACGTTCGGCAAGACCTTGCCGCCGACCGTCGTGTACGAGGCGAGCGCGAAGGTCCGCTTCTCGACCGGGCCGTCGTAGGCGAGCGCGGCGGCGCCGGTCAGCGCGACCACGAGCGCGACGGACGCCTGGACGATCCGCGCGGGTCCGCGACGCCGGTCGCGCGCGGCGGTCACCGCCACACCGCTCGATGTCAAGCTCGGGTCCATCGGTTGCCTCCTTATCGACCGGGCGCCGCCGGCGGCGGCGCGTCGTCGGGATTCTAGAACCTCTCGCGCCATCGGGCACGCGCGCGGCGGCGTGCCCGCGGGTCGCCGGCCGGAAGGGCCGGCGGCAACGCATCACGCGCCCGACGCCGCGACGGGTTCGACCCGACGAGCTTGGGACGAGCCGCGAATTCCCGTACCATCGGCCCTTCGCGCGACACCGCCGTCTCGGTCGCCATCCCACGAGAGCATCGATGCCCCGTTCGACCAAGATCGTCGCCACCCTGGGGCCCGCGTGCTCCGAACCGCCGGTGCTCAAGCGGATGCTCGGAGCCGGCGTCGACGTCGTGCGGCTGAACTTCTCGCACGGCTCGGCCGCGGATCACGTCGCCCGGGCGCAGAACGTGCGCGCCGCCGCGAAGGCGCTCGGCCGCGAGGTCGCCATCATGGCCGACCTGCAGGGACCCAAGATCCGCATCGGCCGATTCGCCACCGGCAAGGTCGAGCTCGTTCCCGGGCGCAGCTTCGTGCTCGACGCCGACTGCGAGACCGGGGACGCGACGCGCGTCGGGCTCGACTACAAGGAGCTGCCGCGCGACGTCGAGCCCGGCGCGGTCCTCCTCCTCGACGACGGGCTCATCCGCCTCCGGGTCGAGTCGGTCGACGGGCCGCGGATTTCCACGCGGGTGGAGATCGGTGGCACCTTGTCGAACAACAAGGGGATCAATCGGCAAGGCGGCGGCCTGTCGGCGCCCGCCTTGACCGCCAAGGACATGGAGGACGTGAAGACCGCGGCGATGCTCGAAGCCGACTACGTCGCCGTCTCGTTCCCCAAGAACAAGGAAGACATGTACATGGCGCGCCAGCTCCTGCGCGCCGCGAACGGCCACGCCCTGCTGATCGCGAAGATCGAACGGGCCGAGGCGATCGGCGCGCTCGAGGAGATCATCGAGGCGTCCGACGGCATCATGGTCGCGCGCGGCGACCTCGCGGTCGAGGTCGGCAACGCCGCCGTTCCCGGGCTGCAGAAGCGCATGATCCGGCTGGCGCGCGAACGCAACCGGCTCACGATCATCGCCACGCAGATGATGGAATCGATGATCCACAACGCGGTTCCCACCCGCGCCGAGGTTTCCGACGTCGCCAACGCCGTGCTCGACGGCACCGACGCGGTGATGCTGTCCGCCGAGACCGCCGCGGGCAAGTACCCGATCGAGACCGTCGAGGCGATGGCGCAGATCTGCGTCGAGGCCGAGAAGACGCTGCCGGTGGAACTCGAGCGCGATTTCATGAACCGGACGTTCACCAGGATCGACCAGTCGATCGCGAACGCCACGCTGTTCACCGCCTACCACCTGCGCGCGAAGGCGATCGCGTCGCTGACGCAGTCGGGATCGACCGCGTTGTGGATGTCCCGGCACAACGCCGGCTGCCCGATCTACGCGCTCACGCCGGAAACCGCCGCGCAGCGCAAGATGGCCCTCTACCGGAACGTGCGGCCGCTCTACCTCGAACAGAACCAGGACCGCGACGCCGTGCTGATCGCCGCCGAGGAACTTCTGCTGACCCGCGGCCAGGTGCAGAAGGGCGACCTCGTCGTGCTCACGATCGGCGAGCCGATGGGCAAGTCCGGCGGCACCAACGCGATGAAGATCGTCAGGGTCGGCGAGCATCGCTCGGCCGGCTGACGACCGGAACGACGGCGGACACGCCGGCCGCCACCGCGCGGAGGCGTCAGGAGGCGGGAGCCGGAATCCGCCCGGCGAGCTGACGATCGAGCGCGCGCACGAGATCGTCGACCAGCGTGGGCTTCGCGCAGATGTCGCGCACGCCGATCGCCTTCGCGCGTACCGCGTCGGCGTCGCGCACGTAGCCGGACATCACGATCACCGGCAGATCCGGCCGGATCGCGACCGCGCGGGCGGCGAGATCGAGACCCGACAACCCCGGCATCGCCAGATCGGTGACCAGCGCGTCGTAGGCCCCGGGATCGCGCGCCAGCGCCTCGACGGCGGCGCGCGGGTCCTGGTGACCGTCGACCCGGTAGCCGTACCGCTCCAGCAGGCGTCGAACGAGATAGACGAGCGCCTCGTCGTCGTCGACGTAGAGCACCCGCTCGCCACGACCGGCGGGCGCCGCCGCCGCCGCCGGTGCCACTGGCGCCCCCGCCGGCTCGGCCAGCGGCAGGTAGACCGACACGCTCGTACCGCGGCCCGGCGCGCTCTCGACGTCGATCGCGCCACCCGCGTCCCGGACGATGCGCTGAACGACAGCCAGGCCCAGGCCTGAGCCCTGGCCGGGCGGCTTGGTGGTGAAGAACGGCTCGAACAGGCGCGCGAGCGTCGCCGCGTCCATCCCGGCGCCCGAGTCCCGCACCCGCAGCCGGACCGAGGGGCCGCGCGCGAGCCCCGGCGCGGTGGCGACGAGCGGGGCCGGCGCCGCGACACGGTCGAGCTCGATGTCGACGACGCCGCGGCCGCGCAACGCGTCGGCGGCGTTGGTGGCGAGGTTGACGACGACCTGGTGGATCGCGACGGTGCTCGATCCGACCCGATGCATGCCCGGGGCGACGCGGGTGCGTAGCTCGAGCATCGCCGGCAGCGTCGTGCGCAGGAACCCGACGGCGTCGGCGACCGCCGCGCCCAGATCGACCGGCTCGCCGACCGACGAGTGGCCTGACGCGAACGCGAGAATCTGCTCGACCAGCGCAGCGGCCCGTCGCGACGCGCTCTCGATACGGTCGAGGCCGTCGGCGTCCGCGCCCCCGGATTCGCGCAGCAGGCGCGCGTTGCCGGCGACGATACCGATGATATTGTTGAACTCGTGGGCGATGCCGCCGGCGAGCTGCCCCATCGCCTCCAGGCGTTGTTTGCGTGCGAGCGCCTGCTCCAGCCGGACCCGTTCGGTGATGTCGTGGCCGACTCCGCGGTAGCCGGTGAAGCGGCCGGTCTCGTCGAACAGCGGCTTGCCGCTCACCGTGTACCAGCGCTGTTCTCCTTTGAGGTTGCGGCGGCTGAAGACCAGGTCGCGGAACGCCTCGTGACGCGCGAGCGCCGCCCGGTGCTCGGCCCAGGTCTCCTCCGAGACCCCCTCGATGCCGGTTTCCCAGCGCCGCTTGCCGAGGAACGAGTGCGCGTCGAAATCCTTGCGCGCCAGATGGTCGTGGGCGAAATCGACGAACCGCAGCTCCTCGTCCTGTTCCCAGAACCAGTCCGACGACATCTCGGTGAGATCGCGGAAGCGCTGCTCGCTCTTGGCGAGCGCCCGGTTGGCCTCCTCGAGATCGGCGGTGCGCCGGGCGGCGCGGTCCTCCTGATCGCGGCGCGCCCGCTCGAGAACGCGGTTCTCGCGTTGCTGTTGCTCGAAGCGCATGACGCTCTCGATGGTCGCGACCCGGCTGGCGATCTCGCCGTCGAATCGCCGGCGCTCGGCAACGGCCAGTCGCTTGCGGTAGTCGAGCGCCGCAGGCAGATCGCCGACCCTCTCGGCGGTCGCGGCCAGCGCTTCGAGGTACTCGATCTCCAGCGCCGGCATCGCCGCCTCGACGACGGCCGAGAGCCCCTTCTCGAGCGCCGCGCGCGCCGCGGCGTGATCGCCTGCCAGCGCCTTGGCGCGGGAGAGGTCGAGTGGGAGCTGCAGCTGGACGTAGCGATCGTCGCCCGGAAGCAGCCCCGCGAGGAGCGAGGCGGCGAGCGAGTCGGCGTCGGCCAGCCGCCCGACCCCCGCGAGCGCGATCGCCAGACTGCCGCTCGCGTTGATCGCGACCGGACGGCTGCCGGCGCGCCAGGCGAGCGCGACCGCGCGTTCGAGATGCGGGAGCGCCTCGGCGTAGCGCCCGCACTGGACATGGAGGTAGCCCAGGTTGCTTTCCTGCAGCGCGACGTTCGCCGGATCGTCGACCGATTCGAGCGCCGCGAGCGCCGACTCGAGGGCCGCGCGCGCCTCGTCGAGCCGCCCCAGGCGGCCGAGTTGCATGCCCAGCGACCCTAGGACGCTCGCCCGCAGCAGCGGCGATCCGGCGACGCTGGCCGCGGCGAGCGCGTGCTCGAGGGTCGCCAGCGCCCCATTCGCGTCGCCGAGGAGGCTGCCGCGCACGTTGGCGAGCATCCGCAGGGACTCGGCGCGCCGCGCCGGTTCGCGCTCGAATCCGGCCGCGGCGTCGGAGAAATGGCGCGCCGCCGCCGGCGCGTCGCCACCCGCGGCGCGCACCAGGCCGAGGACGTGTTCGGCGCGGGAGATCAAGTCCACCCGGTCGATGCGCCTCGCGGCCTCGAGCGCCTCGATCGCCAGCGGCAGCGAGTCCGGCGAGGCGGCCGCGTCGAGGCGTTCGGCCCGTGCGATCATCGCCTCGACGGCGGCCGGCGTCGCCACGCCGCCGGGCGACGGCGCGTCCGGCGCCGGCGCGCTCGGCGGAGACTCGTTCTCGGGGGTCTTCACGGGGTCACGCGGACGGCGGACACCGCCCGTGCGTTCGCCGCCATTCTAATTCGCCCCCACGCCGCGCGCACGCCGATACGACCGGCGGCGGTCGGCCGGACGCCGAGCGCCACGCTGTGCTGCACAGGCCCAACGCCCGCCGCGCTAGAATGGACTTTTCGGCCTCGCTACCCGGAGATTTCCCATGCCTCTCGTGTCCATGCGCCAGCTGCTCGACCACGCCGCCGAGCACGACTACGGCCTGCCGGCGTTCAACGTCAACAACCTCGAGCAGGTCCAGGCGATCATGATGGCGGCCGCGGAGACCGACAGCCCGGTGATCATGCAGGCGTCCGCCGGCGCCCGGAAGTACGCCGGCGAGGTCTTCCTGCGCCACCTGATCGAAGCGGCGGTCGAGAGCTATCCGAACCTGCCGGTGGTCATGCACCAGGACCACGGCCAGTCGCCCGACGTCTGCGCCTCCGCGATCAAGCTCGGGTTCACGAGCGTGATGATGGACGGCTCGCTGCAGGCGGACGGCAAGACGATCGCGAGCTACGACTACAACATCGACGTCACCCGCAAGGTCGTCGACATGGCCCACGCGATCGGCGTGACCGTCGAGGGCGAGCTCGGTTGCCTGGGGTCGCTCGAGACGATGAAGGGCGACAAGGAGGACGGGCACGGCGCCGAAGGGACGATGACCCGCGAGATGCTGCTCACCGACCCGGACCAGGCCGCCGATTTCGTCAAGCGCACGCAGCTCGACGCGCTCGGCGATCGCCATCGGCACCTCGCACGGCGCCTACAAGTTCTCGCGCAAGCCGACCGGCGACATCCTCGCCATCGACCGGATCCGGGCGATCCACGCGCGCATCCCCAACACCCACCTCGTGATGCACGGCAGCTCGTCGGTGCCGCAGGATCTGCTCAAGATCATCCGCGACAACGGCGGCGAGATGAAGGAAACCTACGGGGTTCCGGTCGAGGAGATCCAGGAGGGGATCAAGCACGGCGTGCGCAAGATCAACATCGACACCGACATCCGGCTGGCGATGACCGCGGCGATCCGCAAGTTCCTGCGCGAGAAGCCCTCGTCGTTCGACCCGCGCGACTACCTCAAGCCCGCGCGCGAGGCCGCCAAGGCGATCTGCAAGGCGCGCTACGAGCAGTTCGGCTGCGCCGGCATGGGTTCGAAGGTCAAGGCGTTGCCGCTGGAGAAGTTCGCGTCGAAGTACCGGTCCGGAGAACTCGCGCAGGTCGTCCGCTAGCGACGGCGGACGGGGGCGCGCCAACGATCCCGCAACGGGAGGAACAGGAGGAGGACATGAGTCTGATGAGCATCGTGTGGATGATCGTCGTCGGCTTCGTCGTCGGCGTGCTGGCCCGCTTCTTCTATCCGGGCGCCGTCAACCTGGGCTTCTGGATGACCGTCCTGCTGGGCATCGGCGGATCGATCGTCGGCGGCGTCATCGGCGGGTTGTTCGGCGGCTCGTCGGACGGCAAGTTCCGGCCCGCCGGATGGTTCCTGTCGATCGTCGGCGCGCTGATCCTCCTCTGGGCCTACCTCAACTACTTCGCCAAATGACCATGGCCGCCCCGGGCGCGCCGTCGCTCGACGACATCGAGCAGGCGGCGCGCCGGGTCTACGCGGCGATGGCCCCGACGCCGCAGATCGCCTGGCCGCTGCTCGCGGCGCGCGCCGGCACCGAAGTCTGGGTCAAGCACGAGAACCACACGCCGACCGGCGCGTTCAAGGTCCGCGGCGGGCTCAATCTCGTCGCCGAGCTAGCGGAGTCGCCGGTGCGACCCTCCGGCGTGGCCAGCGCGACGCGCGGCAACCACGGCCAGAGTCTCGCCTACGCGGCGCGGCTCCACGGCTTCGCCTGCACGATCGTCGTGCCGCACGGCAACTCGCGCAGCAAGAACGCGGCGATGCGGGCGCTCGGCGCCGAGCTGATCGAGCACGGTCGCGATTTCGACGAGGCGCGGCTGCACGCCGGTACCATCGCCGCCGAACGCGGGCTCGCGTTCGTCGGTCCGTTCGAGCCGCCGCTGGTCGCCGGCGTCGCGACCTACGCGCTCGAGCTGTTAAGGGCCGCGCCGGCGCTCGATCGCGTCTACGTGCCGATCGGCTGCGGCTCGGGCATCTGCGGGCTGATCGCCGCGCGCGACGCCCTCGGACTCGCGACGTCGATCGTCGGCGTCGTTTCCAAGGGTGCCAACGCCTATTGGCGGTCGTTCCGCGCCCGCGAGCCGGTCGAGACCGCGAGCGCGGACACGATGGCCGACGGCATGGCGGTACGCGTGCCGGTCCCCGCCGCGCTCGACGCGATCCTCGCCGGAGCCGAGGACGTGATCGAGGTCGGGGACGACGAGATCCGGCGGGCGATGCGCGCGCTCTTCGACGACACCCACCAGGTCGCCGAGGGCGCCGGGGCCGCGCCGCTCGCTGCGCTCCTTGCCGATCCGGCGCGCCGCGGGCGCCGCTGCGCGATCGTCCTTTCGGGCGGCAACGTCGATCGCGACGTCTACGCCGACGCGATCCGGGACTGAGCGTCGTCGTCCGATCAGGGATCGGCGTAGACCTGCACGTTGGCGGTCGACTTGCCGCCGCGCCCGTCGGTGATCGTGTAGACGAAGCGGTCGTAGCCGACGTAGTCCTTCTTCGACAGGTAGACGAGCGTGTTACCCGGGCCGCGCGTGATCGTGCCGTTGTCGGGTTGCGTGAACGACTCGACCACGATCGTGTCGCCGTCCGGGTCGGTGTCGTTGGCGAGCACCGCGATCGTCACCGGCTGGTTGAACCCGGCGATCGCGTAGTCGTCGCGCGCGATCGGCGCGTGGTTGCCGACCACCGGACCTCCGGTCACGGTGACCGTGACGCTGGCGCTCGCCGAGAGGCCGCGGCCGTCGCTGATCGTGTAGCTGAACGTGTCGATGCCGACGTAGCCCGCCGCCGGCTTGTACGCGATCGCGCCGCCCTGGATCGTGGCGCTGCCGTGAGCGGGCGAACCCGCCGACACGATCGCCAGCGCGTCGCCGTCCGGATCGGAATCGTTGGCGAGCACCGCGAGCGGCGTCGCCGCCGAATCGGAAGCGACCGTATAGGCGTCGGCGTTGGCGATCGGCGCGCGGTTGTTCGACGGCCCGGGCGTCACCGTCACGCTGACCGTCGCCGTGGAGGTGAGACCTCCGGCGTCGCGGACCGTGTAGCTGAACGAATCGCTGCCGGTGTAGCCGGCCGCCGGCTGGTAGCTGACCGCGGTTCCGGCGATCGCCACGCTGCCGTGCGCGGCCGCGGTCGTCGACACGATCGACAGCGCGTCGCCGTCCGGATCGACGTCGTTGGCCAGCACCGGAACGAGCACCGCCGCGGCGTTCTGCGGCACCGAGACGACATCGGCGACCGCCTGCGGCGGACGGTTGACGTAGCGCTTGGGCCCGATCGTCTTGTCGGTCGAAACGTCGGTCGTCCGGTAGACGTCCACCGTCTGCTTGTGGCGCGCCGTGTTGTGCAACGCGCGGCGGACCCAGACCGGCTCGCTGTCGATTTCCTCGCGGCGCCATTCGATCGCCGGCGCCGCCGCCGCGGCCGCCGGGGCCGCCGCCATCGCCGGGGCGGCCGGCGCGGCCGGTGCGGCGGCGGGTGCGGCCGGCGCCGGCGGCGCGCTGCGCACGACCGCGGTCGGCGCGGCGGGAGGCGAGGCGACCGGCGGGGCGGCCACGACCGTTTCCTCGACGCGCTCGGCGTAGGTCACGTACTCGATGTCGACGCGCCGGTTCTTGGGCCGGCCCGCGCGATCGTTCGGGTAGCGAGGCTCGCGTTCCCCCATGCCCTCGGCGAGGATGCGGTCGGCCGGAAGACCGCCCGCGACCAGGTAGTCGCGCACCGACTTCGCGCGGCGCTCGGACAGCTTCTGGTTGTACGCGTCGGTGCCGATGTCGCAGGTGTGCCCCGAGACGCGGATGTTGCCTTCGACGTTCGCCGACTTGATCTTCGCGATCGCCTGGTCGAGCGCGAGCTTCGCCTCGGGCCGCAGGACCGAGCGGTCGAAATCGAAGAACGCGTCGGCGCTCGCGGTCGCGGTCGTCTTGACGATGCGCTTCTCGACGCGGGGCTGCGCCACCGCGACCGGCGGCGGCGTGGGAACCGGCGCCGGGACCGCCCGGGCGACCGGCCCGGGCGGCGGCACGACCGGAATCGGAGCTGTCGGCGCCGGTGCCCGTGCCGATGTCGCGGGTGGGGCCGCCGGGGGCGGCGGCGTCTCGATCTTGACGTCGCGGTATTGCTTCGCCGGCCTCCACGCGTTGCCGCCGAACTCGTAGCGCAGCATCACGAAGACGCGCTGGTCGTCGCGCTTGGTCTCCTCGCCGCCGTGCTTGCGGTAGGCCTCGCCGACGAGCGCGACCGACCAGGGCGACGCGTCGAAGAACTTCTCCAGACCGATCGACACCGTCGACTGCGACGCCGAACCGCGTCCCCATTCGTAGTCGGCGCCCAGGTCGACGCGGACGAGCGCGCGCTCGTAGAAATGACCGGCGCGCACGCCGACGCCCCAGTCGTAGGCGCGCTCGTAGGATGTGCGTGTCGTCGTCGTCGTCACGTCCTGCTCGAACTGCCCGAGCTCGTCGGCGCCGGTCACGACCTCGGTCGACGACGAAGACGTCGATCCGACGTTGCGCCGGCCGGTCAGGCCGGCCGCCCCGTAGGCGGTGAGCGAGTAGCGGTCGGTCTCGACGCCACCGCCGAACGTGAGCTTGCGGTCGTGCCAGCGGTTCTGGTCGATCGCGGCGAACGCCTTGCGCACCGGCGCGTCGGCCGCGCCGTCCGGCCGCCAGTGGTACGAGAGCTTCGCGCCGCCGGCGCTGCGGTCCGCGAGCCAGCCTTCGGCGATCCAGGCGCTGCGCTCGTCCTCACGCAGGACCCAGTAGCCATCGCCGCGCAGGTGGTTGTCGCTGTCGTATCCCAAGCCGAGCCGGACGCCGGCGCCGGTGTAGCGAAGGTCCACCGGCGCGGCCGGCGGCGCCGGTTGCGCGGCGACGTAGGGCGCGATCAGGGCGGCGAGCAGCGCGCTCGCGCGCCGCGTTGAGACGGTCGTTTTCATGGGTCGCGGGAACGCGGCCGCGGGCGCGGGGCGCCGCCGCCGGCTCGAAAGTCGGGAATCCCCCCTGGGAGACGCGATTGTCGCCCAAACCGGCGGGAACGCCCAGACCCGGTTGGCGGACCCGGCCGATCGGCCTGCCGCTCCGGTCTTCGTACGCTACATCACCGGGCCGCGCCGGCGCGTCCCGGGCCGCGGCCGGGGTCTCGGAGCGGTCCTACACCAGATCGGCCGCCGGGCCCAGGATCTGCTCGCGCAACTCGCGGTAGCGCGGGAGCTGCGGCGGATAGATCGCGATGTACTTGACCTGGGCCGCCTGCAGACAGCGCTGCTTGATGATCTCGAGCTTCTGGTCGCGGGGATTGGCGACCTGCTCGGGCTCCTTGGCGTCGACGATGGCCACGATCGTCATGTCCTTGTCGCAGACGACGAAACCGACATGCTGATTGGCGATCTTGCGGAACGCGCGCAGCCGCTCCATCCCCTGCGGCCCGATCTTGACCTGGAGGACGTCCGCCAGCCGGATCTTGGCGAAGATCTCGTGCCGGGGAAACGCCGCCTTGAGCAGCAGGAAGACCACGCTCTCGGCCTTCGACAGGAACCGCGGCCGCAGCAGGTAGAGCCCGGGCAACTCGGCGGACGACAGGAGCCGGGTGGTTTCGCCCTCGGTCCACTGGGCGACCGTACCCGATTGATCGCCTCCGGGACGGGTGCCGCCGCCGAGCGATCGGTTCCGACGGACCAGGCCGACGATGACCGCCACGGCGAGCGCGGCGATCGCGAGCGCGAAGAGGATGCCTGAGGTCATCGGGCGGATCCGCCGGGGCCGGGGCCACGCAGCGGAGGTCGCGAGAGCAATCGAGCGCAGTTCATTGTTTTGGCGTGCTTTCCGGCCGGCGGATGTGCGAGTCTAAACCATTCCGCCCCCTGTGCGCGACCGGTCGTAGGCCACCGCTGTTCCCCGTTCCCGTTTCCGGGCACGGGGAATGCTCGCGTCTGTCCTGGTGTTCGCCGTTCCAACGGACGGGAATGGCGCCCTCCCGCTCCGCGCTCCCGCCGCCCCCCCTCCTCCCCACCCGTTCCCCGCAGATCCCCCACCTCACCGCCGGCCGATGCGCTCGCTCAATGTCCTCGTCGTCGACGACGAACCCACCAGCCGCGAGATCCTCGCGGCGAGCCTGAAGCGCGCCGGACACCTGGTCAGCGACACCGCTTCGGGCGCCGAAGCGCTCGCCCGACTGGCGGACGGCGACTGCGACGTCGTCTTCTGCGACGTCTCGATGCCGGCGATGGACGGCATCGAACTGGTCCGGCGGGCGCGCCAGGCGGGTTGCGAGGCGGCGTTCATCATGATGACCGCCTACTCGTCGGTCGACACGGCCGTCGACGCGATGAAGGCCGGCGCCTTCGATTACATGATCAAGCCGCTGCGCTTCGACGAGGTCGCCCAGCGCCTCGCGCAGGTGGCGGAGATGCAGGGTCTGCGCGCCGAGAACCGGGCGCTGCGCACGATCGTGCAACACACGCGCGACGAGCGCTACGAATGGGCTTCGGCCCCGATGCGCACGATCGCCCGGCTGGTTTCGAAGGTGGCGCCGATCGACAGCACCGTGCTGATCACCGGCGAAAGCGGTACCGGCAAGGGCGTGGTCGCGCGCCAGATCCACCAGTCGAGCGCGCGCGCCGAACGGCCGTTCATTCCGGTCAACTGCGGTGCGATCCCCGAGAACCTGCTCGAAAGCGAGTTCTTCGGACACACGAAGGGGGCGTTCACCGGTGCCGAGCGGGCGCGCAAAGGACTCTTCGTCGAGGCCGACAACGGGACGCTGTTCCTGGACGAGGTCGGCGAGCTGCCGCTGTCGCTGCAGGTGAAGTTCCTCCATGTGCTCGAGGCTCGCGAAATCCGCCCGATCGGCAGCGAACAGACCCGGCGCGTCGACGTGCGGATCATCGCCGCGACCAATCGCGATCTGCCGGCGCTGTGCGCCGCGGGCCGGTTCCGCGAGGACCTCTACTTCAGGCTGTCGGTGTTCCAGATCCCGGTACCACCGCTGCGCGAGCGTCTGGGCGACCTCCCGGGCGTGATCCGCTTCCTGCTGCAGAAGAGCATCAAGCGGCTGGCGATCCGCGGTCGCGTGGTCCTCGATCCCGACGCCGAGGACGCGCTGGTCGCCTACGCCTGGCCGGGCAATGTCCGCGAACTCGAGAACGTGCTCGACCGAGCGGTCATCCTCTCCGAAGGCGGTCGGATCACGCTAGGCGACCTGCCGCCGCACTTCCTCCCCCCCGATCGCGCGCGCATCGCGCTGGACGCCGTGGGTTCGCCGGCACCGAGCGCCGCGAGTCTGCGCGAACAGGTCCGCGTGTACGAGCGTACGGTGATCCTGCGCGCGATCGACGAGGCCGGCGGCGATCGTCGCGTCGCGGCCTCCCGACTGGGCATCGGCCTGTCGAGCCTCTACCGGAAGCTGTCCGATGCCCCGGACGCCGAACGCGGCGGCGACGATCCCGCGGAGCCGGTCGCGCTAGACGCCGAGTCCTGATCGGCGCGCGACGCGCCGTGGTTGGCGCGCAACTTGCGAATCCCGGGAAGGTCCATCAGGCTTCCCGGTTCTAGGAATGTTCCCTGCACGCTGTTTCGCAATCGCCGCAATCGCGACGCTGCCGCTCGCCCCATCGGTCGCGCTCGCCGGCCCCGACGACGACGCGCGCCGCGGACTCCAGGCGCTCGCCGACGGCAGCCTGCCCGACGCCATGCAATGGCTGCGCAAAGCCGCGGCGGCCGGAAGCACGCTGGGCATGACCCGGCTCGCCGAGATCCTCGATACCGCCGAAGACGACGTCGAGGCCCGGGCGCTGTTCGACAAGGCCGCGGCGCTCGGGGATCCGGCGGCGATGCTGGGACTGGCGAAGATGATGGCCTCCGGCGAAGGGGGCGCCCGCGATGTCGCCGGGGCGGCCGTCTGGTACCGGAAGAGCGCCGACGCGGGGGAACCGCGCGCGATGCAGGTCCTCGCCGCCGCCTACCGGTCGGGTGATCTGGGCCTCGCCCGCGACCTCGCCGCCGCGGCCGACTGGGAACGCAAGCTCATCGAGGCGCGCGCCCGGATCGATGCGGCGTCCGGAAAGGCGCCCGCGCCCCCGAGCGGTCCGGGCCGTGGCCCGACCGCGGCCAAGGCCGCGAAGTGATGCGAGCGTCGTCGCATCGCGCGTCGTTCCCGGCGGCCCTCGTCGCGGCCTGCGTCCTCGCGACGTTGCCGCCGACCGCCCGCGCGGCCGACCACCGGCGCGGCGGCTCCCTCTTCCAGGAGCACTGCGCGACCTGCCACGGCGCGAACGGGACGCCGGCGATGGCCGGCGTTCCCGACCTGCGCCGCGGGGGCGCGCTCGTGCGGCCCGACCGGACCCTCCTCCTCACCATCCGCAACGGGCGCACGACGATGCCCGCGTACATCGGACGGCTGACCGAGCGCGACATGCTCGACGTCATCGCGTTCATGAGGACCCTGACGTGATCCGATTCCTGTCTGCGGCGCTCACCGCGATCGCGCTCGCCACCGCCGCGCCCGCGCAAGCTCCCCAGTCCCCGCCGACGCCGGGCGCCGCCGGCCAGCCGCGCGGCGCAGCGCCGGGTGGCTGGCGGGTCATCGACTCCTTCGAGGTCGGCGCGAACGTCTACGTCCGCGCGCTCGCGACCGAGCCCAAGCGCGGCGCGATCTGGGTCGGCACCTCCTCGGGCGTCCACGAGATCGACCTGGCGACGCTCAAGCCGCGCAACACGTTCACCCGCAAGGACGGGCTCGCCAACGAATACGTGTTCGGCATCGGCATCGACCGCGACGGCTACAAGTGGTTCGGCACCAACGCCGGCGGCGCGACGCGCTACAAGGACGGGAAGTTCAAGACCTTTTTCCCGATGCACGGCCTCGCCGACTACTGGATCTACACGTTCGCGAGCCAGAAGGACGGCACGCTGTGGATCGGCACCTGGGCCGGCGCGAGCCGGTTCGATCTGAAGACCGGCAAGTTCCGCAACTACGTGAAGGAACTCGTCAACGAATGGGTCTACGGACTGGGCGTCGACTCCAAGGACCGCGTCTGGTTCGGTACCGAGGGCGGCGTGTCGATGTACGACGGCAAGCGGTGGCGGAGCTGGACGCATCGCGACGGCCTGGGCGCGCCCAACCGGCAGAACCTGCCGTCCTCGGCGAACACCGGGCTCGGCACCCGCTCGCGTCACGACCTGTCCACCGCGGTCGAGGGCGATCCGTCGTACAACCGCAATTACGTCTTCTCGATCCTCGTCGAGCCGGACGACACCGTCTGGGCCGGCACCTGGGGCGGCGGCGCGGCGCGCTTCGACGGCGAGCGCTGGACCAACCTGACCACGCAGGACGGCCTAGCCGGCGACATCGTGTACTCGATCGCGCGGGCGCCCGATGGGGCGATCTGGTTCGGGACCAACCGCGGCGTGACGCGTTACGACGGCAAGTCGATGACCACCCTCGGAAAGCGCGAAGGCCTGCTCGAGGACCACGTCTACGCGCTCGCGCTGACGCCCGCCGGCGAGATCTGGGCGGGCACCAAGCGCGGCGTCGCCCGCATCGGCCGCCAGTGAGGGTCGCGGCGCATCCACAGAAGGAGACATCGTGTTGACCTCCCACAAGTTCATCGCGCTCGGCGCCGTCGGCGTCGCTGCGGCGATCGCGGTCGCCTTCGCCACCGGCGACCGCGCGCCCGCGCCAGCCGCCCCCGCGGCGAGCGCGCCCTCGGCGGCCGCCGCGTCGACGCCGGTCGCACCGACCGCCGCCGCCACGACCGCGGCCGGCACTCCCGGCTCCGCCAACGCCGCGGTACCCGCGGGGCACCCGCCCGCCGGGCAGGAGCGCGAGGGCAAGGTCAGCGTCGACAAGGCCGCCGAGTTCGTCCACTTCCGCGTCGGCAACCGCAATGTCAAGGACATCCTGGCCGACGGACGCGTCGTCTGGGTCGGCACTTCGGGCGGCGTGATCCGCTACGACACCGCCACCGACCAGTACAAGCTCTACGACAACACGACCGGTTTGCTGTCCAACGGCGTCTTCCACGTCAGCCGGCTGAATGGACGCCTCGCCGTCGGCACCTACGGCGGCGGGCTGTCGCTGCTCGACGAGAAGACCGACAAGTGGGAGACGTTCAACATCCCGGACGGACTGGGCGACGCGTTCGTCTACGACCTGTTGAAGACCAAGTCCGGCGACGTGTGGATCGCGACCTGGTCGGGCGTCAACCGCGTCCGCGGCGGAGATCTGCGCGACCGTTCGAAGTGGGACCTGCACACGGTCGAGAGCACCAAGGGCGGCCTGCCCAACGACTGGGTCTACGGACTGGCGGAAGGCAAGAACGGCGACATCTGGCTCGCCACCGAAGGCGGGCTCGCGCTGTGGCGCGGCGGCAAGTGGGACAACTGGAACCACGCCAAGGGTCTCGGTGCGCCCTACGACCGGGTCAAGAACGACCTCGCGTTCAAGAACGACCCGTCGAAAGTGTCGAGCCACCACGCGAAGCAGAAACAGGAGATGGGGCTGTCCAACATCGACACCGCCTATAACCCGAACTACATCATCTCGCTCGCCGTCGATCGCGACGGCGTCGTCTGGGCCGGCACCTGGGGCGGCGGCCTCGCCCGCTACGACGGCCAGGCGTGGAAGAACTACACGGTCGCCGACGGCCTGCCCGGGAACCACGTGTTCATGCTGCACATCGATCCGGCCGGCGAGATGTGGATCGGCACCAACGCCGGGCTGGCGAAGAGAGTCGGCGATCGGTTCGAGACCAAGACCGTCGCCGACGGGCTGTTCTCGAACACGGTGTTCTCGATGGCGACCGCCGACGACGGCACGCTGTGGGTCGGCAGCTTCGGCGGCGTGTCGCACCTGCAGGGCAAGCGGCGCTAGAAGGACCTCCCCGGGGGCGAAGGCGGTTCCCGGCGCCAGGGCCGTGTCCTGCGGCGATCGACGCGCCTTCCGGTGCGGGGCCGGAGCCGGGTTCGCGGGCGCCGGCGCGGGGCGACGATCGGGCCGACGTCCCGGCGATCAATCGGCAGCAGACTCCTGCCGGTCGAGCAGGCGCGACAGCGCCTCGCGCGTCGCGGCGAACATCGCGTCGAGACGCATCGGAACCGTACCGTCCGCCTCCTCGCCGCTCGCGAGCGAACGCTCGATCGCGCGGCAGGCGTCGGCGAGTCCCGACGCGCCGACGCTCGCGCTCGCGCCGGCGAGCCGATGGGCGCGGCGCGAGGCCCCTGCCCGATCTCCGGACTCGAAGAGCGAGCGCACTTCGGCGATCGCCTTCGGCGTCTCCTCGAGGTACTGACGGATCAGACGCCCGCGCAGACTCGGCTTCCCCGGCTCGTCGAGCGCGGCCAGCTCGGAGAGCGTCCGCTGATCGAGAACGCTGTTGGCGTCCGCCGTGACCCGCGGACCCTTCGGCCCGGCGACCCCGGACCGGCGCTCGGCGGTGATCACCGCGCCCCACTGACCGAGCAGCTGCTGGATCTGGATCGGCTGCACCGGCTTGGCGACATAATCGTCCATGCCGGCCTGCAGGCAGCTCTCGCGGTCCTGCTGCAACGCGTTCGCCGTCATCGCGACGATCCGGGGCTGGCGGACGCGCGCGCCGCGGATCCGGCGGACCGCCTCGAGGCCGTCCATCTCCGGCATCTGCAGGTCCATGAAGACCACGTCGAACGGCCGGGCGAGGACCTGGTCGACCGCCTCGCGCCCGTTGCCGACGACCACCGGTTCGTAGCCGAGCTTCGACAGGACACCGATCGCCACCTGCCGGTTGATCGCGCTGTCCTCGGCGACCAGGATCGACAACGGCAGGCGCCGCGCCATCGACGGATCCAGGCGCGCCTTACTGCCGCTGTCGTCCGGAACCGACGCGACGCCGCCCAGCGCGTTGAGCAGCGCGAGGCACAGGCGCGCGGGCTTGATCGGCTTGCGCACGCTCGCCCGCACGCACGCCGGATAGGCGTCCGCCGGACGGCTCTCGCGACCCGGCAACGGCGTCAGCAGCACGACGAACGGCGCGTCGGCGCCGGTGAGCGACTCGGCGATCGCGAGGCCGCCGCCGTCGGGCATCTCCTCGTCGGCGATGATCGCATCGTAGCGCGCGCAGGTGGCGAGCAGCTCGCGCGCCTCGGCGACGCTCGAAGCGCGATCGACCTGCCAGCGCCATCCGCCGCCCAGGTCGGCGAGCATCGCGAGCGACGCGGTGTTGTCGTCGACGACCAGCATCCGCCGACCGCGGAATTCCGGATGCGGCTGCGCGGCGATCGGAACCGTGCCCGGCACGGTGACCGCGTTCGCGCGGATCGTGAAGGTGAAGGTCGAGCCGCGGCCTTCCTCGCTCACGACGTCGATCTCGCCGCCCATCAGCTGGACCAGCCGCGCGCAGATCGCGAGCCCGAGGCCGGTGCCGCCGAAACGGCGGGTCGTCGAGCTGTCGGCCTGCATGAAGGGCCGGAACAGCTGCCCGACCTTGTCGACCGCAATGCCCATGCCGGTGTCGCGCACCGCGAACCGCAGCAGCGTGCCCCCGGCGTCGGCGCCGGCGACCGTCACGTCGACCTCGATCTCGCCGGAGGGCGTGAACTTGATCGCGTTGCCGACCAGGTTCACCAGCACCTGCCGCACGCGGGTGCGGTCGCCGCGGATCAGCGGCGGCACGTCGGGAGTCATCCGGTAGACGAGTTCCAGACCGACGCTGCCCGCCTTCGCCGCGAGCACGTCGAGCGAGTCCTCGATACAGGCGGCGAGGTCGAAAGTCTCGACCTCGAGCTCCATGAAGCCGGAGTCGATCTTCGAGAAGTCGAGGATGTCCGAGATCACCGACAGCAACGTGTCGCCGCTGGCGCGAACGCCCTCGAGGTAGCTCCGCTGCTCCGGCGTCAGGCGCGTTTCCTCGAGCAGCGCCGCCATGCCGGTCAGGGCGTTGAGCGGCGTGCGGATCTCGTGGCTCATGTTGGCGAGGAACGCCGACTTCGCCGCCGCCGCCGATTCCGCCGCCAGGCGCGCGCTGACGAGCTCCGCCTCGATGCGACGCCGTTCCGCGACTTCCTGCTCCAGCGTCCGGTTGGTCTCGGTGAGCACGTGCGTGCGCTCCCGCACCCGCTCCTCGAGCCGTTCGCGTTCGCGGCGCAGCTCCCGCTCGGCTTCCCGACGGGCGGTCACGTCGCGGATGATGCCGAGGTAGCGGTCGCCGCCGATCGCCACCGCGTTGATCTCGCCGACGAATTCGCCGCCGCCCTTGCGCGTCAGCCGCACCTCCCCCCGGCTCTCGCCGTGTTCGACGACCGCGGCGAAGTGCGCCTGGGCCATCCGCAGATTCTCCGCTTCCGGCACGACGACATCGGCGATCGAGCGCTCGAGGAGTTCCTCGGCGGTGAGACCGAAGAGCTCGCAGGCCGCCGGGTTGACCTCGTGGTAGCGGCCGGTCCGATCGACGACCATGACGCCATCGATCGAACGCTCGATGTAGGTACGCAGCTTGTGTTCGTTGTCCGCCAGCACGCGCTCGAACCGGACCCGGTCGGAGATGTCGCGTAGGAATCCGCAGTAGAGCCGCTGGCCGCCGACCGTCATCGTCGAGATCGACAGATCGATCGGCACCCGCGTGCCGTCCTTGCGCAGTCCCTCGACTTCGCGGGCGCCGCGGCCGAGCAGTCTGGCCTCGCCGGTCTCGTGGTAGCGGGCGAGGTAGGCGTCGTGGCGATCGCGATGCGGCGGCGGCATCAGCAGGTTGACGTTTCGGCCGAGGAGCTCGGCGGGCGGATAGCCGAAGATGCGCTCGGTCGCCGGATTGACGCTGCGGATCGTTCCCTCGGTGTCGATCGTGATGATGCCCTCGACGGTGTTGTCGAACACCGCGCGGACCTGTTCCTCGCTGTGGGCGAGCGTCGTCAGCGTCTCGGAGAGCTGGCGGGTGCGTTCGGCGGCGAAGGCGACCGCGCGCCGGCGGGTGTTCGCGATCGTCGCCGCGATCGCGAACAGCAGTCCGCTCACCAGCAGGCCGGCGATGATGACCGTCAGATGCAGGCGTGTGCCGACCGCGTCGCGGAACGCCGGGAAGGCGGCGAACTCCACGCGCCATTCGCGGTCGCCCTGCATCGCGGTCGAGGCCCGGGTGAGCCCGTAGCCGGCGGCGCGCGACGCCGCCGTGCGGAACTCCGCCGACTCGACCGCGCGGGCCTCGGGCGTGCTCCCCGCGGAGGTGGCGATCCGGAAGGCGATCAGCGGCAGATCGTCGCCCAGTGCGCCTCGCATCACGTCGGCGATGTCGATCGCGGCGACGACGAAACCCTGCGGATGCGCTCGTTCGACCGGGTTCGCGCCGCTCGTGCGCCCGCGGTAGACCGGATCGACGACCAGCCACGGCGCGGGTCGATCGCCGCGCGCGGGCGATTCGACCCAGCCGCCGCTCACCCGTCCGGTGCCGGCGGACACGCGCAACACATCGGCCAGCGACCGGGTGGAGGCCACGTCGTAGCCCATCGGGATCGGCACCGGCTCGCGCAGCGCGCGCAGATAGGCGATCGGGAAATACACCGGCCGCGCGCCCTCGGGCACGACGACGTAGTCGGGCATGCCGTCCTCGCGCACCTGCGCCTCGTGCGCGGCGCGCTCGGACTCCGCCACTCTCGGGGCGTAGCCGATCGCCTCGAGCCCGGGGACCGCCGGAGCCATCGGCTGATGGCGGAAGTAGCCGCGCCAGCGCGCGCGCGAAAAGCCGTCGTCGGCCTCGATCAGGCCGGCCGCCGCCCGGACCGCGGCCTCCTGCGCACCGAACGCCGACTGGATCTCGCGCATCACCCGGTCGGTCCGGTACAGGAAGAGCGACGCGACGCGCTCCTGCTCGTAGCGATTGGCCGCGTAGCAGACGAATCCGGTGACGATCAGCGAGATCGCCAGGACCGCCCAGGCGGCACCGAAGCCCTGGGCGCTGCCGCCCAGCGCCTTCCAGCGGCCGGACGGGACCTCCGCCGGGTCGGCGTCGGCCGCGAGGTCCAGGCGGGCATCCGAGTCCACTCAGCGCACGACCCGGTCGATCACGACGCGCACGCCGGTCGCCCCGATCGGCACGGCGGCGGTCGATCCTTCGAGGTCGCCGGCGCGCGCCGCCGGCGTTCCTGCCTTGGCGACCCGTGCGGCAACGACGACCCGGCTCGCGCCGGAGAGCCTCGCCGCCGGCGACATCGCGTGGCGGTCGTCGAGGACGAACGAGAGCGGCAGATCGGCCACGCGTGCGCGCAGCACGGCGAGCGGCGGACCGCCGCCGTCCGGCTGGCGCGCGTACACGAACACGACGTCGTCGGGCGCGACGCTCGCCCGGACGGCGGCGCCCAGCGAGACCTCGCCGGCGATCGCCGCCGCCGGCGACGAGCCTGTGCCGGCCGCCGCAGGCCCGGCGCCCGCGAGCGCCTTCGCTTCGGCGAGACTGCGGCCCAGCGAGTTCGCCGCCTCCGACCCCGGCGGAACATTGGCGAGCGCACGCTCCCAGTACGCGGCCGCCTCGGCGTAGCGCCGTTCGCGGAACGCCGCGGTCGCGGCCAGGGCGAGCGCCTTCGGGTGTTTCGGATCGATCGCCAGCGCCTGCGCGACCAGCGCCGACGGGCGGCCGGAGAGATCGCGATTGGCGACCATGGCGAGCGCGTCGGCGTAGTCGACCAGCACCTGCGGATCGCGCGGGACGAGCTCGGCCGCCTTCGCGAGCGCGTCGGCGGCCTCCCGGAACCTCCCGAGCGCCGCGTACGAGCGCCCGAGCACCTGCCAGCCGTCGACGTCGCCCGGCTGCTCGCGCAGCCGGGCGGCGGCGGCGGTGACGCGAGCCTCGATGTCGGCGGTGCCGAGCGCGTGCGTCGACCCGGCGGCCGCCGAGACTCGTGGCGGCGGCGCGAGCGCCGCCGGCGTCCCGAGCCAGGCGTAAAGACCGGCCGTCCCGGCGATCAGGATCACGGTCGTGGCGAGCGCGAGCGCCGGTGGCGGCGCGAGCGCGCGCCCCGGCGCCTCAGGGTTCGGGGCGAATTCGCGGGCGACCCGTGCCTCGAGATCGCGCCGGGCGGCCTCGAGACCGGCTGGCGCCAGCATGCCGGCCGAGAGGTCTCGCGCGAGTTCCGAGGCGCTGTCGCGGTAGACGGCGAGCGCCGCGGCGTCCGCCTCGACACCGGTGCGCGGCCGGGCGAGCAACGGCGGCAGGAGAAACAGCAGGGCGGCCCCGACGAGGAGCGCCCCGGCGAGCACGAAGGCGATCATCGGGTCCCCGTCTCGATCAGCTCGCGGGCGCGGCGCGCCTCGTCGTCCGACAGGGGCTCATCGTCGCGCCGGCGGCGCCGCGCCTGGAGCACCAGGCCGGCGATCCCGGCGGCGGCGAGCGCGAACGGACCTCCCCAGAGCAGCGCCGTCGCGACGCCGACCGGCGGCCGATAGAGGACGAAATCGCCGTAGCGGGCGACCATGTACGCGCGGATCTCCTCGTCGGTCCGGCCGGCGGCGATCATCGTTCGGATTTCGCGCTTGAGGTCGTTGGCCAGCGGGGCGTTCGAATCGCCGATCGTCTGGTTCTGGCAGACCAGACAGCGTAACTCATCCGCGAGCCCCTTCAAGCGGCCCTCCGGATCGACCGGCGGCGGGGCGGCGCCGAGCGCGCCGGCGATGGCGAGACCCACGACGAGCCCGATCGCGCGTCCCATCACGACCCCAGCGTGCGCAGGACCGGCAACACCCGCTGGCGGACGATCTCCGGCGTCAGCACGCCGTCGATGCGCAACTGGATCTCGCGGTCCCGCCCGACCACCAGCGTGACCGGCAGCGTCTGGACCCGGTAGCGGGCGAGGATCGCGCCGCCGGCGTCGTCCAGGTGCGCGCGGTACGGATCGCCGTAGCGCGCGAACCAGCGCTCGATGTCCTCGGGCCGGTCGCCGACGTTGACGCCGACGACCGGAATGCCCGCTTCCCGCGCGAGCGCGTGCAACGATCCGATCTCGACCCGGCACGCGGTGCACCAGGTCGCCCAGAGGTTGACGACGAACGGGCCTTCCGCGACCCGGGCCGCCGCGACGTCGGCCGGCGGCGGCAGGTCCCAGCGCTCGCCGGCGCCGCGGATCACGCGCGCGGCCGCGATCGACAGAACGAGCGCCAGCACGATTCCGAGCGACCAGCGCGGCGCGCGCCCGCTCATTCGCCGGCTCCCGTGGCCGCGGATGCCGTCGCCGGCGCGCCGATCGACGATCCCGCTCTTATCCGGTAGCGCCGGTCGCTCGCGGCCACGGCCCCGCCCAGCGCCATCAGCAGGCAGCCGGCCCAGATCCAGTCGACGAAGGGCTTGCGCTGCAGGCGGATCGCCCAGGCGCCTTCGCCGACGCGCTCGCCCATCGCGATGTAGGTGTCGCCGGCGACGCCGCGCGAGATCGCGGCTTCGGTCATCGGCATCCGCTGCGTCCTGTAGACGCGCTTCTCCGGTTCGAGCACGTCGACCGCCCGGCCGTCGACCATCAGGACGAAGGTCCCGCGCAGCGCGACGTAGTTCGGGCCCTCGACCTCGACCAGGCGGTCGAGCCGGACCGAGTAGCGACCGAGTTCGGCCACGTCGCCGACCTGCATGCGCACGTCCTTCTCGATCTCGTAGGACTTGACCATCGTGACGCCGATGATGAACACGCCGATGCCGGCATGCGCGACGAGCATTCCGTGGAAGGCGCGCGGCTGGGCGAGGAGCGCGCCGGGTCGGCCGCCGGGATGACGCAGCCGCCCGGCCAGCGCCGTGGCGACCGAGCCCAGCACCCAGGCGGCGAGCAGGAAGCCGAGCGCCGGCAGCGGCGCGAGGCGGCCCATCGCGATCGGCACGCCGATCGCGGCGACCACCGCGACCGCCGCGGCCCACTTGAGCGGTCCGAGCACGCGCGCGAGGCGGTCGTCGCGCCAGCGGGCGACCATGCCCGCGCCGATGAGCAAGACCAGCGGCGCGACCAGCGGCGTGAAGACCGCCTCGAAGTACGGGGGTCCCACCGAGATCTTGCCCAGTCCCAGCGCGTCGAGCATCAACGGATAGAGCGTGCCCAGCAGCACGCAGCCGGCGGCGGCGACGAGCATCGCGTTGTTGGCGAGCAGGAACGACTCCCGCGACACCGGCGACCAGGCGCCGGCGCTGCGCATCGCCGAGCCGCGCAGCGCGAACAGCGCCAGCGATCCGCCGACGACGACGGCGAGCAGGCCGAGGATGAACAGTCCGCGGCGCGGATCGGTCGCGAACGCGTGCACCGACGTCAGCACGCCCGAGCGGACCAGGAAGGTGCCGAGCAGCGACAGCGAGAAGGCGCAGATCGCGAGCAACGCGGTCCAGGCGCGGAACGCGCCGCGCTTCTCGGTCACCGCGAGCGAATGGACGAGCGCGGTGCCGACGAGCCAGGGCATCAGCGACGCGTTCTCGACCGGATCCCAGAACCACCAGCCGCCCCAGCCCAGTTCGTAGTAGGCCCAGAAGCTGCCCAGCGCGATGCCGAGCGTGAGGAAGAGCCAGGCGACGGTCGTCCACGGTCGCGACCAGCGCGCCCAGGCGGCGTCGAGCCGGCCGCCGAGCAGCGCGGCGACCGAGAACGCGAACGCGACCGAGAAGCCGACGTAGCCCATGTAGAGCAGCGGCGGATGCAGCACCATGCCCGGATCCTGCAGGAGCGGGTTGAGGTCGCGACCCTCCGCCGCCGCCGGCAGCAGCCGCTCGAACGGATTCGACACCGCGAGCACGTAGGCGGCGAAACCGACGGTGACGAGGCTCATCACACCGAGCACCCGCGCGACCAGCACGTCGGGCAGCGCGCGGCTGAACAGGCCGACCGCCGACATCCACAGCACGAGGATCAGCGTCCACAGCAGCATCGACCCCTCGTGTCCGCCCCAGACGCCGGCGACGCGGTAGGCGACCGGCAGCGCGGTGTTCGAGTGCATCGCGACGTATTTCACCGAGAAGTCGTTGGTCACGAACGCGTGCACCAGCGCCAGGAAGGCGACGACGACGAAGACGGTCTGCGTCTGCGCCGCCGGACGGGCGAACGCGATCAGCGTGCGATCGCCACGGGCGGCGCCGGCGAGCGCGCCCGCGGCGCCGACCGCGGCGACGACGAGCGCGACGATCAGCGACAGGTGTCCGAGCTCCGGAATCATGGTGTCGTCCGACGAACGCCGGCCTCTTCTCTCGCGGGGACCGCAAGCAACCCGGATGCCCGGCCCGCCCCGGCACGCGCCGGGGCGCGCAGCGCGCAATCGAGCCCGGCCGTTCCGAAACACGGGAATCCGAAGGCGTCGGTTCTCGACCTCGCCGCCGGATCGGTGCGCCTGGCGGGGGGCAGCGCCGACTCCGGATCCCGCCGGCCCGACGCCGCCTGCCACTCCCAGAGCGCGGCCATCGCCCGGCGCCGGTACGGATCGTCCTGGTCGGTCAGGTGGAGGTACGTGCGCATCGCGCCGATCGCCTGCGCGCGATCGGCGAGCGCGTCGCTGGCGATCGCCAGGCCGTACCAGGCGTTCGCCTGCGACGCGCGGAGCGCGATCGCGCCGGCGAAGAAATCGCGGGCCGCCCGCGGATCGCCGTTGCCGAGGAAGGCGTAGCCGAGGTTGACGTGCGCCTCGGGCATCCGCGGCTCGAGCTCGATCACCCGGTGCAGCGCCGCGATCGCATGGTCGTAGCGCCGCGCGTGCAGCATGACGACGCCCTGGCGGAACCGCGCGTCGACCTCGGCACGCCGGGAGGTTCGTGCGTGCGAGGCGGTGTCGACCGTCGCCGCGACGACCTCCTCCGCGACGCCGGCCTGCGGCACGGCCGGCCGGGTCGAGACCCAGGTTCCGGCGGCGAGCAGCGCCGCGCATCCGGCGATCGCGATCCCCACGGGCGCGCGCCGGCGCCGTCGGTCACCCGTCATACGGCCCCCTGATGCGGCGCGACGCTGACGAACGGCACACCGAAGAAGGTGAGGAAGGCGAGCACGAAGACGACGATCGCCAGCGTCGCGCCGGCGCGCGGCCCGAGCCGGTAGGCCCCGCGCGCGTGCAGCGCGCCGGCCAGCGCGAGCCAGGTGGCGAACGCCCAGGTCTCCAGCGGATCCCAGGCCCACCAGCGGCCCCAGGCGTTCTGCGCCCAGACGGCGCCGGCGATCAGCATCGCGGTCTCGAACACCAGCGCCACCCGCAGGAACCGCCATGCCAGCTCGTCGAGCGCGACACAGGCCTCGCCGCGACCCGCCCGGCCCAGCAGAACCGCACCGGCGAGTCCGGTCGCGACGAGCGCGCAGCCCAGGAACATCTTGCCCAGCAGCACGTGCAGCCACAGAACGAGCGTCTCGTAGGTCGGCGGCAGCCGCGAATCGGCCGGGTCGGCCACGAGCGACCACGCCGCGAGCAGGGCGACGATCGCGATCGCGACCGGCGCGGCGCGCCGCGCCGACGGTACCGCCGCATGCACGACCGCGTAGACGACGCCCAGGCTCGCGACGTTCGAGACCAGGATCTCGAACATCGTCAGGAACGGTCCGTGACCCAGGCGCGCCCAGCGAATCGCGATGCCGACGACGATCGCACCGACCGCCAGCACGAAGGCGCCGTAGGCGGCGCCGGCGGCCCGCGCCGTCGGCCCGCCGCCGTGCCCGGAGGGGCGCGTCGCCGCGAGCGCCGGACGGACGATCGCCAGCGTCGCCGCGGCGAGCGCGAGGATCGTGCCCGCCCGGATCCAGGCGAGCTCCGCCGCAAGGAGGGGAGCGCCGTTCATGCCGAAGCCTCCGGCAACGCGTCCGCCGCCGGGCGTGGCCGGCGTGATCCGCCCAGTACATGGACCGCGAGCCCGGCGATGGCGATCAGCGCGATCGCGAGGAGCGTGTGCACGGAAGGATCGCGGTCGATCCGGTAGCCCATCCAGCCGCGCACGCCCTCGTAGCGCAGCGTGCCCGCCGCCAATCGCAACGCCGCGCCGGGGGCGAGGCGGTGCTCGCGGCCGTCGGCGACGACGACGACGTCGGCAACCCGCGTCGAGGGTGCGAAGCGCCACTCGACGTCCGCGTCGGCCGGCGCCGGAAGGTCGAGCCGGATCATCAGATCCCCCGCGCCGGGCAGCATGAAAGTCTGCTCCTGCTTCCAGTCGAAGCGCGGATACGACGGGAAGTGCACGGCGCCGGCCACCGTCGCGCCATCGGCGCCGGTCCAGGCGAGCAACGCCGCGTAGCCCTTGTTGTGCGTCGTGTAGAAGCGCCAGCCGTTCACGACCAGCGGAACGTCGTCGCCGACGACGAGCGACCGCCGGTCCGCCTCGCCGTCGTCGACGACGACGGTGCTGCGCGTGCGCATGCGCTTGAGACCCGGCAGGTAGTCGACGGTGTAGGCACCCTGCGCGAACGCGACGCCGTCGAATCCGCCGGCGAAAGGTCCGGAGGACGTGATCTCGACCGCCGACGGGTCGAACGCCGCGCCGTCGACGACCTCGACGCGACCCTGGACGTGCGAAAGCCGCCCGACGGCGGCGACGATCATCGCGACGAAGAGCGCCGCGTGAAAGACGCCCAGGCCGCCTCGCCGCAGCCGGGGCCGCGTCGCGATCGCGCAGGCCAGGTTCACCGCGACCAGCGCGAAGGGACCGGCGAGCCGCCAGGCGCTCGTCACCCAGCCCTCGACGAGCACGCCCAGGCCGACCGCCGCGAACGCGGCGAGCGTCAGCGGCGGCGATCCGAGCCTGCGCACGATCGTCGCGATCACGGCGGGCTCGCGCAGTTCTCGCTCGAATCGCGCATCCACGACTTGCCGGACTGGCCGTTGCCCGGCGCCCCGGCGGAACCGCAGTTCGTGTCGGACCACTGCCCGCTGGCGGCGAAGGTCCGGATCTTGAGCTTGGCGTTCAGGTAGTACGGCGGGTTGTTGTAGCCGGCGGTCGTGCCGTTGCGGACCTGCGTGCCGGGGGCGAGTCCGCCCTCGGCGCCGACGTCGTTCAGGTTGACGAGCAGCGCCTTGTTCTTGAATCCGTGCGGCACGGCGACATGGCACCAGGTGCAGCGGATCGCGTTGATCTTGTCGGTGTGGAAGGCGTGCAGGTTGCCCTTGCTGGAGTTGTAGAAGCCGCTCGACTGGTTGCTCACCGAGCCGTTGCCGTCCTTGTGCGCGTAGTTGGACGCCGCGTGGCACTTGAAGCACAGCGCGTTGGTCGTATAGGCCCCGCTGTCGTCGGTCGCGCCGGTCGTGTTCGACCACTCGCCCTTGAGGATGAACGGATTGGACGAGCCGTGCGGTCCCCAGGGCCGGCCGCTCGGCACGACCGTGCCCTCGGGCGTCGACGCGCCGTGGCAGTCGGTGCAGTACATCGTCTGCGCGCCGACGTCGGCGCCCAGGTTCCACGGCGCGACGAAGACGCCGCCGGTCGACGAGATGCCGCGGGTGCCGTAGTCGCGGCCGGTGTCGCCGATGACCGGATGCCAGCCGCGGTGGTTCGAGGTCTGGAAGTTGACGCTGTAGCAGGAGCAGCCGCCGACGTTGCAGGTCGCGCAGCCCGGCGGGTTGCGCACCTGGCCGGAGAACGCCCCGGAATTGGTCGCGGTCACCTCGCCGCGGTGCCCGGACGGCGCCTGGAGCTCCATCGCCTGGTTCGTGTACCTCTGCACGCCGTTGGTGCCCGGCGTGGTCCCGCCGGAGTAGCCGAGATCGGGCGGCGTGTCGTAGGCGTAGTCGGAGTGGCACTTGAGGCAGACCTGGTACTCGCGGGTGACCCAGTTCGACAACACCGCCGTCGACGCGCCGTCGCCGCCGTCGCCGCGCTTCTCCGAGTAGGAGGTCGGGTTGGTGCCGAACGCCGCGCCGGTCGAGCTGTAGATCGGCTCGACACCGAACGAGCCGCGCAGCGCACCGGAGGCGATGTTCGTGTGTCCGGCCGCGTGGTTGTGCGTGCCCTGCGTCGGCGTCGCGCCGTTCTCGTGGAACAGCGCCCGCTTGGTGACGCGGTGCGGGTTGTGGCAGTCGGTGCACTCGACGTGCCGGTTGTCCAGATCGCCCTTGCCGAGCTTCAGCGGCGACTCGAGGAAGTCCTTGCCCCGGCGGATGCCGGTGCCGGTGCCGATGTCGTGCGGCTCCTCGGTCACGCCGCCGACGCCTTGCGCGGCGTTGGTGATCGGCATCCGGTAGGTCGACGTCACGAACTCGTCGCGGATGTTCGGGACCGCGGTCGTCAGCGCGCTGCCGGCGAGTTCGCGGTGGCACTGATAGCAGGTCTCCTCGATCGCGGAGGCGCCGGCGCCCTTGGGCGTGGACGCCGAGTCGGTGCCCTCGCGGGCCAGCCGCCGCGCGCCCTGGACCGTGTGCGTGTCGTGGCAGTTGAGGCAGGAGGCCTCCCAGACCTTGAGCCCGCGCGGGAATTCGCGCCGGTCGGCGGCGGTGTTCGTGTACACCTCCTCGGCGACGTTCGGGTTCGCATGCGCCGACCGCGCCCACGTGCCGCCGGCCTTGTCGTGGCAGGCGAGGCAGATGATGTCGTCGTTCGACAGGAACGCGCCGCCGGCCGGTCCGACCCGCTGGAACCGGTTGAGGCGCAGGAACTTGACCGGCAGCTGGGAGCTGTCGGTGTCGGTGATGTGCGGATCGTGGCAGGTCGTGCACTGGACCTGGCCGTTCTCGAGCGGCAGCTTCGGGTGCACGCCGGCCGAGCGCGTGCCGACGTTCGCCCCGTCCGGCGTGCGCAGCTCGCCGTCGGCGCTGGCGAGCGCCGCGTCGTAGGTGAACGAGATCGGGTGGTCGTTGGTCAGGTCGACGCCGAGATTGCGCGTGAATCCGGTATCGGTCCCCGCCCCGGACGGAATCCGGTTGCCGGGCGCGAGACCGGTCATCGGGATCGTGACGTTCTGCGCGCCGTTCAGCACGTTGACGTTGGCGACCGCGAGCGTCCCGTCGTGGCAGGACAGGCACAGCTTCGAGCTGCCGCCCGGACCCGCGGCCAACTCGGCGGCCGAGGCTTCCATCGACGACGACGTGTAGGTCGTGTAGGTGTCGCCGACGCGCTGGCGGTTCCACAGCGGCGCGCCGGGCAGCGCGTCGGCGCCGTGGGGTGTGTGGCAGAAGACGCAGATCTGGCTCTCGCTGGTCGCCTTGGCGGGGCCCGGGCCGGAGGTCGACAGGTTGTGCTTGGTCTTGGCGATGTCGGAGACCCGCGCCGCGCGCGAGTCGCCGGTCCCGATCGGCATCCACGCGACCATCGCCGCGCCGAACGCGAGCGTGAGCGCGAACGCGGCGGCCGGGCGCATCAGGATCCCCCGAGGAACTGGAAGACGACGACGCGGCCGTTGAACATGTCGGCGACGTAGACGCGGTTGCGGGCATCGACCCAGACGCCGGCCGGCAGGTAGAAGCGGCCGACGTCGCGGCCGGTGCCGCCGATCGACATCAGGAGGCGACCTTCGCCGTCGAACACGAGCAGGCGGTCGTGCATCGACTCGACGACGTAGACGTTCTGCTCGTCGTCGACCGCCACACCCTTGGGCCGGACGAGATTGCCGACGTACAGACCGCGCTTGCCGATCGTCGAGCGCTCCCGGCCGGACGGGTCGACGACGACGACGCGCGAGTCGAGCCCATCGACGACGTAGAGCGAACCGTCGGCGAACGCGAGATGGAGCGGCGCGTTGAAACCGGGTCGCCCGTCGCCGCCGCCGCCCGCGTCTCCGATCGTCCCGACCACGGCGCCGTCGTCGTCGAAGACCGCACGACGTGGGCCCGCGCGTCGGCGACGTAGACGCGCCGCGCCCGCGGGTCGCGGACGACCCCGGTCGGACGCGCGAGGACGTCCTTGCCGAAGCGGCCGAGCGGCCGCCCGTCGTCGACCGCCAGACGGAACACTTCCCCGCGGTCGGCGTCGGTGACCAGGAGCTCGCCGTCCCGTCCGGGGGCGACCGCGATCGGCGCGCCGAAGCGCTCGCCGGGCGCCGCCTGCTCCCAGACCGCGAGCTTGCCCGCCGGAGCGTCGAACACGAACACCGCCTTGCGGCTCACGTCGGTGACGTAGACGCGGCCGGCGGCGTCGGTGTATCCGCCCTGCGGGCGCTGGAGCACGTCCTGCGCCACCGGCTTCTCGGCGAGCCCGGCGACGATCGCCAGGACCTTGCGGGCGAGCGCGGCGGGATCCGCACCGTCGGCGTCGACGAAGTTCGTCTCGCCGGTCAGTTCGCCGACGTAGCGGTAGCGTGGCACTTCGCCCGACTGGACCGAAGGCCACACCCGGCCGTCGTCGATCGGATCGACGCCGCCGTAGACCATCGTCAGCCGGGGGGCCGCGCAGCCGCCGAGCACGACGGCGACGAGCGCGATCGCCGCGCCGCGCCACGGGCGACGCCCGGCGGTTGCGATCGACGCCGCCCTCATCGCGGACGCGCTCCCTCGGGTGTCGCCAGCAGCAGCTGCACGCGCGCGTTGCCGCCGTCGGCGACGTAGACCAGGTTCTCGTCGGCGTCGATCGACGTCGGACCGGCGAAGCGGCCCGGCACCGCGCCGCCGCCGCCGAAGCGGCTGATCGCGACGCCGTTCGAGTAGACGACGATCGTCTGGTCGGCGGCGTCGAGGACGTAGACGCGGTCGGTCCGGTCGACGGCGAGCGCGACCGGATCGGCGACGTCGTCCAGCGAGATCGCGTCGGCGAAGGTCTCGCCCCGTTCGAAGACGACGACCTGCCGCGCCGCGCGGTCGAGCACGTAGACGCCGCGCGGTCCGGCGCGCATGTCGACGATCTCGTTGAATCGGATCCGGTCGGAAGGCAGCTCCCCGATCGGGCGTCCGAGCGGGTTGTAGCGGATCACGCGCTGCAGCGCGCCGTCGGCGACCAGCACGTCGGGCCCCGGCCCGATCGGCGCGATCGCGACCGGCAGCGGCTGCGCGTGCGGCGCGACATAGCGGGTGCGCAAGCGGCCGGCCGAGTCGAGCGCGTACGCCCGTCCCGAGGCGGGGTCGGCGACGTAGACCGACCGCGCCGAGTCGACGGCGAGGCCGATCGGCAGCCCGGCGCGGATCGCGCCCAGCACCGCGATCGTCTGCAGACGGTCCGCTGAGCGTTCGTACCGGTACAGGACGCGCGCCGCGGCGTCGGCGATGTAGACGTCGTCGCCGCGCGCCGCGACCGACACCGGGCGCATCAGCATGCGTCGGCCGCCCGGAACGGCCGGCATCGCGGGCGCCGGCGCGGCGCCGCCGGCGGCCGTCGGCGCTGCCGCCAGCCAGCCGCCGCCGATCGACATCCAGGGCGACAGGACGCCCGCCGAAAGGTTCTGCGCCCGCGCCGGCGGTTCGACGTCGACCGCTGCGCAGGCGGCGAGCACGACGAACGCCAGCGCCGCGACCGTCGACCCGCGACGCCTCGCCGGCGTCACCATCGACCGGGCCCCCGCGTCTCGTTGCCGCCCTGGATGCCGGGCGGAAGGCCGGGCTTGCCGCTGTGGCAGATGTCGCACTGCTCGGCGCCCCAGGCGGTCCGGCCGTTGTGGCACATGCCGCAGAACCGGCCGTCGATGATGTCCGTCATCAGCACGTCGTTGGCGCCGGCGCGCATCCGGAAGCCCAGTTCCGAATGGCAGACCTTGCAGCGGAAGCGGATCCGGTGGAACCAGTGCGGAAACACGACCGGTCGCACACCGCCGCGCTCGGCGCGCCGGTTGATCACGACGTCGCCGTATTCCGCCCTCACCGGCGCCGGAACCGAGGCGGCGCCCGCCGCGACCGCGGCGACCGCGACCAGCGCGCGCCACAGGGCCGGGGCGACGATCATTCGCGGACCAGGTTGCGGAACGACTTCTCGGCGTCGCTGCCGCGGGCGACGCTGTGGCAGCGCGCGCACTCGGTCAGCGGGAAGGCGACGGCGCCGTGACAGACGCCGCACTTCTCCCCTTGGAGGATCAGGAACATGTTGATCATCGTCGCGCCGGCCTTCTGCTCGAAGAGCTGGTCGTGACAGTTCTTGCAATCGAGCCAGGCGGTGTGCTGGCGATGCGGGAACACGACGAGCGGCAACTCGCCGGTGCGCTTGAGCAGTACCTGGGTGCGGCGCAGCTCGACGCGCGTTTCCGGATCGATGGCGCTGCGCGGCTGGATGTAGCCGCCGTCGAGCGCCGCCACCCAGCTGACCAGATTCCCGACGAAATCGGGCGGCAACGCCGAGAGCGCCTCGGCCGGTTCCTGGAGCACGGCGAGCCCGGGGCTCGCCGGATCGTGGATGCCGTCGGTCGCGAGCGTCGGCCAGACGCGCTTGTAGGCGACCTGGGCCGCGGCGGTCGCCGCGAACACGGCGAACGCGAGCACGATCGCGCGGCCCGGACGCATCGGTCAGCCGGGGATGAAGACGCCGGCCGCCCGGATCGCGCGAACCAGCGCCTTGGTCGAGTCCTCGAGCGTGCCGATGCCGCGCTCGAAGTCGCGCTGCGCCGCCTGTCCCTCGGCGACACCGCGCAGCCGCGCGGACTCGGCGAGCGACTCGCGGATCATCGCGTCGGTCGACGAGGAGAGCGTCTTGCCCTTGGTCAGGACGTCGACCAGCATCCGGTGCGTGTCGTTGCGGTCGAGCTCGTAGTGATACTCCTCCTCCTTGGACGCGAAGTTGAGCGAGCGCACCAGCGTGTCGCCGCCACGCAGCGACCCGATCGCCGATTTCGACGCGAGATAGGCCTGGTCGAGCGCGGTGCGGCCGCCGGCGTAATCGCCGGAGCTCGCGCTGCGCCGCGCGGACACGAGCAATGACTCGATCCTCGCCGTCAGCTCGGCCGGGACTCCGCCGCCTTTCTCCGCGGCGATGCGCTTCTGGGCCTCGAGCAGCGCCTTCGTCGAGTCGAATCTCGCCTCGAAGTCGGCCTTCTGCTTGTCGGCGACGACGGTCTCGGGCGCGGCGAGGCGCACCGCCTCGAACATCGCCTTCGACGCGGCGTCGAGGAGCTTCGACGCGCCGGCCGGGTCTCCAGCGGCCGCCGCCGCGCGCGCCTGTTCATAGAGCTTCCGCGCCTCGCCCTGACGAGCGGCCGCCGCGGCGACGCCGGAGGCGGCGATCTGCCGGGCGCCGGACGACCCGGTGATCAACGTCTGCACCGACGCGAGCCGGCGTTCGACCTGCTCGGCGGTCGGAACCGCGTCGGATCGCGGCGGCGGCGGCGCCTGCCCGCTGGCGAGCGGCGGGACGAGCAGCGCGAGCGCGGCGAGCGTGGCGAGTACGGCGTGACGCGGGGACCTCATTTCGGGGGCTCCATCGTTTGCGGCACCGCGAGCCCGGCCGCGCGCAGCGCGCGCTGCAGACTGTCGGTGGCCTCCTGGATCGTGCGGACGCCGGTGTCGAACCTGCGCTGTCCGGCCTGCTGCCGGCCGAGCGCGACCATCGCTTCGCTCTTCTCGACGTATCGCTCGATCAGCCGCAGCGCGTCCGGCGTCGGGCGGTACTGCGCCACCGCGATCGGCACGAGCTGCGCGTAGCTCCGATTGCGCTCGAGCTCGTAGGCGAGCTCTTCCTCTGCCGACGTGAACTGGGCGCTGTAGAAGACCGTCTCGCCGGTAATCAGCGCGCTCATGTCCTGCAGCAGCAGCCCCCGGGCCTCCTCCAGGCGTCGGTTGGAGTCGGCGACCCGGTTGGTCGACCGCAGTGCGCGCGCTTCCGCGGTCAGGCGCTCCGCCCGCGCGAGATGGTCGGCGGCCTCGTCGCGTGCCCGGCCGGCGGGCATCAGCTTGACGCGTCTTTGCGACGACGCGACCAGCGTGTCGACGTTCTCGGAGAGCGTCGCGTTGCGCAGCCGGTCCTGGTTCGCGCTCGCCGCCGGATCCGGCACGCGCTGGCGGGCCTTGCCGATCCGCCCCATCGCGTCGTTGAGCTCGCGGTCCGCGTCGGCCGCCCGCGACGCGGCGAGCGCCGCGTCGGCGCGGGCGAGCGCCTGCTCGGCCATCGCGTAATGCTCGCGTGCCTGCGCGTCGCCGCTCTCGGCGACCCGTTTCGCCAGCGGCGATTCGCGCAACAGCCGCGACACCAGCTCGCGCTTGGACGCGAGCGTCGACGCGTCGAGCGAGGCCGGCGGCGCCGGCGCCTGCGCGCGGACCGCCGAGCCGGCGCCGGCGAGGGCGAGCGCGAGCACGATCGCGAGCGGGAGGATCGCGCTCACCGGGCCGGGGCCGGTGCCGCGGCGGTCGCGGTCGGCTTGGGCTTCGAGTGGCACAACCGGCACTCGGACACCGGGAAGGCGACCTTGCCGTGGCACACGCCGCACTTCTCGCCCAGCAGGATGCCGGCCATCGAGATCTGGTTCGCGCCCTTCTGTGGAATAAAGATCGCCGGATGGCAGTTCGAGCAGTCGAGCCACTCGGTGTGCTGCTTGTGCGGATAGACGACATCGGGCATCGACCCCTTGACCTCGCGGACGATGTTGAGGTCCATGACCACCGCCTCGGCCTTAGGGTCGACCCGGTCGACGCGCGGCTGGATCCGCGATTCGGTCAGCGACTTCACCCAGTCGACCCGGTTCCCGGCGTTGCTGCGCGGCAGCGCGCCGAACGCCTCGAGCGGCGGCTGCAGCAGGTGCGTGCCGTCGTTGCCCGGATCGTGGATGCCGTCCTCGGCCGGCGGCAGGTTGCGCTGCGACGGCGGACGCAGCAGACGGTTGAAGGCGTTCGCCTGCGCGCCGGAGGTCGGCACGCGGACCGGCGCCGCCGCGGCGATCGTCGTGGGTCCCGGCGCGAACTTGGCGGCGCTGGACGCCGGCGGATCCGCCGCCGGAACAGGCGCAGGGGGCGAGGGCGAGGCGGACGGTGCAGGCGCGGGGAGCGCCGACGCCGGCGGGGACTGAGCGGCCTGCGTGGAGGCGACTTGAGCCGCGGTCCTTGGTGCCGGCGCCGGCGCAGCCGCTGGCGGGGCGCTCGCCACCGCCGTCGCCGGACGGGCCTTCGCCTGCCCGACGATGTAGTCGACCGCCGACTTCACCTGCGCGTCGGATAACGTGAGATTGCCCCCGCGCGCCGGCATGCCGCCCTTGCCGGTGAGCGCGACCGCATAGAGCGCCGGAACGCCCTGCTTGAGACGCGGCTCCCAGGCCTTGGCGTCGCCGAGCTTGGGCGCACCGACGATGCCGGCGTTGTGGCAGACGCCGCAGGCCTGGTCGTAGACGGCCTTGCCCTGGGCAGAGGCCGGCGGCGCGGCGAGCGCCACGGCCAATCCGGCGGCGGCGCCCAGCGCGAGCGCCCGGGAACGGAGAAACGAATCGCGGTTCGCGTTCATCGCGCCCCCTATTTCGCGGTCACCCGCGCCGGCGGGCTCGCGATCTGGCTGGTCGTGCTCTCGTGGACCTGGGTGATCGTGCCGGGCTTGGCCGAGTGGCAGAGGTTGCAGTTCTCGACCGACCAGGCGATCTCGCCGTTGTGGCAACCGCCGCAGAACTGTCCGTCGATGATCTTCACCATGTTGATCTGGTTGCCGCCCGCCTTGAACTGGAAGCCCAGGTCCGCGTGACAGACCTTGCAGCGGTAGCGGACGCGGTGGAACCAGTGCGGGAAGACGACCGGCCGCATGCCGGCGCCGTCCGAATAGTTGTTGATCACGACGTCGCCGTACTCGGCGCCGGCGTCCGGCGCGAGCGCGACGAGCGCCGCGGCGACGAGCGCGATGGCGGCGACGGCGAGGCGCGCGAACGGCCGTTGCCTCTTCATGGAGCGGTCTCCTCGGATCGGGTGGTCTGCTTTCGGGTGCATGTCGGGCCTGCGCAACATTGGGAGGGAGTCGGATCGAGGCGCCCGGCGGCCGTCAATAGACGCCGAACTCGCGCTGGACGCGGACCATGTAGGCCTCGCTGCGACGGCCGTCGAGCGTGTAGAGCGACACGTGCGCGCCCAGGTTCAGCCGCCCGATCGTGTAGTCGAGGCGTGTGATCCACTGCCGGGTCGCCCGGTCCGCCGCCGGCGCGAGCGGGTTGTAGTCGTTGACGACGTCGTTGGTCGCGCGGATTTCCGAACCGAACCTGAGCCGCGGCACGCCGAGGAAGCGCTGGTCGGAATAGGACAGGTTGACGCTCGCGGTCGTCTGCCCGAGCCGCTGGGGCACGAAGAAACGCAGCGGATCGGCCTGCGCAGCGTCGGCAGGCAGGATCGCCTCGAGGCGTTGCCAGCTCCGCTGCAGTGTCAGGTCGCCGTTCAACGACTTGTAGCGGCCGAATTGGAGGTTGCCGGTGAACTGCAGGTTGGCGAGCGTCGACGAGGCGCCATCCCCGGCGGTCGCGCGCGTATCGGACACCGACAGTCGCAGGTACGCCTGGGAAGCCTCGCCCGACCACGATCCGCCGACGCCGGCGTTCGACGTGACGATCGGCGAATCGCGGGTGCCGGTCGTCGCCGCGTAACCGAACGACTGGGTCGCATTGGCGTTGACGTAGAGGTTGGGACCGAGCGGCCAGACGCGACCGAGCGTGTACCCGACCTGGGCCGACGCGAAGCCGGTGTCGACGCCGCTGCCGGCCGCCTGCGCGGCGTTCGCGCTGGCGAAGCCGCTCGCGTCGAATCCGCCGAACTGGACCGGATCGGTCTGGTAGGTCACCGAGGCGCTGCCGGCCGCCCCGCTCGTCGAAGCGCCGGGCACGCGGCTCGCGAACGTGGCGAGGTTGCCGTAGGCGCGCCAGTTCCGGTTGAACTGGTAGCTGCCGCCCACCGACAGCGCGAGACCGCTGTTCGCCCCGCCGCCGAAATCGGACACGGTCGCGCGCGCGGTCGCGGTCAGCGACCAGGGCCGGTCGGGCAGGAACCAGGAGCCGATCGACGAGAGCTGCGCGAGCCGGTTCTCGAACCGCCCGTGCTGCAGGTCGTACTGGTTGTGGACGTAGCTCGCCGTCGAATCGAGCGTCATCCCCGGCCCGATCCGCCAGGTGTGCCGCCCGATCAGCGTGTCGAACAGCGTCGATTCGCCGGTCGAGCCGCGTCGGTTCCACGACGCCGACCCGTCGACCGAGATCGCGTGCGCCGGCAGCGCCATCTGCCAGTTCGCCGACAGCGTGTCCTGCGTATCGCGACCGAAGAACGAGCCCGATTGCGTCGCATGTTCGAACGTGCCCGACGCGCTCCAGTTCCGGCCCTCGGGCGCGTATCGCTGGTCGAGCCGCACGCGTACCTGCCGGTATTGCAGTCCGACGCCCGAACCGTCGACCCGGTTGTCGGTCACTTCGAGCCGGCCGCTGAACGGAAAGCGGCTGAAGGGGAACAGCTCGATCCCGGCGCCGCCGGTCAGGAACGTATCGGTCAGATCGCCCGGCTGTCCTTCCTCCACCCGCGTGCCGAAGCGCGTGCGGCCGACCGACACGCCGAGCGCACCGTCGACGCGCGCGAACCACGGCTGCCACACGTAGGTCTTCGCCTCCAGCCGTCCGGTGAGGTAGTGCCGCGTCGACATCGACCCGCCGTCGAACCGCTCGGCGCGGAAGTCGTACTGCGCGCGGCCGTACCAGGCGATCGGCGGAACGACCCAGCGACGCCGGGCGGCCGGTTCGCGCGCCGGCTCGCTCGCCGGCGGCTCCTGCGGCGTCACCGTCTCCACCGGCAGCACCGCCTGCGCCAGCACCAATCCGTACATCGATCCCGGCGGAGGATCGCAGCCGTCGTCGGTTCCCGCCCCGGCCGCGCAGGGAATCGCACCCGCGACGCTCGCCGCCATCGTGGCGGACGCGAGCATCGCCGCGCCGATCGACCCGAGATGCACCCACGATCGGATGCGCCGCGCAGGCATCGACAGGGGGAATCGACCCGGTCACTTCGCGGCGGAAGCGTTCGCGAGCGGCCGGTAGTGCGACTCGTTGATCGTCACGCTCGCCTGCGACCGGATCTTCGCGACGAGCGCCGACCACGCCAGGTCGGACTGCTCGCGCTGCCACAGCGCGGCGGCGCGCTCCTTGACCGCGGACAGCGCATTGAGCTTCGCCGGACGACGATCCTCGAGCCGGAAGATCGCCACGCCTTCCAGCAGCACGACCGGATCGGCGACCTCGCCGGCCTTGAGCTTGTCGACGGCGAGCTGGGCGGGCTCCGGCAGCATCCCCTGGTGGACGTAGCCCATCGCGCCGCCCTTCGACGCCGAGGCGTCCTGCGAGTGGAGCTCGGCCAGCTTGTCGAACGCCGCACCCGACCGGATGCGCTTGACGATCGAGGCGCCCTCGTTCTTCGCACCCTCCCAGGCCGCCTTCGGCGACGACGGATCGACCTTGAGCAGGATCACCGACAGCCGCACCTGCTCGGGTTCGGTGAACTTGTCCTGATGCGCCGAGTAGTACGCCTCGATCTGCCTGTCGGTCGGCGCCGGCACCGCGCGCACCTGTTTCTCGAGCTGTTCGAGCGCGCTCTCCTGTTTGAGACGCTTCTCGAGCGCCGGAAGAACGGTCGCGCTCGTCTGTTTCCAATTCTCGGAACCCTTGTACCGCGCGGTGAGCGCATCGAGCTGCCTCGCGACCGCGGCCGTATCGGGCTTGATGCCGCGCCGCGCGGCCTCCTTCGCGAGCAGGACGTCGTTGACCACCCGATCGCCGACCTCGCGCTGGAGTTTCGCGATCTCCGCCTCCGGCGCGTTGCCGTGGTAGAACTTGCTGCGAGCGGCGGTGCGGAACGCCATTTCGTAGTCGGCCATCGAGATCGTCTCGTTGCCGACACGCGCGAACGTGTCCGCCGGCAGGGCGGCGGCCCGCGTCGACTCACCGGAAACGAGAAGCGCGCCGGCGAGGGCGATGCGCGCGAGAGTCGTATTCATCGGCCATTCTCCAATTTGACGCAGGCGAGAGTCGATCCCTCGCGTTCGCTCACGTCTGCAAGGAGCATGCCTCGGTCGCGCGTGCGGATCCTGCGGCGAAAAAAAAAACGGGCTCCGCAGAGCCCGTGGCAATGGCGAATCGGGTATTCGATCGATCGTGTGGAGTCGCGTGGAGTGGCGCGTGCCGCTTACTTCGTGTGGCAGGCGAGACAGACCGCGCTCGAGGCGTTCGAGATGCGCAGGAACGTCGGGTTCGCGTCGGTGTGCGGGTCGTGGCAGCTCGCGCACTCGACGAACGGCTCGGCGACCGACGTGCCGCCGCCATTGAACGTTTCGCCGGTACGGGTGTAGAGGATCATGTCGGTCTTCTGACGGCCCGCGGTCCCGGTGTCGACGTACCAGATGTTCTGGCCGGTCAGCTTGGTCGGGCCCTTGAAGTCCGTGTCGCGGCAGTCGGCGTTCGATCCGGACGTCGAGCTCGTCGTGATGCCGCCGCCGCAGTACTGGATGCCGATCGGGTGGTCGTTCCTCAGGTCCTGGCCGATGTTGGTGATGAGCCCGGGCGCGATCTTGCCGCCGACCTGGTTGGCGCCTGACCACGTGCCGGCCTGCCAAGTCGCGTCCCCGGTCGTGCCCGAACCCGGCGCGTTGATCACCGCGCTCATCGAGGTCACGCCGTCGTGGCAGGACAGGCAGGCGATCGACACCGAGCCGACCGGCAGCGTCTTGCCGTCCAGCGTCGACGTGCCGAGCGAATCGTAGGTCGTGAAGCTGGACGGCGAAGGCAGCGTCCGGTTCCACAGCGGGACCGCGGCGGCGGTGTCCGCGCCGTGCGGCGTGTGGCAGAACACGCAGATCTCGCCGGTGCCGCTGAACTTGTTGACGCCGGTGCCACTGGTGCCGAGGTTGTGCTTCGTGTTGGCGATCTGCGCGCCAGCGGAAAACGCGAACGTCATCCCGACGGCCGCGGTGGCGAGCACCGCCCACCCCATGCCGCCCCTACCCGAACTCGCGCTCATATGCTCTCCCATCTCCTGTGTTCGCGCGGCCGGCGGCGGGTGCAACCGACACCCTTCCGATCCAACCTGCGCGTGCGCTGCCTCCGCCGCTTCGCTAGCGAATCCCGTGCCATTGAGAGAGCGCCGTGCAAGTCATTGAATAATCATGATTTAGTCGCGGAACGCCCCCCGGGCCGGGCATCGCCCCTCCCCGGAGGCGGGAGCCCGGGGCACCGCCGATCTCAGGCATGGGAACCCTCGGCGGCTACTTCGCCGCGGCTTTGGGCGCGGCGCCGGCGGCCGGCAGCGGCGACGCGTAGCCGGCGTTCTCGGCGAGCGCCGCCGGCCGGTACACCTCGAGCTTCCGGTAGAACTGGTCGACCATGTAGACACGGCCGTCGTCGTCGACCGCGATGCCCGAAGGCAGCATGTAGCGCGCCGCCTCGTCGCGTGCGGACCGCCCGCCGACGTCGAGCAACAGCTGCCCCTGCGAATTGAAGATCTGGAAATTGCCGAACGCGGTATCGACGACGTAGACGTTGCCTTCGCGGTCGATCGCCACCTCCTTGGGCCGCGAGAACGTCCCCTGCTGGCGGCCGATCGCGCCGAACTCGCGCAGGAACCGGCCCTGCGCGTCGTAGACGCCGACGCGGAAATTGCCGCCGTCGACGACGAACAGCTCGCCGGCCGGGGAAATCGCGACATCGCGCGGCAGATTGAATTCGCCCGGCGCCGCGCCGCGCGTACCGAATTCGAACAGTCGTGCACCGCTCCGGGCGTCGAAGACGACGACGCGATGGCGATCGGTATCGACGCCGCCCGCGTCGACAACGTAGACGCGGCTGCCCGCCGGATCGACGGCGATGCCGCCCGGACGTCGAAGCTCGCCGGCCTCCGAGAACCGGCGCAGGTAACGCCCGGCGGCGTCGTAGACGAGGACCTGGCGCAGCGACCCGTCGACGACGTAGACGTTGCCCGCCCCATCGACGTCGATGCCGAACGGCTGGCGCAGCTCGCCCGGCGGGTCGGTTCCGAAGGTCGCGTAGTTCGCCCTGGGGAAGTCGAAGACGTGCACCAGTCGCTTGACCGTGTCGGTGACGTAGACCCGTCCGCGCTTCGCGGCGACGCCGTAGGGCTTGTCCATCACGTCGGTGCGCCGGCCCTCGCCGGTGACCAGCCGCCGGAGCTCAGCGTTCTCGTCGTCCAGCTTCACGTCGGCACTGCCGTAGACGGTGCGCTCGTAGAAGAATCGGGGCGACTCCGGCGGCGGCGGGAACACCGGGACGACGAACGGTCTGCGCGCCGTTTCCTCGGGCACCGATGCGCAGCCGGCGAGCACGGCGAGCGCGAGCGCGGCGAACGTGCGTAGGCGGTCGGCATCCATCGGTGGGAACTCCGCGGCGGTCGGACACCGGCAGCTTGCAAGCCGCATGCCATCGACCTCCACGCCCCGCGCCGGCGGCACGGTCGCGGCGTCGCCGCTTGGCACCGAAGTTGCGAGTCCGATTCGCGATGAACCGACGATTCCCTGTATCGAGAATGACGACATCCGGCCGGCGACTCGCGACCGCGGCGCTCGCGGCGGCGGCGCTCGCCGTCGCTGCGCCCGCGCACGCGCAGACGGGCAAGCGGGTGGCGGCGGCGGCCAACGACGCGGCGGCGCTTTATCACAACTACTGCTCGGTCTGCCACGGCGACAAGGGCGACGGCAGGAGCCGGGCGCAGAACTCGCTCAACCCGCCGCCCCGCGACTTCACCGCCCCCGCCGCCGCGCAGGAGCTCTCGCGCGCCCGGATGATCCTCGGCGTCAGGGAGGGTCGGCCGGGCACGGCGATGACCGGCTGGAAGACCCAGCTCGACGACCGCCAGATCGAGCTCGTCGTCGACTACGTCCGCGACACCTTCATGGTCGCATCGGCCAACGCCGACGCGAGCCGCGGCCGCCAGATCTACGCGAAGAACTGCAGCGTCTGCCACGGCGACCGCGGGCAGTCGTCGACCTGGGCGAAGGGGAACCTCAATCCGCCGCCGCGCGACTTCACCACGCCCGCCGCGCTCGCCGAACTCACCCGCGAGCGGATGATCGCGGCGGTCGCCGCCGGACGGCCGGGCACCGCGATGACCGCCTTCGCGTCGCAGTTGTCGAAGGACGACATCGTCGCCGTCGTCGACTACGTGCAGAAGTCGCTGATGCAGCCGGGGGTGTCCACGCAGATTTCCGGCACGAGCGCGCACGGCGCGCTGCCGGCGGCCGGCGTCGCGGCCGGGTCCCCGGCGTCGCCGACCGGCGCGCCGCCGGTCCCGGCGGTTGCGAGCGCGGCGGCCGACATGGCGCTGCCGATGCCCGCCGGCCTCACCGGGGTCGCCGACCGCGGCAAGCGCTTCTACGACGCCAACTGCGCGACCTGCCACGGCGTCAAGGGCGACGGTGCCGGGCCGCGCGCCTATTTCATCCGACCCAAGCCGCGCAACTTCGTCACCGCCGAGGCGCGCGCCGTGTTCAACCGCCCGCTCATCTACGCGGCGGTCGCCACCGGCCGCAACGGCACCGAGATGCCGGCGTGGGACAAGGTGATGACGCCGCAGGAGATCGCCGACGTATCCGAGTATGTCTTCCGGACGTTCATCCGTCCCGGCGCGCCCGACGCCGCGCAGGCGCGCGCGCGCTAGCGCGGCGGCGCTCGTCGCCGCGATCGTTCTCTCCGGCTGCGGGGCGAACGACGATCCCGGTCGTCTCACGCTCGCCGCGTTCGGGAGCGGCGCCGACGCCCAGCACGAGAGGGGGCGGGCGATCTACAACTTCCGCTGCTACTACTGCCACGGCTACTCCGGCGACGCGAAGACGCTGGCGGCGACCTTCCTCGATCCGCCTCCGCGCGACTTCACCGGGGCGCCGACGCTCAACCGTGCGACGATCGCGCTGACCGTCCGGCACGGGCGTCCGGGCACCGGCATGGCGTCGTTCGCCGGCATCCTCGACGAGCGCGAGATCGAGGCGGTCGCGGCCTTCGTCGAACAGGAGTTCGTCAAGACCCAGTCGCTCAATACGCGCTACCACACGGCCGCGAACGGCTGGCCGGACCACGAGCGCTACGCCGACGCGTATCCGTTCGTGCGGGGCGAGGTCGCGCTCGACACGCCGCCCGAGCGGCTGGACGCGCGGCTGCGGCAAGGCCGCAAGCTCTTCAGCACGACCTGCATCAGCTGCCACGACCGCGCGCGGGTCACCGCGCAGGGCTCGGCCTGGGAGACGCGTCCGCTGTCGGCGCCGCGCAGCGAGTACGCCGGCGATCCGGACGAGAAGCACGACGACCACGACGAGATCGGTCCGTACGCGATCCACGATGTCGCGCCGAAGCTCGTCAAGGCGAGCGCCGCCGAGCGGCGCGGCGAACGGATCTACCGCGACGCCTGCCAGATGTGCCACGCCGCCGACGGCACCGGCAAGAACTGGATCGGCAGTTTCCTCGAGCCGCACCCCACCGATCTCACCGACCGCGCCAACACCCGGCTGCTCGACCCCGAGGCGCTCGCCCGTGCGATCGCGACCGGGAAGCCGGACACGTCGATGCCGGCGTTCGCCTCGGTGCTGACCGGCGACGAGATCGCGTCGCTGGGCGCGTACATCCGGCGTGCGTTCGGCCCGCCAGCGCGTTCCGGCCCGTGACCGCACGGAGGGGCCGAGCGACGCCCGGCCGCTTCTGGGCGGCCCTGACCGCGGCGAGCTTGATCGCCGGGTGCGCCGCCCCGCTCGCTCCGCCCGCACCGCAGAACACCCGACCGGTGTGGCCGCCTCCGCCCGACCCGGCGCGCTACGCCTGGGAGGCGACGTTGCGTTCGCCCGCCGACGTCGGCGTCGGCGACGACGAGGAGACGCGCAACCGGCGGCGGCTCACCGGCGAGCAGGCGCCCACCGACCGCATCCTCGAGAAGCCCGCGGCGGTCGCGGCGCGCGGAGGACGCGTCTACGTGACCGACACCGTCGAACGCCACGTACAGGTGTTCGATGTCCCGCGCCGCCGGGTCTTCCGCTTCGGCCTGCGCGCGCCAGGAACCCTGGCCAAGCCCACCGGCATCGCACTCGACGCCGCGGGCCGGGTCTACGTCAGCGATGCGACGCTGCGCCGGGCTTTCGTCTACGACGGTCTGGGTCTCTACCAGCGCACGATCGGCGGACCCGACGAGCTCGTGCGACCGACCGGCGTCGCCGTGAGCCCCGATGGCGGGCGCGTCTACCTGATCGACCGCTCGGACAACGAATCCGACGAACACCGCGTCGTCGTCTACGACGCCTCGGGCAAGCTCGTGCGACGATTCGGGCGGCGCGGCGACGGCCCTGGCGAGTTCAATATCCCGGTCCAGGCCGCGGTCGCGCGTGACGGAACCGTGTACGTTCTCGACGCCGGCAACTTCCGCGTCCAGGCGTTCGACCGGGACGGCGGCTTCCTGCTCCAGTTCGGCGCCCCCGGTCGTGGCCCCGGGACGTTCAGCCGGCCCCGCGGGATCGCCGTCGACGGCGAAGGTCTCGTCTACGTCAGCGACGCCACCTTCGGCAACGTGCAGGTGTTCTCGCCGAAGGGCGAGCTCCTGATCGCGATCGGCGAGATCGGTCCGCGGGACTTGCCGGGACGCTACGCGCTCGCCGCCGGCGTCTGGGTCGACGAGACACGGCGCGTCTACGTCGTCGACCAGTATTTCGCCAAGGTCGACGTCATCCGCCGCCTCCCCGACCCGGGCTGACGGACGCGATCGCGGGCATGCCGCTTGCAAGACCCCGGCGGAATCGGGGTATCCGGGGGGTTTTTTGCGAATACTGGGAATCCTCGCGCTGGCGTTCCTCGGCTCGGGACCGGCGCTGGCCGACGTCGAGCTGCCGACGAAGTTCTCCAACCAGGGAACCGTCGGCAACACGCGCCACAACCTGACGCAGCGGCAATCCTCCGGCGGCGGGCCGTCGAACACGATCATGAACCCGTACCGGAACGACTACGAGGAGGTCTGCGTCTACTGCCACACGCCGCACGGCGGCAACGCCGCGATCCAGCTTCCGTTGTGGAACCGGACGATCAAGGCGTCGACGACCTACCAGACCTACGATACGCTGGGCACGTCGACGCTGACGCAGCCGGTGACCCCGCCCGGCCCGAACTCGCTCGCCTGCCTGTCCTGCCACGATGGCACGACCGCGGTCGACTCGATCATCAACATGCCCGGTGGACGATCGGACTTCTACCAGGCGTCCCAGGCGACCGCCCAGGACAACACGTTCCTCAACCGCTGGAACAACTCGAGCGGACCGGACGCGACGACGCACCTCGGCCTCGACGCCGGGAACCCGGCGTCGAGTTGCTTCGCCTGCCATTCGTCGTCGGCCGGCATCGTCGGCGCCGGCGCGACCGACTTCAAGGCGTACGCGATCGGCACCGATCTGCGCAACGACCACCCGGTCGGCATCCGATTCCCGACCGTCAGCGGCGCGGGAACCGACTTCAAGACGCCGACCGCGACCCGCGGCAACCTGCGCTTCTTCGATACCAACGGCAACTCCCGGCCCGACAAGGACGAGATCCGCCTGTACGACACCGGTGACGGCTACGAGGTCGAGTGCGGCTCCTGCCACGATCCGCACGGCGTACCCTCCGGCGGTCCCGGAAGCGTCTTCCGCCCGACCTTCCTGCGCGTCGCGAACACCGGCAGCGCGGTCTGCCTGACCTGCCACTCGAAGTAGCGCCCGGCGCCGCCGCGCCGGATGTTCCCCCGGCCCCGAAAAAGAGAAGCCCGGCGCGAGACCGGGCTTCGAGTACTGCGGAAAGGGCCGCGCCGCGGTGGCGGTCCGGCCCCGGCGACACGGTCCTACATGTCCATGTCGCCCATGCCGCCCATGCCGCCGCCGGGGCCGCCCATCGGCTTCTCGTCCTTCGGCAGTTCGGCGACCATCGCGTCGGTCGTGAGCATCAGCGCGGCCACCGAGGCCGCGTTTTGCAGCGCGTAGCGCGTGACCTTGGTCGGGTCGAGCACGCCCATCTCGACCAGGTCGCCGTACTCGCCGGTCGCCGCGTTGAAGCCGAAATTGCCCTTGCCTTCGACGACCTTGTTGACGACGACCGACGGCTCCTCGCCGGCGTTGGCGACGATCATCCGCAGCGGCTCCTCGACCGCACGCAGCACGATCTTGATGCCCGCGTCCTGATCCGGGTTCGCGCCCTTGAGGCCCTTGAGGTGCGCGCGGGCCCGCAGGTAAGCGACGCCGCCGCCGGGGACGATGCCTTCCTCGACCGCCGCACGGGTCGCGTGCAGCGCGTCCTCGACGCGGGCCTTCTTCTCCTTCATCTCGACCTCGGTCGCCGCGCCGACCTTGATCACCGCGACGCCGCCGGCGAGCTTCGCCACGCGCTCCTGCAGCTTCTCCTTGTCGTAGTCGGAGGTCGCTTCCTCGATCTGCTTGCGGATGTTCTTGACCCGCGCCTCGATCGCCGCCTTCTCGCCGGCGCCGTCGATGATCGTCGCAATCCTCCTTGGCGACCTCGACCCGCTTGGCGTGGCCCAGGTCCTTGAGCGACGCGTTCTCGAGCTTGAGGCCGAGCTCCTCGGCGATCACGGTCCCGTTGGTCAGGGATCGCGATGTCCTCGAGCATCGCCTGCGGCGGTCGCCGAAGCCGGGCGCCTTGACCGCGACCGTCTTGAGGATGCCGCGGATGTTGTTGACGACCAGGCGTCGCCGAAGCGCCTCGCCGTCGACGTCCTCGGCGATGATCAGCAGCGGCTTGCCGGCCTTGGCGACCTGCCTTGCGCGACCGGCAGCAGATCGCGGATGTTCGAGACCTTCTTGTCGCAGCAGGATGAAGTCGCCGAGGATCGCGACCTGCTTGTCCGGGTTGTTGATGAAGTACGGCGAGATGTGGCCGCGGTCGAACTGCATGCCCTCGACCAGGTCGAGTTCGTTCTCGAGGCCCTTGCCGTCCTCGACGGTGATCACGCCTTCTTGGCCGACCTTGTCCATCGCCTCGGCGATCGTCTTGCCGATCGACTCGTCGGCGTTCGCCGAGATCGAGCCGACCTGCCATCTCCGGACGTCGAGCACGGCTTGCTGATCTTCTTCAACTCCTCGACGACCGAGGTCACGGCCTTGTCGATGCCGCGCTTCAGGTCCATCGGGTTCTTGCCGGCGGCGACGAACTTCATGCCCTCGGCGACGATCGACTGCGCGAGCACCGTGGCGGTCGTCGTGCCGTCGCCGGCGACGTCCGAGGTCTTGGACGCGACTTCCTTGACCATCTGCGCGCCCATGTTCTCGAACTTGTCCTTGAGCTCGATCTCCTTCGCGACCGAGACGCCGTCCTTCGTGATCGTCGGCGCGCCGAAGCTGCGCTCGAGCACGACGTTGCGGCCCTTCGGGCCGAGCGTCACCTTGACGGCGTTCGACAGGACGTTGACGCCGTTCACCATCTTGTTGCGGACGTGTTCGCCGAAGCGGACATCCTTGGCTGCCATAGCGGGTTTCTCCTGGGGAAACGGGGGTGGTCGGGAAGGATCAGGCGACGACGCCGATCACGTCGTCTTCCCGCATGTGCAGGTAATCGACGCCGTCCATCTTGAATTCCTGGCCGGAGTACTTGCCGAAGAGGATCTTGTCGCCGACCTTGACACCCATCGCGACGAGCTTGCCGTGGTCGTCGGTCTTGCCGGGGCCGGCCGCGACGACCTCGCCCATCGAGGGCTTCTCCGCCGCCGTGTCGGGGATCACGATGCCGCCGGCCGACCTCCGCTCTTCTTCCAGCCGCTTGACGATGATCCGGTCATGCAAGGGACGAAGCTTCATGGTAAGGACTCACTCCTTGAAAGTTTCGTTGATATTCAATGATTTATCCGACCAAATCCACACGACTTGCGCTGCGGAGGATCGGGCGCTGCCCCGCGCGATTGTTAGCACTCGCGGGAAACGAGTGCTAATTATGACGCGCCAAACCGGGAAATTCAACTGTCTCGAACGACGCCTGCCGAGAGATCCGGCGCAGCCGGCGACGAGGCGCCGGCGATTCGCGGTCCGGGTTCCGCCTGGCGGGCCGGACGCTCGGCGACCGCCGGAGCGGCCGACCGCCGCCCGTCCGCCGATTCGGGCATTTCGTAAGCCGGGCTCCCCAACCGGTCCGGACCGCGCTAGGGTACGAGGTCCCGGATCACCACCGCCGTCGAGCCGAAGGATCGCTCGCCCCATGCTCCGACCCGCCCACATCGGCCATCTCGCCCTGCTGCGGTCGCTGATCCGCGATGCCGCCCGCGACGGCGCGTTCGACCCGGCGCTCGCCTGGGACTCGCCGGCCGCCGAGCGCTTCTTCGCCGAGTTGCGTCAGGCGCTGAAGACCGGCTATTTCGTCGTCGAGGATCCGTCGTCGGGCACCGTGCGCACGGTCGCGGTCCCCGGCTATGTCTACTGGGCCGACGAGACCGCCGGCAGCGAGCCGCCGGTCGGGTTCGGACTCTTCCGGGCGGTCGACGACGGCTACGAGCTCTGGCTGACCGGCCTCGAGGCGTCGCTGCGCGGCAAGGGGCACGGGCGGGCGATGCTGAACGCGCTGTTCCAGACGCCGACCGGCCGGCGCACGCGGGTGATGCGGGTGCGCCGCGCCGCGCGTTCGGCGGGGGCGATCGCCCACCTGCTCGCCGAGCACGGCTTCACCGCGACGCGCGAAACCGATCGCGAGACGTGGTTCGTGCGCGTCGCCCCGCCGCCCGCGGCTCCCGAACGCCCCGCGCGCGCCACCGCGCGCCGCCGGGTCCACTGACGCCCGCGCCGCGAGCCGCCCCGGCTCACGCGGCGCGCGGCAGTTCGCCCAGCAGCCGCTCGACCGCGCTGACGAGCTGCGCGGCGGTATCGGGCTTGTAGACGATCTCGCGGACGCCGACGTCGTCGGCCGCCCGGCGCAGCTCGTCGGTGACGTAGCCGGTGGTGATGACGACCGGCAGGTCGGACCGGATCGTGCGGATCGCGCGCGCGAAATCGATGCCGGTCATCGTCGGCATGCTGTAGTCGCTGACGACGAGCCGGTACTCCGCCGGGTCGGCCCGGATCGCCGCCAGGGCCTCCGCCGGGTCGGTGTAGCCGCTGATCTTGTAGCCGGCGCGCGCGAAGAGCCGCTGGGCGAGGAACACCAGCGCCTCGTCGTCGTCGACGTAGACCAGATGCTGTCCGGCGCCGCCCCTGGCCGGCGCCGAGGGCGCCGCGGCGCTCTCGATCGCCGGCGATTCCGCCGCCGGCAGGTAGACGTGGAAGGTCGAACCGGCGCCCCGGACGCTGCGGCAGACGATGCCGCCGCCGTGTCCGCGCACGATGCCGTGCACGACCGCGAGACCCAGACCGGTCCCCTTGCCGGCCGGCTTGGTGGTGAAGAACGGCTCGAAGATCCGCGCCTGCGTCTCCTCGTCCATGCCAACGCCGTTATCACGCACCGCGATGTGCACGTGCGGTCCACCCGACCGGGCGCCGGCTTCGTGGGCGGCGCCCGCGTCCAGCACGACCTCGTCGACGACGATCTCGATGTCGCCGGGCTTCCCCTCGAGCGCGTGCCAGGCGTTGGTGCCGAGATTGATGAGGAGCTGGTGGAGCTGCGTCGAGTCCGCGAGCGCGTACGCCGGCCGCGCGGGAACCCGCGAGGACAGTCGGACGTTCGCCGGCAACGTCGCGCGCAGCAGCTTGAAGGCGTCCTCGACCGCCTGCCGCACGTCGAGCGACCGGCGCTGCGGCTCCTCGCGGCGGCTGAACGTGAGGATCTGCTCGATCACGTCGCGAGCCCGGTGCGAGGACTTGGCGATCTCCTCGAGACTTTGCGACGCCGGATGGCCGGGCGGCAGGTCGTGCCGCGCCAAGTCGACGTTGCCGACGATCGCGCCGATGATGTTGTTGAAGTCGTGGGCGATTCCGCCGGCGAGCGTGCCGATCGCCTCCATCTTCTGCGCCTCGCGCAACTGGGCCTCGAGCCGGGCCCGCGTCGATTCGGCGCGCAGCCTCTCGGTGATGTCGCGCAGGATCACCGTGTAGAGCGGGCGTCCCTCGACCCGGACCGCCGAGACCGACGCCTCGATCGGAAACTCCTCGCCGTCGGCGCGCACCGCGCTCACCCGTCTCGCCCCGCCCATCTGGCGGCGCGCGTCGCCGCGCTCGCCGAAGCGCTGCAGCGAGTCCGAGTGCGCGCCGCGCGACGTGGCCGGGATGAAGCGCTCGAGCGAGGTGCCGATCGCCGCGGACGCGTCGCAGCCGAAAACGGTCTCGGCGGCGGCGTTGAAGACCAGGATGCGCTGGTTCTCGTCGCAGGTGATGATCGCGTCCATCGCCGAGTCGACGATGCCGGCCAGCCGCCGCTGGCTCTCGACCAGCGCCGCCTCCGCGCGCTTGCGGTCGGTGATGTCGCGCAGCACCGAGTACCAGCGCAGGAGCTCGCCGCCGGTCCCCCGTTCGGCGGTCGACGACAGGAGCACGTCCATCAACGAGCCGTCGTGGCGGACGACCTGGTATTCGACGTCCTTGACCCGTCCCGCCACGAGCGCCGCCGGCAGCACGGTCTCGTTCCGGTAGCGGCGCGACGCCGGCGTGAGGAACTCGTCGAAACTGCGTTCGACGACCTCGTCCCGCGAATACCCCATCACCTCGAGCCAGTAGTCGCTGACCTGCAGGATCCGCCCCTCGATGTCGTTGACGTGCTGCATCGCCGGCGTGCGGTTGTACAACGCGCGGAAGCGCGCCTCGCTGGTGCGCAGCGCCTCGACCGTGCGGTCGCGCTCGATGGCGAGCGTGGCGATCGACGCGCCGCGCTCGATCATCGCGATCTCCTCGGGGGAGGGTTCGCGCGGCTCGCCGTAGTATTGCGAGAAGGTCCCGAGCACCTCGCCCCGCGAGGAGACGAGCGGGAACGACCAGCAGGCGCGCAGTCCGGCGCCCAACGCGAGCGCGCGCGCCGGCTCCCAGCGCGGATCGGTGGCGAGGTCGGCGCACACGACCGGCGTCTTCGACGCGGCCGAGCTGCCGCAGGCGCAGTTGCCGTCGCGGATCTCGATGCCGTTCACCGCGGCGACGTAGTCGGCCGGCAGGCTCGGCGCCAGACCGTCGCCAAGCCGCCGTCCGTCGTCGAGCACGCGCAGCATCGCGCAGCGCATGCCCGGGAAGAGCCGCTCGTAGCTCGCCATCAGCCGGGTGAGCACGCTCGCGATCGGCTCGCCGCGCGCGAGCCCGACCAGCACGTCCTGTTCGGTGTCGCGGAACCGCTCGGCGCGCTTGCGCTCGGAGATGTCGACGACGATCGACAACGAGTGGAGCACCCGGCCGTCGCCGCCGCGGACCGCGACCGACGAGACGAGCACGTCGATGACGCCGCCGTCCTTGCGCAGGTACTGGGCCTCGGTGTTGTAGCGCTCGCCGGTCGCGAGGAACTCGGGCAGCAGGACGGCACGGAACTGGCGCCGGGACTCCGGTGCCAGGAAGGCGTCGAGCAGCCGGCCGATGACCTCGTCGCGGCCGTAGCCCATCTTGGCGAGCCAGAAGTCGCTGACGCGCTCGACGGTGCCGTCGACGCCGATCGACATGAGCATCGCCGGCGTCCGGTTGTAGAGCATGCGGAAGCGGGCCTCGCTCTCGGTGAGCGCGCGCATGACCCGGTCGCGTTCCATCGCCAGCGCCGCGAGCCACGCGCTCCGCTGGGCGATGGCGAGCACGTCGGGCGTGACGTCGCGCGGCTCGCGCGTGTAGAAGGAGAGCGTGCCCAGGACCGCGCTCGACGACGACAGGATCGGGAACGACCAGCACGCCCGCAGGTCGTGCGCCAGCGCCGGAACGCGCAGCGAGGTCCAGGCCGGGTCGGTCGCGATGTCGGTCGACACGACCGCCTGCCGGGTGGCGGCGGCGGCACCGAAGGCTCCCGCGTCCGGCCCGATCTCGAGCCCGTCGATCGCCCGCATCCAGGCTTCCGGCAGGTGCGGTGCCGCGGCGTTGCGCAGCCGGCGCCCGTCCGGGTCGAGTCGCATGACCGAGCCGAGCATCCCCTCGAACAGCGTCTCGAATCCGATCACCAGCCGCTCGAGGACATCGCCGAGCGGATGTCCCTGCGCCAGGGCCTCGAGGACCGACTGCTCGAAGCGGCGGCGCTCCTCGTCGCGGTGGCGGTCGGTGATGTCCATGACGACGCCGACCCAGCTGCGCTCGTCGCCGCGGGCGACCGCCTTCGAGGCCTCGATGCGCATCCAGCGCGTTTCGCCGCGCACGCGCACCCGTCCCTCCCACTCGAGCGCCTGGTTCATCCGGCGCGCGGCGTCGCTGGTGGAGAGCAGGTCGGCGCGATCGTCCGGATGGACCACTTCGATCATGCGGGCGCGCACGCTCTGGGCGTCGGCGCCGTCGATGCCCAGCATCGACAGGAAACGCGTGCTGGTGAAGTCGTAGAGCACCGGTCCGTCGACGGTGGCGCGCGCGCGGAAGACGCCGACCGGCACGCTGTCGGTGAGGCTGCGGTAGCGCGCCTCGCTCTCGCGCAGCGCGAGCTCGGTGCGGACCGCCTCGGTCACGTCGAGCGTGGTGCCGAACAGCACGTCCTCGCCGCCGGCCGCCGGATCGACGGTGGTGAGCAGGTGGCGGAACGACCCGCCGGGCAGCGCGGCGCGGAACGAGAAGCGCTGCTGCGAGCGTTCCTGCGCGGCGCGGTCGAGCGAGGTGCGCACACGGTCGCGATCGTCCGGATGGACGCGGGCGAGCCAGGCGTCGAGGGTGCCCGCAAATTCGCCGGGCGCGAACCCGAAGTTGCGCAGATGCCCGTCCGAGCAGGCGACCCGGCCGGTGGCCGGCCACCAGCGCCAGTGTCCCAGGCCCGCGAGGCGCTCGGCGGCCGCGAGCTGGTCGCGCGACTCGGTCAGCTCGCGCTCCGAGACCTCCTGCGCGGTCGTGTCCCGAACGCGCGCGTGCGCCGCGCGCCGCCCGTCGGGCAGCACGAACATCGACACGACGACCTCGGCGGGAAACGGCGTACCGTCGGCGCGGATGCAGCGCAGCGGCCCGGCGTAGACGCCGGTCCTGCGGACGGTCGCGAGCGCCGACTCGAAGCCCGGGTCGGCGCGGTCGACGAGCCGCGCCCAGCGCAGCCCGACGATCGTCGCGGCGTCGTAGCCGAAGAGCGACAGCGCCGGCGGATTCGCCGCGGTGACGAAACCGTCCGGCGAGGACACGAGCTGCGCCTCGGTCCCCTTGTCGAACGTGTCCCGCAGCAACTGGTCGCTCTCCGACAGCGTCCGCTCGGCGCGGATGCGTTCGGCCTGCACGACGGTGATCGTCAGCGCGACCAGCGAGACGGTCAGGATGAACGACCACAGCAGCGCGAGGCTCTCGTGCGCGTCGGGTCGCACGAACTGGGAGTTCCCGCTCGCGGTCGCCCAGGCCGCCAGGAAGCCGATCAGCGTGGCGCCCGCCGACGCCCCGACGATGCCGAAGCGCAGCGCGAGCCAGGTCAGCGGCACCAGGACCAGGAAGGCGGCCGGCAGCGGCGGGCCCACCGCGCCGGCCAAGCCGACCATCGAGGTCGCGACGGTGACAACGAGCGCGACCGTGAACTCGACCCCCCGACCGGAGGCCCACTCGGCGCGCGGGCGGTCGGCGGCCAGCAGGAGGGCGCCCGTCAGCAGGTAACCGATCAGGTCGCCGACCCACCAGAATCCTGCCTCCCAGGCGACCGAGCCTCGCAGCGGATCGCCGAAAGCGAGCGTCGACACGAGACCGATACCCGAGGATGCGGCGGCCGCCGCCGCGGACGCCGCGACGAGCACGCCGAGGTCGCGCTGGCGTTCGAGCCGCCGGTCGAACCGCCAGTGCGCGAGAAGCGCGGCCCCGGCCATGGGCCCGATCGCCGAGCCCAGCGCGATTCCCGACGCCTCCGGGATCGCGAGACGGCCGATCGCGACCAGCACCCCGAACGACGCCAGGCCGGTGGCGAGCGCGTAGCCGCGTCCCCAGCGGACCATCGCCGCCAGAGCGACGCCGTTGGGCAGCCAGACGAGCGCGACGTCCGACCCGAGCGAGGGCACGGACATGCAGGCCCAACCGAGCAGGACGTAAGCGGCGCTCAACGCGAGCGCACGCCACCCGACGAGCCGGTAGCGGCTCGACGGGGACTCGCCGGAGAGTCCGGTTCGGTCGGAATCGAACGTCGACATGCGCGGGAACGCCGAGTGGAGAATTCGGTCCGGGCGAGGCGGGCGCCGAATCGCCCCCCGCGCACCGGGACGAGCCTACCACCCCGCGACACGAACGACGACGCCTCCTCCGCCCCGGCGGATGGTCATCGGCACGCAAGGACCGTTCCCGTAGCCCTCCACGGAAGACGAGGCGCCCTCCCGGGGGCGCCCCGGAGCGGACTACGCGTGCTAACGTACGCGCCGCCTATCGGAGACCGCCATGGACGAAACGACGCTGCCGGGCCCCGCCAAGCCGCTACCCGGAACCGCAACGCCGGGGCCGGGCACCCGGCCCGCCCCGGATTCCGGGGGGGGGGCCGGTCGTCGCGAGCCGCGCCGCCTGCCGGCCGGACGCGGTATGGCGTGGTGGTCGGAGGGCTGGCAGGTGTTCATGGCCGCCCCGGGGCTGTGGATCGGCCTGTGCCTGCTGCTCTTCGTCTTCGCCGTCGTTGTCGCCTTCGTGCCGATCCTGGGCACGATCGCCCAGTCGCTGCTCGCGCCGGTCTTCGCCGGCGGGATCGCGCTGGGGGCCCACGCGCTCGCCAAGGGCAGGCCGCTGACGATCGTGCACCTGTTCGAGGGATTCCAGGGCGGCCGGCTCGTGCCGTTGCTGATCGTCGGGCTGTTCTACCTGGCCGCCGCGTTCGTCATCTGGCTGGTCTTCGTCGTGCTGCTGCTCGGCATGGCCGGGGGCGCGGGACTCTTCTCGGCGATCAGCTCGATCGGCTCGAACGGCTGGGCGCCGATCCTCGCCTCGATCGGGGTCGCGGCGCTGGTCTTCGTGCCGATCGCGCTGATCGGATTCTCGCTGGTCGCGATGGCGTACTGGTACGCGCCGGCGCTGGTCGTGCTGAACGGCGAGGAGCCGATCGAGGCGCTGAAGAAGAGCTTCCGCGCCTGCTGGACCAACCTGGGCGCGACGCTCGTCTACGGGTTGATCTTCATCGGCCTCGCGATCGTCGCGTCGATCCCGTTCGGACTCGGCTGGATCGTCTTCGCCCCGGTGTTCGCCGGGAGCTGGTACGCGAGCTGGCGCGAGACCTTCGACGCCTGACCCGGTCGCGGTTCAGCGGTCCGCACGGTCCTTGCGCGCCGCACCGACCGCGAAGTCGACGCCCTGAACCGACAGCGTACCGCGCGCCGCGTCGGCCTGCGCGCGGATCGCCTGTTCGGCGCGATCGACCTCGGCTGCCATCTGGGGCGTGAGCTCGACGTAGCGTTCGATCCGGACACCGTGCCGCCGAAACTGGGCGATCAGGAACGGATGCAGCCGGTCGAATCGCACCGGCTGGTAGACCGAAGGCTCGCCGCTCGTCGAGTGCGGCAGACCCCGGATCGCCCGGAAGAAGCGCCGGTCCTCGCCGCGTCCCTCGGCGTCGGCCTGGGTCCAGGCCGGGATCGCCGCGGCGCAGGCGAGCTTGTCGACGAGCAGCGTATCGGGCGCCGCGTAGCCGCCCTCGCTCTGCGCGTAGATGCCGCGCCCCGGCCCGACCGAATCCCACTCGTCGCGGCAGAGCACCTGGCCGGAAGCGGCCTCGACGAACCAACGCAACGAATGCGCCCAGGCCCGGTCGCCGATCGCGCGCAGCAGCGAATCCAGATGCTCGGGCGCGTAGCGGTTGCGCTCGGACAGGTAGGCGACCCGACGGGCGTTGGCCAGCAGCGTCAGCGCGGCGCGCAACGACCCGCCGTCGGCCGGTGCATGGACGCCGCCCTGCGAACGCGACGTCGAGTAGCCGGGGTCGATCGCCGTCACCGCCATCGTCGGGGGCGCCTCGCCGACCGCCCGGTCGAGCGCCGCGCGATCGCCGTGCGGACCGTCGACGCCGACGATCACCTGGACGCGGCCGGCGAGCGTCTGGGCGAACACCGAGCGCAGCGCCGCCGCGAGCGTCCCCGCGCGCCGCGTCGTCATCACCACCGCGACGTCGAACGGCGCCTGCAGCCGCGAACCGGACGGGTCGGTGCTCAATGCGCGCGCTCCCAGTTCGGACCGGCCCCGATGTCGACGGCGAGCGGGACCGCCAGCGACGCGACGCCGGTCATGCGCGCCGGCAGCTCCCGCGTCACCCGCGACTGCTCGGCGTCGGGCACCTCGAGCACCAGCTCGTCGTGGACCTGCAGCACCAGGCGCGTGGCGAGCCGCTCGCGCTCGAGCCAGTCCGACACGGCGATCATCGCCAGCTTGATCAGGTCCGCCGCCGTGCCCTGCATCGGCGCGTTGATCGCCTGGCGTTCGGCCGCCGCCCGCCGCGGGCCGCCGCCGGCCTTGATGTCGGTGAGCCACAGCCGCCGTCCGAACACGGTCTCGACGTAGCCCTGTTCGCGCGCGAGCTCGCGCGTGCGCTGCATGTACAGGGCGACGCCCGGGTAGCGCTGGAAGTAGCGGTCGATGAACTGCTGCGCGGCGCCGCGTTCGATGCCGAGCTGCTGGGCGAGACCGAAGGCGCCCATGCCGTAGATGAGACCGAAATTCACCGCCTTGATCATCCGCCGCTGATCGGCGGTCACTTCCGCGGGGGCGACGCCGAAGACCTCGCCGGCGGTCGCCCGGTGGATGTCCTCGCCGGCGTGGAAGGCGCGCACCAGCGCCGGATCGCCGGACAGATGCGCCATGATCCGCAGTTCGATCTGCGAGTAGTCGGCCGACACCAGCACGTGTCCGGGCGGCGCGACGAACGCCTCGCGGATGCGCCGGCCTTCCTCGGTGCGGACCGGGATGTTCTGCAGGTTCGGATCCGACGAGGCGAGCCGCCCGGTCACCGCGGTGGCCTGCGAGAACGTCGTGTGCACCCGCCCGGTCCGGGGGTTCACCATCTGCGGCAGCTTGTCGGTGTAGGTCGACTTGAGCTTGGCGAGCGCGCGGTGCTCGAGGATGACCTTCGGCAGCGGGTAGTCGGCGGCGAGCGTCTCGAGCACCTCCTCGTCGGTCGACGGCTGACCGGTCGCGGTCTTGCGCGCGACCGGTAGCTTCATCCGCTCGAACAGCACCTCGCCGAGCTGCCGCGGCGACGCGAGGTTGAACGGCCCGCCGGCGAGCTCGTAGGCGCGCCGTTCCAGCGCCACGATCCGCTCGCCGAGCACGCGGCCCTGCGCGCGCAACCGATCCGCGTCGATCAGCACGCCGGCCCGCTCCATGCGGAACAGGATCCCGCGGACCGGCAGCTCGATCGTCTCGTAGACGTGCCGCAGCTTCGGGTCGTGCGCGAGCCGCGGGAACAGGACCCCGTGCAAGCGCAGCGTGACGTCGGCGTCCTCGCCCGAATACTCGGTGGCACGCTCGACACCGACCTGCTCGAAGCCGATGCGCGCGGCGCCCTTGCCGGTCACCTCGTCGTAGGTGATCGTCTTCCAGTCGAGGTGGCGCCAGGCGAGGTTGTCGAGGTCGTGCGGCCGGTGCGCCTCGAGCACGTAGGACTCGAGCAGCGTGTCCTGCGCCACCCCGGCGAGGGGGACGCCGTGGTTGGCGAGCGCGTGCTCGTCGTACTTGACGTTCTGCCCGAGCTTGGCGCGACCACGGTCGGCGAACCACGGCGCGAGTTCGGCGAGCACGCGGTCGCGGTCGAGCTGGTCGGGCGCCCCGGCGTAGCGGTGCGCGAGCGGCACGTAGCAGGCGCGCCCGGGTGCGACCGCGAACGACAACCCGACGATCTCGGCCGACATCGGGTCGAGGCTCGTCGTCTCGGTGTCGAAGGCGACCAGCGCGGCGCGCTCGATCTCGCGTTTCCAGCGCTCGAAGGCCCGCAGGTCGAGCACGCATTCGTACGCGAGGCCGGGCGGCTTGCCGGCGCCGGCGTGGCGCGCGCCGTCGTCGGCGTCGGCGGCGTAGCGGCGCACGTCGTCCTTCGCCGCGTGCGCCGCGATCGCTCCGGCGGCATCGGCGGGCGCGCCGGCGGCCGGACCTCCGGCGGCCTCCCGCAGCCAACTGCGGAAGCCGTAGCGCTCGTAGAGCGCGCGCAGCGCCTCGCCGTCGGGTGGTGCCGGCACCAGGTCCTCCGGCCCGACCGGAAGCTCGCAGTCGGTCTTGACCGTCAGGAGCTCGCGCCCGCGCGGCAGCCAGTCCAGCGCCGCGCGCAGGTTGTCGCCGACCTTGCCGCCGATCTCGTCGGCGTGGGCGACGAGCGCGTCGAGCGACCCGTACTGGGCGAGCCACTTGGCCGCGGTCTTGGGTCCGACCTTGTCGACGCCGGGCACGTTGTCGACGGCGTCGCCGGTGAGCGTGAGCAGGTCCAGCACCTGATCGGCGCGCACGCCGAACTTCGCCAGGACGCCCGCCTCGTCGAAGGTCTCGTTGCTCATCGTGTTGACGATCGTGACGCCGGGCGCGACGAGCTGCGCGAGGTCCTTGTCCGACGAGCTGATCGTCGTGTCGATTCCGCGCGACCGGGCGCGCGTCGCCAGCGTGCCGATCACGTCGTCGGCCTCGACGCCGTCGACGACGAGCAGCGGCCAGCCGTGCGCGCGCACCAGCGACTTGAGCGGCTCGATCTGCGCCGCCAGATCGTCGGGCATCGGCGGACGGTTGGCCTTGTAGGCAGGATACAGCGCGTCGCGGAAGGTCTTGCCGGGCGCGTCGAAGACCACGGCGAAGTAGTCCGGCTTGCCGTCGTCGACCAAACGGCGCAACATCGACAGCACCCCGCGCAGCGCGCCGGTCGGCTCGCCGGCGGACGTGCGCAGATCGGGCAGCGCGTGGAACGCCCGGTAGAGGTACGACGAACCGTCGACGAGTACGAGCGAGGGCATGCCGCAGACGCCGCCGAAGATCCCCGGCCTGGTCGACCCCCAGGCGCATTACACGAGCAACGGCCAGGAAGCGTGGCGCGTGCTCGGCATTATGGCAGAGTTCGTCGCCGCGACCGAGAAGCTGCGCGGCGTCCGGCCGGCGGTGTCGATGTTCGGCAGCGCGCGCATCCGCGACGGACACCCGTACTACGAGAAGACGCGCGAGATCGCGCGCCGGCTGTCCGACGCCGGATTCGCCGTGATTTCGGGCGGCGGCCCCGGACTGATGGAGGCGGCGAACCGGGGCGCGCACGCGGGCCGCGGACCGTCGATCGGGCTCAACATCAATCTGCCCCACGAACACGGCGAGCGCGCCTGGCAGGACATCGCGCTCGACTTCCGCTATTTCTTCACCCGCAAGATGATGTTCGTGCGCTACGCGTCGGCGTACGTCGTGCTGCCGGGCGGCTTCGGGACTCTCGACGAACTGTCGGAATGCCTGACGCTCGTGCAGACCGGCAAGAGCCGCAGGATCCCGATCATCCTGGTCGGCGCCGGGTTCTGGCGCGGCCTGGTCGACTGGATGCGCGAGCGCCTCGTCGGCGAGGGCATGATCGGCGCCGCCGACCTCGACCTGATGGCGATCATCGACGACCCGGACGCGATCGTCGAGGCGATCTTCCGCTTCTACGAGGGCCGCGGCTTCCAGCCGACGCGCGACGAGCGGCAGCGAATGCTCAACCTGTGACCGGCCGCCTGGCGGAGGGCGCTGGTCTCGGTCCGGCGCCGTCCTGCTAGAATCATCCGATGCTCCGGTTCCCGGCCCGCTTCCCTTCCGCCGTCGCGGCCTTCGCCGCGCTGCTCGCGGCCTCGCCGGCGGTCGCGCAGACCGCCCCGCCGCCGCCGCCGCTCGCCGACGTCCCGCTCGCCGCGCCCACTCCGGGCGATCCGGATCTCGAGCCGCAGGTCACGATCGTGCGACGCGCCGACGAGACGCGCGAGGAGGTGCGGATCGGCGGCGAGCTCAAGTTCATCAAGGTGACGCCCCGCCACGGTCGTCCGTACTACCTCGTTCCGGACGCGAACGGACTCACCTACCAGCGGCGCGACAGTCTCGACACGTCGCTCAAGGTGCCGCTGTGGGTGCTGTTCTCGTGGTGACCGCGCCGCGCTGACGCCGTCGTGCCGCTCCGGCGGCGCCGTCCCGATCGTCCCGCATGTCCGTCTACACGACCGTAACGGCCGACGACCTCGACGCGTGGCTCACGCGCTACGGCGTCGGCACCCGCACGGCGCACGAACCGATCGCGTCGGGCATCGAGAACACGAACTACTACCTGACGACCACGCGCGGACGCTACGTGCTGACGCTCTACGAGCGCCTGCCGGTCGACGAGCTGCCGTTCTACCTCAACCTGATGGCGCACCTCGCGCGCGCCGACGCTCCGGTGCCGGCACCGGAACCCGACCGCACCGGCGCGCTGTTCTCGGTGCTGTGCGGCAAGCCGGCGGGACTGGTCGCGCGGGTCGACGGGACGGCGCGGCTGTCCCCCTCGCCCGAGAATTGCTCGGCCGCCGGGGACGCGCTGGCGCGCATGCACGTCGCCGCCCACGACTATCCCGGGCGTCTCGCGAACCGGCGCGGTCCCGAGTGGTGGCGTCAGGCCGCCCGCGCGGTCACGCCGTTCCTCGCGCCGGAGCAGTCGGCGCTGCTGTCCGCGGAGCTGCGCTTCCAGGACGGTTGCGGTCGGGCTCGCCTGCCGCGCGCCGCGATCCACGGCGACCTGTTCCGCGACAACGTCCTCTTCGACGACGGCCGCGTGGCCGGCGTCGTCGACTTCGGCTTCGCCGCGACCGACTATCTCGCCTACGACCTGGCGATCGCGGTCAACGACTGGTGCGTCCGGGACGACGGGTCGCTCGACGGCGACCGCCTCGCCGCCTTCGTCGGCGCCTACCAGGCGCGCCGCCCGCTGACCCACGACGAGCGAGAACAGTGGCCGGCGCTGCTGCGCGCCGCGGCGCTGCGCTTCTGGTTGTCGCGCCTCTACGATCTCCACCTGCCGCGCGCCGGCGAGCTGGTCCACGCGCACGACCCCGCGGTGTTCGAGCGCATCCTCGCCTCGCGCGTCGCGGCCGCGCCGCGAATTCCCGACGCACGCGCCGCCTGATCCGCATGGACGCGCCGCGCGACATCGTCTACACGGTCCACGAACCCCGCCAGGGCTTGGCCTGGCTCGGGCAGGCGTGGGCGCTGTTCTCCCGCGCGCGGATACCCTGGGTGCTGCTGCTGATGACCTACTACCTGGTCATGATGCTGGTCGACCTGGTCCCCCTCGTCGGGCAGCTGGCGGTGCCGTTGATCAAGCCGGTCTTCGCGGTCGGATTCCTCGCCGCGGCGTGGACGCAGGAGCGCGGCGGGGCGCCGCAGGTCCGCGACCTGTTCCAGGGCTTCCGCTCGAACCTGCCGGCGCTGCTCGGGATCGGCGTCGCGTTCGTGCTCGGCATCACGGCCGCGGTGATGTCGACGATGCTCGTCGACGGCGGCAAGCTGCTCGACACGCTGACCGCGCCGGCACCGGCGAGCGCGGCCGAGCGCGACGCCTGGGCGGCCGGGCTGTCGGCGACGCTCGCCGACACCCGGACCCAGCTCGCGATGGCCTTCGCGGTCGCGGTCGCCGCACCCGCCCTCGCCGCGGTCTGGTTCGCTCCGGGGCTCGTCGTGTTCCAGGACCTGCCCGCCCGCCAGGCGCTGGCGTGGTCGCTGCGGGCGGCGCTCGCGAACTGGCGGCCGCTCGCCGTCTACGCGCTCGGCGTCTTCGCGCTGGGCGGCGCCTTGCCGGGACTCGCGGTCGCGCTGCTGGCGCTCATCGTGCCGCCGTCGGCGGCGACGGTGCTGGCGCTGGCGATCCTGCTGCCCTACGCGTTCTTCCTCGCCGCGACGCTGCACGTCTCCGACTACGTGAGCTACCGCGACGTGTTCCACGCCGGCGAGACGCTGGCGCCGCTGACGCCGTCGCGCGAACGCGTCGGCGGCTGACGACGCGCGACCGGTCATGCGCCCGGGGCCGATCGCCGGATGGCGCACCTGGCTGCCGGGCCTCGCACAGATCGTCTCCCGCGACCCCTGGCGACCCGACGTCCACGCGGGGGTCGCGATCGCCATCGTCATGATCCCCTCGGTGCTCGCCTACGCGGGACTGCTGGGGCTCCCGCCGTCGAGCGGGCTCCACGCCGCGGTCGGTGCCATGGCCTGCTACGCGCTCCTCGCCCGGTCGAGGCGGGTGATCGTCGGACCCGACACGACGGTCGCGCTGCTCGCGGCGAGCGTCGTGCTCCCGCTCGCCGGCGGCGATCCGACCCGGACCGCGGTGCTGGCGGCGACGCTCGCGATCATGACCGGCGTCGTGCTCCTGGCGGCGGCGCGATTCGGCCTGGGAGAGGCCGCCGACGTCCTCGCGCGACCGGTGCTGGTCGGCTACGCGAACGGCGCCGCGCTGGTGCTGATCGAATCGCAGTTCGGAGCGCTGATCGGCGTGTCGCTCCCGCGCGACGGTTTCGTCCAGCAGATCGCCGCGGCGGCGGCGGCGTTGCCGCGCGCCCACGTCCCGACGCTTCTCACCGGGCTCGCGCTGATCGCGCTGATGCTGGGTCTGCGCGCGCTCGCGCCGCGCGCGCCCGGGCCGCTGCTGGCCTGCGCCGTCGCGATCGCCGCGCTGCACCTGTTCGGCCTGCGCGAGCTCGGCGTGGCGACGCTCGCCCCGGCGCCGCCGGGACTTCCGGTTCCCTCGCTCCCGGACGTCGGATTCGCCGACGTCCGCGCGCTGGTCCCCGGCGCGATCGCGCTCGCCTTCCTCGTATTCGCCGAAGGCGTGCTGCTGGCGCGCACGATCGCCGATCGCCACCGGGACGACGTCGACGCCGGCAACGAGCTGGCGGCGCTGGGGGCGGCGAACCTGGGCGCCGGCGTCCTCGGCGGCTTCAATGTCGGTGCCAGCGGCTCGCGCACGATCACCGCCGACGCGACCGGCGCGACATCGCAACGCGCCCAGGCGGTCGCGCTGGCGATCCTGCTCGCGTTCGCGCTCTGGTTCGCGCCGCTGCTCACCCACCTGCCCCGCGTCGCGCTGGCCGCGATCCTGGTCGTCGCCGCCGTGCACATGCTCGACGTCGCCGGCGCCCGGGCGCTCCTGCGTCTCGACCGCCGGGCGTTCTGGCTCGCCAACGCGGTCACGGCGGGCGTGGTCGTGCTCGGGGTGCTGCCCGGCATGCTGATCGGCATCGGACTCGCGTTGGCCGAGCTCCTGGTCGACGTGGCCCGGCCGCGCGACGCGGTCCTGCGCCGCCAGCGCGCCGATGGCCGGTTCCATGATCTCGACGACGACCAGCCGGGCGGCTCGCCGCCCGGTGTCGTCGTCTACCGTCTCTACGCGCCGCTGGTGTTCGCCAACGCGAGGCACGTCGCCGGACGGATCGACGCGCTGTCGCTTGGCACGGGGCCGCCGGTCAGGCTCGTCGTGCTCGACCTGCAGGCGGTGTCGCACGTCGACATCACCGCGATCGAGGTGCTCGCCGACCTGCACGAGCGGCTCGAGGGACGCGGCATCGAGCTGCGTTTCGCGCGCGCGAACCGGCCGCTGCGAGAACAGATCGAACGGATGCACGCGGGCCGGCGGGTCGGCGCCGAGCGCTTCTTCGCGTCGGCCTCGACGGCGGTCGACGACTTCCTCGCCGCCGAAGGGCGCGACCGGCCAGCCTAGGCGCACCGCCGGCGAGGATCGCCGCGGCGAAGGCGGTGGCCGCTCAGGCGGGCTCGAGCCTGGCGTATTCGAGCGCGAGCCACTTCACGCCGGCGTCGCGGAAGTTCACCTGGACGCGCGCGTCGCTGCCGCGGCCCTCGGCGCCGACGATCACCCCGGTGCCGAACTTCGCATGCCGGACGTTCTGGCCGATCCGCCAACCACGCTCGGACTCGGCCGCCGGAATCGCCCGCGCGCCGGATCCCGTCGCGGCCAGGGCCTCGGCGGCGGGCTCCGACCACGAGTCCATGCGCCGCCGGGCCGGCGAGAGCCACTGGACGAGCTCGCGGGGAATCTCGTCGAAGAACCGGCTGGCGACATGCCAGCGGGTCTGCCCGTGCAGCATCCGGGACTGCGCATGGGTGAGATACAGGCGCCGGCGCGCGCGGGTCAGCGCGACGTACATCAGGCGGCGCTCCTCCTCCGGACCGTCGATGTCGTTCAGGCTGTTCTCGTGCGGGAAGAGGCCCTCCTCGAGCCCGGTCACGAAGACGGTGTGGAACTCGAGCCCTTTCGCGGAATGCACGGTCATCAGCTGCAGCGCGGGTCGCCCTTCGGCCTCCTGAGTCTCGCCGGCTTCGAGCGCCGCGTGCGCGAGGAACGCGGTCAGCGGATCGGTCGCGCCCTCGTCGGCGCCGTCGCCGGGCGACGGGGTCCCCGGCGGAACGCGGCCGGACAGCATCGGCGCGTCGGAGGCGATGTCCGCCTCGCGCACGAACGAGTGGGCGGCGTTGACGAGCTCGTCCAGGTTGTCGACGCGGTCCTCGCCGTCCTTCTCCGCGGCGTAATGATCGCGCAGCCCCGACGCGGCGACGACGTGCTCGACGGCTTCGGGGAGCGGCAGCTCCGCGGTCTGGGTCCGCAGCCGCTCGACCAGCGCGACGAACGACGCCAGACCGGTGCCGGCCCGCCCCCCGACCGTTCCGGCGCAGGCCGCCTGCCACAGCGTCGTTCCCCCGCCGCGCGCGGCGTTCTGGAGCTGCTCGAGCGAGCGGGCGCCGATACCGCGCGGCGGGAAGTTGACCACCCGCAGGAACGCGCCGTCGTCGCCCGGTTCGGCGACCAGGCGCAGATAGGCGAGCGCGTGCTTGACCTCGGCGCGCTCGAAGTAGCGCATGCCGCCCCAGACGCGGTACGGCAGGCCGGCGCCGAAGAGCGCGTGCTCGAGCACGCGGGATTGCGCGTTCGACCGGTAGAGCAGCGCGATCTCGTCGAGCGGCACGCCGTCGTCGGCGAGCCCCTTGACCACGTCGACGATGAATGCCGCCTCGTCGAGATCGGAGGGCGCCGCGAACGCGCGGACCGGTTCGCCGGCGCCCTCGCTCGTCCACAGCTCCTTGCCGAGGCGCGTGCGGTTGTGGCGGATCAGCGCGTTGGCGGCATCGAGGATATGCCCGTGCGAGCGGTAGTTCTGCTCGAGCTTGATCAGCCGCACCGGTACGCCGGGGGCGCCGAAGTCGCGCTCGAAGTGCTGCATGTTCGCGGCGTTCGCGCCGCGGAACGCGTAGATCGACTGGTCGTCGTCGCCGACCGCGAACACCGTCGCCTTCGGGCCGGCGAGCAGCCGCAGCCACCGGTACTGCAGGACGTTGGTGTCCTGGAACTCGTCGACCAGCAGGTGCGAGAAGCGGCGCTGGTAGTGCGAGCGGATCGGCTCGTTCCCGGCGAGGAGCTCGTAGCTACGCAGCAGCAGCTCGGCGAAATCGACGACGCCCTCGCGCTGGCAGGTCGCCTCGTAGAGCGCGTAGTGCTCGACCATCCGGCGCTGGTGGTCGTCGCCGGCCTCGACCGCCGAGGGCCGCAGTCCCGCCTCCTTGGCCGAGGCGATGAACCCGGCGAGCTGCCGCGGCGGGAAGCGCTCGTCGTCGAGGTTGTGCGCCCTGTAGACGCGCTTGATCAGCGCGAGCTGGTCGGCGGTGTCGAGGATGCCGAAGAGCTGCGGCAGGTTCGCGTCGCGGTGATGGGCCCGCAGCATCCGGTTGCACAGGCCGTGGAACGTGCCGATCCACAGGCCGCGCACCGCGACCGGCGTGAGCGCCGACAGGCGCAGCAGCATCTCGCGCGCCGCCTTGTTGGTGAAGGTCACCGCGAGCACCGACAGCGGCGAGGCCTGCCCGGTCGCGAGCAGCCAGGCGATGCGCGTGGTCAGCACCCGCGTCTTGCCGCTGCCGGCGCCGGCGAGGACGAGCGCCGAACCGTGCGGCAGGGTGACCGCCTCGAGCTGCTGCGGGTTCAGGTTGTCGAGTAGCGGCGCAGGCATCGGTCGGTCGCGCCGGAGGTGACCGCCGCGCCGGCGATTATAGGCGAGCCCGCCGTGGGGGCCGGCGCTATAATCGCGCGTCCCGCTCGTCGCCGATGCCCCGCGAACCCACCGCCCCGCCCGACGCCCGCTCCGCGGCGATGCGCGGGTTCGTGCAATGGATCCGCGCCGCCGCCCCGTACGTGCACGCGTTCAGGGGCAAGACCTTCGTCATCGCCTTCGGCGGCGAGGTCGTCGCCGAGGACTCCTTCCTCGGCATCATCCACGACCTGAACCTGCTCCACAGCCTCGGTATCCGCCTGGTCGTCGTGCACGGGATGCGCCCGCAGATCGAGGCGATCCTGGCGCAGCAGGACATCCCCAGCCGCTACCACGGCGGCCTGCGCGTCACCGACGCCGAGACGATGGATTGCGTGCTCGAGGCGGCGGGCCAGGTGCGCAGCCGCATCGAGGCGCTGCTGTCGCTCGGCATGGCCAATTCGCCGATGGCCGGCGCCTACAACCGCGTGTCGTCGGGCAACTACATCACGGCCAAGCCGATCGGCGTCGTCGACGGCGTCGACATGATGCTGACCGGCGAGGTCCGGCGCGTCGATACGCAGGCGATCCAGCAGCGGCTCGACGACGGCGACATCGTCCTGATCTCCCCGCTCGGCTACTCGCCGACCGGGGAAATTTTCAACCTCGCGGTCGAGGAAGTGGCGATGCAGGTGGCCGTGCGGCTCACCGCGCACAAGCTCCTGTTCCTCATGGAGAACGACGGCGTCCGCAACGGCCGCAAGCGGCTGCTGACCGACCTGTCGACCCGCGACGCCGAGGCGCTGCTGGCCAGGCCGGAGCGCCTCGCCCCGGACGTGCGCCACTACCTGCCCTGCGCCGTGCGCGCCTGCGACAACGGGGTCAAGCGGGCGCACCTGCTGTCGCGGCACATGGACGGCGCGCTCCTCCTCGAGCTTTTCACCCGCGACGGCGTCGGTACGATGGTCGCCTCGACGCCGCTCGCGCACCTGCGCAGCGCGACGATCGACGACGTCCTCGGCTTCCTCCAGATCATCGAGCCGCTCGAGGAGCAGGGCGTCCTGGTACGCCGGTCCCGCGAGCGGCTCGAGACCGAGATCGAGCGCTTCGTCGTCGCCGAGTACGACAACCAGATCATCGGCTGCGCCGCGCTGTACGCCTTCCCCGAGGAGCGCGTCGGCGAGCTCGCCGCGCTCGCCGTCCATCCGGACTTCCGGCGCGAAGGTTACGGCGAGGCGCTGCTTCAGGAGATCGAGGCGCGCGCGCGCAAGCTCAAGCTGGCGGCGTTGTTCGTCCTGACCACGCGCACCGCCGGGTGGTTCCTCGAGCGCGGGTTCAAGCCGGCGGCGGTCGCCGATCTGCCGCGGCAGAAGCAGGCGCTCTACAACTTCCAGCGCAAGTCGCAGGTCTACCGGAAGGCGCTCTGACGCGCCCACGAGGGTATCGCATGGCACGCACCGTGAAGTGCATCAAGCTCGGCCGCGAGGCCGAGGGTCTGGACTTCCCGCCGTATCCGGGCGAGCTCGGCAAGCGGATCTACGAAAGCGTCTCGAAGGAGGCCTGGCAGCAGTGGCTGCGCCACCAGACGATGCTGGTCAACGAGAACCGGCTGTCGATGGCGGACCCGCGCGCGCGCAAGTGGCTGGCCGAGCAGATGGAGAAGCACTTCTTCGGCGGCGGGGCGGAGACGCCGGCCGGATACGTGCCGCCCGCGCCATGAGCGGCGCGACCAGGGTCCCGTCGGCGGACGGCGGAACGGCGCGTCCGATCTCGCGCTGGCCGGTGCCGGCGATCGCCGACGTCCCCGAGGACGTGCGCCAGCGCATCCTCGCGGTCCAGGAGAAGGCGGGATTCGTTCCCAACGTGTTCCTGGCGCTGGCCCACCGCCCCGCCGAGTTCCGCGCCTTCTTCGCCTACCACGACGCGCTGATGGAGAAGGACGGCGGGCTCACCAAGGCCGAGCGCGAGATGATCGTCGTCGCCACCTCGGGCGCCAACGACTGTCTGTATTGCGTCGTCGCGCACGGGGCGATCCTGCGCATCTACGCGAAGAACCCGCGCGTCGCCGACCAGCTCGCGGTCAACTGGCGCAAGGCGGAGATCACGCCGCGCCAGCGGGCGATGGTCGCCTTCGCGATGAAGGTCGCGCAGGACAGCGGCTCGCTCGAAGACGACGACTACGCCGCGCTGCGCGCGCACGGCTACACCGACGAGGACATCTGGGACGTCGGCGCGATCGCCGCGTTCTTCGGCCTGTCGAACCGGCTCGCGAACCTCCTCGCGATGCCGCCCAACGACGAGTTCTACCTGATGGGCCGCGTACCGCGCGCGAAATGAGTCGCGCGCGCCCGCCGGCCGCTCAGCGGCGGCAGGCCGCGACGACGAAGTCGACCAGCCTCGTCGTGCACTCGTCGATGCCCTGCGCCGCGGTGTCGACGACCAGGTCGGCGGCGTCCGGGGGCTCGTAGGGACTGTCGATCCCGGTGAACTCCTTCAGCTGGCCGGCGCGCGCCTTGCGGTAGAGTCCCTTCGGGTCGCGCCGCTCGCACTCCTCGAGCGGCGAGCGGACCCACACCTCGAGGAACGGGTGGCTCCCCGCCGCGACGCGCGCCCGGGCGCGTTCGTCGCGGTACGGTGAGATGAACGCGGTCACGCAGACCAGCCCGGCGTCGGCGAAGAGCGCGGCGACCTCGCCGACCCGTCGCAGATTCTCCTGGCGGTCTTCCGGCGAGAACCCCAGGTCGGCGTTGAGTCCGGTCCGCACGTTGTCCCCGTCGAGCGTGTAGACACTCCACCCCAGGTCGAACAGCCGGCGCTCGAGGGCGAGGGCGAGGGTCGACTTGCCGGCGCCCGACAGGCCGGTCAGCCACACGACCGCGCCCCGGTGACCCGTCCGCGACGCCCGCTCGTCCTTCACCACCTGATGGCGGACCGGCACCACATCGCCGGCGTGCGCCCGCGCGCGCCGCTGGTCGGGGTAGCCGCGCGCGTCGACCAGACCGACACCGACGACCACGCCACCGTCGACGATCAGAACCCGACCGGTCCGGGGCAGCACCGCCGCGTCGTCGACCGCCACCGTCGCGTCGCAGCGCAGCGTCACCCGGACGACGTTCCCGCCCGGACCGGCGCCGGACGACCGGCCGCCGCGGCCCGCGTCGTGCACCGAGGAGATCCGCGCGCCGATCTCGCGCGTACCGGCGACGAGCGTGAGACGCCGGCCGGTCGCGACCGCGGCGGTGGCGTCGCGCGCCGGACCGAACAGCCACAGATCCGCGTCGAACACCGCGGTCAGCTTCGCAGGCGAGTCCGGCGAGGCGATGAGATCGCCCGGCGCGAGGCGCAGCGGATCGGCGAGCACGAGGCGCGCGTCCTCGCCGGGGCCGGCCGACACCGACGTCCCCTCGAGCGACACGACGCGCGTCACGCGGTTCGTGGTGAGGACCAGCACGTCGTCGCCCGGCTTCACCGAACCCGATTCGACGCGTCCGACGACGAGCGTGGCGCCGTCGCGTTCGGCGACCTCGCGGACCGGCAGTCGCAGCGGTCCGCCGCGCGCACGCGATCCGGGCAGCGCGTCCAGCGCGCCGGCGAGCGTCGGCCCGCGCCACCAGGGCGTCGCCGAGCGCTCGGCGACGTTGGTCGCGTCGCGCGCGCAGACCGGCACGACCGCGTGCACGGCGAGCCCCAGGCGATCGGCTTCGCCGACGAGCGCGTCGCGCACCGCCGCGTAGCGATCTTCGCGCCAGCCGGCGAGGTCCATCTTGTTCACCGCGACGACGATGTCGCGCACGCCGAGGAGCGGCAGGTCGGCGAGCGCCGCGCCGGCGCGTGCCGGACCGCTGGTCGCATCGACGACGACGAGCCCGCGCGGAACGTCGAGCGGATCGGCGAGCACCACCCGCGCGACTGCCGCAACGTCGGTCGCATCGACGAGCCGGACCTCACCGGTGCCCGTCAGCACGACGATCGCCGCCTCGGCGCCGTCGGCGGCGCGCTGTCCCAGGTCGGGCAGCCCGCGAAGGCGCCGGACCAGCGTCGACTTGCCGTGGTCCCGCGGGCCGACGACGCAGACGGTGGGCATGGGCGATGGGAGCGGACGAAAGGACAGTCGCGCCGCGCGGAACCGGCATGCCGGCACGCGCCGGCGCGCAAGCGCGGCGCGCGCTCCGCAGGGAGCGGACACGGCGCGCGGCGCGCATTCTAGCAGGCCGCCCGGTCGGCCTCCGGTCTCCTGGAAAGCCGACGGGCGGCCCCGGGGGGGTGCCGCCCGTCGTCGGCGAGCGCGCCCGGCGCGATTTCAGAGGTACTGCTTGAACCAGGCGGTCGCGCGCTTCCAGCCGTCGTCGGCGGCTTCCTTCCGGTAGGTCGGGCGGTAATCGGCGTGGAACGCGTGCGGCGTGTCCGGGTAGATGACGAACTGCGAACCGGCGTTGCCGGCCGACTTGAGCGCGGCGAAGTACCTCTCCACCGTGTCGTTCGGAATACCCTGGTCGGCGCCGCCGTAGAGCCCGAGCACCGCTGGCTTGGTCGCCGCCGCGTGGTCGAGCGGCGTCTTGTCGCCGGGGAAGTACGAGCGCACCGTCGGGCCGTACCAGGCGACCGCGGCCTTGACCGACGGATTGTGCGCGGCGTACATCAGCGTCGTGCGGCCGCCCCAGCAGAAGCCGGTGACGCCGACCCGCGCGGCGTCCGCGCGGCCGCTCGCCTTCGCGTAGGCGACGCAGGCGTCGAGGTCGGCCATCACCTGCGCGTCCGGTGTCTTGGCGACGATATCCCGGATCAGCGCCTGGATATCGGTCATCGCTTTCGCGTCACCCTGTCGCGCGAAGAGCTCGGGGGCGATCGCGAAGTAGCCCAGCCGGGCGAACCGGCGCGCGACATCGCGGATGTGCTCGTGGGCGCCCCAGATCTCCGACACGACGAGGATCACCGGGAAGCCGCCCCCGGTCGAGGGCATGGCGACATATGCCGGCATTTCGCCGCCGGCGGCCGGAACCTTGACCTCGCCGGCGTTGAGGCCGTCGGCCGGGGTCGTGATCATCGTCTGCGCCGCCACCGGCAGCACCGACAGCGCGAATCCCGCACCCAGCGAAGTGACGACGAAACCGCGCCGGTCGAACGCGCGGGCTCCGGTGAGACTCCTGACTTCCGATTCGATCGACAACGGTGCCTCCGCTTGACGGCCGCTCGAGCGGCGATGGGGAAAGCCGGCCGCCACGAACCGCGACGGACGGCCCTAGACCGGGTGGACGACAGCCCCGTCGACGAGCGTCAGACGCACCCGCGCGGGGAGTTCGTGCCCGAGGAACGGCGTGTTGCGCCCCTGACTCGCGAGCGAACCGCGCCGGACGGCCCAGTATTCCGCCGGTGCGACGACGGCGAGATCGGCCGGCGCGCCGGCGGCGAGCCGCGCCTCGGCCGCCCCCAGGATCGCCGCCGGTCCGGCGGTGACCCGGTTGAGCGCCACCGGCAGCGGCACGCCGTCCTCGGCGGCCCACTTGAGCGTCAGCGAGAGCATGAGCTCGAGGCCGGTCGCGCCGGGCTCGGCCTCGCCGAAGGGCAGGAGCTTCGCGTCGTCGTCGACCGGCGCGTGGTCCGAGCAGACGGCGTCGATCGTGCCGTCGGCGAGCCCGGCGCGCAACGCCGAGCGGTCGCGCGTCGAGCGCAGCGGCGGGTCGAGCCGCGCCTGGCTGTCGAACCAGCCGATGTCGACGTCGCACAGGTGCAACTGGTGCACGCTCACATCGCAGGTGACCGGCGCGCCGGCGCGCTTCGCCTCGCGGATCATCGCCACGCCCTCGGCGGTCGACAGGCGCTGCACGTGCAGGCGCACGCCGGTCTCGCGCGCGAGCGCGAGCAGCGTGGCCAGCGCGATCGTCTCGGCGCAGGACGGGATCGCCGGCAGGCCGAGTCGCGTCGCGGTCTCGCCGTCGTGCGCGACGCCGCCGCGCGCGAGGTGCGCGTCCTGCGCGCGCAGCCAGACGCGGTGCCCGAAGGTCGCGGCGTACTGCATCGCGCGAAGCAGGACCTGGGTGTCGGCGAACGGCCGGTCGCCCTGCGAGAAGGCGACGCAGCCGGCGTCGGCGAGCTCGCCCAGCTCCGCCAGCGCCTCGCCGGCGAGCCTGGTCGTCAGCGCACCGACCGGGTGGACGTGCGCGAGCCGCGCCGCGCGGGCTCGCTGGCGGAGCATCTCCACCAGCCCGGGCTCGTCGAGCGGCGGATCGGTGTCCGGCGGACAGGCGAGCCGGGTGACGCCGCCGGCGACCGCGGCGCGCAGCTCCGAGTCGAGCGTCGCCTTGTGCTCGAGTCCCGGCTCGCGCAACCGCGCGTTGAGGTCCACGAGCCCTGGTACGACCAGCAGCCCGGCGGCGTCGATCGTCCGATCGGCCCGGAAACCGGCCGGCGCCTCGCCGACCGCCACGATCCGCCCGTCGGCGATCCACACCGACGCGGTGCGCTCGGTCAGCGCCACCGGATCGACGACGCGTCCGTCGCGGATCGCGATCCTCATCGACATCCCCCGGCCGCCCGGCGTTCCGCCATCGTCAATTTCCCGCGATCAGGCTCATCACCGCCATCCGCACGGCGATGCCGAAGGTGACCTGCGGAAGGATGACGCTGCGCTCGCCGTCGGCCACCGCGGAATCGATCTCGACGCCGCGGTTCATCGGCCCCGGGTGCATGACGATCGCGTCGGCCTTCGCCAGCGCGAGCTTGTCCGCGGTCAGTCCGTAGTGCTTGAAGAACTCGCCGGACGAGGGGAGCAGCGCGCCCTTCATCCGCTCGTTCTGCAGGCGCAGCATGACGACGACGTCGCAGCCGGCGAGTCCCTGCCGCATGTCGTGGAAGACGCGCACGCCGAGCGATTCGACCCGCGCCGGCAGCAGCGTCGCCGGCCCGATCGCCCGCACGTCGGGGACGCCCAGCGTGGTCAGGCCGTGGATCAGGCTGCGCGCGACCCGGGAGTGGAGGACGTCGCCGACGATCGCGACCGAGAGCGCGCCGAACTCCCGCTTGTAATGGCGGATCGTGTACAGATCGAGCAGGCCCTGCGTCGGATGCGAATGGCGGCCGTCGCCGGCGTTGATCACGTGCACGTGCGGGTGGCCGGTGGCCGCGAGGTGCGAGGCGATCAGATGCGCGGCGCCGGACTGCGAATGCCTGACGACGAACATGTCGGCGTTCATCGCGACCAGGTTGTCGATCGTGTCGAGCAACGTCTCGCCCTTGGACGTCGACGACGCGCCGATGTTGAGGTTGATGACGTCGGCCGACAGGCGCTTCGCCGCGATCTCGAAGGTCGTCCGGGTCCGCGTCGAGTTCTCGAAGAACAGGTTGAAGACCGCCTTGCCGCGCAGCAGCGGGACCTTCTTGACCTCGCGCTCGCCGATCGAGGCGAACGGTTCCGCGGTGTCGAGGATCGTGCGGATCGTCGCCGGCGGCAGCCCCTCGAGCGTCAGGAGGTGGGTGAGCCGACCGTCCCGGTCGAGCTGCAATCCGTGGCCCGCGGCCATCGCCTCAGCCTCCCGCCGGCTCGACCGAGAGCGCGAGCCGGCCGTCGACGCCGCGGGCGAGGACGATGTTGAGCGACCGGGCGCAGGCCACGCGCGCGCCCGAGTAGGTCGGTTCGATCGGCAGCTCGCGGCCGCCGCGGTCCACCAGCACCGCGAGTTCGATCGACGCCGGCCGCCCGTAGTCGAACAGCTCGTTGATCGCGGCACGGGTCGAGCGGCCGGTGTAGAGCACGTCGTCGATCAGCACGATCCGGGCGCCGGCGACGTCGAAGGGCAGCGCGCTGCGGCGGGCGCCGGCCTTCAGGCCCTTCTTCGCGTAGTCGTCGCGGTAGAACGACACGTCGAGATACCCGACCGGATGGTCGCCGGGCACGAGACTGGCGAGGCGCTCCGCGACCCAGGCGCCGCCGGAGTAGATGCCGACGAAGGCCGCGTCGTGCGCCACCGCGGCGCGCATCCTCTCGGCGAGCGTCGCGAGCGCGGCCTCGGCGTCGGGCAGGTGCACGCCCGGCGGTTCAGCGGCGTGCGCGCTCATCGAGCCAGCCCTGCAGGATGCGTTGCGCCGCGACGCGGTCGCGCAATCCGCGCGCCTCGCGTCCGCGAACTCCGGCGTCGACCAGATCCGCCGCCGCCGCCAGCGTCGTGTACCGCTCGTCCGCGTAGTCCACCGGCAGTCCGGTGCGGCCGGCGAGCTGCCGGCCGAAACGACGCGCGCGCGCCGTCGTCTCGTGCGGCGTGCCGTCGGCGTGCACCGGCAACCCGACCACGAGCCGGGCGGGCCGCCACTCGCCGACCAGCGCCGCGATCGCGGCGAAACGATCGGCTTCGCGCTCGCGCTCGATCGTGGCGAGCGGGTGCGCGAGGCCGGTACGCGTGTCGCCGACCGCGACGCCGATCCGTCGCGTTCCGAAGTCGAAAGCCAGCACGGTCGACGGTTCGGCGGCGTCGGGCACGCGCTCGCGTCATGCGTGCCCGACGTCCTCGGACAGCCGGGAGAAATCGATGCCCAGCCGCGACATCGCCGCCGGCAGCCGCCCTTCCGGCGGGACGCCGAAGAGGACGTCCGCGTCGGCATCGACGGTGAGCCAGGCGTTCTGCGCCAGCTCCTGCTCGAGCTGGCCGGCCGACCAGCCGGCGTATCCGAGCGACACCAGCACGTCGCGCGGTCCCTCGCCGCGCGCGAGCGCCTGCAACACGTCCTTCGACGTCGTCAGGCCGACGTCGTCGGACACCGCGAGCGTGGACTGCCAGTTGCCCAGCGGCCGGTGCAGCACGAAGCCGCGGTCCATCTGGACCGGCCCGCCGTAGAACACCGGCGAGCGTCCGAGCGCGCTGTCGGCCAGATCGACCTCGATCTGTTCGAAGAGCGCCGACAGCGTCATGTCGGTCGGTCGGTTGACGACGATGCCCAGCGCGCCGTTGGGTCCGTGCTCGCACACGAACGTCAGCGTGTGCGCGAAATGCGGATCGACCATGGCGGGCATGGCGATCAGGAAGTGGTGGGTCAGGTTGACGGTGGCGCCCACGTGACGGCCGGGCCTCCGGTGGCGGGTTGTCGCATTGTAAACGGCCGGCCTCGGCCCGCACAATGCGCCTGCCGGCCTAGTCCGTCCGGCCGACGCCGGGTCGGCCGATCGCGAACCGACGGGCGCGATTCCGCCGCGCCGACCGTTCCCGTGCCCATCGCCATGCGCCCACCACCGTCCGGGTCGCTCGTCTGGTTCCGACGCGACCTGCGGGACTTCGACAACGCCGCGCTCGCGTCCGCGCTGGCGACCGGCGGTCCGGTCTGGTGCGCGTTCGTCTTCGACCGGGAGATCCTCGACGCGCTACCTTCGCGCGCGGACCGCCGCGTCGAGTTCATCCGCGAGAGCGTGGTCGAGCTGGACGCGAGTCTGCGGCGGCAGGGCGGCGGCCTGATCGTCCTGGTCGGGCGCGCCCGGGACGCGATACCGGAACTGGCTTCGCGGCTCGGCGTCGCCTGGGTCTGGGCGAATCGCGACCACGAGCCCGCCGCGATCGATCGCGACGGCGCCGTCGGGCGCGCGCTCACCGCGCGTTCGATCGGATGGCGCGACTGCAAGGACCACCTGGTCTTCGAGCGCGACGAGATCCTGACCCGGAACGGCGGTCCGTACACCGTCTTCACGCCCTACCGCCGCGCGTGGCTCGCGGCGCTCGCCCCGGAACGGATCGCCGCGCGTGACACGGCGCGACACGCCGCGGCGCTCGCGCCGCCACCGCCGGACCTCGACACCGGAGTCCCGTCGCTCGCGGCGATCGGGTTCCGGCCGACCGATCTGCGGTCGATCGGCGTGCGGCCCGGCATGTCGGGCGGCGGCACGCTCTTCGCGGACTTCCGTCGCCGGATCGACGCCTACGCCGAGGCGCGCGACTTCCCGGCGGTCAAGGGGCCCTCGTACCTGTCGGCGCACCTGCGCTTCGGCACCGTGTCGGTCCGCGAGCTGGTCGGGTTCGCCCACGCGCGTTCCCTCGAAACCGGCGGTTCCGGGGCGGGTGCGTGGCTCTCGGAGCTCGTCTGGCGCGAGTTCTACGCGCAGATCCTCTGGCACTTCCCGCACGTCGTCGACCGCGCGTTCCGCCCGGCGTTCGACGCGATCGCCTGGCCGAATCCGCCCGGCCGCCTCGAGGCCTGGCGAGAAGGCCGCACCGGTTATCCGATCGTCGACGCGGCGATGCGGCAGCTCTCGGCCACCGGCTGGATGCACAACCGGCTGAGGATGATCGTCGCGAGCTTCCTCGCCAAGGACCTCCACGTCGACTGGCGCGAGGGCGAGCGCCATTTCGCCGATCGGCTGATCGACTACGAGCTCGCCTCGAACAACGGCGGCTGGCAATGGGCGGCGTCGACCGGCTGCGACGCGCAACCCTATTTCCGGATCTTCAATCCGGTCGCCCAGTCGCAGCGCTACGACGCCGACGGAGGTTTCATCCGCCGCTACGTGCCGGAGCTCGCGTTGCTCGATGCCCGCGAGATCCACGCGCCCTGGACGATCGCGCCGGAGGTCCTGCGCCGCAAGGGCGTGGTCCTCGGGCGCGACTACCCGCCGCCGATCGTCGACCACGCGCGGGCGCGCCAGGTCGCGCTGGATCTCTACGGGCGCACGCGCGCCCGGCCGCCGCGGGCCTCACGGGCGCGGTGACGCCGGTCGGTCCCCGCCGTCGCCGACCGGGAACCACCGGTCCCGGCGCGGTCGACCGCGCCGGCCGCGTCAATCCTCCTCGTGCTTGCGGTGCTTCGCGTACTCCGCCGCGAGCTGCTGCTGCACCTGGGCCGGCGCCGGCTCGTAGCGCGCCAGCGCCATCGTGTAGCTGCCGTGCCCGCCGGTCGCCGCCTTGAGCCGCGACCCGTAGCCTTCGAGCTCGGCGAGCGGCGCGGTCCCGGAGACGGCCAGCGCGCCGCCGGCGAGCGTCTGCGTGCCGGTCACCTGGCCGCGGCGCGACGACAGGTCGCCGGCGATATCCCCCATCTTCTCGGCCGGGCAATGGACCTCGAGGTTGACGATCGGCTCGAGCACGATCGGGCGCGCCTTGGAGATCGCGTCGATGAACGCCTTCTTGCCGGCCGAGACGAAGGCGACCTCCTTGCTGTCGACCGCGTGGCTCTTGCCGTCGTAGACGATCACGCGCACGTCCTGCAGCGGGAAACCCGCGATCGGCCCCTGCACCAGGACCTGCTCGACGCCCTTCTGCACCGCCGGGATGAACTGCGTCGGAATCGTACCGCCCTTCACCTCGTCGACGAACTCGAAGCCCGCGCCGCGCGGCGGCGGCTCGATGCGCAGGTAGACCTCGCCGAACTGGCCGGCGCCCCCGGTCTGCTTCTTGTGCCGATGGTGGCCCTCGGCCTTCCCCGTGATCGTCTCGCGGTAGGGGATGCGCGGCGGCCGGGTCTCGACCTCGAGCTTGAACTGGTGGGCCATCCGCTCCATCGTCGATCGCAGGTGGAGCTCGCCCAGGCCGCGCAGCACCGTCTCGTTCAACGTCGCGTCGTGCTCGACCGCGAGGGTCGGATCCTCGGCGCACATCTTGTGGAGCACGTCGGACAGACGCTGCTCGTCGCCGCGCCGCTTGGGCGAGATCGCGAAGCCGTGCATCGGCCTCGGGAACTCGAGCGGCTTCATGTGGATGTGGTCCTCCTCGTGCGAATCGTGCAGCACGCAGTCGAAGGTGATTTCGTCGACCTTGGCCACCGCCGCGATGTCGCCGGGACCGACACGGTCGACCTCGACGTGCTTGCCGCCCTGCAGCAGGAGGAGATGACCGACCTTGAACGGTTTCTTGCCCTCGCCGACGTAGAGTTGCGTGTCCTTGGTGATCGTTCCCTGGTGGACGCGGAACACGCCCAGTTTGCCGACGAACGGATCGACGACGATCTTGAACACGTGGGCGAGGACGTGCTTGGCCGGATCGGGCTCGGAGCGGAACTCGACGGCCGCCGCGCCTTCGCCCTTGGTGAACATCGGCGCGTTGCCCTCGGCGGGGTTGGGGGCGAGCTTGACCAGCACGTCCAGGAGTTCGGCGACGCCCGCGCCGGTGCGCGCGGACACGAAGCACACCGGCACCAGATGACCCTCGCGCAGCGCCTTCTCGAACGGGCCGTGCAGGTCGGCCGCCTCGATGGACTCGCCCTGCTCGAGGTACTTCGCCATCAGATCCTCGTCGACCTCGACGACCTGGTCGATCAGCGCCTGGTGCGCATCGGCGACCGACGAGAAGTCCGACTCCCCCGCCGGATTGAAGAAACAGTCGACGACGCGCGCGCCGCCGCCCGCCGGCAGGTTGATCGGCAGGCACTCCTTGCCGAAGGCCTCGCGGACCGCGTCCAGGACCGCCTCGACGTCGACGTTCTCGGCGTCGATCCGGTTGATCACGACCAGCCGGCAGAGGTGGCGGTCCGCCGCCCACTCCATCATCCGCGTCGTGATCATCTCGACACCGTTGGCCGCGTTCACGACCACGGCGGCGGTCTCGACCGCGTCGAGCGCGCCGATCGCCTGGCCGATGAAATCGGGGAAGCCGGGCGTGTCGATCAGGTGGATCCGCGCATCGGGCGTGTCGAGGTGCAGGACCGAGGCGCGCAACGAGTGCTGGTACTGCTTCTCGAGCGGATCGAAGTCGGAGACCGTCGTCCCCTTCTCGACGCTCCCCGGCGCGCCGATCGCGCCGGCCTTCACGAGCAACGCCTCGGCGAGCGTCGACTTCCCCGAACCGCCGTGACCCACGAGCGCCACGGTGCGAATGCTGCTGCCGGCGTAGTTCGCCATGTCCTCCTCCGTCCGATGGGATTTCCCTGAATGTACCCCGCGCGGGGACCGCGCGCCAACCGCGGCGCCGTCCGGACCGCCGACGCGAGGTCCGGCGCGCCGCCGGTGCGCCGTTGGGCGTCAGTTCCGGACCGGCGCGACCCGGCGCAGCAGCCCGCGCAGCGCCGTCGTGACCTCGCCGGGCCTCTCGATCGACGCGAGGTGCCCGCAGCCGTCGATCCGGACGCGCTGCGCGCCGGGCACGCGCGCCGCCATCTCCTCGTGGATCTCCGGCGCCATCAGCGCGTCGTCGCGTCCGGCGATCACGACGGTCGGACAGCGGATGTTCGCGAGGTCCGGGCGACTGTCCGGACGGCCGATGATCGCGCGCTGCTGGCGCAGGAAAGCGTCGACGCCGACGCGGGCCGCCATCCCCCGGACGATGCGGACGATCCGCGGGTCGGCGGCGTGCGCCGGATGGACGAGCTTTTGGAGCAGCGAGTCGACCACGGCGCCGAAGTCGTGCTCGGCGAGTCGCATCAGCCGGCGGCGCAGCGCCGTCTGCTCGGGCGCGTCGGGGCGCGCCGACGTGGCGACCAGCGCGAGCGCGACGACGCGCTCGGGAACCCGCCGCAGGATCTCGAAGGCGACGTATCCGCCCATCGACAGACCGGCGAGCGCGAATCGCGGGGCGCCCGCCTGCTCGACCGCGTCGGCGGCGAGCGCGCCGATCGTCCCATGCCGGGTCAGGTCGGCGACCTTCGGCGCCGCGACATCGGACAGACCCGCGACCTGGTCGGCCCACAATTCGCCATCGCACAGCAGGCCCGGGAGCAGCAACAGCGGGACCCGGGGCGTCATCGGGGGCTGCGCGGGGGCCGCCAACGATCTTCCTCCGCTTCGCTCGAGCGTCGAGCGCCGACTCGATCATACATCAGCCCGGCGCCGCTCCGCACGCGACCGCGCGGTGCCGCCTCGCGCGACGATGCTCAGAGCCGATGCAGGTGCAGGCCGCCGTCGACGCGGATCGCTTCGCCGGTGGCGTAGGGGATCATCCCGCGGGCGACGACGGCGACGACGCGCCCGACGTCCTCCGGGTCGCCCCAGCGGGCGATCGGCACACCGCCGCCCTCGATCACCCGATCGTATTTCTCCGCCGCCGGAGCGGTCATCGCGGTGCGCACGATCCCCGGACGGATCTCGAACACCGGGATGCCCTCGCCCGCCAGCCGCGCGGCGAACAGTCGCGTCGCCATCGACAACGCGGCCTTGGAGATACAGTAGTCGGCGCGATCGACACCGAGGATCTCCGCGTTGGCCGACGTGATGTTCACGATGCTGCGGAAAACCGGCGCGCGATCCGATCGGGCGGACTCGATCATCGCCCGCGCGACCCGCTGGGCCAGGAAGAACGCTCCTCGCAGGTTGACGGCGAGGCAGCGGTCGAAACTCTCGACGGACAGATCGAGCAGGTCGCCGCGCGTCAGCGACGTGACCCCGGCGTTGTTGACCAGGCACTCGATCGGGCCGAGTTCCGACTCGACGTCGCGAACCAGCGCAGCATGGCCGTCGGTGTCGGCGACGTCGACACGCCGATAGGCGAGGCGCCCGCGGCGGCGCAATCGCTCCAGCGACGGCTCGATCGCCTCCGCCGCTTCGAGGCTCGCGATCGCGACGTCGAATCCCGCCTGCAGCAGATGATCGCTGATCGCCAGTCCGATTCCCGACGCCCCGCCGGTCACCACGGCCACGCCCATGATCGCTTTCCCTCAGTCCGCCCGCCGCCAGGGGTCCTCGAATCCCAGCGCGCCGGCGACGCCTTCGAGCGTCGGGACGGTCGCAACCCCGGGCGGGAACGTCGCCGCGTCGCCGCCCGCGACGACGCCCAGGAAGGGGACGCCCAGCGACGCGGCGGCTTCGTATTCGGTCAGCGCGTCGCCGATCGCCAGCACCCGCTCCGGACGATAGCCTCGTTCGCGCAGGATCCGCTCGAAGGTGTCGCGCTTGCCGGCCGGCGCGCCGTGCACGCTTTCGAAGAACGCCGCGAGTCGGCGGCGTCCGACGATGTCGACGAGCTCCTCCTGAGGCGTCCCCGAAACCACGTGCATCGTCGCCCGGCCGTGCGCGCGCCGCAGCAGGTCGAGGGCGCCCGGGATCAGCGGACAGGCGACCACCGCCTCGTGCACGAGCCGGGTGAAGGCGTCCGACAGTCGCTCGATGTCGGCGTCGGTGACGGCGCGCCCGAAGACCTCGCTCTCGAAATAGCGGAACTTGATCCGCCGCGTCACGCCGCCGTGCGACCGCTGATGATCGCGGATCGCCTGCAGATGCTCGGGCCGCTCGTTCTCGTAGAGCCGCAGGTACGCACCGAGCTTGACCGGGATCGAATCGACGATCACGCCGTCGAAGTCGAGCAGCAGCGCGTCCGGACGGCGGGGCAGCGACGCGATCGATGCGCGCCGATCGCGCGCGCCGGCGGTGGCGCCCCTCACTTCGGACGGCGTGCCGGCCGGCATGATCTCGCCCGTGCCTCTAGTCCTTCGACCGCCGCGCCGACCGGGCCGGGGCGCCCGAATCGCCGGCCGGATCGACGAATCGGCGCGCCGACGACCGGTCGTACCCGGGAACGGGCGTCGGCACGACCGCCCGCAACGGCCACAGCGACGACAGCTCCGACGCGCATTCCATCACCCGCGGCGCGAGCTCCCGGACCCGGTTGGCGTCGACGCGGGCCGTCGGCCCGGCGATACTGACGGTGCCGACCGCCGCTGCGTCGCCCACCGAGCGGATCGCCACCGCGACCGCGGTCACGCCGGGCTCCGCCTCGTTGACCGCGAGGCCGTATCCCCGCGCCCGGGTCGCTTCGAGATCGGCGAGCAGCGGGCCGATCGATCGGAGCACGTTGGGGCCGTACCGATCCGCCTCGGCGAACCCGCCGCGGCTCTCCAGCAGGCGGACGGCTTGCGCGGCGTCGAGGGTGGACAGCCACGCCTTGCCACTGGCGGTGGCGTAGAGCGGGACCGACCCGGTGGTCTCCGCCGGCTGGTAGACGAGACCCAATCCCCCGGTGACGCCCTGGGCGTACGCGATCCAGTCGAGCGAATGGCCGTCGCAGACCGCCAGCCGCGCGAACTCGTGGCACTCGACCGCGAGGCGGTCGAGCAGCGGCTGGCAGACGTCGGGCAGGCCGGACGCGACGTAGAACTTCTGCCCGAGGACCGCGAGGCGCATCGTCAGCCGGTAGAAACCGGTGCCGGCGTCCTGCGCCGCCCAGCCGAGCTCGACCAGCGTCGTCAGCAACCGATGCGTCCCGCTCTTCGGCAGCCCGAGTCGCGTCGCGATCTCCCCGAGCGGAATCGAACGCGCACCCTCGGCGAGCAGCTCGACGATGTGCAGACAGCGTTCGGCGGGGATGTGGGACATGTCTCGCTCCGGCCCGGGTCGGCGATCGGGCCCGTCGTCAGCGGACGTCGGTCGATCGCGCGGCGTCCGGATCACGCCGCGCCGCGGCGAAGAACGCGAGCAGCGCCTCGCCCTGGCCGGCATGCATGTCCCGCCCGGTCACCGCGGGGCAGGCGTAGCGGCGAGCCAGGGCGATCATCGGCGTCGTCGCCTCGGTGTTGATCACATCGCCGATCAGCGTGCCGGGCGCGAGCGGACCGATCTCGCCGGGCAGACCGTCTCCGGGCTTCATCCCGACCGTCGACGCGTTGACGATCATCGTGCTGTCGGCGGGCACGCCGTGCGCCGGGCGCACGTCGCAACCGGGATACGCGCGCACCAGCGCCTCGGCGAGCCGTTCCGCGCGCCCGCGGTCGATGTCGATGATCGCGAGCGACGCGACGCCGCCGGCGACCAGTCCGCAGGCGATCGCGCTGCCGGCGCCCCCGGCCCCGAACAGCGCCGCCCGGCGCCCCGCCAGGACGTGACCCTGCTTGCGCGCGCCGGTGATGAAACCCTGGCCGTCGAACATGTCGGCCGTCCAGCTGCCGTCGGCCTCGCGCCGCAGGGCGTTCGCCGCGCCGATGATCCGCGCCGTATCGCCCACGCGCGACGCATAGCCGACGATGCGCGCCTTGTACGGAACGGTGACCAGCAATCCGTCGAGGTTGCCGAGCGCCATCAACCCGCGGACGGAAACGTCGAACCGGTCCGGGAGCACCTGGACCGGCAACATCACCGCGTTGATCCCGGCGCGGGCGAAGCCCGCGGTGAACGTCTCGGGCGAGCGCACCTGGACGATCGGATCGCCGATGATGCCGTACAGGCGCGTCGCGCCGTTGATCGACGGCGCGTTCATCGGGATCCGCCGGAGCGCGCCGCGTGCCAGCGGGCGACGCGATCGGAACGATAGCGCCGCGGCTTCGCGTGGATGTCGCGGGCCAGACCCATCGCGCCCGGTTCGAACAGACGCGCGTCCATCACCCTGAGCGTCGCAGACACCGCCGGCCGGAAGCCCATGTGCGCGATCACGTCGCGTTCCGGATCGAGCCCCGGGGCGATCTCGCTCAGTTCGAGGCCGTGCGCGCCGACGCGGAATACGCAACGCTCGGTCACGAACAGCGTGGTCTGTCCGCGCGCGCGACCCAGATCCGCGTTGTAGCAGACCTGCTCGAGCCGGGGCACGAACTTCCGGTGACGCCCCTCCTTGCGGATCACCGTGCGGCCGCCCTCCCAGCCGATGTCGAGATCGCCGGCGGTCAGCGTCCCGCCGAAAACCACGCAGCGCGCGTTCTGGGCGATGTTGATGAATCCGCCGACGCCGATGATCCGGTCGCCGAAACGGCTGACGTTGACGTTGCCCCGCGCATCGACCTCGGCGAACGACAGGAACGCGAGGTCGAGGCCGCCGCCGTCGTAGAAGTCGAACTGCGCCGGCTGCTCGATCATCGCCGCGAAGTTCTGGCCTCCGCCCGAATCGCGTCCGGTGATCGGCGCGCCGCCGATGACGCCCTGCTCGTTGGTCAGCACCGCGTCGTCGAGCACCCCTTCCTCGGCGGCGACGGTCGAGATTCCGGTCGACACGCCGGCGCCCAGGTTGCAGACGGCGCCGGGGAAGAGCTCCATCGCGCCGCGGCGCGCGATCACCTTGCGCGGTCCGAGCGGCAGCTTCTTCAGATCGTCGTGCGGGACACGGAGCTCGCCCGAGTAGCTCGGGTCGTAGTAGGTCATGTACGTCTGGCGCTGCTCGCGGTCGACGACGACGAAGTCGACGAGGATCCCGGGGATGCGCACCTGCTTGGGCGGCAGCGTGCCGCGGCGCGCCATCCGCTTGACCTGCACGACGACGACGCCGCCGGCCCGGCGCGTCGCCTGCGCCATCGCCAGCATCTCGCCCAGCACCGCCTCCTCCTCCATCGTCACGTTGCCGTCCTCGTCGGCGGTCGTGCCGCGGAGGAACGCGACGTCGAGCGGGATCGGCTTGAACAGCAGCCACTCCTCGCCGGCGAGTTCGACGACCTCGATGAAGTCGGGGGGCGTGCACGGGCTCTGCCGCGCGCCCTGGTGGCGCGGGTCGACGAACGAGTGCAGCCCGGTCTTGGTGACCAGCCCGGGCCGGCCCGCCGCCATGTCGCGCATCAACTGCGACATCACCCCCTGCGGCAGCGTGTAGGCCTCGATCTTGTTCTCGGCGGCCAGCCTGACCAGCCGCGGCGAATCGACGAGCGCGCTGGTGATCGCACGCTTGAGCAGCCCTTCGTGGCCGACGTGATCGGCGCCGAGCGAGATCCGGTCGCCGACGCCGACGACGCTCATCGACGTGATGCCCCGCGGCCGGCCCTCGGCGAGGAAGCGTCGCTCGAGCGCGGCGAGCAGCGCCTCGGGCACCGAATGTCCACCGCCCGAACCGCTGATCAGAATCGCGTCGCCGTCCTCGATCAGCGCCGCCGCTTCGTCCGCAGTGATCTTCTCCATGGAACCGCCCCGGTGGTGTCGTGGACCCGGGACCGCGGCCGCCGTGCGGCCGCGGTCCGGGCGCCGGTCGTCATCTTCCCTCGAACTTCGGATCGCGCTTGGCGAAGAACGCGGCCACGCCCTCGTGCAGATCGTCGCTGTCGAAGATCCGCTGCTGGGCGACGGTCGACAGCGACAGTCCGGCGTCGAGCGGCAGGTCCTGGGCGGCGTCGACCAGCTCCTTGGCGAAGCGGTTGGAGAGCGGTCCGCGCGACGCGATCGTTCCGGCGAGCGATCGGGCCTCCTGCAACGCCGAGCGGTCGGCCGCGACCCGGTTGACGAGCCCCCAGGCGAGCGCCTGCTCGGCCGTGATCGTCTCGCCGGTGTAGAGGAGCTCCTTCGCCCGGGCCGGGCCCACCAGGCGCGTCAGCCGCAGCGACCCGCTGCCGGCGAGCCCGCCGAGCCGCGACTCGGTCAGCCCGATCCGCACGCCGGCGCGGCACACGCGCAGGTCGCAAGCGAGCGCGAGCTCGAGCCCGCCGCCGAGCGCCGGACCGTCGATCGCCGCGATCGTGGGCATCGGCAGCCGCGCGAGCCGCCGGAGCACCATGTCCTCGAACAGGATCTTCCGCTCGCTCGCGTCGGCGCGCAGGCCGGCGAACTCGCGGATGTCGCTGCCGGCGCAGAACGCGCGCGCGTCGCCGCCGTGGACGATCACGCAGCGGACATCGGTACGCACCGCGACGTCGGCCAGCGCCCGCTCGAGCGCCCGCAGGAACGCCTGGTTGACGAGGTTGATCGGCCCCGACGCGAACCCGATCTCCGCGAGCGGCCCTTCGACGACGAGCGTCACCGGCGATCCCGGCGCCCCGGGGGCCGCGGCGTCCGCGGTCACGCGCCGTCCCCCTGGTCCGCCGGATCCGCATTGTCGGCCGCGACGCCGCTCTCGACGTGCTGGAGGACGCCGAGCCGCTCGAACTGGCGATGGATGCGGTCGACGTACGCGGTGAAGTCCTTGACGTCGCCGAGTACGATCGGGCGCGGACGCGGCAGGTCCACCCGGATCTCCTCGACGATCTCGCCCGGGCTCGGACTCATCACCAGGATGCGGTCGGAGAGACCGACGGCTTCCTCGACGCTGTGGGTGATGAACAGCACCGTCGGCCGGCGCCGCAGCCACAGCGCCTCCAGGTCGGTGCGCACCTGCAGTCGGGTGAGCGCGTCGAGCGCGCCGAACGGTTCGTCCATCAGGATTAGCGACGGATCGTGGACGAGCGTGCGGATCAGCGAGACCCGCTGCCGCATGCCGCCGGACAGCTGGCGCGGGTACTTCTTCATCGCCGGCGTCAGACGCAGCTGCGCGAACAGCTCCTTGGCGCGCGTTTCGATCCGGCGCTTCGGCAAGCCGCGGATGTCGGCGTGCAGCGTGACGTTGTCGAGCGCCGTGCGGAAGTCGAGCAGCAGGTGGTCCTGGAAGGCGATGCCGACGTCGGTGATCGGCGCGACGACGTTTCGTCCGGCGACGGCGATCTCGCCGCTCGACCGCCCGAGCAGCCCGGCGACCATCAGCATCAGCGTGCTCTTGCCGCAGCCCGAGGGTCCGACCACCGAGACGAACTCGCCGGCGTCGATGTCGACCGAGACCGTCTTGACCGCCAGGAACGGCTGCTCGGTCGCCTCGCCGAAGACCTTCGACACCCGGTCGATGCGAACCGGCACGCCGCACTTCGCGCCGACACCGTGGACTTGGCTCATGGCGATCGCGGACGGTCAGCCGGCGCCGGCGCGCGTCTGCGTCTTCGACACCTCGACCCCCGCCAGCGGCACCTTCGACACCAGCAGCGCCTTGCGGCCCTTCTGCAAGACCCGGTCGTTCTGGTCGACGAGCTCGACGTCGAAGGTCGCGATCGCCTGCGTCGGGTTCGAGCGGCTGTCGCGCAGCTCGGCGAGCCGGTAGTTCACGAACAGCGTGTCGCCGATGAAGATCGGCGCGACGAACCGCCAGTCGGAGATGCCGAGGAAGGCGATCGCCGTTTCGCGCAGCTCGCCGGTACGCGCCCACATGAGCCCGTGCGCGTACGCGAGGCCGAGCATCCCCTGCGCGACGCGGCGGCCGAACTGGCTGGCCTTGGCGTAGACGTCGCTCGTGTGCAGCTCCGAGTAGTCCCCGGTCAGTCCGGAGAAGCCGGCGATGTCGGCGTCGGTGATCGTGCGCCCCGGGCTGCGAAACGTCATCCCGACGGTGAGATCTTCGTAACGGTAGCCCAGCTTGCGCGGGTCAGCCATGCCCGGCCCCTCCGGTGGGTCGACGGCGCGCCATCACTTGCACGCGCGCATCTGCGACGCGGGCGGGAGGTAGTCGTGCGTGTAGTAGGTCTTGGGATCCTGTCCGGCCGGCAGCAGCTTGACTTCGGCGAGCAGCGTCTGCGATCGCGCCCAGAGCGCATCCTCCGCCTTGCCGAGGTACTTCGCGCCGCCGCTGCAGAACAGCGGCCCGATCGCCGCCAGCTCCTGCGCCGCCAGCTTCTCGTTCATCTCCGGGAAGACCTGCTTCAGGTCCTTGACCGACTGCGCCGGGTTGTCGATCGCGAATCCCCACCCTTTGAGGCTCGCGGCGATGAACTTCTTGAGCAGCTCCGGATTGTCCTTGATCCACTGGTTGCTGGCGAAGATCGACGTGCTGACCGTGGGCACGCCGTAGTCGGCGAACCGGTAGACGTCGAGCTGCGCTCCCTGCGACTCCGCCTGGATCTGGTAGGCGTCGATCGAGCCCAGGACCGCGTCCACCTGCCCCTGGAGAAGGGCGGGCACCATCGACGCGACCGGCATGTCGATCATCGTGATGTCGGACTCTTTCAGGTTGTTCGACTTGAGGAACAAGGGCAGCATCGTCGTCTGCGACGAACCCGACGGCACGCCGACCTTCTTCCCGGCCAGGTCCTTGGGCGCCTTGATCCCGGTCTTCTTGAGCGCCATGACGGCGTTCGGGTTCGACTGGTAGACCGTCGAGACGATCTTCATCGGCGCGCCCTTGGCGATCAGCTGGCTCACCGCGACGGCGTCGGCGTAGGCGAGGTAGGCGCGACCGCTGGCGACGAGCTGCGACGTGTTCCCCGAGCCGTTGCCCTGGACGATCGTCACGTCCATGCCCGCGTCCTTGTAGTAGCCCTGGGCGAGCGCCGAGGCGAAGCCGGCGTTGGCCCCGCCCGCCATCCAGTTGAGCTGGAACGTCACCGGCGTGTTCGCCGCGCCGGCCCCGCCCGCCGCGAGCGACAGGCAGATCGCGAAGCCGGCGAGAATCATCGGTCTTGCGTGCGTACCAAACATGAGGCCTCCTTCGTTGTCATCGGCCGGTCGGGATTTCCGGCCATCGTAGATCCGACGTTGTCCGCCGGCGGTCGTTCGCGGCGCTCCCCGGCGGGTCAGGTGTTCTTCGCCCGCTGCCAGGGCGTCATCGCCCACTCGCAGAACTCGACCGCGTAGTTGATCGCGATGCCGATGATCGTCAGAACGACGAGGACGGCGAACACGAGCTCGATGTCCATCGTGCTGGTGCCCCGCAGCAGGACGTAGCCGAGGCCCTTATTGGCGCCGACGAACTCGGCCACGATCGCGGCGGTCGCGGCGATCGTCGCCGACGTCTTGACGCCGGAGAAGATCACCGGCAGCGCCGCGGGGAATCGCAGGTAGCGGAAGGTCTTCCAGCTCGTCGCGCCCATCGACCGGGTCAGGTACAGCAGCCGGTCGTCGAGGATCTGGAATCCGCTGATGCTCGCGAGCAGCAGCGGGAAGAAGGTCATCAGCACCGTCAGGAGCACCTTCGATTCCATGCCGAAACCGAGCCAGACGAGGAACAGCGGCGCGACCGCGATCTTCGGAACCAGCTGCATCAGCATGATCGGCGGATAGACGACCTGCTTGGCGAGCGGCGAGAGCGCGATCATCAATCCGAGCGGGATCGCGGCGACGACGGTGAGTCCGAATCCCAGCAGGATCTCGGTGAGCGTCGTCAGCGAGTGGTTCCACAGGATCGGCGCGTCGGTCGCAATGCGCGCGAACACCCCACCGGGGCCGGGCAGCAGGTAGGCGGGGATGCGGAACAGCTCGACCGCGCCCCACCACAGCCCGACCATCGCCGCGAAGGTCGTGGGCGGGAGCAGGCTCCAGCCGATGCGCTTCAGGCGGCGTGCGCCCTTCCCGGTCCGAGCGGCGCCCGCCGGCCGGCGAGCGAGCGTGGCGGACGGCGCCGGCCCCTGCCAGTCGGCAGGCGCTCCGACCGCGCTCCCGGCCGCGCTTCGCGTCGTCCCGGCCCTCATCGCACCCGTCCCCCTTCCGTGCGACGTCGCCGTCCGGACGATCGCATCAAGGAGGAATGCTATTCCATCTTGCCGGGGCCGGCAACCCAGAGGGGGCGGATTCCCGCCCCGACGCTACGAAGCCAGCGCGAGCATCTCGCGCAGATGGCGCAACAGCTCGTCTTCCTGGTAGGGCTTGCCGAGATAGAGGTCGACGCCGAGCTCCGCGGCGCGTGCGCGGTGCTTCTCGGCGGTGCGCGACGTGATCATCACGATCGGGATGTGCGAGTGCTTCGCGTCGGCCTTGATCGTCCGCGTGAACTCGAAGCCGTCCATCCTCGGCATCTCGATGTCGAGCAGGATGACGTCGGGCACCTGCTCGCCCAGGATCTGCAACGCGTCCAGGCCGTCGCGCGCGGTCGCCACGTCGAATCCTTCCCGCTGCAGCAGGCGGCTCGTGATCTTGCGCACGGTCAGGGAGTCGTCGACGACGAGGACGAGCGGCCGCGTCGGCGCCCGCTCGGGGGACGCCAGTCCGGCGACGACCCGGTCGTCGCCCGACGGCTCGACCACCGCGACGTCGGCGCGCTGCGCGAGCTGGATCGGGTTGATGATCAGCACGATCTCGCCGGTGCCGAGCACGGTCGCCCCGGCGATGCCCGACACCCGCGCGAGCTGCGGGCCGATGTTCTTGACCACGACTTCCTGGTTGCCGACCATCTCGTCGACATGGATCGCGGCGCGCGTCTGCCCGGAGCGCAGCAGCAGAACCGCGTTGTGCCGCCCGGCGTCGGGCGGATGCGAGTTGTCGCCGAGCAGCCGCGGCAGGTAATGGAAAGCGTAGCGCTCGCCCTGCCATTCGACTTCGTGCGCGACGTAGTGCTTGAGCAACGCGTCCGACTTCACCTGCTGGACCTGTTCGACCATCGGCGCCGGCAGCGCCCAGATCCGGCCGCCGGCGCGGACCAGCACCACCTGCGCGACCGCCAGCGTCAGCGGCAGCGACAGCGTGAACGTCGTGCCCTCGCCGGGCCGGGTCGCCGCCTCGACGCGCCCGCCGAGCGCCGCGATCTCGGTGCGCACGACGTCCATGCCGACGCCGCGCCCGGAAATCTGCGTCACCTTCGACGCGGTCGAGAAGCCGGGGCGGAACACGCAGTCGACGAGCTGCGCCGGCGTCGGATTCGCGCCCGCCGGGAAGATCCCCAACGCGACCGCCCGCTCGCGGACGCGTCCGAGGTTGATGCCGGCGCCGTCGTCGGCGAGCTGGATCACGATCTCGTTGCCCGCCTGACGCACGGTGATCGTGATCTCGCCGATCTCGGCCTTGCCGGCGGCGAGCCGGGCCGCGCGTCCCTCGATCCCGTGGTCGAGCGCGTTGCGCAGCAGGTGTTCGAGCGGCGGGGCGAGACGTTCGAGCACCGACCGGTCGAGCTCGGTTTGCGCGCCGACGATCTCCAGGTTCGCCCGCTTGTCGAGCTCGCGCGCCGTGGCCCGCAGGATCCGGTAGAGCCGCTCGGACAGGCTCGAGAACGGAACCGTGCGGATCGCGAACAGGCGCTGCTGGACGTCCCGCGACAACCGCGCCTGGGCGAGCAGCGCGGCCTGGGCGTCGTCGAGGTTCTTGAGCAGCGATTGCTGGACGGTCGACACGTCGTTCACGCCTTCGGCGAGCGAGCGCGCCAACTCCTGGAAGCGGGTGTAGCGGTCGAATTCCAGCGGGTCGAAGCCTTCGTGCGCCTCCTGCACGGCGCTCATCCGCGACTGGATCTGCGACTCGGCCTGGATCTCGATCTCGCGGACCTGGTTGCGCAGCCGGATCACGCTCGACGTCAACTCGAGCAGGTTCGACTTGAGCGCGCGCAACTCGCCCTCGACGCGCGCCCGCGCGATCGCGACCTCGCCGGCCTCGTTCGCGAGGCGGTCGATCAGGTCCGCGCGCACGCGCAACACCGCGCGTGCCGACGCGTCGGCGTCCGCCGGTTCGACCACGGGGGCTGCCGGCACGGCGGCCGGCGCCGGAGTCGCCGGCGCGGCGCCGATGGCCGGTACGCCGGGCGTCTCGACGACCGGCTCGACGATCGGCTCGACGCTCGTTTCGACGATCGACCTCGGGCGCTCGGGCCCGGTCACGAACGGCGGCGCGATCTCGCCCGTGGGCGGCGCCGGCGACGGCGACATCAGGAGTTCCGAGGCGTCGGCGATCGGTTCCTCGATCGGCTCGTCCGCCGGAGGTCCGACAGGTGCCGGTGCCTCCTGCGCACCGGCGAGGGACTCGACGGAGGCGACGGGCCGCGCGGCCTCCGCCGCCGGCTCGATCGGCAGAGACTCGGGCTCCGCCCGCGGTGGCAGCGCGCGTTCGTCCGGCTCCGCCGGCACGACGGCCATCGCGCGCTCCGCCGCTCGCGCGACGCGCGCCCGCGCGACCCAGGGCAGCTCGACGTCGACGCGCCCGGCCTTGAGCTCGTCCAGCAGGAAAGCAACGTCGTCCAGATCCGCGTCGAGGACCTCGAAGACCGCCGGCTCGACGACCTCGGGGAGCTCGCCGTCCATCAGCCGCGATTCCATGCGATGGGCGAGCTCGCCCAGTCGCATCGCCCCGGCCATGCGAGCGCTGCCCTTGAATGTATGGAGCGTGCGTCGCAATTCGGCAGGCGCAGCGGCATCGGACGGATCGCGGCGCCAGGCGCGCAACTCGTCGCCGGCGCGCGGGAACAGGACCGCGGCCTCCTCGAGGAAGATCGGCAGGACGTCGGCGTCGAGCGCATCGCGCACGCCATCGAGCGGATCGACGAACGGGCCTGGCATCGGCGGTAGCGGCGCCGCGACGCCCGCACCGGACTCGTCGGGGACCTCCGCGAACCGCGTGTCGTCGATCGCTTCGAGCGTCGCCTCGGGCGCGGCAACGGCCGCATCGTCCTCCGCCTCGGCGGCCAGCGCGGCGCGCGTCTCCGCATCCGCGCCGGACGCCTCCGCTCCGAGCCGCAGTTGTTCGAGCTCCTGGCCGGCGGCCCGCGCCTCGTCGCGGTCGTGGGCGTCGAAGCCGTCGGTGGTGCGGATCCGGCTCGCGAGCGCACGCAGCGCGGCGACCGACCTCGCGATCGACGGCTGCGCGCCGCCGGGCAGCGGCGGCCCGGCGTGCTCCAGCGCGAGCAGCGCGAGTTCGAGCGTCTTGGCCAGCTCGGCCACCAGCGGGAATCCGCCGGTCCGGTGGATGCCGCACAGCGTGTGCGCGGCGCGGATCATCGACTGCGAGGGCGTCGCTCCCGGATCGAACTGCAGCAGCGACAATTCGTGGTCGAGCGTCGCGAGCAGCGACTCCGCCTCGTCGACCAGGATCCGGTGGAGCGAGGCCGAAATGGCGACGCCGCCGACGTCGAGCTCGTCGGGCGCCCGCACGGGGCGCGCCGATTCGTTCGTCGGCGGGGTCGACAGCGTGTTGTCGGCGACGAGCTTGAGCTGCGGGGGCCCCGACGGACGGCCGGTATCCGTGGGAACGGTCTCGATGTCGACGACCTCGACCTCGACGCCACCGCTCGACTCGCCCACGCCGGGCAGTTCGACGATCAGGTCGGACGGACCGGCTCCGCGCGCCTCCGGCTCGCGCAACGGCGGTACGGTGATGTCGATGACCTCGGCGGCGAGCGGTTCGTTCGCCGGAATCGGCTCGGCGGCCGGCGGCGCCGGTGCCGGCGTCTCGCCTGGGAACGTCGCCTCGACGGCGGCGATCGCCGCGCGCAGCGCCCGCGCGTCGGGGGTCACGGCGCCGCGGCGCTTGAGCTCGACGACCCATTGGCGGAAGCTCGCCAACGCCACCCGGACGAGCTCGCGCACCAGCGGCGACACCGGGCGCTCCTCGTCCAGCAGGCGGTTGTGCACGCGTTCGACGCCCCAGGCGAGCTCGCCCAGGTCGGTCAGGCCGACCATCCGGCCCGACCCCTTCAGCGTATGGAAACCGCGGCGGATGGTCCGGAGCGCTTCGCGGTCGCCCGGATTGTCGTCGAGCGCCTTGAGGCGTCCCTCGATCGTGTCGAGGACCTCGGTCGCTTCGGTCAGGTAGATCTCGAGCAGCTCGGCGTCCAGCGCGTGCGCCTCGGTGCCGAGCAGGCGTCGCGTCTCGTCGGAGAGCGCCGGGGCCGGCGCCGCGCCGGTGTCGGCGATCTCCGCCGCCGCCTTGGCGAGCGCCGCGGCGCCGCCGCGCTCGAGCTCCTTGAGCGCGCCGTCCGCCTGCGCCACGAGCGCCTCGTCGCCGATCAGCTCGGCGTCGTCGCGCAGCCCGGCGAGCTTCGCGCGCAACGATTCGCGGGCAGCCGCGTCCGACGGCGCCGCGCGCGCCTCCTCGACCAGCGCCGGCAGCGCCGAACGCAGCCGCGCGACCGACGCCTCGACCGATTCGTGCTCGTCGACTTTCACCGCCGGAGCGCTGCCCAGGCGCCGCGCGATCAGCGGCGCGATCAACCGCTCGCGGTCCGGCCGCTGCTGCTCGACCGCCTCGATGTAGAAGCCCAGACCCGACAGCGCTTCGGCGAGACTCTCGAGATCGTCGTTGGACACCGGCGCCTCGGGATCGGCGTAGCGTTCGATCTGCTCCTGGCACGACGCCAGGAGCCGCTCGGCGTCGTCGAGTCCGAGGATCGTGAGAGCGCCGCGGATCTGGTGGCTGTCCTTGGCGAGCGCGCCCAGCTCGGCGCGCTTGCCGTTGTCGCGGAAGAACGCGTCGAGGACCTGCTCCATGTGCCGCAGGTTCGCCTGGATCTCGCGCCCGACCTGCGCGACCAGCACGCGCTCCTGCGCGCGCTTGCTCATCTCGTCCAACGCCGGCGCGGCGGCCGCCCCGCTGGGACGACCGGCGCGCGCCGCGTCCAGGCGAGCGAGCATCGCGTCGACCTGGCGCGGGAAGTCCGGTGCGAGCGTGGTGAAATTCTCGAAGGCGCTCTCGGCGAGCAGGAGCGCCGTCGCGTATTCCATCGCGACCACCTCGCTGACGCCCGCCGTCGGCATGCGGTCGAGCCGTTCGACCAGCGCCGAGGTGAGGCGCATCAGCGCGCCGTGCTTGACCTCGGCCGCCTTCGTATGCACCGATGCGAGCGTCGCCTTGAGCTTCGGCAGGTTCTCCGCGCGCCCGGACGCGAACTTGAGCCACGCGTCCTTCGCCTGCGACAGCTGTTCGCGCGCTTCGCGCAGCAGCGGCTGGATGCGCACCAGGTCCGCGTTCAGCGCCTCGGCGGTCGGGATCAGGCCGGCGAGCCGGTACGCCTGCTGGACCGCCTGGACCTGGGGACCGACCGGCGCGCTGATGGCGACGTAGTAGAGCACCTCGCGGCGCAGCCGGTCGGCGGCCTTGGCGCTCCCCTCGGCGACGCGCCGGATCTGCAGGTCGATGCGCGCGGCCAGCTGCTTGACGCCGAAGCCGGCTTCGAGACCGTGGCCGGTCAGCGACTCGAAGAGCGCACCGGCCGCCCACCAGAACGAGCGCAGGGCGCCCTGCGAGGTCACGTTTTCGATTCCGGCGATCGCGTCGCGCATCGCCCGGGCACCGGCCTCGTCGCCGCGCAGCCAGGTGAGCAGCCCGCGCTGGTAGGCGCGACGCTGCTTGACCAGGTAGGACGGCAGGCGCTGGGGTGGCGGCGTCTCGCGCGCCGGGAGTTTCGGCGCACGGGGCGCGAGATCCGGATAGAAGAGTTCGGTCGGCGAGGTCGCCTTCACACCCCGGGCGACCTGCATCGCCTCGTACTCCGGGTAGAGCTTGAGCGGAACCGGGGGCACGCCCTTGACGAGTTCGTCGAGGAAGATCCGCAGCTTGCGCGCCGCCCGATCGATCACGCCGATCAGCGCCGAACGCTCGTCGTCCGCCAGCGGCTCGAGTCTGGCGAGCTGGCGCTCGATCTCGTCGGTGTAGGCGACGACGGCGTCCAGGCCGACCATCTGGATCGCGCCGGCCGCCTGGTGGATGTGCGCACGCGCGTGCTTGAGCGCCGATTCGTCGTGCGGCGCCGACCGGTACGAGGCGAGCGCTTCCAGCCCCCGGCCGATCGCCTGGTCGATCTCGCCCTGCACCCAGGACAGGGGCCCGAGGTCGAACTCGTCGGCGGCGTCGGGGGCCATCGGTGCTCAGGTATCAGGTTTCAGGCGTCGGTTGCCAGCGGGCCCGGAGGTCCGCGAGCACGATCCGCGCCACCCCGCGCCGGACCGCGCCGTTTCCGGGCGCCGCGGACCGGCGCCCCCTTCCATGTCGATGTCGATGCCGGGCACCGCCCACCCGCGCGGAGCGTCGCTAGACCTTGAAACCCGCGACCGACGAGCGGAGTTCGGCGGCGAGCTTGGTGAGCTGGCCGATCGACACGCTCGTCTGTTTCGAGCTCTCGGTCGTCTCCTCGGTGATTCGCAGGATCCCCTGCATCCCGCGCGTGACGTCGGTGACCGACGTCGACTGCATCTGCGTCTGGGCCGAGATCCGGCCGATCAGGTCGGCCAGTTCGCGCGACACGCCCTGGATCTCGGCGAGCGCCTGACCCGCGGCGTCGGAGAGCTTCGCTCCTTCGACGACGCCGACCGTCGACTTCTCCATCGCCGCGACCGCGTCCTGCGTGTCCGCCTGAATCGTCTTCACGATCGCCTCGATCTGCTTGGTCGCCTCGCCGGAGCGTTCGGCGAGACGCTGCACTTCCTCGGCGACGACGGTGAATCCGCGGCCCGCCTCGCCGGCCGACGCCGCCTGGATCGCCGCGTTGAGCGCCAGCACGTTGGTCTGCTCGGTGATGTCGGAGATCAGCTCGACGATCTCTCCGATCTCGAGCGAGGACTCGCCCAGCCGCTTGATCCGTTTCGCGGTGTCCTGGATCTGCGTGCGGATCTCGTTCATGCCGCTGATCTGGTTCTGCACCGCCTGGCCGCCCTTCTCCGCTGCGCCGAGCGCCATCTGCGCGACCTTCGCCGACTGCGACGCGTTCTGCGCGACCTCGCTGATCGACTGGGCCATCTGCAGAACCGACGCCGAGGCCTGCTGGATCTCCCGGTTCTGCCGCTGCGACGCCTCGAACAGACGCGTCGAGATCGACTGCGTTTCCTGCGTGGCGCGAGCGACCTGGTCGGTCGCCGAGTTGATGCCCTTGACCAGCGTGCGAAGCTCCTCGATCGTGAAATTGATCGAGTCGGCGATCGCTCCGGTCACGTCCTCGGTCACCGACGCCTGCACGGTGAGATCGCCGTCGGCGAGGTTGCCCATCTCGTTGAGCAGCCGCAGGATCGCGTCCTGGTTGCGCTTGTTCTCCTGCTCGCTGTCGAACGCCCGCTGCCGCGCGTCGTCGAGGAACACCTTGCCGAGGAGCACGAGGCAGCCGAGCGCGAGAGCGGCGAAGACGATCGCCGACCAGAGCGTGAACGTCTTCGCGGTGCCGCCGCCGCCCTCGTAGAGCTTGGCGAGCTCGGTGGTGTCCTTGAGCAGCGGCTCGGCCTCGGCGTTGATCGAGCGGGCCGCCTGCTTGGCGACGGTGAGCCGCTGCATGTTCTGCAGGATCGCCGCCACGCCCGCGTCGTAGACCGCGAAGCGCTTGGAGAGCTCGGCGAGCGTCGCCCGCGCCTCGTCGCCCCGGACCGGCGCGATGCGCAGCACGTCGCTGCCGCGCGACAGGCCGTTGACGATGTCGCGGAACGCGCCGGTGTCCTTGCCCATCAGGAAGGCCACCTCCGGATCGATCTCGTCGGACGACGCCAGCGCGTTGGCGTTCTTCGCGATCCGCTGCGACAGCACCGCGAGCTGGTTGGCGTACTCGACGTCGCGCAGCGACCCGCCGGCGGCGCCGATCTGCTGCGCCGCCTGCTGCGCCAGCTCGAGCAGCCCGGCGTTGCCCTGGTTGATCGATTCGAGACCCTTCGCGAGCGACGTCAGGCTCTGCTGGTTGGCCACCAGCCGCTCGGCCGCCCCGTCGACGCGCTCCCAGCGGCCCCGTACGGCGTTGAGCAGATCGACGACCTGCGGCTCCTGCGCGACGTCGAGCGTCACTCCGCGCACCGTGCCGCCGGACAGCAGCGCGTCCAGGTCGGCGCGGAATCGTTCGCGGCTGTCGGCGACCGCCGGAAAGCCGGCGGCCTGTCCCTGCGACGCCAACGCCGAACCGCGCGCGAGCCGCTGCGAAAGCATCTGCATCTCGGTGGCGGTCGACGCGGCGACCGAGGTCTGCGTCGACTGGCGGTTGCCGAGAAACATCATCAGCGCCGCGAAGACCAGGAACATCGCGAGCAGCGTCCCGAGCACCTGGAACTGCTTGACGACCGGCATCGCGCCGATCAGCGGGACCTTCGCCGGGGCCCTCACCGTCTGCGCCGCGGTGCGCAGCTGCTCCATGATCGACACGGTGGCGAGCGGGTCGTAGCCCGCCGGCGCGGTCTGCGCCATCTTCACCTGCGTCGTCGGCATGTCGAGCTCGTCGGCCGCGGCCACGGTCCGCTTGCCGAACGGATTGGGCAACTTGAAAGCCATGAACGATCCCCCTCCTTGCGCCGCCCCGACCGATCAGGTCCCCACCTGCAGGAACGCGCCGTCGCGCGCGAGGCGCGCCAGGTCGATCTCCTGCCAGGCGCGCCCGTCCGCGTCCATCCACCGCTGCGCGTACCACGCCCGCGCGCCGTCCACCGGCGCCGCCGGCGCGAGCTCGGCCAGGTTGCGCAGCCCCAGTACCCGTCGCACGACGATCCCGGCGTTCAGATTGCCGGCCCGCGGCCCGAACAACAGCAGCCGCGACTGCGCGCCCGCAACCGGCTCGGCGGCTTGCCCGAGGAACCCGGCGAAATCGATGACGCCGTACAGGTTGCCGCGCACGTTGGCGACGCCGAGGTACCAGCGCCGGGTATGCGGAACCGGCGTGACCGGCGGCACGGCGATCACCTCGCCCGCGTCGGAGAGCCGCACGAGCCACTGCTCGCCGGCGCAGGCGAGCCCGAGCCGCGACGATTCGACCTGGGCGGCGGTCTTCGCCGCGAGCCGGGTCGCGAGCTCCTGCTGGAACTGCCTCAGATCCAGCTTGGCGGCGCGGGCCATCGGGGCGGATCCTGTCGCTCGCCGGTCGCGTCAGCCGATGGCGGCGATCTTCGCGAGCAGCTCGTCGCGGTTGACCGGCTTGACGACGTAATCGCGCGCGCCCTGCCGCATGCCCCAGATCTTGTCGGTCTCCTGGCTCTTGGACGTGCACAGGATGATCGGAATGGCGCGCGTGTCCGGATCGCGGCTGATCGCCCGCGTCGCCTGGAACCCGTTCAGGCCCGGCATCACGACGTCCATGAGGATCAGGTCCGGGCGGACGGTCTTCGCCTTCTGGATCGCGTCCTCGCCGTTGTCGCTGGCGACGACCTCGTAGCCCGCCTTGGTCAGCATGTCGTTCAGCACGTGACGTTCGGTGGGCGAGTCGTCGACGATGAGGATTTTCTTGATCGGCATGGATCGTTCTCGCGCTGGTCCGGGCTTCGCGACGCGGGGTCGGCCCCGATCCGGTCACGCCGCCGCGCAGTTGACGTGCGCCGCGACCGCCTTCAGCAGGCTCTCCTTGGTGAACGGCTTGGTCAGGTACTGGTCGGACCCGACCATCCGCCCTCGGGCGCGGTCGAACAGGCCGTCCTTCGACGACAGCATGACGACCGGCGTCGTCTTGAACCGGGCGTTCTTCTTGATCAGGGCGCAGGTCTGGTAGCCGTCGAGCCTCGGCATCATGATGTCGACGAAGACCAGGTCGGGGTGGTGGTCGGCGATCTTGGCCAGCGCATCGAAGCCGTCCTCGGCCAGGATGACAGTACATCCCGCCTGCAGCAGGAAGATCTCGGCGCTACGGCGGATGGTGTTCGAATCGTCGATCACCATCACCTTGACGCCCGACAGCGGGCTCTGTTCGGCCAATGCGACCTCCGGGGCAGCGGTCCCGCCGCTCGGCCGGGACGTCCCGGAGTCAGTTTGCCACGGCGGCGGACAAAGGGCCATAGCATAAAGCTTGCCGGAATACGCGGGGGGCGGCGTTTTTCGCGTGGAACGCAACATCCGGGCAAGTTTTCGCGCGGACGCGACCTGCCGCCCTGCGGCACCCCCTGCCGCCGCGCGGTCGGCGGGCGGCGATCCGCGCGGGTCGCGGAGACTCCCTAGCGCCCGAGGAACATCCGGTAGGCCGGGTTGGCGGTCTCGTCCGCGTGGTCGTAACCCAGGCGGCCCAGGAACGACCGGAAAGCCGCCTTGTCTTCCGGGGGCACCTGCATGCCGACCAGCACGCGCCCGTAGTCGGCGCCGTGGTTCCGGTAGTGGAACAGGCTGATGTTCCAGCCGGAACTCATCGATTCGAGGAAGCGCATCAGCGCGCCCGGGCGCTCGGGGAATTCGAAGCGGTAGAGGATCTCGTTGACCGCGTCGGGGGCGTGTCCACCGACCAGATGACGCACATGCAGCTTCGCCATCTCGTTGTCCGACAGGTCGACCGCGTCGATCCGGTGGCGGCGCAGGTCGGCGAGCAGCCGGTCCTTCTCGTGCCGGTCGGCGACCTCGACGCCGACGAACAGGTGCGCGACCTTCGGGTCGGCGTAACGATAGTTGAATTCGGTGACCGACCGCTTGCCCAGCAGCGAACAGAATTCGCGGAAACTGCCGGGCCGCTCGGGAATGGTGACCGCGAGGACCGCCTCGCGCCGTTCGCCCAGTTCGGCCCGCTCGGCGACGAACCGCAGCCGGTCGAAGTTCATGTTCGCCCCGCAGGCGACCGCGACGTAGGTGCGGTCCCGGGTCCGGTGCCGCTCGACCCAGGCCTTGAGCCCGGCGATGGCGAGCGCCCCGGCCGGCTCGAGGATCGAGCGCGTGTCCTCGAAGACGTCCTTGAGCGCCGCGCAGGTCGCATCGGTGTCGACGCGCACGATCTCGTCGACGACCTGGCGGGCGAGGCGGAAGGTCTCCTTGCCCACCCGCTTCACCGCGACGCCGTCGGCGAACAGCCCCACGTGCGGCAGCGTTACCCGGCGACCGGCGGCGAGCGAGCGGGCCATCGCGTCCGAGTCCTCCGGCTGCACGCCGACGATCCTGATTTCGGGCCGGACCCGTTTCACGTAGGCGCCGATACCGGAGATGAGCCCGCCACCGCCGATGGCGACGAAGATCGCGTCGATCGGGCCCTGGCACTGGCGCAGGATCTCCATGCCGACGGTCCCCTGTCCGGCGATCACGTCGGGGTCGTCGTAGGGGTGGACGAAGGTCGCGCCGGCGCGTTCCTGCAGTTCGAGCGCGTGGGCGTAGGCGTCGCTGTACGAATCGCCGTGCAGGACGACCTTCGCCCCGCGGCCCTCGACCGCGGCGACCTTGATCTGCGGCGTGGTCACCGGCATGACGATCGTGGCCTCGCAGCCGAGCCGTTGCGCGGCCAGCGCGACGCCCTGCGCGTGGTTGCCCGCCGACGCCGCGATCACGCCCCTCGCGCGCTCGGCCGCCGAGAGGTGCGCCATCTTGTTGTAGGCGCCGCGCAGCTTGAACGAGAACACCGGCTGCTGGTCCTCGCGCTTGAGCAGGACGCGATTGCCGAGCCGGCGCGTGAGCGTGGGCGCGACATCGAGCGCCGACTCGATCGCGACGTCGTAGACCTTGGCGGTCAGGATCTTCTGCAGGTAGTCGATCGGCATGGCCCGGACGGGCGACGCGCGCAACGGCGGGCACCCGGAAGAACGGCGCGCCGAGGGTAGCACGAACGCCGCCGTGCACGCGCCGTCGGCGTTCTGCTAGGCTTCGAGCCGCCATGACGCGACGACCTCCAGCGACGGCCCCGACGACGCTGGCGGTCGTCGACATGGGATCGAACAGCTTCCGCCTCGAGGTCGGGCGCGTCGAAGGCGACCAGATCTACCGGCTCGACACGGTCCGCGAGACGCTGCGGCTGGGCGCCGCGATCGACGAGCGCGGGAACCTGACGCGCGAAGCGCAGCGCGACGCGATCGCCTGTCTCGAGCGCTTCGGCGAACGCCTGCGCGGTTTCGACCCGGCCTGCGTGCGGGCGGTCGCGACCAACACGTTCCGCGTCGCGAAGAACGCGGCGACGTTCCTGCCCCGGGCCGAGGCGGCGCTCGGCTTCCCGATCGACGTGATCGCCGGGCACGAGGAGGCGCGCCTCATCTACCTCGGCGTCGCCCACGTCCTGCCGCCTTCCGACGCGCCTCGTCTCGTCGTCGACATCGGCGGCGGCTCGACCGAGTTCATCATCGGGCGCGGGATGACGCCCGAGCGACTCGAGTCGCTGAAGATGGGCTGCGTGACGATGAGCGCGCGTTTCTTCCCCGACGGGTCCCTGCGGGCGTCGGCGTTCGCCGCCGCCGAGACGCACGCGCGCGTCGAGACCGAGGCGATCGCGCGCGAGTTCTCGCGCGGCCACTGGAAGGAGGCCTACGCGTCGTCGGGCACCGCGCTCGCGCTCGCCGACATCCTCGAGCTCAACGGACTGTCGCCCGGAGGGATCACACCCGAAGGTCTCGCCCGACTGCGCCGGCGGATGATCGACGCCGGCCACGTCCGCCACCTGCGACTCGAAGGGCTCAAGGCCGAACGCGCGCCGGTGCTGGCCGGCGGATTCTGCGTGATGGCGGCGGCGCTGGCCGAGCTCGACGTGCGCCGGATCAACCCGGTCGGCGGCGCGATGCGGCTGGGCGTGCTCTACGACCTCCTCGGAAGGCGCGGTCAGCGCGACAGCCGCGAGGCCACGATCGAGGCGTTCCTCGAACGCTGGCATGTCGACCGGCCGCACGCCGAACGCGTCGCGGCGCTGGCGCGCGCGCTCTACCGGCAGGCGGACCCGGCGCCCGACCCCGGCGCCGAGCGACGCGTCGGCTGGGCCGCGTTGATGCACGAGGTCGGCTACACGGTCTCGCACATCGGCTTCCACAAGCACGGCGCCTACATCCTCGGCAACGCCGACATGCCGGGCTTCTCCCGCCAGGACCAGGAGCGCCTCGCGCTGCTCGTGCTCGGCTGCCGCGGCGGACTGGAGAAAGTGGCGCCCGCGCTCGCCGACCCGACGCTGCGGGCGAAGGTGCTGGCGCTGCGACTGGCGGTGATCTTCTTCCACGCCCGCCGGCCGATCGACATCCCCAGGGTCGCGATCCGGCCGGGACGCGCCTTCGATGTCCGCGTGCCGCAATCGTGGATCCGCGCCCACCCGCTGACCGGCCACCTCCTGGAAAAGGAACGCGACGAGTGGCGCCGGGCCGGCTGGCCCTGGCGTCGCTGACGGGCCGCGGTCAACGACGCGCGACCGATCGGACGAGATCCGGTCCGATGACCGCCCGCAGCACCGCCGGCGCCCGACCGACGTGCGTCGGCGCGCCGATCCACCAAACCGCCCCCTTGCGGATCGACCAGGGCTGCGGTTCGCCGGATAGCAGGTAGGCGGCGAGCTCGCCCAGCGTCGGCTGATGCCCGACGACGAGCACCGGCGCGGGCGCTTTCGGCCATCCGACCGCGGCGAGCAACGCGGAAACCGTGGCCCCGGGGGCCAGCGCGTCCACGACCCGGGACGGACGCGCCAACGCGTCGGCGGTCTGCCGGGCGCGTTCCGCCGGCGAGACGAGGACGCGCGTATCGGCGGGCAGCCGCGCGTCCAGCCACGCCGCGATCCGCTCGGCCTGCTTGCGCCCCTTGGCCGTCAGCGGCCGGGCGACGTCCGGTTCGCCGGGCTCCGCTTCGGCGTGTCGCCACAACAGCAGGTCCATCAGGATTCCTCCGGGGAGGCGAGGCGCGCGAGGAGCTCGTCCTGCGCCGCCCGGGCGCGGCCCCGGCGAGGCGGCCGCGCGCGCGTCCACGCCCCGCCGGCGTCGAGGATCCAGGCGTCGCGGTTGTCCGCGAGGTAGGTCATGAGACCCTCGTCGATCACCCGCCGCTTCGCCGACGGGTCGCGAACCGGGAACGCGACCTCGATCCGACGGAACAGGTTGCGGCCCATCCAGTCGGCGGAGGCGAGCCACACGTCCTCGGCCCCGCCGTTGTCGAAGTACCAGACGCGATGGTGCTCGAGAAAGCGCCCGAGGACCGAGCGCACGCGGATGTTCTGCGAATAGCCGGCGACGCCCGGCCGGAGCGCGCAGGCACCGCGCACGACGAGGTCGATCTCGACGCCGGCCTGCGACGCCTGCGCGAGCGCGCGGATCACGCCCTCCTCGGTGAGCGCGTTCATCTTGGCGACGATCCGCGCCGGCTTCCCGTCCCGGGCGTTCTGCGCCTCGCGCCGGATCATCGAGACGATCCGCCGGTGCATCGTGAACGGCGCCAGCAGCAGCCGGCGCATCCGGGCGGCCTTCGCGAGGCTCGTGATGTGGAGGAACACCTCGTTGACGTCGTGACACAGGTCCGGATCCGCGGTCAGCAGGCCGAAGTCGGTGTACAGCCGCGCCGTGCGCGGATGGTAGTTCCCGGTTCCCAGGTGCGCGTAGGACCGCAGCCGCGTCCCGCCGCCGGGACCCGACTCGCGCCTCAGGATCAGCGCCAGCTTGGCGTGCGTCTTCAACCCGAACACGCCGTAGACGACCTGCGCGCCCTCCTGCTCGAGCCGGTCCGCCCAGTTGATGTTCGCCTCTTCGTCGAAGCGCGCCATCAGCTCGACGACGACGGTCACTTCCTTGCCTCGCCGGGCGGCCTCGATCAGCGCCTCCATCAGCACCGAGTTGACGCCGGTCCGGTAGACGGTCTGCTTGATCGCGACGACGTCCGGATCCTCGGCCGCGCGGCGGATGAACGAGACCACCGGCTCGAAGGACTGGTACGGATGGTGGAGCAGGACGTCGCCGCGGCCGATCGTCGCGAACAAGTCGGCGTCGTCGGCGAGATCCGGCGGTCGCGAGGGCACGAACGCGGGGTAGCGGAGCGACGGGATGTCGACCTGGTCGATCAGCGCCGATAGCCGCATCAGATTGACCGGCCCGTCGCAGCGGTAGAGCTCGGCGTCGGTGAGCTCGAACTGGGTCAGCAGGAAGCGCGCCAGATGCTCCGGACACTGCTTCGCCACCTCGACGCGCAGCGGCAGTCCGAACTGGCGGTGCGTCAGCTCGCCCTTCAGCGCCTGCCGGAGGTTCTTGACGTCCTCCTCGTCGAGCCACAGATCGGCGTCGCGGGTGACGCGGAACTGCGAATAGGCGACGACTTCGCGACCGGGGAACAGATCCGCGAGGTGCTCGTGGATGACCGCGGAGAGGAGCAGGAACGCGTTGCCGCCGGCACCCAGCGACGGCGGCAGCTTCATCACGCGCGGCAGGACGCGGGGCGCCTTGACGATCGCGATCGAGGTTTCGCGACCGAAGGCGTCGCGGCCGGAGAGCTCGATCACGAAGTTGAGGCTCTTGTTGCCGACCTGCGGGAACGGATGCGCCGGGTCGAGTCCGATCGGCGTCATCAGCGGCCGCACCTGGTCGCGGAACATCGCCGCGACCCAGGCCCGCTGCGCGGCGCTGAGCTCGCTGCGACGCAGGAGATGGACGCCGCGCGAGGCGAGTCCGGGCAGCACCTCCTCGTTCAGGCACCGGTACTGGTCTTCGACGATGCCGTGCGCCGCCGCGGCGATCGCGGCGTACTGGACCCGGAGGTCGGCGAGCGTCTGGCCTGGGATCGGGCGGCCGGAGCGGAGCTGGTCGATCAGGCCGGCGACCCGGATCTCGAAGAACTCGTCCAGGTTGGACGCGACGATCGTCAGGTAGCGCAGCCGCTCGAGCAACGGAATCGAGGCGTCCTCGGCCAACGCGAGCACCCGCCGGTTGAACGCGATCAGCGCGATTTCGCGGTTGATCGGTTCGGCGTCGGCCGGCCGGCCGGCCGCCTCGGGAGGGCGACGTGCGCTCATCGAACGCGGGCGGAACGCGGGTCAGGCCTCCGCCGGGGTTCCCCGCGCCAGCCCGAGCCAAACGCAGCGTCCCTTGCTCGCCCGGTCGAGTTCTTCGAGGTAGACGCGGTGAGCCTCCTCCTCCTCCGGCGTCGCCGCGACCACGACCAGCGCCGGACGCCCGTCTCCCTCATGTCGCGGCAGCGACCGGTCGCGCGCGATCGTCGCCGCCGGCAGGTCCATCGCCAGCGCCTCCTGGCCGCGGGTCATCGCCAGGTAGACCTCGGCGAGGAGCTGGGCGTCGAGGAGCGCGCCGTGCAGCGTCCGGTGCGCGTTGTTCACACCGTGGCGTTCGCACAGCGCGTCCAGGTTGTTCCGCTTGCCCGGCCAGGCCTCGCGCGCCATCGCCAGCGTGTCCACGACTCGCGCCGCCACCCGGTCGCAGCCGGGCAGGTCGATCCGCGCGAACTCGGCGTCGAGGAACGCGACGTCGAACGGCGCGTTGTGGATCACCCATTCGGCGCCGGAGACGAACTCCACGATCTCGGCGGCCTTGTCCCGGAACGTCGGCTGCCCCTTGAGGTCGTCCCAGGTCATTCCATGGACCTCGGAGGCCGCGGCGTCGATCTCGCGTTCCGGGTCGAACTTGAGGTGCAGCGAGCGTCCGCTGGCCCGGCGGTCGACCAACTCCAGCGCGGCGAATTCGATGATCCGATGACCCTGACGCGGATCGAGGCCGGTGGTCTCGGTGTCGATGACGAGCTGGCGCATCGGGAAACGGTCGGAAGGCGACAAACCACAGTCTACCGCGCGGCCCGGGAGGCGGCCCCGCCCGGCCCGTCCGCGGGGCGGCGATCGGCGCGTTCGACCGGCCACGACCGCCTCGGCGAACCCGGCGTTCGTCGACTATTTCCGGTATTTCTGGATCGTCGACTGGATCTCCGCGATCGCCCGCTCGATCTCGTCGTCGGTGAGGTCGCGCTGCGGCCCGGCCCGGTCGGTGAGCGTGATCGTGCGGTCGATCTGGGTCTCGAACTGGCCCAGTCCCATCGTCTCGGTCATCGTCGTCGACGGACCTTCGGCGACCGTCTCCGGCCCCCAGCGCACGCAGATCAGCGACAGGTTGTCGCCTTCGACGCCGCCGCGCTTCTCGGCCTCCTTCATCATCTGCGGCGCCGACTTGAGGATCGGCTGCGACGTGAGCCAGCCGGCGATCTCGTGCGGCGGCATGACGCTCCACAGGCCGTCGGTGCACAGCACCAGCACGTCGCCGTTGCGCAGCTCCGTCCGCTTCGACAGGTCGATGACCGGGTCGACCAGGCCGCCCAGGCAGCTGAAGATCTTGTTGCGGTCCGGGTGCTGCGCGACGTCGTCGGGACCGATGACGCCCTGGTCGACCAGGTACTGGACCTTCGAGTGGTCCTTGGTCGACCCGATGAGCGCGCCCTGGCGGAACACGTAGAGCCGCGAGTCGCCGACGTGCGCCCAGTGCGCGTGCCCGCCCTGCACGATGACCGCGACGCAGGTGGTCCTCGGCGTCTCCAGCATCGAGAACTGGTTGGCGTAGGAGCCGAGCGCGGCGTGCGCGCGCAGCATCGTGTCCTGCAGGAAACGCAACGGGTTGCGCAGGACCGGCTTCGCCTCCTGCTGGAAGCGCTCGATGAACAGCCGGACGCAGATCTGCGCGGCGATCTCGCCGCCGGCGTGCCCGCCCATGCCGTCGGCGACGACCATCAGCAGCGTGTCGCGGCCGTACGTGTAGGCGATACGGTCCTGGTTGACCCGCCGCGAGCCCTTCCTCGACTCCTGGAAGATCGTGAAGCGCATCGTTCCCCGGACCGCTCAGCGGCCCCGCGAACGTGGTCGCGGCTCGCCCGGACGCGGGCGTGGGTCGAGGGCGGCCACCGTCAGGCCCCGATCTCGGAGAAGAGCACGCGCTTCAGGTTGCCGATCAGCGAGAGCTTGCGCTTGCGCGGCGGGATGTCGCGGATCGCCTTCTGCAGCGCGAACACCGACTGCGGGCGCTCGAGCGGATCGAGTCTCAGGCACCAGTCGACGACCTCGAGCAGGTTGTCGGAGTACTGGCCGGCCCAGATCTTCTTGGCCGACACCAGGTGGTCCTCGGCGAGCCGGGCGTCGGCCGCCTGGGGTGCGAACGCCGCCAGGCAGGCGAACATCGAGGCGCCGACGCCGTAGACGTCGGTCCAGGGGCCGAGGCGGTCCGGGTCGCGGTACTGCTCCGGCGCCGCGAAGCCCGGCGTGTACATCGGCGCGAGCTTCGGCCGCGTGCTGGTGAGCGTCTGGCGCGCGGCGCCGAAGTCGAGCAGCACCGGGCTGCCGTCGGTGCGCAGGTAGATGTTCGCCGGCTTGATGTCGAGGTGCAGCAGCTTGTGCGTGTGCACTTCGCGCAGACCGTTCAGCAGGTGCATGAACACGTGACGCACGAAACGCTCGGACATCTGGTCCTGGCGCATCTGGATCTGCTGCTGCAGCGTGCGGCCGCGCTCGTAGCGCATCACCATGTACACCGTCTCGTTGGCGCGGAAGAAATTCAAGACGCGCACGACGTTCGGGTGGTTGATCTTCGCGAGCGCGCGGCCCTCCTCGAAGAAGCACTTCATCCCGTAGCGGAACGACGTCAGGTTCTCCGCCGACGAGGCGCGCACGACGTCGCCCTCGGTGCGCAGCACCAGCGAGGACGGCAGGTACTCCTTGATCGCGACCGGCGAGCCGGTGTCGTCGAACGCACGGTAGACGATCGAGAACCCGCCGCGGCTGATCTGCCGGTCGATCCGGTAGTTCAGCAGCTGGTAGCCGCTCGGCAGGGCCTGGTTGGTGACGGGCATTCTGGGTTGCGCGACGCGCGGAGACCCGGCACCGCCGCAAGACGCGTGCCAGTTTCCGGACCTCGCCTTGCGCGGCCGGGGGATAACGCATACATTCTCCCGATGCCCGACGCCCCTGTAAAGCCGGAAAGCATGAGGAAATCCGGCCTCCTCCGCCGATGATCCTCAGCATGACCGGCTTCGCGGCCGCGAACGCGGAGCTCCCCGGGGCGGTGCTCGCCGCGGAATTGCGCAGCGTCAATCACCGTTACCTCGATGTTTCGCTCAAATTGAGCGACGAATTGCGGGGGTTGGAGCCGGTGTTGCGCGAGCGGCTCGCCGGCGAGCTCAAGCGCGGCAAGGTCGAATGCCGGCTGTCGATCGCCCGGACCGCGGTCGGCGGCGCGCGGCTCGCCGTCGACGCCGAACGGGTCGCCCACCTGATGGCGGCCGTCGCGGACGTCCGGCGGCAGGTCCCGGACGCGGCCCCGCTCAGCACCGCCGAGATCCTGCGCTGGCCTGGCGTCCTGGCCGAACCGGCGCTCGACCCCGAGGCGATGGCCGCCCGCGCCCTCGCGCTCGTGGACGAGGGCCTGCGCGAACTGGCGGCGGCGCGCTCCCGCGAAGGGGCGAAGCTCGCGTCGATCCTGAGGGCCCGCTGCGACGACATCGAAGCGCAAGTCGCCCGCGTGCGCCCGCGGATCCCGGCGGTCCACGCCGCCTGGACCGAGAAGATGAACGCGAGACTGCGCGAAGCCGGTCTCGACCCGGACCAGGACCGGATCCAGCAGGAACTCTCGCTCTACCTCGCCAAGATCGACGTCGACGAGGAGCTGTCGCGGCTGACCACGCATGTCGACGAGGTGCGCCGGATCCTCTCGGCCGGCGGCGCGGTCGGCAAGCGCCTCGACTTCCTGGCGCAGGAGCTCCATCGCGAGGCGAACACGCTCGGATCGAAGTCCGCCGACGCCGAGGTGTCGCGCGCCGCGCTCGAGCTCAAGGTGTTGATCGAGCAGATGCGCGAGCAGGTGCAGAACCTCGAGTGACCCGCCGGCGCCGCGCCGTCCGTCCGCCATGTCGATCACCACCCCCAGCCCCGGCGCGTCCGGCTGCCTGTTCGTCATCGCCGCCCCTTCCGGCGGCGGCAAGACCAGCCTCGTCAACGCGCTGCTCGAGCGGGAGCCCGGCATCCGGCTCTCGGTGTCCTACACGACGCGAGCGCCGCGCCCCGGCGAGGAGAACGGCGTCCACTACCACTTCGTGGACGTGCCCCGTTTCATGGCGCTCAAGGAGACCGGCGAGTTCCTCGAGCACGCGCACGTGCACGGCAACTGGTACGGCACGTCGGCGTCCTGGCTGCGCGAAGAGGTCCAGCAGGGGCGCGACGTGCTCCTCGAGATCGACTGGCAGGGTGCCGCGCAGGTCCGCCGGCTCGTCCCCGGCTCGATTTCGATCTTCATCCTGCCGCCGTCGATCGGGCTCCTGCGCGAACGCCTGGAAAAACGCGGGCAGGATCGCCCCGACGTGATCGAAGCCCGGCTCAAGGCGGCGCGCGAGGAGATGCGCCATGCGACCGAGTTCGATTATGTTATTATGAATCAGGACTTTGCGCGGGCCGTCGACGACCTGTCCGTCATCGTGCGCGCATCGCGCCTGGCGACGTCGCGGCAAGTCGTCCGCCATGCGCGCGTCTATTCCGAATTGATCGAGACACCGCCGAGGTAACCCATGGCCCGGATCACCATCGAAGATTGCCTGGAACGCATTCCCAACCGCTTCGAGCTCACGCTCGCGGCGACCAACCGCGCGCGCCAGATTTCGGCCGGCTCGACGCCGATGCTCGACGCCGACCGGGACAAGCCGACGGTGATCGCGCTGCGCGAAGTCGCGGCGGGCAAGGTCGGCATCGAGATGCTCCACAAGCCGGCGCCCCCGGCGGTAACGCTCGCCGGCTGACCCTGCGGGGGGCGGCGCCACGGCATGTCCGAGATCGCCGAGTTCACCCGCCATCTCGGCCACTACCTCGGTCGCCCCGACATCACGCTCGTCGAGCGGGCGTTCGACTTCTCGGAGTCGGCGCACCGCGGCCAGTTCCGCAAGTCCGGCGAGCCGTACATCACCCACCCGCTGGCGGTCGCCAGCATCCTGTCGCAGTGGCGGCTCGACGCGCAGGGGCTCGCCGCCGCGCTCCTCCACGACGTGATGGAGGACACCTCGGTCACCAAGACCGAGATCGAAGGCCGGTTCGGCCGCCCGGTCGCCGAGCTGGTCGACGGCGTCTCCAAGCTCGACCAGATCGCCTTCGACACCCGCGAGGAGGCGCAGGCGGAGAGCTTCCGCAAGATGCTCCTCGCGATGGCGCGCGACGTCCGCGTCATCCTGATCAAGCTCGCCGACCGCCTGCACAACATGCGCACGCTCGACGCGATGGCGCCGACGCACCGCAAGCGGATCGCGCGCGAGACGCTCGACATCTACGCGCCGATCGCCAACCGGCTGGGCCTGAACGCGCTCTACCTCGAGCTGCAGGACCTGTCGTTCAAGCACCTGAACCCGATGCGCTACCGGATCCTCGCCGCCGCGATCAAGGCGGCGCGGGGCAACCGCCGCGAGGTGATGAACCGGCTGATCGACACGATCCGCGACGGCCTCGCGACGGCGGGCGTCGAGGCGACGGTGACCGGCCGCGAGAAGGCGATCTACTCGGTCTACGAGAAGATGCGCGAGAAGCGCTACACGTTCTCGCAGGTGTTCGACATCTACGGCGTGCGGGTGCTATGCGCCGACAAGCCCCGCTGCTACGAGGCGCTCGGCGTGCTGCACGAGCTCTACAAGCCGATTCCGGGCAAGTTCAAGGACTACATCGCGATCCCCAAGGCCAACGGCTACCAGTCGCTGCACACGACGCTGTTCGGACCGTTCGGCACGCCGCTCGAGGCGCAGGTCCGGACGCACGACATGCACCGGATCGCCGAGACCGGCGTCGCCGCGCACTGGCTCTACAAGTCCGGCGACGCGATCGACCTCGCCCAGGCGCAGCGCGAGACCCACAAGTGGCTGCAGAGCCTGCTCGAGATCCAGAGCGAGTCGCGCGACTCCAAGGAATTCCTCGAGCACGTCAAGGGCGACCTCTTCCCGGAGGAGATCTACGTCTTCACGCCCAAGGGCAAGATCATGGCGCTGCCCCGCGGGGCGACCGCGGTCGATTTCGCCTACGCCGTGCACACCGACATCGGCCACCACTGCGTCGCCGCGCGGATCAACTACGAGCTCGTGCCGCTGCGCACCGAGCTCAAGAACGGCGACCACGTCGAGATCCTCACCTCCCCGACGGCGCGTCCGAACCCGTCGTGGCTGTCCTTCGTCGCCACCGGCAAGGCCCGTTCGCGCATCCGCCACTTCCTCAAGGGCCTGCAGCAGAAGGAATCGGCGGCGCTGGGCGAGCGCCTGCTCGCCCAGGCGCTCGCGACGCTCAAGGTCGATCCCGACTCGATCAGCTGGGAACGCTGGGAGGCGGTGGCGAAGGAGTACGGCGCCCGCAGCCACCTCGAGGTGCTGGCCGACATCGGCCTGGGCCGACGCCTCTCGTTCGTCGTCGCGCAGGCGCTGACGCGCGGCGCCGCCCGACCCGAAACCGATCCGGCCTCCCCGCCCGCGAAGCAGGGGGCGCTGATGCTGAAGGGCGTCGAGGGCGTCGCGATCCAGTACGCGAAATGCTGCCGCCCGATCCCCGGCGACGCGCTGGTCGCCCAGTTCCGGCGCGGCCAGGGTCTCACCGTCCACATCCGCGACTGCGCGGCGCTCAAGCGCCAGCGGATCGATCCGGGCGAGCTCGTCGACGTCGAGTGGGCCCCCGACGTCGATGGCGTCTTCGACGCCGGCGTGCGGCTCGTCGTGTCGGATCGTCGGGGGCTCCTCGCCGACCTCGCGACGGCGATCGCGGACGCGCAGGCGAACATCGACGCGGTGTCGATGGAGCGACCCGACGGCGGTGAAGTCCTGGCGATGTTCTTCGGCGTGCAGGTGAAGGACCGCCGCCATCTCGCCCAGGTGATGCGCGCGATGCGGCGCGTGCCGAACGTCAAGCGTCTGGGCCGCGCGCGCACCTGACCGCGGCGGGCGCGCCGGGCCCGACGGCCGTCAGCCGTCTCGCGCGACCATCGACTCGATCCACGCGTAGGTCGGCGCGATGCCGTCGCGCAGGCGGGCGATCGGACGCCAGCCCAGCCGTTCGTGCACGAGGCGGTTGTCCGAGTTGCGTCCGGCGACGCCGCGCGGTCCCGGCACGTGACGCAGCGCGAGCGACTTGCCGGAGACCGCGATGATCAGCCGGGCGAGCTCGTCGATCGACACCCGCTCGTCGGAGCCGATGTTCAGGGGCTCGCCGCAGGTCGAGCGCATCAGCCGCAGCGTTCCCTCGAGACACTCGTCGATGTAGAGGAACGAGCGCGTCTGCCGTCCGTCGCCCCAGATCTCGATCTCGCCGCCGTCGGCGGCCTGCGCGACCTTCCGGCACAGCGCCGCCGGCGCTTTCTCGCGCCCGTCGTTCCACGATCCCAGCGGACCGAAGATGTTGTGGTAGCGGGCGATCCGCGTCACGAGCCCCTTGTTCCGCGCGTACGCGAGATACAGGCGCTCGCCGAACAGCTTCTCCCAGCCGTACTCGCTGTCAGGCTCCGCCGGATAGGCGCGCGCTTCGGCGCAGTCGGGGTTGTCCGGGTCGCACTGGCTGCGCACCGGATAGACGCAGGCGGAAGACGAGTAGAACACGCGACCGCAGCCGCGGCGGTGACACGCGTCGAGCACGTTCAGGTTGACGAGCGCGGAGTTGTGCAGGATGTCCGCGTCGTTGACGCCGGTGAAGACGTAGCCGGCTCCGCCCATGTCGGCGGCGAGTTGATAGACCTCGTCGAACGCGCGGTCGACGACCGCCTCGCAGGCGCGAGGATCGCGCAGGTCGGCCACGACGAACTCGTCGGCGGCCGATTCCGAGTAGCGCGGACGCTTGAGATCGACACCCCGCACCCACAGTCCCTCGTCCTTCAACCGGGTCACCAGATGGCAGCCGATGAAGCCTCCGGCCCCCAGCACCAGCGCTCGCGTCATCGTCCGCCCCCCTCCCCGACAGGCGGCCCCGCGATCGTCGACGGCCCGCCCGGTCCGGCGAGCAGCTCGTCGAGCGCCGCCTCGACGCCATCGACGTTCCCGACGTCGACGCGCCGATAGCGATCCGGCGCCATCGCCTCGGTGCAGTAACGATGCACGTCCGACTTCGCGCTGCCGACGAACAGGATCGGCCGGCCCGAGGCGATGCAGCCGTGGACCTTCGACGGCAGAGCGTAGCCGACGAAGGCGTCCTTGAGCGTGATCAGGTGCAGGTCGGCCGCCCGCAGGACCGCCGGCAGGTCCGCCAGTGGCACGAGCGGCGTGTGCGCGACCGGCAGACCGCGGCGCGCGAGGTCGTCCGCGACCGCGTCGGCGCCGCTGCCGACCGCGTTCAGCCAGACGCCCGACAGCGACGGACGCGCGGCGCAGAACCGGACGTAGCCGTCGACGAACGTGCGGTGGTCGTGCGCAGCGCCCCAGTGACCGGAGTACAGGACGACACGGCGTCCGGCGAGGCCCGCCGGCGGCGCCACCGCCACCACGCCCGCGTCGAAGCGCACCGGAGACGGATCCGGCCGCAGCACCGTCCTCGCCGGATCGACGCCGCACTCGACGAGCCGCCGCCGCTGATCCTCGCCCAGCACTTCGATCGTGTCGACGCGCCGGCGCCAGTAGCGCGTCGCGGCGACCACCGGGCGGAGCCAGGCCGGCGTGCGCCCGAGCGTCGCGATCAGCCATTCCGGATGGAAGTCGGTAATCCGATAGCGCGTCCGCAGGCCCAGCGCCTTCGCCACCGGCATGACGAAATGCAGCAGGTACGCGGGCGAACCGGTGAATCGGACCTCGTCGGCCGAGACGAGCTCGCGACGCGCGGCCCCCAGCAGCGCCAGGTTCGCTCGCAGCATCCACAGGTTTCGTGCGACCGGCGTGCGGCGAGCCTCGAGCGGCTGACGGACCCGCCGCACGCGCAGCCGCCCGGCGCCCGCCGCCGATTCCTCCACGCCCGCCGCGACCGACGAGAACCCGACCAGCGTCACCTGGTGGCCGGCCTCGGCCAGCTCCTGGGCGAAGCCGACCGCGTACTGTCCGACCGCGCTGAAGTCGGGCGGCAGCCAGTCGCACAGCATGAGGATTCTCGACACCGGTCGGTACGCTCGGCGGGGCGGACGCGCGACCCGGGGGCGTCGCGCCGCGCGCGCCGCCGGCGGTCGCCCGGGCGACCGGTGCTCCCTGCCGGTCCCGGCCACACCCGGCCATTGTGGCGAGCGCCGGCCGTCGTGGTCAACGAGACCTGTCGCCGCAGGGTCCGGCGCGGCCCCGGCGCGTAAGCGACGGCGTCTACCAGGACGGCTCGCGCTCCGGCGTCGCGGTGATCCGGTGGATCGTCAGGTCGGCGCCGTTGAACTCGTCCTCGGGGTCGAGCCGCAGACCGACGGCGGCCTTGAGCGTCCCGTAGACGAGCGCTCCGCCGGCGAGCGCGATGGCCACGCCGAGCAGCGTGCCCGCGACCTGGGACGCCAGCGAGACGCCACCGATTCCGCCCAGCGCCGTCGCGCCGAAGATCCCGGCGGCGACGCCTCCCCAGGCCCCGCACACGCCGTGCAGCGGCCACACGCCCAGCACGTCGTCGATCTTCCAGCGGTTCTGCGTGATCGTGAACAGGACGACGAACAACGCGCCGGCCACGGCGCCGGTCGCGAGCGCTCCCAGCGGATGCATGACGTCGGAACCGGCGCAGACGGCGACCAGCCCGGCGAGCGGGCCGTTGTGGACGAAGCCCGGGTCGTTGCGGCCGGCGACGAACGCCGCCAGCGTGCCCCCGGCCATCGCCAGCAGCGAATTGACGGCGACGAGCCCCGAGATCTTCTCGAGCGTCTGGGCGCTCATCACGTTGAACCCGAACCAGCCGACGGTGAGCACCCAGGCCCCGAGGGCCAGGAACGGAATCGACGACGGCGGGTGCGCGGCGACGCCGCCTTCGCGCGAGTAGCGCCCGCGCCGCGCGCCCAGCAACACGACGGCGACCAGCCCGATCCACCCGCCCATCGCGTGGACGACGACGCTGCCGGCGAAGTCGTGGAACTCCTCGCCGAACGCGCCCTTGAGCCAGGCTTGGACGCCGAAATGCTGGTTCCAGGCGATGCCCTCGAAGAACGGGTAGACGAAGCCGACGAGGACGAACGTCGCGGCGAGTTGCGGGTTGAACTTCGCGCGCTCGGCGATGCCGCCGGACACGATCGCCGGAATCGCCGCGGCGAATGTCAGCAGGAAGAAGAACTTGACCAGTTCGTAGCCGTTCTTCTGCGCCAGCACCGGCGCGCCGGTCAGGAATCCGACACCGTAGGCGATCGCGTAGCCGACGAAGAAGTAGGCGATCGTCGACACCGAGAAATCGACGAGGATCTTCACCAGCGCGTTCACCTGGTTCTTCTTGCGCACGGTGCCGAGCTCGAGGAACGCGAAGCCCGCGTGCATCGCGAGCACCATGATCGCGCCCAGCAGGATGAACAAGGTGTCGTTGCCGGCCTTCAGTGCTTCCATGATCTCCCCGGGGTTGGTGGCAGGCGGCCTTGCAGGCCACCGGTGCTCGCGCGATTCCCGGGCGGACATGCCCGGATTCGTTCCATCGCAAGCAGGGGACATGCCGAACCCGCAATCTATTGTTTTGGCTCCGTTTTTCGGGGACGGCCAAGAAGAGCGGCCGGTCGTTCGCACCGCTTCGGTGCGACGAAGTCGGCGGACGCACCGATGTAGCGCCGAGCGACGGGCGGCGACGCGAATCGGACGCTAGGGCATGCGCGCCGGTGGTGCATGCCAGCGCCCCGGCGGCACGACCTTCGGTCGGTCGGGATCCGAGAAGTAGTGCGGGGACATGATCTGGACGCCGTGTTCGTTGAACACGTCCTGGATCGCCCCGTTGAGCGCCGAGATCACCGCGATGCGCGCGCCCGGTTCGCTCGCCGCGACTTCGCAGGCGAGACGGTATTCGACGTAGAAGTCCGACAGCGCCGTCTGGTAGACGCGCGGCGGCGGGGCGGGGCAAACGCCGTCGGTGCGTCGGGCGGCGTCCTCGAGCATCGCGTGCACCTGCCGCCACGGTACGTCGTAGCCGATCGTCACCGAGGCCTGGGCGACGAAACCCGTGGAATTCGCGCCGCGCGAATGGTTGGTGACGATGCTGCCCATCACCAGCGAATTGGGCAGCGTCAGCTCCTCGCCCATGCCGGTGCGCATCCTGGTCGTGAAGAGCCCCATCGCGATCACCGTACCGTCGCGCCCGGCGATCTGGACGAACTCGCCGGGCCGGTAGGTCCGCGTGTACATGAGGATCAGGCCGCTCGCCGCCTGCCCGACGATTCCCGAGGCACCGACCGACACCATAAGGCCCAGCAGCACCGACAGCCCCTTGAACGCGTCGGTCTCCGATCCGGGGATGTACGGATAGGCCATCGCCACCGCGAACAGCCAGACGGCGATCGTCGCGAGCCGTCGCGTCGCAGGCGCGGTGTCGCGGTCGATCGCCGCGAGCGCGACCTGGCCCGCCTCGACGCGGTCGAAGAACCGCCGCTGCACGCCGTCGACGAACCGCGCGACGACGAAGATCAGGACCGCGACGACGAGCGACGGCAACGACCGGGCGACCGACTCGAGGACGCCCAGAGCCGCGCGGCCCAGGAACGACCTCAGTTCCTCGCTCCACGGCCGCGTGTAGGGAAACAACCCCAATACGTAGCTCAGCCACTCCCACGCGAGCAGGAACAGCGCCAGCGTCGCGATCACGGCGACGCCCTGGCGCGCGGTCGCGATCGCGCGTTCGCGCGAAATGACCTCCCCGCCGCCGATCGTCAGCCGTTCGGCGTGACGCTGCGCGAGATCCATCAGCGCCCGCGCGACGCGCCGCCACACCCACCGCGTCAGGACGACCAGGACGAGGAACAGCGCGGTCGCGATCGCGGCTGCGATCGCGGCCCGGGCGAGAAAGGTCGAGTCGCGCGCCTCGCGGGTCTCGGCGACGACGCGTCGGAGCGCTTCCGCGACGCGATCGGCGAGCTGGCGCGCGCCGCCGCCGTCGGTGAGCAACGCGTCTTCGTGGGTGACGATGAACGCGAACTGGTCGTCGACCAGCACCGCGGTGCCCTGCGCGACATCGTTCAGCGACACGACCGCCGGTCCACCGCCCTCGAGCAGGTTGGCGAGCCGCACCCGCGCCACCTCCGCGCGATCCACCGGCGCCGCGCCGAACATCGGCGCGCGAAACGTCATCAGCGGCCGGTTGTAGAGTCTGAGCGTCGAATCGGCGCCCCGTTCCACCAGCGCCGAGCGGGACACCAGCGGACCGGTGGAAGCCGGAACGGAAGTTCCGGCGGACGACGCGCCGGCGCCGGTCCCCGGGGCCGCGACCGGCTGCGCCGGCGCAAGCGCTGTCCACAGCGCGACCCCGGCGAGGGCAACGCGGATCGACCGGCGGATCGATGCCCTGTGGCGCACCCGGACGATTGTCCGGGTAGCGCATCGGGCGGTCAACGAGCCCGCGGTCCCGGGCGGTCCGGCGGCGGACATCGCGCCGGCGCGGCGGACCGTCAGACGGCCTTCGATTTCAAGAGCTGCTGCAACTCGCCGCTCGCGTACATCTCGCGCATGATGTCGCAGCCGCCGACGAACTCCCCGGCGACGTAGAGCTGCGGGATCGTCGGCCAGTTCGCGTAGGTCTTCACGCCCTCGCGGATCGCCGGATCGGCCAACACGTTGACGCTCAGGTAGTCGCCGACGCCGCAGCGCTTGAGGATCTCCGCCGCGGTCGCCGAGAAGCCGCACTGGGGAAGCTGCGCCGTGCCCTTCATGTACAGGACCACCTTGTGGCCCTGCACCTGCTCCTTGATCTTTTCCTGGATGTCCATGAGGTTTCTCCGCGCCAAGAGCGCCCCGCGGATTCTAGCAACCGCCGGGCCGGGATCGGCCGCCGATGCGCTACTCCTTGACCGCGCCGGTCAGCCCGGAGACGTAGTACTCGACGAAGAACGAATACAGGACGGCGACCGGCAGCGACCCCAGGAGCGCGCCCGCCATCAGCGAACCCCAGTGGTACACGTCGCCTTCGACGAGCTCGGTGATGACGCCGACGGGAACGGTCTTGACTTCGGACGACGAGATGAACGTCAACGCGTAGATGAACTCGTTCCACGACAACGTGAACGCGAAGATGCCCGCCGAGATCAGGCCGGGCACGGCGAGCGGCAGGATGATCCGGACCAGGATCTGCCAGCGCGACGCGCCGTCGATCAGCGCGCATTCCTCGAGCTCGTAGGGAATGCTCTTGAAGTAACCCATCAGCAGCCACGTGCAGAACGGGATCAGGAACGTCGGATAGGTGAGAATCAGCGCCAGCCGCGTGTCGAACAAGCCGGCCTGGAACACGATCGTCGCGAGCGGGATGAACAGGATCGACGGCGGCACCAGGTAGGCGAGGAAGATGGCCATGCCGACGTAGCGCGAGCCACGGAAGCGAAGCCGCTCGATCGCGTAGGCGGCGAACACGCTGCAGGCGAGCGACAAGACCGTCGACACGATCGACACGATCATCGTGTTGAGCAGCCATTCCGGATACGCGGTGTCGAACAGGAGCTTCTTGACGTGCGCCAGCGTCGGATTGACGACCCAGAACGGGTTGCCCTCGCGCGACAGGAGCTCCGCGTTCGGCTTGAAGGTCGTGACGACCATCCAGTAGAACGGGAACAGCAGCACGAACAGGAACGCCGACAGCGGCACCCACACGGTCACGACCCGTCGAGGTAGCGACTCGAGGTAGCCCATGCCCGACGCGCCGGTCGACTCGCTCTTCATCGATGCGCGCCCGCCGCTCAGCGGTCGGCGCCCCCCTGCTGCCAGGCCCGACGCTGCAGGCCGAAGTAGCTGAAAAGGATCGCCGCGAGCAGGAACGGAACCATCGCGGTGGCGAGCGCCGCGCCCTCGCCGAGCGCGCCCCCGGGGATCGCGCGCTGGAACGACAGCGTCGCCATCAGGTGCGTGGCATTCAGCGGACCGCCGCGCGTCAGCACGTAGATGAGCTGGAAGTCGGTGAACGTGAACAGCACCGAGAAGGTCATCACCACGGCGATGATCGGCGTGAGCAGCGGCAGCGTGACGTGCCGGAACCGCTGCCAGCCCGAGGCGCCGTCGAGCGCCGCCGCCTCGTAGAGCGACGGGCTGATCGTCTGCAGTCCGGCGAGCAGGCAGATCGCGACGAACGGCACGCCGCGCCAGATGTTCGCCGCGATCGTCGAGAAACGCGCCATCCAGGGATCGCCGAGGAAGTCGATGTAGCGGTCGATCAGCCCCAGACGCACGAGCGTCCAGCTCACGACCGAGAACTGCGCGTCGTAGATCCACCAGAACGCGATCGCCGACAGGGCGGTCGGCACGATGAACGGCAGGAGCACGATCGCCCGCAGGAAGGCCTTGAACGGCAGGTGCTCGTTCAGCAACACCGCGAGCCACAGACCCAGCGCGAACTTGATCACGCTGGCGAGCGCGGTGTAGAGGATCGTATTGAAGAGCGACAACCGCGCCACCGGGTCGCCGGCGAGCGACACGAAATTCTCCAGGCCGACGAAGTCGCCGCCTCGGCCGATCTTGGTGTCGGTGAACCCGAGCCAGGTTCCGAGCCCTAGCGGATAGGTGAGGAAGACCAGCAGCAAGGTCGCCGCGGGCAACAGGAACACGAGGCCCAGCGCGTTGCGGTTGTCGAGGAGCCGGTCCATGAGGGTCCGGGTCGCGGACGAGCCGCGGCCGGGCGCGACGGCCCGACCGCGGTCCGGGCGCTACTTGCGCTTCGCCACCGTCTTGGTCGCCCGACGCGCGATGCGCTTCACCGCTCGCTTGACCGCTCCGGCGGACCGGCGCGCGCCTCCGGCGACCTTGCGTGCGGCGCTGCGCACCGCGCGGCGCACGCCGGTCGTGCCGGCGCCCCTGCGTGCGGCGGGCCGCTTCGCCGGCTGGCGTTCGGCGGGCTTCGTCGCCGCCGATTTCCTCTTGGCCGCCTTCGTCTTGGGCGCCTTCGCCTTGGCGGTCTTGGACTTCGCCGCTTTCGCCGCCTTCGCCTTGGCCGCCTTCTTCTCGGCCGCGCTGACGCGCTTGACGTCCATCGCGTGCGCGCGCGAGTACTGCTGGATGTCCTTGAACTTCCCGCCCTTGTCGCGGACCGCGTAGAGCTTCTTGCCCTTGCTGCTGCGCATTACCGTGCGTCTGACCATGCGACCTCCTGTCCGAGGTTCACAGCGCGTCGCGCCGAACCCGTGTCCGGCGCCCGGCGGCCGTTCGTCGAAGCGCGCTCCGTTCGGCCAGCCAGGCGCGTCGAGCGGTCGTGCCGCCGGGGAACCGCCCGGATCGGGCGACACGCCGCGCCGCTCGATCCGTGCCGATGGCGCCGATGCGCGTCCGGGGCGCGCTCGGACGTCTTACACCTTGTAGTAGCGCTCCGCCCGCTTCTGCGCCCGCTCGGCCGCCTCCTTGGGCGACTTCGATCCCGACGCGGCCTCGGCGACCATGTTGACGACGATGAAGTCCGCCAGCGCGCCGGCCGAGGCGTACCCCATCTTCCCGGAGTAGCCGGACGGCAGCATGATCTTCATCGAGTCGCGGTAGGGGATCGACTTCGGATCCGACCATACCGGGTGCTTCTCGTAGACGGCGAGCGCCGGCGTGACGTAGCCGATCGACGCGGTGAGCCACGGACTGACCTGCTCCTCTTCCATCATGAAGCGCAGGAACTCCTTCGCCGCCTTCGGGTACTTCGTGTACCGGAAGATCATCTGGTTGAAGAACAGGTTGAACTCGGTCGGCCGTCCGACCGGGCCGATCGGGAAGTTCGCGTGGTTGATGTCGGCGGTCATCTCCTTGATCTTCGGATCCTGGGAGTTCTTCGCGGCGTAGTAGACCGAGATACCGTTGGCGGTGATCCCCAGCTGGCCGTCGAGGAATGCCTTGTTGTTGTTCGGGTCGAGCCACGACAGCGTGCCCGGGACGAACGTGTTGTAGAGCTCGCGCCCGTACTCGAGCGCCCGGATGGTCTCGGGACTGTCGATGACGACCTGGTTCTTCTCGTTGACGAGCCGGCCTCCGTGCGACCACAGCAGCCAGTGCGTCCAGGTGTTGCCATCCCCGGTCGCGTTGCCCAGGGCGAATCCGCCCGGCGTCCCTTTCTCCTTCAACGCCTGCATCAGCTTGAGGAAGCCGGCGGTGTCGCGCGGGATGCTCGAGAATCCCGCCGCCTTGACCGCGCTCTCGCGGTAGACGAGCGCGTTGCCCGCGCAGCCCAGCGGGACGCCGATCCACTTCCTGCCGTCGGGCTTCAGGTACTGCTGGCACACCGGATACCAGCCGCCGTACTTCTTGCCGAGGTACTCGGCGAGGTCGGTGACGTCGAGGAGCTTGTCCGGGTAGAGGTTCGCGTCGTCGTTGGTCGACAGGATGATGTCGGGCCCGGCGCCGGTGTTCGCGGCGACCGCGGCCTTCGGCCGGACGTCCTCCCAGCCCTCGTGGTCGACGCGCACCTCGATGCCGGTCTTCTCGGAGAACTTCTTCACGTTCGCCATGTACGTGTCCTCGTCGCCCTGGACGAACCGCTTCCAGCGCAGGACCCGCAGCTTGGCGCCCTTCTCCGGCGTGTTGCTCCATTGCGCCCGGGCCTCCCCCGCCCAGACGAACGGTCCGACCGCCGCCCCGGCGGCGGCGCCGGCGGAGGCCTTGAGGAAATCGCGTCTCTTCAACTGGCTCATGTCACTCCTCCTCGGTTGGCGATCGACGAAATGCCGTCGTCTTCCTGGTCGAAAATCGTGGATCTCAGGCGGCGAGGCGCGCGCCCGACTCCGCGTCGAACACGTGCGCCCGGCTCGCGTCCGGCCGCAAGCCCACTCGGTCCCCGGGCCGGCAGCCGACGCGGTCGCGCAGCACCGCGATCACATCCTGCCCGGAGACGCGGCAGACGACCTGCGTGTCGGCTCCGGTGGGCTCGACGACGACGACCTCCGCCGGCAGGCCCGCGTCCGGCCCGACCAGCGACAGATGCTCCGGCCGGATGCCGTAGAGCACCCTGCGGCCGCCCTCGGCCGGCAGCGGGAGCGCGACGCGGGGACCCGACGCCAGCTCCACGTGCGCGCCGGACGCGTCCCGTCCGACAATGCCGGCCAGCATGTTCATCGCCGGCGATCCGATGAAGCCGGCGACGAACGTGTTCGCCGGCCGGTCATAGAGCTCGAGCGGCGCGCCGATCTGCTCGACGACGCCGTCGCGCATGACGACGATCTTGTCGGCCATCGTCATCGCCTCGATCTGGTCGTGGGTGACGTAGATCGACGTCGTCTTGAGGCGCTGGTGCAGCTCTCGGATCTCGGTGCGCATCGCGACCCGGAGCTTGGCGTCCAGGTTCGACAGGGGCTCGTCGAACAGGAACACCTGCGGGTCGCGCACGATCGCGCGTCCCATCGCGACGCGCTGCCGCTGTCCGCCGGAGAGCTGCCGCGGGTAGCGGTCGAGCAACGCGCCCAGCCCGAGGATCTCGGCCGCACGGCCGACCTTCTTCGCGATCTCGTCCTTGGGCGTCTTCGCGAGCATCAGCGCGAACGACATGTTGTCGCGCACCGTCATGTGCGGGTAGAGCGCGTAGTTCTGGAACACCATGGCGACGTCGCGCGCTTTCGGCGGCACGCGGTTGACGACGGTGCCGCCGATACGGATCTCGCCCGAAGTGATCTCCTCGAGGCCCGCGATCATGCGCAGCAGCGTCGACTTCCCGCAGCCCGACGGTCCGACGAGCACGCAGAACTCGCCGTCGGCGATCGCGACATCCACGCCGCGGATCACCTGCGTCGAGCCGAAGACCTTGTGCACGGACGCGATATCGACCGCGGCCATCGAACACCTCCTCGCCCGGTCGAAGGGTCCGGCGCCGCGCGCGACCGGGCCGCGCGCACGGCACCGCCGGTGTCCCGCGCTACGGGCGCCGAGTCCCCGCCGAGACCACGTAGTCGGGCCGACCGGTGGCGTGCCAGGTCACCAGGTTGCGCGCGGCCTTGCGACGCAGTTCCACCTCCGACTCGATCGAGTAGAACGCGGAATGCGGGGTCAGAATAGCACGCGGGTGGCGGAGCAACGGCGAATCCGCGGGCACCGGTTCGACCGGCAGTACGTCGAGCGCGAGCCCCGCCAGCGTCCCGCGATCCAGGGCCGCGATCGCCGCGTCCACGTCGACGACCGCGCCCCTCGCGGTGTTGACGAGGTACGAGCCGGCCTGCATGGCCGCGAATTGGCGAGCTCCGATCATCCGCCGCGTTTCGTCGTTGAGCGGCACGTGTAGGGAGACGACATCGGCCTGGGCGAAGACGTCGTCGAGCGTTCCGCGCTCGACGTAGGCCGGGTAGTCGCCGTCGATGAGGTAGGGATCGCAGGCGACGATCCGGCGGAAGACGTTGCGCGACACGTGCGCCATACGCTTCCCGATCCGGCCCAGCCCGACGATGCCCAGCGTCAGGTTCGACGCGCGCCGTACCGGTCCGGCCGACGTGTAGTGCCAGCGTCCGGCGGCGACGTCCCGGTTCCAGGCGACGATGTTGCGCACCAGCGCGAGCGCCATCGCCAGCGCGTGCGTCGCGACTTCGCCGACGCCGTAATCCGGCGAGTTGGCGACCCAGATGCCGTGCTCGGCGCAGGCGGCGGTGTCGACGGTGTCGAATCCGGCGCCGATCCGGCTGACGATGCCCAGTCCGGGCAGCGACGACGCCACGGTCCGTCCGATCGGCGCGTACTGCAGGAGGATCCCGAACGCTCCGGACGCGGCGCGCACCACGTCGTCCTCGGTCCTGCACTGCGCGACCACGAGCTCGATGCCGGCTCGCTCGAAGATCTCCCGCTCGAGCGAGATATCGGGAAACTCGTTGTCGGCGAAGAGAACCCTGGGCATCGACGCAACCGGCGCGGGCAAACCGGCGAATCTTGCCGAGCCCACCCGAACCGGTCAAGTGGTCTGACCACCCGGCGCCGCCTGGGGCACAATCGTGGCTCTCCTCCGCCCGGAAGCCGCAATCCCATGACACCGACGATCCTGCGCACGACCCTCGCCGGCAGTCTCCCCAAACCCGGCTGGCTCGCCGAGCCGGACCGGCTTTGGGCGCCCTGGCGGCTCTCCGGCGACCTCCTCGACGAGGGCCGCCAAGACGCGGTCCGCCTGGCCCTGCGCGACCAGGAACGCGCCGGCATCGACATCGTCACCGACGGCGAGCAGACCCGACGCCATTTCGTGACCACGTTCATCGAGGGGCTCGACGGCGTGGATTTCGAGCACCGTCGTACGGTGCGCATCCGCAATCGCTACGACGCCGACGTGCCGGTCGTCCGCGGCGCGGTCGCCCGCCGCCGCCCGGTGTTCGTCGACGATGCGCGATTCGTCGCCTCGGCCACCGACCGGCCGGTCAAGTTCACGCTGCCCGGCCCGATGACGATGGTCGATACGCTCTACGACGAGCACTACGGCAGCCGCGAGAAGCTCGCCTGGGCGTTCGCCGAGATCCTGAACGACGAGGCGCTGGAAATCGCCGCCGCCGGCGTCTCGGTGATCCAGTTCGACGAACCGGCGTTCAACGTCTTCTTCGACGAGGTGCGGGACTGGGGGATCGCGACGCTCGAGCGCGCCGCCCGCGGCCTGCCTGGCAAGACCGCCGTCCACATCTGCTACGGGTACGGAATCGAAGCCAACATCGCCTGGAAGAAGTCGCTGGGTGCCGAATGGCGCCAGTACGAGCAGACCTTTCCCCTGCTGGCCGCCTCGTCGCTCGACCAGATTTCGCTGGAATGCGCCAATTCCCGGGTGCCGATCGACCTGATCGGCCTGCTCGACGGCAAGGATGTCCTGGTCGGCGCGATCGACGTCGCGACGCCGGCGGTCGAGTCGGCCGAGGACGTCGCCCGGGTCCTCCGCGCGGCCCTGCGCCACGTACCCCCGGAACGGCTCTATCCGTGCACCAATTGCGGGATGGTCCCGCTCTCGCGGGAGGTCGCCCGGGCCAAGCTGGCGGCCCTGGGCGCCGGCGCAGCCCTCGTCCGGGCGGAATTGGGACGATAATCGGCCCCCCCGGCCGGGCGGCGGAACGGCCGTCTGCCCCGGCGAAATTTGTCGAAATTCCTGAGGTGGACCCCCTTGCAACCGGCGAAAAACGTCTACAATAACCGCCGTTTTTGATTCAAGTGCGAAAGCGCACGCGGTTCCGCGCCCGCTCGACGTCCTTGAGATCGAAACACCGGCCGGGCGGCTTCCCGGCGCCCCAAGTCAACGACTCAAGGAAACACGACATGCCTACCGGAACCGTCAAATGGTTCAACGATGCCAAGGGCTTCGGCTTCATCACGCCGGACGGCGGCGGTGAAGATCTGTTCGCGCATTTCTCCGCGATCAACATGCCCGGCTTCAAGACCCTCAAGGAAGGTCAGAAGGTCCAGTTCGAGGTCACGCAGGGCCCGAAGGGCAAGCAAGCCTCGAATATCCAGCCGGCTTGACGTCCCGCGCCCGACGGGCGCGACGACCGAAACAAAGAAGGCCGGGCGCCGCGAGGGGCCCGGCCTCTTCTTTTCCTACGCTCTCCCGATAGCGGCGTTCCCGGTGCCGCAATGGCGGGCGCGCGCCCGGACGAAATCGTTCCCGTTCACCGTGTTCGCGCCGGCCTCGGCACCGCGGCGACGAGGGCCGGGCGCCCCGCAGGACGCCCGGCCGCCCCATCACGCTCCCCCCACCTGACGCCAACCCCGATCCGGCGCGTCGGACGCGCCGCCACGGCCGGCGTCGCGCCGGCCGTTCCCCCCCGCATCTCCTCCCCCCGCTACTTCTCGGACCAGATCCGCCCTCGCCGCCGCGCCGCTCCGGCTCCCAGCAGCAGCAGCAGTCCCACCAGCAGCGCGAGCCCGCCCGGCGTCCCCGCAGGTACCGGCTGCGCCCCTCCTCCCGGGAACGGCGGCGTCTGCCGCCCATTCGTGGTCGTACACACGATCGTCGATCCCTCGTCGTTGGCCGAGATCGTCAGACTGCTTCCCGCCACCGCGTTGAAGTTCCCCGTACACACCAGGTTCGACGAATACGTCGCGTTCGTCGGCGAGTTGATCACCTCCGAGAACGTCGCCACCTCGCCCGCGTACACCGTCACCGCCGGCCCGCCATCCGTCTCGTTGGCCGCGTTCGCCGTCGACACGAACCCCGCCCCCGGCCCGTTCGCGATCCCCGTCGCACTCAGACTCGCCGAATCGTTGACCACCGCGTTCACCCACGTCTTCTGCAGGATCAGCGTCGCCGACTTGCGCGTGTTCGTGTACGTACAGGTCACGTCCGCGTCCGGCATCGTGATCGTCGCCCCGGGCGCCGGACCCGACGGCGTCGCCCCGGTACAGGACACCGAGACGTTGTAGTTCGCCGCCGCCCCGCCAGGCGTGAACGTCTCCGCCGGCAGCGTCACCACCGTCCCGGGCACCACCGACACCGACGACCCGCTCGCCTGGTTGTTCCCCGTCGACGTCGAACTCACCGACGCGTTGTTGCCGCTGCTCTGCGTCGTCACGCTGATCTGGTCGCCGTTGGCACCGTTCGCCCACTGCTTCACCAGCGTCAGGTTCCGGTTCACCCGCGTGTTCGTGTACGTACAGACCACGTTCCCGTCCGGCATCGTAAACGTCGACCCCGGCGTGCTGCCCGACAGCGTCGCTCCCGTACACGACACCGTCGTCGTGTAGTTCGACGCCGCGCCCGGCGGCGTGAACGTCTCCGCTGGCAACGTCACCGTCCCGCCAGGAACGTTGCTCACCGCCGTCCCGGTCGTCTGGTTGCTCCCCGACGACGTCGAGCTAACCGTCGCGTTGTTGGTCAGCCCGGTCGTCGTCACCGTGATCTGGTCACCCGACTTGCCGTTCACCCACTGCTTCACCAGCGTCAGGCTCCGCGACGCCCGCGTGTTCGTGTACGTACACGTCACGTCGTTGTCCGGCATCGTGAACGTCGCGCCCGGCGATCCGCTCGACGGCGTCGCCCCGGTACAGGTGACGGTCGTCGTGTAGTTCCCCTGCGACCCGACGTTGAACGTCTCCGCCGGCAACGTCACCGTCGCCCCCGGCACGTTGCTCACCGATGCCCCGGTGTCCGTCTCGTTGGCCGTGTTCGCCACCGACGTGATCGTCGCGTTGTTGGTCAACCCGGTCGTCGTCACCGTGATCGAGTCGTTCACGTTCGCGTTCACCCAGGTCTTCTGCAGCGTCAGACCCCGATTGATCCGCGTGTTCGTCCAGGTGCAGACGATGTCGATCGGCGTCGGCGGCATCGTCACCTGGTTGCCGCTCATGGCGACCGGCGGGCCGGTGGGCCCGTTGGTGCACGCGAGCGACGACGCGTAGTTCGCCGGAGCGCTCAAGGTCTCGGCCAGCGTCGCCGTCTCACCGGAGAACATCGCCACCTGCGTTCCGATGTCGGTCTCGTTCGCGGTGTTCGCGGTCGAGTTCAACGCCGCGGTAGCGCTGTTGACGATACCGGTCGCCGTCAGCGACGCGGTGTCGTTGACGGCCGCGTTGACCCAGGTCTTGCGGAGCTGGATCGTGCCGGCCGCGCACGCGTCGGTGTCGGTCGCCGAGTTATTGACCGGGTTGCTGTCGACGACCGAGCCGGGCGGCGTGATCGTCGCGGTGTTGGAGACGAGCCCGCAAGCGCCCGCCGATATCGACGCGTTGATCGTGTAGGTCAGCGTTCCACCGGCCGCCACGTTCACCGTGTCGTTGATCGACCCGCTGCCGTTCGCCGTGCAGGAGCTTCCCGGCGTGGCCGAGCAGCTCCACGACGTGAACGTCACGCCGGTCGGCTCGTTGTCGGTGAAATTCGCACCGGCCACGTCGCTGATGCCCACGCCGGCCGGATTCGAGACGATCACCGTGTAGGTCGTCGTTCCGTTGGCGTTGACCGTCGTCACGCCGTCGGACTTGGTGACCTGGAGGTCCGCGAGGCCGGTGGACGTCACCGTCGCCGCGACCGGCTCGACGTTGGTAATGCCCTGCGTCGAAACCAGCGCCTGGCTCGGAATCTGGTTGATCAGGTTGCCGGCGACCGTGGCCTGCGTCTGCACCTGGATCGTGCAGATCTTCCCGGCGTTGACCGTGGCGTTGCTGAGCGTCACGACCGTGCCGAGCGCCGGCGCGGTCAACGTTCCGAGGGAGCATCCGGTGCCGCCGGTAAACTGCGGGTTGGGTGCCGCGGAGAGCCGCAGACCCGCCGGCAGGTTGTCGATCAGGCCCACGCCAGTCAGCAGAACCGCGTTGGGTCCGGTGTTGACGATCCGGACGAACATCGTCGACAGACCGCCGAGCGGAACAGTCGCCGGGTCGAACGACTTGGTCAGCGTGACCGTCGCGCCGACACGCGTCAGGTTCGCGGTGATCGCCGAACCGTTGGTGAAGCTGCCGGCGCCAGTGACGACGACGAGGTTGCCGGCGGGGATCGAATTCTGCGCCGGGTTGGGGCTCGCGAGCGACGTCGGCGTGCGGACGTTGACGCGAATCACACACGAAGTGAAGTTGGCGGGCAGCGGATCGCTCGCGAACGTGAACGACGTCGCCCCGGCGACGAGCGCCGGCGAGAACGCGCCCGGACACGCGTTCGCCGGCGGCGGCCCCGCAGGCGGGTTGTTCGGCGACACCGTGTGCTGGGTCGCGCCGGTCCCCGGCAACGGATCGGTGATCGTGAAGCTCGTCCACAGCGGCGCCACCTGACCGTTGGTCAAATTGCCTGGCCGCGTCACGGTGATCGTCAGCAGCGAGTCGGCGCCGGCCGACACCGTGCCCGGCGAGAACGCCTTGGTTCCGGTCGCCACGGCGCGGATGTCGAGGATGCCGCTGATCGGCAGCCGGTTCGAGACGGCGGGTCCACCGGTCGACGGCGTGCCGGTTACCGTGCCGACCGCGAGCGTGTTGGTCCGGTTGCCGGTCGCCGCGTTGTTCGCCGTCTGCACCGGGAAGGTGATCGTGCACGTGCCCCCGTTCGGGATCGACCCGCCGCTGAACGTAATCACCGTGTTCGTGCCGTTGACCACCGAGGTCATGCCGCAACTGGACGTCGGCGCCGGCGCCGCCGGAATCGTGATGCCCGCGCCCATGTTCGCGACGTTGTCGGCGAAACCGACGTTCACCAGATCGACGCCGCTCGCGTTGGTCAGGACGATGGTCGCGACGCTCGAGGCGCCCTGGAAGATCGGCGAGGGCGAGAACGACTTGGTGCCGGTGACCGGCGAGTTCGGATTGACCGTTACCGTGCCGCCGCTGACCGACACCTGGACGTTGTCGGTATTCGTCCACAGCGTGATGTTCGACGCCCCGTTGGTGCGGTTGAACGCGTTCAGCGTCGTGTTGCTGCCGACGATATTCACGCGGATATTGCAGTTGGTCGATACGTTTCCGGTCGGCGCCGCCGCGAGGGTTCCGCCGCTGATCGCGAAGCTCGTCGCGCCGGGGATCGGCGCCGCGTTGAAGGTGAAGCCGCTCGCGACCGTCGACGAAGGTGATTGGCAGTCGGAACTAATGAGCGGCGTTGGTTGCGCCGGATTGCCGACCGTGAGATCGGCCGGCAGCGTGTCGGTGAAGCCGATGCCGGTGAGTGGTGTCAGGTTGTAGTTGCGGACGTTGATCGTCATCACCGTCGTCCCGCCGTTGGCGATCGTCGCCGGGCTGAAGGACTTGGCGAGCTGAGCGCCGGTCAGGCGATTGACCGTTCCCGAGAACGTCGCGTTGGTCGGGCCCTCGAAGGTCGTCACCGAGCCTGCGGGAATCGAGTTGGTCACGTTGCCCTGCGCCGAGACGAGCGGTGTCTCCGCGACGACGTTGAAAGTAACGGTGCAGGAACCGAGCGGCGGGATCGACCCTCCGGCGAGCGAAACGCTCCGGTTGTCGGCGGCGACGGTCACGGTGCCGCCGCAGGTCGTCGACGCGTTCGGCGTCGGCGCGACGAGAATGCCACCGTTGGCCTGGGCCGGCACGCTCGTCGTCGTCGGCATGATGTCGGTGAACGCGACATTGGTGAGCGCCGTCGCGTTCGGGTTGTTCAGCGTTATCGTGACCGTCGACACGCCGCCCGCCGGCGGCGCGCCGCCCACCGGCAGATACCCGTGCAGATTGGTCGGGTTGAAGGTCTTGGTTCCGGTGATCGGGGACAGCGCGGAGACGTTGAGCGTCGCCTCGGCGTTCTGGCTGTTCGGACCTTGCGACGAGGTCACTTCGCCGGCCGGCACCGAGTTGATGTAGACGCCGGCGGACGACGACACGACGTCGAACGAGATCTGGCAGGCGCCTGGCGTCGTGCCGGCCGCCGCGGGCACGGCACCTCCCGAGTAGCCGACCTGCGAATCGCCCGGATTGCCGGTGAGCGTGCCGCCGCAGCCGCTCCCGCCACCCGTCTGGAAATTCGGCGTCGGGGCGATCACCATCCCGGCCGGCAGCGGATCGGTGAAGGCGAGACTCGTCGCCGCCGAGGTGTTCGCGTTCAGGAAGTAGAACGTGACCTTCGACGGCTGGGCGACCGCGACCGCATCCGGGGTGAACGTCTTGTTCGCGTTGATCGACGCCGTGGCCGTGGACGCGCCCGCCAACGCGAAGGCCCCCAGCAAGATCGCGTGCCTGACGCCGGATGGCCTCGTTGCCCTCGGCTGGACTTGGTTGGACGAGACGACGGTGGAAGGCGTGCGGAATGACATGGCGGACCCGAGCTCGTGTGGTGCAATTCGGAACGCATCGACGGGGAACGACCTCGAACTCCTGACGGAGTCCAAGGCCCGGGCGGGCCCACTAAGGGATTACCCGTATCCGAGCCGATGCGTCGTTTCCCGGCCGCCTTGCGTCCAACAACGCCCCGGGCCGGGTGCCCGCTTGCCGTTCGTCGGCTCGCGGCGAATTCCTACACTCTGACGGCGTAGGGAACGGACGCGATGCTAACAGCCTCCTCGCCGTCCGCCAAGTTCGGCGCCAAAATCGCAAGTCATTGTTGTAATTGAATATCGAAGTTCGCCTAGGATTTTCCCCTGGGCGAAAGAGCGCTCAAGACGGGCCGTTTTGAATGCTACAAATCGGCCGAAAACGTACTCAAGATCCCTCCTTTCGCGCCGATAATATTCGCCCCCGCCGCTGGGTGGGAGCGCGGGATTGCGATGCGGGGCCTTGTCGCCCCTGCCCACTACAACTCCGCGGCATCAGCACAAGGGGTGCGCCGGATGCTACCGTTCGGCGGCTGACGGGCGTAGGGCCGCCGGACCTGTTGGTTCGCTGCGACAGCGAGCCAGGTCGAAACCGGTGGCGGCTGGCCGATGAGGGCCGGCACCGAGCGAGGCACGACTAGCGGAACGCACGAGCTCGTCATGCGTTCAGCCTGGCGGCCATCAGAAAGAAGCGACGCGGCAGAAAAAAGCCCGCCGTCGGGCGGGCTTCTTTCCTGGTCTGGTGGCCAAGGGCGGAATCGAACCACCGACACAAGGATTTTCAGTCCTCTGCTCTACCAACTGAGCTACTTGGCCATGAATTGAAATTATAACATCGCCGATTCGCCGCCTCGGCCGGCCAAGAACGCACGTAGCTCCGCGAGCGTCGCCTCGGGGGCTTCCTCCGCGAGATAGTGGCCGCAAGGCAACGCGCGCCCGCGCACGTCGTCGGCGACCCGCCTCCATTCGGCGATTGCATCGAACAACCGATGAACAACGCCGCGCTCGCCCCACAGCGCGAGCAACGGACAGCGCACCCGCCGGCTCGCCGTGCGATCGGCGCGGTCGTGCTCGAGGTCGATCGAGGCCGCCGCGCGGTAGTCCTCGCAGGTCGCGTGGATCGTGGCCGGGTCCCGGAAACAGCGCAGGTACTCGCCGACCGCCCGCGGGTCGAAGAACGCGGTCCCCGCCGATCCCCATCCGCCGATCTTGGACCTCAAGTACGCGTCGGGGTCCGCGCCGATCATCCGCTCCGGCAGATCGAACGGCTGGATCAGGAAGAACCAGTGGTAATAGGCGGTGGCGAACGCCTGCGTCGTCTGTTCGTACATCGCGAGCGTCGGGGCGATGTCAAGCACCGCGACCCGATCGACGGCGTCCGGATGATCGACGCACAGGCGGTGCGCGACCCTGCCGCCGCGATCGTGACCGACCAGCCGGAAGCGGGGGTGGCCGAGCGCGCTCATGACTGCGACCAGGTCGGCCGCCATCGCCCGCTTCGAGTAGGCGGCGTGGGAACCGTCGGACGGCGGCTTGTCCGAGTCCCCGTACCCGCGCAGGTCCGCGCAGACCACCGTGTAGTCGCGGGCGAGCGACGGGGCGATTTTGTGCCACATCGCATGTGTCTGAGGGTAGCCGTGCACGAGGAGCAGCGGCGGGCCCGAACCGCCGACGACGAGCGAAAGCGCGGCGCCAGCGCCATCGACGCGCCGTGAATCGAACCCGGGGAAGAGCGGATCGGCCATCGGATCGGGGCTCCGGTCGCAGGCCGTCACAGAGGCGGCCGCCCGAGCTTGCCCGAATCGCGATCGGCCGTCGATGCGGGACCCGCCCGCTCCACGTCGGCGTCAACGAGGCGCATCGACGGCCCCCCGGCCCGCCGACGAACCGTACTCTGATCCGGAAGGGATCCGGTCGCGATACCGCCACGGTGGCTCGGGCTTGCCCGACGCCCACAGGCCGCGCCCCGCCGAGCGCGCGTCGCGCTCCAAGTCGAGCAGACGCTCGTCGTCGGTGTAGAACCGGTAGACCCAGGCGTGGCCTTCGCGAACCTGCGCCTCGGCGAGGTCGCCGCCCTCGACGCTCACGCGCGCCAGCGTGCGTCCGTACCGGTCGACGCCTCGCTCCGCGACATCGGCGACGCGCCCGAGCGCCCGATCTCGCAGCGCGGCGCGCGCCCGTCTCGACCACGGCTGCCCGTGCTCCGGAGCATCGATCCCCCAAAGGCGGATGCGAACCGACCGGGTGCCCGCGAGCACCGTCAGCGTATCGCCATCGGCGACGTCGACGACCTTGCCGCTGAAGTCGGCGAGCGAGGGCGCCGAGAGCGCCAGGAAGGCGGCCGCGAGCGCCGCGCGCCAGGCGGCGCGCGGCCGCCTACGCGAGCATTGCGCGGGCACGCGACTCGTCGATGCCGACGGACATCGCCGCGTCGACGAGGTCCTGCCAGGTCTTGTCGTCGAGCGGGACACCGTTCGCGCGGCGGGCCGCGCGCGTCCGCCGCTCGATGTCGCCGGGCGCCAGTACCGGAGCGGCCGGATCCGCCGGGGGCGAAGCCTTGACCCAGTCTAGAAAGCGCCTCGCCTCGGTCAGCACGACCCCGTCGGTGTCGTAGTTCTGGGGGTCGATGAAGATCGACAGCATGTTGTTCCGCAGGATCGGATCGTCGGGATCGCTGCTCCTGCCGGTCGTCACCGCGCCGGCGAGCAGGTCGGTCAGTATCGACAGTCCCGACCCCTTGTGCGCGCCGATCGTCAGCAGCGCGCCGCCGTCGTAGAAGTCCTTCGGGTCGGTCGTCGGCCGGCCGTGACGGTCGACAATCCAGCCCTCGGGAACCGGTTCACCCTTGTTCATCGCGACCATCAGCTTGCCCTCGGCCACCGTCGACGTCGTAATGTCGAGGATCGCCGGAGGGCCGTCTTCGACCGGAACACCGATCGCCATCGGGTTGGTCGACAAGCGCCGATCGGTGCCACCGAACGGCGCGACGCGCTGCGCGCCCGAGGTGTTGAGAAAGTGCAGTGACACCTGGCCGGCCTCGGCGGCCATCTCCGCCCAATCGCCGAGTCGTCCGAGGTGGCCGCAATTGCGCAACCCCACCATCGCGATGCCCTTCGCCTTCGCCTTGGCGATGCCCAACCGGGTCGCCCGTTCGCCGGTCACCTGCCCGAACCCGCGCCGGCCGTCGACGATCGCGATCGTGTCGCTGTCGAACACCGTCACCGGAGGGGTGTTCGGCCGGAGCGTGCCGTCGCGCACCCAGTCGAGGTACTTGCCGACGCGAAGCACACCGTGCGAGTCGTGCCCGACCAGATTCGAGTCGACGAGGCGCGTCGCGATCGCCAGCGCTTCGGAGGCGTCCGACCCGGCTCCCCGCATCACCGCGGCGACGAAATCGACAAGACGGCTGGCGGAAACGGTCTTCATCGGAGGCGGGATCGCGAGGCCTCTGCGAACCCGTACATCGAGGCGCTCGCCCGTGCGGTCGAGGACGGCCGATTATACGCATCGACATCCGCACCGGGACGCGCACCGGTCGCGCGCCCCGCTTGCGGCGGGACGGGGGCGCGCTATAGTGGAAACGGACGCGACGGCCGGCGGGAGACGGTGCCGCGCGCGATCCGCCGCCCGACGCCACGGCGGTGGCACTGCGACCCACCGGAGATCGCCATGAACCGTTCGCTCCTCCGCCGGATCCTGCTTCCCTGTCTCGTCGCGTTCGCGCTCGGATACTCGCCGGCGCACGCCCAGGCGCCCGAACCGTCGCGCTCCGCCGAGCCGGCGCCGGCGATCGACGCCGAGGCGCTGTTCCGCGCCGTCGTGCGCGTCGACGTGCGCGCGGTCCCCAACGCTCGCAGCGGGGCGACGCTCGGGCGCGAGCGCGAGGGGACCGGCGTCCTCATCGGGCCCGACGGCCTCATCGTCACGATCGGCTATCTGATCGTCGAGGCGGACCAGGTGACGATCACCGACGAACGCGGACGCACGCTGCCGGCGAGCGTCGTCGGCTACGACCACGCGACCGGGTTCGGGCTCCTGCGCTCGATCGTGCCGCTCGACGCGAAGCCGATCGCGCTCGGATCGTCGGCGCGGCTGGGCGAGCGCGAGCCGGTGCTGATCGCGAGCCACACCGGCGCGAACGACGTCTCGTTCGCCTGGGTGGTTTCGCAACGTCCGTTCTCGGGCAACTGGGAGTACATGCTGGACACCGCGCTGTGGACCAGCCCGCCGACGATGAATTGGAGCGGCGCCGGCTTGATCGACCGCGAGGGGAGGCTCGTCGGCATCGGTTCGCTGATCGTGCGCGACGCGACCGGTGAGGAGCCACGCCTTCCCGGCAACCTCTTCGTGCCGATCGACGCGTTGAAACCGATCCTCGCCGAGATGATCGCCGACGGTCGCCGCAAGGGCCCGCAGCGCCCGTGGCTCGGTGTGGCCGCCGACGAGTTGCAAGGGCGGCTCGTCGTCTCCCGCGTGTCACCCGGCGGCCCGGCCGAGGAGGCCGGTGTGCAGGTCGGCGACATCATCCTGGGCGTCGCCGGCGAGGCGGTGAAGACCCAGGGCGAGTTCTACCGGAAGCTGTGGACCGGGCGCAGCGCCGGGGCGGACGTGAGCCTCAGACTCCTGCAGGGCGCCGACGTCCGCGAGCTCAACGTCCGGTCGATCGACCGCATCGAGTACTTCCGCCCGCGCACGACCTACTGATCCGCGCCGCGCCGGCCGTCGTGGATCGGCGAGGCGGCGAAGGAGGGCGCGGCGCCCTCCCTTACAATACGGCGCTCGTGCGCTCGCGCCCCGGGGATCCTGCGGCGCCGCCCCGTCCCGAACCGGAGCCATGGTCCTCTACGCCGTCACGATCTTCGCGAGCGCGTTCCTGCTCTTCCTGGTTCAGCCGGTGACGGCCAAGCAGATCCTGCCCTGGTTCGGCGGATCGGCGACCGTCTGGACGACCTGCCTCGTTTTCTTCCAGACCGCGCTGCTCGCCGGCTACGCGTACGCGGACTGGACTGTACGTCGCCTCGCCCCGCGCGCCTCGGTGCGCCTGCATGTCGTCCTGCTCGTGGCGAGCCTCGTCGTCCTGCCGATCATCCCGGGCGCGTTCTGGAAGCCCGCCGGCAGCGAGAACCCGTCGTGGCTGATCCTCGGCATGCTGACGGCGACGATCGGCCTGCCGTACTTCCTGCTGTCGACGACGAGCCCGCTGATCCAGGCGTGGTTCGCGCGGACCTACCCCGGACGCAGTCCGTACCGGCTATTCGCGCTCTCGAACCTCGCGTCGATGCTCGCGCTGGTCGGCTACCCGTTCTTGCTCGAGCCCTGGGTCGTCACGCGCGTGCAAGCCTGGGGCTGGTCGATCGCCTACGCGGGGTTCGCGGCCCTGTGCGCCGCCGCCGGTTTCGCGAGCCTGCGCGCCCCGGGGGAACCGGCGGGCGGGCCGGCCGCCGTCGATACCACGGACGCTCCCGGTGACGACGCGCCGCCCTCGCCGGCCCGCCAGTTGCTTTGGATCGCGCTCGCCGCGACCGGCTCGATCCTGCTGCTCGCCGTCTCCAACCACATCACCCAGAACGTCGCCGCGGTGCCGCTGCTGTGGATCGTACCGCTCGCGCTCTACCTGCTGACGTTCATCCTGTGTTTCGACGGCACCGGCTGGTACCGCCGCGACGCGTTCCTGTCGATGCTCGCCGCGGCGCTGGCCGTGATGGCCTGGACGATGGCGGACCCGGACCTCACGCACGAGCTGGCGATCCAGATCGGCGTCTTCTGCGTCGGGCTCTTCATCGCCTGCATGTTCTGCCACGGCGAGCTCGTCCGCCTCAAGCCGGCGCCACGTCATCTGACGCGTTTCTACCTGATGATCTCGCTCGGAGGCGCGGTCGGGTCGGTGCTCGTCGGCATCGTCGCTCCGCTGGTCCTCCCGGCCTACTTCGAGCTGGGGGCGGGACTCGTGCTGTGCGCGGCGCTGCTCCTGTGGCAGGCGCGCGCCGACCACCGCGTGTACGGGGCGCTCGCCGCCGTTTCGCTCGTCGCCACGATCGGCTGCGGCGTCTGGTACGTACGGGAGTTCTACGACGGCGCGATCGCGGCCACGCGCAATTTCTACGGCGTGCTGCGCGTGCAGCAATCCGGGTCGGACGAGTCCACGCGCAAGCGCAGTCTGATCCACGGCACGATCATGCACGGCAACCAGTACTCGGCCGACGACCTGCGCAGGCAGCCGACCACCTACTACACCGCCACGTCAGGCGTCGGGCGCGCGCTCGAATCGATGCACCCGCGCCTCGAGCCGCTCAAGGTCGGCGTCATCGGATTGGGCACGGGCACGATCGCGACCTGGGCGGCGAAGGGCGACGTGTACCGCTTCTACGACATCAATCCGGCGGTCGTGCAGGTCGCCCGACGCGACTTCACCTACCTCGCCGACAGCGAGGGATCGATCGAGACGCCGGTCGGGGACGCCCGGCTCGTCCTCGAGCGCGAGCCCCCGCAGGCGTTCGATCTGCTGGCGATCGACGCGTTCTCCAGCGACGCGATCCCGGTGCACCTCATCACGACCGAGGCGCTGGCGATCTACAAGCGGCACATGAAGCCGTCGGGGATCATCGCGTTCCACGTCACCAATCGCTTCCTCGACCTCGTGCCGGTCGTCGAAGCGCTCGCGCGCGCGCACGGGCTCGCGTCGGTCTGGATCGCCGACAACGGCGAGGCCCCGGTGGCGGCCCGCAGCGACTGGGTCCTGCTGTCCGAGGACCCCGCGGCGCTCGAGCGGGGAACGCTCGCCGAGTCCGCCACCGAGATCAAGCCCAGGCCGGACTGGCGGCTGTGGACCGACGACTTCAACAACCTGGTCCAAGTCCTGAAGTAGTCCGGCGGCCTCCGCGCGGTGGGCGATAGAATCGCCGCCATGCACAGCTCGGAGTACCGCGGCATCGACGGGCCCGACGACCCGGCGCCCTACCGCTCGATCGTGCGCCCGGCCGGCGAACGGCACGTCGTGGTGCTCGACCAGCGCGCGCTGCCGCACGCCGTGCTGCCGGTCCGCCTCGACGACATGAACGTCGCTGCCGAGGCGATCCGGTCGATGTGGGTGCGCGGGGCGCCGCTGATCGGAGCGGTCGGAGCGTACGGTCTCGCGCTCGCGCTCGACCGGGACGGATCGGATGCGGCGCTCGCCCGGGCGCACGCCGCGCTCGACGCGACGAGGCCCACCGCGGTGAATCTGCGCTGGGCGCTCGATCGGGTGCGAAACGTGGTCGCGCCGCTCGCGCCGAGCGCACGCGCCGCCGCCGCCTGGTCCGAAGCCGACCGGCTGCTCGCGGAGGACGTCTCGATCAACCACGCGATCGGCGTCCACGGACTGGCGATTCTCGAGACGATCGCGGCGCGGCGGCCCGGCCCGGTGAACGTGATGACCCACTGCAACGCCGGTGCGCTCGCCACCTGCGGCTGGGGAACCGCGACTTCGCCGATCTTCCTCGCCCACGCGCGCGGACTCCCGGTCCACGTCTGGGTGAGCGAGACGCGCCCGAGGCTGCAGGGGGCCAACCTGACCGCCTGGGAGATGGCCCGTCGCGGCGTGCCGCACACGCTGTTCGTCGATGGCGCGAGCGCGCACCTGATGCGCCGCGGCGAGGTCGACCTCGTCATCACCGGCACCGACCGGGTCGCGCGCAACGGAGACGTCTGCAACAAGATCGGCACCTACGACAAGGCGCTCGCCGCCCGCGACAACGGCGTGCCGTTCTACATCGGGTTGCCGTCGCCGACGCTCGACACGACGATCGCCGACGGCGACGCGATCCCGATCGAGGCCCGATCCGCCGACGAAGTCCTTTCGGTGTGGGGGCGCGGCGACGATGGAACCGCGACGCGCTCCGGCATCGCACCGCCGGGTACGCGCGCGATCAATCCGGCGTTCGACGTCACGCCGGCGCGATTGATCACCGGGCTCGTCACCGAGCGGGGGATCGCATCCGCCTCGCCCGGGGGACTCGCGCAGTTGTTCCCGGAGCGCTACCGGTGAGCGACGCCACGAGCGCCGAGGCCGGCCGCCGGCTGCGCGAACGCGTCATCGCCACCGCGCGGGCGATGAACGCGGCCAACCTCAATCGCGGCAAGTCGGGAAACGTGAGCGCCCGCTGGCGCGAATCCGGATTCGACGGGTTCCTGATCACGCCGACCGGCATGCCCTACGACCGGCTCGCCGTCGACGACATCGTCGCGGTCGGTCTGGGCGGGGAGCCGCGCGGCACCCGGGCGCCGTCGTCCGAATGGCGTTTTCACCGCGACATCTACGCGGCGCGCCCGGAGGCGAACGCGATCGTGCACGCGCACGCCCCGTTCTGCACGAGCCTGGCCTGCCTCGGACGTGGCATCCCGCCGTTCCACTACATGGTGGCGGTCGCCGGCGGTGACGATATCCGCTGCGCCCCCTACGCCACCTTCGGCACGCAGGCGCTCGCCGACGCGGCTGTCCTGGCGCTGGACGGTCGGCGCGCGTGCCTGCTCGCGAACCACGGCATGATCGCGCTCGGACCCGATCTCGATCGCACGCTCGCCATCGCGATCGAGGTCGAAACGCTCGCCGAGATCTACTGGCGCACGCTTCAGATCGGCGAACCACGACTCCTCGACCGAGCGGAGATGTCGCGCGTCATCGAACGCTTCGCCTCCTACGGGCAACCCGCCACTGCCGCCGGCTCCGGCGATCGCTGAATCCGGACTTCGACTCTCGCTGTTCTGTACAGCGTGCCGTGGACGCTCGACGCGTACGCGGGATTCCGAAGCGATTTTCCCTCTGTAGTGAACGGATGCCGCCGTTCGTCGGCTGGGCGGATTACGCCCTGTTGTCGTTCTCAACTTCGCCGGCTCCCGGTCGATAGACCAGCTAGCGGCAGGAGCCGGGGGAACCTCCGGTGCCACGATCGCGCGCCCGGAACACCCGGCGCCTGTCGCGTCCGGGAGGCTGCGCCCAAGTCGGCTCCCGGTCCGCCAACAACGACCGATCGAGCCCGCCGTGATCCGCTGCCTGTCCCGTCCAGCCCGTGTCGCAAGCTGCGCGGCGCTTCTCGCCGTCCTCGCCGCCCCGGTCTCGCCTCCGGCGCACGCCCATTCTGCCGTCGCCGTGGGTGCGCCGGAGCGTGTTGCCGCACCGGCGGTCGCGGCGACGACGCTGGCCGGCACCGTCCACGAATGGACGATCGACGACCGGGTCGCGGGCGCGACCCTTCGCGGCCGGGCGATCGAGCTCGCCGACGGCAAGCTCGTTGCGCTCGACGGCCCTCTCGCGATGACGACGGATCCCGGTGCACGGGTGCGCGCGACCGGCGCGCTGATCGGCGATCGGCTGCAGGTCGAAGAGCTCGTCGCCGATTCCTCCGTGGTGCCGATCTCGAAGAGCGATCCGACGTATACGGGACGGGGTCGGCTGCTCCTCTTCCACGCCGACGACTTCGCCGCTGCGCGCTCCACATTCCGCTTCGAACTCGAGACATCTGTCAACACCTCGATCGCTCTCGCCGTTCCGATCGAGGCCGGCGTGCTCGAACCCGGCATGCGCGTCGAGGTGTCTGGTCGCTACGCCTCGGACGGCGAGGCCGTCGTGCCGACGAGAATCGTGATCCACTCCGCCCCGGGCGAGAGCCGGGCCGCGGCGCACGCCAAGGCCGCGCTGGCCGAGCGGGTCCTGGTCGTACATGTCAAGTACCGGGACCGGTACGGGGCCACGCCTTCCGACCCCTTCCCGACGTCGGGCTCCCGCGAGTCGATGTTCGGAACCGGTTCCAGCGTGGCGGCGTTCGTTCGCGAAGCGTCGTTCGGACAGCTGTCGATCGACGGTGACGTGACGCCTTGGCTCGTTCCCACGGCGAGCGCTCCCTGGGGCTGCAACCACACGCAACTCGGCAGCGACGCGCGCGCCGCCGCGACCGCCGCCGGTTACAACCTCGCTGCCTACACCCACCAGATCTACGTGTTCTCCGGCATGTCGTGCAGCTGGTCGGGACTCTCCTACGTCGGCGCGCCGCATCAGATGTGGATCAACGGCCGGCAGAACACGCTCGTGTTCGCGCACGAATTCGGGCACAGCCTGGGACTGCTGCACGCCGGGTCGGTCGACTGCGGATCGAAAGCGATCGGCGGAACCTGTTCGGTCACCGAATACGGCGACACGCTGGGGGCGATGGGCGCATCGCGGCTGATGCATTACAACTCGATGCAGAAATCGAAGCTCGGCTGGCTCGCCGGCGACGGCGTCCGTTCCCAAACGACCGGCTCCGCGGTGCACCGTCTGGTCCCCCTCGAACTCGGGCAGCCCGGCACCTACGCGGTACGCGTTCCGGCGATGTCCGGGCGCACCTACTGGATCGAGTACCGCCAGCCGATCGGCTTCGACTCGGCGTTGGCCGGCCTGCCGAACAACGGCGTCCAGGTGCGGGTCGCGACCCCGTTCGAATACAACTGCAGCGGCTGCACGGCGCTCTCCAACGACACCCAACTCGTCGATCTGACCCCGCAATCCGCGACCAACGATTTCGACTCGGCGACGCTGGGCGTCGGACGCCGGTTCCACGACGCCGAGGGCGGCGTGATCATCGAGGTCCTGTCGGCGACCGCAGGGTACGCCGACGTCGCGGTGACGGTCGAGCCCGCACCGGGCCCCGACACCGACGCGTCGGGAACGACCGACCTCCTCTGGTGGCGCGACTCGACCGGCGAGCTGGCCTTGTGGCGGATGAACGGCGCGACCACGACCGCGACGCGCACGCTGGTGCGCGACCCGAGCCTCACACTGGCCGGCGTCGCCGATGTCGACGGTGATGGACGTTCCGACCTGCTGCTGGCGCAAGGCGCCGGCGGGCCGATCAGCGCATGGACGATGAGCGGGACCTCGATCACCGGAATCGTCGGAGTCACGTCGACGCCCGGATCAACCGTGGTCGGCGTCGGCGACTTCGACCTCGACGGGCGCGACGACATCGTTCTGTACGAAGCTTCGACCGGCCGGACCTCCCTGCGACTGAGCGCGTCGCCGACCCCCGCGGTCGTCCTGCTCGAGGACCCGTCGTGGCGGGTGATCGCGGCCGCCGACTTCAACGGCGACCATCGGGCGGACCTCCTGTGGCGCAACGCCGCCACTGGAGCCATGGTGGTCTGGCTGATGAATGGTGCGACGCCGACGGCGCAGGGTTCTCCGGGAACGGACCCGAACCTCGCTCTCCAGTTCGTCGCCGACTTCAACGACGACGGGCGGGCGGATCTCCTGTTCCGCAACCCGGTGACCGGTCACACGATCGCGTGGCTGATCGACGGCACGGCCCGCATCTCCGCCTCCACGCTGTCCACCGATCCCGCGTGGACGGCCGTCGGGGCCGGGGACGTCGACGCGGACGGACACGCGGACCTGATCATGCGCAACACGTCCAGTGGCGCCACGTCGGTCTGGCTCGTCAGGAACGGCGTCGTCGCGCAGAAGGCGACGCTGTACACCGACACGTCGGATATCGCCACGCACGTGGGTGACTTCAACGGCGACGGACGGCTCGACCTCGTGTCGCGAAACTCCTCCGGCCGCACGACCCTGCGCCTGATCAAGGGAACCGCGGTGACGTCGACCACGCAACTGCCTGCGGACTCGACGTGGCGGGTGGTCAATCCCGCCTCGGTCGCCGCCGTCGCGTCTTCGGGACAGGCAGGCTCCGGATCGAGCACGACGTCGGCAGCCGCGCCGACGACCACGACGGTGTCGAGTTCGGCCAATCCGTCGACGGTCGGTGCGTCGGTCACCTTCACGGCCACGGTCAACGGCACCGCGCCGACCGGTAGTGTCGCCTTCAAGGACGGCGCGGCCACGATCTCCGGCTGCTCGGCGGTGGCTCTCCGGCTCGGGCAACTCGCGCACCGCCCAGTGCTCGACCTCGGCGCTGACCCAGGGCACGCACTCGATCACCGCGGTCTACGCCGGTGATGCCGGCAACCAGACCTCGACCAGCTCGGCGCTCTCGCAGGTGGTCAACGCGGTCGCCGCGTCGACCAACGTCGCGCTGGCGGCCAACGGCGGGGTCGCGTCGGCCTCGTCGGCCTGCAGCGCGAGCTTCGCCGCGTCGGGCACGATCGACGGCGAGCTCGCCGTACCAACTGGGGCTCGAACCGCGGCTGGAACGACGGGACCGCCGGCGCCTATCCGGACTGGCTGCAGGTCAACTTCAGCGGCCAGAAGACGATCAGCAAGGTCGTCGTCTACACGGTCCAGGACAACTACGCCGCGCCGTCGGCGCCGACCACGACTCGATGACTTTCAGTCTCTACGGGATCACCGGCTTCCAGGTGCAGACCTGGAACGGGTCGACCTGGGTGACGCAGGCGACGGTCAGCGGCAACAACCTGGTCAAGCGCACCGTCACGTTCGGCGCGGTCGCGACCGACCGCATCCGCATCAACGTCACCTCGGCGCTCGCCTCGTACGCGCGCATCGTCGAAATTCAGGCCTGGACTCCCTGAGGCGACTGGCGAGCGCAACCCCCGCGGCACAGCACCAACAGTCGCGGCGGTCCCGTCCGGAAAGACACGACCCGCCCATGTTCCGCTTCGCCGCCGGTCGCCGGCAATCCCTGGTCGTCGCGGGCCCCGCCGCGACGACCCGTCCTCATTCGAGCCGGATCTTGAGCGACCCGAGATCGCTCTGGCGTCGCGTGGTCGCCGCCGCGCTCGCCGGCGCTTGCATCGCCGGTGCCCAAGCCCAGACGCCTGCTCTAACCATCAGCACGAACAACACACCGCTCGACCGCCGAGCGCTGCAGGAGATTTCCGCCGAGGCTTTTCGCCGGATCGGTCTCGAGTTCCGGCTCGTGAGCCTGCCGTCGGAACGATCGCTCCATGCGGCGAGCCACGGCGACGTCGATGGCGAGGGACTGCGCGTCGCCGGGCTCGAGTCCCAGTATCCGAATCTCGTCAGGGTGCCCGAGCGCTACATCGGGGTGAGCTTCGTCGCGTTCGCGCGCGACCGCACGGTAAGGCTCGATCGTGGCTGGGAGGACCTGCGGCCCTACCGGGTCGCGTTCATCACCGGCTGGAAGATGTTCGAAGCGAACGCCTCCGACGCCCGGATGGTGACCAAGGTCGACCAGCCGGAGCAGCTCTTCCGGATGCTCGACGGCGGCCGAATCGACCTCGCCCTCTACACGCTCGCGGACGGATCCGCGCTGATCCGTTCCCTCGGACTCGTGTCGATCGCACCGGTGTCGCCGCCGCTCAAGGACGTCGACATGTTCCTGTACCTCCACCGCAAGCACGAGGCGCTGGTGCCCGGCCTCGCGCAGGCGCTGCGCGCGATGAAGTCCGACGGGACGTACGACCGGATCGTCGCGTCGATTCGTCCGGGTTCGTAGCGAAACGTGATGCCGGCATCCGTGGGCGGCCGCGGGGGTGATCTGCTCGGACTGCGCAGCCGCGTCACGAGACGGTTCCTATTGTGGGCATTCGTCGTCGGCGGCGTCGCTTCGTTGCTGACCGCGGCCGGCGAGGCCTATCTCGGCTATCAGGAACGGCTCGACTACCTCGGCAGGCACCTCCGGTCGATCGCCGAATTCACGGCCCCCCCGCTCGTCAAGAGCTTGTGGGCGTTCGACCGGGAGCACGTGGTCGTCCAGCTGCATGGCGCCAGTGTTCTTCTCGATGTCGACGAGATCCGGCTCGACGAGCCGGGATCGGAGCCGCTGCGCTTCGGCACCGAGGTTCGGTCCGGCCACGCGATCGAGTACCGGCAGCCGCTCGTACACGTCGAGCACGGCATCGCGAAGCCGCTCGGCACGCTGACGCTGACCACCGATCTGCACCGAGTCCAGCTCCTGCTCGTCCGCAACGGACTGATCGCGCTCGCCGGCAATTTCATCGTGATCCTACTGGTGGTCACCGCATCTGCGCTGATCTACCAGTCGATCGTGAAGCGACGACTCTACGTCCTGGCCGACGAGCTGCAGAACGTCACGCCCGACGAGCTGCGCAATCCCGCCCCGACGCACCGCGTCGCTTCCGGCGGTCCGCCGGACGAATTCGACGACCTGGCCGCGGCGGTCGTCGCGCTCAAGTCGACCGGTGGGGAGGCGTTGCGCGAGGCCGACCGGACCAACGAGCAGTTGCGCTCGACCATGCAACTCCTCGACTCGATCGTCGAGAACATCCCGAACATGGTCTTCCTCAAGCGCGCACCGGATCTGCGTTTCGTCCTGTTCAACCGCGCCGGAGAGAGGTTGCTCGGGGTCGACCGGGCGGAGCTGATCGGGAAGGCCGACACCGACCTGTTTGCTCCCGGGCAGGCCGCCGCCTCCGGGAACAGCGACCGTCAGGTGATCGTAGCCGGCGGCGTGGTCGAGGTCACGGACGAACCGGTCACCACCCCCGCGGGAGTGCGCTTCCTCCACACCCGGAAGATCGCGATTCCCGGGGCGGACGGCGCGCCGGCGTATGTCCTGGGGATCTCGGAGGACATCACCGAGCGGAAGCGCAGCGCCGAGGAGCTCGAGCGACACCGCGAGCACCTCGAGCAGTTGGTGCTGGAGCGCACACGCGAGCTCGTTCGGGCCAAAGAGGACGCCGAGGCGGCGAATCTCGCCAAGAGCGCGTTCCTGTCGAACATGAGCCACGAGATCCGCACGCCCCTGAACGCGATCTCCGGCATGTCGTACCTGCTGCGCCGCGACGGCCTGGCGGCGACTCAGCGCGCCCGGCTCGACAAGATCGATGCCGCCAGCCGGCACCTGCTCGATATCATCAACGCCGTTCTCGACCTGTCGAAGATCGAGGCAGGCAAGTTCGAGCTCGATCTCGCACGGATTCGGGTCGACGCGGTGCTCGACAACGTCGCGTCGATGGTGCGGGAGCGCGCGAGCGCGAAGGGCCTCGCGCTCGACATCGACTGCCGCTGCGAGGGCCGCGCGCTGCTGGGCGACGCCACCCGCCTGCAGCAGGCGCTGCTCAACTACGCGTCGAACGCGATCAAGTTCACCGAGCGCGGCAACGTGTCGATCCGGGCCACGATCGACAGCGAGGACGCCGATGGCGTTCTGGTCCGTTTCGAGGTCGCCGACACCGGCGTCGGCATCGCGCCCGCGGCGCGTCCCCGCTTGTTCAGCGCCTTCGAGCAGGCGGACAATTCGACAACCCGGCAATACGGCGGAACCGGTCTCGGACTCGCAATCACCCGGAAGCTCGCCGAATTGATGGGTGGTCGGGTCGGGGTCGACAGCGAGCCCGGCAAGGGCAGCCGGTTCTGGTTCACCGCGCGCCTGGCGAAGGCGGCGCCGAACGGCGGCGCGGACGATCCGGGTGCTGGCCCGTCGTTTGTCGATCCCGCCACCCGCTTCTCGCCGTTCCGTGGTCGGCGGATCCTGCTCGCGGACGACGAGTCGATCGGACGCGAAGTGGGCCTCGGGCTCCTGGAGGACGTCGGTCTGGTCGTCGAGACCGCGGCCGACGGCGCCGCCGCGGTCGACCTGGTGTCGCGGCGGCGCTACGACGTCGTCCTGATGGACATGCAGATGCCCAACGTGGACGGTCTGGAGGCCACGCGGCGCATCCGGGCGCTTCCGAGCGGTGGATCCCTCCCGATCGTCGCGATGACCGCCAACGCGTTCGATGAAGACCGACAGGCGTGTCTCGCGGCAGGCATGGACGATTTCCTGAGCAAGCCGGTGCAGCCCGAGCTGCTCTACGCGGTCTTGTTCCGATGGCTCTCGAAGGTGCCGCCGGAAGCGGCTCGACCGCTCGTGACACCGATGGCGGGTTGAACGAATCGCCGGAGCGAAGTGCTGGTGCCGCGGATCGAGCGGTGCGCGTAACGAAAAAGCCCGGCGGTCGGCCGGGCTTTTTCGTTTTGTGGGTGCCTGACAATGACCTACTTTCGCGCGCGGCTGCGCACTATCATCGGCGTGCTGCCGTTTCACGGTCCTGTTCGGGATGGGAAGGAGTGGTGCCGGCAGGCTATGGTCGTCAGGCGTAGGGGTGCCCGTCGCCGGAAGGCGGCGGGTCGGAAGGCAAGGGGGTTGGGTGTATCGGTAGAGCGCAAGGTTATGGGATCAAGCCGCACGGGCGATTAGTACCGGTCAGCTCAACGCGTTGCCGCGCTTCCACCTCCGGCCTATCAACGTGGTGGTCTGCCACGACCCTTCAGGGGGCTCGAGGCCCCGGGAGATCTCATCTTCAGGCGCGTTTCCCGCTTAGATGCTTTCAGCGGTTATCGCTTCCGTACATAGCTACCCGGCGATGCGACTGGCGTCACAACCGGTACACCAGCGGTACGTCCACTCCGGTCCTCTCGTACTAGGAGCAGCCCCCGTCAAATCTCCAACGCCCACGGCAGATAGGGACCAAACTGTCTCACGACGTTTTGAACCCAGCTCACGTACCACTTTAAATGGCGAACAGCCATACCCTTGGGACCGGCTACAGCCCCAGGATGTGATGAGCCGACATCGAGGTGCCAAACACCGCCGTCGATATGAACTCTTGGGCGGTATCAGCCTGTTATCCCCGGCGTACCTTTTATCCGTTGAGCGATGGCCCTTCCATTCAGAACCACCGGATCACTAAGTCCTGCTTTCGCACCTGCTCGACTTGTCAGTCTCGCAGTCAAGCACGCTTTTGCCATTGCACTATCAGCACGATGTCCGACCGTGCCAAGCGAACCTTCGAGCTCCTCCGTTACCCTTTGGGAGGAGACCGCCCCAGTCAAACTGCCTACCATGCACGGTCCCCGAGCCAGATCATGGCCCTAGGTTAGAACCGCAATGACGTCAGGCTGGTATTTCAACGTTGGCTCCACGAGAGCTAGCGCCCCCGCTTCAAAGCCTCCCAGCTATCCTACACAAACCTCATCACAGTCCAATGCAAAGCTACAGTAAAGGTGCACGGGGTCTTTCCGTCTTGCCGCGGGGAGATTGCATCTTCTGAAGCTCTTCAACGCTGAGTCTCAGGAGGAGACAGTGTGGCCATCGTTACGCCATTCGTGCAGGTCGGAACTTACCCGACAAGGAATTTCGCTACCTTAGGACCGTTATAGTTACGGCCGCCGTTTACCGGGGCTTCGATCAAGAGCTTGCACCCCATCACTTAACCTTCCGGCACCGGGCAGGCGTCACACCCTATACGTCCACTTTCGTGTTAGCAGAGTGCTGTGTTTTTGTTAAACAGTTGCAGCCACCGATTACCTGCGGCCCCTTCGGCTCCCCCTGTACGGGTTCACCTACCAAGGGCACCTTATCCCGGTGCAGTGTCAATTTGCCGAGTTCCTTCTCCTGAGTTCTCTCAAGCGCCTGAGCATATTCAGCTCGCCCACCTGTGTCGGTTTGCGGTACGGTCGTCGTGGAACTGGAGCTTAGAGGCTTTTCACAGAACCTGGTATCACCCGCTTCAGACCGGCAAGCCGGCCCTCGGCGTCACGCCTCGACTAAGCCGCGCGGATTTGCCTGCGCGGCACGTCTACACGCTTGAACCGGGACGTCCAACACCCGGCCGGGTTAACCTTCTCCGTCCCCCCATCGCATTCCACGTCGGTGCTGGAATATTAACCAGCTCCCATCAGCTACGACTCTCGTCCTCGCCTTAGGGGCCGACTCACCCTGCGCCGATGCACGTGGCGGGAAACCTTGGGCTTTCGGCGACCAGGCCTTTCACCTGGTTTATCGCTACTCATGTCAGCATTCACGCTTCCGATACCTCCAGCAACCCTCACGAGCCGCCTTCACAGGCCTACGGAACGCTCTCCACCATCCGAGCAGCCCTTTAAGCGCGCTGCGCCTTCGCGCAACGACTCGACTTTGCCGGCGCTTGCGCGCGTCTCGCGCAAGCACCCGGCCCGCATGATGCCTTGGCATCGTGCGAGCGCTGAACCGATCGGTCACGCGTGGCTTCGCGCTCGGGCGCGAAGCGCGTGCCGCGTCATGCAGCCAACGCGCTTAAAGGACTGTCGAATCCGCAGCTTCGGTGCACAGTTTGAGCCCGTTGCATCTTCCGCGCGGAACGACTCGACCAGTGAGCTATTACGCTTTCTTTTTTAAATGATGGCTGCTTCTAAGCCAACATCCTGGCTGTCTGAGCCTTCCCACCTCGTTTCCGCCTTTGTGTCTTGGGGACCTTAGCTGGCGGTCTGGGTTGTTTCCCTCTCGACGACGAACGTTAGCACCCGCCGTCTGTCTCCCGTGCTCGCACTCTTCGGTATTCGGGTTTGCCCTATGGCGTGGTAGATCGCGATGATCCCCACTACCATGACAGTGCTCTACCCCCGAAAGGTGATACACGAGGCACTACCTCAATAGTTTTCGGAGAGAACCAGCTATCTCCCGGATTTGTTCAACCTTTCACCCCCTAGCCACAGCTCATCCCCTACCTTTTCAACGGGAGTGGGTTCGGCCCTCCACGGTGTTACCCCACCTTCAGCCTGGCCATGGCTAGATCATCCGGTTTCGGGTCTACGCCCTGCAACTAAGCGCCCTTTTCGGACTCGCTTTCGCTGCGCCTCCCCTATTCGGTTAAGCTCGCAACAGAACGTAAGTCGCTGACCCATTATACAAAAGGTACGCAGTCACCCACGACGGGGCTCCCACTGTTTGTATGCATGCGGTTTCAGGATCTATTTCACTCCCCTCCCGGGGTTCTTTTCGCCTTTCCCTCACGGTACTGGTTCACTATCGGTCGATCACGAGTATTTAGCCTTGGAGGATGGTCCCCCCATCTTCAGACAGGATTTCACGTGTCCCGCCCTACTTGTCGCACGCTCAGTCCCACCGACCTGTTTTCGCGTACGGGGCTATCACCCACTACGGCCGGCCTTTCCAGAGCGTTCCACTACGACGTCGGCTAAAGACTGCAGGCTCTTCCCCGTTCGCTCGCCACTACTTGGGGAATCTCGGTTGATTTCTTTTCCTCGGGGTACTTAGATGTTTCAGTTCGCCGGGTTCGCCTCCACAGCCCTATGTATTCAGGCAGGGATACCCTTGCGGGGTGGGTTTCCCCATTCGGACATCTGCGGATCAAAGCTTGTTTGCCAGCTCCCCGAAGCTTTTCGCAGGCTTTCACGTCCTTCATCGCCTGTGATCGCCAAGGCATCCACCACATGCACTTAGTCGCCCGGCCCCATAACGTTGCGCTCCCTCGCGGAAGCACCGCCACGGTGTGTTTGCGCTCCCTCGCTCCGCGCCTTTTGTCTCGGTCGCGAGGGTCGATACAAACTCAACCCTAACGCCCACAGGCTCTCATCAAGCCCATGGACGCCTTGCCTTCCTGATTGTTAAAGAGCGGTGCAGCTTCTCGACGCTGCTTCCTCGACCGAAGAAACAGCGGCGAACGCTGCACGTGCGCGCAATCGACAGGTGAACGGTCCAGGATCCGGGCCTTGGCTGACTCCGCTCGGCTCCGAACCGTCCTGGTGGAGCCGGACGGGATCGAACCGACGACCCCCTGCTTGCAAAGCAGGTGCTCTCCCAACTGAGCTACGGCCCCGCCCTACTCCTGATCCCTGATGCCTGACCTCTGATCCCTGACAGTGGTGGGTCTGGTTGGATTCGAACCAACGACCCCCGCCTTATCAAGACGGTGCTCTAACCAACTGAGCTACAGACCCGCGTCGCATCCGCGCTGTCGCGAACGCCTTCGCGTTCGCAGCAACCGATAGGTTGTGGGCACCGAAAATGGCTTGGGGATGGCAGGCGCTCCGGCACCCGGGTTTGATCCCTGATGCCCGACCCCTGATCCCTGTTTCCGAGAAAGGAGGTGATCCAGCCGCACCTTCCGATACGGCTACCTTGTTACGACTTCACCCCAGTCATGAATCCCACCGTGGTAAGCGCCCCCCTTGCGGTTAGGCTACCTACTTCTGGTGAAACCCACTCCCATGGTGTGACGGGCGGTGTGTACAAGACCCGGGAACGTATTCACCGCGGCATGCTGATCCGCGATTACTAGCGATTCCGACTTCACGCAGTCGAGTTGCAGACTGCGATCCGGACTACGATCGGCTTTCTGGGATTGGCTCCACCTCGCGGCTTGGCAACCCTCTGTACCGACCATTGTATGACGTGTGAAGCCCTACCCATAAGGGCCATGAGGACTTGACGTCATCCCCACCTTCCTCCGGTTTGTCACCGGCAGTCTCCCTAGAGTGCCCTTGCGTAGCAACTAGGGACAAGGGTTGCGCTCGTTGCGGGACTTAACCCAACATCTCACGACACGAGCTGACGACAGCCATGCAGCACCTGTGTTCCGGTTCCCTTTCGGGCACCCGGCTCTCACCAGGATTCCAGACATGTCAAGGGTAGGTAAGGTTTTTCGCGTTGCATCGAATTAATCCACATCATCCACCGCTTGTGCGGGTCCCCGTCAATTCCTTTGAGTTTTAACCTTGCGGCCGTACTCCCCAGGCGGATCACTTCACGCGTTAGCTACGGTACTAGAGATCGCTCCCCCAACACCCAGTGAGCATCGTTTAGGGCGTGGACTACCAGGGTATCTAATCCTGTTTGCTCCCCACGCTTTCGTGCCTGAGCGTCAGTGTCAGCCCAGGGGGCTGCCTTCGCCATCGGTGTTCACTCCGCATCTCTACGCATTTCACTGCTACACGCGGAATTCCCCACCCCCTCTGCCACACTCCAGCCCGCCAGTTTCAAATGCCGTTCCCAGAGTTGAGCCCGGGGCTTTCACATCTGACTTAACGAACCGCCTGCGCACGCTTTGCGCCCAGTAATTCCGATTAACGCTCGCACCCTACGTATTACCGCGGCTGCTGGCACGTGGTGGCGGTGCTTATTCCGCCGGTACCGTCAAGAACGCAGGGTATTAGCCTGCCGCCTTTCTTCCCGGCTAAGCGTTTTACAACCCGAAGGCCTTCTTCCCGCACGCGGCATGGCTGGATCAGGGTTGCCCCATTGTCCAAAATTCCCCACTGCTGCCTCCCGTAGGAGTCTGGGCCGTGTCTCAGTCCCAGTGTGGCTGATCATCCTCTCCAGAACCAGCTACCAATCGTCCTTGTAGTGGGCCTTTACCCCGCCAACTGGCTAATCGGACATCGGCCGCTCCATAGCGCGAGCCTTGCGGTCCCCGCTTTCCTCCGTAGAGCATATGCGGTATTAGCCCGCCTTTCGGCGGGATTATACACTACGGGACACGTTCCGATGCATTACTCACCCGTTCGCCGCTCGCCGCCAAAGGGTTGCCCCCGCGCTGCCGCTCGACTTGCATGTGTAAAGCATGCCGCCAGCGTTCAATCTGAGCCAGGATCAAACTCTTCAGTTGATCTGACCAATTACTTTTCAGTCCAAGACTCACTCGAACGCCCCACCACGACACCCTCTCGAGCACCGCAGCAGGACACGGACCAGCCAGTTCCCCGGCCAGCCCGCACATTAGCGTCGTGTGAGCACCGTTCCTGTGAAACCCCCTCCACCAGCACCCTTCCGGACACCAGCAGACAGGGCACCACCTCGGTACCCACACCTATCGATTGCGATTTGTTAAAGAGCGCTCGGCTACCGGGCCGCGAACGCTGATCGGCCAAACGGGAGCAAAGAGGCGCGATTATACAACGAAAACCAGGTAGGTCAACACCCCCCTGCACCGCGGCGGCGCTGCCCGGTGCCGCCGGACGAGCCCGCCGTTCCGAATTGGAGGCACAGCCCGGGTCGCACAAGGACGCCCCGCTACAATCGAGGACCGCAGCGCCCCGCCACCCAGGCGCCCGATTCGCGACCTCCGTGACCGACTCCCCCTCCGATCCGGCTGGCAAGCCCCTCTCCGGCGCTCCCGAGGCTCCGGCGGACGCCGCGGCTACCGCTGACGCGGCGACCGGGCCGGCCGGCGATTCCGACGGCGCGGCGTCGCCGGCCGACGCCCTGCCGCCGAGTCCTCCTGGGGAGGCTCCACCCGGCTCCGCCGCTTCGGGTGCGCCCCCGGCAGCGGTCCCGGGCGCCGATGAGCCCGCAGTGAAGGACCGGTCGCCGATCGCGGTGGCGATCGCCTACGTGACCGGCCTCACGGTCGTGCTGGTCGCTTATCTCGCCTTCAATACGACGACGATCCGCGCAGCCGACAACTCACGGTCCTACGCCGCCTCCGCGATGCAGATCGCCCGCGGAACCGGTCAAGTCGAGCGCGACACGCTGATCGCGCGCGTTCCCGACGGCGACGCGTTGATCGTGTCGGTCGTCACCGATTTCCGCGCGCGCGACCTCGGCTCGGTCGCCTGGGACGTGAGCGGCCTGCCGCCGAACGCCGACGTGCGCCTGCTCTTCTCGAGCGATTACCGCCGGCGGGTGTTCAACCGGCCGCTCGTCGTCGAGGACGGGCGCGCACTGCCGATCTCGCTCGCCGGCGACCGCGACTGGCTGGGACGCATCACCGGACTCGCGATCGCGGTGCGGGCCCCGGGCGCCACCGTGCAGATCCGTGGCGTGTCGGCCCGGCCCCAGAGCGCCGGCCAGGTGCTCGCCGACCGAGTCAAGGAGTGGTTCGCGTTCGACGGCTGGACCGGCACCTCGATCAACACGGTCACCGGCGGAGCGTCGTCGCAGAGCATGCCCCTGCCGATTCCGGTCGCGCTCGCGGCGCTCTTCGCGATCGCGGCGCTCGCGCTCGCGCGCCGGGTCGCGCCCCGATCGGTCGCCCAGGGCCTGCCGACGCTCGCGGCCGTCTTGTTCGTCGCGGCATGGGCGTTGCTCGACGTCCGCTGGACCGCGAACCTCGCGCGGCAGGTCGCAGCGACGTGGGAGCGCTACCAGGGCCTGGGCACCGACGAACGACTGCGCGCCGCCGAGGACGGCGATCTCGCCGCGTTCGTCGCGAAGGCGAAGGCGGCGATGCCGGCCGAGCCCTCGCGGGTGCTGGTGCTCGCGCAGGCGCACTACTTCCGCGGACGCGCCGGCTGGCACCTGCTGCCGCACCGGGCGTATTGGGAACCGGTGAGCGACGTCGCTCCGGCATCGGGCGTGCTGCGCGCGGGCGATTTCGTGTTCGTCTGGCAACGGCCCGGCCTCGCCTACGATCCGGCGACCGGACGTCTGCGATTCGACAACGGCGTCGAGCTCGACGCCACGCTCGTCGCCGGCGAACGCGGCGCGGCGCTCTTCGCGATCCGGTGAGCTCGCGGACATGACCTTCCTCCTCCTCCTGATCGCGCTCGCGCTGCCGGCCATCCTCGGCATCGCGATTCTCGCGCTGGTGTCCGGACGCGAGGCGGAAACCGCCGGACCCGGCGTATCCCTGTGCATCGCAGGCGCCGGCATCGCGGTCGGCGTGTTCGCGGTCACGCTCGTGCTGCGCGCGCTCGCAGCGGCCTCGATTCCGTTCGGCTTCGTGTCCGCGGCGACACCGGTGGCGATCGCGGCGATCGTACTCGCGACGATGGCGATGCGGGGACGAGGTCGGGCGACCCGGGTCGCATTGAACGACGTTGCGCGAACGCTGCTCGCGCGCGACCACCGGGGTTTCCGGCGGGTCGCATGGCTCGGCGCGGTCGCGTGGATCGCGCTGCATGCGGCCCTGCTGTTCGCAGAGGTCGCGGTCCGGCCCGTCTACGCGTGGGACGCCTGGTCGGCCTGGGCGACCAAGGCCAAGACCTGGTTCGCGATGGGAACGCTGGTCCCGTTCACGGACGCCGCCGGCTGGGCGTCGGCTACTACGCCGACCTGGTTCGACGCGCGCCCGACGGCGCCGGCGACCGCGCCGCTGATGCAGGTCTGGGTCGCGACGGTTCTCGGCCGCTGGGACGACGCGCTCGCGAACCTGACGGGGTGGCTCTGCTACGTCGCCATCGTGCTCACGGTCGCCGGCGAAACGCGCCGGCGCGGTGCGAGCGCCGCCGCCGCGCTGGCGTCCGCCTGGCTGGTCGCATCGTTGCCACTCCTCGGCACGCAGGTCGCCCTGGCCGGATACGCCGATCTCCCGTTGACGATGTTCGCGACGGTCGGTGCGCTGGCGGGATTTCGGGCGTTCGCGACCCGCGCCCCCACCGATGTCGCCACCGCCATCGTCGCGCTTGTTGCCGCGATCGCGACCAAGGAATCTGGCTGGGTCTGGGTCGTCGTCTTCGCGCCGGGGTTCGCTGCCGCCGCGCTCGGCCCCCGTCGATACCGATCGATCGGCATCGCGCTCGCGGTCGTCGCCCTGGTCGTCGTCGGCGTGTCGGCGCGCGGCGCGAACCTCGCCTGGACGCACGGGCTCTTCGCCTACGACCCGCTCGGTCCGCAGTTTCTCGCAGAGAGCGTTCTGTACGCGAACTGGCACCTGCTAGCGCCGGGACTCCTCGCCGCCGGTATCCTCGGAGGTCGTCGGATCGCGTCTCCGGAGGTCGCGCCGCTGGGCTTCGCGCTGCTCGCGGGCGCGCTGTGGATCGCCGCCCTGGTCGCCTTCCCGGTGCTACGCTACTTCGGCGCGGACGCGCTCGGCATCCAGCGCGCGATCCTCGTGCTGGTCCCGCTCGCCGTCGTGTGGATGGTCGACGTTTCCGGCGTCGGCCGGGAGCGGACGGCGATGGCGAACGCCGCCTGAGCGATGTTGACGCTGCCGCAGGTCACGCTCGTCTGCGCGGACACGCTCAACCACGCGCTCGCACTCCGGGCGATCTCGCTCTGCCACGAGCGGTCGCGCTTCGCGCGCTCGGTGTTCCTCACCGATGCGCTGCCGGCCGGCGTGACCGCGCCGCCGGGGGTCGAGATCGTGCGCATCGCGCCGCTGCGTTCACGCGACGACTACTCGATGCTGATGCTCAAGGGACTCCTCCCGCACGTGACCACGAGCCACGCGCTCGTCGTCCAGTGGGACGGCTACGTCGTCCATCCGGAATCGTGGACCGGCGAATTCCTCGAATGCGACTACATCGGAGCGCCGTGGTACTGGCAGCCGGAAGGCCGACGGGTCGGCAACGGCGGCTTCTCGCTGCGGTCGCGCCGGCTGCTCGCCGCTCTCGCCGACGACCGGGTCACGCTCCAGGGCAACGAAGACGAGACGATCGGCGTCGCGCAACGCGACTGGCTCGAGTCGGCCCACTCCATCCGGTACGCCGCTGAAGGATTGGCGAACCGCTTCTCTTTCGAGGCCGCGCATCCGATCGGGCGACCGTTCGGGTTCCACGGGCTCTTCAATCTCGCGCGCGTCGAAAGCGACGCCGTGATCGCCTCGCTCGCCGGCGCATTCAGCGATCCGATCGCCGCCTCGCCGCAGTGCCTCTCGCTGCTGCGCAACTGCCTCGCCCTCGCGCGCTGGTCGGCCGCGGAAGCGATCGCGCGGCGGATGATCGCCACCGGTGCCAGTATCGCCGAGGCGTCGGCCGCGCTCGCCGGCGCGGCGGACGCGCGGGCGCACGGCGTCGGTGTCGGGCGCAACGATCCGTGTCCATGCGGCAGCGGGAAACGGTACAAGCAATGCCATGGCGCGCCGGGCGGTGCGCCGAAGGCGCCGGCTCCGTTGGATCCCGATGCGCTCGTCCGACGCGGCATCGCGGCGCACGAAGCCGGTCGGCTGGACGGGGCGCGACACGACTACGAGGCCGCGCTGGCGGCCGCGCCGCAACATCCGCACGCGACGCACTACCTGGGTGTCCTCGACTACCAGCGCGGCGCAACCATGACGGCGATCGCACGCCTGGAGAAGGCCGTCGCGCTGTTGCCCGACATCCCGGACTTCCACGGCAATCTCGGGCTCGCCTACGCGGCCGCCGATCGTCTCGACGACGCGATCGCTTCGCAGCGTCGGGCGATCGAACTCGCGCCGGCGCACGCCGCGGCCTGGAACAACCTGGGCCTCGCGCTGCACGAGCAGAACCGCCACGACGAGGCCATCGCGGCCTACGAGCGCGCGCTGCAGATCGATCCGCGATTCGCCCGCGCGCGCTGGAACCTGGCGATGTCCCGGCTCGCCCGCGGCGACGCCGGCGGCTGGGACGACTACGAGGCGCGGCTGTCGATCCCGGAGCTGGGCGGCGCATTCCCGGATCCCGGAGTACCACGGTGGACCGGCGACGATCCCTCGGGACGAACGATCCTCGTCGATGCGGAACAAGGGTACGGCGACACGTTGCAGTTCGTGCGCTACGCCAGGTCGCTCGCGGAACGCGGCGCGCGCGTCGTCGTTCGCTCGCAGGCACCCCTCGCGCGGCTGGTCGCGACCGCACCCGGCGTCGCCGAGGTCGTCGACGCAGAGGAGCGCCCGACGTGCGATGCATGGCTGCCACTGGTCTCGCTCGCCCGTCATTTCGCCGCCCCGCCGCAAGGCGGTCCGCCCGATCCTCCCTACCTGCGGGCCGATCCCGCGCTCGTGGCCCGCGCGCGCGCGATCGTCTCGCCGACGCCGGCGCGTCTGCGCGTCGGTCTGTCCTGGGCGGGCAATCCGCGGCAGGCGAACAACCGGCGTCGGTCGTGTCCGCTCGCCGCCCTCGCCCCGCTGCTCGGGCGCCGCGATATCGCCTGGTACTCGCTGCAGCGGATCGATGGCGAAGAGGAACTCGCCTCGGTCGCCGAAGCCAGCACGATGCATCTGCTCGACGAGCGCAACGACTTCGATCGCAAAGCCGCCCTCGTCTGCGCGCTCGACCTCGTCGTCAGCGTCTGCACGAGCAACGCGCACCTGGCCGGCGCGCTCGGCCGGCGGCCGTGGATCCTGCTCACGCACGCACCGGACTGGCGCTGGGGACCGCGGGGGGCCGCGACCGCGTGGTACCCGGGAGCACGCCTATTTCGTCAGCCAGGCCTTGGCGATTGGCGTGCCGTCGTCGCCGAAGTCGGTCGGGCGCTCGATCACAGGGAGCCGGAGCCATGAGACACCCTGTGTCGACCCCTGGCTGTGTTGAGCAGGCCTCGGGCGGCGCGCCGATACGACGTTGGACCCGGAAAGAGCGGCCGTGGGAAGTCGAAGCAAGCGGTCTTCGTCTGCCCTTGGCAGGTTGGGAGCGGACGATGACGAAGTCGAAGTTCCGCGGGGAGCAGATCGTCCACGCGCTGCGGCAGGCGGATGGGGGAACCGCGTTCGGAGCTGTGTGCCGGCAGTTCGGCGCGTCCCAAGCGACGTCCCGCGTGTGGACGAAAAAGACCGGCCAGCTGGGCCTGAACGAGCGGGAAGAGTAGCGGCGGCTGGGCCATGAGAGCGCCCGTCTGCAACGGTTCGTCGCGGAACCTGCCCCCCCTCGAATTTGGTCGCCAAGGTCAGTTCACAATGGCCGGCGACGACGGCAACTTCCGGCGTAGAACTACCTCAATTCGGGACCAAGCTCACGGAGTCGGAATACAGCATCTGCGCACGCCGCACACTGTGTCGAGGTCGAGGCTCTCCCGGCACGTCCGCATTCTCCAGAACCCCCAAAGGTAGCCCAGTGAACGACGCGAAGCAGCCGATGCGAAACGATCCCTGCCCCTGCGGCAGCGGGCGCCGTTACAAGTACTGCCACGGCCGGGAATTGGCGATCGACGCGACGATCGGCACCCAACGGCCGTTGGTTCGACTCCACGCGCCGGTGGCCACCGAAGTCTCGGCGCCGATGGACGCGGTACGCGTGGCGCTGCGTGAGGGTCGACCCGAGGACGCGTTGCGCCTCCTAGGGCAGGTAGAACCGGACATGGACCCGCGCGTCTCCGATCGCCTGCGGGCCGAGGCACTGCGCACGATCGACCCGAAACAGTCGCGGATAACTTGGGAGAACATTCTCGCCGAAAAGCCCGGCGATCCGGAAGCGCTGTTCTTCATCGGCGATCTCGATCGCGAAGCCGGGCTAATCGAATCGGCGATCACACGCTTCGAAGCCGCGCTCGTGTCCGCCCCTGATCATCCATCGTTGCTCAACAACCTCGGCCTCGCGCTCGAGAAGTGCGGCCGGTTCGAGGAAGCCGAAGCACGGTTCAATCGAGCGCTCGAGGTTGCCCCGGACGATCTCAATGCGCTCGCGAATCTCGCGCAGAACCATTATCAACAGCGTCGCGACAAGGAAGCGATTCTCGAGTTCCGCCGCTTGCTTGCGGCGATGCCAGACGCCCCGGCTGCAATACGGGCAAACCTCGGTGTCTGTCTGCGTCGGGTAGGCAATCCCGCTGGGGCCGAACCGCACCTCGTCCGCGCCACCGAGCTCGCACCGAACAGTCCGGGACCGTGGCGCGACCTCGGCAGTTGCCGAATCGCGCTCAATCTCTGGAACGCAGCGGCATTCGCCTACGCGAGAGCGATCGAACTCGATCCGGACGACCACACGTCCGGATCGATGTTGCTTCACAGCGTCGGGCACGAATGCCTCTGGGACGGCCTCGAAGTCCTGCGCGGCCGAATCGTCGACTCGATCGTCCACCCGAAACCCGATACGTTCACCGTCGCAACGCCTTTCCCGTTGCAGGCACTGAGCGACGACCCTTGGCTCGAGCGCGACTGCGCCTCGAGCTGGACTCGGTGCGAGTTCCTTCCGACGGCGCGTGAGCGACCGCGGCGGCGCGCCTCGCCAGCGCGCCTCCGCGTGGGCTTCGTGTCGCCGGACTTCCACCGCCATCCGGTCGGGCGTCTTGTCGTCGGCCCCATCGAGCGATTGGATAGGGAACGATTCGACGTCTACACGTACGCCTGTCGAATCAGCGCGGACGACGATATCCGGCGGCGCATCGTAGCGGCGTCGTCCGGCTTTCGCTATTTCCCCGAGGTCGATGCGCGGGAACTGGCGAGCGCGATCCGTTCGGATGGCATCGACATTCTGGTCGATCTAACCGGCCACACGGCCGACGCTAACATCTCGACATTTTCGCTTCGCCCTGCGCCTGTCCAGGTATCGTTCCTGGGCTACACGGGTACGATCGGCAGCGCAGCCTACGACTGGATCGTCGCGGATCCGTATTGTATTCCCCGGGAACTCGCGAGCGCGTACGTCGAGCGTGTGCTCTACCTCGAGCCGTGCTATCTGCCGCCGTGCGGCGATTCGGCCGCGCCTGAGACACCAGCCCGCACCGAGTACCAGCTGCCGGATGACGCCATCGTCTTCTCAGCGATGAGCAGCATGTACAAGATCCTACCGGAGCGGTTCGCCGCATGGGTCGAGATCCTGGGGCGGGTTCCGGATTCGGTGCTGTGGATGCGAGCGGGGAGCAAGACCGCCACCCAACGGCTGCAGGCGCGCGCCCGCGCGCTCGGGATCGAGCCCGGTCGAATTGTTTTCGCGCGCAGCGAACCGGTTCCACGTTACCTCGCCCGCTACAGGCTCGCCGACCTGTATCTCGACAGCTGGCCGTTCGGATCGCACACGACGGTCAATGACGCGCTTTCCGTGGGTCTGCCCGTACTCAGCCAGGCCGGCCGATCATTCGCGTCGCGTGCTTCGTCGAGCCAAATTGTCGCAGCGGGACTCGCCGAACTTGTCGCAACAGACCTGACCGACTATGTGAGCAAGGCCGTCGCTCTCGGGCTCGATCGCGATAGACTCGCGTCGCTTCGCGCGAGACTCTCCGCTGACCGGGCGAAGCTGCCGTACTTCTCGCAGGACTCCTACGCCCGTGCGCTGGGCGCGGCGCTCGAGCGCGCCTGGGCCGAGACGCCCGCGGACTGAACGCGATCCCCCGTTCGACGCGCTATCACCGCACGCCGCGGAGCGCTTCGCCGAATGCGGCGAGTGGGCTTGCATCGTCGAACAATTTCCCGCCACCCTCGCGCAATCGGGCCGCGAGCGAATCGCGCCACCACGGGTCCGACACGAGCCGGGCGGCCCGAGAGACGAGGTCGTTCTCGTTAGCGGCGACAAGCTCTGGCGCACCCGCCCGCTCGAGCATCGCCGCGCTCTGCCGGGCCCGCATGAAGGCGCCGCGGCGGGTCGCAATCGGCAATCCGCAGGCGATCGCGTCGAGGCTCGTGTTGCCACCCGACCAGCGGACGCTGTCGAGCATGGCGTCGCAGGCGAGGTTGATCCGCAGGTACTGATCGTGACCGCACTGCGGGAGGACGACGACACGGCGCGGATCGACCCGGTGCGCCGCCAGCACCGCGTCGAGCCGCGCGCGCACGCGTCCGTGAGTCTCGGATGGCGACCGGCGAACGCGAGCACGCGGGCGTCGGGCGCGGCGGACAGCACACCGGCGATCCGGCGGTCGTCCTCGGGATGGAGCTTGAACAACGACTGCGGAAAGAGCAGCAGCGTGCCGCCTCCCGGCAGCCCCAGGTCCTCTCGTCGCGCGCCCGCCGGCACCCGTGGACGGGCGTAGCGCGTGCCCAACCCGGGCAGACGGACGAGTCGCTCGCGGGAGTGCCGGTCCGCGTCGACCGGCTCCATCGGCCCCGACGTGAACATCGCGTCGATCGAGGGGAGCCCGCTCGTCACCGGGTGCCCCCAGCCGGCGAACTGGCGCGGCGCGAGTCGCAGCGCCGCGAGCGCGAATGTCGTCGCGTCCATCCCGAGCTCCGGATAGACGAGGCAGTCGTGTCCCCGGCGCGCGATTTCGACGGCGATCGTCGATGGTGACGAGGCGCCGTGGGAGACGAACGCGTCGGCGCGCGCCCGCAGACGGGCGGTCAGCGCGTCCTCCCCCGCGGCGAGGTGATGGACGGTCACCTCGAAACGTTCCGGGTCGAGTCCGAGGATCCAGCTTTCGAAATACCGGCCGACCGTACCGTCCCGGAAGAAGGCGCTGACGAATCCGACGCGAGTACGATCGCCGTCCGGTGTGCGGCGCGTCGTCGCGCCATCGCCCCACGGTGCCGGTCCGCGGGCGGCCGAAATCGTCGCCGCGAGCAGGTCGCCGTAGCGGGACTGCAGGCCGAGGTCGTCCTCGCCCTGGTAGGCGAGCAGAAAATTGGTCCAGCGCAATTCGTCCAGCACGCGCGCGACCGGCATCGACGCCGCGGCTTCGGGGAGCTCGACCGCCAGCCGCTCGAGCCCGGCCGCGTATCGCTCGCGCTCGCGCGCGATCGCGGCCTCCGACCAAGGGACCATCGGCAGCGTCAGCGCCGCGCCCAGGCGCGCGCGGAGCAGCGAAGGATCGTCGCGCGCGGCGCGCACATAGGCGGCGCGCGCGGCATCGAGGTCGTCGCGCTCGGCCAGCGTACCGGCGAGCGCCAGACGGACCGGGGCGTCGCCGGGCCGCTCGGCCAGCGCACGCTCGTAGGCGTCGATCGCGGCGTCCAGGCGTCCCGCGCGCCGATCGATGCCGGCGATCAGCAGGCGGGCGGTCCGCTGCTGCGGGTCGATCCCCAGCGCACGCCTGGCCGCGTCCCGGGCACCGTCGGCGTCACCGGCGTCGCGCCTCGCGACCGCGAGATTGGTCCAGCCGAACGCGTAGAGCGGATCCACCCCGATGGCGCGCTCGAACGCGTTCATCGCCTCGGCCGCGCGACCGGCGGACCTGAGCGCGTTGCCGAGGTTGTTCCAGGCGCGCGCGTAGCCCGGGTCGAGCTCGGTCGCGCGACGGAACGACTCGACGGCGAGCACCGCCTCCCCGGCGTCCGCGGCGACGATCCCGAGCGCGCTCCAGCCCCTCGGATCGTCCGGAGCGAGGTCGGTCGCGCGTCGCGCGTCGGCGAGCGCGCCGGCCGAGTCGCCTCGAGCGGTCCGCGCGTCAGCGCGCAAGCGCAGCGCGAGCGAGCCGGCGAGCGGCGGCGCGCGCCGGTCGTCGACGACCTCGGTCGCCGCACGGATCGCGCCGGACAGGTCACCGGCGTCGAGCGCGCGCTGCGCGGCGACCAGGCGGGGGTCGGTCACGGCGTGCCGGGCGCGAGTTCGCCCGCGGCGGCGAGCGCGCCCGGCGCGACCTCGGCGATGGCCGCGATGTACGCGGCTTCGAGGCGCCGGGTGTACCCTGGCGCGTCGACGAGCGGCGAGTCAGCGAGCCCGCGTGCGATCGAGGCCCGCACGTCCGCCGCGAAGTCCGGGTCGTCGGCGAGCCTCGCCGCGAGGTCGACGTACTCGCGCCCCGACTGCACGAGCGTCGAATCGACACCCAGGTTCGACAGGATCGAATACGACGTGCGCTCGCCGTGCCGGCGGCCGATTAGCGAGACCACCGGCACGCCCATCGCGAGCGGCTCGATCGTGCCGTTGACGTTGCCGAAGGGCATCGGATCGAGCACCACGTCGACGACCCGGTATCGCGCCTGGTTCTCCGCGTCGCTGCGTCCCTGCGGCAGGAACACGAGCCGCGCCGGCTCGATGCCGACCGACCCCATCAGCCTGACGTACGCGCCACGGTCGCGCTCGTTCAACGGGGAGAAGGCGAAGACCGCGCGTGGGACCCGGTCGGCGACTTCCTTCCACAACGACAGGCACCGGCGCGACAGCTTCATCGGCGTGACGAACGCGCCGATCACGTAGGCATCGTCCCTGATCCGAGCCTGCGCGCGGGAGAAGGCCGGAACCTCGGCGGGGTCGGGTGCGCGGTACGGGTAGACGCAGCCATCCATCGCCAGCAGGCGTTCGATCTGGTGCTCCTGCGCCTCGGGCAGGTCGGCGTAGCGGTCGGTGAGCTTGAAGTCGATCGTCGACATGCCCAACGTGCCCGCGCTGGCGACGTGCGTGACCTGGACCCGCGCGGGCTTGAGCGCGAGGATTCCCGGCCGGGCGCCCTTCGTATGAGTCTGCAGATCGACGAGAAGATCGAGGTCGTCGTCGGCGATCAGCCGGGCGGCGTCGCGATCGGTGAGCGCCGACAGCTCGCGGAAGGCAGTCGCCGTCTCCCGGAACCGCTCGGTCCACCGGTCGCGCTCCGCGGACATCGAGTAGCAGTAGACATCGAAACGGTCGCGGTCGTGGTGCCGGATCGCCTGCCACATCATCTTGCCCATCACGTGGTCGCGCAGGTCCGCCGACAGGTATCCGATACGGAGCCGGCCCGGCGCGCGGCACGGCGCCGGCGGGCGCGGCAGGCCGTAGACACGCCGGATCGCGCCGTCGTAGGTCCGGGCGAACCGATGGACCACCGACGGCTCGATGTCGAAGAACAGCAGCAAGTAGAGTAGCTCTTCGAGCGCGTCGACGAGCGTGGTCTCGGAAGAGGCGCGGTATCGCTCCTGCCGCAGTCCATCGAGCACGCGATCGAGGCGTGCGAAGTCCGCCCGATGCTGGCACACCTCGAGCGCCTGGACCGCCATCAGCAGGGAGTCCGGGCAAGCGGCTTCGAATCGCCGGAAATTGGCCGCCCACTCGTCGATGCGACCCGACGCCCGCAGCACCTCGCCCAGATTCTTCCAGGCAGCGTCGCGCGCAGGTTCCCGTTCGACGACCCGTCGGTAGGCCTCGATCGCCGCCGCGTGGCGGCGCTGCTGCTGGAACAGGACGCCCAGGTTGAAATCGGCCTCGACCAGCGCCGGATCGAGCGTGATCGCGCGCTGGTAGGCGCGTGCCGCGGCTTCGGTGTTGCCGGCGAGCTGCAACGCGACGCCGACGTTGAAATGGGTCTCGGCATCGAGCGGGTCGCCGACCATCGCCGCCTCGAACGCCCGGGCCGCGGCGAGACCGTCGCCCAGGCGCAGGTGCGCATGGCCGATCGCGCGCAGCAACGCCGCGTGCCCCGGCGCGTGCGCGAGACCACCGTCGGCCACGTCGTGCGCGAGCTTCGGCAGGTCGCGCTCCAACGCGAGCCGGCTCGCGTCGACGCGGGCGTCCGCGTACGCCGGGGCGGCCGCGACCGCGGCCGCGAGATCCGTCGCCGCCGCATCGAGAGCGCCGGCGTCCCAGGCGGCGCGGGCGCGGAAATGGAGCGCCGGGGCGAACGCCGGCTGGTCTTTCAGCACCGCGTCGTAGACCGCACGGGCGCGTGCGAGGTCGCCCTGCTGGTGCGCCTTCAATCCGGTCGTCCACAACTGCCCGAGCACCGCCGGCGACTCGCGGCCGGACTCCGCGCGCGTGACGCCGGCGAGCGCCGCCCGCAACGTCGCGGTGGCGGGGGCGACCTTCGCATCGACGAGCGGCGGTTCCAGATCCGCGAGCGTCCAGATCGTCCGACCCGGCCGTTGCGCGAGCAGCGGGCCCGACGCGATCGACATCCCGCAAGTGTCGATCAGAACGTCGCAGTCGCGGTCAGCGAGCGCCCGCGCGACCGCCGGGCCCGGCGCATCGCCGGCGGCCAGCCGCGCTCGTGGACGAAACGGCAGCGTCGCGGTGAGCTCGTCGAGGTCGCGCGGATCGACCGCCGCGACCAGCGTCGCTTCGATGCCGTCTTCCGCCAGCGCCGAAAGCGCCTCGAGCACCGCCGGCGGCGTTTCGGAAGACACCAGCGCCGCGACACGAAGCGGGGCTCCGGCGGTCCGGCGCGGCCAGAGCACCGGAACCGGCGGCGTGTCCGCCTCGACGCTCGCGATCGCGTATCGCGTCGCCAGGTCGCGCGCGAGCACGGCGTCGCCCGAAGCCGCGGCGACCCGCGCGATCCTGCGCAGCGAATCGATCGACGCGTGCGGATCGCGAGCAAGCGTCGCTTCGAAGATCCCGGGCAGCGCCGCGGCGAGCGCCTCCGACCGTTCGGACGCGCTGGCGGCCTCGGCGACGATCGCGAGCAACTCGAGCGGCAACGCGGCGGGCATCGCCGCGAGCGTCTCCAGCATTTTCGTGTGCCCGGGCGCGCCGGTGGTCCGGCGCAAGGCGTCGGCGATCAGTCGCGATCGGGCAGGCGCCGCGACCATCGCCGGATCGGCGCGGACCGCGTCGGCGATGGCGTTCCAGTCGGCGCCCGAAGAACCGCTCATCGCGTCCGCCACGAGCAGGAAGGTCCGCGCGCGCGGCTCGCCGGGCGCACGCTCGAGCGCCTCGGACGCCGCTTTCTTCGCTTCATCGACGTCGCCCAGGTTGAGCGACGCCTCGGCAAGCGCGAGCCAGCTCGGCACGCCCGCCGGGAACGCCTTCACCGAGTCACGCCAGGCGGCTCGCGCGGCCTCCTTGAGGTCCAGTTTCCACAGCGCCTCCCCCAGGTGGAACCGCACGTCGCCCTGGCGCGGCTGGGCGACGAGCGCACGCCGCAGGCAGAGCACGGCGTCGATCGGCCGTCCCAGCCACAGGTGGTCGCGGCCGAGTTTGAGCCAGTCGACCGTCGGCGCCTCGGTGCTCACTTGAGTCGGGCCTTCAACGCTTCGCGCACGAATCCGGGCGTGAGCGCGCGCAGCAGCGGTCCCGCCGACGACAAGCGCAGCCGCAGTGCCGCCTCGGCGATCCGGCGGCCGGGGTCGGTCCGCGCGCTCGGCCGGGGCGACGCCTCCCCGGCAACGACGGACCGCGAAACCGGCGGAGCCGGGGGCGACCATGGCCGGTACCCGAGCCCCCGGACAACGCGCGCCGGATCGAGTGCTCGCCCCGCCCGGGCGGGCCGTCGCGCGATCGCGGCGTCGTAGACGCGGATCGTGGCGCTCGCCATCACGGCGAGCGTCGTCTGCGGCAGCGCCGCGGCCTCGCGCGAGGCGCGAGCGAGCGCCTCCGCGTGGCCGGCGGAGAGCAGCGACTCGATCCGGTCGAGCATCCGCGCCTCGTCGCGCCATTCGCCCTCGGTCATCACCCAGCCCGCGCCGGTCGGGCCGACGCGCTCGGCGAGCGCGCCGATCGGCGGCACCAGCACCGGCCGTCCCGCGCTCCAGGCCTCCGACAGCGTGTAGCTGAACGTCTCGGGGCCGGCGGACGGGTAGAGCACGAGCGCGACGCGGTAATGGGCAAGCAGGTCCGGCAGGTCGCGCGGATCGTAGCGGCCGTGCACGGTGAAGCGCGCCTCGTCGTCCTGCCAGGCCGCGTGCTGGCGGTCGAGATAGCCGATCAGCACGAACCGGACGTTGGCTCGACGCTCGCGCGCGAGCGCGACCAACCGCTCGAGGCGGCGCGCGCCTTTGTCCGGACCGACCGCGCCCAGCACCGCGACGGTCGGCACGCTATCGTCAGGCAGGAGGACGGCCAGACGGGTTCCTCCGTGTCGCTGCCCCGGCCGGTCCACGCCATGCGGGATCACGATGACGTCGGCCGCCGGGAAATAGCGGCGCAGCGTCTCGGCCGCCCATCGCGACGGAGCGACCAGGAACGCCGCTCGTTCGACGAGCGGCGCGTGCAGCCGCCGCCAGTTCGAGATATCGACGCCCGCGAACGCCGGCTGCGCGGCGAGGCATGCACCGCAGGTCGTCGCATCGGTCGGCGCGCCACAGTACATCCCGTCGGGACCGAGGAAGGTGATCGTCGGACAGCCGGCGTTGACGTCGTGCACGGTGTAGCCGAACGGCAGCGGCAGGTCGGCGAGCGCCTCCATCAGCCCTTCGCGGCAGGCCGATACGTTGTGGACGTGCACCAGCGTCGCACCGAGCGTGCCGGCGAGGCCCGTCAGGAAACCGGACCAGGATTCGCCATCCGACCGGGAGACCTCGAAGACGACCGTCTCGCCGCCCTTCCGGTGCGCTTCGACGCGCCAGCGATCACCGACCGCCACGGCGATCGCATGCCGCCGGGTTCCCCGGGTCGCGGCGATCAGGGCGCGCACGTGCGTCTCGGTGCCGCCGCCCTGGTGGTGGACGATGTGCAGCACCGCGTCGCCGTCCGCGGCATCCAGCGCGAGCGTCGCCGCGGCGCGCAGCGGGGCGAGCGGGTCGGCCGCGACGTATTCGCGCACGAGATCGAGATAGCCGGGATGGCGCTCGACGAGCGTGGCGAGGTTCTTCGGTACCAGCGCGTCCTTCTGCCCCTCGAACGAACGGCCACCCGTGTGGACGACGAACGCGTCGTCGGCGAGCACGTTGCGCCACCCGGCCGCCGCCGCCCGCATGCATAGGTCGTTCTCCTCTCCGTAGCCGGCGCCGAAGGCCGCGTCGAAACCGCCGATGGCGTCGATCATCGCGCGGCGGACGAAGAAGCAGAATCCGACCCCGGTCGGCAAGTCAGGATACGACGGCACCGCCGCGCGCGCGAACGCGTCGGCGAGTTGCGAGGGGTCGGCGTCGTCCGGCCAGCGGTTGTCGGCGCAGAACGTCGGGTACGAGAGGATCTCGGCGTTGTTCGACCAGGGCGTGATCGTCCCGATGGTCGGATCGGAGGCGGCGCAGCGCAGCAGCGCGTCGAGCCAGCCACGCGATACGATCGTGTCGCTGTTGAGCAGCACGACGTCGCGACGCGAGAGGCCCATGCCGACATTGGCCGTGCCGGTGAATCCGAGATTGCGCTCGTTGACGAGCAGGACCACATGCGGCGCCCGCCGCGCGGCGATCTCGGCGAAGACCCGCCGCACGCCCGGGTCCGGCGACGCGTCGTCGATCAGAACGAGACGGTGCGGCGTCGGCGTGTTCGCGAGGACGCTCTCGACACAGCGACGCACGTCCTCCGGCGCGTTGTACACCGGAACGACGATATCGACCGCGTAGGCGTCCATGTCGGGTCAGCGGTCGGTCAGTCGCGCCCACGCGAGCTTCACGCGCATCCAGGGGAGCGCGATCCACCAGCGGAACGACTGGCGGTAGGCGATCAGCCGCTCCTGCGCGGACAGCGCGCGCTCGAGCCGCGCGCATTCGGTGGCGAGCTCCTCGCCGCGGGACTCGGCCGCCGCGGCGCGGTGCTCGGCGGCGCCGACCCGGGCGTCACGCGCGACGAGCGCGGCGTCCCGCTCGACGACGAGCCGCTCGCGGAACGCGCACAGCTCCTCGAGGTGGCGGACGTGCGCGTGCGCGTCCGTGAGCTGCCGGTCTCGCTCGACGACGAGGCGTTCGCGTTCGGCCAGAAGCGGCTCGAAGCGCGCGTTCAGCGTCTCCAGGTGGCGGACGTGCGCGTGGGCTTGCGCGAGCTGGCGGTCGCGTTCGACGACCAACGCCTCCCGCTCGCGGGCGAGCCCGTCGAGTCGCAGCGCGTCCGCCGCGAGCGTGGCCGACCGTCGCAGTTCGGTCTCTTCCGCATCGCAGAAGAGCGATACGGCGGGTCCCGGTGCCGGCAATGCGTCCGCACGACGCGCCGCCACGACGACGAAGTACATCGGCGGCGGCGGCCGGGTCTCGGCCACACCCGACGCGTCGCCGGTCCAGCACGCCGCCTGCGTGCCGCCGGCCTCGCGCCACAGCGTCGAGCCCAGCCAGACGCGCTGCGCGAACCACTCGCGCGCCGGAAAGTCCCGGTCGAGAAGCCGCGCGAGCTCGTCGCGGTCGTGCTCGTGGCGGTGGAACGGGTTGGTGTAGCCGCGCGCATCCGAGTACTCGGTCCGGTTCGGCGCCGATAGGACGAGCAGGCCATCGGCCGAGAGCACGCGGGCGAATTCGGCGAGCATCGGCGCCTGGTCCGCAGCCTCCAGGTGCTCGATCGTCTCGAATGAAACGACGATATCGACGCTCGCATCGGGAAGCGGAAGCCGGGTCGCCGAACCCTCGACGAAGCTCAGGTTGGCGACGCCGCCGTAGGTCGCCCGGGCGTGCGCGATCGTCGGCGCGTCGATGTCGACGCCGACGACCCCGCGCGCAACCGCCGCGAGGAGCGCGCTGCCGTAGCCTTCGCCGCAGGCCGCGTCGAGCACGCGGCGGCCGGCGACGTAGCTTCGCGCGAACGCGTAGCGATGGACGTGCTCGTAGACGATCTCGCCGCCCACGCCGGGGACGTAGCGCTCGCCGGTGAACTCAAGGTCGGCCATGGACGCAGCGGGTCGCTTCGCGTCGGGGCTGCCGGCGCGGAGCGAAATGAGATATTCTATCCGAACGGTTTCCGCCTTGACGATCATGGACGGATTTGGCGTCGAGGACCACGCCAAGTCTATGTTGTCGTGTGCACGTTCCAGGTACGCCGCCGATCGCGTTGTTGCACGGCGAGTTTGTTTCCCCACGTTTCTCGGTCGTCATCAACGTACGATTCGCGCGGGCAGCCAAGCGACCGATGATCGAGCCGCCGGTCTCACGCAATAGCCCATGCCCATGTGGCAGTGGTCGCCGCTACAAGCATTGTCACGGTGGACGAGCGACGTCTCATTCGCCGACGACAGCGCCTGGCCACAGTGCATTCGCAGGTGCGCGTCACCCCACATGTCATGGCGTTGCCGGGGAAACCGCGGCGCCGGTCGAGCAAGACCAAGGCCGTATCGCAGACGAGCCCGAACGTGGACACGCGCATTGGGAACGCCCGGATCCGAGTCGCTTCCTCGCCAGATCTCTTCGTCGGCGCGGCGAGCACGAACGCGCGATCGCTCAGTGCGAGCAGGCGTTGGTCCATGCGCCCGACCATAGCGGCGTTCTCACAGAGCTCGGCCTCGCGTATGAAGCGTGCGAAATGCATGGTGCCGCCGAGCGTGAGTACCGGCGCGCGATCCTCGCCGCGCCCGACGATCCCGAACCCGCTGTGAACCTGGGCAGATTGCTCTTGGGCCTCGGGCGCCCCCGAGAAGCGATTTCGATACTCGCGCGCGCGGCAGGTCGATCGGATCACCCACCCACCGACCTCCTCGTGCTCCACGGCGCAGCGCTGAACGCCGGCGCCGATCCCCGTTCCGCAGAAACGGTACTCGCGCGGGCAACACAGCTCGCGCCGGAAAACTCGGACGCCTGGCGCGAACTCGGTGTCGCGCGCGCGCGGCAGGACGACTGGGGTCGTGCCTCGATTGCGCTCGCTCGCGCGGTCGCCCTCGGCGGCGGCGATTCGCAGGTGCGCTCACTTCTCGTGCACGCGCTCGGCCAAGAGTGCCTGTGGGACGGTTACGATTCGCAGATCGACGCCGTGCTCGCGGCGATCGACCGTGAGACTCCAGGCGCCCTCAGATTGGCATGGCCACTCGTACTGCAAGCGATAAACGACGACCCGGTTCGCGCGCGTGAAGCCGCGACCCGATACGCCACGTGCGAGTTCCCGCCGCCTAGTGGAAATCGACCCCCGCGTCGGGCCATGGCCGGCCGCATGAGGCTGGGATTCCTGTCGCCCGACCTCAACGGTCATCCGGTCGGACGTCTGGTCGTCGGGATTCTGGAAGGGATCGATCGCTCGCGTTTCGAACTCTGCGCCTACGACTGCAATGGACCCCAGCCGGACGCAATATGGCACCGGATCCGCGCTGCCTGCGACCGTTTCACGTCCTTCGCGACCGTCGACGCCGGGACCGTCGCCGACACGATCAGGTCCGACGCAGTCGATGTGTTGTTCGACCTCACCGGCTACACCGCCGGCGCCAATCTCGCGATCCTCGCGCGAAGGCCTGCGCGCGTCCAGGCGGGCTTTCTCGGCTACACCGGAACGCTGGGCAGCCCGGCGGTCGATTGGATCGTCACCGACCGCTACTGCGTTCCTCCGGACGCGTTCATCGGCTACACCGAGCGGCCTTTGTGGATCGACCCGTGTTACGTGCCGTGCAATGTCGAACGCGGCGACGCCGGGGGCGCCGTCGTACGCGCCGACTACGGCCTTCCCGACGAGGCGATCGTCTATGCCGCGATGAGCGCGCCATACAAGATACAGCCGGGGCGCTTCGACGCCTGGCTCGCGATCCTGCGAGCGGTTCCGCGCTCGATACTGTGGATGCGTTACATGCGGCCGGCGGTCATGCATCGGCTGCGGTACCGCGCGGGCCGCGCGGGCGTCGATCCTGGCCGCCTCTTCTTCGCTCCCAACGAGGATGTTCCACGCTATCTGGCCCGGTTCCGCCTCGCCGATCTGTTCCTCGACACCGCGCCTTTCGGGTCGCACACGACGGTCAACGACGCACTTGGCGCGGGATTGCCGGTGCTCGCGGAGGCTGGCCGCACTTTCGCTGCGCGAGCATCCGCGAGCATGGTTGTGGCCGCCGGACTCGACGACCTCGTCGTCGGCGATGTCGACGACATGGTAAGAACGGCTATCGCGCTGGGGCTCGACTCGGATTCGCGTGAAACCATGAAGCACCGGCTCGCCCAATCGCGGGCCGAACGGCCGTGGTACGACCTCCGCGCCTACGCGCGATCGTTCTGCGCCGCCGCGGAACGCGCCTACGAGGAGACCGACGGCGCGTAAGCGACCGTGCCTCCGCTCCGTACGCGCCCCATGCGAACCTGTCTTCCGATCCTCACGTACCACGGCGTCAACATCGCCGGCAGCGATCCGTCGACCAACGATCATGTCGCGCTCGCCGCGGACCTCCGGGTCATCGACCGACTCGGCTGGCGGATCGTTCCCTTGCCGGAACTCGTCCGCCGTTGCGTCGTCCGCGGAGAGGCCTGGCCGGACCCGAGGGCGCTGGCGATCACGTTCGACGACGGGACCGACTTCGACTGGCGCGACCTCGACCACCCGGTTCACGGGTGGCAGCGGTCGATGCACGGCCTGCTAGCCGATTTCGCCGGCCGCGACGACGCGCGTGTCGTGCACGCGACCTCATTCGTCGTCGTGTCCCGCGAGGCTCGCGAGCACATCGACCGCGTCGGCCTGGCCGGGAAAGGCTGGTGGTCCGACGACTGGTGGCGCGAGGCGGCGGCCGGGGGCCGCGCGGCGATCGCGAGCCACAGTTGGGACCACAACCACGATCTGGTCGCGCATCGGATGTCCATCGTGCGACCGACCGGAACGTTTCGGTCGATCGCCACCTACGATCTCGCCGAGGCGGAGATCGCCCGGGCGAGCGCGGTCCTGCGCACCGTCGCCCCCAACCCCGGCGACCGCCTGTTCGCCTATCCGTACGGCGAAGCGAACGACTACCTGGTGCGCGAGTACTTCCCGCGCCATCACCAGAGGATCGGCGTCGACGCCGCGTTCGGCGACGGTGCGCGGCCGCTCGCGCCCGGCGACGATCGCTGGTGCCTGCCGCGCTACGTGTGCGGGCGCGACTGGTCGAATCCCGACGCGCTGGCGCGAATCCTGGAAGGCCGGTCGGGCTGACGTCCGACTCGCGACGAGACGCCTCGCGGATCGGCCTTCGGGGCAACCCGGTCAGAACGGGCCGACCGCCGCGGCGCGCGCCAGGATGCGCTCGCGCTCGCCTTCCGGCAGATCGCGCTGCCAGCAGACGATCAGGTGCGGGTGGATGGTGCGCTCGTAGCCGGAACGCAGGTCGACGCGCTCGGCGCGCGGTTCGCCGACGTAGCCGAACAGCGCGATCGCATCGGGCAACATCTCGCGGATCCGGCGCAGCAGGAACTCGGTCACGCCACCATGCGCACGGATTCGGGCGCGGTCGGTCGGCGGCAGCCGGCGATAGGCCCGCTCGTCGAACGCCATGCCGCCGCCCAAGTACGAACCCTCCCAGGGCGTGAAATGCGCGTAGGCCAGCGGTACCGCGGCTGCGCCACCGGTGTAGCGCAGCACGAAATGGCGGGGGAAATCCGGCAGATCGTCGCCGAACAGCCGACGGAACAGCGCTCCGACCTCGCTCGCGGCGGTCGCGTCGTCGAGCTCGACGACATCGACCAGGTCACCGATCGCGGCCCACGCCCGGTCGTCGGGTTCACCTGGCGGACTGCCGCCGGCATTCGAGGGATCGTTCGACATCGTTCGCGCGCGGGTGCGTCAGCCGCGCGATCCCGAGCCCTCCCAGCGATGCGCGAGGCGGACCAGTCCGAGCTCGCGCGACTCGCCGGTTACGGTCAGCGGCAACTCGACATGGTCGAACAGGTACACGCCCTCCGGGTCGAGTGCGTGGGCGCGCACGAAGTACTTGCCCGGCAACAGCGCCAGTTCGCAGAACACGAGCGTGAAGGCGTAGCGATCGGCCGCGACGCGCTCCGGCGCCACGCCGTCCATGTCGGTCGCCACGCCATAGACCGGCGTTCCGTCGGCCCGCACGATGCCGACGAGCACGACCGGTGCGCGCCCGTCCGGCGAGTACGCCTCGCCGCGGACGGTGAGCGGGGCGCCGATCCTGACGAACTCGCCGGGCTCTAGCGAGAGCGCCTTCACCCGGTGGACATCCGGACCCTCGCCGGTATGGACGCCGGGATGCGCCGCCTTGGAGCCGCCGGACTTCTCCTCGTGCCAGGCGAGGTAGGCCTGCGTCACCTCGATCGCGGGTCCGTAGCGTTCGACCCTCCCGGCCCTGAGCCACAACGCGTGCCGACAGAGCTTCTGCACGTGGTACATGCTGTGCGAGCACAGAAGCAACGTGCCGCCACCGGCGAGGTAGTTCTCCATCCACGCCATGCATCGCTTCTGGAACGACTCGTCGCCGACCGCGAGCACCTCGTCGGTGATGAGGATGTCCGGCGAGAGCGCTGTCGCGACCGCGAAGCCCAGCCGCACGACCATGCCCGACGAGTAGTGCTTGATCGGGTCGTCGAGGTGCGGTCCCAGGTCGGCGAAGCGCACGATCTCTTCGCGCCGCTCGGCCAGTTCCGCGGCCGTGATCCCGAGCAGCGCCGCCGCGAGGTCGATGTTCTGTGCGCCCGTGTATTCGGGATGGAAGCCCGATCCGAGCTCGAGCAGCGCGCCGACCCGTCCTCCGACTCGCAGCGTGCCGCGGGTTGGCTTGATGACGCCGGCGACGATCTTGAGCAGCGTCGACTTGCCGGCGCCGTTCTCGCCGATGACCCCCAGCGACTCGCCCGGCCGCATCGTCAGCGTCACCCCGTCGAGCGCGGTGAAGGCGTGCGATGCTCCGCGACCGCGCAGCAGGTCCCAGACCAGCGCCAGGCGCCCGCCTCGCGACTCGACCTTCGCGTAGTCCTTGCCGACCTGTTCGAGGTCGAGCAGCGTGTCGCTCATGGCGTGATGGCCGGCGGGCTGAAGCCCGACCCGCGGATCCGTGCCGATGTCGGGCCGGCACCCGATCCCTGGCGTCGATCCGGCATCACACGAAGTCCTCGAAATGCGGCGACAGGCGCACGAACAGCCATCGCCCGGCGGCGAACAGCGCCAGCGCGACCGCGACCGCGACCAGATCGCCCGCTTCGAGACCGAGCCGCCCGTCGAGCAACGCGGCGCGCAGGCGATCGACGAGCCAGGTGAACGGATTGGCCGCGACCCAGCCGCGCATCGCCTCGGGCACCATCGAGAGCGGATAGAGGATCGGCGTCAGGTACATGAGCATCATCAGCACCGGCATCAACACGTGTTCGACGTCGCGGACGAAGACCTGCAGCGCCGAGAGCGCGAGCGAGAGTCCGGCGACCGCGGTCGCCAGGACGAGCCACAGCGGGATCGCGAGGACCAGTCCTGAGAGTCGGATCGGTTCGCCCATGACGCGCAGCGCGACGATCACGACGACGTAGCCGGCGAAGTGGAGCGCGAGCGTGGCCGCGACCGAAGCGTAGACGACGACCTCGTGCGGGAACGCGACCTTGCGGATCAGGCCGCCGTAGCCGGGGATCGACACCGCCGCGCGCTGGATCGCTTCCTGCGCCGCGAGCCAGGGCCAGAGGGCGACCGCGACGAAGGCGAGGAACGACGAGCCGGCGAAGCCGGTCGCGCGGAACACCGTGGTGAAGACGAAGTGGTAGACGGCGAGCAGCGCGATCGGGTGGACGAGCGCCCAGGCGAGGCCGGTGACGCTGCCGAGGTACCGGGTCGTCGCCTCGCGGACGAAGAACCTGGCGAACAGCGCGTTTGCCCGGCTCAATCCGCCGGCGGCGACGCCGGCGCGCGGGGCGAGGTCCATCGGGCGGCCCGCTCCCGGACCGGCGCTAGTTGGACGGCGAGATCGAGCGCCGGTTGCGCGGCTGGCCCTGCGGCGCTTGCTGCTGCGCGGCTTCGCGCTGAATCTGGAGCAGCCGCTCCGGATCGACGCGGATCACCATCGTCTGCACGAGGTCCATGTTCGTGCCGGCGCGCGCCTGGTCCTGGATCGCCGCGAGCGCCTCGTCGCGCTGGGCGAGCACGTAGGATTGCCGGAGCTCCGCCATGATCGCCGCCTTCGCCTCTTCGAACGTCTGTCTCTTGCCAGTGCGCGACTCGACCCGCCATAGACGCTCTCGCCGGTTTGCAACGGCTCGGAAACGCCACCGTCGGGCAAGGCGAACACCACATCGGCCACGGCAGGGGGCAATTCGTCTCAGGTGTAGCGCCGATTTCCGCCGCGCGCCGTATTGCCTTTGTCGTCGGTCTCGCGGGCCAGGGTGGCGTAGTCCTCGCCGGCGAGCCAGCGTTGTCTCAGTGCGCGCAGCTTGGCGACCGCCCCTTCCGCCCCACCGGAACGCTCCAGGCTCAGGGAGAGGCGCGCGGCCATGCGCGCTTCTGGCGCCTCGAACTGCTTCGCCTCCAGTTGGTAGATGTCCCGCGCGCGAGCTTCCCACTTGGACAACTCCGCGTCGAACCGCTCGGCCGCCTTTCTCTCATGGCGCTGCAGGGCGAGCTGCGCCTTGTACCGCTCGACCTCGAAGGCGAGCCGAGCCTGCTCCGTAGGATCGTCGAGCAGGCGCTCGGCGTCCGCATCGGCGGCGAGCCGGCGAGTGACGAGCATCCGGACGAGCAAGTCGACGACGCGTTTTTCCGATACCCCGAAGCCGCTCCTGAGATCCGGCGGGAGGCGCGTGAGTTCGAAGTCGTAGTCGCCCCGCGTGATGCGGGCGCCGGCAGCCTCGCCGAGGACGGTCTCCGGCGCCATCGGCGGTCCGAACTGCGTCGGAGCCCCAGAGACGGGCGCATCGCGTCCCGAGAGCTTCACCTGCGCGTAAGCCGTCGGGGCCGCTGACAGAACGACGACGAAGGTCGCCCCAACGACAAGCTGAAACGGTGCGAGGCTGTGCATTCTGGGCGGGAAGAAGAAAAAACGGCCCGCGGGCTGCCGCCGGGGCCGTTCATTCTACGCCAGTTCAGCGGATAGCGGTAGCTCGACCGCCTACTGCCACTGGATCGGCGCGAATCCGCAGTCGCCGCTCGTGCAACCGCTTACGCCGTAGAAGTTGAAGTAGTAGGTGTCGCCGCGGTTCAGCGTATTGAGCGTGGTCGCCCCTGCCGCACCGACCGCCGTATAGGCGATCAGGTCGTCGGCCGTCGTGCCCGCGAGCTTCTTGGTCGTGGAATTCACCTTGAACACCACGTCCGGCGAAAGCGCATCGAACTGACAGGCGACGCGCGAAATCGACCAGTTGTAGGTCGAAACCGCGTAGGTCTGCGGCATGATGAACGACTTCGGCCCGGTGAACCAAGTGGTCGGGATCACCATCTTGACCACCATCGTCGACCCGTTGCCAAAGCCCAAACCCGTTAGATCGGTACCTGTGGGGAAGAACCCTTCGACCTTGATCGTGTTCGCGGGGCAGGCTGCGTACTCGGTGCCGCCGCCACCGGCGTTGTAGTTGAAGGTCGCTGTCTTTTGGTTGGTGGTGCCACCGTTATTCGAGAACGTCGCCCCCCAGGTGGTCGTCGCCGCGACGCCGTTGATTGTGCAGGTCGCCGCGGACCCAGCGACGTTGAAGCTCGCCGGGCAGTTCCCCTGGGTGCCTGATCCGGTCCAGGCGATGTTGATCGGATCGGTTCCGGACGTGCAGTCGGCGGTCAATGTGACATTGGTCGCTGCCGAGCCGCTGGTGGGATTCACGCTGAGCGAGCATCCGCCCGGCGCGGTCGGGGTCGACGACCAGTTGATCGTGTGCGCAGCGCTGGTGCTGCCGGCGACCGAGTCGCGGGTCACGGTGTACTGGACCGAGCCGGCGCTTGTCTCGCTCACGACGCAGTTGTTGTTCGAAGAGCCGGTGCAGGAGGCGGCGCCACCACCGGTCCAGGTCATCGCACCGGTGCCGGGGCAGCTCGCCGTCAGCGTCACGCTGGTATTCGGCGCCGCCGAAGTCGCACCGGAAATCGTGCAAACGCTCGCCGTCGCGTTGCAGGTGAGCGTATTCGTCTGTGCGTCCCACGCGAGCGTGCCGTTCGGGCAACTGAACGTCGCGGTCGCAGCCATTCCGGGACCCGCGAAGGCGAAGCCGATCGCAACGAAGTGCCGCGCGGCCGAGTGTCGTAAGTACGTGTTTCATCGGATGCTCCTCGAAAACTCCCCAGGGGTCAGACGCAACTTCCAGGCCATGCTACGCTGCCTCAAGCCGGATTACCGCCATGACGATGGCATTATGCCGGAGATACCCGCCGATCCGGTCCGCTGGCCCGACGAACGGTCGGTCTGCCCACGAACCCCGTTGCCAAGTTGATCGTTGTACTCGACAACAGATGCCGCGCCACGTCCGCTTTCGACCCAATCCGGTATCCGGGCTGGACGTGTAGTCCAGCGACTTCCCGTCGAGAATCCAGTCATCGACCGCTTTCCAGTGGTTCCACGTCCCCAATTTGCCCTGACGGCGTCATGGCTATTGTCGTCGACAGGCTCAACCGATCTCCACGCCTCCGGCCACCTGTGTTTGGAACGAGTATTCCACGAACAGGACCGGTTGTGCAGGGCTCGACCGCCGCGAATATTCCTGACCTGGCACGAACGCGCGATGCACGGATCGGGCGCGGGTCGAGCCCCATCCGCGCGGGCATCGGTCGAGTGGTGTGGGGATAGGGCTCCGGACCTGGTCGTGTCGCCGGTATCTGGCGAAGGTCCGTGGAACCCGGGCTTCAGTCGATCGCCCGCGCTCACGCGGATCTTCGCCGGCTCGATCGGTTGCATGCGCGGCCCATCGGTCGAAATCAGGCGCTTCCAACGCATCACGGCTCGCTCGTTCCCGGCGCCGTCGCAAGAAGCGCTGTTCGGTCATTGCCATCGAGACCGGGTCGTGACAAGGATCCTGAGTCCACTCACAGATGTCGGCAGACCCAAAGAAAAAGCGGGGCCTCGCGGCCCCGCTGGTAGAGAAGTTCGACCGCACGGATCTCTCCGTGCGGTCAGCGTACATCAGGGGAGCAGTGGTTCCACGCGGCGCGTGTACTTGTGATTGAAGTTGCCGCCGAAGGACGACTGCACGCCACCGATGTTGCCGTTGTGGAAAGTGATCGCCGCGAAGCCGATCACCGGCAGGCCGTAGTACGTGGCGGACGCATAGGTGCTCGTCAATCCGCTGGCGAGCGCGATCCGCGTCGTTTCGGCGCCACCCAGCAAGTGGTACTGGTAGGTAGCGGTCGTGCTCGCAGTCGGGAACGACAACTCCGCCCAGCCGTTCTCGAACGTGAAGGTCGGGTTGGCGATGTTGAAGGCGATCTTCGAACCGAGGACGTTCGAGCCCCGGAACGTAAGCACGTTCGCTTCCCAGCAAAGGCTGTCCTTCACCCCGGGCGGCGGCGGCGAGAACGACGACGTGACCTTGTCGAGCTTCTCTTCGCGGTCGTACTTCGCCAACGAGATATCGTCGCAGGCGCCGGTGTCCTTGAAGTTGCGCTGGAACAGCTTGGTGACCTTGAGCTCCTTGTCACCCGGCGATCCCATCGTACCGTACTTCGAGTTGTAATAGGCGTCCGGGACGCCCTTCGTCGGCATCGTGATAACCCAATCCGTGCCGGACGCGGTGCCCTTGTCGAGCACGAACTCGTTGTATATATTGTCGTGCATCAGCACGGCCGACACGGCGTCGATCGGCTTCAGCCACGGGAAGTCCCAGTCGGTCACGTACGCGAACGCGTTTCCGCCGCCATTGCCGTAATCGACAACCAGGGAGATCGCGTTAGCCTGGTTCAGGTTGGGATTGATGTCGCCCGGCGGGAAGTAGAGATCGCTGACAATCTGGTTGAAGTCGGCGAGCGCGACCGCGTCGACGCCGAAGTCGACACCCTGGCTGACGTTGATCAGCGCCATGCTGCCGAACAGGCCGCCGCTCAGCTTAGTCACGTAAGTGTCGGTTTGGAGACTCGTGTCCAGCGAACGAATGGCGTCGCAGTTGTACGGCACGCCGTTCTTGTGCGTCACCATCCTGGCGCCGTAACCCCACATCGTGCCCATTTCGATGATCTCGACGTAGCCCTCGCGGGTGCGGTCGAGGTCGTCGTTCGCCGGATCGTCGAAGGCACCGACATACGCGTAGTTGACGAAGCGCGTCGGGTTGTTTGAGTCGTTCGAGACGACGCCGTTCGTGCAGCTCGTGTCCTGCGTAGAGATGCCGGCCCCGTCAGCGGTCGAAGCCACCTCGGCGACCCAGACGTCCTTCGCCGACAGGTACAGGTTGAAGTCGAGGACTTCGCGGCTGTTCTTGCCTTCGAGGAAGCGGACCTTCACCGCCTTCGCCGACGCGGTCGAATTGACGACCGTCAACAGCGAGATGTACGGGTTGCCGGCGCTCGTCTCGCGCACGGTGTAGTAGGGATACAGCAGCACGTTACCCAGGCCGTCCGGGTTCAGCGCGACCGCCTGCGCGGTACCGGCGCCAAGCGCGCTGGCGCCCGCGACGGCGAGGTAAAGCGAGTTCTTCCTGAAGGTGTTCATGGTGGGTGATGACTCCTAGGTTTTCAGTTCAAGTGATCACTTGTGAAAACGACAGCACGACGATGGTATGTCAACCGCGTCAGGGAAGGCAACCGGAAAAGTCGCGCCCGATGCCCGCTGTTGGAAATCTACAACGATCGGCGCCCTACGACGCCGGGAACACGAAAAAGTACTCACCGCGCTCAAGCACCCAGACCTCGGTGCTAGGCGCAGAAACCCCTTTCCCGCGCATCGCGGGGTGGTCAAAGGTCAACCGCGACTTGACCCGGCAGCTCTCCCGATCGCAGTCAATACCCTCGATCCGATAGGCGGTGAACGGCCAGCGGCTCATGCGAACCCTGAAATTATCTTTATTTATCAATGTTTTCGAGCCGCTCGACAGGTGCTCGTACGCGCGATCGAGGTCGGCGGTGATCAGGGCAACCGCGCGTGAATTCGCCCGCGCAGCGACCGCGGCGCGCTTGGCGTCGTCGGACGAATCGGGACCGATGCCGCCCAGCGACGCACAGGAGGCGATCAGCAGAGCACCGACACCCTGCGCGATCGCCTGATAATTGCGAAGTCCGCTCAATTCGCCTCCGTCCAACGACAACTCCGAGTTCAGTCTGACAATGCATCGACTGACTGCTGCCCGGAACGATCTCTTGAACAAAGATTACCATGCAATTCGCCCCACATCGTCAATGTCGCCGGAGCCCGACACCAAAATACGAAGATATCCGGCGATCCTCCCTGTATCTGTCGCCCATGCCCGACACTTTTTCCTGCTGTCGGAACCGTGCAGGTCGCTTCCTCCCGCTCGCAAGCAGGTGGCGTGCCCAGGGCGCCCCTCTCCCGACCGTGTGCGCTCGGCGGATCGGGAACGAGCCGCGCGACCGGCCGATCGCGTTCAAGGTGCGCCTGGCGCTGCTTCGGGCAGGGCGGGGATCGCATCGGACGAGCGTCGCGGAAAAAGGTCCCCGAGCCTCTCCATCTTGCGGCGCAGGTCGTCGACGACGCCCCGCAGGTCGTTCGCCGACTCGACGACGCGCGGGGTGACGAAGAGCACCAGTTCGGAGCGCTGGTCCTTGATCTGCTGGGCGCCGAACAGCCCGCCGATTACCGGGATCTTCGAGAGTCCGGGAACGCCTTCCGACCCGGTCGTCTTGGTGTCGCGGATCAGCCCTCCCATCACCAGCGTCTGGCCGCTCTGCACGGCGACGATCGACTGCAGCGAGCGGGTGTTGATCGGCGGCGCCGTTCCCGCCGGCGCGTCGCCGGGATTGCTGACCTCGGCCTGGATGTCCAGCGTGACCAGCCCGCCGGCGTTGATCCGCGGCGTCACCGCGACCAGCACGCCGGTGTCGATGTACTGCGAGGTCGTCGTGACCGCGTTCGACGTGCCGCCGACGATGGTCTGCTGCGAGATCGGGATGCGGTCGCCGACCTTGATCGTCGACTTCTGGTTGTCGAGCGCGGCGACGTGCGGATTGGCGACGATCTTGGTGTTGCCCGCGGTGCCCAGGAGCGACAGCGCCGCCTGGACGCCGCCGGGGAACACGCCCGACAGCAGGTAGTTGAAACCGGGCACGCGCGCGGCGAGGCCGGCCGCGGCGGTCGAAGCGGCGGTGCCCGCGATCGCGCCGAAGATATCGCCGGGCGTCGTGCCGCGGCGGAAATTGCCGCCGGCCTGGTTGCCGCCGTTCTTGAAATACCACTCGACGCCGAACTGGAAGTCGTCGGTCAGCGAGACCTCGGCGATGACCATCTCGATCATCACCTGGCGCGCGGCGATGTCGAGCTTGCGCAGCGCCGATTCGATGATCGAATACTCGGCCGGCGTCGCGACGATGAGCAGCGTGTTGTTGTCCTTGTCCGCGACGACCTGGATGTTGCGCACGACCCCCTGCGCGGCCGCGGCGCCGCCCGGTTGCGCCGGGACCTGCGACGGCGGCGGCGCCGGCGGCGTGACGACGACGGTCTGCGGCGGCGCGACCGGCGGCGACGGCTGGTTCTGGAACGTCGGCGGGGACACGATCGTGCCGGCCGGCGTCCCCGGTGCGAGCGTCGGCCCCTGCGGCTGCGTGGTCGCCGCGGGGCGGCCGGTGAACGCCTGCTGCAGCAGCGGCCCGACGCGCTCGGCGCGGCTGTTCTGCAGGTGGTAGACGTAGAAGCGCACCCCTTCCCCGCCGGTGCCCTGGTCGAGCTTGTCGATCCACTCCTTCGCCTTGTCGATCAACGCCGGGTTCGGCGTCACGATCAAGAGCGCGTTCATCCGCTCGATCGGCAGCACACGGATCAGCCCGCCCAGCGGGTTCTGGTCGCGCTGCCCCAGGAGCTTCTCGATCTCCGCGCCGACGACCTTCACGTCGGCGCTCTGCAGCGGGAAGATGCCGGCCGACATCCCCTTCATCCAGTCGATGTCGAATAGCGCGATCGTGTCCATCAAATGCGAGAGCTCGCGCTCGGTGCCCGACAGGATCAGCAGGTTGCGCAGGTCGTCAACGCGCACCGATTGCGCCTCCTTCGCGAATGGTTCGAGGATTTTCGCCATCTCGCGAGCGCTGGTGAACCGTAGAGGCACGATCTGCACCGAGAATCCGGCGGGCAGCGTCCCTCGAACGTTGCCGAGCATCGGCGTGACGTTGCCCCGTACCGCGTTGGTCTGCGGCACGATCTTGTAGAGCCCGCCAGGGTCCCGGATCATCGTGGCGCCGTTCATCCGGAGCAGCGTCTCGAGCGTCGGTTCGAGTGCGGTCCGAGGCAACCCGGACGAAGTGCGGATCGTGACCTGCCCGCCGACCGCGGGATCGATCACATAGCTGACATTCAGGATGTCGCCGAGAATATTGCGAATGACGTCGCGAATGTCCGCGTTCTCGAAATTCAGGCTGACGAGGCCCGGGGTCGGGGCGCGTGTACTCGATGGTCGACGGTCCACCCCCAGCGGCTGGCCTCGGACGAGAACCCCGGTACCGCGGAAGACCTTCGCGCGATCCGCCGTCTCGCCGCGCCGGTCTGCACTCGCGCTGCCGTTTCGGCGAGCCCAGGCGTCAGTCCTTCGGGGGCGAGCGACGGCGGACGCGCTCGGCCGGCGAGGACGGAGCCGGCGGAGTGTTCGCGCACGCGGAACCAGGACAGCCACCCCCATGGCGACCAGAACCAGTGGAAGCGGTGGTCGTCGGGTCGACGATCCAAGGGCGAGAGAAGGAGGCATGTCGCAAACAATCAAGGGTTGGAATTGCGGGGAGCCGCGTTGAAGCGCCGGGCCATCGCGTCCGATGCCGAGGGCGCCTCGCCCCGCTGCTGCCCCTCCGCGGCGCGGGCCGCGCGGCGCGCGGCCCTCAGATTCTCGGCGCCGTCGGTTCCCGGCGCGCCAGCCTGCGCGACCGCGCCGCGGACGCGTCCACCCCGGCCGGTGCCGGTCCCGGCACCGGTCGCGACCGCGCCACCCTGTGCCGGCGCTCCGGGCGCGGAAGCCGCCGGCGTGGTGCCGGCAGGCGCGGCTCCGGCCGGAGCCGTGGTTTTCGGGCCCTTGGCGACCATGAGCGCGAGGTCCTCGGTCTCATCGCCGAGCGCCAGGCGCACGCGGTCGTTGCCCACCTCGGCGACCAGCATGCCGTTCACCGTGTCGCCTCGCTTGACGCTGCGCGCCTTTCCGGTCCCGGTGGCGTCCTTCAGGTAGGCGATCGCGACGTCGCCGGTGATCATCGTTCCGGTCAGCGCGAACTGGCCGCGCTGGATCGTCGGCTTGGGCGCCTCGGCGACCGCCGCCGGTGCCGGCCGCCGCGTCGCGTTGAACAGCGGCCGCTCCACGGTCGCCGAGAGCGTGTCGAGCCCGCCGACGAGCGAGCTGCCCGGCAGGATCGAGGTCGCGACCGGTGCGGGTGCGACCGGCGCCTCCGGCGGTGGCGGACGGCGGATCTCGCGCCCCCAGTCGGTCTCGGCGCCGATGATGGCGCCAAGAAGCGCGAAGGGCACGAGCCAGGCGCTGATGACGGCGATTCGGGCGACGATCGTGGACATATCGGCTCCGGCGATCAGGTCGTGGGTCCGGTGCGCCCGGGGCCGGGCGCCGGCGGGACGACGACGGCGGACGGCGCGGTCCTGCCGGCGTCGGGCATCGCCCAGGCGGCGATGTCGAGCTGGACGTTGACCTCCGGCTCCTGCCCCGCCTGCGGCTTGAATCCGCGGAACGCGTTGGTCGGCCGCAGCGTGATCGTCTCGACGACCAGCACCGGCTCGCGCGTCTCGAGCGTGTGCAGCACGCGCTGCAGGTTGGGCACGCTCGCGAAGAACTGCACGTTGGCGACGATCTGGCGGAAACCCGAGTCTTCGCGCGGACCGGGACTCTGGCTCGTCGTGATCCGGCCGCCGTTGCTCTCGATCGCCGACTTGACGATCTCCTGCAACTCGGCACCGGCGAGGTTCGGCGCGGAGTTGCGTAGGTAGTAGCGGCGCGCGTCCCTCTCCTTCATGAGGTCGAGACCACGGCGCAATTCGGGCGCCTGGGCGGCGGCGCGGCGGTAACGCTCGAGCCGGTCGGCGGTGGACGCGATCGCCTCGTCGTAGTGGCGATGCAGGAGGATCGCCGGGACGAGCACCGCGGCTGCGAGGGCCGCGAGCACGACGATCGCGAGCGCCACGGCGAGCGCCCGCGACCGGCCCGGCGTGAGGCGGGCAACGAACGCCGGCGTCACGGTCTGCCTCCCTTCGCGTCCGCCGACGGCGACAACGGTGCCGGTGCGACCGGGGCGGGAGCGGCCGCCGGAACGGGTGCGCCGCCCGGCGGCACGCCGATGGGCGGCGGCTCGATCAAGGGTGTCGCGGCCGGTCGCGCCGCCGGCTTCAATTGCGCGGACAAGTCGAATATCTCGCCCGGTCCCGGCTGGATCTTGGTCGTCGGCGATCGCGGCGCGACCTGGGTGACGAGCCCGGACTCCTCGAGGATCGGTATCAGCTTGCCGGCGTTCCCGGACTCGCCGCGCATCGCCAGTTCTCGCTCGCGGTCGCGCCCGCGCGACACGGTGCGCACGTCGAGCTGCGTAAGCCAGGTGTCGTCGGGCAGCGCCCGGGTCACCGAGTCGAGCACCTTCACCATCGGCGGCCAGGCGTGCTTGCGCTCGAGGGCGAAGTTGTAGTCGGCCGCGGCCTTATCGAGGTCGGCACGCAAGCGCTCGGACACCGCGGCCTGCTGACGCGCGGTCTCGGCGCGGGCGATCAGCGCGATCGCCGCGTCGCGCTTCTGCCAGATCGGCAGCACGATCGCGACGCCGGCGAGCAGCGCTAGCGCGGCGAGCGGCGCCCAGAGCTGCCAGCGCAACCACGTCGGCGGCGCCGCGCGCGCTTCGTCGGGGACGAGGTTGAGCCGCGAGGCCGCCACGTCGCCGGCCGTGTCGGGCGAAACGGTCGCGACCTCGGCGCCCCACGCGACAACGCGCGCCGACGCCTCGTCGACGACCGAGCGGAGGGCGGCGGCGAAGTCGACGTCGATCGTGTCCTTCATCGGATCGCGGTCGACGATCGCGACGTCGAAATAGACCTCGTCGGCCTTGAACGGCGTGAGCCGGTCGATGTCGTAGCCGATCGCGCCGCGCAGGTTCTCCTCGATCGCCGCCGGCAGCACGAGCCGCCGCCGCAGGACCGATCGGGGAGGCAGCGACACGCGCACCCGCACGCCGCCGGACGCGCCGCCGTAGACGAGACGCGCGAGCGAATCGATCGCGTGCCGGCCGGCGTCGGCCACGCGGGCCGCGTCGCCGGAGAGAGGGACGCGGGCGAGCTCGGACATTTCGAGCGCGCCGCCGGTGACCAACGGCCGGAAGATCGTGGCGACATCGCCGTCGAACGCGACGACCGGTCGAAGCCGACGTCGCGCCACCGCGTTGCGCGCCGGCGCCGGGACCAGGCGCGCGAGCTCGCCGGTCCACCAGCGGAAGAACGCGCCGATGCCGCTCGCGCGCATGGCGCCTCCGAGCGAGGCGAGCGCTTTCGCCGGGGCGAGGCTACGATCGGGCGGCATCGTTGTCGGTCTTCTTGTCGGCGGCCGCGGGCGGCGGGGCCGCGCTCTCGAGCCACGCCAGCACCACGAGCGGCCTGGCAGGGTCCGGCGAGGGCCGGAGGACCGCTTCGCGGACGAAGGTTACACCATCGGGCAGCGTCGCCTGCGCACGCACCCGCCAGGTCTGGATCGCGCCGGAGGTCAGCGCCTGCGCGGCCGGAAACGGCGGGACCGGCTGCTTCGCGCGGATCGCGGCATCGCGCGCCGTGAGGTAGGCATCGACATCGGCGGCCTGCACGCCGGGCAGCGCGAGCAGGACCTCGCGCGAGGCGGTCTGCGGGTTGACTCCGGGCTGGCGCGAATGCACGGTCAGGCTGCCGATGACGCGCGCGTAGAGCGCCGGGGTCATGCCGAGCACGCGGGCGACCTCGCCGACGGTCTCGAACGGCGCGTTCGCCGGGCCGGTCTTCGCGCCCGCAGCCGAGTAGTCGGCCGACTCGGCGCCGTTGGGACGCTTGAGGTCGTCGGGATCACGCCAGTCCATCACGGCGTCGGCGAGGCGCGCGGCGGTGTCCGGATCGGCGCCGCCGACGTTGGCGAACAGTCCGCGCAGGAGGGACTCGCCGGCGCCGTTCAGGTCGATCTTCGCCGTCTCGTCGGTCGCCACGGCGACGATCGCGACATCGCCGTCCTGCCACGCGTGCGGCTCGGCGTTGGGCGACCACGCGTCGGGCAAGCGCGGCCGGGCGAGTTCGTAGGCGGTACGCTCGATCGCGCCGTCGGCGGCCGCGCGCACGCGTGCGATCGACAACGCGTTGCCGGCGGCGAGGGCTTCGTTGCGCATCGAGTAGGCGAATCCGGCCGCCATCACCGTCAGCATGACGGTGAGCCACAGGACGAGCACGAGCGCGATGCCGCACTGGCGGCGGCGCGGCGGCGAAGCCGGGCCGAGGCCCGACCGGCGACGGCGGTCCGGGCGCACCGGCGCGACACGCGCAGCGCCGATGTGTCGCGCCGGCCTCATCCCTGCACGCACCGGCCGCGGGCGTTGTCCCACGCGCGGCATCCGGCTTCGGGTGCCTCGCGGGGCACGGCGTAGAGCGTCGGCCATCGGGGACCGCGCCCTGGCTCGACATCGACGCGGATCATCATCGGCAACCGCTGCGGATCGTCCCAGCGATCGCGCCAGGCGGGCTCGAAGCCCTCCTGCAGTCCCGCCTCGCGCCCGTAGTAGCCGATCGACAGGGACTTGACGTCGGTCGCCAGCACCGAGTATTCGGCGCCGGCGAAGTCCGGCGGGGCCGGGGCGACCGGGTCGGGAATGGTCCGGTCGAGGACGAGCGAGGGCTTCCCGCCGACGTCCGCGACGCGCAGCCGGTAGTACCACACGCCGCCACCCTGCACGCGGGCCGGCAGCGGCGCCGCGAAACGCATCTCGTCGGGATCGCCACGGAAGAGCAGTGGAAACTCGGCGACCTTCTTCAGCCGCTGGCCGTGCTGGGCCTCGAGCTGGGCGCGAAGGAACTCGTGGGCGACCCGCATCGACGCGGTCTCCTCGACCTTCGCCTCGCCGGCCTCCGTGCTGCGCGCGGCGAGCGCGAGCGAACCGGCCAGCACCGCCGACATCAGTCCCATCAGCGCCAGCGCGATCAGGAGCTCGACCAGCGTGAAGCCGCGCGCCGAACGCGCCGCTGCGCTCACCGCGACCTCCCGTCGGTCGGAAACGACGGCGGCGTCATCGGCCGGTCGGTCGAGCGGCCGCCCCCGCGCACCACGCCCGGCGCGAGCGCCGATCCGAGACCGCCGGCGCCGTCGCGTCGAGCGAGCTTCACCGACGACAGCTCGAGCGTACGCTCGCGTCCGCCCGCACCGGGGAAGCGGACCTCGACGCGGATCCGGTAGAGCCCGGTGCCCAGCGCCTGCGAGGCGGTCGCGAGGTCGCCTGCGGTGCCCGGCGCCTCCCAGGGCTCGATCCGGGTGGTCCAGCCGATCCGGCCGTCGTCCTCGGTGCCCGACTCGGTACCGGCGCGAAACGGCTCACCGCGCGCGGCGGCGAGCCGGCTCTCGGCGACGAGCACCGCCCGGCTCGCGTCCTCGGCGATGCCGACGTTTCCCAGCGCGCCGCCGAACAGACGGAACAGCGCGGTCGCGACCAGCGCGAGGATCACGAACGCCGCGAGCACTTCCAGGAGCGAGAAGCCGCGCGGGATCGACGCAGGGACGACGGACGGGTGCATCGCTCAATCCAGGATCGCGACGCGGCCGGTGAGCCAGTCCACGTCGACTTCGAGCTTGCGTTCGCCCGCGGCGAGCGTGACCCGTCCGCCGTTGCTGCCGCCGTCCGGGAAGAAGCGGATCGCGCCGCGACGCTCGTCGAGAAGATCCGACTGCGCGGTGTAGAGCTTGATCTCGAGCCTCGGATGCAGCTCGATGTCGCGTAGGTCGCCGGCGACGCTGAATCGCCGTTCGGCGAGGTCGAGCGTGAGCGCGGTTTCCTGACGGCGCGCGATCGCCTCGGCACGCGCATGCCGCAAGCCGGTCGCGACCTTTCGGGCCGACGCCTTGAGGTCGCCGTCGGAGACGCCGGCACCGCCGCCGATCCGCGGCACGACCAGCGCCGCGCCCAGCGCCATGATCGACAGGACCACGAGCATCTCGACCATCGTCAGGCCGAGCGAGAACCGTCGGGCTGGAGCCCGACCCACGAATCTCGCGCGATCCCGAGTCATCGTCGGCGGCGGCGATCGCAACGCGGCGTCACTCCGCGCTGGTGATGTCCTTGTTCGCGCCATCGCCGCCTTCCTTCCCGTCGGCGCCCAGCGAGACGATGTCGTAGGCGCCCTTCTGGCCGGGCGACGCGTAACGGTACTCGTTGCCCCACGGGTCCTTGGGGAGCTGCGCCTTCTTCCAGTACGGACCGTTCCAGTTCGAAACGCCCGACGGCGCGCTCACGAGCGCCTGCAGCCCTTCCTGCGTCGACGGATAGCGGCCGATCTCGAGCTTGTAGAGATCGAGCGACTGTCCGATCTGGCCGATCTCGATCTTGGCGGCGTCGGCCTTGGCCTTCTCGCCGCGGCCGATGAAATTGCCGCCGACGATCCCGAGCACGATGCCGATCAGGACCAGGACCACGAGGATCTCGATCAGCGTCATGCCCGACTGGGCGGCGGGTGGGACGTGCCTGTTGTTCATGGTGTCACCATTCGGAGACAGTCCGGCCGGGCGCAACGCCTCGACGCGGGAGGGGTTAGACCGGCTTCAGCCGACAAGTTCGCTCATGCCCATGACGCCGAGCAGGATCGAGAACACGATGCCGCCGATCAGGACCGCGAGGCCGAGGATCAGCGCCGGCTCGAGCACGGCGAGGAACCGCTTGACCGCCGCGGCGACTTCGCGGTCGTAGACGTCGGCGACGCGCCCGAGCATCTCCTCGAGCCGGCCGGACTCCTCGCCGACGAGGATCATCTGTGTGGCGAGCCTCGGCCACAGGCCGGTGTCGACCAGCGGTCGGCCGAAGCCCTTGCCTTCGCGCAGCCTCGCGGTGACCCCGTCGAGCGAGGCGGCGAGCACGCGGTTGCCGAGCGTCTCCTTGACGATCGACAGCGCGGCGAGCAGCGTGACGCCGTTGCCGAGCAGCGTGGCGAGCGTGCGCGAGAAACGCGCGACCTCGACCTTCGCCGCGAGGTCGCCGGCCAGCGGCAGCCTGAGCAGGCGCGCGTCGAAGCGGGTGCGGAACGACGGCTGGCCGAGCTTGCGTCGCACCCAGGCGACCAGCGCGACGGCGCCGAGGATCAGCGCCCACCACCAGCGCTTGAGGAACGTCCCGGCCCAGATCACCGCCTCGGTGGCGAACGGCAGCGCCTTGCCCGCTTGCGCGAATGTCTGCTGGAACTGCGGCACCACGTAGACGAGCAGGATCATCACCGAGGCGACCGCGACGCCGATCAGGATCGTCGGATAGATGAGCGCGCTCTTCACCGACTCCCGGAGCTCCTTGTTGCGCTCCATCGTGTCGGCGAGCCGGCCGAGGACCGTGGCGAGCGCCCCGCCCGCTTCGCCGGCGCGCACGATGTTGACGTAGAAGCGCGAGAAGACCTCGCTGCGCGCGTCGAGCGCCTGTGACAAGGCCTTGCCTCCGCGGACGTCGTCGCGAACACCCTGCAACAGCGCGCCGACCACCGGCGTCGACGCGAGGCCGATCAGCGTCTCGAGCGCACGGTCGAGCGGCAGGCCGGCGCGCAGGAGCGTGGCGAGCTCGCGCGTGAAGGCCATCAGCTGGTCGCCGCCGACGCGCTTCGACGCGAACCAGCGCCGCCCCGGCGCGCGCGCGGCCCGCGGCGGTGCCACCGCGCCGCCGGCGGCCGGCGCCACCTGCATCGGCATCAGGCCCCGGTCGCGCAGCCGGTCGAGGATCTCCGCCTCGTTGGCGGCCTCCAGTTCGCCGGTGGCGAGGGCGCCGCCGGGGGCGACGGCCTTGTAGCGGAAGACCGGCATCGGTTCAGTCCTCGCGCGTCGCGCGCAGGACTTCCTCGACGGTCGTCGTGCCGGCCAGCGCCTTGCGCAACCCGTCCTCGTACATCGTCAGCATGCCGCCGCGAACCGCCTCGGCCTTGAGCTCGGTCGCGGTCGCGTGCTTCATGACGAGCGAGCGCAGCGCGTCGGTCATCGGCAGCATCTCCAGGATCGAGACGCGGCCCGAGTAGCCGGTGTTCGCGCATTGCGGGCAGCCCTTCGCGTGCCAGAGCTTGACCGCCTTGCCGCCGGCGAGACGCGAGAGCCCGGTGTGCTCGACCATCTCCGGCAGCGGCGCGTAGGGCGTCTTGCAGTGCGGACACAGCGTGCGCACCAGTCGCTGGGCGAGGATGCCGACGACGGTCGAGGTGAGCAGGTAGTCTTCGACGCCCATGTCGAGCAGCCGGTTCACCGTCGACGGCGCGTCGTTGGTGTGCACGGTCGACAGCACCAGGTGGCCGGTGAGCGCCGACTGCACGGCGATCTGCGCGGTCTCGAGGTCGCGGATCTCGCCGATCATGATGACGTCGGGGTCCTGGCGGACGATCGAGCGCAGCGCGTTGGCGAACGTGAGGTCGATCTGCGGCTTCACCTGGATCTGGTTGATGCCCGGCATCTGGTACTCGACCGGATCCTCGACGGTGAGGATCTTCACGTCCGGCTTGTTCAGCTCGTCGAGCGCCGTGTAGAGCGTCGTCGTCTTGCCCGATCCGGTCGGCCCGGTGACCAGCAGGATGCCGTTGGGCTGCTTCAACGCCTCCATGAAGCGCGCCAGCGTGTCAGGCAGGAACCCGAGTCGCACGAAGTCGAGCGCGACACCACCCTTGTCGAGGATGCGCATGACGACGCTCTCGCCGTGCATCGTCGGCACCGTCGACACGCGCAGGTCGATCTCCTTGCCCTGGACGCGCAGGCGGATGCGGCCGTCCTGGGGCAGCCGGCGCTCGGCGATGTCCAGGTTGGCGAGGATCTTGACGCGGGAGATGACCGCGGCGGACAACCGCCGCGGCGGCGTCTCGACCTCGTGGAGCACGCCGTCGATCCGGTAGCGGACCACCAGCCGGTTCTCGAACGGCTCGATGTGGATGTCGGAGGCGCGCGCCGACAGGGCGTTGGTGATGAGTAACGACACGAGCCGGATCACCGGCGCCTCGGAGGCGAGGTCCTTCAACTGCTGGACGTCGGCGCCCAAGGCGAGGTCGTCGACGCGGGTCTCGACCTCGTCGCCGACGATCTGGCCGACGGCGCTCTTGCCACTTCCGTAGAGGCGCTCGAGCGCCGCCTCGAGGTCGCCGGGCACCGCGACCACCGGCCGTACGCGCCGGCCGGTCACCATCGCGAACGCGTCGACCGCGTAGGCGTCGGTCGGATCGGCCATCGCCAGCACGAGCTCGTCGGCGTCCTCGCGCACCGGCAGCGCGCGCGCGTCGCGCAGGAACCGCGCCGAGACGCGCTCCTCGAGGATCGGCAATTCCGGGTAGCCGGCCGCGTCGAGCATCGGCAATCCGAGCTGCGCGGCGAGCGCCTCGGCGACATCGCGCGGCGCGCACAGGCCGAGCGTGACCAGCAGCGCGCCCAGGCGCTCGGGCGTTTCCTGCTGCAGTCGCAGTGCGCGCTCGAGCGAGCCCGCGTCGAGCTTGCCGCGCTCGATCAGGAGTTCGCCCAGCCGCTGGCGTGGAGGTGCCATCACGGTCGGTCCGGGGAAGTCGCTTCGATACGCGTCGGGGCGCACGAGTTCAATATTCTACCAGACGCGAACGCGGTCTTCGCCGGGAAACGCTTTCGGAGCAAGGACTTGGGGCAGCCCGGCCGGCCGACGAACGGTCGCCGCAGGCCCCGACCCAACCCCTCCGGCGCTGTGGCATGCTCGCCGGATCCCAGGAAGCGCCGGATTGCCGATGAACCTCGATTGTTTCGCACTTGACGACGACCCGCTGCCGCTCGCCCCGGCGGCCCCGACGCGCGACTGGATGGACCGCATCCCGGACCGCCACGCCTATCGCTGCCTGCCGTTGGCGATCGCGAACGCGCATGGATGGACGATCGGCGCCGCCTGCGACTTCGAGATCGTCTGGGACGGCGGTCCGCGCCCGCAGAGCCTCAGGGCGACCTCGCTCGACGGCCACCCGGACATCGGTCGCTACGTGATGTCTCACTTCGCCTACGGCATCGTCACCTTCAACCTGACCTGGCTGTTCCGGACGCCGCCCGGATGGAACCTCTACGCCGGCGGGCCGATCAACGAGCCGAAGGACGGCATCGCGCCGCTGGCGGGCATCGTCGAGACGAACTGGCTCCCGTACCCGTTCACGATGAACTGGCAGATGACCCGGCCGGGACGGGTGACGTTCCGCAAGGGCGAGCCGGTCTGCATGGTCTTCCCGATCCCGGTGGACTCGGTGTCCGCGGTGCAGCCGGTGCTGCGACGCCTCGACGACGATCCGGCGCTGCGCGAGCAGGCGCACGCCTGGAAGGAACGCCGCGACGATTTCATGCGCCGCTTCGCCCGCAGCGACCCCGCGACGCTCGCCGAGGCCTGGCAGCGCTACTACTTCCTCGGGAAACTCCCCGACGGGACGAGCGCCCCCGAGGGCCATGTCAACAAGCTGCGGGCCGCCGACCCGGTCGACCGGCGCGGCGCCGCCGGGGGGGCGACGGACGACGGCGCGCCGTCGCCCTAGCGCATCGGTACCGGCGGCGCGCCGTCCGGCCGCGCCGCCTGCAGCGCCTCCGCGCGGGCGAGCGCCTCTTCCGCGCCCGCGGCATCGCCCACCGCGATCGAGCAGCGCCGCGAGCGCGCGATGCAACGTCGGGTCGTCGGGCATCAACGCGAGTCCCGCGTCGACGGTCGCCCGGGCGGCCCGGAGATCTCCGGCGGCCAGCGCGATCTCGGCGTAGCCGATCAGCGGCTCGGCGTCGTAGTGGTAGTCCTGGTGCGCGGCGAGCCACGCCTGCGCGGCCTCCGGCCACCGACGAGCGGCCGCGAGCGAGCGGGCGCGCGCCTTCAGGCCGGCGTGCCGCGCCTCGGCCACCTGCCGGCGCGCGGCGTAGCGCGAGCGCACGATGCCCTCGTGGCCCTTGAGCACCGGATCGGCGTCGGGCGAATCGATGTTCCATACGCCCGATTGCGACAGACCCAGTCGGTAGACGGCGAGCGGCTCGCGCACGTGGACGAACGACGTGTGCGCCGACATCTGCAGCCAAAGGTCCCAGTCGTCGAACCAGTCGAGCGCGGCGTCGTAGCGGACACCACGGTCGCGGACCAGCGAGGCGTCGAACATCCCGCCGTTGGGCGGGAACAGGTTGCGACGCAGTAGCAACAGTTCGGAGAACTCGAACGAGTAACGTCCGGTCACGTCCGGTCGGTCGGTCTCGACGTCGACGTCGCCGTAGGCGACCAGGCAGCGGGGATCGGCGTCGAGGGCGGCGGACAGCCGCTCGACGAAGGCCGGACGCAATAGGTCGTCGTCATCCAGCACGACGATCCGGCGTCCGCGCGCTTCGCGGAAGCCGAAGTTGCCGGCCGGCGAGCGCAGCATCGGTGCACCACTGCCGACCGTCCGGACCGGCACGGCGCCGGCGGACGGGACCTCCACGCCGCGGCCGGACGCGTCGACGACCAGCCATTCGCGCGGTGCGACCGTCTGCGCGGCGACGCAGGCCGCCGCGTCGGCGAGACACGGGCGCCCGAGCGTTCGAGTGAGGATCGTGACGTCCGCGACCGCCACCGGACCGCCGCCGCGTGGTCAGACGAGACCGGAGAACGCGCCCGACGCTCGCTCGATCGTGTCAGCGATGTCGGCCTCCGTATGGGCCGCCGACACGAAGCCCGCCTCGTAGGCCGACGGGGCGAAGTAGACACCGGCGTCGAGCATCGCGTGGAACCAGCGGTTGAACCGCTCCTTGTCGCAGGCCATGATCTCGGCGTAGCTCGCCGGCACCCGCGGCGCGAAGTAAAGGCCGAACATGCCGCCGACCGCCTGCGCGCAGAAGGGCACACCGGCGCGCTTCGCCGCCGCCGTCAACCCGTCGGTCAGCGCCCGGGTCCGCACGGAGAGCGTCTCGTAGAAGCCGGGCGCCTCGGTGAGCGCGAGCGTCGCCAGCCCGGCGGCGACCGCGACCGGATTGCCCGACAGCGTCCCCGCCTGGTAGACCGGTCCCAGCGGCGCGATCAGGTTCATGATGTCGCGCCGGCCGCCGAAGGCGCCGACCGGCATGCCGCCGCCGATCACCTTGCCGAGCGTCGTGAGATCCGGCGTCACGCCGGTCATGCCCTGCACGCCGCGCGGATGCACGCGGAAGCCGGTCATCACCTCGTCGAAGATCAGCACGGCGCCGTGGCGGTCGCAGACGCGGCGCAGCCGCTCGAGGAAGCCGGGCGCCGGATGGACGAGGTTCATGTTGCCGGCGACCGGCTCGACGATGACGCCGGCGATCGACGCGCCGTCGGCGGCGAAGGCCGCCTCGAGCGCCGCGGCGTCGTTGTACGGCAGCACGATCGTCTGATTGGCGATTTCGGGCGGGACGCCCGCCGACGACGGCTGGCCGAAGGTCAGCGCGCCCGAACCCGCCTTCACCAGCAGGCTGTCGCCGTGGCCGTGGTAACAGCCCTCGAACTTCACGATCTTCGGTCGGCCGGTGAAACCACGCGCGAGGCGCAGCGCCGACATCGTCGCCTCGGTGCCCGACGACACGAGCCGGACGAGCTCGAGCGAAGGAAGCCGCCGGACGAGCGTCTCGGCCATCTCGATCTCGATCTCGGTGGGCGCGCCGAACGACACGCCGTGCACGGCGGTCTTCTGCACGGCGGCGACGACCGCCGGATGCGCGTGGCCGACGATCGCCGGCCCCCAGGAGCCGACGTAGTCGGTGTAGCGCCGGCCGTCGGCGTCCCAGACGTAGGGGCCTTCGCCGCGAACCAGGAATCGCGGCGCGCCGCCGACCGAACGGAAGGCGCGGACCGGGGAGTTGACGCCGGCGGGAATCGTGCGCTGCGCGCGCGCGAAGAGTTCGTCGTTGCGGCTCATGGGCTGCGCACCGGAAAGAGAGGGGCGCGGCGCGCCTCCACGCGCCGCCGGCCGGATGGTAGCAGGCGCGCCGCCGGAGGGTCGGTCGCCGCCGCGGCCGGCGGCGAACGCCGCGGCGACGCGGCGCGCGGCGGCGGCGACGCCCGCAGGAAGTGCGTCGCCGAACACCGCCTGGATCACCGCGATCGCATCGACACCGGCGCGCGCGAGCTCGCCGGCGTTGCGTTCGTCGATGCCGCCGATCGCCACGATCGGCACGCCCAGCGCCCGCGCCCGTGCCGGCAGATCGAGGCCGGCGCGCCGGGCCTGCGGCTTGGTCGGCGAGGCGTAGAAGCTGCCGAAGGCGACGTGGTCGGCGCCCCGCGCGACCGCGTCGCGCGCGTATTCGAGCCGGTCGTAGCAGGACGCGCCGACCAGCCGATCGGGCCCGACGGTCGCCCGGGCGCGTTCGACGCCGCCGTCGTCCGCGCCGACGTGCACGCCGTCCGCGTCGACTCGGGCGGCGAGCGCCGGATCGTCGTTGACGATCAGCAGGGCACCGCGCCCGCGCGCGAGCGCGACCAGCGCCTTCGCCTGCTCGAAGGCGAGCGCGGGCGGCGCCGACTTGTTGCGGTATTGGATCGCGACGGCGCCGCCGTCGAGCGCGGCGGCGCACAGCGCGGCCAGCCTCGGGGTGTCGTCGAGGTCGGGCGTGATCGCGTAGAGGCCGGTCAGCCTGGCGAGCCGTCCTGCCCGGAGCGACGACCCCGAAGACCCGTCAGTGGCTACCCCGGACATCGGCGCCCTCGCGTTCGTCTTCGGCCTCGGCGCCGCGCGCCTCGCTCTCCTCGCGCGCCCAGAAGAGCCGGTCCGGCAGGAAGCGGCCCATGCCGGGCCGGTAGGCCTTGCGCAGCGCGTTCCAGGTGTAGTCCTGCGCCTCGCGGACGGCGTCGGTCAGCTCGAGGCCGTTGGCGAGCATCGCGGCGATCGCCGAGGCGAGCGTGCAGCCGGCGCCGTGAAACGGCCCCTGCAGGCGGGCCCAGGCGTCGGTGCGCACGACGCCCGCCTTGCCGTAGAGCGTGTTGACGATCTCGCGCACGCCGTCGTGCGTGCCGGTCGCCAGCACGAACTCGCAGCCGGCCTCGATGAGCCGCGCAGCGCAGTCGGCCGGCGAGAGCTCCGGCTCGTCATCGTCCTGCCCCGCGAGTAGCTTGAGTTCGTGGCCGTTGGGCGTGGCGATCGTCGTCTGCGGCAGGAGCAGGTCGCGCAACGCCTGGACCATCGCGTCGGCCGAATGCTCGGCGCCGCGCATCGGCTTGACCACCGGATCGAGGATCAGCGGCACGTCGGGGTAGTCCGAGAGAATCTCGGCGATCGCGGCGATGTTCTCGACGCTGCCCAGCGCACCCAGCTTGAAAGCGTCGACCGGCATGTCCTCGAGCAGCGCGCGTGCCTGGTCGGCGACCCACTCCGCCTCGATCGCCTGGACCGCCTCGACGCCGGAGGTGTCCTGGACGGTGACCGCGGTCACCACCGACAGCGGATGGCAACCGGTCGAGGCGAGCGTCAGGAGATCGGCCTGCAGCCCCGCGCCGCCCGACGGATCGGAAGCGGCGAAGACGAGGACGACGGGAGGCGCGCCTGAGAGGGGTTCGTTGGACATCGGCGTCAGGGAAACCCGCAAGTCCGACGCGGTTCGCGCCGACGGTCGCCCGGAGCGCCATGGTACCGGATGGCACCGGGCGATCCCGCCGGCCGCTTCACGCCGGTCGGGGAACGCACTCGACGTACAGACTCACCGCCTCGTCGGGCTTGCGCAGGTCGATGCCCCGCAGCTCCGGGTGGCGGCTCTCGCCGTAAGCGACCTCGCGGACGTCGAAGCCGGCGCGCGAAGCGATGCGCGAGAGCGTCTCGAGGTCGTACTGCCAGCGCCCTGCGAGCTTCATGCCGAGGTTGACGACGTCGGCGGCAGTGCCGTTGGGAAGCGGGACGCCGACGAACCCGGTCCAGATCCGCACGAGGTGCGCCGGATCCTCGAGGTAGGTGCGCATGAAGCGCGCGAGATCGGGCGTGAGGAGCCGCAGGCACCCGCCCGGTTTCAGGACGCGGCGGCACTCGCCGAGGAAGCCGGCGAGCGCGTCGGGTTCGAGCTGCGCGACGAAGTCCTCGGTGTGGAGGAAATCGGCGCAGGCGTCGGCGAAGGGCAGCGGCCGCGACAGGTCGGCGACGACATCGGGCCGGGCGGACGCGTCGAGGTCCACGTTCAACCACCCGGCGAGCGGATGCGGACCCGACCCGAGGTTGATGCGGATCATCGGTGCGGGCGACGCGGCTCGCGGCGGTCGGACATCCTATAATTCTGCCCGAGTCCGGCCCGCGAGGGCGGCAGTCGATCGACGATGCGGGAGAGCGGCTCTTGAAGAAATACATGTGCCTCATCTGCGGCTGGATCTACGACGAGGCGGCCGGCGCGCCCGACGAGGGCATCGCCCCGGGCACGAAATGGGAGGACGTCCCGCCCAATTGGACCTGTCCGGAATGCGGCGCCCGCAAGGACGACTTCGAGATGATCGAGTTCTAGGCGAATTCGGCCCCCACTCCCATGCGCATCCTGCACACGATGCTGCGCGTCGGCGACCTCGACCGCGCGATCGCTTTCTACACCGGCGTGCTCGGCATGCGTCTGCTGCGCACGACCGACCGGCCGGAGCAGCGCTACACGGTCGCCTTCGTCGGCTACGCCGACGAGTCGTCGGGGGCGGTGCTCGAGCTGACCTACAACTACGGCGTGGATCGCTACGACCTCGGGACCGCGTACGGCCACGTCGCGATCGAGGTGGACGACGCCAAGTCCGCCTGCGACCAGGTCCGCGAGCGCGGGGGATCGGTGACGCGCGAGGCCGGTCCGGTCAAGGGTGGAACGACCGTCATCGCCTTCGTCCAGGATCCCGACGGCTACAAGATCGAGCTCGTCGAGCGCCGGCGCGCATAGCGCCGCGGGGGTCCGGCGACCGACGGCGCGAACACGCCGGACCGGCCTACCGCTCGTCGAGCAGCGCGCGGAGGTCGTGGGCGAAGCCGGCGGCGGACTGCCCGTGCGCCTCGTAGACGCGCAGGCGGCCCTTGGGATCGAACAGGAACGAGCCGGCGGAGTGGTCGACCGTGTAGGTCGACGGCGTCGTGCCGGGCACCTTCTGGTAGATCACCTTGAACTCCTTCGCGACGGCTTCGAGCGCCGCCCCCTCGCCCCGCAGGCCGACGAAGCGCGGATCGAAGGCCGGCACGTACTGCTTGAGAAGCTCGGCGGTGTCGCGCTCGGGGTCGACCGAGGCGAACAGCACCTGCACCCGATCGGCGTCGGCGCCCAGCAACTTCATCGTCTCGGCGAGCGTCGAGAGCGTCGTCGGGCACACGTCCGGGCACTGCGTGTAGCCGAAGAAGAGGACGACCGCCTTGCCCCGCCAGTCGGCGAGCGTGCGGGCACGTCCGTCGTGGTCGGACAGCGCGAAGTCGCGCCCGAACGGGCTGCCGGTGACATCCGAGCCCCTGAACTTCGCCTTGTCGGGGCCGCAGCCGGCGAGTCCGGCGACGACCGCGAGCGTCGCCGCCAGCACGAACGATCGGCGACGGATCGGCGACATCGCACCCGCCTACAACCAGTAGTGGTCGACCAGGAGCGCCGAGAACAGCAACGCGAGGTAGGCGATCGACCAGGCGAAGGTGCGGCGGGCCAACGCGTCGCTATAGCGGAAATAGAGCGCGATCGCGTAGGCGAGGAACACGCCGCCCAGCGCCAGCGCGGCGCCGAGGTAGACGATCCCGCTCATGCGGATCGCGAACGGCAGCATCGTCACCGCGACCAGCGCGAACGTGTAGAGCACGATCATCAGGCGCGTGTAGCGCGAACCGTGGGTGACCGGCAGCATCGGCAGTCCGGCGCGCGCGTAGTCGGCCGTCCGGTAGAGCGCCAGCGACCAGAAGTGCGGCGGCGTCCAGACGAAGATGATCAGGAACAGGATCAGCGCCTCGGGCGCGACCTCGCCGGTGACCGCGGCCCAGCCCAGCACCGGCGGCATCGCGCCGGACGCGCCGCCGATGACGATGTTCTGCGGCGTCGCCGGCTTGAGCAGCACCGTGTAGACGATCGCGTAGCCGACGAAGGTGGCAAGCGTGAGCCACATCGTCAGCGCGTTGACCCATAGGCCGAGGATGGCGAGCCCGGCGCCGCCGACCGCGCCGGCGAACGCGAGCGTCTGAATCGAGGTGAGATCGCCGCGCGGCAGCGGACGGGCGCGGGTGCGCTGCATGACCGCGTCGATCTTGCGCTCGACGAGGCAGTTGATCGCCGCCGCCGCGCCGGCGACGAGCGCGATGCCGATCGTCGCGGCGAAGACCGCCGTCGCGTTCGGCAGCCCCGGCGTCGCCAGGAACATGCCGATCACCGCGCAGAACACGATCAGCGACACGACCCTCGGCTTGGCGAGCGCGAGGAACTGGCGTAGGCGGCTTTCGGCGAGGGCCAGGGAGGTCATTGGAACGTGTCCCGAATACGGATTTTACCGCGCCGTGCCTCGCGGGGGGCCGGCCCCGCGACGGCGCGGGTGCCGGTCACCCGATACGGGACGCCTTGAGCAGGCGCGCGAGATCGCGTGCCACCGCCCGGACGTCGGGCATGTCCGGCCAGGCGAGCACCTGGTTTCCGAGCGGATCGACGAGGTAGATCATCGTCTCGCCGCGCGGCAGGCGATCGACCGACGCGGCGTCGCCGCGGACGACCAGGAGGTCGGCGTGGTTGGCCGGCGCCTCCGGCAGGTCCTCGCGGACGAGCCACACGCGACGGACGCGTTCCTGCTCGCGGCCCTGGAGCAGCCGTGCCTGGCGGGAGGCGTAGAGGCGGCCCTCGCAGGCGCGGTCGCAGGGGGCGCGCGAGGCGACGATCACGACCCAGCGGCCGCGCTCGTCGGCGAGCGTCCAGTCGCGTCCCTCGGCGGTGCGTCCGGCGAGCGCCGGCGCGGGCTGGGTCGGGAGCAGTTCCCCGTAGTTCGCCGCCGTGCGCCCGGGGAACACGTAGTACGTGGCGAACGACGCGATCACCGGCGCGGCGCAGACCGCCAGGATCAGCCAGAGCGTCCTGCGGCCGGCGGCGGCGGGCGGCGGCGCGGGCGCGCCGGACCCGGGGGGCGGAACGCTCACCGCCCGTCCTTTCGGCGCAGGCGATCGCGCACGGCGAAGCCGATCCACAGCGCCGCCGTGACGGCGGCGAACGCGTACCACTGCATCATGTAGACCTCATGGGTCCGGGCGCCGGCGTCCGGCGGCGGACGGTCGCGCCTGAGTCCCTCGGCGGCCGTGGTCCCGGTCTCTTCGACGACGATCGGCAGGAGCGCGAGTCCGGTCGCCGCGGCGAGTCTCGCGACGTCGAGGTTCTGCCATACGGCGCCGGACGGCGCGCCGGCGTCGAGCTCGAGGTAGCGCGAAGGCGGCAGGGCGACCCTTCCGTCGACCTCCGCACGGCCCGACCGCATCGCGACCTCCGGAATCCGCGTCGCCCCGGCGCCGGCTGCGACCCAACCGCGATCGACGAGGACGACGCGCCCGTCGTCCAGACGCAGCGGCGCGAAGACCTGGAAACCGGCGCGGCCGGCGTGCACGCGATTGTCGACGAGGAACTGGCGGTCGGGCACCCACTCGCCGTCGAGCCGGACCGGCCGGAAGCGCCACGCGTACCAGTCGTCGGTGCGCGGCAGCGCGACCCTCTCGCGCCCGGCGGCGGCGGCGAGCGCCGCACCCTGCGCCTCCTTGTCGAGCATGCGCGAGCGCTGCCACTGTCCGGCGGCGACGAACACGCCGATCGCCGCCAGCGCGGCCAGCGCCAGCGCAATCCGCGCGAACCTCGAGGCGCCGGTGCGGGCGCGCTCGCCCGGCTCATGCATTAGACTCGCCGGGACGCCCACCGCTGTGCGCGCCCCTTCCCGTGAAGACCGTCGTCATCCTCGGACTCGTCGCCGTCGTCGTCGCGCTGTTCACGGCGCTCGTGTTCCTCTACCGCGACCGGGGCAGCGGCAACCGCGTGGTGACCGCGCTCGCGATCCGCGTCGGACTGTCGATCGCGCTGGTGACCTTCCTGCTCGTATCGTACCGCCTGGGCTGGATCGCGCCCGCCGGTCTGCGCTAGCGAGGCTCCGAACCCGCGGGTGCGGACGCGGCGCGAAGACGCGAAGGGCCGCGCGGGGGGCGACCCCGGGCGGCCCCGACGTGCGGCGCGACGTCTACAGCCAGTAGACGAGCACGAACAGCAGCAGCCAGACGACGTCGACGAAGTGCCAGTACCACGCCGCGGCCTCGAAGGCGAAGTGGTGCTGCGCGTCGAAGTGCCCCTTGAGCACGCGTCCCAGCATCACCGTCAGCATGATCGCGCCGACGGTCACGTGCGCGCCGTGGAACCCGGTCAGCATGAAGAACGTCGAGCCGTACACGCCGCTCGACAGCTTGAGGTTGAGGTCCGAGTACGCGTGCATGTACTCGTAGGCCTGGAAACCGAGGAAGGTGAAGCCCAGCACGATCGTGCACAGGAGCCAGAACGCGAGCGACCCGCGGTTGCCGGCCTTGAGCGCGTGATGGGCGATCGTGAGCGTGACGCCCGACGAGAGAAGCAGGATCGTGTTGAGCAGCGGGATCCCCATCGCCCCCATCGGCGTGAACTTCTGCGTCACGTACGGCCCGACGGTCGGCCATTGCGCCGAGTAATTCGGCCACAGCAGGTTGCCGGTCAGCGTCCCCGCGCCCAGGTCCGGCACCGACAGGTTGCGGACGTAGAACAGCGCGCCGAAGAACGCCGCGAAGAACATCACTTCGCTGAAGATGAACCAGCTCATGCTCCAGCGGAACGACAGGTCGACGCGTTTGCTGTAGAGGCGCGCCTCGGATTCACCGATCACCGTGCCGAACCAGCCGAACATCATGAACACGAGCACCGCGGCGCCGGCCGCGACCATCCACGGTCCGGGTGCGATGCCGTTGAACCAGAAGGCCGCCCCCATGCCCATCAGCAGCAGCGCGACCGAGCCGGTGATCGGCCAGTGCGACGGCTGCGGAATGTAGTAGGCGGGCTGGCCGCCGCTGGTCGTGGTTCCCATCGATGCGCTCCCCTGTTCCTCTTCCCGGTACCGACTGCGTCCGCCCGCGTCCTAGGTCCCGCGCGCGGCGCCTTCCCTGCGTTCGGCCGACTGCGCGCCCCCTTCGACGACGAAAAACGTGTACGAGAGCGAGATCGTCGGAATGTCCGCCGGCAGGTCGGGATCGAGCACGAACACCACCGGCATGACGCGCCGCTCGCCGGGGGCGAGCGTCTGCGTCGTGAAACAGAAGCAGTCGAGCTTGCGGAAGTGGGCCGCGGCGTCGCGCGGCGCGTAGCTCGGCACGGCCTGACCGGTCACCGGGCGATCGGTCGTGTTGACGATCTCGTAGGCGACCTGGTTCACCGCGCCTGGATGGGCGTCGACGACCCCCTCCAGCGGCCGGAACGTCCAGGGCAGCCCGCGCGTGTTCGCGTCGAGCTCGATGCGGACCTTGCGGGAAAGGTCGACCTGCGTGTTGCGCGCCTCGGCGGGCCGGTCGAGGTCGCGCAAGCCGGTGACCTTGCAGATCTTCTCGTAGAACGGCACCAGCGCGTAGCCGAACGCGAACATCGCCGCGGCGACGAGCGCGAGCCGCAGGAAGAGGCCGCGATTCTCGGCCCTGAGCGTCGGCGCGGCCTGAGCGGTCATCGTCGGAGGTGCCGCCCGATGCCGAGCAGCAGGAACAGGAACACCGCGGCGCCGATGACCGTCATGCCGGTGCTCTGGTCGCCCAGCCAGCGCGAGGCGATGACGCCGCAGAAGAACACGACCGCGATCGTCGCGAGGATCCAGGCGGTCCGCCGGGCGGACGCCCGCGCGCGCGCGCCCGGATCGTCCGGGCGGTCCTCGACGGCGCTCATCGTCGTGCCGGTGCGCGCCGCGGTCATTTCACGACCGGCGGCGTCTCGAACGAGTGGTACGGCGCCGGCGAGGGCAACGTCCACTCGAGCGTCGTCGCGCCGTCCCAGGGCTTGGCCGGCGCCTTCTCGCCGTTGCCGCGGACGCACTTGACCACCGCGTAGAGGAATACGAGCTGGGACAGCCCGAAACCGAAGGCCCCGATCGACGAGATCATGTTCCAGTCGGCGAACTGCGTCGCGTAGTCGGGCACCCGCCGCGGCATCCCGGCCAGGCCGAGGAAGTGCTGCGGGAAGAACGCGACGTTGAAGAAGACCAGCGACAGCCAGAAGTGCAGCTTGCCGATCTTCTCGTCGTACATCGTGCCGCTCCACTTGGGCAGCCAGTAATACACGCCGCCGAAGAAGGCGAACAGCGAGCCCGCCACCATCACGTAGTGGAAATGCGCGACGACGTAATAGGTGTCGTGGATCTGGATATCGACCGGCATGATCGCGCAGACGAGTCCGGTGAAGCCGCCCATCGTGAACAGGAACAGGAATCCGAGCGCGAACAGCATCGGCGTCTCGAAGGTGATCGACCCCTTCCACATCGTCGCCAGCCAATTGAACACCTTCACGCCGGTGGGCACCGCGATCAGCATCGTCGCGTACATGTAGAACAGCAGTCCCGCCGTCGGCAGACCGACGGTGAACATGTGGTGCGCCCAGACGATGAACGACAGGATCGCGATGCCGGCGACGGCGTAGACCATCGACGCGTAGCCGAACAGCGGCTTGCGCGAGAACACCGGCAGGATCTCGGAGATGATCCCGAACGCCGGCAGGATGATGATGTAGACCTCCGGATGGCCGAAGAACCAGAAGATGTGCTGGAAGAGCACCGGGTCGCCGCCGCCCGCCGCGTTGAAGAACGACGTGCCGAAGTGGCGGTCGGTGAGCAGCATCGTGACCGCGCCCGCCAGGACCGGCATCACGGCGATCAGCAGGTAGGCGGTGATCAGCCAGGTCCACACGAACAGCGGCATCTTCATCAGCGTCATGCCGGGCGCGCGCAGGTTCAGGATCGTCGTGATGATGTTGATCGAGCCCATGATCGACGACGCGCCCATGATGTGGACGGCGAAGATCGTCAGGTCCATGCCCATGCCGGCCTGGATCGTCAGCGGCGGGTAGAGCGTCCAGCCGGCGGCGGCGGCGCCGCCGGGCACGAACAGCGACGTGACGAGGAGGATCGCCGCCGGCGGCAGCAGCCAGAAGCTCCAGTTGTTCATCCGCGCGAACGCCATGTCCGGCGCGCCGATCAGCATCGGGATCATCCAGTTCGCGAAGCCGACCGCGGCCGGCATGATCGCGCCGAACACCATGATGAGGCCGTGCAGCGTCGTCATCGAGTTGAAGAACTCGGGGTGGACGACCTGCATGCCGGGCTGGAACAGCTCGGCGCGGATCGTCAGCGCCATGACGCCGCCGACGAGGAACATGATGAACGAGAACCACAGGTACAGCGTGCCGATGTCCTTGTGGTTGGTCGTCGTGATCCAGCGCATGATCCCGGACGGGTGGTGACCGTGCGCGTCGTCGTGACCGTGCCCGTGGCCGGCGGCGTGATCGTGCGGAATGCTGCTCATCGCGGTGCTCCTCGACTGGGGTTCCGGGGGACGGGCGCTCGCGCTACTTGCGCGCGGCGGCGACCTGCGCGGGCTGGACGACGCCCGCCTTGTTGCCCCAGGCGTTGCGCGTGTAGGTGATCACCGACGCCAGGTCGGCGTCGGAAAGCTGCTTGAACGAGGCCATCGCGGTGCCGGCCTTGCCGTTGAGCACGAGCGCGAGCTGGTCGCCCGCGGGGCCTTGCACGACCTTCGAACCGTCGAGCGCCGGGAACGCCCCGGGCACGCCCTTGCCGTTGACCTGGTGGCAGGCGACGCAGTTGGCCGCGAAGACCTTCTCGCCGCGCTCCGCGAGCGCCTTCTCGTCCCATGTCTTCGACGGGTCGTCGGCGGCGGCCGCGACCTTCTTCTTCTGCTCGGCCACCCACTTCGCGTAGTCGTCCTTGGACTTGACCTCGACGACCACCGGCATGAAGCCGTGTTCCTTGCCGCAGAGCTCCGCGCACTGGCCGCGCAGCGTGCCCACCTTCTCGGCCTTGAACCAGGCGTCGCGGACGAATCCGGGGATCGCGTCCTGCTTGACGCCCAGCGTCGGCACCCACCAGGCGTGGATCACGTCGCCAGCGGTGATCAGCACCCGCACCTTGGTGTCGACCGGCACGACCATCGGGTTGTCGACCTCGAGCAGGTAGTTCGGCCCCTTGGGCTCGCGGTTCTCGATCTGGGCGAGCGGCGTCGACAGGTTCGAGAAGTAGCCGAAGCCGTCCTGCAGGTAGTCGTAGCCCCACTTCCACTGGTAGCCGGTCACCTTGATCGTCAGCTCGGACGCGCTGGTGTCCTTCATCGCCAGGATCGTCTTGGTCGCCGGCCAGGCCATGAACAACAGGATCAGGAACGGGATCACCGTCCAGACGATCTCGACCAGCGTGTTCTCGTGGAACGGCTCGGCCTGGTGGCCGATCGACTTGCGGTGCTTGAACAGCGAATAGAACATCACCCCGAACACGCCGACGAAGATGACGACGCAGATCCAGAAGATGAACGCGTGCAGCTCGTTCTGCTGTCGGGCGATCGCCGAGACCGGCGTCTGTAGGTTCCACTCCCAGGCGGCGAGCGCCGCCGCGGGCGCGGCGAAGAGCGCGGCGGCCGCCGCGCGGGCGAGGCCTGCGCCCCGGGTCCGGATGGAATTGCGATGCATGCTGACCTCGTCGTTCCCTGCCGATCCTGCGCCGGTTGTCCTGCGGCCCCCCCGCGCTAGCGCGCCGGCAGCCTCCCCTTCAGCGTGCGCGCCAGCGCCACGCGTTCCGCCACCGGCAGCCCCGCGCCGAAGCGCAGCGACCGCCGTCCGGACCGCAGCCTCAACGTCGGCTCGCGCCCCGCGCCTTCCCGCTCGAGCTCCACGCGCAGCCACGCGCGCGGCAACTCGAGTCGTTCGACTCGTCCTCCCGCCGCCCGCTCGACGATCACGCGATCGTCCTCGAGCGTCAGCGCCTCCCACTCCCGGCCACGCCGCTCGAGCCAGGCGCAGGCGGCGGCGAGGCAGCCCAGCTCCAGCACCGAATACGGCAACACCGGCCACACGCCCCCCGCCGCGAAAGCCAGTGCCAGCGCGACGTTGCCCGATGCGAACGCGCCGAAGAGCGTCCAGCATCGCACCGGCGACAACCCGGCGCGCCGTCGGGCTTCGACCCGCCATCCCGAGCCATCGGGCATCGACGGGCGTTCAGTCACCGGCATCGCGAGGCCATCAGGGTCGGGCGCCGGTCCTCGGCGCAACCACTCCACCCGCCCCGACTCGGATCGAACGGGGTTCCGGAAGGCCGTTGCGCGGGGAACTGGCGCGGCGTAAAGCGCGAAAATCTTAACATGGATCAAACTTTCGGCGCGAGCGTGCACCGAAATCGGGCCGCGCCGGGACCTCCGTGGCACGGTCCTAGGCTTCGCGCCGGAGCAACGCCACCGTTCTCTCGGAAATCGGACCTTGGCTCCCGAACGCCAGATCCGCGAGCATCGGCGCCGGCAGGCGCTCGGCGATCGCCGCGACGCTCTCGTCGGCGCAGGCCATCGACGGGTCGACCCGGTTGGCGACCCATCCGGCGAGGACCAGGCCGCGCGCCCTGATCGCGAGCTCGCAGGCCAGCGCCTGGGAGAGGCAGCCCAGGCGCAGGCCGACGACCAGGATCACCGGGAGGCGCAGGACCCGGGCGATGTCCAGCATGTCCGTCCCCTGGGACAAGGGCACCAACGGTCCGCCGGCGCCTTCGACCACGACGAAGCCGGCGACGGCGGCGAGCCGCCGGTAGGCATCGGCGATCGCCGCGAGGTCGATGCGCCGGCCCTCCCGCGCCGCCGCGACGTGCGGCGCGATCGGTTCCGAGAACGCGTACGGATTGCGATCAGCGAGCGGCGCGCGGACCGCGCCGGCGGCGTCGAGCGCCAGCACGTCGTCGTTGACCGTCTGCCCGGGCTCGATGCCGGCGGCGACCGGCTTCATGCCGACCGCGGCGACGCCGCCGGCCGCGCACGCCCGCAACAGCGCGACCGCGACACGGGTCTTGCCCGCGCCGGTGTCGGTGCCGGTGACGAAGACACCACCGGCGTGCGGCGCCGAGATCACCGCCGATCCGGGCGTCGACGTTCGACGCGCACGATCGGCAACCCCTCCGTGGTTCGCTTGGGCTCGCCGACCCAGGCGTGACCGTAGACGACCTCGAAGCTCGCCGGCACGCGGCCGTCGCGGGCGAGCGCCGAGAGGGCGGCGAGGACGCGGGCGTGGCGCGAGCGACCGGTCAGTCCACGCGGACGCGCCCGCGTCTGGTTGGTCGCTCCGATCGCCTTCAGTTCCGCGAGCAGCGCCTGCGGCGACGGATAGGTGACGGTGATCGTCTCCATGTCCATCACCGGGTCGCTGAATCCGGCCCGCACGAGCAGATCGCCCAGGTCGTGCAGGTCGACGAAGCGGCTGACGTGCGTGTGCGCGTCGATTCCGGCGAACGCCCGGGCGAGCTCCTTGAGCGTGTCCGGTCCGAAGGTCGTGAACGTGAGCAGGCCGCCGACGTCGAGCACGCGATGGAACTCGGCGAACGCGCGCGCAACGTCGGGCACCCACTGGAGCATCAGGTTCGACCAGAGGAGGTCGATGCTGCGCGCGGCGAGCGGCAACGCCGTCGCGTCGGCGCAGACGAACGACGCACCGGCGTCGCGCCGCGAGAACCATCGGGCGAGAAGCGGCCGCCGCGCGCGACCGCGGTCCCGGGCCGCCACGAGCATCGGTCGCGCAGCGTCGACGGCGACCAGTCGCGCCTTCGGGTAGCGCGCGGCGAGCACGGCCAGCGCCTCGCCGGTGCCGCAGCCCAGGTCCGCGATCGTCGCCGGGTCGAGCCGCACGACGTCCAGCCGCGATGCCAGCCGCGCCCCGACCTCGCGCTGCAGCGCCGCCGCCTGGTCGTAGGTGCCCGCGGCGCGCCCGAACGCGCGCCGCACCGCGCGCGGATCCGGGTCGCTCGGGTCCGGTGCGTCGCCCGCCCGGTCAGCGGCCATCGACGAACCCCGCGAGCGCAGGGACGAACACCGCGGGATGCGAGACGAACGGGGCGTGGGCGGCACCGGCGACCGACTCGAACCGGGCACCGGCGATCGCCCGCGCGAGCCAGGCGCCGGCACCCGGCGGCGCGATCGTGTCGCGTTCCCCGGCGATGACCAGCGTCGCCGCGCGGACCGACGCCGCGTCGGCGCGCAGGTCGGCGCGCCGGAGCACCGCCAGCGCCGCCGACAGTCCGGCCGCGTGCACCTCCACGCCCCGCCCGGCCCGGCGCAGGAACTCGAGCGCCGCGCGCGCGCCCTCGCCACCCTGCACCTGCAGCGCGAGGAAGCGCGACAACGTCCGCGCCGGCGAGCCCAGGAGATCGCCGGCGAAGCGATCGAGCGTTTCCGCCGCCATCGCGTGCGGCCAATCGTCGGCGGCGACATAGCGGGGCGACGTGCAGACCAGCGCGAGGCGCGAAATCCGGGCCGGATCCCGGGCCGCCCAGCGCAACGCGATCTGCCCCCCGAACGACCAGCCGACGAGCGTCAGCGGCGCGCGCTCGGCGGCGAGCGCGCCGGCGACGGCGTCGACGATGCCGTCGAGCGTCGACGCGTCGACCGCGGCGCTGCGTCCGTGGCCGGGGAGGTCGACCGTGCAGACGCGGAAGCGGGCGGCGAGCGCCGGCGCCAGCGCGGCGAACACGCCGCCGTCGAGCGACCACCCGTGCAGGAGCGCGAGCGGCGGTCCGCTGCCGATCGCCGCGACATAGGGGCCGCTCACGCGCGCTCCCGCGCGACCGAGGCGAGCGCCTCCACGAGACCGTCGACGTCATCGACCGAGTGCGCAGCGGACAGCGACACCCGCAGACGCGACGTGCCCGCGGGCACGGTCGGCGGTCGGATCGCCGGCACGTGGAATCCGCGGGCCTCGAGCGCGGCGGCGAGCGCGGTCGCCTCGCGCGCCTCGCCGACGACGAGCGGCTGGATCGGCGTGCGCGACTCGAGGAGCCGCCAGGGGAGTCGCGCGGCGCCGGCGCGGAAGCGGCGGATCAGCGCCTGCAGGTGCGCGCGCGCCTCGCCGGCGGTCCGGATCCGCTCGAGGCTCGCCAACAGCGTCTGCGCGAGCATCGGCGGAGCGGCCGTCGTGTAGATGTACGGACGCGCGGTCTGCACGATCGTCTCGACCACCGCCGGATGCGCGGCGACGAAGGCGCCGGCGACGCCGGCGGCCTTGCCCAGCGTGCCCATCAGCACGACGCGCGGGGACGACACGCCGAGCTCGGCCAGCGTGCCGCGGCCGCCGCCGAGCACACCGAAGCCGTGGGCGTCGTCGACGACGAGCCAGGCGTCGTACTCGTGCGCCAGGCCGGCGAGCCGCCCGAGCGGCGCCAGGTCGCCATCCATGCTGAACACCGCGTCGGTGGCGATGAGGCGCGTGCGCGCGGTCGACGCGGCGAGGCGGCGCGCCAGCGCGTCGGCGTCGCCGTGGGCGTAGCGAACCAGCCGGGCCCGCGCGAGCAGCGCGCCGTCGTTCAGGCAGGCGTGGTTCAGACGGTCGGCATGGATCTCGGTTTCGCGGTCGGCGAGCGCCGAGACGATCGCGAGATTGGCGAGGTAGCCGGTCGAGAAGGTGACCGCACGCCCGCCCGGCAGCGGCCCCGCCCAATCAGCGAGCGCCGCCTCGAGCGCCTCGTGCGGCGCGTAGTGACCGCACACGAGGTGCGACGCGGTCGAACCCACGCCCCATCGATCCGCCGCCGCGGCGGCGGCGCGGGCGAGCTCCGGATCGCCAGCGAGCCCGAGGTAGTCGTTGCTCGCGAAGGCGACGAGTTCACGACCGGCGACCCGGACACGAGGGCCGGCCCGGGACTCGACGATCCGCCGTCGCCGCTCGAGTCCCTGGTCGCGCCGGCGCGCGAGCGCGTCCTCGAGCGCGGCGATCAGCGGATCCACCGTCCGCCCCGCTCCGCCACGGCCGCGGCGCGCGACCGGGTTGCGCTACGCGGGCGTGAGCCCGAGCTTCGCGAAGAGCTCGCGGTCGGCGTCGACATCGGGGTTGCCGGTCGTGAGCAGGCGCTCGCCGTAGAAGATCGAGTTGGCGCCGGCGAGGAAGCAGAGCGCCTGCACCGCGTCGCCCAGTTCGCGACGACCGGCCGACAGACGCACCGTCGATCCCGGCATCGTGATGCGCGCCGCGGCGATCGTGCGGACGAACTCCAGCGGATCGATCGCGTCCCGGCCGCCGAGGCGGTCGTGGAGCGGTGTCCCCGGCACCTGGACCAGGTGGTTGATCGGCACCGACTCCGGCGGCGGATCGAGCGACGCGAGCTTCGCGATCAGCGCCGCGCGGTCCCGCCGCGGCTCGCCCATCCCGACGATGCCGCCGCAACAGACCGACAGGCCGGCGCCGCGGACGCGGTCGATCGTCTCGAGGCGGTCCTCGTAGTCGCGCGTCGACACGATTCCGCCGTAGAACTCCGGCGACGTGTCGAGGTTGTGGTTGTAGTAGTCGAGTCCGGCCCGCGCGAGCGCCTCGGCCTGGCCTTCCTTCAACATGCCCAGCGTGCAGCAGGTTTCGAGGCCGAGCGCCTTCACGCCGCGGATCATGTCGAGCACCGGTTCGAGCTCGCGGTCCTTCGGGCCGCGCCACGCAGCACCCATGCAGAAGCGGGTCGCGCCGGCCTCCTTCGCCGCGCGCGCCGCGACGAGGACCGACGGGACGTCCATCAGAGCGCCGGGCTCGACGCCGGCGTGGTGGCGCTTCGCCTGCGGACAGTAGCCGCAATCCTCCGGACAGCCGCCGGTCTTGATCGACAGCAACGTCGAGAGCTGGACCTCGTTGGGCCGATGGTGCTCGCGGTGGACGGTCTGCGCCCGGTGGACGAGATCGCCGAACGGCAGCTCGTAGAGCGCCATCACCGCGTCGACGCTCCAGCGCGGCGGCGGCGAGGATCGCGCGCCGGGCGCGACGTGGACGGAACCGGCGGACTCGTCGAGCATGGACACGGGCCTTCGCGATCGGGCAGCGCCGGGCCGCTGGGCGCTCGCGCGCCGGCTCGTGCGCTAGGTCGTTGGTCGGATCGCCGCGATCGACGCGGCGCCTCTAGAATCGGCGGCGAGTGTCCGTTCCGCTCCGACGACTTGTCAAATTCCACGCTGCGATCGCTTTACAAGTCCGCCACGGGCGCCGGCCGCGACGCGGCGCGGGCGCTCGACGCGGCGCTGCCGGCTCCGTGCGCGTTGTGCGGCGCTCCTGCCGGTCCGGCCGCGCTGTGCGCGCCATGCCTGGACGATCTGACCGCGACCGCCGCCGCCTGCCCCCGCTGCGCGCTCGGGTCGGCGGACGGGGGACCGTGCGCGGCGTGCCGGGCCCACCCGCCGTCGTTCGACGCGTCGCTGGCCGGCGGTGCGTACGACTTCCCGCTCTCGAACCTGATCCGCCGACTGAAATACGGCGGCGCCCTGGAGCTCGCGCCGGCGGCCGCCCTGCCGCTGGAAGTCGCGGTCGCGCGCACCGGCGCGGCCCGCCGCGTCGACGCGCTGGTGGCGATGCCGCTCGTCGCGTCCCGCCAGCGCTCGCGCGGGTACAACCAGGCGCGCGAGATCGCGAAATCGGTCGCCGCCGCGTTCGACCTGCCGCTCGCCGACGGGCTCGTGCGGGTCGTCGAGAGCGCCCCGCAGGCGTCGCTCCCCTGGCGTGCGCGCGTGCGCAACGTCCGCGGCGCGTTCGGGACGCGCCGCCGCTACGACGGCCTCGCGATCGCGCTGGTCGACGACGTCATGACGACCGGGGCGACCGCGGCGGCGGCGGCGGCGGCGCTGCGTCGCGCCGGCGCCGCCCGCGTGGAAGTCTGGGTCGCGGCCCGGACCCGCTCCGGAGACACCCGATGATCGCGATCGTCCTCGTCCATCCGGAGATCCCGCCGAACACCGGCAACGTGATCCGTCTGGCGGCAAACACCGGCGCGACGCTCGATCTGATCGAGCCGCTCGGATTCCGGCTCGACGACCGGGAGCTCAAGCGTGCCGGGCTCGACTACCACGAATACGCGAGGGTCGCGGTCCACCGCGACCTCGACGCCTGCCGCGCCGCGCTCGAGCTCGACGGACCGCGACGATGGATCGCGTTCACCACGCGGGCGACGACCCTGCTCCCCGACGTGCGCTTCGAGGCGCGCGACGTCCTGGTGTTCGGATGCGAGACCTCGGGTCTGCCCGAGTCCATCGTCGAGCGGTTCGCCACGGAGCGGCGGGTGCGCATTCCGATGCGACCGGGAATGCGCAGTCTCAACCTGTCCAACGCGGTCGCGGTCGCCGTCTACGAAGCCTGGCGCCAGCTCGGCTATGCCGGGGCGGCGCGCTGAACCGCGCCGGCCGGGCTCGCACGCAGCCGGTCTATTCGCTGCGCGGCTCGCGCCGGAGCAACGCGTCGACCGCTTCGCGCGGCGTCACCCGGCCGTCGAGCACGGCCGCGACCGCGTCGGTGATCGGCAGATCGACGCCGTGTTGGGCGGCCAGCGCGCGGGCGGCGCGGGCGGCGGCGACACCCTCGGCGACGTGGCCCAGCCCGGCGAGGATCGCGGCGAGCGCCCGTCCTTTCGCGAGTTCGAGGCCGACCTGGCGGTTGCGGGACGCGTCGCCGGTGCAGGTCAGCACCAGGTCGCCCAGACCGGCGAGGCCCATCAGCGTCTCCCGCCGGCCGCCGATCGCGACCGCGAGACGCGACATCTCGGCGAGCCCGCGGGTCACGAGCGCGGCGCGGGCATTGTGTCCGCAACCGAGGCCGTCGGCCAGGCCGGCGGCGATCGCGAGCACGTTCTTGACCGCACCGCCGACTTCGACACCGACCAGGTCGTCGGTGTCGTACACCCGCAAGGTCTCGCCGCGCAGCCACCCGGACACCTCGCGCGCCAGCGCGCGGTCGGTCGCCGCCGCCGCGAGGGCGGTGGGGAGCCCACGGGCGACCTCGCCGGCGAAGCTCGGACCGGACACGACCCCGACCGGCGCCGGCCAGCGGGGGGCGATCCGCTGATGCGCGAGGGCGACACCGCACGGCGAGTCGGCCGCGGCGACGAAGCCTTTCGACAACCAGACGAGCGGCGCGCGCACGCCGGCCGTCGCGAGTTCGGCCCGGACATCGTCCAACGCCGCGACCGGCGTGGCGGCGATCAACAGGTCGGCGTTCCTCGCCTCGGCGCGGTCGTGGGCGACCCGCAGCGCCGCCGGAAATCCGACGCCCGGCAGGTAACGATCGTTGCGGCGATCGCGATCGAGTTCGGCGGCCCGCTCGGCCGAGCGTGCGAGCAGGCACACCCGCGGTCGGGCCTGCGCCCGTTCGACCAGGTGGCACGCGAGCGCCGTGCCCCAGGCCCCGGCACCGACCACGACGATCGTCGTGCGCGCGCCCGACATCGCGGATCCGCGCGGCCCCTAAAGGCCGAACACCTGGGCGATCCGCACGAAGCCCACGGCCCCGTCGCGATGGCGGACCTTGACCCAGCCGGGGAACGCAGTCGTGGCGACCGAACCCGCCGGTTCGGCGAGCTCGAGCAGCACGTTCTCGGCGGCGCGGAAGGCGACCGGGGCGGCGTCGTCCGCGTTGACGCGAATGTCGGCGACCGGTACGCGGACCTGGAGGACCCGCCGGTCGACGAGCGTGCGGGCGGCCATCCAGCCGATCGTGCCGGACACGTCGCGAACCTTGGTCCAGCCCTCGACGCCGACCAGGACCTCGACCGGGACGTCGCGACCGTAGACGAACTGCGGTTTCGCGCGCGCCGATGGCGCGTCGTAGAGGACCGTCGCCGCCTCCGCGGTGACGCGGAAGTCGGCGGCGTTCGCCGGCGCGGGCGAGGCGACCGCGACCGCGGCGAGGACCACCGCGGCCGCGCGTCCCTGCATCGCGTCAGGCCGCGGCCGCGCCCTTCTGGGCGAGCTGCTGGGCGTAGAGCGCCTCGAAGCTGATCGGCGCGAGGTGCACCGGCGGATAGCCGGCGTTCATCGTCGCCCAGGCGATCGCCTGGCGGGCGTAGGGGAAGAGCATCGCCGGGCAGTGCATCGCCAGCACCGGCTGCAGGGTCTCCGGTGTCGCGCCCTGCACGGTGAACACGCCCGCCTGCGCGACCTCGACGAGGAACACGGTGCGCTCGCCCGAGGTGGCGGTCACCGTGATCGTCAGCACGCACTCGTAGATGTCCGGCTCAACCTGCTCGGCGCGCGTGCGCAAGCCGATCTCGATGGACGGCGGCTCGGCCACCCGGAAGCTCTGCGGGGACGACGGGTTCTCGACCGACAGGTCCTTGACGTAGATTTTCTCGATCGAGACCTGCGCGGAGGTCGGCGGCAGCGTGTATGCCATGGGCGTTCCCGTCGGGCGGGTCGTAGAGGGCCAAAGGCGCGGATTATACGCGACGCCGACCTCCGGGGCCGGCTCGGGCCCCGGCGCTCGCGGCGCTCAGCGCGCGCCGAGCAGCGGATCGAGGCCGCCGGCGCGATCGAGCGCGACCAGGTCGTCGTAGCCGCCGACGTGCGTGTCGCCGACGTAGATCTGCGGCACCGTCCGCCGGCCGGTGCGCTCCATCATCTCCTGCCGGCGGGCCGGTTCCAGGTCGACCCGGATCTTATGGATCTCGGTCACACCCTTGGCCGCGAGGAGCCGCTCGGCCTGGATGCAGTACGGACACACGCCGGTCGAGTACATCGTCACCGATGCCATGTCACTTCTCCACCGGCAGGCCCGCCGCGCGCCACGCGTCGATGCCGCCGCTCAGGTGGTAGATCTCGGCGAATCCCGCCTTCGCCAGCGCCGAGGCGGCCATCCGGCTGCGGTTGCCGCGCGCGCAATACGCGATCACCGGTCGCGACGCCTGCTTGGCGATCTCCGCGGAGCGCGCCTCGAGCTGCGACAGCGGTATGTGCACGGCGCCGGGCAGCCGGCCGTTCTCGTACTCCGAAGTCTCGCGCACGTCGACGAGGATCGCGTCCTTCTTGTTGATGAGGACGGTCGCTTCGAGGTTGCCCACGTCCTTCGCCTTCGACAGACGGCGAGTCACCAGCGGCATGACGAGCATCGCCCCCGAGACGACGAACACGAGGGCCATCATCCAGTTCTTCTCGAGGAACGCGACCAGGGACATGCGCCGGGAATCGGAAGCCGAAAGGTAGAATGATAGCCCACCGCGGACCCGCGTCCGCCGCCCCGTTCGACTCCGCCCGCCCTTGAACACCCTGCGCCCCCGTCCGGTCGTGCTGCTGATCCTCGACGGCTTCGGCGTGCGGCCCGACGCGCCGGACAACGCGGTCACACGCGCCCGCGCGCCGCGCTGGGCCGCGCTGATGGCGGGCGCGCCGCACGGGACGATCGACGCGTCGGAACGTCATGTCGGACTGCCGGACGGGCAGATGGGCAACTCCGAGGTCGGCCATCTGAACATCGGCGCCGGCCGGGTCGTCTACCAGGACCTGACGCGGATCGACCTGGCGATCGAGACCGGCGGGTTCGCCTCGAACCCGGCGCTGCGCGGCGCGGCCGACGCGGCCCGCTCCTCGGGCGGCGCGCTGCACGTTTTCGGGCTGCTGTCGCCCGGCGGCGTGCACAGCCACGAACGCCATCTCGCCGCGATGGTCGAGCTCGCGTCGGCGGCCGGCGTCGGGCGGGTGCGGGTCCACGCGTTCCTCGACGGGCGGGACACGCCGCCGAAGAGCGCGGCGGCGTCGATCGAGGCGATGGAGCGCGTCTGCGCCGCGCACCCGGGAGCGCGGATCGCGACGATCACCGGTCGCTACTACGCGATGGACCGCGACCAGCGCTGGGAGCGCGTCGAGCAGGCGTACCGCGCGATCGTCGACGGCGACGCCGCGCACCGCGCCGCCAGCGCGATCGGCGCGCTCGACGCCGCCTACGCCCGGGGCGAGACCGACGAGTTCGTGCGACCGACGGTTGTCGCCGGGCCGGGCGAGGCGCCGTCCCGGATCGCCGACGGCGACGTCGTCGTTTTCATGAACTTCCGCGCCGACCGCGCCCGCGAGATCACCCGCGCGCTCACCGATCCGGCGTTCGCCGGATTCGCGCGTGCGCGCGTCCCGGCGCTGCGCGCGTTCGTCTGCCTGACGCGCTACGGCGAGGAGTTCGCCGCGCTGCCGGTCGCGTTCGCGCCGCAACCGGTCGACAACAGCCTGGGCGCCTGGCTCGCGTCCCACGGCCTGCGGCAGCTACGGATCGCCGAGACCGAGAAATACGCGCACGTCACCTACTTCTTCAACGGCGGCGTCGAGGACGTCTACCCCGGTGAAGACCGTATCCTCGTGCCCTCGCCCAAGGTCGCGACCTACGATCTCAAGCCGGAGATGAGCGCGGTCGAGGTGACCGACCGGCTGATCGAGGCGATCGCGAGCGGGCGCTACGACGCGATCGTCTGCAACTACGCGAACGGCGACATGGTCGGCCACACCGGCGACTTCGCCGCGGCGGTCAGGGCGGTCGAGACGCTGGACGCCTGCGTCGGCCGCGTCGTGGACGCGACCCGCCGCGCCGGCGGCGAGGTCCTGATCACCGCCGATCACGGCAACGCCGAACAGATGCACGACCCGGCCACCGGGCAGCCCCATACCGCGCACACGCTCAATGTCGTCCCGTTCGTCTACATCGGGCGGCCGGCGAGGATCGAGCCGGGCGGAGCGCTGTGCGACGTGGCCCCGACGCTGCTCGCGCTGATCGGACTGCCCGCGCCGCCGCAGATGACCGGCCGGTCGCTGGTCGTCATGGCGAATACCTAGCGAGCTTCGGTCCGGTCCGTCCGCCGGGATCGCTGGCGTAGGTGGGCACTTACTCCGCAGCGACATCCGGTCCCTGCACGCCGCCGCGCTCTCATCGCGGTCGAGTCCGTCGACGAGGCGACCAGCGCCGATCCGGTCGGGCCGACCGTGCCGCCTCGAGCACCAGGGCGAGCGAGAATCCGCGACCGGCACGGGAACTCCGCCCTCCGCCGAGGTCCAACCGGTCCGGACGGACGGCGGCCGGGCCTTGACGCCCGGTCCGGTGCCGTTCCGGTTCGCCGCCGAGCGCGGCGTATACTGCCCCGACCGGTGCGGCACCCGGAAACGGGGCGTGCGGTCAACGTGACGGGGACGACGATGGGCAACGGCTGGAAGAAGGCGGGACTGATCGGGCTCGGCACCGTGCTGGGCGCGCTGCTCACGCTCAATTTCTCCGCCGTCGCGCAGCGCGACGCCAAGCTCCCGATCCCCTACGAGGACCTCCAGCTCCTCTCGGCGGTCTTCGGCAAGATCAAGAGCGACTACGTCGAGCAGGTCAGCGACGAGAAGCTGATCCGCGAAGCGATCAACGGCATGGTCCGCGGGCTCGACCCGCATTCGGACTTCCTCGACGCCGAGGCGTTCAAGGAACTCCAGGTCAGCACGCAGGGCAAGTTCGGCGGTCTGGGCATCGAGGTCGGCGTCGAAGAGGGCGTCGTGCGCGTGGTCTCGCCGATCGAGGACACTCCGGCGTTCCGCGCCGGCATCAAGGCCGGCGACCTGATCGTCAAGATCGACGACACCGCGACGCGCGGCATGTCGTTGTCGAAGGCGGTCGAATTGATGCGCGGGAAGCCGGGCACGTCGGTGACGCTGACGATCGTGCGCAAGGACGCCGACGGACCGTTGAGCTTCCCGCTCACCCGCGAGGAGATCAACGTCAAGAGCGTGCGCGCCAAGACGGTCGAGCCGGGCTACGGCTACGTGCGCGTGCGCAACTTCCAGGAACGCACCGGCCAGGACCTCGCGGCGGCGCTTCGCGACTTCTACCGGCAGGGCGAGCTCAAGGGACTGGTGCTCGACGTCCGCGCCGACCCGGGCGGCCTCCTCAACCAGGCGGTCGCGGTGTCCGCCGCGTTCCTCCCCAAGGACGCGCTGGTCGTCTACACCGACGGGCGCACGCCGGACGCGCGGATGCGGCTGACCGCGAGCCGCGAGAACTACCAGCGGCGCGGCGACGATTGGTTCCGGGACCTGCCCCAGGAGGTCAAGAAGGTGCCGATGGTCGTGCTGGTCGACGGCGGAACCGCGTCGGCCTCCGAGATCGTCGCCGGCGCGCTGCAGGACCACAAGCGCGCCACGGTGATCGGCGCGCCGACGTTCGGCAAGGGCTCGGTGCAGACGATCCTGCCGATCGGCAACAGCTCCGGCCTCAAGCTCACGACGGCGCGCTACTACACGCCGTCGGGCCGCTCGATCCAGGCCAAGGGCATCGAGCCCGACATCGCGGTCGACGACGGCCGCGACTCGCCCAACCGGATCCGCGAGGCGAACCTCGACCGCCATCTCGAGACCAACCGCGCCGCGACGCCCGCCACGACGCCGGACAGCGCGACCGCGCATCCGACCTCGCCGGCGGCGCCCAAGCCCGCGGCGCCCGCGGCGCCGCTCGCGCGATTCGAATTCGGCTCCCCGGAGGACTTCCAGCTCAAGCAGGCGCTCAACCACCTGAAGGGCGAGCCGGTCGTCGCCTCGATCCGGTCGATCGCGGCCGCCAATACGCAGCCGACGAGCGTCGCGCCCGCCAAGCCCTAGCCCGCGGTCGCGGGTCCGCCGCCGACGCCCGGCCAGCGCGCCGGGCGTTGTCTTTGCGGCGCCGGGACCGCCGCCCGGCGGCGCGATAATGCCGCCGGGGCCCCTGACGACGATGGACGACGCCCAGCTCCTCCGCTACAGCCGCCATCTCCTGCTCGAAGAGCTCGGGCCGGACGCGCAGGCGCGCTACGCCTCCGCGCGGGCGCTGATCGTCGGCGCGGGCGGACTGGGAAATCCGGCCGCGCAATTCCTCGCGAGCGCGGGCGTGGGTACGATCACGCTCGTCGACGCCGATCGGGTCGACCTCACCAACCTGCAGCGTCAGATCCTCTACGCGATGAGCGACGTCGGGGCGCCGAAGGTCGAAGCCGCGGCGCGCCGGATCGCCGCCGTCAACCCGGAAGTCCGCGTCGTGCCGATCGCCTCCCGGGTCGGCGAACCCGAACTCGCCCCGCTGGTCGCGACCGCGGACGTCGTGCTCGATTGCACCGACAACTTCGCGACCCGGCACGCGATCAATCGCGCCTGCTTCGCCGCCGGCAGTCCGCTGGTCTCCGGTGCCGCGATCCGCTTCGACGGACAGATCGCGGTGTTCGATCCCCGCGATGCCGACTCGCCGTGCTACCACTGCCTGTTCGGCGAGGGCGAGGAGCTCGAGGAGACGCGCTGCGCGACGATGGGCGTGTTCGCGCCGCTGGTCGGCGTCGTCGGTGCGATGCAGGCGGCCGAGGCGCTCAAGCTGCTGGCGGGGGTCGGCCGCACGCTCTCCGGACGACTGCTGTTGTTCGATGCGCTGGACGCGCAATGGCGCGAGCTGCGCGTGCCGCGCGACCCCGGCTGCGCGGTCTGCGGCGTGCGGCGGTGAACGCGAGCAAGCCTCCGGAGCGCGGCCATGCCCGGCACCACGCCGTCGATCGCGACCGTCGCGATCGAGCGCCGACCCGGCGGTGACCGGCGTATCGGCGGCGGCGCGATCGCACCGTCGACGCTGATGGCGGCGTCGAACCGACCCCGACACCCGCGAGCGAGCGCCGGCAGGATCGAACCCTCAGAGCAGGTTCGCGGCCTTCGCGCGCGAGACCAGCCGCTCGCAGACTGCCACTTCGTCCATCGTCGACGCGTCGGCGACCGCGGCGGCTCCGATCTCGCGCGAGCGCTCGCGTTCGGACGCGGACCCTTCCAGCCGCGCGACCAGCGACCCCCGCGCGGCATGGCAGGCGAGCGCGGACGCGGACAGGCGTTCGCGCGCGGCGGCGACGCGCGAGCGATCCGGATCGCTCGCGGCCCACGATCCTTCGATCGCGAGCCCGGCCTGCCGGCCGGCATAGGTGTCGGCGCGCTCGGCCATCGTCCGGGCGAGGCGCGTGCACGCCACGCCCGCGTCGGGCAGGACGCCGGGCGCGTCGCGCCGGCACAGCGCCGAGACTTCGGTCAGCGCGGCGTCGGTCGCCGATGCCGACAGCGACGCCGCCGCGTACGGGGACTCCGGCCGGCGCGCGAGGTCGGACGACGAGGCGATGAGCTGCGCCACCACGTCGGCGCCGCGGGCGCGGTAGCCGTCGAAGCGCGGCCGCTCCGCGGCGTGGACGAGGTTCGCGCGCATCGCCGGAAGGTCGCCCCGCTCTCGCGCGCGATGCGCGAGCAGCACCCAGGGCGCGGCGTTGTCGGCGTCGCGCGCGGCCCAGCGCGACACCGGATCGGCCGACGCGCAGGAGGCGAGCGGCGCCGCGCCGCGCGCCATGCACGATTGCGCGAGCGCCGACAGGAAGAGCAGCCGCGAGGAATCGAGTTCCCAGGCCCGGGCGTAGGCCCCGATCCGCGCGGCCGGGTCCATCGTCGCCTGCAGGCCGCGCACGTAATGGGCGTCGGCGGTATCGCGCTCGAGCGCCCGGTCGTGCAGCGCCTCCGCGACCCGGTCTAGCGCCGGGGATTGGGCGATCGCCATCCCCGTCCAGAGCGCGGCGACGCCGCACGCCAGACGCGCGCCCGAGAAACGCTGTCCGGCGGGCCCCATCGTCGCCTCCCCGTGTCGTCGATCCATTCGCCGCCCGCCGCCCACCGCCGGCCCCCCGCGACCGTCAGGAGAACAGGAACTTGCGCTGCGCTTCCCAGCCGTCCTGCGGGAGGCGCTTGAACCCGCTCTTCGCGTAGACCTGCCACCGGCCCATCACGTAGGCGAACAGCGCCGCGGCGTCGGCGGCCGGATCGCCGCGCCAGGCGTTGGACATCTGCGCGGTCCGCAGCGACTGACGCAGCGCCGCTTCGAGACGGTCGTAGAGCAGGTTCATCCGCGCCTGCAGCCGCTCGTCCTCGTTGACCAGCGCGTCGCCGATCAGCACGCGCGTCATGCCGGGGTTCTTCTGGGCGAATCCGAGCAGCATCGCGACGATCTGCTCGGCCTGGGCGACGCCGTCCGCTTCCGCCGACTGGATCTTGTTGGCGAGCGAGAAGAGCGTCGTTTCGACGAACTCGATCAGTCCCTCGAACATCTGCGCCTTGCTCGCGAAATGCCGGTAGAGCGCGGCCTCGGAGACGTCGAGCTTCGCCGCCAGCGCCGCGGTCGTCACCTTCTCGCCGCGCGGGTGCTCGAGCATCGAGGCCAGCGTCTGCAGTATCTGCAGGCGGCGTTCGCCGGGCTTGGCGGGCATGGGGGGCGGCTCCCGGCCTACGCGCGGGGCGGCGAGTCGTCGGCGCGGATCATCGTGCCGACGCCCTCGTTGGTCAGCACTTCGAGCAGGAGCGCGTGCTCGACGCGACCGTCGATGATATGCGAGCTCTTGACGCCGTTCTTCACCGCGTCGAGCGCCGACCCGATCTTGGGCAGCATGCCGCCGTGGATCGTTCCGTCAGCGAAGAGCGCGTCGATCTCGCTCGCCGTCAGCCCGGTGAGGAGCCGGCCGTCACGATCGAGCACGCCGGTGGTATTGGTCATCAGCACGAGCTTCTCGGCGCGCAGCGTCTCGGCGAGCTTCCCGGCGACCAGGTCGGCGTTGATGTTGTAGGCCTCCCCGGCGGCACCCACACCGATCGGCGCGATGACCGGGATGAAGTCGCGCGAGTCGAGGAGCTGGATCAGCTCGGCGTCGATGCGCTCGATCTCGCCGACGAAACCGATGTCGACGTCGGCACCGCTGTCCGGCTCGCGCAGCGTCATCCGCTTCGCCTGGATGAACGCGCCGTCCTGCCCTGTGAGCCCGACCGCCTTGCCGCCGTGCTGGTTGATCAACCCGACGATCTCCTGGTTCAACTCGCCCAGGACCATCTCGACGACGTTCATCACCCGCTCGTCGGTGACGCGCATGCCCTGGCGGAACTCGCTCTGGATGCCCATCGTCTTCAGGAGGTCGCCGATCTGCGGCCCGCCGCCGTGGACGATCACCGGGTTCATGCCGACGAGCTTCAGCATGACGACGTCCCGCGCGAAGCCGGCCTTGAGCGAGGGCTCGGTCATCGCGTTGCCGCCGTACTTCACGACGATCGTCCGGTCGTGGAAACGCCGGATGTAGGGCAGCGCCTCGGCGAGAATCTGCGCCTTCTGCGCGGCGGAAACGGCGTCGAAAGCCATCGGGGAGCGGCGGTCGGGCGGGAGAGCGTCGGGCGATTGTACCCGATGCCCGGAACGCCTCCCGGACCGGGTTTCCGGACGAGTGAGCGCTGACCGCGTCCGGCGTGGGCGGGCGAAGTTTGCTATCGTTCCTCCATGCCGAGCCCGCTCCCGGACGCCGTTCCGCTGGCCGAAGTCCGCGCCGCGCTCGTCACCAAGCTGAGGCATCACGGCGACGTGCTGCTCGCCTCGCCCGTCTACTCGGCGCTGAAGGCGGCGGCGCCGCACGCCGCGATCGACGCGCTCGTCTACCGCGAAACCGCGCCGATGCTCGAGGGCCATCCGGCGATCGACCGGATCCACACGATCGACCGCGACTGGAAGCGCGCGGGCCTCGCCCGGCAGTGGGCCGCGGAACGCGCGCTCGGGCGCGCGCTCGCGCAGCGACGCTACGACCTGGTGGTCCACCTGACCGAGCATCCGCGCGGGCTCGCGCTCGTGCGACGGCTGAAGCCGCGCTGGTCGGTCGCCTCGGAGCGCGCGGCGGAGCGCGGTTCCGCCTGGCTTTGGCGCCGGGCGTTCACGCACTTCTACCGCCTGCCGCGCGGCACCGAACGGCCGATGGTCGAGCAGAACCTCGACGCGCTGCGCCGCATCGGCGTCGAGCCCGACGACTCCTGCCGCGCGCTGGTGCTGGCGCCGGGCGAGGAGGCGCGCCGGCGCGTCGACGAGCGTCTCGCGGCGCTGGGAATCGCGGAACGCCGCTTCGTGCAGATGCATCCGGGCTCACGCTGGACGTTCAAGTGCTGGCCGGCGGACCGGTGCGCGGCGCTCGCGGCGCGGATCGTCGGCGACGGGCTCTCGGTGGTGCTGACCGGCGCGCCGGATCCGCGCGAGCGCGGCATGGTCGACGCGATCCTCGCCGCGCTGCCGGCGGACGCGAAAGGGAAGGTCTTCGACCTGGCCGGCGCGCTGTCGCTCACCGAGCTCGCCGCGCTGACCGCGAAGGCGCGCGCGTTCGTCGGCGTCGACTCGGCGCCGATGCACATCGCCGCCGCCGTCGGCACCCCGACCGTGGCGCTCTTCGGACCGACCTCGGAGATCGCCTGGGGGCCGTGGCGCGTCGAGCACCGGATCGTCGCCTCGTCGCACCCGTGCCGTCCGTGCGGTCAGGACGGCTGCGGTGGCGGCAAGGTGTCCGAATGCCTGACGACCCTGCCGGTCGATCGGGTGCACGACGCGCTCGCCGGGCTGGTCGCGTCCACGGCCGGGAGCGCGCGTTGAGGCTCGCGCTGATCCGCCAGCGCTACACGCCCTACGGCGGCGCCGAGCGCTTCCTCGAGTCGGCGCTCGAGGCGCTGCTCGAGCGCGGCGTCGCGATCTCGCTGTACACCCGCGAGTGGCCGCAGACGCGGCTGCAGTTGATCGAACCGACCATCGTCGATCCGTTCCACGTCGGCCGGTTGTGGCGCGACCGCAGCTTCGCGCGCGAGGTCTGCCATCGGATCGGCGAGGCGAAGGCGGACCTCGTCCAGTCGCACGAGCGCGTCACCTGCTGCGACGTGTTCCGCGCCGGCGACGGCGTGCACGCCGCGTACCTCGACGAGCGTCTCGCCGTGGCTTCGCCGCTCGAGCGCGTGGCGCTGCGGCTGTCGCCCTATCACCGCTACGTGATCGAGACCGAGCGCGCGCTGTTCGCGAGTCCGTGGCTCGCCGCGGTCGTCTGCAACTCGACGATGGTCCGCGACGAGATCCGCGACCGCTACGCGTTCCCGGACGAGAAACTGCACGTGATCCGCAACGCGGTCGACGGCAAGGTCTTCCACCCGGGCCTGCGCGCGGCGCGCGCGGCGGTCTGCGAGATCCACCGGATCGCGCCGGAGTCCACGATCCACCTGCTCGTCGGTTCGGGGTACGAGCGCAAGGGCGTGGCGACCGCGATCCGGGCGCTGGCGATGACGCCGGCGCCGTCGCACCTCGTCGTCGTCGGACGGGACACCCATCTGCCGCGCTACGCCCGGCTCGCCCGCTCGCTCGGCCTCTCCGGGCGCGTCACGATCGCCGGGCCGCAGACCGACCCGACCCCGTACTTCGGCGCCGCCGACACGTTCGTCCTGCCGACGCTCTACGACCCCTGCCCGAACGCGGCGCTCGAGGCGATGTCGACCGGCCTGCCGGTGGTCACGAGCACCAAGTCGGGCGCCGCCGAGCTCGTGCTCGAGCACGACGCCGGGCGTGTCTGCCGCTCCCGCGATGTCGACGCCCTGGCGGCGCACCTGCGCGAGCTCGCCGATCCGGCGTTGCGCGCCCGGCTCGGCGCGAACGCGCGCGCCGCGGTCGCCGAGCTCACGCCCGAAGCGATGACCTTGAAGCTCGTCCTGCTCTACCGGGAGCTCCTGTCGGCGAGCGCCGCGCGCCGCCGTGGCGGACCGGCGTCGGCGCCGCCGCCCGTTCCGCCTCCGGAGTCGCCGGACCGCTGACGCAGGCGCGCTATACTCGGCAGCCGCCGCGCCGCCGACCCGGCGCGTGCGGGTGCGTTCGTCCGATCACGCGCCCGGTCGGCTCCCGCCGCCCCGATGACCGGCCTCTCCCTCTACCGCCGCCTGCTCGTCTACGTTCGTCCCTACTGGTGGACGTTCGGGCTCGCGGTGCTCGGCATGGTCGCGGTCGCCGCCGGCGACCTCCTGATGGCCTGGCTGGTCATCCCGGTGGTCCAGAACTTCCAGACGCCCGACCCCGAACGGACCCGATGGCTGCCGCTCGCGGTGGTCGCGGTGTTCGCCCTGCGCGGCCTGGGGTCGTACGTGTCCGAGTACGGAATGGCGTACACCGGCCACCGCGTCGTCTACGACCTGCGCCGCCAGCTGATCGACAAGCTGCTCGCGCTGCCGACGCCGTTCTACGACCAGACCGCCGCCGGCGTGGTCCAGTCGAAGGTCACGTTCGACGCGCACCAGCTAGCGAGCGCGACGTCGGGGACGATCACCACGGCGATCCGCTCGACGCTGACGATCGCGGCGAGCTTCGGCTGGCTCCTGTGGCTCAACTGGCGGCTGACGATCCTCACCTTCGTCGTCCTGCCGGTCGTCGGCTTCACGATCCGCTATTTCAGCCGCAGGCTGCGGCGGATCGCGCGCGACATCCAGACCCGCACCGGCAGCATGACCCACGTCCTCGAGGAGATGATCGGCGGTCACCGGATCGTGCGCGTGTTCGGCGGCGAGGCCTACGAGCGCGAGCGCGCCGGCCGCGCCGCGAACGCGCTGCGCCTGTCGATGACCAAGCAGTCGGCGGCCAGCGCCGCGTCGTCGCCGCTGACGCAGGGGCTCGCCGCGGTGGCGGTCGGTCTGATCATCTGGGCGGCGCTCGAGCAGAGCCAGGACGGCCGGCTCGACCTGCCGACGTTCACGTCGTACGTCGTCGCGTTGATCACGCTGCTCGAGCGGCTGAAGGCGCTGTCGGGCATCAACGCCGCGATCCAGCGCGGGCTGGCCGCGGCCGAGAGCCTCTTCGGACTGCTCGACCGCGACAGCGAGCCGGACACCGGCAGCGTGGTCCTCGAGCGCGCGCTCGGCGAACTGCGCTTCGAGCGCGTCTCGCTGCGCTACTCCGGGACCGAGCGCGACGCGCTCACCGACGTCACGCTGGCGGTCGCGCCGGGGGAAACGGTGGCGCTGGTCGGCGCCTCGGGCAGCGGCAAGTCGTCGCTCGTCAACCTGATCCCGCGCTTCTACGAGCCGTCGTCGGGCCGGCTGTTCATCGACGGCCGCGACGTCACCACGCTGACCCTCGCGAGCCTGCGGCGCCAGATCGCGCTGGTATCGCAGGACGTGCTCCTGTTCGACGACACGATCGGCGCGAACATCGCCTACGGCGCGATGGCCGGCGCCGCGCCAGAGGCTCTGGAGCGGGCCGCGGCGGCCGCCCACGCGATCGACTTCATCCGCGCGCTGCCGCAGGGAATGGACACGCCGGTCGGCGAGCTGGGCGTGCGACTGTCCGGCGGGCAACGCCAGCGCATCGCGATCGCCCGCGCGATCCTCAAGGACGCGCCGATCCTGATCCTCGACGAGGCGACGAGCGCGCTCGACAGCGAGTCCGAACGCCAGGTGCAGGCGGCGCTCGAGACGCTGATGCGGGGCCGCACGACGCTGGTCATCGCGCACCGTCTCTCGACGATCGAGCACGCCGACCGGATCGTCGTGCTCGATCGCGGCCGCGTCGCCGAGACCGGCACGCATGCCGAGCTGATCGCCCGCGACGGCCTCTACGCCCGCCTCCACCGCATCCAGTTCGCCGGCGCATGACCGCGAAGCCCGCGCCGCTGTCGATCGCGCACACCGAGTCGTCGTCCGGCTGGGGCGGCCAGGAGATCCGCATCCTCGACGAAGCGCGCGGCCTGCTGGACCGCGGCCACGCGGTCACGCTCTTCGCGCCGCCGGACACCCGGATCGCGGCCGAGGCGCCGCGCCGGGGCGTGCCGCTGATCGTCGTGCCGATCGCACGCAAGCGCCCCGCGGGGATCTTCGCGCTCGCCGCCGCGTTCAAGCGGCTCAAGCCCGACGTCGTCAACACCCACAGCTCGACCGACAGCTGGCTCTCGGCGATCGCCTGCAAGCTGGTCCGCGAGCCGCCGGTGATCGTGCGCACGCGCCACGTCTCGGTCCCGGTTCCCGACAACCTCGGGACGCGCTGGCTCTACCGGCAGGCGTGCGCGCGCGTGATCACGACCGGCGAAGCGCTGCGCGAGCAGCTCGTCTCGGTCAACGGCCTCGATCCGGCCCGCGTCGAGTCGATCCCCACCGGCGTGGACGCGTCCCGCTACGGTCGCGTGTCGAAACGCGACGCGCGCGCCGCCTTGGGCCTGCCCGCCGACGCGCCGATCGTCGGCATCGTCGCGACGCTGCGGAGCTGGAAGGGCCACCGCCACCTGATCGAGGCGTTCGAGCGACTGCCGCAGTCGGATGCGCGACTGCTGATCGTCGGCGACGGGCCGCAACGCGAAGCGCTCGCGCGCCAGCTCGCGGGATCGCCGGCGCGCGAGCGCGTGACGCTGACCGGCCACCAGGACGACGTCGCGCCCTGGCTCGCGGCGCTCGACGTCTTCGCCTTGCCGTCGACCGCGCACGAGGGCGTGCCGCAGGCGCTGCTGCAGGCGATGTTCGCCCGCGTCCCCTGCGTCACGACCGGCGCCGGCGCGATCGGCGAGATCGCCCGCGACGACGAGACCGCGCTGGTCGTGCCGCCCGGCGATCCGCCGGTCCTCGCCGCGGCGATCGGCCGTCTGCTCGCCGATCCGGCACTGGGCACCCGACTCGCGGCGAGCGCGCACGCGCTGGTCGCGCCGCGCTACGGTCGCGCGACGATGCTCGACCGGATGGAGGCGGCCTTCCGGCGCGCGATCGCCGACGCGTCGGCGACGCCGTGACCGCGACCTCCGGATCACGCCTCGCCGGGCGCGCGGTCGTCGTCGCGCGGGCGTTCGCCGACCGGCCGGCCCGCCGCGCGCCGCCGGCGGCGCCGCAGCGCATCCTGATCGCCCACCACCTGCTGCTCGGCGACACGTTGATGCTGACCGCGTTGGTCGCCAAGCTCCGCGCGGTCCACCCGCGAGCGCATCTGGCGATGACCGTCCCCACCGCGATCGCCCCGTTGTACGCGACGCGCCCCTGGGGTCTCGAAGCGCTTCCCTTCGACCCGCGCCGGCCCGCGTCGACGTTGTGGGAAGGCGCGGCCTTCGACCTCGCGTTCGTCCCCGGCGACAACCGCTACACCTGGCTCGCGGCGGCGATGCGGGCCCGGTGGATCGTCGCCTTCGACGGCGAGCGTCGCCGGCGCAAGAGCTGGCCGGCCGATCGCCTCGTCGGCTATCCGGACGCGCCGGCGTCCTGGGGCGACATGGTCGCCGCGCTCGCCGACGGTCCGCCGCCGCCGCCCTACGATCCCCGGCAATGGCCGGCCCCGCCGTCGCGGCCGGTCGACGCGCCGCGATCGCCGTACGCGCTGCTCCACGTCGGAGCGTCGACGCCGCTCAAGCGCTGGGCGCCCGACCGGTGGCTCGAGGTCGCGCGCGCGCTCGACGCGCGCGGGCTCGCGCCGGTCTGGTCCTGCGGCCCCGGCGAGCGCGAACTCGTCGACGCCTGCGACCCGGCGCACCGGTACGCGTTCACCGGCGGGGCGCTCGACCTCGCGCAGATGCGCGCGCTCCTCGATCGCGCCGCGCTGCTCGTCTCGCCCGACACCGGCATCGCGCATCTGGGCCGGATCGCCGGTACGCCGTCGGTGACGCTCCTCGGCCCCGGATCGGCGGTGCTCACCGGACCCGGGCGCTATTTCGCCGCGATGCCCTGGCGCGCCGCCAGCGTCGATCCGTTCCCCTGCCGCGACCAGCGGATCCTGTTCGGCCGCGAGATCGCCTGGGTGCGCCGCTGCGGGCGCTCGCCGACCGAGTGTCCGCGGGCCCTCTGCATGGACGCGGTGGGCGTCGACGCGGTCCTCGCCGCCGTCGACGACGCGCTCGCCCTGCCCGACCCGCGCGTTGCGCGCCAGCAGGCGGTTTCGTGAGCGTCCGCGCCCTGCTGCGGAGCTGGGCGGACCGGATCGCCGGCGACCCGTTCGAACGGGCGCTCGACGCGGCCGCGCGCGAGCACCGCGACCGGGTCGTGTTCTACTGGAACCGCGGCCTGGGCGACATCGCGCTCGGACTCGTTCCGATGTTCGCCCGCACGCGCCAGCGACTGCCCGGCGCGGCGATCGAGGTGGTGACTCGCGCGGAGCTGGTCGAACCGTTCCGACTGACCGACGCGGTCGCGATCCACGCGGTACCCGGCCTCGTGCGCGAAGGCGACATCGGCGCCGACGCGGCCTGCGCGCGGCTCCCGGTCGACCCGCGCGCCGGCGCGCTCGCGATCGACCGGCCGGACCCGACCCGCTGGCTCGCCAGCGCTCGCGAACCGGCGCCGCCGCGCTTCCGTTGGGACGCCACACTCGAGTCGCTCGCCGCCCCGTTCGTCGATCGGTCCGACACGAGGCCCTGGATCGCCGTGCACGCCCACACCGAGACCGCGCGCCACTACCGCACCGTCAAGGACTGGCCCACCGAGCGCTGGCGGGCGCTGTTCGCGCAGGCGGCGGTGCGAAGCGAGGCGCGGTTCGTCCTGCTCGGCCATGGCCGCGAACCGGCGCTCGAGGGACCGAACGTCGTCGACTTGCGCGGCCGCACACGCTTCCTCGAATTGCTCGCGCTGGTGCGCACCCGCTGCCGGGGGCTCGTCGCGCCCGACGGGGGGATCCTCAACGCCGTCTATTTCCTCGACGCCGACTTCCCGATCACCGTCGTCTCGCTCTGGGCCGACCCGCGGCAGGGACTGCTCAAGAACCGCGCGATCTCGCCCAACCCGCGCCTCGCGCACGTCGCGCTCACCGCTCCCGGCGGCGATATCGGCGCGATCGGCGCGGGCGAGGTGCTCTCGGCGCTCGCGCCGGCGCTCGGGCGCCGGGCGGACCGGCCATGACGACCGCCGAGAAACTCCAGGACGCGCTGGCGGTGTTGCTCGCCGTCTACCTGGTTCTGCTGCAGACCAATCTCGCGCTCGCGCTCCGCTCGACCGTCTTCGGTCTCGTGGCGCTCGTCGCGCTGGTGCTCGCGCTCTCCGCGGACGGTCGACGGGCGGCGGCGCTATCGGCACCGGCGCGCGCGCTGGCGCTCGCCTTCCTCGCCTGGTCGGGATGGTCGGCCGTCTCGCTCTTGTGGAGCGCCGATCCGGTCTATTCGCTGGGCGAGCTCAAGACCGACGTGCTGGAGCTCGGCGTCGGCTGCGGGGCGATGCTCCTGTGCGTGCGCCGCGATCTCACGTTCCGGCGATTCGTCGTCACCGTGCTCGCCGCCTTCGCCGTGCTCGCGATCGCGGCGATCGGCATGAGACTCGCGACCGGCACGTGGAACGACAAGCTCCTGCACCACGGCGTCGGGACCTGGTCGACGCACGTCGTCATCGTCGCGCCGACGATCGCGCTCCTGCGCGCGCCGCCGCCGGCCGGATTCGGGCGGGAGCCGGCGGCCAGCGCGTGCGCGTTCGCGCTGGTCGCCGTGGCGCTCGCGAGCGCCAAGGTGAGCGAGAACCGGATGGTCTGGCCGGCGCTGATCGCTTCGCTCGCGGTGATCGCGGCCGCCGGCGCGTGGCGCTGGCCGGAGCGCTGGCGCGCGCATCCGGCGCGTCGCCTCGCCGCGGTGGCGGCGCTGACGCTGGCGATGGTCGCGGCGTTCGTCGACGTCGCGACGATGAAGGCCGAGTCCACGCAGGCGCCGCCGCCGTCGATCGGCCGCTCGGTCGCCGAGGATCCGCGCCTCGCGATTTGGACCGAGGTGCGCGACCGCATCGCCGAGCGTCCGTGGGTCGGTCACGGCTACGGCAAGGAGATCGTCGGCGCTTCGCTCGCCACGCGCCTGGGCGACCCGACGCTGACGCACGCGCACAACGCGTTCGCGAGTGTCTGGCTCGAGACCGGCGCGATCGGCCTGGCCCTGTTCGTCGCGGTGCTGGCGGCGGCGGCCTGGCGGTTCGTCGGCTACGCGCGATCGCGCGACGACGCGCTCTCGCTCGCCGGCGTCGTCGGATTGGCGATCCTCGCCGGGATGATCGTCAAGAACCTGCCCGACGACTTCTTCGTCCGCACCAACGCGCGCTTCTTCTGGACGACGATCGCGCTCCTCGTCGCCTTCGGCGAGCGGCGGCTGCGGGCCGGGTCGGAACAGTCGGCCGCCGCGGAGCGGACCTGAGCCCGCCGGCACCGGCCCCGACCGGCGTCGGCGAACGGCACCCTAGCGCCGCCGCGGAACCCGCAGCGGCGTCGGCGCGCGCGCCTCATCGGCCGGGACCGGCAGCGGCTTGACCGGCGCGCCGGCCGACGGTTGGTACTCGGGTATCCAGGTCTTGAGCCGGGCGCGGACTTCGGCGTCGTCGGCCGCCCGATCGCTCTCGCACCAGGTGACCATCTGGCCGATCACGTCGTGGTTGGCGTCGCGTGCCCGGGCGACGCGTAGCTTCGGGTGCGGCGTGGGCTTCGTCGCCTCCTCGCTCGCGAGCAGTTCCTCGAAGAGCTTCTCGCCGGGTCGCAGACCGGTGAAGACGATCGGGATGTGGTCGGGGTCCGCGCCGGAGAGCCGGATCATGTCCCGCGCCAGGTCGAGGATGCGCACCGGCTCGCCCATGTCGAGCACCAGGATCTCGCCGCCCCGCCCTTGCAGCCCCGCCTGCAGGAGCAGCTGCGTCGCCTCGGAGAGCGACATGAAGTATCGGGTGATGTCCGGGTGCGTCACGGTCACCGGGCCGCCGCGAGCGATCTGCTCGCGGAAGCGCGGGATCACGCTTCCGGCGCTGCCGAAGACGTTGCCGAAACGCACGAGGACGAATTGCGTCCCGGTTCCCTGCAGGCTGCGGCAGGCGATCTCGGCGAGCCGCTTGGTCGCGCCCATGACGTTGGTCGGATTGACCGCCTTGTCCGAGGAGACCAGCACGAATTTCTCGACCCGCGCCGCCACCGCGGCGCGCGCCAGCACCCAGGTGCCGTAGGCGTTGTTGCGCACCGCCTGCCACGCGTTCACCTCCTCCATCAGCGGCACGTGCTTGTACGCGCCGGCGTGGAAGATCACCGACGGCCGCTCGCGCGCGAGCACCTCCTCGACCAGCGAGACGTGCTTGACGTCGCCGACCACGCTCGCCATCGGCAGCTGCGGGAAGGCGTCGCCCAGCGCGGTGCGGATCTCGTAGAGCGCGGCCTCGGAGATGTCGAACAGCACGAGCCGGGCCGGCCTGAACCTCGCGATCTGGCGGCAGAGCTCCGCGCCGATCGACCCGCCGGCGCCGGTGACCATCACGACGCGGTTGCCCAGCCATTCGGCGAGCCCGGCGTTGTCGAGCACGACCGGGTCGCGCCCGAGCAGGTCGTCGAGCTCGATCGTGCGGATCGTCGTCAGCGCGTGGCTGCCGCTGATCAGCTCCTCGTACGACGGCACGGTCAGCGCCTCGAGCCCGTGTTCGGCGCACAGCTCGGCGACGCGCCGGCGGACCGCGTGGTTCGCCGACGGCAGCGCGATGATGACCTTGCGCACGCCGTAGCGACGCGCCCAGCCGGGCAGCCCGGCGATCGGCCCGAGCACCGCGACGTTGCGGATGTGGCGGCGGTGCTTGCGCGGATCGTCGTCGAGCAGGCCGACGACGCGCCACTGGCGGCTGCGCGCGAGCTCCTTGGTGAGCCGCGCGCCCGCCTCGCCGGCGCCGGCGACGAGCACCGGCTCGCCGAGCGTGGCGAGCGGACTGTAGAGCCGGTGCTCCTTCCAGATCCGGTAGGCGAAGCGGTTGCCGGCCATCAGGAAGATGAGCACCAGCGGATAGAGGATCAACACGCTGCGCGGCACCGACGCCTGCAGCTGCAGCATGACGATGACGAGCGGGATCAGGATCGCGCCCAGACCCGCCGACAGGACGATCCGCTGCAGATCGAGGATCGACGCGAACCGCCAAAGGCCGCGGTAGAGGCCGAAGCCCAGGAAGATCACCGCCTGCAGCGGCAGGATCCACGCGAGCGAGACCATCAGGTCGGCGGCCTGCGCCTCGGGCACGTCGAAATTGAAGCGCAGCCCGTAGAGCAACGACCAGGCGATGCCGGCGGCGCACACGTCGTGCGCGAAGGCGAAGAAGGCGCGCCAGTTGGAGTTCACGTCTCGGTCCGGGTCCTGCGGCCCCAATGATAATCAATGATCGCGAAGACGAGGGCGATGATCGCGATCCAGGCGCCCAGCGCCCAGGGCCCGGCCCGCGGCGCGCCGACCGCGCAGCCGACCGCGCTCGCCGCGCAACCGACCATCAGAGCCGCGTAGAGCGCGAGGGTTCCCCGATGGCCGGCGCCCAGTCGCACCAGCCGCTGGTAGTGGTGGTCGCGGTGGGCTCGCCAGACCCGCTCGCGCCGCAGCAGGCGCGCGACCAGCGTCGCCGACGCGTCCGCCGCGAACGGCAGGAAGACGAGCGGGGGAAACCACGGGCCCCAGAGTCCGGCGGCGATCCCGCCCAGACCGGTCGCCGCGGCGAGGAAGCCGAGCGGCACCGAACCGGCGTCGCCGAGGAAGACGCGCGCCGGCGGCCAGTTGGTCGCGAGGAACGGGAGCGCCGCGGCCACCACCGCCGCGCTCGACGCGTAGTGCGCGCCGCTGGCGGCGGCGACCGCGGCGTAGGCGCCGAATCCGACGACCGTCATCGAGGCGGCGAGCGCGTCGCTGCCGTCCATGAAATTGTAGAAGTTCGCCGAGGCGACCAGCGCGAATACCGCCGCGGCCTTCGCGAGCAGGGTCGCCTCCGGCAACAGCGCGCCGGTGAAGAGCGCCGCGCAGACCGCCTGGACCGCGAGGCGCAGGAGCGGCGACACACCGCGGACGTCGTCGACGAGCGACACCGCGAAGAGGGCGCCGAGCGTCCCCAGGAGCACCGGCGTGACGCCCGGGCCGAGTCCGGGGGCGAGCGCGCCGAGCGTCGTCGCCGCCGTCCACCCGCCCGCGATCGCCCACCCACCGGCGCGCGGGATCGGGCGGTCGTGAAGGGAACGTTCGTTCGGGCGATCATGCGGAACGCCGGCCGGCCAGCGCAGGACCGCGGCGATCAGCACGGCCGAAACCAGCAGCGCGATCCCGATCCCGATCACGCCGGTGCCCGGTACTCGCCGACCAAGCACGCAGAAATCCCCGTTTCGCGGCGGCGATCGGCTGCCAGGCCGGGGAAACCACGCGGCATTAGGGCCTCGCGTGCACCGCTGCGCGGGTTTTTTTCCATGTCTGCCATTTATTTTACATTAAACATCAATCGATTAATCTCGCAAATTCACTCGAATTCTGCCATGACGGTCCGACGCCGGACCCGGGCGCCTGTTGCTCCGGCACAACAGCCGCCCGCTCCCCTGCGGGTGTCCGTCCCCCTTTCTTGGCATTGATTTGGCCGGTTTGGCACAATGACCGTAACTTCTCGACTTCCCTGAGAAGGTTCCGACGGCCGCGGAACGTCGAATCGAGCAGCACGCGGCCGATTCATTCCGATAGAGGAGAGACTCCAGATGAACAAGAAGCTTGTCGCTCTCGCCGTCGCGGGCGTGCTGGCCAGCCCGCTGGCCGCGCAGGCCCAGACTGCGAACGTCACGCTGTACGGTCGTCTCAACCTGGACATGGAAATCGTCCAGACCAAGCTCGCCGACGGCACGAAGCCCAACGTCTACCGCGTCAGCTCGAACTCGTCGCGCCTGGGCGTGCGTGGCACCGAGTCGCTGGGTGGCGGCCTGAACGCGATCTTCCAGCTCGAGTCGTCGGTCGCCGGCGACGCCGGCGGCGGCACGCTGGCCGGCCGCGAAACCTTCGTCGGCCTGCAGGGCGGCTGGGGTACGGTCAAGATCGGCAACTTCCTCGCCCCGTACGACGACATCCATCCGATCTTCGGCAACGTCCCGACGCTGACGACCTCGATCCTGTCGACCGCGGCGATCTGGGCGGTCGGCCCGGCCGCGAAGGGCTCGGGCGGCTTCGACGCGCGCCTGGGCAACTCGGTGCGTTACGACTCGCCGAACGTCAGCGGCTTCACCGGCAGCATCCAGGCGTCGTCGCAGGAGAACGCGCTCCACGCGATGGTCTGGAGCATGGGCGGCTTCTACAACAACGGCCCGATCCAGGCCGGTCTGGCCTGGGAGCGCAACGAGAAGGTTCGCGGCGCCGGACTCAAGGACGACGCGATCTCGCTCGCCGGCGGCTACAACTTCGGCGTGGTCCGTGTCGCGGGCGTCTACGAGCGCCTGAAGTACGACGCGGGCGGCGGTTCGCTCAAGCGCGACTTCTACGGCGTGTCGGCGACGGCGAACCTCGGCCCGGGCCAACTGTACGCGGGCTGGTTCCACGCGAACGACGGCAAGGGCAGCGCGGCCGACGGCACGAACGTCGCGGGCGTGGTCAAGGGCGCGGACACCGGTGCGGATCAGTATACGATCTCGTACACGTACCCGCTGTCGAAGCGCACGCTGACCTACGTCGGCTACAACCGTATCGACAACGATACGAACGCCCGTTACACGTTCAACATCAACCCGGTCAACCAGGGTGCGAACGGCGGGCTGGCGAGCGAAGGCAAGCCGCAAGGCGTCATCGCGGGCGTCGTCCACTTCTTCTAAGCGAAGCGGACCTCTCCCCCGGACCGCCAGGTCCGGTCGGAATCGAGTCTACGGGCACCCTTCGGGGTGCCCGTTTTTCTTTGCGGGTCGGACCGGCCTCCGCCGGCCGCGGTACCATCGCGCCATGATCGATCGTCTGATCCTGGGTCTCGACCGGACATTGCGAACGCTCGCCGGTGTCGCCACCGCCTCGCGCCCGGTCCCCGGGGCGGCGTTGCCGCTGCCGGATCTCAGCCCCGAGGAGCGGCGCCACGCCGCCGGCCTGATGCGCGTCAATCACACCGGCGAGATCTGCGCGCAGGCGCTCTACGCGGCCCAGGCGCTGGTCGCGCGCGACCCTGAGATTCGGGACCGGTTCGCGTCCGCGGCGCGGGAGGAAGAGGACCACCTCGCGTGGACGCAGGCACGCCTGGACGAGCTCTCCGACCGACCATCGCTACTCAATCCGCTCTGGTACGCCGGGTCCTTCGCGATCGGCGTCGCGGCCGGCGTCGCCGGCGACCGGGTGAACCTGGGCTTCGTCGTCGAGACTGAACGCCAGGTCGAGGAACACCTGACCGGCCACCTGGAGGCGCTGCCGCCGGCCGATGCGAAGAGCCGTGCGATCGTCGACGCGATGCGGGCGGACGAGGCTCGCCACGGTGCGATGGCGCTCTCCGCCGGCGCCGTCGAATTGCCGCGCCCGGCCCGTGACGTGATGCGCGTCGCCGCGCGGGTGATGAAGGCGGTCGCCTACCGCGTCTGACCCGGCGGCACCGATCGCCGTTCGTTGGCGCCGCCCCCGTCACCGCCGGCGGCACGCTTCCAGCGCCGCAGCGCCGCGAGCCGGGCCTCGCGGATCGCGGTTTCGATCCGGGGGGCGGGCAGCGCGCGCGCGATCTCGCCGGCGTCGACATCACGGACGACCGCGAGCGCGCCGGCGAGCCAGGCGCCCGGCGCGTCACCGTCCTGAGCCCTTCCCGGCCGCGAATCGCGGTCGCAGACGCAGGCCGCGCGAAGCGCGTCGAGGCGTCCGGGGCGGCGCATCGCGTCCGCCGCCAGCAGGAGGTCGAGCAGCGTCGAGGGCCTGAGCTCGAGCGCTCGGGCGACGTTGGCGTGCTGGCGGGCGACCAGCCGCGCGATGTCGCGGCAGTCGGCCGGCACGCGCAGGCGCGCGGACATCCGATCGACGAGGCGCGCACCGATCGCCTCGTGACCGATGTGGCGGGGCCAGGTCTCGCGCGGCGTCGCCGCCTTGCCGAGGTCGTGCCCGAGCACCGCGTAGCGGACCGGCAGACCGTCGCCGCGCGCCGCGGCGAGGTCGAGCGCCTGCGCGACGTGGACGCCCGCGTCGATCTCCGGGTGCGCCAGCGGCGGCTGCGGGACGCCGTAGAGCGCGTCGACCTCGGGCAGCACCCGGGCGAGCGCACCGCAATCGCGCAACACCGCGAGCATCCGCGACGGTCGAGCCTCCATCAGACCTTTCGAGACCTCCTGCCAGACCCGCTCGTGCGCGAGCTCCTCGATCTCGCCGGCGTCGACGAGCGAACGCATCAGCCGCTCGGTCTCGGGGGCGACGACGAAATCGGGGAAGCGCGCGGCGAAACGCGCGACCCGCAGCACGCGCAGCGGATCCTCGGCGAAGGCGGGAGACACGTGGCGCAGCACCCGCGCCTCGAGGTCGCCGGCGCCGCCGTACGGGTCGATCAGCTCGCCGCGCTCGTCACGCGCCATCGCGTTGATCGTCAGGTCGCGACGCGCGAGGTCCTGCTCGAGCGTCACCTCGGGAGAGGCGAAGAACTCGAATCCGCGGTAGCCGCGTCCGTGCTTGCGCTCGGTTCGCGCCAGCGCGTGTTCCTCGCGAGTCTCCGGGTGCAGGAACACCGGGAAGTCGCGGCCGACCGGCCGGAACCCGGAGGCGAGCAGGATCTCGGGCGTCGCGCCGACGACGACCCAGTCGCGGTCGCCGGCGGGCCGCCCGAGGAGCTCGTCGCGCACCGAGCCGCCGACGCGGAACGTGCGAACCGGTTGCGGCAGAGGCCGGGCCATGGCGGCCGGGAGGTGCGCGGCGTCGCGCGAGGCGGCCTAGGGGCCGTGGCGCCTGCGGTGGGCGACGTGGTGGTCGAAGCGCGCTTCCGGCCGGAGCCAGGCCGGGGCGAGCGCTTCGAGCGCCGCGGGAGCGAAGCCGAACTCGGGCGGAAACGGGCAGGCGCAGACGTTGTCCACCCGCATCGACGCCAGGTTGTCGCGACTCATGAGACCGCCCGGGAGGTGCTCGAGCGCGAAGGCCTGCAACGTGGCGAGCGGTCCGGCGAGCGCGACGATCGGCCGCCCTACACCGGCGGTCCCGCAAGCCCAGCGGACGAGTTCGCGCAGCGTGTAGACCTTCGGGCCGCACAGGTCGTAACGCCGCCCGACGCAGCCCGGGTCCCCGAGCGCATGGGCCATCGCCCGAACGACGTCGCCGACGTGGACCGGCTGGAAACGCGCGCTCGCGCCGGCGAGCGGGAACACCGGCGCGAACTTCGCGAGGCCGATGAACAGATTGAGGAACCTGTCGTCGGGCCCGAAGATCACGCTCGGGCGGAAGATCGACCAATCGAGCCCCGAGTTGGCGACGAGCGCCTCGGCGGCGCCCTTGGACTTCAGGTAGCGCGACGGGCCTTCGGGTCCGGCACCGAGCGCGCTCATGTGGACCAGTCGGCGCACGCCGGCCTTCCGACAGGCGTCGACGACGACGCCCGCGAGCGCGACGTGCGCCCGCTCGAAGGTCTCGCGCCGCGACTCGTTGAGAATGCCCGCGAGGTTCACCACCGCATCGGCACCGGTCGCCAGACCGGCGAGCGCCGCGCCGTCGTGAACATCGGCTTCGACCACGTCGACGGTCGGCAGCAGCACGACCTCGCGGGCCCGATCACGGCGCCGCGTCGGTACGACGACGCGATCGCCCAGGGCGGCCAGCCGCGCGACCAGCGCGCGCCCGACGAACCCGCTACCGCCGACAACGAGCACCCGGCGTCCCGTCATCGCTCAGCCTCCCCGCTCGACCGCGTTGGCCGTGGTGACCGGACGCGGTCCGATCACACCGCTCCGCTCCTTGAGCGTGGCCGCCGGCTCACCCAGCTCGCGCGCGTACCAGACCATGTTGGAAAGCACCTTCTTCACGTAGTCGCGGGTTTCGTTGAACGGAATCGTCTCGATCCAGACGGCGGCGTCCATCGTCCCGGCCGCCGGCCGCCACGCCTGGGCGCGCCCGGGCCCGGCATTATAGGCGGCGAGCGCGAGCGGGATCGACGCGTCGAGCCGGTCGAGCCAATACTTGTAGTAGTAGGCGCCGAACTGCGTGCTGATCGGATTCTCCGCGATCCGCGACGGCCGGTAGTCCGTGCGACCGGTCTGCTGCGCGACCAGCCGCGCCGTCGCGGGCATCAACTGCATCAGGCCCATCGCCCCCGCCGAGGAGACGATCTGCGGCACGAACCGGGACTCCTGCCGCGCGATCCCCAGGAGCGCCCATTCGTCGACCCCGCGGTCGCGCGCGGCGGCGGCGAACAGATCGCGGAAGGGCGTCGGGTAGCGCAACGAATAGTCGTGGCGCTCGCGCGTACGGTTCGCCGTGTTGATCGAGCGGTCGTACATGCCGTGCGCGGCCGCGACCATCGACGCCTGGAGCAGGCCGGCGTCGTCGAGGTCGCGCACGACCGCGAGCCATTCGCGCTGCGAATCGCCGCGCAGATCGAGCGCGGCCAGCTTGATCGCGCGGGCGACGCCGGGCCTGGTCAGGAACGCCGCCTGCCAGGCCGAATCGGGCGCCGCGGGGAGATTGTCCCGGTCGACGCAGACCTCGAGCGCCTCGGCCGCGAGCAGCCCATGGTAGTCGTGCTCGAGGGCGATCGCCCGCAGCAGCGCGCGACCCTCGTCGGCGCGGCCGGTGGTCAGCAGCGCCCGTGCGCGCCAGAACCGCCAGGAAGGCTCAGCCGCGATCGATGGCGGCATCGCGGCGAGGGCAGCCAGCACGTCGGACCAGGCCTGCGCCCGCAACGCGGCACGCACGCGCCAGGCGTGCGCGTCGGCGTGCAGCGCGTCGGGCAGCGGCTCGCGCCAGGCGTCGAGCGCCCAGGGCAGCAACTGGCGCGACGCGTGATAGGCGAGCCGACCGTTGCCCCAGCGACGCTCCGTGTCGCTCAGCCGGTCGCGCCACTTGAGCCAGGCCGACCGCGCGGCGGTGGCGTCCGCGCGCGCCGCGCGGTCGAGCGCGTAGAGCGCGAGCTCGTGACCGTCCCGGTGTTTCCATCGGAACGCGCCCTGGACGAGCTCGGCGGCGGGCTTGGCGTCGACCCGGCGGAAATCACGCGGATCGATCCGATCGGCCAGGGGCAGCGCCTCGGCGAGGTCGCGGGCGAGCTTGATGTTGCCGGCCTCCAGCGCGAGCCGGTAGCGCGTCCAGCGATCCTCCAGGGAAATCGCTCCGCTCGCGATCAACGCGGCGAACAGCGGCTCGCAGGCTTCCGGGGTCGCCTGACCGGTGAACCACAACGGCTTCGCCGCCGGCGGCGCGGAATCCCCCGACCGGGCACGCGAAGCCTGGTGGGCGTAGCAGAGGATCTCGACATCGTCGTAGCCGCCGTTGCCGTAGAGCGAGCCGAACACCGCCCAATCGCCGCGCCGCCCGGCGGCGCGCAGCCCGTCGGTCATCGCCCGCTCGGCGAGCGGCGACCCGGCGAGGCGGGCGGCGAAGGCCCGGAGCGTCGGCGCGTCGGCCGTGTCGATCGCGAGCCGCATCCTCCACCAGGTCACGTACGGCTCCAGCACGTGCGCGGACAGCGCCGGCGCGAGGGCGTCGAGGCGCGCACGATCGCCTCGGTCGTAGGCGGCCTTCGCGGCGAGGAAGTCGGAGTCGTTGCCGACGACGGTCGCGCCGGACGTCGAACAGGACACCGCGATCGCGGCGACCGCGAGCAAGCGGGGGGGGACGAGAGACCTCACGATCGTCGATTGTCGCGGTTCGGGCGTGTCCGGACAACCGGACGCGGCAGCGATGTGACCGTCCCCGGTGCGGTTCGTTCGACGGCGACGGCGCCGGTTGCTAGAATCGCCGCCCCGCCCGGACACTCGCGACCGGCGGCCCGGCCAAGGAGGCCCGCCCCGATGGCACAGCGCAAGACCGCGACCCCGCTCGTGGCGGTCGTCATGGGCAGCGACAGCGACTGGGATACGATGAAGCACGCCGCGGCCCAGCTCGAGGCTTTCGGTGTCCCGCACGAGACGCGGGTGCTCTCCGCGCATCGGATGCCCGACGACATGTTCGAGTTCGCCGAGGACGCACAGCCCCGGGGCCTGCGCTGCATCATCGCCGGTGCCGGCGGCGCCGCTCACCTGCCGGGCATGCTGGCGTCGAAAACGACGGTTCCGGTGATGGGTGTGCCGGTCCCGTCGAAATACCTGCGCGGCGAGGACTCGCTCCATTCGATCGTGCAGATGCCCAAAGGAATCCCGGTGGCGACCTTCGCCATCGGCGAGGCGGGGGCCGCGAACGCCGCGCTCTTCGCGGTGGCGCTGCTGGCGGCGAACGACCCGCTGCTCGCCCGCAAGCTCGCCGCGTTCCGCGCCAAGCAGACGGCCGCCGCGCGCGCGATGCGCGTCCCGCCGGAGCCCCGACCGACGTGATCGCGCCGGGGCGGCGGTCGGGCCCGGCCGGCGCCCCCGCATGGAACCGCGGGCGCCGCCCAATCGACCACCGTCATTCATCGCGCGACACCGTGATTCCTCCAGGAGCGTGGCTGGGACTGCTGGGCGGCGGCCAGCTCGGCCGGATGTTCTGCATGGCAGCGCAGAGCTTGGGCTACCGGGTCGCGGTGCTCGATCCGGGCGCCGACGGGCCGGCAGCGAGCGTCGCGGACCGCCACATCCACGCCGACTACCTCGATCCCGCCGGTCTCGCGCGCCTCGCGGCGCTCGCGCAGGCCGTAACCACCGAGTTCGAGAACGTCCCCGCGGCCGCGCTCGAGTTCCTCGGGCGGACGGCGCGCGTGAGCCCGTCGGCCGCGAGCGTCGCGATCGCTCAGGACCGCGTCAGCGAGAAGACGTTCCTCGCCGGGCACGGCTTCGCGGTCGCGCCGTTCGCCGTGCTCCGCAGCGCCGTCGAGGCAGGCGGTGTCGACCCGGCGCTCCTGCCCGGCATCGTCAAGAGCGCGCGGCTGGGCTACGACGGCAAGGGCCAGGTCCGCGTCGCGACGCCCGGCGAAACGGCCGCGGCGTTCGAGTCGCTCGGGCGCGTCGCCTGCGTGCTCGAGCGCTACGTCGATCTCGCCTGCGAGGTCTCGGTGGTCGTCGCCCGCGACGACGGCGGCGCGACGGTGACCTGGCCGGTTTCCGAGAACCGGCACCGCAACGGCATCCTCGACGTGTCGATCGTGCCCGCACGGGTCGACGACACGCTGGCCGCGAGGGCGAGGGAGACGGCCACCGCGATCGCCGCCGCGCTCGACTACCGCGGCGTCGTCTGCGTCGAGATGTTCGTCACCCGCACCGGCGAACTCCTCGTCAACGAGCTGGCGCCGCGACCGCACAACAGCGGCCACTACACGATCGACGCCTGCGCGACCTCGCAGTTCGAGCAACAGGCGCGGGTGCTCGCGGGGCTCCCGCTGGGCGACACGCGCCTGCTCGCGCCGGCGGTGATGGTGAATCTGCTGGGCGACCTCTGGTTCCCCGCGGACGCGGCGGCCGGTCCGCGCGAACCCGACTGGGGCGGCGTGCTGCGCGAGCCGCTCGCGAAACTGCACCTGTACGGCAAGCACGAGCCGCGCCGCGGTCGCAAGATGGGGCATGTCACCTGCCTCGGCGGGACATCCGACGAGGCGATCGCCACGGCGCGCGCGGTCAAACGCCGGCTGGGAATCCCCGGTGCCGACGAATTCTAGCGACACGCCGGCGCCGCTCGCCGGTGTGCGGGTGCTCGACCTCAGCCGCCTGCTGCCCGGGCCGGTCTGCACGCTGCATCTGGCCGACCTGGGCGCCGACGTCGTGAAGGTCGAGGACACGCGCGACGGCGACTACGCGCGCTCGCTCGGCGCACCGCCCGGTCGCGTGTCGGCGTTCTTCCGGATGGTCAACCGCAACAAGCGCTCGGTCGCGCTCGACCTCAAGGACGCCCGCGGGCGCGAGGCATTCCTCACGCTCGCGCGCGGCGCCGATGTGATCGTCGAGAGCTTCCGTCCGGGCGTGGTCGCCTCGCTGGGCATCGGCTACGACGACATCCGCGCGGTGCGTCCGTCGATCGTCTACGCGTCGCTCAGCGGGTACGGCCAGACCGGCCCTCGCGCGAAGGCGGCCGGACACGATATCGACTACCTCGCCTACGCGGGGGTGCTCGACCAAACCGGCGCCCGCGGCGGCCCGCCCGCGATCGCGAACCTCCAGATCGCCGATCTCCTCGGCGGTGCGCTGACCACGGCGGTGGCGATCCTCGCCGCGATCGTGGGCGCGCGCGCGACCGGGCGGGGACGCCATGTCGACATCGCGATGGCGGATGGCGCCCTCGCGCACAACATCTTCGCGCTGCACGCGCTGGAGCAATGGGGCGCGACGCTGCCGCGCGGCGAAGACCTGCTGACCGGCGGCGTCCCCTGCTACGGCGTCTACCCGACCCGCGACGGCCGCTGGCTCGCGGTCGGTGCGCTGGAGCCCAAATTCTGGCGCGCGGTCTGCGAGGTCGTCGAGCGCCCGGACCTCGTTCCCGGCGGACTCGCCACCGGCGACGAGGGCGCGCGCGTGCGCCGGGAGCTGGAGGGGCTCTTCGCGACCCGCCCGCTGTCCGAGTGGCTGGCCGCTTTCGCCGGCGTCGACGCCTGCGTCGCGCCGGTCGCCACGCTCGCGGAGGCGCTCGACGATCCGCAGTTCCTCGCGCGCGGAATGGTCGTGACCGCAGCGGATGGCGCCCGGTCGTTCGCACCGCCGTGGGCGATCTCGGCGCACCCGTTCTCGGTCGAGCGTCCCGCGCCCGCGCAGGGCGAGCACACGCGCGAAGTGCTGGAGGAGGCGGGCCTGTCGGGGGCCGCGATCGGTGCGCTGCTCGAGTCCGGCGCGGCGCGCTGACCGGTCTACCCGGCGGTCCCGACGATTCGCGTGCGGCGCTTCGCGCCGTCGCGAGCGGAGCCCCTGCGGGCGGCACCGACCGGGAGCGACGAGACGCGAGCGTACTCGGGATCGGGCCAGCGGCAGCCGTTGGCGACGAACTCCACCGCCATCTCGGTCGCGTCGCTGCCCCAGAAGAGCTCGTCGCCGATCGCGAGCGTCGGCACGCCGAACACACCGCGCGCGATCGCCTCGTCGGTGTTCCGGCGCAACGCGTCCTTGACCTCGGCGGAGGCGACCCGCGCGTCGGCGTCGCCGATCCCGAGCTCGTGGGTGAGCTCCGCCCACTCGATCGGCAGGTCGGGAAGCCGACCGTCGCGCCAAACGAAACGGAAGATCCGGTGGACCGCGGCGGGTTCGCCGTCGCAGGCGATCGCGAGCCGCAGCAGCGGCAAGGGGTTGAACGGGTGTTCGTGCGGGAACTTGAGCGCGATCCCCAGGCGCTTCGCCTGCCAGACGACGAAACGGTAGGTGAACGCCCGCTTGCCGTCGATCTCCGCCGGGCCCTTCTGGCCGTTGGCGTCGAGCAGCGCCGCGAAGAGGACCGGCCGGTAGCGGATCGACATCCGGGCCGGCAGCCCGGCGAGCCGCTCGCTCTGCAGATACGCGAACGGCGAGACGAAGTCGAAGTACCAGTCGACGATCACGTGCCCGCGCTCCGTGCGAGCGGACTCCGGGCGCGGGCGCAGCGCTCGCGTTCCGGAAGCTCGGCGATCACCGCCCGACGGCGCGCGTCGTCGTAGCGGCTCCAGGCGGCGATCTCGTCGAGCGTGCGGAAGCAGCCGACACAAAGGCCGACGGCGTCGTCCATCACGCAAATCGACCGGCAAGGCGAGACGACGCCTCCCGGCCCCGCAGCGAGAGATTCCGCGGTCACGCCGACGTCTCCGCAGACGCCGGCTCCTTCGCGTCGAGCGCGCGCGCCACCCGCGAGTTGGTCGGCCGGCCGAGGTGCGCGGAGATCATCCGGCCGGCCGCGCGCAATTTCGACAAGTCGATGCCGGTCTCGATGCCCAGGCCGTGGAGCAGGTAGACGACGTCCTCGGTGGCGACGTTGCCGGTCGCGCCCTTGGCGTACGGGCAGCCGCCCAGGCCGGCGACCGACGCGTCGAAGGTCGAGACGCCGAGCTCCAGGCAGGCGTAGATGTTGGCCAGCGCCTGGCCGTAGGTGTCGTGGAAATGCCCGCTCACCTCGCCGACCGGATAGACGGCGAGCGCCGCCTCGATCGCGCGCTTGACCGCCGTGGGCGTGCCGACGCCGATCGTGTCGGCGACGCCGGCGTGCTGGACGCCGATGTCGTGCATGAGCCTCGCGACGTAGCCGACCGCCGACGGGTCGATCGCGCCCTGGTAGGGACATCCGACGGCGCAGGAGATCGCCCCGCGCACGCGCATGCCCGCGTCGCGCGCCGCGCGCACGACCGGCGCGAAGCGCTCGATCGACTCGGCGATCGAACAATTGATGTTCCGCTGCGAGAACGCCTCGCTCGCCGCGCCGAACACGACGACCTCGTCGGCCTTCGCGGCCAGCGCGCCTTCGAAGCCCTTGAGGTTCGGCGTCAGCACCGCGTAGACGACGCCGGCCCGGCGGCGCGCGCGCGCCATCACCTCGGCGGCGTCGGCCATCTGCGGCACCCATTTCGGCGAGACGAACGAGGTCGCTTCGACCGACGGTACTCCAGCCTCCGCGAGCGCCTCGATCAGCGCCACCTTGACCTCGGTGGGGACGATCGCCTTCTCGTTCTGGAGGCCGTCGCGCGGGCCGACGTCGACGAGGCGTACGCGCGCGGGCAGTCCGGGGTCGCGGCCCATGTCAGTAGCCGCGGTCGACGTCGACGACGCCACCGACCGGATCGCCGCGCTCGAACGCGGCGATCTTCGCCGCCACCTGGGCGGCCGATTCGGGAACCAGCGTCACGGCCGAGACGTGCGGCGTCATCACGATCCGCGGATGATGCCAGAACGGATGCGCCGGGGGCAGCGGCTCGTCGCGGAAGACATCGAGCGTGGCGCCGGCGAGGCGACCGGCGTCGATCGCCGCGACGAGGTCTTCGTCGACGACGAGGTCGCCGCGGCCGACGTTGATCAGGTGCGCGCCGGGCGCGAACCACGCGAGCCGTTCGGCGTCCAGAAGCCCCCGGGTCGCCGGGGTCGACGGCAGCATCGCGACCGCGACCGACAGCGAACCCAGGAAAGCGCGCAGCTCGCTGTCGCCCCAGTAGCGCGTCGCGCCGGGCAGTTCCGACGCGGTACGGCTCCAGACGGCCACCGGGAATCCGAGCGCGCGCAGCGCCGCCGCCACCGAGCGCCCGAGCACGCCGGCGCCGAGGAGTCCGACGCGGAACGTCTTCTTGTCGCGGCGTTCGATCGGGCTCCAGCGGCCCGCCGCCTGCTCGCGCGTGTAATGCCCGGCGTCGCGGTAGGCTCGCAGCACCGCGAGCGAGACGTACTCGGCCATCTGCTCGGCCATGCCGGCGTCCTCGAGGCGCACGATCGGAACCTCGCGCGGCAGACCGTCGATCGCCAGCAACGCGTCGACGCCGGCGCCGAGGTTGAAGATCGCCCGGCGCACCCACACGCGCCGGAAGACGCCGGTCGCCGGTTTCCAGACCGCGGCGTAGTCGACCGCGGCCGGCGCGTCGGGCCACACGGCGATGTGCGCGGCCGGCAGCGCCGCCGCGAAGGCGTCACGCCACCGATCGGCGTCGCGCGCGGCGGCGATCAGCAGGTTCACGTCGCCGCTGGATCCTCGAGGTCGACCAGATCGGCGCCCTCGGCGACGCGCTCGCCGACCGCGTAGTGCACGGCGACGACGACGCCTGCCGCCGGCGCGGCGATCGTGTGCTCCATCTTCATCGCCTCCAGCACGACGAGCGGCGCCCCGCGCTCGACGCGGTCGCCGGGACGGACGTGGACCGCCACCACGGTGCCGGACATCGGCGCGGCGAGGTGGCCGGCGTGGGGCTCCTCCTCGCCGGCGTGGGCGAGCGGATCGACGACGACGACGCGGCGCCGCAGGGCGTCGCCGAACAGGTGGCGCGTCTCGCCGTCGCGCACGACCGCGACGCGCACGTGGCGCCCGTCGGCGTCGACGATCCAGCCGTCGCCGTCCCGGACCGCGCGTGCCGGGTGACGGACGCCGTCGACGACCGCGGACAGCGCGTCCAGCGTCCCCGACAAGCCGACGACATGACGGCGATCGCCGTCGACGATGGTCGCGGTCGCCGCGTACGCGCCGCTCGACGGCCACCAGGCGTCGCGGGCGTCCCACGGCGAATGCGGATCGGCGGCGACCCGCGCGGGATGACGCGCGAACGCGCCGCTTCCGTGGAGATCGTCGACGGCGGCGGCGATCAGCGCCGCCGCCGGCAACGGTGCCGCAGGCGCGAAGAGCTCGGCGTGGTGCTTGTCGATGAGTCCGGTGTCGAGCTTCGCCCCGGCGAACGCCGCGTGCGCGACGGTCCGTTCGAGGAAGCCGATGTTGGTCGTCGGGCCGACGACTTCGCAGCGCGCGAGTGCGTCGAGCAACGTCGCGCGAGCACGTTCCCGGTCCTCGCCCCAGACGATCAGCTTGGCGAGCATCGGGTCGTACCATGGCGAGACCTCGTCGCCGCCGGCGAAACCGGTGTCGACGCGCACGCGCGCCGACGTCTCGGGCATCCGCCAATGGGTGATCCGGCCGATCGACGGCAGGAAGCCGCGTTCCGGGTCCTCGGCGTACAGACGCGCCTCGATCGCGTGACCTCGGATCGCGAGCTCGTGCTGGGCGAGCGGCAACCGCTCGCCGGCCGCCACGCGCAGCTGCCATTCGACGAGGTCGAGTCCGGTGATCATCTCGGTGACCGGGTGCTCGACCTGCAGCCGCGTGTTCATCTCCATGAAATAGAAACGGCCGTCCTGCTCGGCGATGAACTCGACGGTGCCGGCGCCGACGTAGCCGATCGCCCTCGCCGCGGCGACGGCCGCCTCGCCCATCGCGCGACGTCGCTCCACCGTCATGCCGGGCGCCGGCGCCTCCTCCAGCACCTTCTGGTGGCGGCGCTGCACCGAGCAATCGCGTTCGAACAGGTAGACGGCTCCGCCGTGCGAGTCGGCGAACACCTGGATCTCGATGTGGCGGGGCGAATCGAGGTAGCGCTCCACCAGGACGCGATCGTCGCCGAACGACGCCTTGGCCTCGCGCCGGGCCGAGGCGAGCGCGGCGGCGAACTCGCCGGCGGAGCGCACGATCTTCATGCCCTTGCCGCCACCGCCGGCGGTCGCCTTGATCAGCACCGGGAAGCCGATCTTCACCGCCTCGCGCGCGAGCAGCGTCGCGTCCTGGTCGTCGCCGTGGTAGCCCGGCACGAGCGGGACGTCCGCCTTCGCCATGATCGTCTTCGCGGCCGACTTCGACCCCATCGCCGCGATCGCCGGGGGCGGCGGACCGACGAATACGACGCCGTCGCTCGCGCAGCGCGCGGCGAACGCCTCGTTCTCGGACAGGAACCCGTAACCGGGGTGGATCGCCTGGGCGCCGGTCGCCCGCGCGGCCTCGAGGATGCGACGGGCGTCGAGATAGCTCTCGCGCGGCGCCGGCGGGCCGATGCGGACCGCTTCGTCGCAGGCGGCGACATGGCGCGCCCCGGCGTCCGCGTCCGAATACACGGCGACGGTGCGCACGCCCAGTCGTCGCGCGGTGCGCGCGACGCGGACCGCGATCTCGCCGCGGTTGGCGATCAGGATCTTGCCGAACACGTCAGCCCTTTCCGTCGAAGGCGAGGCGCCACGCGAGGACGACCCACAGCGCGAACAGCACCGCGTGGCTCGCGAGGAACGCGCCGAGCCGGTGCACGACGCGGTTGTACGTGCAGTGGATCACGCTGTGCGCGACGCGGCAGCCGACGTACGCCCACGCGAGCGCGACGATCGCGGCGTCCACCGCGTCGAAGACCGCGGCGAGGACCGCCGCGACGTAGAAGAGCACCGGCGCCTCGAGCAGGTTGCGGTAGTTGTCGGCGGCGGTGACGTCCTCGAGCCGGGCGGCCATCGCGGTCGAGGTCGCGAGGGACTGCGGCGGAATGCGCTTCGCGCGGATCTCGCCGATCCGGCGCCGGTAGAGCAGGCGCGAGACGACGAAGGTCAGCGCGACCATCGCCACCACCGGCCAGACGATCGCGCGCGGGCTCATGCGGCGCGCCCCCCGCTCCGGTCTCGGCCGCCGGGCGCCGCCAGTCCCAGCACCCGGTCGAAGAGACGCCGGATCATCCGCGCGATCCTCGGCAGCAGCCACAGCGCGAAAGCGACCAACACCGCGACGACCGCGAGCGCGACCAGCGGATAGGTCCAGGCGAGCCACAGGACGACACCGACCGCGAGATCCTCGCCGAACGACGCCGCCCAGTTGGAGAACGGCTCGGGCGAGGCGTTGATCGCCATCCGGCTGCCGGCCTTGGTGAAGTGGCTGCCGGCGGCGAGCGTCCCGCCGAGGATCGCCGCGGCGAGCGCGGCGACCGCCGAGGTGTCGCCGAAGACGCTCGCCGCGAGCGCGGCGCCGGCCGGAATCCGAACGAACGTCTGGGCGACATCCCAAACGGTGTCGACACCGGGGATCTTGTCGGCGAAGAACTCGATCGCGAACATGAATCCGGAGGCGGCGAGCACGTACGGGTGCGCGAGCGCGGTCAGCGCGCCGGGCAGCGCGATCCAGCCGAGGAATCCCAGTCCGCCGACGATGAAGAGCACCGCGTAGAGGCGTACGCCGCTCGCCCAGCCGAGCGCCGCCGCGAGCGCGACGAGCTGCCAGACGTCGAAGGTCGCCGGCCCGGCGGTCATCGGAACACCCGCTCCGCCCGGCTCAGTGCGACGCCTTCGGCGCGGGACGCAGCGCCGGCGGGATCCAGGCGGCCGGACGCCGCTCGAGGAACGCGCCGACGCCCTCGCGCGCTTCGGCGCCGGCGCGGACCGTGGCGATTCGCGCGGCGGTATCGGCGACCAGTTCGTCGTCGACCGGACGGTTCGCGACCGCCCGCACCAACGTCTTCGCCTCGCTTTGCGCCCGCGGCCCTCCGAGCAGCATCGCGCCAAGGACCTCGTTCACCCGCGTGTCCAGCGCGTCGGCGGTGACGAGCTCGTGCAGCAGGCCGATCCGGTACGCCTCCCCGGCGTCGAAACGTTCGGCGGTCACGAAGTAGCGCCGCGCGTGCCGCTCGCCGATCGCCGCGACCACGTACGGCGAGATCGTGGCCGGGATGAGCCCGAGCTTCACCTCCGACAGCGCGAAGACCGCGTCGTGCGCGCCGATCGCGACGTCGCAGCAGGCGACCAGGCCGACACCGCCGCCGTAGGCCGGACCGTGCACGCGGGCGATGGTCGGCTTCGGGCATTCGGCGAGCGTGCGCAGCATCCGGGCCAGCGCGTTCGCGTCGGCCAGGTTCTCGGCGCGACCGTAGCCCGCCATCCGCCGCATCCAGTCGAGATCCGCGCCGGCGCAAAAGCTCTTCCCGGCGCCGTGCAGCACGATCGCGCGCACCGAGGACTCGCCGCCCGCCGTCTCGATGCACGAGGTCAGCTCGGCGATCAACGTCTCGTCGAACGCGTTGTGGACGTCGGGCCGGTTCAGTCCGACGAGCAGGACGCCGTCCCGGTCGACGACCTCGAGCGTCTTCCATCCCTTCGAGCGCGCCCGCGGCGCGGCCTTCTTCGTCGTCATGGCGCTCCTACATCCGGAATACGCCGAACCGCGTCGGCGGGATCGGCCGGTTGAGCGAGGCGCAGATCGCGAGCGCCAGCACCCGGCGCGTGTCAGCCGGGTCGATGACCCCGTCGTCCCAGACGCGGGCGCTGGCGAAATACGGATGGCCCTCCTTCTCGTATTGCGCCCGGATCGGCTCCTTGAACGCCGCCTCCTCCTCCGCGCTCCAGGTCCCGCCCTTCGCCTCGATCGTGTCGCGACGGATCGTCGCCAGCACCGTCGCCGCCTGCTCGCCGCCCATCACCGAGATCCGGGCGTTCGGCCACATCCACAGGAAGCGCGGCGAGTAGGCGCGACCGCACATGCCGTAGTTGCCGGCGCCGTAGCTACCGCCGATGATGACGGTGAACTTCGGCACCTGCGCGCAGGAGACCGCAGTCACCATCTTCGCGCCGTCCTTGGCGATTCCGGCCGCCTCGACCTTCTTGCCGACCATGAAGCCGGTCACGTTCTGCAGGAAGACGAGCGGCGTGCCGCGCTGGCAGCACAGCTCGACGAAGTGGGCGCCCTTCTGCGCCGATTCGCCGTAGAGGACGCCGTTATTGGCGACGATGCCGACCGGGTAGCCCCAGATCCGCGCGAAACCGGTGACGAGCGTCGTGCCGTAGCGCGCCTTGAACTCGTCGAGCTCGCTCGCGTCGACGATCCGGGCGATCACCTCGCGAACGTCGTACGGCTTGCGGATGTCCGCGTTGATGACACCGTAGAGCTCGTCCGCCGGGTAGAGCGGCTCGACCGGTGGCAGCGCCTCGATCGCGGCCCGGCGCGGTGGCTCGAGCTTGGCGACGATCGAGCGGACGATCGCGAGCGCGTGGTGGTCGTTGAGCGCGTAGTGGTCGGCGACGCCGGAGATCCGCGTGTGGACATCGGCGCCGCCCAGTTCCTCGGCCGAGACGATCTCGCCGGTCGCCGCCTTCACGAGCGGGGGCCCGCCGAGGAAGATCGTGCCCTGCTCGCGCACGATGATCGACTCGTCCGCCATTGCCGGCACGTAGGCGCCGCCGGCGGTGCACGAGCCCATCACCGCGGCGATTTGCGGGATGCCCTCGGCCGACATGGTCGCCTGGTTGTAGAAGATCCGGCCGAAGTGCTCGCGGTCGGGGAAGACGTCGACCTGGTTGGGCAGGTTCGCGCCACCCGAGTCGACGAGGTAGATGCACGGCAGCCGGTTCTCGCGCCCGATCTCCTGCGCGCGCAGGTGCTTCTTGACCGTGATCGGGTAGTAGGTCCCGCCCTTCACCGTGGCGTCGTTGCACACGATCAGGCATTCGCGTCCGGACACCCGGCCGATGCCGGTGACCACGCCGCCCGAGCCGATCGTCCCGTCGTACAGGCCGTGCGCCGCGAGCGCCGAGAACTCGAGGAAAGGGCTCCCCGGATCGATCAGCGCGCGGATGCGGTCGCGGGGCAGCAGCTTGCCGCGCGCCACGTGCTTCGCGCACGCGGCCTCGCCGCCGCCCTGCTCGTGGCGCGCCACCTGGACGCGCAGGTCGGCGACGAGCGCGCTCATCGCTTCGCGGTTCCTGGCGACGGTCGGGTCGCGCGGGTCGAGCCGGCTTTCGATGACGGACATGGCGGAATCGGTGTCAGGGCCTCGGATGGCCGGGCATGAGGTCGTACGGGTGCTTCCAGCCGGGCATCGCCGCCAGCCTTCCGCGCCAGGCGGCGATCGACGGATACTCGGCCCAGTCTACGCCGAACTCCGCGTCGAAGAACAGGTAGCCGCAGCAGGAGAGATCGGCGATGGTCGGTCGGTCCGCGGCGATCCAGTCGCGCGCCGCCAGGTGCGACTCGAGCACGCCCCAGGCGGCACGGGCGCGCCGCTCGAACTCGGCGACCACCGCCGGATCCGGGTCCTTGGCGAGCGCCTTCAGGAAGCGCCAGGTCGCGGTGTAGCTCGTGAACTTGTGGTTGTCCCACAGGAGCCAGCGCAGGATCTCGCGCCGCTCGCCTTCGTTCTTCGCCCCGTAGCGACCGAGCGTCGTGGCGAGGTAGTCGAGGATCACGCCCGACTGCGAGAGCCTCAGGCTCCGATGCTCGAGCAGCGGGACTTCGCCCATCACGTTGATCGCCCGGTAGGCGGCGGACCGGGTCTCGCCGCCGAAATAGTCGACGAAGCGCGGCGCCCAATCGGCACCGGCGAGCTCGAGCATCAGCGCCGGCTTGTAGGCGTTGCCCGACTGGGCGAAACAGTGCAGCGTGTACTCGGCCATCGTCACCCCCGCGCCGGAGTCACCGGCAGTCGCGTCCACAGCTCGACCAGGTTGCCGGCCGGGTCGCGCAGATGCGCGACCCGCTGCATCCAAGTCGGTTGGTCGTGCGGTTCGCGTACGACGCGCGCCCCGCGCGCGCTCGCCGCGGCGCAGGCGGCGTCGACGTCGTCGACCGCGAGGCAGACGACCACCGCGTCACCGTCGCGCGGTCCGACGCGGCCGACGACCGAACTCATCACCGGTTCGGCGCACAGCGCCAGTCGCGCTCCCGCGGTCGCGAACTCGGCGTAGACACCGGGCACGTCGACCACGAGCGGCAGCGCCAGGACATCGCGGTAGAAGGCGATCGCGGCCGCGAGCCCCGCGTCCGGCACGATCAGACGCAGGTGGGAGACCGACCGCACCGCTCCGGGCGCCGCCACCCGCTGCGACAGGCGCCATTCGAGCTGATCGAAGCGATCGAGGCCCCAGAACGGCTCGCCGTCGGCGATCATGAACGGCGAACCGAACACGCCGCGCGCGAGGCCCGCCTCGACCTCGCGCTTGAGCGCGTCCTTCCATACCGGATCGTCGACGATCGCGCGCGCGTCCAGTCGATCGACGCCGGCGGTCGCGGCCACGCCGGCGGCGAGGTCCGCGTCCGAGACGTCCCGGCCTTGGATCCAATACGCGTCGAGGAGGGCGCGCGCGACCCGACGGCCCAGCGCCGGGTCGCGCGATCTCGCCCACAGGAAGATCCGGGCCGGCGCCTGGGTCGGAATCGGGAAGCGAGCCGGCATCCGGAACCCGGCGACGCCGTGGAACTCGGCGCTGCGGACGAAGTCGCGCCGGGAGTAGTCCCCCTTGAGCGGGATATCGACGAGCGGCGTCGTGCCGATCGATTTGAAGACGACGCCCAGCAGCGTCACGCGCCAGTCGACGGTCCGGCCGTGGCGCGCGGCGAGCGCGTCGATCCTCGTCGACGCGAGAAAGCCGTACGGCGAGCTGAAGTCGAACCAGAATTCGATCGGCGCCGCCATCGTTCCCCTCGGTCCCGTCCGTCCCGTCCGCCCCGTCCGCTCAGGCGGCGAGGCTGCGACCGATCAACATCCGCTGGATGTCGCTCGTGCCCTCGTAGATCTGGCAGATGCGCACGTCGCGCCAGATCCGCTCGACCGGAAAGTCGTTGACGTAGCCGTAGCCGCCGTGGACCTGGATCGCAGCCGAACAGACGCGCTCGGCCATCTCGGAGGCGAAGAGCTTGGCCATCGACGCCTCCTTGAGGCAGGGTTCGCCGGCGGTGCGCAGCGCCGCCGCGTGCCAGACCAGCTGGCGCGCCGCCTCGATCTCGACCGCCATGTCGGCCAGCCGGAAGTTCACCGCCTGGTGCTCGAAGATCGGCTGCCCGAACGCGTGGCGCTCGTGCGCATAGGCGAGCGCCGCCTCGAATGCCGCGCGCGCCATGCCCACCGACTGCGCCCCGATGTTGATGCGTCCGGCCTCGAGGTTCGCCAGAGCGATCCGGTAGCCCTGCCCCTCGTCGCCCAGGCGGTTCTCGACCGGCACCTCGCAAGCTTCGAAGAGGATCTGAGCGGTGTCCGACGACCGCTGGCCGACCTTGTCCTCGACGCGCGCGACGACGAATCCCGGTGTTCCGGTATCGACGACGAACGCCGAGATCCCGCGCTTGCCTGCGTCCTTGTCGGTCACCGCGAAGACGATCGCCAGGTCCGCGTTCTTCCCCGACGTGATGAATTGCTTGACGCCGGAGATCGCGTAGCGGTCGCCGCGACGCTCCGCGCGCGTGCTGATCGCGCCGGCGTCCGAGCCGACCGACGGCTCGGTCAGGCAGAAGCAGCCGAGCTTCTCGCCGCGCGCGAGCGGCACCAGGAAGCGCGCCTTCTGTTCGTCGGTCGCGAAGGCGTTGAGGATCCCGCAATCGAGGTTCTGGACCGACAGGATCGTGCTCACCGCGGCGTCGCCGGCGGCGATCTCCTCGAGCGTGATCGCCGAGGCGAGCGTGTCGAGGCCGGCGCCGCCCCAGCGCTCGGGCACGACGATGCCGAGTGCGCCGAGCTCGCCCAGCGCCGCGATTTCCTCGCGGGGGAAGGCGCTGTCGCGGTCGCGCTGCGCCGCGCCGGGCGCGAGCCGCTCGCGAGCGAACGCGCGCATCGTCTCCTGGATCAGCCGGTGTTCTTCGTCGAGCAGCATCGATTCCTCCTCCCGGTCGAGCCGGTCACCGCCGTTCGTCGAGCGCCAGCCGCAGCGCGAGCGCGGCGAAGACGCCGGCCAGCAGGCGCTTCGACCCGACCGCCCAGCGGGACGCGCCGTCGAGCCGCCGGCGAAGCCCGGCCGCCGCGACCACGCACAGCGCGTCGAAGCCGGTCACGATCGCGATCTGCGTCGCCCCGAGCAGCAGCGACTGGGCGAGCACGTCGCCGCGCCCGGGATCGACGAACTGCGGAAAGAGCGCGAGCTGGAACAGCGCCACCTTCGGGTTGAGCAGGCTCGTCGTCAGTCCGGCGCGGAACAGCACGCCGGGCGTCGCCGGCGGCGGCGGATCGGCGGCAGCGATCGGGCGGGCGTCGCGCCAGGTCGACCAGGCGAGCCAGACGAGGTACGCGGCGCCGGCCCAGCGGATCGCCTCGTAGGCGACCGGCACCGCGGCCAGCACCGCCGACAGTCCGAGCGCGGCGGCGAGCACGTGGGCGACGAACCCGCTCGACGTGCCGGCGAGCGACACCAGGCCGGCCCGGCGGCCCTGCGTCACCGTGCGCGCGACGAGGTAGACGAGGTTCGGGCCGGGCGTGACCGCGAGCGCCACGCAGGCCGCGGCGAACAGGAGCCAGGTGTCGAGCGCGATCACGCGTTCCTCGGCGCCGGTGGTTCGGGCCCGGGAGACCTACAGAAGCTCGACGGCGAGCGCGGTCGCCTCGCCGCCGCCGATGCACAGCGAGGCGACGCCGCGACGGGCGCCGCGCTTGCGCAACGCGCCCAGCAGCGTCACGACGATCCGTGCGCCGGAAGCGCCGATCGGATGGCCGAGCGCGCAGGCGCCGCCGTGGACGTTCATCCGCTCGTGCGGGATCGCGTGCTCGCGCATCGCCGCCATCGCCACCACGGCGAACGCCTCGTTCACCTCCCACAGGTCGACCTCGCGCGTCGTCCAGCCCGCCTTGGCGCAGACCTTGCCGATCGCGCCCACCGGTGCGGTCGGGAAGTCGCCGGGTGCGGCGGCGTGCACAGCGTGGGCGACGACGACCGCGAGCGGCGCCAACCCGCGACGCTCCGCGGTCGAACGGCGCGTCAGTACCAGCGCGGCGGCACCGTCGGAGATCGAGCTCGAGTTGGCCGCCGTCACCGTGCCGTCCTTGCGGAACGCGGGCTTGAGCGTCGGGATCTTCTCGGGAGAGGCCTTCGCCGGCTGCTCGTCGGCGGCAATCGTCGCCTCGCCCTTGCGACCGGTGACGGTCACCGGCGCGATCTCCCAGGCGAACGTACCGTCCTGGTTGGCGGCGAGCGCTCGCGACAGCGAGGCGAGCGCGTAGCGGTCCTGTTCTTCGCGGGTGAAACCGAACTTCGCCGCGCAGTCCTCCGCGAAAGTCCCCATCAACCGGCCCTTCTCGTAGGCATCCTCGAGTCCGTCGCAGAACATGTGGTCGACGACGGTCTGGTGGCCCATCCGGTACCCGGCGCGCGCCTTCGGCAGCAGATAGGGCGCGTTGGTCATCGATTCCATGCCGCCGGCGACGACCACGTCGTGCGACCCGGCGACGAGCATGTCGTGGCCGAGGATGACCGCCTCCATCGCCGAACCGCACATCTTGTTCACCGTCGTGCACGGCACCGTCACCGGCAGCCCGGCCTTCAGCGCCGCCTGGCGCGCCGGCGCCTGGCCCTGTCCGGCCGGCAGCACGCAACCGAGGATCGCCTTGTCGACGTCGGCGGACGCGAGGCGCGCCCGCTCGATCGCCGCCTTCACGACGACCGCGCCCAGGTCGCTCGCGGCGAGCGATGCGAAGTCGCCCTGGAAACCGCCCATCGGGCTGCGGGCGGCCCCGACGATCACGATCGGGTCGTTCAGCATCCGTCTCCTCCCGGCGGCCGCGACAACGGCGGCACGCGCACGCGCGTGCCGCATCGGTCCGCCGCTACTTGGTTTCGTTGAAGAGCTCGCGTCCGATCAGCATCCGCCGGATCTCGCTCGTGCCGGCGCCGATCTCGTAGAGCTTCGCGTCGCGCCACAGGCGGCCGGCCGGATACTCGTTGATGTATCCGTTCCCGCCCAGGCATTGGATCGCCTCGCCGGCCATCCAGGTCGCCTTCTCGGCGGCCCAGAGGATGGCGCCCGCCGCGTCCTTGCGGGCGACCGTCCCCGCGTGGCCGCGGTCGAGCGCCTGCGCGACCGCGTAGACGTAGGCGCGCGAGGCCTGCATCGTCGTGTACAGATCGGCGAGCTTGCCCTGCATCAGCTGGAACTCGCCGATCGGCTGGCCGAACTGCACGCGTTCGTGGACGTAGGGAACGACGACGTCCATGCAGGCCTGCATGATCCCGAGCGGCCCGCCGGCGAGCACCGCGCGCTCGTAATCGAGACCGCTCATCAGGATGTTGACGCCCCGGCCCTCCTGCCCGAGCACGTTCTCGTCGGGCACGTAGCAGTCGGCGAAAACGAGCTCGCAGGTGTTGCTGCCGCGCATGCCGAGCTTGTCGAGCTTCTGCGCGGTCGAGAAGCCCTTCATGCCCTTCTCGATCAGGAACGCGGTCATGCCCCGGGCGCCCGCCTCCGGGTCGGACTTCGCGTAGACGACCAGCGTGTCGGCGTCCGGCCCGTTGGTGATCCACATCTTGTTGCCGTTCAGCACCCAGCCGCCGGAGACGCGCGTCGCCCGGGTCCGCATCGACACGACATCGGATCCGGCGCCCGGCTCGCTCATCGCCAGCGCGCCGACGTGATCGCCGGCGACCAGCTTCGGCAGGTACTTGCGCTTCTGGGTGTCGTTGCCGTTGCGGCGGATCTGGTTCACGCACAGGTTCGAATGGGCGCCGTAGGACAGGCCCACCGACGCGGACGCCCTCGAGATCTCCTCCATCGCGACGACATGGGCGAGATAGCCCATCGCCGTGCCGCCGTAGCCCTCCTCGACGGTGATCCCGAGCAGCCCCAGGTCGCCCATCTTGCGCCACAGGTCCTTCGGGAACTCGTTGTCCCGGTCGATCGCCGCGGCGCGCGGCGCGATTTCGTCGGCGGCGAATTGCCGGACGGTCTCGCGCAGCATGTCGATCGTCTCGCCATGGTTGAAATCGATCGAAGGCAGCATCGTCATCGCGTTTCTCCGTGTCTCGGCGGCGTCAGCCGTCGCTCTTGCCGTGCATGACCATCAGCGTCTGCTGCATGATCGCGATCAACGACCGCTTGCCGCCGTGCTCGGCGTGCACCTCGCCGCGCGTGATGCACAGCGTGCGGCCGGGCTTGACGACGAAGCCCTCGGCGACGATCCGGTCGCCCCGCGCCGGCGCGAGCAGGTTGACCTTGAACTCGACGGTGAGCACCGAGCTGTCGGCGGGGAACAGCGTGTAGCCGGCGTAGCCGCCGGCGGTGTCGACGATCGTCGAGACGACGCCGGCGTGGACGTAGCCGTGCTGCTGCGAGATCTCGGGCCGTGGCGCGAGCGAGATCGCGCAGTAGCCCGGTTCGACCCGGTCGAGCGTGGCACCGACCAGCGCCATCGCGCCCTGGCGGGCGAAGCTCTCGCGGATGCGCTGCGGGCGGTCGGGCGCGCCGTAGTCGCGGTGGCGGGTGCTCATCGGTGGTCGGCTCCTGGCGCGGCGCCGGCGCGGGTCGCGCAGGCCGGCGGCCGGATTCTGTATAACGTTTACGTAAACGTCAATCTGCGGCGCCCGGCCGCGTCCGCGCCGATCCCGCCCGGACCCGGACCGGCTCGGTCTCCTTGAGCCGCCGGCGACAGTCGCGCTCGATCGCGGCGATCTCGTCGAGCAGCGCGTCGATGTCCTCGCGCTGGACCATGAGCTGCGAGCGCCGGTGCGCCAGCACCTCGACGAAACGCTCGAGCTGGCGGCGATCGCCTTCGCGCGAGTCGTACAGATCGAGGATCTCGCGGATCTCCGCGAGCGCGAGTCCGAGGCGCTTGCCGCGCAGGATCAGCTTGATTCGGGTGCGCTCGCGTTCGCCGTAGACCCGCGTCCGGCCGGCGCGAACCGGCGCGAGCAGCCCCTCGTCCTCGTAGAACCGGATCGCGCGCGTAGTGAGCGCGAACTCGGAGGCCAGCTCCGAGATCGAGTAGCGCGGCTCGCGGGACGGGCGGCCCGGCTGGGCGGTGGAACGGCGGGGAGCGGTCATCGTCCGCGGCGCCGCGGGCGCGGCGCTTCGGGGAAGTGCGGGGGACCACGATACCATAGCGGGTTGACGCTCCCGCCCGGATGGCCGAAGATGCGGGGTTTTGTTGCATCGCAACATCCGAACGCCGGTCAGGATTTCCCTGCCCCGGCGGCCCCGAACGACCGCCCAGGATCCCGAGGTTGAACGCTCCGCTCCCGACGCCGCTCGACTATCCGTGGACGCGGCCGCCCGCACCCGGCGAGTCGATCGAGGTCGTCTCCGGGCTGCACTGGATCCGGATGCCGCTGCCGTTCGCGCTCGACCATATCAACCTGTGGCTCGCCCGCGACCCGGACGGCCGATGGACCGTCATCGACACCGGGTACCGCGACGAGGCGACATCGACGCTGTGGGAGCGCCACTTCTCGTCGACGATGCGAGGCGCGTCGCTCGCCCGTGTCATCGCCACCCATTACCACCCCGATCACCTGGGCAACGCCGCCTGGCTCGCCCGCCGGTTCGCCGCGCCGGTCCGCATGACGCAGGCGGAGTTCCTGACCGCGCACGCGATCATCGACCAGCGCGCGACGCACACGCTCGAGGAGACCTGCGCGTTCTTCGTCACCCACGGCGTGGCGCCGAAGGATGTCGAGACGCTGCACGAGCGCGGCAACGCCTATTCGCGCGGCGTCCCCGAGGCGCCGCGGACCATCGAGCGGCTCATCGACGGCGACGTCGTCGCCGCCGGCGCGCACGCATGGACGGTGATGACCGGCTACGGACACTCGCCGGAGCACATCTCGCTCCACTCGGCCGACGCCGGCGCGCTCGTCTCCGGAGACATGCTGTTGCCGCGGATCAGCACCAACGTGTCGGTCTGGCCGGCCAATCCCGAGGACGACCCGGTCGGCCGCTTCCTCGCGTCGATCGGCGACTTCGAGTCGCTGCCCGAGGACACGCTGGTGCTGCCGTCGCACGGCCTGCCGTTCCGCGGGATCGCCGCACGGGTGGCCGAGCTACGGGCGCACCACGCGGCGCGGCTCGCCGAGCTGGTCGCCGCCCTCGAGAGGCTCGCGCGACCGGCGTCGGCGGCCGAGATCGTGCCGGTGCTGTTCCGTCGCGAGCTCGACCTCCAGCAGCGTTTCTTCGCCGTCGGCGAGTCGATCGCCCATCTCAACCACCTGACCCGAGCCGGCCGTATCGAGCGCCGGGTCGGCGCCGACGGCGCGATCCGCTTCCGCGCCTGACCTTCCACGAACCCGCAGGAAGACCGCCATGTCCGATCCCGCCGCCCCGACGAACGACACCGCCCCGGCCTTCGACCCGATCGCGCTGGCCGAGTCGATGGCCTCGGCCGCCGAGAAGAGCGCGAAGCTCCTGGGCGACTTCGCCGCCCGGCAGACGCAGGCGGGCAAGACGCTGTTCTCCGACGAGCTCGGCGTCGGCAAGGCGTTCATGGAGCTCGCGAGCCAGATGCTCGCCAACCCGGCGCGCATCGCCGAGTCGCAGGTCCAGCTCTGGCAGCAGTACATGACGCTGTGGCAGCACTCGTGGATGCGCGCGCTGGGCGCGCCGGTGGCGCCGGTCGCCGAACCGTCGAAGGGCGACAAGCGGTTCAAGGACGCCGGCTGGCAGGATCATCTGCTGTTCGACTACGTGAAGCAGAGCTATCTGATCGCGGCGCGCTGGCTGCACGAGAACGTCGCCAGCGTCGAGGGTCTGGACGAACATACGAAGAAGAAGGTCGATTTCTACACGCGCCAGTACATCGACGCGCTCGCCCCGTCGAACTTCGCGCTGACCAATCCCGAGGTGTTCCGCGAGACGGTCTCGTCGGGCGGCCAGAACCTCGTGCGCGGCCTGCACAACCTCCTCGACGACATCGAGCGCGGCAACGGCCAGCTCAAGATCTCGATGACCGACACGAAGGCCTTCGAGCTCGGCGTCAACATCGCCACCACGCCCGGCAAGGTCGTCTTCCGCAACGCGCTGATGGAGCTGATCCAGTACGAACCGACGACCAAGAAGGTCCACGAACGGCCGCTGCTGGTGATCCCGCCGTGGATCAACAAGTTCTACATCCTCGACCTGCGCGAGAAGAACTCGTTCCTGCGCTGGGCCGTCGCGCAGGGTCACACGACGTTCGTGATCTCGTGGGTCAACCCGGACGCGAAGCTCGCCGACAAGGATTTCGAGGACTACCTGAGCGAAGGCACGATCGCCGCGATCGAGGCGATCGAGAAGGCCACCGGCGCCAAAGACGTCAACGCGCTGGGCTACTGCCTCGGCGGTACGCTGCTCGCGGCGACGCTGGGCTGGCTCGCCGCGAAGAAGGACCGGCGGATCGCCAGCGCCACATTCCTCACCTCGCTCGTCGACTTCACCCATGCCGGCGAGCTCGAGGTCTTCATCGACGAGGCGCAGGTCGCCTCGCTCGAGCGGAAGATGGCCGAGCGCGGCTATCTCGAAGGCAGCGAGATGGCCAACACCTTCAACATGCTGCGCGCGAACGACCTCATCTGGTCGTTCGTCATCAACAACTACCTGCTGGGCCGCGATCCGTTCCCCTTCGACCTCCTGCACTGGAACTGCGACGCGACGCGGATGCCGGCGAAGATGCACAGCTTCTACCTGCGCAACCTCTACATGAGGAACGCGCTGCGCCAGCCGGGCGGCGTCACGCTCGCCGGGGTGCCGATCGACCTCTCGAAGGTGAAGGCGCCGACCTACTTCGCCTCGGCGATCGAGGACCACATCGCGCCGTGGAAGACGACCTACGCCGGCACGTCGATCCTCGGCGGACCGGCCCGCTTCGTGCTGTCGGGTTCCGGGCACATCGCCGGAATGATCAATCCGCCGGCGGCTAACAAGTACGGCTACTGGACCAACGACCGGATCGAGGCGACGCCGGACGCGTGGTTCGACGGCGCGGAGCAGCACGAAGGGTCGTGGTGGAACGACTGGCGCGAGTGGATCGGCGAGCGCACCGGCCGCGAGGTCGCGGCGCGGATCCCCGGCAAGGGCAGACTCAAGGTCCTGGGCGACGCGCCCGGCTCGTACGTGAGAATCCGGGCGGATGGCAAGTGACCGGTTCGCGTGCTAAGGTCCGCCGACGCTCCCTACGCTCCTGAGTCCGCCGCCATGACCGCTCGCCTCGCCCTGCTCATGCTCGCCTCGCTGGCCTCCACGCTCGCGCCGGTGACGTCGCCTGCCCAGCCGGCGACCGGCCGATGCGGCGACTGCGGCGTCGTCCAGTCGATGCGCTACGTCGAGGAGAAGGGCCAGGCCAGCGGCGCCGGCGCGGTGGCGGGCGGCGTCGTCGGCGGCGTCCTGGGCCACCAGATCGGCAGCGGCCGCGGCAACACGGTGGCCACGATCGCCGGTGCCGGCGCCGGCGCTTACGCCGGTCACCAGATCGAGAAGAACGCCAACAAGAAGACCTACTGGTCGGTCGTCATCCGGATGGACGGCGGCGAGACCCGCAGCTTCACCTACAGCCAGCGTCCGCCGGTCAACGAAGGCGAGCGCGTGAAACTCGTCGAGGGCGGGCGCCGGCTCGCGCTGATCGCGAACTGAGCGCCCGCGGGCCTCGCTCAGCGGCCCGGGCCCGGTTTGTCGCCGCGGCCGCCGTCGCCTCGATTGCCTTCGGATCGCCCCTCGTGCCCGCGCGGTGCTTCGCGTCGCGCGCTCTCCTGAGTCGCGGCCGGCTTGGGCGGGGCCGGTGGCGCCGCGACCGGCGGCGGCGGAGCGGCCGGCGCGATGCGCGCGGCCGGCGCGGCACCCGGCGATGATCCCGAGGACATCGATGCGCCGCCCGACGGCATGACCGGCGTGGCGTTGCGCTCGTAGCGCGGCGCCGTGGGCGAGCCCGGCTTCGCGCCGCCGATCGACGACGCGCCCACGCCGGCCGAGCCGCCGGACATCGAACCCGGCGACGAACCACCGTAGGTCCCGGCGGCCGCCGGCGGTGCGCCGGCGCGCGAGCCCTCGCGATAGAACGGCTGACCGCCGGTCGCGGGACGCGGAACCGGAGCCGCGGAGGACGGCATCGGCTTGGACGCGCCCGACGCCGAACCGACCGGATACGGCGAGCTTCCCGCTCCCGAGGCGCCGACCGCCGACGGGGCTCCGCCGCCCGGCTTCACCTGCGGCGAGCCGCTGTTGCGTCCGGTCGCGTAGAACGTCGAGGCGGGCGGCGGCGTGCTGCCGAAACCCGGCTTCAGCGTCGGAATATGGCGCGGATCGGGCTTGGCGATGCCCGGCGCCGACGAGAGCAACGGGGCCGCGGACAGCGCATCGGCGCGGACGACCACCAGGTTCTCACGTACCGGCTTCGACCCGGTGAAGACCGCCCCGGGGACCACGGTGACCGCCCCGACGTGTCGCGTGTGCTCGTAGGTCGACGGTGGCGCGACCGGCCGCTCGTGCTCGCGCACCGCGTACGGGCGGTTGTACCAGGTCCAGCAGCGCGTCGAGCAGTTGTTCCACCAGGGGCGGAACGGCTCTCCCCAGGCCAGCGGTACCCAGCCGTAGACCGGCCCGCCGACGCCGACCGACAGACCCCAGCCGGCGCCACCCAGCCAACCGACCATCGCCGGCGCCCAATAGGGCCGCGCGACGTAGCCGCCCGGGCACCATCCCCAGCGGCCGCCGACCACCACCCAACGTCCGTAGTGGAACGGCGCGTAGCCCCAGGGCGCCTCGTCGACCCAGGTCCAGCCGAATCCGCGGACCCAGGTCCACCGACCGGTCCGGTAGGGTGCCCAGCCGGTATCGACCAACGTCGGATACCAGACCGCGCCGTAGGTCGTGTCGCTCTCCCATCGCCCGTACTCGTCGAGGTCGGCGTAGCCGATCATCTGTCGCGAGACGTACGTCGCCGAGCGGCTGCGCTCGTAGCGCCGGTCGCGGTTCGCACTCCAGGTGTCGAAACCGTCGGTCGCGACGCCGTGGCGTACCGAGACCTGCGGATAATCGAGTCCGGTCGCCACCGCGGTCTGGCCGGGCAGCACCTGCTGCATGCCGCCGGGGACCGGAAGCACCGCCTCGCCCTCGCGCACGACGACCACGGTCCGCTCGGCAGCGACGTCGACCCGGTAGAGCCCCGGACGCAGGATCGACACTTGCGTGTTCGGCGTATCGATCCTCGCGACCTCGCCCGGGTCGAGCACGCGCAGCCGGAGGATCGCGCGCCCCTGGGCGACGAAGAACGCGATCGTGCGGTCGTCCAGGCGCGAAAAATGGACGTTGGTCTCGCCGCCCAGGCGCACCTGGCCGGCCCCGACGTCGATCTCGGCGCGCCCGCCCTCGCCGACCCAGAGGTTATCTCCGGTGGTAATCGGATAGTTGAGGCCGATCGCCGCCCAGTCGCTCGCCCGGTCCTCTGGGGCGTGATGCAGAACGCCGCCCAGATCGGCGATCCGGCCGACGCGCGCGGGCAGGTCTTCCGGGTCGCCGTTGCCCTGCGCCCGCAACGGGCCGGCGCCGATCGCGCAGACCAGGAAGGCGATCGCCGCCAACGCGATCGCGCCGAGCTTCGAGGGCGCCGCGGCGCCGGGGCGGTCGTTCATCGTCCGAATCTCCTTGTTCGTCCACAACGGGCCTCGCGCCACGCCGGTTGACCCTGGGCCCCGGGGGCCGACGAGGAGCGCCGGGGCGAAGATTCCGCTAGACTCCGCGGGCTCGCGACCTTTCGCAAGTCCACCCCAGGAGCTCCCATGCGCCCCTTCCGTCCGACGCGCATCGCCTGCGCCCTCGCGCTGTCACTCGTCGCCGGCGTCGCTTCGGCGCAGTTCAGCAACTTCTACAGCTTCGGCGACAGTCTGTCCGACGCGGGCTCGTTCAAGCCGGCCCTGCCGCCGGGAACCGGGCTGTTCACGACCAATCCCGGACCGGTGTGGACCCAGACGCTGGCCGAGCGCTACGGGCTCGCCTCGTCGCCCGCCAACCAGGGCGGCAACAACTACGCGCAGGGCGGCGCCCGCGTCACCCAGAACCCCGGCGTACCGGCGGACTTCCCGCTGACCGCGAACGCGACGCCGATCGTCACCCAGATCACCCAATTCCTGTCCCAGGGACCGGCCGACGCCCAGGCGCTCTACTCGGTATGGGGCGGTGCGAACGACCTGTTCACCCAGCTCGGACTGCTGCAGGCCGGAGCGATCACCCAGGCGCAGTTGCAGGGCAACATGACGCTCGCGGCGACCCAGCTGGTCGGCGGCATCGCGCAGCTGCAGGCGGCGGGGGCGCGCAACCTCCTGGTGTTCAACCTGCCCGACGTCGGCAAGACGCCGTTCGGCAACGCCTCGGGACAGGGCGCGTCGATCGGCGCGGTTTCCTCGCTCTACAACACGGTGCTCAACTCGGCGCTCAATCAGATCGGCGGCAATGTCATCCGGGTGAACGCCTACGCGCTCTTCAACGAGCTCCTCGCCGATCCCTCGCGCTACGGCCTCGCCAACGTGACCGTCCCCGCGTGCACCGGCGGATCGCTGACCTGCACGTCGTCTTCGCTGGTGTCGCCCGACGCGCCGCAGACCTTCCTGTTCGCCGACGGCGTGCATCCGACGACCGCCGGCCACAAGATCGTCATGCAGCTCGCCGCGAGCATGATCGAGGGGCCGCAGAAGATGGCCGCGCTGGGCGAGGCGCCGCTCGCGGTCGAAGCGGCGAACTTCCGCATGATCGACGCGCGCCTGATGTCGAGCCTGACCGCACCGGGCGCGACCGGGCGCTTCCAACCGTGGGTCTCCTACGACTACGCGAACCCCGACATCCAGGGGTCGTTCATCTCCGGCGACGCCGACCTCAACACGGTGGCGGTCGGCAGCGACCTGCGCATGTCCGACAAGCTCGTCATCGGCGGCGCGTTCGGCTGGACCGAGAACAAGGGCGACTTCGGCGGCGGCGGCTATAAGCTCAACGAGGCCACCGGCACCTTCTACGCCGGCTACCGTGACGGTCCGTGGTACCTCGCTGCGCGGCTGGGCGGCGGCGACCTCGACTTCAAGGACGTCCACCGCAACATCGAGATCGGCACCGGCGTGCGCGTCGAGCGCGGCTCCACCAAGGGCTACCACTACTTCGGCAGCCTCGCCGGCGGCTACTGGCTGCAGGCGGGCGCGCTCCAGCACGGCCCGGTCGCGAAGGTGAGCTACCAGGAAGCGCGGGTGCGCCAGTTCGCCGAGCAGGGCGCGCAGTCGACGACGTTGACCTACGGCCAGCAGAAGCGCGAATCGCTGCAGACGAGCGTCGGCTGGCAGGTCGCCGGCAACGTCGGCGGCGTGCGCCCGTACGGACGTGTCACGTGGGAGTACGACGCGAAAGCCGACGACCGCTCGGTGTCGGCGACGCCGGTGCTGCTGGGTGGACAGTACACGGTCGGCGCCTACCGTCCCGACGACAACTACGTGCTCTTCACCGCCGGCGCGAGCATGGAGTTCGGACGGGTCACCGGCTACGTCTCGGGCAGCGCGACCGCGAGCAAGGGCGACGGGGATTCCTACGCGATCACGCTGGGCGTGCGCATTCCGCTCGAGTGATCCGGGAGGTCCGGGCGATGCGACGGGGCCGCCGCGAGGCGGCCTCGTGCGTTTCGCGCCGCGGTCGCGATCGTCCCCGGGCGCTCAGGGGTCGCGCGGCTTGCGCGGCGCCCGCTCGAAGAGCCGGTCGTAGAGCGGGCGTGGCATCCGGCGCAGCGCCGCGCCGACCAGCGCCATCGGCCAGGGCAGCACGTGGAAGCGCTTGCGCCGCGCGATCGCGCGCGCGATCGAAGCCGCGGCGCGATCGACGTCCATCAGGAACGGCATCCGGTAGGGATTGCGAGCGGTCATCGGCGTCGCGATGTAGCCGGGACAAACGGTCACCACCGCGACGCCGCTGGGACGCAATTCGACCCTGAGGCTCTCGAGCAACGTGATCGCGGCGGACTTCGACGCCGAGTAAGCCGCCGCCCCCGGCAGACCGCGGAAGCCCGCGACGCTCGCGATACCCGCCAGCGTTCCGCGCCCGCGCTCGCGCATCGGCGCGATGAACGGATGGAACGCATGGACGATGCCGGCGACGTTGGTGTCGAAGACGTCGCGGAACGCGGCCAGGTCCTCGGCGTGCTCGGCCAGCGTTCCGCGCGACACCCCGGCGTTGGCGACGACGACGTCCGGCAGGCCGCGCTCGTCGATGTAGGTTCTCGCGGCGGCCGCCATCGCGGCGGCGTCGCGCACGTCGACCGCTCTGATCCAGACGCTCGCCGGAGCGAGCTCGGCGGCGATCCGCTCGAGTTCGGAGGCCCGCCGGGCGACGAGTCCCAGCGTCGCGCCGCGTTGTGCGTAGTACCGCGCGAGCGCCGCGCCGATGCCGGACGACGCGCCGGTGACGAAGACGTTCGGCCCGGCGCGGTCGACCACGTTGGCGAGGCCGCGCTGGCTAGGACTTGGGCCGCTCCGCGCGCGCCTTGGCGATCGCCGCGTCGATCGCGTTGGGCAACTCCGAATGCCCGCCCGCGCGATCGGATGTCGCCTGGAACTTGCCATCGACGATCACCAGGGGCACCGACTGCACGCTGTAGGCCTGGGCGAGCTGGCGCGCGCGGGCGATCTTCCCATTGACGCCGAACGAGCGGAACGTGTCCTCGACCTTCTTGCGGTCGAGGCCCTTCGACGCGGCCCAGTCGAAGAAGCGGCCTTCGGCCGCGAGGTTGTTGCGCGCGCCGTGGATCGCCTGGAACACGTCGGGGGAAAGCCGCGCGTCCTCGCCCAGCGATTCCAGCGTGTAGTAGACGCGGGCGAGGTTCTCCCAGGGCTGCTGGAACAGGACCGGCACGCGCTTGAACTGGACGTCCGCCGGCATCCGCTTGAACCAGGCGTTGAGGTGCGGTTCCAGGTCGGCGCAGTGGGGACAACCGTAGGAGAAGAACTCGATGACCTCGATCTTCTTGCCGGTGTCCACCGACTGCGGGTTCTTCAGGCGCAGGAACTCCCGTCCCTCGGCGGGTTGGGCCGTCGATGCCGGGGCGAAGGCCAGCGCGCCCAGTGCGGCGAACACCGTGATCGCGAGCCGGCGACCGGGATTGCGCGGATTCGGGGCGGATATGAATGACATCGTTGCGTTCTCCTGGCGTTTCGCCGGCGCGATCGCCGGCGTGTTCCAACAACGTCCCGGACCGGCTTCGCGCGGACCGCGCGGGCGCCGGCGTCCGGGTTCAGTGCTTGATCACCGCCGCCTCGTAGCCGCGCCGCGCGAGCGCGGCTTTGATCCGGTTGAGCTCGTCGAGGTTGTCGTAGGGGCCGAGCCGGACACGGTAGCGCACGGCCTTGTCCGCGAGCGTACCGGACAGCACCTGCGCCTCCCAGCCGTCGAGCGCGAGCCTCGCCTTCAGGCTCTCGGCGTCGGGCTCCTGGGCGAACGAACCGACCTGCAACCAGAAACGCTCGCCGGGTTTGGCGCCCTTCGCCGCCGAAGGTTCCGTGGCCGACGCCTTCTCGGCCGCTTTCTCCGCCGCCTTCTCCGCCGTCTTCTCCGGCGGACGGGCGGAGTCGCTCGCACGCGCCGGCGGCTGAGCGGCCGCCTTCTCGGCGACCGCGCGGTCGTTCTTCTCCGGGCCCTTGCGTTCCGCGGCCGCCTTCGGGTCTTCCGCTCCCGGCAGGATCTTGTAGAAATCGAATCGCGGCTTGTCCGGTTCGCCCTTCGACGGACGCGTCTCCCTCGAGGCGGCGGCGTCGCCCTTCGCGCCGCCCGCGAGGCTCGGCCAGCGCCCGCCCATCAGCGTCCAGGCGACGACCGCGGCCAGCGCGAGCCCCAGCGCGAGGCCGATGAAGACGCCGATCAGCGTCCCGCCGCCGGTCGCGCCCGGGCGCGAGCGCTTCGCGCCGCGCGGTAGCCTCGCCGTCGATCGTGCGCCCATCGACGTCACATCTCGTCGGGCGCGGCGATGCCGAGCACCGCGAGGCCGTTGCGCAGCACCTGGCCGGTCGCGACGCACAACGCGAGCCGCGCGTCGCGCACCCGCGGATCGTCGACGAGGAACCGCTCGGCGTTGTAGTAGCCGTGGAACTCGGCGGCGAGATCCTTCAGGTAGAACGTGATCTGGTGCGGCGCGAGCTCGCGGGCCGCCGCGGCGAGTTCGTCGGGGAAGTCCGCCAGCCGGTTCATCAGCGCCTGCTCGCGCGGCGAGCCGAGCGGCTCCAGGTCGGCGTCCGCGAGCGACGCCGCCGCGGCTTCGCGCGAGAGTCCCGCCTGGCGCAGCACCGACATGCCGCGCGCATGCGCGTACTGCACGTAATACACCGGGTTCTCCTCGGACTGCGACCGCGCGAGGTCGATGTCGAAGGTGAACTCGCTGTCGGCCTTGCGCGAGACCAGGAAGAAGCGCACCGCGTCGCGACCGACCTCGTCGATCAGCTCGCGCAGCGTGACGTAGCTGCCGGCGCGCTTGCTGATCTTCACTTCTTCGCCGCCGCGCATCACCGTGACCATCTTGTGCAGCACGTAGTCGGGATAGCCGTCCGGGATGCCGATTCCGAGCGCCTGCAGCCCGGCGCGGACCCGGGCGATCGTGCCGTGGTGGTCGGACCCCTGGACGTTGACGACTTTCGCGTAGCCACGCTCCCACTTGGTCACGTGGTAGGCGACGTCCGGCACGAAGTACGTGTAGCCGCCGTCGGACTTGCGCATCACGCGGTCCTTGTCGTCGCCCCAGCCGGTGGTGGCGAGCCACAAGGCGCCCTCGCGCTCGTAGGTGCGGCCCGACCCGACCAGGTTCGCGACCGTCGCGTCGACGCGGCCGTCGGTGTAGAGCGAGCTCTCGAGGTAGTAGTTGTCGAAGCGCACGCCGAACGCGGTGAGGTCGCGGTCCTGCTCCTTGCGCAACTCGGCGACCGCGTAGCGGCGGATCGACTCGATGTCGTGCAGGTCGTGGCCGACCTCGCCGAGGTAGCGCTGCGCGAGCTCGCGGATGTACTCGCCCCGATAGCCGTCTTCCGGGAACTCGCCGGACTCGCCGAGGATCTCCTTGGCGCGGGCGCGAACCGAGATCGCCAGGTTCTGGATCTGCTGGCCGGCGTCGTTGTAGTAGAACTCGCGCGTCACACGCGCCCCCTGCCGCTCGAACAGCGAGGCGAGCGCGTCGCCCAACGCCGCCTGACGCCCGTGCCCGACATGCAGCGGCCCGGTCGGATTGGCCGAGACGAACTCGACCATGATCCGATCGCCGGCGCGCTCGTTCGAAGCGCCGTAGACGTCGCGCTCGCGCAGCACGCGCGCGACCACCGAACGGCGGACCGAGGGGACCAGCCGGAGGTTCACGAACCCCGGGCCGGCGACGTCGATCGCCTCCGCCAGCCCCCGCACCGCCGGGTCGGCGAGCGCGCGCTCGGCGAGCGCCTGCGCCAGCCCGCGGGGATCGCGCTTCTGCGACTTGGCGGCGGCGAGCGCGGCGCTGGTCGCCCAGTCTCCGTGCGCCGCCTGCTTGGGCCGCTCCAGCACCAGCGGCACGGGTGCTCCCGGCGCCAGGGCGGCGAGATGCCGGGCGAGCAGTGTCGTCAGCTGGGTCCTGGGGTCGACCAAGGCGGATGTCATGCCGATGGAAAACGCGATTCTATCGTGGCCGGGGTCGGTCACAGCGACAGCGGGTCGACGTCGACCGCCCACCGCACTCGCCGAGCCGCGAGGGCGCGCAACGACGGCAGCCAGACGTCGAGGAAGGCCGACAGGCGGTCCCGCCGCGACGACTGGACGGTGAGCTGCCCGCGCTCGCGATCGGCGCGGCGCGCGAGCAGCGTCGGTACCGGGTCGTGGACGACAATGTCGTCGCCCGAGCCGACGGCGGAGAGCGCCGCCCGGTGGGCGTCGTTCAGGAAGGCCTCGACGTCCGCGCGGGCGCGCGCCTCGGCGCCCAGCAGCGCGAGGTGCGAGTACGGCGGCAGGCGGGCGAGACGGCGCTCGTCGGCGAGCCGCGCGGCGAGCGAGTCGTAGTCGTCCGCGACCAGCGCGGCGTAGACCGGGTGCATGGGGAACGCCGTCTGCACGACCACCTCGCCCGGCAGTGCGGCCCGGCCCGCGCGTCCTGCGACCTGGAACAGCAGCGCACCGAGCCGCTCGGTGGCCCGGAAATCGGCGCTGTAGAGCGCGTTGTCGGCGCCCAGGACGCCCACCAGCGTGAGCCGCGGGAAGTCGTGGCCCTTGGCGAGCATCTGCGTGCCCACGAGGATGTCGACGGCGTCGGTGGCCACCCGCCGGCGCACCTCGTCGAACGCCGAACGCGAGCGCGTCGTGTCGCGGTCGATGCGCGCGATCCTCGCCGAGGGGAACGCCTGGGCCAGCGCGCGCTCGAGCCGCTGCGTGCCATGACCCCGCGCGTGGAGGTCGACGTTGCCGCATTCCGGGCAGGACCCCGGCACGCGTTCGGCGTGCCCGCAATGATGGCAGCGCAGCCGTGGCGGATCCCGGTGGAGGACCAAGCGGGCCGAGCAACGCGGACAGCCGGCCTCCCACGAGCAGGACGGGCACTTGAGCGAAGGCGCGTAGCCGCGCCGGTTCACGAACACCAGCGCCTGCTCGCGCCGCTCGAGACGCAGCGCCAGCGCCCGCCAGAGCGGACCGCTCATGCCGTCGTGCGCCTCGGCGTCGTCGGGGGCGACCAGGCGGACCACCGGCGGCGCAGCGCGCGCATCGGCGCGTGACGGCAAATCGAGGCGCCGGTAGCGGCCCCGGCGGCATTGCTCGAGCGTCTCCAGCGCCGGCGTCGCGCTGCCGAGGACGATCGGCACGCCCCGCTCCCGGGCGCGCCAGACCGCGGCGTCGCGAGCGTGATAGCGCACGCCGTCCTGCTGCTTGTACGACGGATCGTGCTCCTCGTCGACGATCACGAGCGCGAGGCGGGGAAGCGGCGCGAAGACGGCGAGGCGCGTGCCGACGACCAGCGCGGCGTCCCCGTTCGCGGCGGCGAGCCAGTTCGCGCGGCGCTCGCCGTCGGGCAATGCGCTGTGCAGCGTGACGATCGCGCGCCCGATGAGCGCCGCCTGGAAGCGCGCGGTCAGTTGCGGTGTCAGGTTGATCTCGGGCACGAGCAGCAGCACCTGTCCGCCCGGCTCGATCGCTCGGCGCGCGACCTCGGCGTAGACATCGGTCTTGCCGCTGCCCGTGACCCCGCGCAGCAGCAGCGGCGCGTAGCCGCCGGCGGCGGCGGCGATCGCCTCGATCGCCCGCCGCTGGGCGTCGTTGGGCTCGAAACGCCGGTCCCCGGCCTCGCCGATCGGGACGCCGACCCAGGCCGAGCGCCACCAGAGGGCGATGCGCCGGCGGTCCGCGTCTCCCAGCGCCGCGACGTCCAGTCCGCCGTCGCCGGCGGTGCGGAGACGCTCGCGCAGCGCGAGGCTCGCGGCCGCCCGCGCCGGCAGGTCGGCGAGCGCGGCGCGCCCCGCCGGGGTCGCGGCGACCCGCGCCGGCAACGGTTTCGCCCGCGGGCGCGCCCCGGACGCGCCGACCGGAGGCAAGGCGAGGGCGACCGCGAGTCCCAGTGGCTCCCGGTAGTAGCCGGAAACGAAGTGCGCGAGGGCGAGCACGTCCTCGGGGATCGGCGGGAGGTCGACCAGATCGTCGACCGATCTGAGCGATTCGCGCTCGTCGGACGCTCCGGGGCGGCGTTCGACGATCACGCCCACGGCGCGTCGCGCGCCGAGCCGGACTCGGACCATCGTGCCGGGCGGGGCACCGACCGAGTCGGGCAGCCAATAGTCGAACGCCCGATCACTCGGCACGCCCAGAGCGACGCGCACCACGCTCATCGGCGGCGTCCGGCGGGCGGATCGGGCTCCGAGTGGATCACCTGCAGTCGAAATCTCATGGCTGCACGCAACTCATGGCGCCAAGTCCTTCATTTTTCGCGCCGCGTTGAATCTGTCCCCATCGACTGTGGATAACTATGTGAGCAGCCGAGGACCCGCCGATGCGGTCGGCGACCGCCCCGGCGGCACCGTATCCGAGCGGCATAGGCCGTGACACTTTTTCTTATTCGTTATCAATGGGTTGTTACAACAACCCGTCGATAGCCCGCAGGAGAGTGTCGGTGACACGAAACGGGCCCCTGGTGTGAATAACTGCGGCTCGGGCCGTTGTTTTTCCGGTTTGTCAAGCCCCCCGTATCATCCCGAACGACGCTCGTGGGCGTCGCAACCAGCCGAACGGAAACACGAAGGTCTCGCCGCCCGGTCGGCGGGCCCCGCTACCGGCGGGCGCTCGCCTCGTGCACGGCCTCGACGAGCGCCGCGACGTTGTCGGGAGGGGTGCCGGGGACGATGCCGTGGCCCAGATTGAACACGTGTCCGGGCGCAGGCCCCGCCGCCTCGACGACCGCGCGCGCCTCGCGGGCGACGGTCGTCGGATCGGTCAGCAGCACCAGCGGGTCGAGATTGCCCTGCAGCGCGACCCGATCGCCGACGCGGGCGCGCGCCGAGGCCAGATCGACGGTCCAGTCGAGGCCGACCGCCGATGCGCCGCTCGCCGCCAGTTCGTCGAGCCAACCGACCCCGCCCTTGGTGAAGACGATCGTCGGGGTGGACGCCGTCGCCGGATCGGCCGCCAGCGCGGCGACGATCTCGCGCATCGGGCCCAGCGAGTGGCGCCGGTAGGCGCGCGAGGTCAGCAGTCCGCCCCAGGTGTCGAAGATCATGACCGCGTCCGCCCCGGCCAGCACCTGCTCGCGCAGGTAGCCGGCCACCGCCCGCGCGTTGACCGCGACGATCCGGTCGAGGAGATCCGGGCGCGCTGCCGCCATCGTGCGCACCGTCGCGTAGTCGTCGCTGCCGCCTCCCTCGATCATGTAGCAGGCCAGCGTGAACGGGCTTCCGGCGAAACCGATCAGCGGCACGCGACCGGCGAGCGCCCGCTTGATCGACGCGACCGCGTCGAAGACGTAGCGCAGCTTCGCCAGGTCGGGCACCGCCAGCGCGCGGGCCGCCGCCTCGTCGCGCACGGTGCGGGCGAAGCGCGGACCTTCGCCTTCCGCGAACGACAGGCCGAGTCCCATGGCGTCGGGCACCGTGAGGATGTCCGAGAACAGGATCGCCGCGTCGAGCGCGTACCGGTCGAGCGGCTGCAGCGTCACCTCGGTGGCGAGCTCGGGCGACTGCGCGAGCGCCATGAAACTGCCAGCGCGCGCACGCGTGCGGTTGTATTCGGGCAGGTAACGGCCCGCCTGGCGCATCAGCCACACCGGTGTGTACGCGGTGGGCTCGCGGCGCAGCGCGCGGAGGAACGTGTCGTTTCGCAGGGTCACGGGTCGGAACCGTCGGCGCTCGCGGGATCACCGCTGGCTTCGGACCGGCGGGACGGGCGGATTCGGGGGCATGGTCGATCGGCACCCGCCGGACGCCCGCCGCGTCCTCATCTGGGCAGCTCGCTCGCTCCGGTGAGGTACTGATCCACCGCTCGCGCGCATTGGCGCCCCTCGCGGATCGCCCAGACGACGAGCGACTGGCCGCGCCTCATGTCGCCGGCGGCGAACACCTTGTCGACACCGGTACGGTAATCGTCGGTGCTCGCGGCGACGTTGCCGCGCCCGTCGCGCGCCACGCCGAAGCCCTCGAGCATCGCCGCGCTCGCCGGTCCGGTGAAACCCATGGCGAGCAGCACGAGATCGGCCTTCAGTTCGAACTCGCTGCCGGGAACTTCGGTCATGCGCATCTGACCATCGGCGCCGCGCGTCCACTCGACGCGCGCGGCGACGAGCTTCTCCACCTTCCCGCTCCCCTCGAAACGCTTGGTCGCGACCGCCCAGTCGCGCTCGCAGCCTTCCTCGTGCGACGACGAGGTACGGAGCTTCACCGGCCAGTACGGCCACACGAGCGGCTTGTCCTCGATTTCCGGCGGCTGCGGCAGGAGCTCGAACTGGGTCACCGACGCCGCGCCCTGCCGATTCGACGTACCGACGCAATCCGAACCGGTATCGCCTCCACCGATCACCACGACATGCTTGCCGGTGGCGAGGATCTGCCCCGGCACGCGATCGCCGGCGACGACCTTGTTCTGCTGCGGCAGGAACTCCATCGCGTAGTGCACGCCCGGCAGCTCGCGTCCCGGCACCGGCAGGTCGCGCGGCTTCTCCGCCCCGCCCGCGAGCACCACGGCGTCGAAGTCGGCGATCAGCACCCCGGCGTCGACGTCGCGTCCGATTTCGACGCCGGGACGGAACTCGACCCCTTCGAGCGACATCTGCGCCATCCGCCGGTCGATGAGGCCCTTCTCCATCTTGAAGTCCGGAATGCCGTAGCGCAGGAGCCCGCCGATCCTGTCGCTCTTCTCGAACACGACGACATCGTGTCCGGCGCGCGCGAGCTGCTGCGCGCACGCGAGTCCCGCCGGTCCCGATCCGACGACCGCGACGCGACGCCCGGTCTTCGCCGACGGCGCTCGCGGAACGATCCACCCCTCGTCCCAGCCCTTGTCGACGATGAAGTGCTCGATCGACTTGATACCGACCGGAGCGCTGTTGATGTTGAGCGTGCAGGACGCCTCGCAGGGCGCCGGGCAGACGCGGCCGGTGAATTCGGGGAAGTTGTTCGTCGAGTGCAGCGTCTCCAGCGCCTGCCGCCAACGCCGCCGGTACACGAGGTCGTTCCAGTCGGGAATGACGTTGCTGACCGGGCAGCCGGACTGGCAGAACGGAATGCCGCAGTCCATGCAGCGGGCGCCCTGCTTCGACGCCTCGTCGTCCTTGAGCGCGAGAACGAACTCGCGGTAGTGGCGCACGCGCTCGCGCGGCGCCTGCGCGACCTCCGCGATCCGCTCGAGCTCGAGAAATCCGGTGACCTTGCCCATCGTCCGTTCCACCTGCATCCAGGTTCGTGGTCCGCCGATCCGCCGCGGCGCGCGCGAGCGCGCCCGGCCTCCCGCCCCAGTCGCGGCCCTAAGCGGCCTCGCGCGTCTTCGTCGCCGTCGCCGGCTTAGCGGCCTTGGCGGCCATCTCGGTCAGCGCGCGCCGGTACTCGGCCGGGAACACCTTGACGAAGCGCGCGCGCGCCGCCTCCCAGTCGTCCAGCAGCGCGAGCGCGACCGTCGATCCGGTGAAGCGCAGGTGCCGCTCGACCAGCTCGCGCAGCAGCGCCTCGTCGGCCTTGCCGGCGTGGCGCGTCCGCGACTTGCCTGCCGCGGCGAGTTCGCGTTCCTCGCGCGCCTGCTCGGCCTCGGCCAGGACCCGCTCCAGCGCGACCATCGCCGTGTTGCAACGCTGGGAAAACGTGCCGTCGGCGTCGTAGACGTAGGCGATCCCGCCGCTCATACCGGCGGCGAAGTTGCGCCCGGTGCGGCCGAGCACGACGACGGTGCCGCCGGTCATGTATTCGCAGCCGTGATCGCCGGTGCCCTCGACGACCGCGACCGCGCCGGAATTGCGCACGCAGAACCGCTCGCCGGCCACGCCGCGGTAGTAGGCCTCGCCGTCGATCGCCCCGTACATCACCGTGTTGCCGACGACGATGTTCTCCTCGGGCTTCGCCGGGCACGCCGGGTCCGGATAGACGACGATGCGCCCGCCCGACAATCCCTTGCCGACGTAGTCGTTCGTGCCGCCCTTGAGCTCGAAGGTCACTCCGCGCGCGAGGAAGGCGCCGAAGCTCTGACCGGCGACACCTTCGAACACCATGTGGATCGTGTCGTCCGGCAGGCCCTCGTGGCCGTAGCGCCGCGCGATCTCGCCGGAGAGCATCGCGCCCACCGACCGGTTCGCGTTGCGGATCGGATGGGAGAAGCGCACCGGCGAGCGGCGGTCGATCGCCGGCGCCGCCTCCTTGACGAGCCGGTGGTCGAGCGCGCGGTCGAGGCCGTGATCCTGAGTCTCGCACTGGTGGCGCGCCACCGACGCCGGCATCGGCGGTTGGTGGAAGACGCGCGAGAAGTCGAGCCCCTTCGCCTTCCAGTGGTCGAGCCCCCGCTTGGTGTCGATCAGATCGCTGCGGCCGATCATCTCCTCGAAGCGACGGAAGCCGAGCTTCGCCATCAGCTCGCGCACTTCCTCGGCGACGAAGAAGAAGTAGTTGACCACATGCTCGGGCTGCCCCGAGAAACGACGCCGCAGCACCGGGTCCTGCGTCGCCACCCCCACCGGGCAGGTGTTCAGATGGCACTTGCGCATCATGATGCAGCCGGTCGCGACCAGCGGCGCCGTCGCGAAGCCGAACTCGTCCGCGCCCAGCATCGCGCCGATCACGACGTCGCGTCCGGTCTTCATCTGGCCGTCGACCTGGACGACGATGCGGCCGCGCAGGCGGTTGAGCACGAGCGTCTGCTGCGTCTCCGCGAGTCCGAGCTCCCAGGGCGTGCCGGCGTGCTTGATCGACGACACCGGCGAGGCCCCGGTGCCGCCGTCGTGCCCGGAGATGGTGACGTGGTCGGCCTTGGCCTTGGCGACCCCGCGGCGACCGTGCCCACGCCGATCTCGGAAACGAGTTTGACCGAGATCGACGCGCGCGAATTCGCGTTCTTGAGATCGTGGATCAGCTGGGCGAGGTCCTCGATCGAGTAGATGTCGTGGTGCGGCGGCGGCGAGATCAACCCGACGCCCGGCACCGAGTAGCGCAGCTTGGCGATGTACTCGGACACCTTGTGCCCGGGGAGCTGGCCGCCCTCGCCGGGCTTCGCGCCCTGCGCCATCTTGATCTGGATCTGGTCGGCCGACGCGAGGTACTCGGCGGTCACGCCGAAGCGACCCGACGCGACCTGCTTGATCTTCGAGCGCAGGCTGTCGCCGGACTTGAGCGGGATGTCGCGCTCGATGCGGTCGCGGCCGACGACCGACGCGAGCGTGTCGCCGTCCTTGATCGCGCTCGCGCCGGACCGCATCTCGGCGCGGTAGCGCGCCTCGTCCTCGCCGCCCTCGCCGGTGTTCGACTTGCCGCCGATCCGGTTCATCGCCACCGCGAGCGTCGTGTGCGCCTCGGTCGAGATCGACCCGAGACTCATCGCACCGGTCGCGAAGCGCCGCACGATCGAGGAGGCCGGCTCGACCTCCTCCAGCGGCACCGCGGGTCGGGCGCCGAACCGGAATTCGAACAGGCCGCGGAGCGTCTTGAGCTTCGCGCCCTGGTCGTTGATCAGCGACGCGTACTCCTTGTAGGTCGAGAAGCTGCCCGCGCGCGCCGCGTGCTGCAGCTTGGCGACCGAGTCGGGCGTCCACATGTGCTCCTCGCCGCGGACCCGGAAGTGGTAGTCGCCGCCGGCGTCCAGCGCGCCCTCGAGCAACGGATCGTCGCCGAAGGCCTGCTGGTGCAGACGCGCCGCTTCCTCGGCGACTTCGAACAGGCCGATGCCCTCGACGTTGGACGCCGTTCCGGTGAAGTACTTGTCGACGAAGGCCTTCTGCAGGCCGACCGCCTCGAAGATCTGCGCGCCGCAGTAGCTCTGGTAGGTCGAGATCCCCATCTTGGACATGACCTTGCAGAGTCCCTTGCAGATCGCCTTGATGTACTTCTTCTGCGCGTCCTTCGGTTCGACGCCGTCGGGCACCGACGCCGGGTCGCCGAGCGTCTCGAGCGCCAGGTACGGATGGATCGCCTCCGCGCCGTAACCGGCGAGCAGCGCGAAGTGGTGGACCTCGCGGGCGGAGCCGGTCTCGACGACCAGACCCGCGGAGGTGCGCAGTCCCTTCTTGACCAGATGCTCGTGCACCGCGGCGGTCGCGAGCAGCGCCGGGATCGGCAGGCGGTCAGGTCCGACCGTCCGATCGGAAAGGATCAGGATGTTCTTCCCCTGGCGGATCGCATCGACCGCGTGCGCGGCGAGGCTCGCGAGCGCGGCCTCCATGCCGTTCGCGCCCCAGGACGTCGGATAGCAGATGTCCAGCTCCTCGGCGCGGAAGGCCCCGCCGGAGAAGAGCTCGACATGCCGCAGCTTCTCCATCGCCTCGGCGGTCAGGACCGGCTGCTCGGCCTCGAGCCGCATCGGCGGTTCGGTCACGCCCGGCTCGTAATCGACGGCGAGCAGATTCGGCCGCGGACCGATGAAGGTCACGAGGCTCATGACGAGCTCCTCGCGGATCGGATCGATCGGCGGATTGGTGACCTGGGCGAAGAGCTGCTTGAAGTAGCTGTAGAAGACCTTCGGGCGGTTCGACAGGACCGGCAGCGCCGCGTCGTTGCCCATCGATCCGATCGCCTCCTCGCCCGACTGGGCCATCGGCGCCAGGATCACCTTGAGGTCTTCCTGCGTCCATCCGAACGCCTGCTGGCGATCGAGGACCGGCACCTCGGCCGGGTTCGCCGGTGCAGGCTCGGGCATCGCCTCGAGCGAGAGGCGGCAGCGCCCGATCCAGTCGCGATAGGGCCTGGCCGTGGCCAGCGTGCGCTTGAGCTCGTCGTCGTCGACGATGCGCCCGCGTTCGAGGTCGACGAGCAGCATCTTGCCCGGCTGCAGCCGCCACTTGCGGACGATCTTCTTCTCGGGGATGTCGAGCACGCCGACTTCCGAGGACATGACGATCATGTCGTCGTCGGTGACGACGTAGCGGGCCGGGCGCAGGCCGTTGCGGTCGAGCGTCGCGCCGATCTGGCGACCGTCGGTGAACGCCATCGCCGCCGGACCGTCCCACGGCTCCATCAGCGCCGCGTGGTACTCGTAGAACGCGCGGCGGTCCTCGTCCATCAGCGGATTGCCCGCCCAGGCTTCCGGAATCATCAGCATCATCGCCTGCGCCAACGGGTATCCGCCCATGACGAGCAGCTCGAGCGCGTTGTCGAACGAGGCCGAGTCCGACTGCCCCTCGTAGATCAGCGGGAAGAGCTTGGGCAGGTCGTCGCCCAGCACCGTCGAGGCGATCGCGCCTTCGCGCGCGCGGATCCAGTTGAAGTTGCCGCGCAACGTGTTGATCTCGCCGTTATGGCAGACGAAGCGGAACGGATGCGCGAGGTCCCAGGTCGGGAACGTGTTGGTCGAGAAGCGCTGGTGGACCATCGCCAGCGCCGACACCATCGTCGGGTCGGCGAGATCCAGGTAGAAGCTGCCGACCTGGTGGGCAAGCAGCATCCCCTTGTAGCAGAGCGTGCGCGTCGAGAACGACGGCACGTAGAACTCCTTGCCGTGGCGCAACGCCAGCGCCTGGATCGCGTGGCCCGAGCGCTTGCGGATCACGTAGAGCTTGCGCTCGAGCGCGTCCTGATCCATGTCGCGCGAACCGCGGCCGACGAAGACCTGCCGGATCACCGGCTCGACCTCCTTGGTCCGCGCCGACAGCCCCTCGTTGCGGGTCGGCACGTCGCGCCAGCCGAGAAGCACCTGGCCCTCGGCGGCGATCGCGCGTTCGATTTCCTGCTCGCAGGCCATGCGCGAGGCCGGCTCCTGGGGCAGGAACACCATGCCCACACCGTACTGGCCGACCGCGGGCAGTGTGATTCCGAGCTTGCCGCAGGCGCGGCGCAGGAAGGCGTCGGGCAGCTGGATCAGGATGCCGGCGCCGTCCCCCTGCAGCGGATCGGCACCGGTGGCGCCGCGGTGCGACAGGTTCTCGAGGATCTTGAGACCCTGCGTGATGATCGCGTGGCTCTTCTTGCCCTTGATGTGGGCGACGAAACCCAGCCCGCAGGCGTCGTGCTCGTTGGCGGGATCGTAGAGCCCCTGCGGCGGGGGCGGGACCGCCGCGGCGGCCGTCGTCACCGCGGCGCCTTCGCGTACCGCCGCCCCGGGGCGCTCCCCGTCCGATCGTCCCCCGCAAAGCGACCCGTCCATCGTTCGACTCCCGTCATGCGTCATCGCGCGCCCCCGGACTGCCGCGAGCCGGTCGGCCCGATGGTAGCGAACGACACGGTTTTCGAGGGCGAAACCTGTTCATCCTACTCGCGTTGTTGCAATGCGACAACAAAGCTCGGCGCGTTCGCGCAACACGAACCGCCGGAAAGCACCTGGCGCCCGGCCGAAGGCCTTGTCAGGACCCGGATGTTAGGCTCTAATCTGAACAATTGCGGCTATCTCGTTGTTGCAGCGTCCAAAACGCAGAGCCTGCCGCCGACGTTTCAGGACAACATCATCCGAATCAGGACTCCGCCATGCCTCTCGAGCGCCCGACCGTCCGCCTGACCGGCAGGCTACGCACGATCGCCTTCCTCGGCTCGTTCATGACGGCCGCCTTGCTGTCCGGCTGCGGCGGCGGCAGCGGCGCGGTGCAGAACGTCCCGCCACCGGTGACCGTTCCGACGCTGTTCACGCTGCCGGCCGGCGTCGTCGTCGCCTACTCGCAGGTGCCGACGACGGTCAAGATCGTCGGCGGTTTGCCGCCCTACCAGGCGCTGTCGAACAATTCCGGCGTGCTTCCGGTTCCGCTGAATGTCGCCGGCGACACGCTGGTCCTGGTCGCCAATCCGGTCGTGGTCGGCTCCGACGTGCCGGTGACGCTGACGGTCAGCGACCAGTCCGGTCAGGTGGCGCTCGCCAATGTCACGGTCCGCTACGCCCCGCTGTTCGAATCCGGCGTGACGGTGACCCCCTCGTCGGGCCTTTGCGGAAACAACGTCTGCGACGGCGAGACCGCCAGCGTGCGGACGGTCGCGACCGGCATCGGCGGTTCGCCGCTGCCGGGCCGGCAGATCCGCTTCGACATCGTCTACGGACCGGTGGCGATCCTGACCTCGAACCCGGCGCAGCCGACCGCGCCGACGCTCACCGTCGTCACCGACGGTTCCGGCGCCGCCGCGATCCAGATCCAGGCCACGGCGAACGCGACGACCCAGGAAGCGCAGATCCGCGCGACCGACGTCGCCACCGGCCAGCAACAGATCGCCAACTTCGTCGTCCAGCGGGTCACCTCGACCAACAACCTGTCGGTGACACCGTCGAACGCGGCGATCACCACGCTGTACAACGACTCCTGCTCGTCCGGTTTCCGCGTCGACTACTTCATCTACGGTGGCACGCCACCGTACACGGTGGCGCCGACGTTCCCGAACGCGGTGAGCCTGACGCCGACGGTCGTGCTCGCGAGCGGCGGTTCGTTCCGGGCCACGACCAACGGCACCTGCGTCGATCCGCTGGTGTTCACGATCGTCGACTCGGCCGGCAAACAGACGACCGCGTCGTTGACCAACCGGCCCGGAACGCTGTCGCCGCCGTCCCCGCCGTCGGCGCCGACCCCCGCGACGCTCGTCGTCACTCCATCTTCGGTATCGCGGGGACCCGGTGCCGGTTCCTGTACCGGGCAGACCTTCAATTTCGTCATCACCAACGGATCGCCGTCGTACAACGTGAGCGTGTCGCCGGTCCCGCCCGGACCCTACATCACGCCGGCGAGCGGAACGGTGAACAACTCGGGGGGTAGCTTCCAGGTATCGCAGCTTCCGGACGCCTCCGGAACCTGGACCGTGGTCGTGGTCGACAGCGGCATTCCGCAACAGTCGCGAACCGCGACGATCACCTGCAACTGACGCTGACGCGGACGACGCGTCCGCGTCGGCCGGAGGATAGGCGGACGAACGGCGACCCGGCGGGGTCGCCGTTTTCGTTTCCCCAGAACCGAGCCGCGGCGCCCGGCCAGCCGCCGGCGATCCCGCGGCCTATCGCGCGAGAATGCGCGCCAGCGTTTCCGGGGAGACGTCGTCGCGCAGCACCGCCCGGCCGATCCGCTCGAGGAGAACGAATCGCATCCGTGCGCCCTCGACCTTCTTGTCACGGCCCATCAGATCGAGCCAGCGGTCGAACGGGATCTCCGGAGGCGAGGTCGGCAGGCCGGCGGCGGCGATCAGCGAGCGCAGCCGCGCCTGCGATCCGGGGTCGAGCCCGGTCACGAGTCCGGAGGTCCGCGCGGCGAGCACCATCCCGGCCGCCACCGCCTCGCCGTGCAGCCAGGTGCCGTAGCCGCTCGCCGCTTCGATCGCGTGACCGAACGTGTGCCCGAAGTTGAGCAGCGCCCGTTCGCCGGTCTCGCGTTCATCGGCGGCGACGACCGCCGCCTTGATCCGGCAGCTCTCGACGATCGCATGGACGAGCGCCGAATCGTCGCGCGCCAGGAGCGCGCCGATCGAGCGTTCGAGCCACTCGAAGAACGCGGCGTCGCGGATCGCTCCGGCCTTGATGATCTCGGCCAGGCCGGCGGCGACCTCGCGGTCGGGCAGCGTGGACAGGCACGCGGTGTCGATCAGCACCGCCGACGGCTGGTGGAACGCGCCCAGCATGTTCTTGCCGAGCCGGTGGTTCACCGCGGTCTTTCCGCCGACCGACGAATCGACCTGGGCGAGCAGCGTCGTGGGCACCTGGACGAACGGAACGCCGCGCTGGTAGATCGCGGCCGCGAACCCGGCGATGTCGCCGATGACACCGCCGCCTAGGGCGACCAGCGGCGTCGCCCGGTCGAGCTTGAGCTCGAGGAGCCGTGTTAGGAGGTCGCTCAGGGTCTCCCAGTTCTTGTGCGCCTCGCCGTCGGGCAGTAGCACCACATCGGCCGCGACGCCGGCTCGTTCAAGAGCCGCCTTGAGCGGCGAGAGGTGGTGCGCCGCCACCAGGGCGTTGGTGACGATCGCCGCGCGCTTCGACCGCCAGCGCACCAGAGTGTCGGCGCTCGCCAGCAGGCCGCGACCGACGAAGATCGGATAGGAACGGTCGCCCAACGCGACCTCGAGCCGGGTCATCGCGGCCCCTCGCCGGTCGGCCGCTCCCAACGGCGCGCGAAGCGCATCGCCTCGTCGCGGTCCGAGGCGATCACGTGGTGCGCGACCGAACGGTAGATCGGGTCGCGGACCGCGTAGAGCTCCGCGATCCGCCCGGCCGGATCCGCGGACTTGAGGAGCGGCCGGTGGCGGCTGTGCCGGATCCGCTCGTAGAGTGTCGCCGGATCGGCGTGCAGGTAGACGATCGTTCCGTTGGCCGCGAGCGCACGCCGGTTGGCCTCGCGCAGCACCGCCCCACCACCGGTTCCGAGCACGATGTTCTCGAGGGTCACGAGGTCCGCGATCACCGCCTGCTCCCGGTCGCGGAACGCGTCCTCCCCTTCGATCTCGAAGATCGTCGGGATCGAGACCCCCAGCCGCGCTTCGAGTTCGTGGTCCGCGTCGATGAACCGCTTGGACAGCCAACGCGCGAACTGGCGGCCGAGCGTCGTCTTGCCCGCGCCCATGAGCCCCACGAGGAAAAGATTGCCGCGGTGCAGCGTCATCCGGCGATTGTAGCGAATCGCCGACGGCGACCCGGCCCGGCCGGTTCGCGCCCGCGCGGCGACGCCGCGCCCGCGCCGCGTTCCGGGCCCCGCTACTTCACCGCGTTGACCGTCTCCTTGACGATTCTCGGCGTCAGGAAGATCAGCAACTCGACCTTGTCGCTGGAACGGCCGGTCTGTTTGAACAGGTAGCCCAGCACCGGAATGTCTCCGAGGTAGGGCACCTTGTCGACGTCGTTGCGGATTTCTTCCTCGTAGATGCCGCCGATGACCGCGGTGTCGCCGTTGCCGACCGCGATCTGCGTGGTCACGTTCTTGGTCTCGATCGCCGGCACGCGGAAGCCCTCGCCGACTTGGACGAACTGTCCGACCGAGTCCTTGCGGACCTCGACCTGCATGATGATCCGGTTGTCCGGTGTGATCTGCGGGGTGACGTCGAGCCGCAGCACCGCTTTCTTGAACGAGATCGTCGCCGGGTTGTCGCGGCCGCCGGGCGTGACGTACGGAATCTCCGTGCCCTGTTCGATGTGCGCCTTCTGGTTGTCGGCGGTGATCACGCGCGGACTCGACACCACCTTGCCGCGGTTCTCCGCTTCCAGCGCCGAAAGCTCCAGGTTGATGAGGTTGCCGCTGCCCAGGTTGATCAGCGTCATCGCCAGCTGACCGGCCGCGTTGGCGACCGGCAAGTTGATGTTGAGCGCCGCCGGATCGGAATAGCCCGGGTACGCGAACGGCGCGACCGTCGGCGAGGCGATCTCGAACGGCGTCGGTGTGCGTGTTTCGCGCACGATCCGGTCGCCCTCGGTCCGCACGACCGGCTGGGTCGCCAGCGACCCGGTGGATCCCACCGAGTAGCGCCCGCGGTTGAACGTGAACCCGGTCTGCTGACCGAAGCGTACGCCCAGCTGCCGGCTGAACTTGTCGGAGGCGATGACGATCCGCGCCTCGATCAGCACCTGCCGCACCGACACGTCGATCTGGCGGATGATCCGCCGGACCTCCTCGAGTCGGGCCGGCGTGTCCTGCACGAATAGGATGTTGGACCGCGGGTCGAGCGTCGCCACGCCGCGCCGCGACAGGATCGACCCCTGCCCTCCCTGCGTCGCGCCGGCGGGACCGCCGCGATTCGACGTCACGAGGTTGAGGATGTCCTGCGCCTTCGCGTAGTTGAGCTGGAACATCTCCGTCTGCAGCGGCTCCAGGTCGCTGATCTGGGCCTGCGACTCGAGCTGCTGCTTCTCCTTGAGAGCGAGCTCCTCGCGCGGTGCGATGAGCACGACATTGCCGTTCTTGCGCATGTCGAGCCCCTTGGTCTGCAGGATGATGTCGAGCGCCTGGTCCCAGGGGATGTCCTTGAGCCGGAGCGTCAGCGAGCCCTGGACGGTATCGCTGGTGATGATGTTGAGGCCGGTGAAGTCCGCGATCACCTGCAGCACCGACCGAACGTCGATGCTCTGGAAGTTGAACGAGACTTTCTCGCCCTTGTAACCGCCGCGCGTGCCCTGGGTCAGCCGGTTGGGATCCTCGGCGACCGGTTTGATCTCGAGGATGAAGCGGTTGTCGGCCTGGTAGGCCGAGTGCTCCCACAGGCCCTTGGGCTCGATCACCATCCTGGCGTTCGGACCCTGCGTGAACACGTCGACGCTGACGACCGGCGTGGCGAAATCGGCGACGTCGAGCCGCCGTTCGAGGTTGCGCGGCACCGATGTCTTGACGAAGTCGACGATCAGCTGCCGGCCCTGCTGGCGGATGTCGATGCCGGTCGCCGCGTCGGACAGATCGACGACGATCCTGCCCTCGCCGTTCCGGCCGCGCCGGAAGTCGACGTCGCGCAGCGAATGCTGGACGTCACCCGGCCGCGCCTCGGCGAACCGCTGCACTTCCTGGGCCTTCGCGTCGAGCTGTTCGCTCTGGTCGAAAAGCGTCACCAGTACCGCGTTGCCCTCGACGCTCGTCTGGTAGGTCTGCGGTCGGTTGAGGTTGAAGACGACCCGCGTCCGGTTGCCGGCCTGGACGACGTTGAAGCTGCGCAGCGCGGCGTCGTCGATCTGCCGCTGGTTCGCCCCGAGTCCGTTCGCGGTGTCGAGGAAATCGAGCGCGATCCGCGCCGGACTGGCGATTGCGAATCCCGCCGGCGGATTGGCGGGCGGGTTGCGCAGCTGGAAGCGCACGATCGTGCGGCCCGACGATCCCTTGGTCACCGTCACCTGGTCGATGCTGTTGCCCGATTGCGCGGCGACGGCGAAGGCCAGCGCGAGCGCCCCGATCGCGACGAGCCCGGTGGCGAGGCGTCGGGCGACGCCCCCGGCGCCCCGGGTCCGGTGGGCGGAAATTGCGCTCATCGTTTGCTCCCCTGTGTCCTCGCGTCCGGCTGCTGCAACTGCAGCGTGGACGAGCGCTCGGTCCAGTCACCGGCGCTGTCCTGCACCAGTTCCTTCAACTTGATCTCTGTGTCGCTGATGCCGGTGACGACGCCGAAGTTCTGTCCCATGAAATTGCCGGCCCGCACCTGGTAGATGTCCTTGTCCGGCGTGCGCACGAGCGCGTAGACGTTCTTGTCCTTGGCGAGCGTGCCGACCATCGTCAGCGACTCGAGCGGATACGACTCGAGCGGCTCGCGTCGCCGCGCGAGATCCGGGGCCAGCCGATCGTTGCCCTTGGCCGGCTCGATCTTGCGCGGCTTGAACGGGTCGGGCAGGTCGAACGCGTTGTAGGCGAACGGCTCGTACGGGCGGATCTGGGGCAGCGGCTCGAGCTTGCCCTGCGCGCCCTTGCCCTGCTCGCGCATCCACTCGCGCAGGTCCTGGTGGCTCTCGCCGCCGCAACCGGCGAGGACGAGCGCCACGGCACCGACGAAGGCGGTCCGTCCGGTCATTTCTTCTTGGCCTTGTCCTTGGACTTGGCGAGCGCGCGCTGCCTGGCGATCTCGTCGTCGTCCAGGTAACGGAACGTCTTGGCCACCGCCTCCATCCGCAACGTCCCCTTGTCGTTGGCGATCGAGACGTCGTTCAGCGTGACGATCCGCGGCAGCTGCGCGACGTCGCTCGCGAACGCGCCCATGTCGTGGTAATTGCCGGTGATCCGCAGGCTGATCGGCAATTCGGCGTAGAAGTCGGCCATCCGCTCCTGAGCCGCCGGCTTGAAGAGCTCGAAGACGAGTCCGCGGCCGAGTCCCGCCTGGTTGATGTCGGTCAGCAGCGCGTCGATCTCGGCCCGGTTGGGCAGCTGCTTGACCAGCGCGCCGAACGACTGCTCGACCTCGGCGAGCTGGGCGCGGTAGGCGTCGAAGTTGATCGCCTTCGACTTCTTCTGCGTGTACTGCTCGCGCAGCGTCGTCTCCTCCCTCTGCGACTGGTCGAGCGCCTCCCACTGGTCCTTCCAGTCGAGCAGCGCACCCAGCGCGACGATCGCGAGGAACACGCCGCCCAGGATCAGCGCCTTGGGCAGCGCCGGCCAGTTGCCGACGTCACGCAGCGACAGACGGCGGAAATCGTCGAACGTCATCCGACGCCTCCCGGCGCGGAGGCCCTCGCCCCCGGAGCGGCCTTGGCCGGCGCGGTCGTCGGCGGACGCGCCGGCGCCGGCTCGACCCGCTTGACCGAGAAGTTGAGAATGAACTCGTTGGCCTGCTGCGGCGGCGCGCCGCGCGTCGCCCCGGGCAGGTTCACGAGCTTGATCTCCACGAGCTCCGGGCCGGTCACCCACGGAGAGGACTCGACGTTGCGCATCAGCGTCGAGACCCGCGCGTTGGACTGCGCGTAGCCGACCATCTGCACCCGTGTCCCGGTCTGTTTGATCGACTTGAGGTAGATCCCGTCGGGCAGCTGACGCACGAGCTGGTCGAGCAGGTGGACCGCCTCGCTGCGGTTCGCCTGCAGGTTCTCGACGACCGCCTTGCGCGCCAGGACCTGCTGGATCTGCTCGCGCAGCTTGTCGATCTCGCGGATCTGCTCGTCGAGCTTGACGATCTCGGACTTGAGGAGCTTGTTGCGCGCCGCCTGGTCTTCGATGCGGGCGGAGAACAGCGCGTGCACGAGCCCGACGACCGACAGCGCGAGGATCGCCAGCAGGACCGCGAAGGAGAGGAACTGGCGCTGCCTCGCCTGCCGCTTTTCCTCGCGGTGCGGCAGCAGGTTGATGCGCACGGCGCTCGCCACGGGTCAGCCCCTTCCCTCGGCGTGCGACCCGACCGGCGAAGCGCGCTTCGCCCTGATCGCCCGCGCCCGACGGGCCGCCCCGAGGGCGCCCGCCCCCTGGGGGGAGGCTCGCGAAGCGAGCGTCGGGGGGATCACACTCACTCGAAGCTCCGCATCGCGAGACCGGTCGCGATGATCAGCATCGGCGCGTCCTGCGCGAGCGCTCGGGGCCGGATCCGGTCGGACACCTGCATCGTGCTGAAGGGGTTGGCGATGACCGTAGCCACGCCGGCGCGCTTGGCGACGAGCTCGTCCAGCCCCGGCAGCAACGATCCGCCGCCGGCGAGCACGATCTGGTCGACCTGGTTGTACGAGGTCGAGGTGAAGAAGAACTGCAGCGCCCGGGTGACCTCGAGCGCCAGCGTCTCCATGAACGGTTGCAGTACGTCGGCGTCGTAGTTCTCCGGCAGCCCCTGGTTCTTCTTGGCCGACTCGGCCTCCTCGGGCGACAGGTTGAAGGCCCGCTGGATGTCGTGGGTGAGCTGGTTGCCGCCGAACGCCTGGTCGCGCGAGAACAGGAACTGGCCGTTACGCAGGACGTAGAAATGGGTGACGTGCGCACCGATATCGACGAAAGCGACGTTCTGGTCGCGTCCGTTGGCCGGAAGCGACGGGGTGATCAGCCGGAACGCCTCCTGGGTGGCGTAGGATTCGACGTCCATGACGCGGGCGCGCAATCCGGCCGCGTCGGCGATCGCGACGCGATCCTCGACCTTCTCCTTGCGCGATGCGGCGATCAGAAGCTCCACCTCGTCCGGGTTGTTGGGCGCCGGCCCGAGGATCTGGAAATCGAGGTTGACCTCGTCCAGGGCGAACGGAATGTACTGGTTCGCCTCGGCCTCGACCGTGAGCTCGAGCTCCTCCTCGGTCTGGCCGGAAGGGACGATGATCTTCTTGGTGATCACCATCGCGGCGGGCAACGCGAGGGCGATGTTCCGGTTCCGGCTGCCCAAGCGCTTCCAGCCGCGCTTGAGCGCGTCGGTGACTTGGTCCAGATTGGCGATATTGCCGTCCTGGACCACGTCCTTGACCAGCGGCTCGATCGCATAGCGTTCGAGCCGGTAGGCGCCCTTGCCGGCCTCGGCGAGCTCGACGAGCTTGATCGACGTCGACGCGATGTCGACGCCGATCAGCGTCGGCGCCTTGGTCTGGAAGACGTCGAGTAGGGAGGCGAATTTTTCGGAAAGCATGGCCCTGTCGGCCGCAATGCTGACAACTTACATTAAACTCTGGCAGCAAGTACGAACGATGTCAAACGTTTTGCCCCTTCCGGGCTTGGGTTGTTGCAAGCCTGCCTATAATCAGGCCCCGGAACCGGCCTGACCCGCAAGTTTTATTCCCCCGTGCTAAAGCGCTGGCTCCTCTACGTCGCCTCGGTCGTCCTCGGGCTGGCCGTCGTCGGGGCCCTGCTGGGCGCCTTCGTGCTGGCATTGCTTTATCCGACGTTGCCGTCACTGGAGAGCCTGACCGACTACCAACCCAAAATCCCCCTTCGCGTCGTCTCGGCGGAAGGCAGCCTTCTGGGGGAGTTCGGGGAGGAGCGGCGCGCGGTCGTGACCATCCGGGAGGTCCCGCCGCTGATGAAGCAGGCGATCCTGGCGGCCGAGGACGAGCGCTTCTACCAGCACGGGGGGGTCGACTACGTCTCGGTGGTCAGGGCGGCGCTCGCCAACCTCACCTCCGGCGCCCAGCAGGGGGCCGGCACGATCACCATGCAGGTCGCGCGCAATTTCTTCCTGACGCGCGAAAAAACGCTGACCCGCAAGCTCCGCGAAGTACTCCTCGCCTGGAAGATCGAGGCCAACCTCACGAAGGACGAGATCCTCGAGCTCTATCTCAACCAGATCTTCCTCGGCCAGCGGGCCTACGGCTTCGCCGCGGCGGCCCAGATCTACTTCGGCAAGCCGCTCAAGGACGTCTCGCCCGCCGAGGCCGCGATGCTGGCGGGCCTGCCGAAGGCGCCATCGGCCTTCAACCCGGTCACCAATCCCAAACGGGCGAGGATCCGCCAGCAGTACGTCCTGCGCCGGATGCACGACCTCAAGTTCCTGACCGACGCCCAGTTCGAAGAGGCGCGCAACGCGCCGCTGGTCGTCCGTCAGGGGCTGCGCAACGCCTCGCCGACGCACGCCGAGTTCATCGCCGAGATGGCCAGGCAGGTGATCTTCGACGCCTACGGCGAGGAGGCGTACTCGAAGGGCATCACCGTCTGGACGACGGTACGCGCCGCCGACCAGGAGGCCGCCTGGGCCGCCGTGCGCCGCGGCGTCATCGACTACGACCATCGCCACGGCTACCGGGGTCCCGAGGCCTACATCGCGCTGCCGGAAGACGCGGCCGAGGCCGAGGCCGCGCTCGAACGAACGTTCCAGGACCTGCCCGACAGCGAGAACCTGCTGCCGGCGGTGGTCACCGGCACCCAGGGACAGGAGGTCCGCGCCGTGCTGGCCAACGGCGATGCCATCCAGGTCACCGGCGAGGGTGTCCGGTTCGCGGCGCGGGCGCTGGCCGACAAGACGCCGCCGAACCAGCGTATCCGGCGCGGCGCGGTCATCCGGGTCTCGCGGGACGACAAAGGGCGCTGGTCGATCGGCCAGCTACCGCAGGCGGAGGCGGCCTTCCTCGCGCTCGACCCCGCCGACGGCGCGATCCGGGCGCTGGTGGGCGGGTTCGATTTCGAGCGGAACAAGTTCAATCACGTCACCCAGGCGCAACGTCAACCGGGCTCGGCCTTCAAGCCGTTCATCTACTCGGCCGCGCTCGAGAAGGGGTTCACCCCGGCGACCGTGGTCAACGACGCGCCGTTCTTCGTACCGGCGGACAAGGCCGGCGGCGAGGATTGGGAGCCGAAGAACTACGACGGCAAGTTCGACGGCCCGATGCGGCTGCGGGTGGCGCTCTCCAAGTCCAAGAACCTCGTCACCGTCCGCGTGCTGCAGGCGATCGGACCGCAGTACGCCCAGGACTACATCACGCGCTTCGGCTTCGATCCGCGCGCGCATCCGCCGTACCTCACGATGGGACTCGGGGCGGGCGCCGCGACGCCGATCCAGATGGCGAGCGCCTACTCGGTCTTCGCCAACGGCGGCTTCCGGATCGCGCCCTACCTGATCTCGAGGATCACCGACGCCCGCGGCAACGTGCTGTCCGAAGCGACGCCGCAGAAGGCCGGGGACACCGCCGAACGCGCGATCGACGCACGCAACGCCTGGATCATGACCTCGATGCTGCGCGACGTCATCGCCTCCGGGACCGCGACGCGCGCGCAGGCGCTCAACCGCAAGGACCTGTCCGGCAAGACCGGCACGACCAACGAAAACGTCGACGCGTGGTTCTGCGGCTACAACGCGTCGATCGTCGGCGTCGCCTGGATCGGCTACGACCAGCCGCGAACGCTCGGCACCAACGAGACCGGGGCGGTCGCGGCGCTGCCGATCTGGATGGCGTTCATGCAGAAGACGCTGCAGGGCGTCGCCGAAGCGACGGTCGAGCCGCCGCCGGGCGTGGTCCAGCTGCGGGTGAACGAGGCGACCGGCTTGCGCGACGAGTCCAGCGCGGTCGTCGACTGGTTCTACGCGGAGGCGGTACCGCGACCGCGCGAGGACGCGCTCGCGCCGGCGACGACCACCGGCAAGTCGGCGCAGGACGTGCGCAACCAGCTCTTCTGAACCCATGTCGAGACAACGCCGGGGCACGGCCCGTTTCGAGCAGCGCCGTACCGAGCGGCTGCACGGCTGGGGTCCGGACGGCCAGGAGCGCACGAGCCTCGCGCAGGCGACCGCACGACTGATCGCCAGCCACGGCTACGCCGACTGGTCGGCGGCCAAGCGCAAGGCGGCTCGCGAACTGGGCATGCCCGAGCGCACCGCGCTGCCCGGGGACGACGAGATCGCCGACGCGCTGGTCGAGTACCACGCGATCTACGGCGGCGAGCGCCACCGACGGATGCTCGTCGAGCGACGCAGCGAGGCGCTCCAGTGGCTGCGCGCGCTCGCGGCGTTCGAACCGCGGCTGGTCGGTGCGGTGGCGGCGGGCTGGGCGACCGAGCACAGCGACATCCGCATCGAGCTCGCGGCCGACGACGGCAAGGCCGTCGAGCTCGCGCTCGTCAACGCCCGCATCGACTTCCGCGCGCTGCCCGGCGGAACCGACGAGACCCCCGAGTACTACGTCGAGACTCGGCGCGGCGGCGTGCGCCTGAGCGTGCGCCCGTCGAAGGACCTGCGCGGTCGACCGCGCCGCGACCGCCACGGCCGCGAGGAGTTGCGCCTCGACGCAGCGGCAGTCGAGACCCTGCTAATGGGGTCAGAGCCGTAATACTCGTCTGGGCGCAATGCGCGGGAGGAGCGCCACGAAGAATTACGGCTCTGACCCCTTCAGCCAGCGGGCCGCGTCGAGCGCGAAATAGGTGAGGATCGCGTCGGCGCCGGCCCGACGCATCGACACGAGCGCCTCGAGCGCGCAGTCTCGCTCGTCGAGCCAGCCCATCCGCGCCGCCGCCTTCAGCATCGCGTACTCGCCGGAGACCTGGTAGACCGCGGTCGGCATCGCGAACGTCTCCTTCACCCGACGCACGATGTCGAGATAGGGAAGCCCGGGCTTCACCATCACCATGTCGGCGCCCTCGGCGATGTCGAGGGCGACCTCGCGCAGCGCCTCGTCGCCGTTGGCCGGGTCCATCTGGTAGGTGTACTTGTTGCCGCCGGCGAGATTTCCCGCCGATCCGACCGCGTCACGGAACGGTCCGTAGAACGACGACGCGTACTTCGCCGAATAGGCGAGGATGCGGGTCCGCTGGAAGCCCTCGCGGTCGAGCGCCCGACGCAGAGCGCCGACGCGCCCGTCCATCATGTCGGAAGGCGCCACCATGTCGGCGCCTGCCTGCGCGTGGTTGATCGCCTGGCGCACCAGCGCTTCGACGGTCTCGTCGTTGACGACGTAGCCGGTCGCGTCGACGAGCCCGTCCTGGCCGTGGCTCGTGTAAGGGTCGAGTGCGACGTCGGTGACGACACCGAGTTCCGGGAAGCGCCGCTTCAGCGCGGCGACGGCGCGCGGCACCAGATCGTCGCGCCGCCACGCCTGCGAGGCGTCGGTGGTCTTGAGCCCGACCGGAATCACCGGAAACAGCGCGATCGCCGGAACCCCGAGCGCGAGGCAGGCCTCGGCATCCGCGTAGAGACGGTCGACCGACTTGCGCGACACGCCGGGGAGCGAGGCGACCGGCTCTTCGCGGCCTTCGCCGTCGAGCACGAACACCGGGTAGATGAAATCGTCGGCGGTGAGCTTCGTCTCGCGCATCATCCGGCGCGAGAAGTCGTCGCGCCGCATCCGGCGCGGACGCGCGTCGGGGAACCGGGACGGGTAGGAGGCGGTCATGGCGTTCCTCGGGTCGGGGCGACGATCGTATCCGGAGTCGCGCCGGGCCGCCAACCGCAGCGACGTCCGGACCGTCGGCGGGTCAATCGGAGCCCAGCCACTTCTGGTGCTTCGCCGCGCCCAGGAGCGCCTTGAAGTCGCGCGCCCCCTGCTTCGAGGCGACCGCCCGCAGACGCAGGAACAGCTCCGCGGTCGCGAGCGCGTCGCCGGCGGCGTTGTGACGCGCGGCCACGCCGATATTGAACGCGGCGAGCCAGTCGTCGAGGCTGCGCCCGCCGTAGCGGTAGGACTCCGGATGCAGCGCCCCGGCCAACTGGGCGAGGTCGAGCCAGGCCCGCTCGTCGAAGGCGCAGCCGTGGAGCGCGCACGCCCGCCGCAGCACCTTGCGGTCGAAATCGACGTGGAAGCCGACGCACCTCGCGCCGGCGGCGTAGTCGCGGAACGCCGAGAGCGCCTCGTCGGGCGGCGTGCCGCGGGACTGCGCCTCGAGTCCGATGCCGTGGACGGCGACGTTCGCGGCGTCGCGAGCGGACTCGTTCTTCAGGACGACCTCGAAGCTGTCCTCGAGGTTGACGCCGCCGCCGTCCACCGCGACCGCGCCGATCGCCAGCAGGTCGTCGCGCTCCGGGTCGAGCCCGCTGGTCTCGGTGTCGACGACGATCAGCCGCTCGGCGGGGGTCGGCGAGTCCTCCCGTCCGCGCCCGAGGATCCGCGCGAGGAAGCTCATCCGGGGTAGTCCGCCTCGAGACGCTGCTGCAGCTTGCGCACCTGGCGCAGCGCCTCCTTGAGGATGCGTCGGTCCAGGTCCGACAGATCCGCGAGCGGGACGATGTTCGCGCTGCCGATCGCGCCGCCGTCGGAGCCGCGGCGGTGCTGCGTGCGCAGCCGGAGCATCTGGACGAACTCGAACGCGTCGACCCAGGCGCGGATCTCGTCGGACGGCACGCCCCGTTTCGGGCCCGCGATCTCGACGCGCTCGACGGTGTTGGTGGCGGTGACGCCGCAGGCGAGGGCGAGGATGCGCGCGCCATCGACGAACGGCACGCTGCCGCTCATCTTGAGATCGATGCCGGCCGAGCCCCCGGCGTCCGCCTGCGCGGAGAGCTCGCCGAACCAATTGAGCGGCGGCCGGTTGCGCAACGCGTTGTCGCTCATCTGCTTGAGGAACCGCGGATTCGCCTCGGCGTGCGCGGCGATGTCCGCGCGCAGCAGAGCCGCCAGCCGCTCCTCGCCCCACAGCGAGCGGAAATCGAAGAAGATCGCGCTCGCGAGCAGGCTCTCGGGATCGCCGCGGTCGATCCACTGCCAGAACGCCGCGCGCCATTCGTCGAGCGACGCGCACCAGCGCGGGTTCATCGCCATCACGCCGCCTTTGCACAGCGGGTAGCCGCAGCGGTCGAGCGCCTCGTTGACCGCGCGCGCGAACGGCAGCAGCCGCTCGCGCACCGCGTCGGCGGCGAGCGACTCGTCCTGCGCGACGAACACCAGACCGTTGTCCTGGTCGGTCGCGATCGTCTGCTCGCCGCGTCCTTCGGAACCCAGTCCCAGCCAGCACAGCGCCAGACCCGAGAGGTCGTGCGCCGGAGCGACGAGGTCGAGGATGCGGGCGGTCAGCTGGTCGTTGAGGCTCGCGATCATGCGCGTGAGCTGGCCGCTCGCCACCCCCTGCGCGACCAGTGCGTGCGACAGCGCGCGGATGTCCGCGGCCGACTGGACCAGCGAAGGGAGGTCCGGCGCCCGTCGGATCGCGCTCGCGAGCTCCCGGACCGACAGCCGTTGCAACCCGAAGAGGTCGCGCTCCGAAACGACACCGGCGACACGGCCCTCGTCGCCGGTCACCACGACGTGCCGGATGCCGTGACGCGCCATCAGGAGCGCCGCGTCACCGGCGGTCGCGTCGGCCGCGAGCGTGAGCACCGGCCGGCTCATCACCTCGGAGATCGGCGCGCCGAGCGGCATGGCCGGCAGCACGATGCGGCCGATCACGTCCTGGCGCGTGAAGATGCCCAGCGGCTTCGCGTCGGCGTCGACCACGGGCACCGAGCCGATGCGTCGATCCTCCATCGTCTTCAGCGCCTCGCCGATCGCCGTCTGCGGCGCGACGGTGACCGGCGCGTTGCGCACGAGATCACGCAGGACGGTCGCGAGGCCGCGCTGCTCGGTCACGCTCGCCGCGTACTCCGCCTGGACCCGCGCGCGCGACAGATCGAGCAGGTGCGCGAGCCGGCGCGTGCAGAAATCCTGGAACACCGGCGAGGTTTCCAGCAGCCGATGGAACACCGCGGTCGGAAACGCGAGGCAGAACACGTCGCCGGAAGCGCGGTAGGTGCTCGTGACGCCGCGCTTCGCGAGCAGCGCGCCCAACGGGAACATCTCCCCCGCCGCGAGCTCCCAGGCCGGCGACAGTACGCCATCGGCGGAACGGTGCTCGCCGCGCACCACGCCCTGCCGGATGACGTAACAATGATCCGAGGGACGATCCGACGGCGCGAGGATCACCTCGCCGGGCGCGAAGTAGCGGATCTGCGACGCACGGACGATCCGGTCGACATCGTCGGCCGCCATCGCCGAGAACGGCGCGTGCGGCACCAAGGCCTGCTTCAGCCCCGAGAGTACGGTCGGCGCCGGCGTCGTTCGGGCCATTCGACCCTCCCTTTCACATGGTCATGACTGCACGTCCGCCGAGTATCCCGACCTCCGCGTTCGGGAACCCTGACGCGCATCAACGGTCATAGAAACGGACGGCAACGTCTCCCGCTACCCTCCCTGAGCGGGTGCCCGCCGCGGTCGGCAAGCCGCGGCGGGCGTTTCCGGGCCCCGCGTCACTCCCCTTGACCGCGGGGCCCTTTCTTTGGCGCGGCGCCTGCGCCGGATCGCGTCGACGCCGAACCGGGTCGCGGTCCGGTTCCGGCTACGCGACGCCGAGCCAGTCGGCGAGTACGGCATCGGCCTCCAAGACCCCGGTGCGATCGGTCGCGGAAAACGCGATCGTCCGCACGCCCCGGGCCACCGGCCCGTAGCGTCGCTCCAGGTCCTTGCGAATGGCCGCCAGCGAGCCCGCCGATTCGGCGCGCGACAACTTGTCCGACTTGGTCGCGAGCACGAGCACCGGCCGTCCAGAGGGCAGGAATCCGTCGAGCAGCGTCTCGTCCAGCGGTTTCAATCCGTGCCTCGCATCGACGACCAGCACCAGCCCGACGAGCGTGGCTCGCGTGGCCACGTACGCGGCGAGCACCCGCTGCCAGTCCTGCTTCACCGCCTTGGGCACCGCGGCGTAGCCGTAGCCGGGGAGATCGGCGACCAACGCGCCGTTGGGCAGGCCGAAGAGCACGATCTGCTGGGTGCGGCCGGGGGTCCGGCTCGAGTAGGCGAGCCGGCGGCGGCCGGCGATCGCGTTGATCGCGCTCGACTTGCCGGCGTTCGACCGGCCGGCGAACGCGACCTCCGGCGGTCCGGGCGGCGGCAGCTGTTCGAGCGCCGCCGCCGCGATCCGGAAGGCGGCGCCGGCGAGAGCGCGCGGCGCGGGTCCGCCCGGACGGCCCTTCTCGGCTACAATGTCGCGTTCGTTCAAGGCGTATTCCGGCGGCGGCGCCGACCCGGCCAGGGTCGTCCGGCCGCCCCGTCAGGAGTGGGAAAGATGACTCGCAGCCAGCTGCTCGCGGCCGCCGCGTTCCTCGTCGGGGGCACGTCCCTCGTGTTCGCGCAGGCGCCGGCCCAGCCCGACCTCGACAAGGCGAAGCAGATCGTCAGCCAGATCTGCGTCGCCTGCCACGGAGCCGACGGGGCGAGTCCGACTTCGGCCAACCCGTCGCTCGCCGGACTGCCGGCCGACTATATCACCCTGCAACTCGCGCACTTCAAGGCCGGCATCCGCGTCAACCCGGTCATGCAGGGGATGGTGGCGACGCTCAACGATGCCGACATGCGATCGCTCGGCGTGTATTTCTCGCGCCAGAAGCCCAAGGCGATGGAGGCGAAGGACGCCGCGCTGGTCCGCAGCGGCCAGGCGTTGTGGCGCGCCGGCGACGCCGCGAGCGGGACCCCGGCCTGCAGCGCGTGTCACGGCCCGAACGGCGCCGGGATCCCGAAGAGCTATCCGCGACTGGCCGGCCAGTGGGCCGACTACACGTACGCCCAGTTGAAGGCGTTCAAGGGCGGCGAGCGCGGCGCCGACGCCGGCGGCAAGGACCAGACCGGTCGGATCATGGCGGCGGTCGCCCGCGGCATGAGCGACGCGCAGATGAAGGCGGTCGCCGAATACGCGCAAGGACTTCGGTAGCCCGCCGGAATCGGGGCGCCGAACCGCCCCGATCGCGCCCCCGATCCCACACCTGGCGCCCGCCGCGGCGAGGCTCCGGTTGAACGCGGCAATCTCGTCGCTCGCGGTCTACCCGCTCAAAGGCGCGGCCGGCATCGACGTCGACCGTGCCGACGTCGAGACGACCGGTCTCGCGCTTCGCGGCGTCGGCGACCGGGAGTGGATGGCGGTCGACGCGAACGGCCGCTTCGTCTCGCAGCGCGAACGGCCCGAGCTGTGTCTCGTCCGAACCTCGATCGGCGACGGCGTGCTCGAGCTGTCGGCCGCGAACGCGGCGCCGCTCGCGCTCGACATCCGCGCGTCAGGCTCGCCCCGGGAGGTCGTCGTCTGGCGCGATCGGGTCCGCGGACTCGACGCCGGCGACGCGGCGGCCGCCTGGCTGTCGAAGGCGATCGGCGCCGACGTGCGAATCGTCCGCTTCGACCCGGCGTCGCGCCGCGAGTGCCCGCGCGAGGTCGCCGGCGACTCCGGCGCGCACACCCGCTACGCCGACGGCTATCCGGCGCTCGTGATCGGGCAGGCGTCGCTCGACGAGCTCAACCGCCGGCTCGCGATCGGCGGCATCGCGCCGATGGCGATGCGCCGCTTCCGCCCCAACATCGTGCTCGAGGGGATCCAAGCGCACGACGAGGACCATCTCGACACGATCGAGGCCGGCGGTGTCGTTCTGCGGCTGGTGAAGCCGTGCACACGCTGCCAGGTGACCACGATCGATCCGGCGACCGGGCACCCGGGCCGCGAGCCGCTGGCGACGCTCGCATCCTATCGGCGGGACGACCGGGCCGGCGGCGTCACCTTCGGCATGAACGCGATCGTCGTCGCCGGGGCTGGACGCCCGCTCGCCGTCGGCGAGCGGGCGCGTTGCGCGTTCCGATTCTGACGCGTGGTCAGCTGCCGTACGGCGAGCACATGATCGGGAAGAGCGGCCCCGGCCCGTAGCCCTCGGCGGCCCAGCCGCCGGTAGCGCTGAGTTCGTTGGCCACCGTGACCTCCGGCGTGAAGCGGTGGTTCAACTCCGACGCCCGGAAGTAGCGGTAGATCGGCCTCATATCCGACGGGCAGGCGCCGGTCGACGGGTTCGGCAGCGCGATGTAGAACGCGGTCGACGTCTCCAGCACCCAGGCGTTGCCGAACTGCGACGCCACCGCCGCGCACTCCGACGGGCTCGCGGAATAGAAGTGCGAATTCCCGACCTCGGGCGTCACGTAGTAGCGGCACACCGGACTGCGGTCGGCGCCGGCGCTCGTGTAGGCGAGGAACCGGAATCCCGTGCGCTCCCAGCCGGGGACCGCACCACTGTCGAGCGCCTGGATCTCGGCGCCGATGGCGGTGATGAAGTAGTGGTCGAGGCCGGCGTGGTAGTACTCGACGACCGACACGAGGCCGGACACCTGCGACGTGGGCGTGATGTACTCGCGCGTGTTGCGCAACGCGACGCCGAACTGCGAGAAGTAGTCGGTTCCGTTCGGATTGCTGCACAGCGCCGAGCCGCCGAGCAGTCCGCCGCGGAGCTGGTAGTTGCTGCCAGTGAAGGTCACGAGCCCGCCGCCCGAAGAGCCGCCTTCGGTGGTGCCGTCGCTCCAGACGACGCTGGTGAACTGCCCAGCGCCACCCGCCGCGGTGCCGAAGTTGACCGGAGACGTTCCGGTCGTCGTGCCCTGACTCCACTTCTTGAGGTCGCCGGACGGGTGGTGGTAGATCTCGACGTTCGCGCCCGAACCGAGGAAGGCGCCGTTCCAACCGCTGAAGAACGTGCCGGCCGGCGGCGCGGTGTTGAGCAGCAGGAGCGCCCAGTCCCAGTCCTGGCTGCGCGCGATCAGGAACGCGCCGCCGGTCTGGACGACGTAGGAACCCGGCACGCTGCTGCCGCAGGCGGTCGCGTCGAAGAACCACCAGACGTTGAGCGTCGCCGCCTCGTAGGCCGATTCGAAGCAGTGGTTGGCCGAGTAGAGGAACGGCGAGAACGACGCCGGCGACGTGTTGATCAGCGTGCCGGTACAGCGGGCCGTGGCGCCTGAGGCCACCGAGAAGACGAGCTTGCCGGTCGCCGCCGACTGGTTCGCCAGCGCGGTGTCCTGCGGTTGGACGCACTTGACGTTGACGTTGCAGCTCCCCGAATCGCCGATGTCGGAGAGGATCTTGGCCTCCTCCTGCGCGGTGGTCCGCGGACCGACGACCAAGTGCGAGACACGGGGAATCACGAGCTTCGCGCCGGCGAGCGCGGAGGCGTCGGGAATCTCGAGCTCGACGATGATCCGCTCGCCCTCGATCACCGGCGACCAGTACTCGCCGAAGCGCGCGGTGGCCCTGGCGATCTCGGCCGCTGCGACCGAGTCCAGCGCGAACGCGGCGCCCGGCGCGGCGAAGCGGAACACGAGTCCCGGCGGGGCCGACGCGAGCTTGAGCGCGGCGCGCAGACCGAGCGCGCCGCCGGAGGCGATGTCGAGCCTCGCGACCTGTGCGCCGCCGTCGATGCGGGCCCAGGCGAGCGCCTCGAGCCGAACCTCGCCCTGGGCGGCCAAGACCTCCCGACCGAAGCCGATGAACTGCGGCCGGCCGGCGAGCTTGCCGGAGACCTCCCCGCGCGAGTTGAGCTGCGCGAGCTTGGCGCGCTCCGAGTCCGTCGGGACGACGAGCCGCAGCTCGCGCGCCGCGGCGCGGGCGTCCAGGCGCATCGCCGCCGCGGTCGAGACCTTGGCGATGTCGGTGGCGGGGCGGGCAACGCCGTCGACCGAGGTGACGAGGGACTGGGCGGAAAGACCCGCCGAAACGGCGGTCGCCAGCAGGGCGAGCAGGACACGGGACGGCATCAGAAACCTCCTAGCGGTTCAGCGGGGCCACCGGCCCCCGCAATCCTCGACAACGCGCGTCGGCGCAACCGCGCCTACGCCGGCCCCGCCTCCGCCGGCGAACCGACGCATTCGGCGAGAGACGTCCGCCACTCCGGCAGCGCGAACCCGAACGTCCGTTCGAACCGGGCGGTCGAGAGCACGCCCCACGCCGGACGGCGGGCCGGCGTCGGGTACTCGGCGGTCGTGATCGGAACCACGCGCACCGACGGGCGGTCGGCGAGGATCGCCCGCGCGAAACCGTACCACGTCGTCGCGCCTCGCGCACTCAGGTGATAGAGCCCGGCGCGGTCGACGAGCCGCGGCAACCCGTCGCCGACCAGGCGCGCGGTCGCTCGGGCGAGCTCGCGGCACCAGTTCGGCGTCCCGGTCTGGTCGTCGACGACCCGGATCTCGGGGCGTTCGGCGGCAAGGCGGCGCATCGTCAGCAGGAAGTTGCGGCCCGACAAACCGTAGACCCAGCTCGTACGCAAGACCAGCGACTTGGCGCGGGATTCCAGCACCGCCCGCTCGCCGGCGAGCTTCGATCGGCCGTACGCCGACAGCGGCGCGACCGGATCGTCCTCGTCGTAGGGTCTGCGCGCCGTTCCATCGAAGACGTAGTCGGTCGAGTAGTGGATCAGGACCGCGCCCAGCTTCGCCGCCTCGTCCGCCAGCACGCCCGGCGCAACCCCGTTGACCGCGTCGGCCAGCGCGCTCTCGCGCTCCGCCAGGTCGACGTTGGTGTAGGCGCCGGCGTTCACGATCAGCGCCGGTTTCGCGCTGCGCACCGCGCCCGCCACCGCCGAGGCGTCGGCGAGGTCGAGCGTCGTCCGGTCGGTGGCGATCACCCGGCCCAGCGGCGCAAGCGACACGGCGAGCTCCGCGCCGAGCTGACCGCGTGCGCCGGTGACTAGGATCGTCGGGCGCACGCGCTCAGCCCCAGCCCGCGCGTCGGCCGGATGGACGCGCGGTCACGGGTAGCAATCGGCCTGCGCGAGCGGCTTCCCCGCCGCGTCCTTGGGCGCGACGATCGGCGAAGCGTCGAGCGGCCAGTCGATACCCAGCACCGGGTCGTTCCACAACAACGTGCGCTCGTGCTCGGGGTACCAGTAATCGGTCGTCTTGTAGAGGAAGTCGGCCGACGCCGAGACGACGCAGAAGCCGTGCGCGAATCCCGGCGGTACCCAGAGCATCCGGTGGTCGTCGGCGGAAAGGCGCACGGCGACGTGGCGGCCGAAGGTCGGCGACGCGCGTCGCAGGTCGACCGCGACGTCGAACACCTCGCCGGCGACCACGCGCACGAGCTTGCCCTGCGGATGGACGATCTGGTAGTGGAGGCCGCGAAGGACGCCGCGCGCCGACCGCGAGTGGTTGTCCTGCACGAAGTCGGCGTCGATTCCCGACTCCGCCAGCGCGCGCCGGTTCCAGCTTTCGAAGAAGAACCCGCGCGCGTCGCCGAACACGCGGGGCTCGACCAGCATGACGTCGGGACTCGCGGTCGGCGTGACCCGCATCGTCAGCGCAGCGTCGGTTCGCGCAGCAGCGCGAGCAGATAGCGGCCGTAGCCGTTCTTCGCCAGCGCCTGCCCCATCGCCTCGAGCTTCGCGTCGTCGATCCAGCCGAGCCGCCAGGCGATCTCCTCGGGACAGGCGATCTTGAGTCCCTGGCGGCGCTCGATCGTCTCGATGTACTGCGAGGCCTCGAGCAGCGACTCGTGCGTGCCGGTGTCGAGCCAGGCCATGCCGCGACCCATGACCTCACAGGCGAGCTCGCCCCACTCGAGGTAGCGGCGGTTGACGTCGGTGATCTCGAGTTCGCCGCGCGCGGACGGCTCGAGATGGCGCGCGACGTCGAGCACCCGGTTGTCGTAGAAGTAGAGACCGGTGACCGCGTAGCGCGACTTCGGGACCTTCGGCTTCTCCTCGAGGCTGACGACACGGCCGGCGGCGTCGAACTCGGCCACGCCGTAGCGCTCCGGATCGGCGACCGGGTAGGCGAACACCGTCGCGCCGCGCGCCTGACCGTTGGCCCGCTCGAGCTGCACGTGCAGGTCGTGGCCGTAGAAGATGTTGTCGCCGAGCACCAGCGCCGAAGTGTCGCGGCCGACGAATTCCCGGCCGATGATGAACGCCTGGGCGAGACCGTCCGGAGAGGGCTGCACCGCGTACGAGAGCGAGAGTCCCCAGCGCGAGCCGTCGCCGAGCAGCTGCGCGAAGCGCGGCGTGTCCTCGGGCGTCGAGATGAGCAGAACGTCCCGGATGCCGGCGAGCATCAACGTCGACAGCGGGTAGTAGATCATCGGCTTGTCGTACACCGGCAGCAGCTGCTTGCTCACGACCTGCGTGACCGGGTAGAGCCGGGTGCCGGAGCCGCCGGCCAGGATGATGCCCTTGCGCGCCATCGTCGTGTCCCCGGTCAGGCGGCCGGCGCGTATTGCAGCGAGATCCAGGACTGGTATTCCTTCGTCTGGATCGCCGCGAGCCACGGCGCGTTGTCGAGGTACCAGCGGACCGTCTTGGCCAGCCCGGTGGCGAAGGTCTCCGACGGCCACCAACCGAGCTCGCGCTCGATCTTGCGCGCGTCGATCGCGTAGCGCCGGTCGTGGCCGGGACGATCCTTGACGAAGGTCACGAGCGCCCGGTAATCGCGACCCGGTCGTTCGCGAGACAACGCCGCGCACAGTTCATGGACGACGTCGAGGTTCTTCATCTCGGCGTTGCCGCCGACGTTGTAGGTCTCGCCCGGCCGGCCGCGGGCGAGCACCGCGCGGATCGCCGAACAATGGTCGGACACGTACAGCCAGTCGCGCACCTGCTGGCCGTCGCCGTAGACCGGCAGCGGCTTGCCGGCGAGCGCGTTGGCGATCATCAACGGGATCAGCTTCTCGGGGAACTGGCGCGGGCCGTAGTTGTTCGAGCAGTTGGTCGTCAGCGTCGGCAGGCCGTACGTGTGGTGGTAGGCGCGCACCAGATGGTCGGACGCCGCCTTGGAGGCGGAGTACGGACTGTTCGGCGCGTACGCGGTGGTCTCGGCGAACGGCGGGTCGTCCGGCCCGAGCGTGCCGTAGACCTCGTCGGTGGACACGTGCAGGAAGCGGAACACCGCGCGCTCGGCCTCTGGCAGCGCCGACCAATGCGCGCGCACCGCCTCGAGGAGCTCGAAGCTGCCGAGCACGTTGGTCTTGACGAACGCGTCCGGTCCGTGGATCGAGCGGTCGACATGCGTCTCGGCCGCGAAGTTCACGACCGCCCTCGGGCGGTGCTCGGCGAAGAGCTTCGCCACCAGCGACCGGTCGCCGATGTCGCCGCGGACGAAGACGTGCCGCCGGTCGTCCCGGACCGGCGCGAGATTGCCGAGGTTGCCCGAGTAGGTGAGCTTGTCGAGCGTGACCACCGGCTCGCCGGTCGCGGCGAGCCAGTCGATGACGAAATTGGCGCCGATGAAGCCGGCGCCGCCGGTGACCACGATCATGGGAGCGTCCTCGCCGGGGAAGCGCGGATTTTATCACCCGGGCGGCCGCGAACCCGGCCGCGCGGAGCGCAAGCCCACCGGCGATCCCCGGTCATCAACCGTCGTTCGCGACCGTTCCGTCGCCCCGACCGCCGACCCAGCCCCGATACCAGTCGACGAACCGTGCGAGCCCGTCGGCGAGGGAGGTGCGCGGCGCGAAGCCGGTGAGCGCGCGCAGGCGGTCGATCGACGCGTAGGTCGCGACGACATCGCCCGGCTGCATCGGCAGGTACTCGCACACCGCCTTGCGTCCGAGCAGCCGCTCGAGCGTCGCGATGAACTCGACGAGCTCGACCGCCTCGTGGTTGCCGATGTTGTAGACCGCCCAGGGCGCGCCGGTCTGCCCGCCCGGCGCCGCGGGCCGGTCGAGCACACGGACGACGCCTTCGACGATGTCGTCGACGTAGGTGAAGTCCCGCCGCATGCGGCCGTGGTTGAACACGCGGATCGGCTCGCCGGCGAGGATCGCGCGCGTGAAGAGCATCGGCGCCATGTCCGGCCGGCCCCAGGGGCCGTAGACGGTGAAGAAGCGCAGGCCGGTGGTCGCGATCCGGTAGAGATGGCTGTAGCTGTGCGCCATCAGCTCGTTCGCCTTCTTGGTCGCGGCGTAGAGACTCACCGGATGGTCGGTCGGCTGGTCTTCGGAGAACGGCAGCGTGTGGTTGGCGCCGTACACCGACGAGCTGGACGCGTAGACCAAGTGGCCGACGCCGGCGTGGCGGCAGCCCTCGAGCACGTTGCCGAAGGCGTCGATGTTGGCGCGCAGGTAGGCGCCCGGATTGACGAGCGAGTAGCGCACGCCCGGCTGGGCGGCGAGGTGCACGACGCCGTCGAAGCGTGCGCCCCGGAACAGCGCCGCCGTCGGGTCGGCGTCGGCGAGATCCAGCCGCTCGAGCGAGAAGCGCGGTCGAGCGACCAGCCGCGCCGCGCGCGCCTCCTTGAGCGCGACGTCGTAGTACGCGTCGAACCGGTCGACTCCGACGACATCGTCGCCGCGCGCGAGCAGCGCCTCGGCGACGTGCATGCCGATGAAGCCGGCGGCGCCGGTGACGAGGACGCGGCGGTGCGGCGCGTTCATCGGGACTCCCGGGCGCGCAGCTTCGCGTACTTGAGGAAGCTCGCGAACGCGCCGATCGCGATGTGCGCGAATCCGGCGGCGCCGTCGAGGAAGCCCAGCCGTACCACGTAGAAGCGCAAGAACCGCGCGACCGGCGAGATCGCGAGCCGGGCGAATCCGGCGCGCTCGCCGCGGGCGTGCATCGCCTCGGCCTGCAGCGTCGTGTAGCGGTTCTGCTTGGCGACGTAGTCCTCGATCGACTCGGCCGACGCGTGGAGCAGGTCGCCGTCGAGACGTTCCACCTCGCCGTCGGCGACGACGTGCTCGTGGACCGGATCGTCGGTCCAGCGGGCGCGGCGCCGGTCGAAGAGCCGTACGTTCCAGTCCGGATAGCCTTCGCCGTGGGCGAGCCAGCGGCCGAGGAAGCGGTTGCGACGCGCGATCGCGTAGGCCGCCGCGGCGGGCGCGCCGGCGGCGAACGCGGCGCCGATCGACCTGGCGAGCTCGGGCGTCGCGCGCTCGTCGGCGTCCAGGCAGAGCACCCAGTCGTGCGTCGCCGCGCCGACCGCGTAGCGCTTCTGCGGACCGAAGCCGCGCCAGGGCTCGACCAGGACGCGGGCACCACGGCTGCGCGCGACTTCCACGGTATCATCGCGGCTGCCGGCGTCGACCACGACGATCTCCGCGACGAACGGAGCCGAGTCGAGGCACTCCGCGAGCTCCGCGGCGGCGTCGCGCGTGATCACCACCAGCGAAAGAGGCAGTCGGCCGGTCATGCGCGCCCCTGAAGTCGCGCCCTCGAGTTCGATGCGAACGCCGCGATTCTACGTCGAATCCGGCGATCTCCCGTCGGCGTCGCGATGAGCGCGGTCCTCGTCGTCCGGCCCTCGTCGTTGGGCGACGTCGTCTGGGCGCTCGCGCTGGTCGAGGACCTCGCTCGCGCCCGGCCGGGCACGTCGATCGACTGGGTCGCCGAGGAGGCGTTCGTCGCGCTGCCGGCGATGGCCGGCGGCGTTCGTCGCGTGGTTCCGGTCGCGCTGCGCCGCTGGAAGCGCGCGCCGCTCTCGCCGGCGTCGTGGCGCGAGGCGGCGGCGTTCCGTCGATCGGTCGCCGCCGAACGTTACGACGCGATCCTCGACCTGCAGGAGCAGATCAAGGGCGGCGTGATGGCGCGCGCGGCCCGGGGCGTGCGCCACGGCTTCGACCGCGCGAGCATCCGCGAGCCGGCCGCGACCTGGTTCGACGACGTCCACCACGCGGTGGCGCGCGATCTGCACTTCTGCCAGCGCTGCCGCCGGCTCGCCGCCGCGGCGCTGGGCTACGAGTCCGACGGACCGCCTCGGTGGCGCTGGCGCCTGCCGCCGCCGTCGACCGACGAACCGCGCCGGCCGTTCGTCGTCTTCGCCCACGCCACCTCGCGCGACGACAAGCGCTGGCCGGTCGCGTGCTGGTCGTCGCTCGTCGAGGCCGCGCTGGGAGCCGGATTCGACGTCGTGCTGCCGAGCGGCACCGCGACCGAGGCGGATCTCGCCCGCCGGATCGCCGGCGAACGCGACGGCGTGCACGTCCCTCCGAGGCTCACGCTGGACGCGCTCGCCGGTCGGCTGTCCCGGGCCAGCGCGGTCGTCGGCGTCGACACCGGGCTCACGCACCTCGCCGCCGCGCTGGGCACGCCGACGCTGGCGCTGTTCACCGTCACCGATCCTGCGCTCGCCGGCGTGGCGATCGCCGGCCCGCACGCCCGCGACCTCGGAGGGCGCGGCGTCGTGGCGACGGTGAACGACGCGACCGCCGCGCTGGGCGCGCTGCTGCGAGCCGCGCCCCGCTGCTGACGATGCGCGCGCTCTACACCGCCGCCTGGTGGCTCGCCGCCGCGCTCGCGCCGGTGAAGCTCTGGTGGCGCGGTCGCCGCGAGCCGGGCTACCGCGAGCATGTCGGCGAGCGCTACGGCCGCTACGCCGGTCCCTCGCCGGTCGGCGACGACGACGAGGTGATCTGGATCCACGCGGTGTCGGTCGGCGAAACGCGGGCGGCCGGCCCGCTCGTCGACCAGATCGCGCGTGCCCGACCGAACGCGCGGATCGTCGCCACGTCGATGACCGCGACCGGGCGCGAGACCGCGCGTTCGCTCTGGGGCGACCGGGTGCACCGCGCCTGGCTGCCTTACGACCTCCCGGGAGCGATGCGGCGCTTCCTCGAGCGCTACCACCCGCGCGCCGGACTCCTGATGGAGACCGAGCTGTGGCCGAATCTCGCCGCCGAGGCGCGGCGCGCCGGTGTGCCCTTGTTCCTGGTCAACGCCCGGCTCTCGGAGCGTTCGGCGACGGGCTACGCGCGCGTGCCGGCGCTGGTGCGGCCGATGCTCGAGTCGCTCGCCGGCGTCGCCGCCCAGACCGCGGCGGACGCCGCGCGTCTGCGCGCGCTCGGCGCGCGCGAGGTCGTGATCGCCGGCAACGTCAAGTTCGACGTCGCGGCGCCCGCCGACGCGTCGGCTCGCGCCGCGGACCTGCGCCGGTCCTTCGGCCCTCGCCGCCCGGTATTCCTCGCGGCGTCGACGCGCGACGGCGAGGAAGCGTTGATCATCGACGCGCTGTTGCGCGACCCGCTGCCCGGCGAGTCGCTCGCGCTGATCGTGCCCCGCCATCCGCAGCGCTTCGACGAGGTCGGCTCGCTGCTGGCCGCCCGTGGGCTCGCGTTCGCGCGCCGATCGGACGGCGGGGCCGTCGCCGCCGGAACGACCTTCGTCCTCGGAGACACGATGGGCGAACTCGCCGCCTACTACGGCGCCGCCGATGTCGCCTACGTCGGCGGCAGCCTCGTCCCGCTCGGCGGACAGAACCTGATCGAGGCGATCGCCGCGGGCACACCGGTCCTGGTCGGACCGCATACCTTCAATTTCGCCGACGCGGCGCAGGGTGCGATCGACGCGGGCGCGGCGATGCGCGTCGCCGACGCCGCGGCGCTGGTCCGGACCGCCGGGTCGCTGATCGGCGACCCGGCGGGACGCGAGGTGATGCGCGAGGCGGGCCGGGCGTTCCTCGCCCGCCATCGCGGCGCGACCGCCCGCACCTGGGCCTACGTCGAAGCGCGGCTCGCCGGGCGGCGGCCGCCCGGCTAGCGATCAGCCGGCGAGACGCCGGTTCAGCTCCTCGAGGTCCTGCTCGGTCAGCGTGCCGACGGCGGACTTGAGTCGCAGCGTGCTGATCAGGTAATTGAAGTACGCCTGCGCGAGGTTGCGTCGCTGCGTGAACACCGTCTGCTGGACGTTCAAGACGTCGAGGTTGGTCCGCACGCCGACCTCCTGCCCCAGCCGGTTCGACTGCAACGCGACCTCGGCAGACTGGACCGCCTGGGTGAAGGCGCGCACCGACGCCGCCGAGCTGTTGACGCCGGCGAAGCCGACCTGGGCGTTGAACAACGCGTTGCGCCTGGCGAGCTCGAGCGATTCGCGCGAGCTGTCCTGCAGCGCGATCGCCTCGCGGATCCGCGACTCGACCAGACCGCCCTGGTAGAGCGGCAGGTTGAGCGAGAGACCGAGGGCGAGACTGCGCGAGTGGGCGTCGATGTCGCTCGCGACCGAGCCGCTCGCACCGCTCGCCCGCAGACTCCCGACGAGGTCGAGTGTCGGCAGATGGCCGGCGCGCTGCCGGTCGACCTCCAGCGTCGCGATGTCGAAGGCGTACTGCGCGACCCGCACCGGCAGGTTGTCCTTGAGCGCGCGGTCGAGCCAGGCGTCGAGGACGTTGGGCTCCGGCGGCGCCGGGTCGAACGTGGCGCCCAGCCGCTTCAGCTCACGGGGCATCCTGCCGATGATCGCGCGCAACGCGGTCAACCGGTTGTCGAGCTCGTTGCGCGCCGAGATCTCCTGCGCGACGATCTGGTCGTAGTTCGCCTGCGCCTCGTTGGTGTCGGTGATCGTCGCGACACCGACCTCGAAATTGCGCTTGGCCTGCGCCAGCTGCTCGGACACCGCGCGCTTCTGCGCCTCGGCCAGCTCGACGTTGAATTGCGCGAGCAGAACGTCGAAGTACGCGACCGCGACGCGGATGATCAGGTCCTGCTGCGCCGAGGCGAGCGTGAAGTCGGCCTGCTCGACCTGGCGGCGCGCCTGTTCGAGGGCGACGACGTTCTGGTAGCGGTAGATCGGCTGACTGGCGCTGATCGTGAGCCCGTAATCGGCCCAGGTGCCGTTCGACTTGATCGGCGGGTTGCTGCGGGTGTTGCTGCTGGCGTCGTTGGCGTTGGTCGTCGCCGACAGCGAGACGCTGGGAAGGAGTCCGGCCCGGGCCTGCGGTGCGCGCTCCTGCGTCGCGAGCCAGTTCGCACGCGCGGCCGCGAGCGCCGGGTCGGCGCGCTGCGCCTCCCGGTAGATATCCATCAGGTCCTCGCCGGCGGCGCCGCCCGCCGCGAGGACGAGGGGAACGGCGAGGGCGATCAGACGTCGTTTCATCGTCGGGCCTTGGGGCGTTCAGTACCGCGGTATCGACGGGTCGACATGGGTCGCCCAGGCGTCGACGCCGCCGGAGAGGTTCCATACCGGCGAGAAACCGGCGCTGGCGAGGTAGGTCGCGGCGAAGCGGCTGCGCACGCCGTGGTGACAGACGACGACCAGGTCGCGGTCGCGCGGGAGCTCGCCGATCCGGCGCGGCAGCTCGTGCATCGGGACGTGCGTCGCGTCGGGGACCGGACAGCGCTCGACCTCCCAGGGCTCGCGGATGTCGACGACGACCGGCGCCGGCCGACCGGCGTCGGCGCGCCAGCGCACGAGTTCCGCAGGGGCGAGCTCGCGGATCAAAACTCGAAGCGCGCCGGCGCGGGCGCGTTGACCAGCGGCCGGACCGCGGTCTCGAAGAGCGGCGTCTCGACGGTCGACCCCGGCGCGTCGAAGCGCCAGAGCTTGGCGGTCATCGCCGGCTCGCGCCCGACGATCGCGAACAGACGCCCGCCGGGCTTGAGCTGCCGGAAGAACGCCTCGTGCAGCACCGGCGTCGATCCGGTCAGCACGATCGCGTCGTAGGACTCGTCGCCGAATCCACGCGCGCCGTCGCCGACCCGGACGTCGACCTGGTCGAAGCCGGCCCGTCGCAACCGCGCCGAGGCGTCGCGGGCGAGCCGGTCATGGATCTCGACGCTGGTCACCGGCCCGGCGAGACTCGCGAGCAGCGCGGTCAAGTAGCCGCTGCCGGTCCCGATCTCGAGCACCGATTCCCCACCGGCCAGATCGAGCTCCTGCAGCACCCGCGCCTCGAGCTTGGGCGACCACATCGACTCGCCGTCACCGAGCGGAATCTCGATGTCGGCGAACGCGAGCTCGCGATAGGCGGCGGGCACGAAGTCCTCGCGGCGGACGGTGAACAGCAGATCGAGCACCGTCGGATCGAGCACGTCCCACGGACGGATCTGCTGTTCGACCATATTGAAGCGGGCTTGCTCGAGGTCCATGGCGGGTTGGAGGCGGTTGGCGTCCGGGGCGGCCGGATCGTGTGTCGGGGCGGACGGTCAGGGCCGCCAGTGTCCCCTCGCCGGGCCGGAGCGTCGGTGATCGGGATCACCTAACGAAGGCGCCGGGGGGGCGGACTGGCAACTGACCGACGGTCATTTGCGGGCCGTCGACGATTATCCCATATCGAATCAGTCGGCCGCGCCCGGGTGAGCCGCCGCCCGCCGGGAAACGCGGCGCGCCCGCCGATCCGCCCTCGCCTGCGCCCAGCGGTCGAGGTACGCGTAGAGCACCGGCACGACCACCAGCGTCAGCAGCGTCGAGGTGATCACCCCGCCGATGATCGCCCGCCCCATCGGTGCCTGGACCTCGCCGCTCTCGCCCAACCCCAGCGCCAGCGGCAGCATGCCCGCGACCATCGCCGCGGTCGTCATCAGGATCGGCCGCAGCCGGACCTGGCCCGCCTGCCAGAGCGCGTCGCGCAGCGACGCGCCGCCCCGCCGCGCCCGGTTGGCGAAGTCCACCAGCAGGATCGCGTTCTTCGTCACCAGACCCATCAGCATGATGAAGCCGATGATCGAGAAGATGTTGAGGGTCGTGCGGGTGAGCAGCAGCGCGAGCAGCACGCCGATCAGCGAGAACGGCAGGCTCGCCATGATCGCGACCGGTTGCAGGAAGCTCGCGAACTGCGAGGCGAGGATCAGGTAGATGAAGACGACGGCGAGCGCGAGCGCCGCCATCGCCGCCTGGAACGACTCGTTCATCTCCTGCGTCTGCCCGCCGACCGAGAAGCGGTAGCCCGGCGGCAGCTTCCAGTCCTTGACGATCCGGTCGACGTCGTTGCCGACGTCGCCGGACGGGCGCCCCTCGGCGTTCGCGTACAGCGCGACGCGCCGTTGGAGGTCCTGCCGCTTGATGATCTGCGGACTGGTCGACTCGACGATCTCGGCGACCTGCCGCAGCGGGACCATGCGCAGCTCGCCGTCGGGGCCGCGCTTGTTGGTCGAGACGTAGAGGTTGGCGAGATCGGAGGCGAGCCGGCGCCGGTCGCGCGGCAGCTGGACGTTTACCTCGTAGTTCTGGCCGTCGGGCGCGAGCCAGTAGCTGACGGTATCGCCGGCGACCAGCGGCCTCAGCGTCTGGCCGAGCTGCTGGACGGTGATGCCCAGCTCCGACGCGGCGTCGTTGTTGAGCCGGATCGACAGCGCCGGGTTGGCGGCCTTGTCCGAGGTCTCGAGGTCGGAGATGCCCGGCACCTTCGCGACCGCGGCCGCGAAGTCGCGCATCAGCGCCGACAGCGTGTCCGGATCGGGGCCCAGCAGGTTGACGAACACCGCGCGGTTGAAGCCGACCGACAGCGCGATGCCCGGGATCGGCGCGAGCGCCTTGCGGATCTCGCCCTCGAGCGCCTTCTGCGACCGCGCCCGCTGCGCCTTGGGCACGAGCTTCAGGTTGACCCGCGCGTAGTTCCGGCCTTCGTCGGTGCCGACGTTGGTCATCACCAGGTCGATCTCGGCGAAGCGCTTCAGCGTCTCCTCGACCTGGCGGACCTTGCCGTCGGTGTACTCGAGGCTCGATCCGACCGGCGTGTTGAGGCGCAGCGACAGGAATCCCTCGTCGGTCTCGGGAATGAACTCGGTTCCGATCATCGGCACGATGGCGAAAGCACCGAAGAACGAGACCAGCGCGATCGCGACCACGCTCTTGCGGTGCCCGAGCGCGAGGTCGAGCACGCGCCCGTAGACGTGGTGCAGCCACTCGATGGCGCGCTCGACCATCGCCATCAGACGACCGAGCCAGGGCACCCGCCGGAAGCGACCCGCCTCCGGGTCCTTCCACACCGACGAGAGCATCGGGTCGAGCGTGAAGCTGACGAACAGGCTGACCAGCACCGCCACGGCGACGGTGAGGCCGAACTGGAAGAAGAACTTGCCGATGATCCCGCTCATGAACGCGATCGGGACGAACACCGCGACGATGGCGAACGTCGTCGCCATCACCGCGAGCCCGATCTCGTCGGTGCCCTCGCGCGCGGCGGTGACGTGGTCCTTGCCCATCGCCAGGTGGCGGACGATGTTCTCGCGCACGACGATCGCGTCGTCGATCAAGAGCCCGATGCACAGCGACAGCGCCATCAGCGTCAGGAAGTTGATCGTGAATCCGAACGCGTGGAGGGCGATGAAGGTCGCCACCACCGACAGCGGCAGCGTCAGTCCGGTGATCACCGTGCTGCGCCAGCTGTGCAGGAACAGGAACACGATCAGCACGGTGAGGAGCGCGCCTTCGAGTATCGTCGACTTGACGCGCTGGACGCTCTTCTCCACCGCCTCGCCGCGCGAGAAGACGACGCGGACCTCGACGTCGGCGGGGACGCGCCCCTTGAGGTCCGCGACCGCCTGGGTCACGTTGCGGGCGGTCTCGACGATGTTGGCGTCCTGCGACTTCTGAACGTCGATCGTGATCGCCGGGCGTCCGTTGATCCGGGCGATCGACGTCTCCTCCTTCTCGCCGTCGACGACATCGGCGACCTGCGAGAGCGCGACCGGCCCGCCGCCCTGCTGCGCGACGACGATGCGGGCGAACTGCTGCGGGTCGCGGATCTTGCCCTCGACGCGGACGATCGCGTCCGAGGACCCGTGCGAGATCCTCCCGGCCGGGAGGTCCTGGTTGGCCGAGCGCACGGCGGCGATCACCTGGTCGACGCCGATGCCCAGCGCGTTCAACGCGTTCGGCTTGACGCGGATCGCGATCTGGCGGGTGACGCGGCCGTTGACGTCGAGACGCGCGACGCCCGGCAGGTTCTCGAGCGCCTTGACGATCGTCTGGTCGGTGATCGACGTGAGCTCGCGCAGCCCGGTCGACGGCGACATCACCGCCAGCGAGACGACCGACTGGGTGTTCTCCTCCTCGGCGCGCACGACCAGCGGGTCGCGCGCGTCGCGCGGGAACCCGGGCCGGGCGGTCGCGATCCGGTCGCGGACGTCCTGCAGCGCCCGGTTCATGTCGGTCGACATCCGGAACTCGGCGAACACCTGGCTGCGGCCCTCGAGCGAGTTCGAGCGGATCAGCTTGACGCCGGAGACCGTGTTGAGCGCGTATTCGATCGGCTTGGTGATGTCGGACTCGACCGCCTCGGGCGACGCACCGGGCCAGTCGGTCTGGACGTAGACGAACGGCAGGCTCACGTCGGGCATCTGCTCGACGCGCAGCCGCTGGTAGGAGAAGAAGCCGAGCACGGTGATCGCGACCATCACCATGGTCGCGAATACCGGGTTGGCGATCGAAACGCGCGTGATCCACATGGCGTCGTCAGCCCGTCGCGGGGGCGTCGGCCTGTGCCGGCCGCGACGTCGGCGCCGGCGCCTTCACCAGCGCCGGCGAACCCTCCTTGAGGTTCTCGAAGCGCGTCGCCAGCACCGGCAGGTCGGGCGACAGCGCGGTCCGGATCTCGACCACGCCCGCGTCGTCGTCGCGCTTGCCCAGCACGACCATCCGGCGGACCAGCTTGCCGCCCTCGATCGCCCAGACGTGGCTCTGACCCGCTTCGGTGCGCACCGCCGCCAGCGGGAGGGTCGCAGCCGGGGCTCCGGCGGCGAGCGCGATCCGGCCGGTGGCGAACATCCCGCCGCGCAACGCCGCGTCGGCGTTGCGCAGACCGACGTAGACGAGGATCGCCCGGGTTCCCGGCTCGGTCGCCGGGTTGATCCGCCCGATCCGGCCGGCGAAGCGCCGATCGCCGAATCCGTCGACGGTGAGCTCGACCGCCATCCCGATCGCGAGCTCGGGGACGTCGATCGCCGGCACCAACGCCTGCAGTTCGAGGTCGGCCAGATCGACGACGGTCACGATCGGCGAATCGAAGGCGACCTTCTCGCCGGGCTGCGCGTGGCGCTTCGCGACGACGCCGTCGATCGGCGCGACGACCAGCGCGTCGCGGACCGCGTTCTCGGCGAGCTTGACCTGCGCCTCGGCGCTCTTGACCGCGCCCCGGGCGACGTCGTACCCGGACTGCGAGCTGTCGAAGGCGGTCTGCGAGATGAAGTTCTCGTTCAACAGCTTGACGTTGGTCGTTCGGGTCTTCTCCGCGAGCGCCAACTGGGCGCGGGCGCTCTCGAGCGCGCCCTGCCGTTCGATCAGCCGAGCGTCGAGGTCGGCGGTGTCGATCCGCGCGAGCAGCTGCCCGGCCCGCACCGTTTCCCCTTCGCGGACGCGGACTTCGCGCAGGTCGCCGGACACCTTGGCCTTGACCGTGGCCTGACGCAGCGGCGCGAGCGTGCCGGAGACCGCGAGCCAGCGGGCCAGCGGCGCCTGGGTCAGGTAGGCGAGATCGGCGGCGCCGAACTCGAGCGCCACCGGCGGCGGCCCCTTCTGGGCGTCCGCCGGCGAGCCGGCACGCTTGGTGAGGGCGACCCCGGCGCCGGCGGACACGACCGCGACGGCGAGCGTGATGCCGATCCAGGTCCGCCGCGAGATGCGAAACCCCATGTCTGACTCTCCCCCAGATCCGTACCGTCGCGCCGGCCGCGCGGCCCCGCGCGGCAGCGGACTGCGCGGGTTGGATGCGCCGCGGCGGCGCACCGGATTCGGCCGCGTTCGGGCACCGGCACCCCTCGGAGCTTCCCACCCCGCCGGGTCGCTGCCAACGCCGGCGCGACGAATCGCCGGAGCCGGCGACAGGCGGTGCGCCTCGCCGACCGGTCGAGACGACCGGGTCGGCACCGGATCGATCCGGCCGAGGCGCGGCCTTCGACCGGGGGTCCCGGGTGTTGCATTGACAGCGGGTTGGGCACCCGTGATAATTGAATGTTTTCCATTTTCTGGTCCGCGACGCTCGCGCGCCGCGCCGTTCACCCCCAATTCGCGTCATTCCGGAGGAATCCGCATGAACCTGTCGAAGAAGCTCGGCCTGACGATCGTCGCGGCCGCGCTCGTCACCGCCTACGGCTGCGGCAAGAAGGAAGAGCCGAAGAAGGCCGAGGCCCCGAAGGCCGAGGAAGTCCTGACGGTCAAGATCGGCCATGCCGGCCCGCTGACCGGCGGCATCGCCCACCTCGGCAAAGACGACGAGAACGGCGCGCGGCTGGCGGTCGACGAGGCGAACACCAAAGGCATCAAGATCGGCGGCAAGAAGGTCAAGTTCGAGCTGATGAGCGAAGACGACCAGGCCGACCCGAAGATGGGCCCGACGATCGCGCAGAAGTTCGTCGACGCGAAGGTCGCCGGCGTCGCCGGTCACCTGAATTCCGGCGTGTCGATCCCCGCCTCGGCCGTGTACAACCAGGCCAGCATCCCGATGATCTCGGGCTCGGCGACCAACCCGAAGCTGACCGAGCAGGGCTTCAAGTCGATCTTCCGCGTCGTCGGACGCGACGACCAGCAGGGTCCGGCGGTGGCGCAGTACCTCGCCGCGCAGAAGATCAAGAAGATCGCGATCGCCGACGACGCGACCGCCTACGGCGAAGGCCTCGCCAACGAAGTCGAGAAGACGCTGAAGGCGGCCGGGGTCCAGGTCGTCGCGCGCGAGAAGACCAACGACAAGGCGACCGACTTCAAGGCGATCCTGACCAAGATCAAGGGCAAGGGCCCGGACGCGGTGTTCTACGGCGGCATGGACGCCACCGGCGGCCCGATGCTCAAGCAGGCCCGCGAGCTCGGCATCAAGGCGGTGTTCAGCTTCGGCGACGGCGCCTGCACCGACGAGATGGCCAAGCTCGCCGGCGCGGCGGCCGAAGGTCTCATCTGCTCGCAGGCGGGACTGCCGGCGTCGGCGGCCAGCAAGAGCTTCAACGACGCGTTCAAGGCCAAGTACGGCGACGTCAAGCAGTACGCGCCGTTCTTCTACGACGCGGTCGGCATCATGATCGCGGCGATGCAAAAGGCCGATTCCGCCGATCCGGCGAAGATCGTTCCGGAGATCGCCAAGATCAGCTACAGCGGCGCGACCGGCAAGATCGAGTTCGACGAGAAGGGCGACCGCAAGAACGCGGAGATCACGATCTTCACGCTGAAGGGCGGCAAGGTCGAGCCGATCGCCGTGGTCCAGGGCGGCAAGAGCGTGTCCTTCGAGGAGTTCCTCAAGGCCGCGGCGCCCGCTCCGGCGGCGGCCCCGGCGGCCGCGGCTCCGGCGCCCGCCCCGGCGACCCCGGCGGCCCCGGCTCCGGCGGCCCCGAAGAAGTAATCGCCAGCGCGTTTCGCAGCGCAACGAACGGCGCCCCTCGGGGCGCCGTTCTTTTTTCCGGCCCGCCCGCACCGGCCAGTTGCCGCGCGCCGTCGGCGGGGCCACAATCCGGGCGCGTCGCCGGGACGCGGCGTCCCGCCCGCGACGGCCCACGACCTCCCGCGGCCCTCCCCGCCCTTCCTCGCGCCTCGCCCCGACCCATCGCCCCGCATTGGATACCTTCCTGCAGCAGATGGTGAACGGACTGACGCTGGGCAGCGTCTACGCGATCGTCGCGCTCGGCTACACGATGGTCTACGGGATCATCCAGCTGATCAACTTCGCCCACGGCGAGGTCGTGATGATCGGCGCGCTGACCGCCTACTCGGTCATCGTCGCGCTGGCGGGCGCGCCGGTGCCGCTGCCCTCGCTGGTCATCGTCGCCATCGGCGCCCTGGTCGCGATCCCGGTGTGCATGGCGGTCGGCTACACGCTCGAACGCACCGCCTACCGGCCGCTGCGCAGCGCGCCGAGGCTCGCGCCGCTGATCACCGCGATCGGCCTGTCGATCATCCTGCAGCACCTCGCGATGATCGTCTGGAGCCGCAATCCGCTGTCCTACCCGCAGATCATCCAGACGGTGCCCTACCACCTGACCGACAACCCGAACGGAGCGACGATCACCAACGTCCAGATCGCGATCCTGACGGTGTCGATCGCGATGATGGGCGGGCTGCTGGCGCTGGTCTACCGCACCAAGCTCGGGGTCGCGATGCGCGCGACCGCGCAGAATCCCCAGATCGCCGGCTTGATGGGCATCGACATCAACCGGGTCATCTCGATCACGTTCGTGATCGGCGCCGGGCTGGGCGCGGTCGCCGGTGTCATGGTCGGCAGCTACTACGGCATCGCCCACTACCAGATGGGGTTCCTGCTCGGCCTCAAGGCGTTCTCGGCCGCGGTGCTGGGCGGGATCGGCAACCTGGCCGGCGCGATGCTGGGCGGGCTGCTGCTCGGCGTGATCGAGGCGCTGGGCGCCGGCTACGTCGGCGAGCTCACCAACCTGTGCCGCCTGTCCGGCTGGTTCGACGCGCTCGCCGAGCGCTGCGCCGCCGACCCGAACCTGACGCTGTTCGGATCCAACTACCAGGACGTGTTCGCGTTCATCGTCCTGATCATGGTCCTGCTGTTCCGGCCGTCCGGCCTGCTGGGCGAGCGGGTCTCCGACCGCGCCTGACCGCAACCGGCCCATGCACCCGATCCTCGACCTCAAGCACAAGCCGGCCGCCGCCTGGATCGGGCTCGCGATCGCCGCGCTCGCGCTGATCGCGCTGCCGTTCGTCCTCACCGGCATCGGCACGTTCTGGGTCCGGATCACCAACCTGGCGATCCTCTTCTGCCTGCTGGCGCTGGGACTCAACATCGTCGTCGGCTTCGCCGGGCTCCTCGACCTGGGCTACATCGCGTTCTACGCGGTCGGCGCGTACGTCTACGCGCTGCTCGCGAGCCCGCACTTCAACATCCACCTGCCGTTCTGGATCATCCTGCCGATCGGCGCCTCGGTCGCGTGCGTGTTCGGCGTCCTGCTCGGCGCGCCGACGCTCAAGCTCCGCGGCGACTACCTCGCGATCGTCACGCTGGGATTCGGCGAGATCATCCGGATCTTCCTCAACAACCTGTCGCAGCCGGTCAACATCACCAACGGCCCGCAGGGCATCTCGCTGATCGACCCGTTCCGGCTGGGCGGTCTGAATTTCTCGACGACCGAGACGATCGCCGGATTCACGTTCACCGGGCCGATGAAGTACTACTACCTGCTGCTGGTCGTCTTCGTCGCCGTCGTCGTGATCAACCTGCGACTGCAGGACTCGCGGATCGGCCGGGCGTGGGAGGCGATCCGCGAGGACGAGGTCGCCGCCCGGGCGATGGGCATCAACACCCGCAACATGAAGCTCCTCGCCTTCGCGATGGGGGCGTCGTTCGGCGGGATCTCCGGCGGCATGTTCGCCGCGATCCAGGGCTTCATCAGCCCCGAGAGCTTCATCCTGGTCGAGAGCGTGATGGTGCTGGCGATGGTCGTGCTGGGCGGCATGGGCAACGTCTTCGGCGTCGTCATCGGCGCGATCCTCCTGTCGTTCGTCCCCGAGATCCTCCGCTACACGGTGGAGCCGGCGCAGAAGATGCTGTTCGGCCGGATGCTGCTCGACCCCGAGGTCATCCGCATGCTGTTGTTCGGCCTGGCGCTGGTGCTGATGATGCTGTTCCGGCCGGCCGGCATCCTGCCCTCCGCTCTGCGCAAGCGCGAGCTCGAGGCCCGGCGCCAGGGCTGACCGTGCACGAGCACCTGACGCTCCTCGCCGCCGAGGGCATCGGCAAGCGCTTCGGCGGCGTGCAGGCGCTCGCCGAGGTCGGCTTCACGATCCGCCACGGCGAGATCTACGGCCTGATCGGTCCCAACGGCGCGGGCAAGACGACGCTGTTCAACGTCCTCACCGGCATCTACGAGCCGGACGGCGGGAGCTTCACCTTCGACGGATCGCCGCTCTCGGGCCTGAAGCCGCACGAGGTGGCGGCGCGCGGGATCGCGCGCACGTTCCAGAACATCCGCCTGTTCGCGAACCTGTCGGCGCTCGAGAACGTGATGGTCGGCCGGCATGTGCGCACCAAGGCCGGCGTCTTCGGCGCGATCGCCCGCGACCGGCGCACGCGCCGCGAGGAGCGGGCGATCGAGGCGCGCGCGCTCGAGTTGCTGGACTACGTCGGCGTCGCCTCGCGCGCGAACGACCTCGCCAAACACCTGCCGTACGGATACCAGCGCCGCCTCGAGATCGCCCGCGCGCTCGCCACCGAGCCCAAGCTCCTGGCGCTCGACGAGCCGGCCGCCGGCATGAATGCGACCGAGACCGCGTCGCTCGAGGAGCTCCTCCACGACATCCGCCGCGACGGCACGACGATCCTGCTGATCGAGCACGACATGAAGCTCGTCATGGGCGTCTGCGACCGGGTGCTGGTGCTCGACTACGGCCGCAAGATCGCCGAGGGGCCGGCCGCCGACGTGCAGAAGGACCCGGCGGTGATCTCCGCCTATCTGGGCGGCGACGTCGCCCTCAACCTCAAGGGAGCGTAAGCGCGTGCCCGCCGCCGAGACACCGCCGCCGCTGCTCTCGCTCGAGAAGCTCGCCGTCGCCTACGGCGGCATCCAGGCGGTCAAGGGCATCGACCTGGTCGTCGGCAAGGGCGAGCTCGTCTGCCTGATCGGCGCGAACGGCGCCGGCAAGACGACAACGCTCAAAGGGGTCACCGGCCTGCAGCCGCTGAGCGCCGGGGCGGTCCGCTACGACGGCGAGGACGTCACCGGCCGGCCGGCGTTCGAACTGGTCCGCCGCGGACTGGCGATGGTGCCCGAGGGCCGCGGCGTGTTCGGCGCGCTCACCATCGAGGAGAACCTCGCGATGGGCGCGTACACCCGCAGCGACCGCGACGCCATCCGCGCCGACATCGAACGGGTCTACTCGCTGTTCCCGCGTCTCAAGGAGCGTCGCCGGCAGACCGCGGGCACGCTGTCCGGCGGCGAGCAGCAGATGCTGGCGATGGGCCGGGCGATGATGTCGCGCCCGCGCCTGCTCCTGCTCGACGAGCCGTCGATGGGGCTCGCGCCGATGATGGTCCAGAAGGTGTTCGAGACCGTGCTCGCGATTTCGCGGGAGGGCGTCACCATCCTGCTGATCGAGCAGAACGCGAAACTCGCGCTGGAAGTGTCGACCCGCGGCTACGTCATGGAGTCCGGCGAGATCACGATCGCCGGCGAGGCGAAGTCGCTGCTCCACGACCCGAAGGTCCGGGCCGCCTATCTCGGAGCCGGCGCCTGAGCCGGGCGCCGGCGCTCTCGCGCCCGCTCGCCTGGTACGGCGAGGCGATGCGGCTGTTCAAGCGCGCGCCGGCGATGCACGCCGTGCTCGCGGTGGTCGCGATCGCCTCGCAGATCGCCCTCGAACTCGTTCCCGAAGCCGGCGCCGCGCTGTCGCGGATCCTCGCCCCGCTGGTCGCCTGCGGGATGCTCTACGCGGCGGCCGCCGTCGACGCCGGCGAACGGGTGCGCGTCCGCCACGCCTGGCGCGCCTTCGGTGCGAGCGCCGGCGCGATCGCGGCGATCGTCGTGTCGAGCGCCGCGACCTTCACGGTCGAGTGGTTCGTCGCGCGCGCGCTCGGCGGCGTCGACCTCCTGCGGCCCGCGGAGGCGTCGTCGGCGCTGCCCGGCGAGGTCGTGATCGCGATCTACGCCGCCGGCATCGCCGCGTCGCTGCCGATGACGTTCGTGCCGCTGGAGTCGCTCTTCGCCGGCCGCGGTTTCGCCGGATCGTTCGCCGCCAGCGCACGGCTGTTCGCGGCGCACGCGGGCGCGCTCGCCGTCTACGGCGCGATCGCGCTCGCGCTGATCGCGGTCGGGCTGATGACGATGGGCGTGGGACTCGTCGTCGCGCTGCCGCTCGTCTCCTGCGCGACCTGGGCGGCGTGGCGCGACCTCGCCGCGGCATCCTCGGCGACGCCGCGCGACGCGTAGCGTCAGACGGTCGGCGCGCGGGCGAACGACAGGATCGCCGGGTCGACGTCCGCCGGCTCGACGGCGACCCGGTCGACGCGCGCCGCCGGTGAACCGCGGCGCGCCCAGACGACGATGCGCTCGACCGCGTCCGGCCCGCCCTGGACGAACGCTTCGACGGTGCCGTCACGCCGGTTGCGCACCCAGCCGGCGACGCCGGCCGCGCGCGCGGCGCCCGCCATCGCGTCGCGGAAACCGACCCCCTGGACGCGACCGGCGACGACCAGGCGCCGCGCGATCACGGGACGAGCCCGCGGCGCAGCAGATGGTAGACCGCGGCCACGGTCTTCGAATCGGTGATGCGCCCGTCGTCGGTCGCGGCGACGAGCTCGTCGCCGCTCATCTCGACCAGGTCGAGGTGCTCGTCCTCGTCGAGACGCCGGCCGGCGTCGGTGAGCCCTTCGGCCAGCCAGAGTTCGATCACCTCGTCGGAGTAGCCGATGACCGGGTGGATCCGCCCGAGCCGCGTCCAGTTCGCCGCCTCGACCCCGGCCTCCTCGCGCAGCTCGCGTCTGCCGGTCTCGATCGGCGCCTCGCCGCGATCGATCTTGCCGGCGGGAAATTCGAGGAAGACCCGCCCGAGCGGATAGCGGTACTGCCGCTCGACGATCCAGCGCCCGTCGGCGCGGCGCGGCGCGATCAGCACCGCTCCCGGGTGGACGACGTACTCGCGCGTCGCCGTGCGCCCGGACGGCATGCGGACTCGGTCGCGCCGCACGTGCAAGAGCGCGCCGTCGAAGACGCGCTCGGAATCGATGCGCGTCTCGACCAGGTGCGCGTCGCCTCCGGTTCCGCGTTCGCGGCTCACGGCGCCGGCCCCCCGTCCGCCCATTCGTGCGGGACCAGGTAGCGCTCGTAGAGGCGCGCCTCGGGGGTGCCCGGCGCCGGCTTCCAGTCATAGCGCCAGCGGACGACCGGCGGCATCGACATCAGGATCGCCTCGGTACGGCCGTTGCTCTGCAGGCCGAACAGCGTGCCCCGGTCCCAGACCAGATTGAATTCGACGTAGCGACCGCGCCGGTAGGCCTGGAAGTCGCGCTCGCGTTCGCCGTAAGGCGTGTCCTTGCGTCGCTCGAGGATCGGCAGGTAGGCGTCCGCGAACGCCTCGCCGACGCGCTGCGTCAACGCGAACGCGCGATCGAATCCCCCGTCGACGAAGTCGTCGAAGAAGACGCCGCCGACACCGCGCGGCTCGCGCCGGTGCCTCAGATAGAAGTACTCGTCACAGGCGCGCTTGAACTTGGCGTGCAACCCGGCGCCGAACGGCGCCAGGGTGTCGCGGCAGACGCGGTGGAAGTGCACGGCGTCCTCGTCGAAGCCGTAGACCGGCGTCAGGTCCATGCCGCCGCCGAACCACCAGACCGGCGGCGCGTCGTCGCGCGTCGCGACGAACATCCGCACGTTCATGTGCGCGGTCGGCGCGTACGGATTGCGCGGATGCACGACCAGCGAGACGCCCATCGCCTGCCACGAGCGGCCGGCCAGCTCGGGTCGCGACGCGCTCGCCGACGGCGGCAGCGTCGCGCCGCGCACGTCGGAGAAATTGACGCCACCGCGCTCGAGCACGGCGCCGTCCTCGATCAGGCGCGAGACGCCGCCGCCGCCCTCGGGCCGCTGCCACTCGTCGCGCAGGAACCGGCCGCCATCGACCGCCTCGAACCGGGCGACGATCGACGCCTGCAATCCGGCGAGGAAGGCCCGGACCGCGGCGGTATCCACGATCAGGTGCGCCGCGCGACCGCGCGGTGTCCGATGTCGGAGCGGTACTGCATGCCGTCGAAGCGGATCTCCGCGATCGCGGCGTACGCGGCCCGCTGCGCCTGGCGAACCGAGTCGCCCAGCGCGGTGACACCGAGCACCCGGCCGCCGGCGACGACGACGCGCTCGGCGTCGAGCGCCGTCCCGGCGTGGAAGACGTGGACGTCCGGGTGCCGCTCGGCGTCGACGCGGTCGAGCCCGCCGATCGCGGCGCCCCGACGCGGCGCGTCGGGATAGCCGCCGGCGGCGAGCACGACGCACAGCGCGGCGCGCCGGTCCCATTCGGCCTCGATACGGTCGAGCGTGCCGCGTGCCGCGTGCTCGGCGATGTCGACCAGGTCGGTCTTGAGGCGGACGAGGATCGGCTGCGTCTCCGGGTCGCCCAGCCGGCAATTGAATTCCAGCACGCGGACGGCGCCCGCGTCGTCGACCATCACGCCGGCGTACAGGAAGCCGGTGTACGGAATTCCTTCGGCGGCCATCCCCTGCACCGTCGGCTGGATCACCTCGCGCATGATCCGAGCGTGGACCGCCGGCGTGACGACCGGCGCCGGAGAGTACGCGCCCATGCCGCCGGTGTTGGGCCCGCTGTCGCCGTCGCCCAGCCGCTTGTGGTCCTGCGACGAGGCCAGCGGCAGCACGTGACGGCCGTCGACGAGCACGATGAAACTCGCCTCCTCGCCGGCGAGGAAGTCCTCGACGACGACGCGCGCGCCGGCCTCGCCCAGCGTGTTGCCTGTGAGCATCGCTTCGATCGCCCGGTGCGCCTCGTCGACGCTGGTCGCCACGACGACGCCCTTGCCCGCGGCCAGTCCGTCGGCCTTGACCACGATCGGCGCGCCGCGGGCGGTCACGTAGGCCTTGGCGGCGCCGGCGTCGCTGAACGTGCGGTAGTCGGCGGTCGGGATCGCGTGGCGCGCCATGAACGCCTTCGCGTAATCCTTCGACGATTCGAGCTGCGCCGCGGCGCGCGAGGGTCCGACGATCGCGAGCCCGGCGTCTCGGAACGCGTCGACGACACCGGTGGCCAGCGGCGCCTCCGGTCCGACGATCGTGAGCGCGATCGATTCGCGCTTCGCGAACGCGACCAGGTCGGCGACCGCGGTGATTCCGACGTTGACCACGCCGCGCTCGCGCGCCGTGCCGGCGTTGCCCGGGGCGACGAAGACCCGCGCGACCCGCGGCGACGCGGCGAGCTTCCAGGCGATCGCGTGCTCCCGTCCGCCGCCGCCGATGACCAGGACGTTCATCGACGGTCCGTCAGAACTGGATCCGACCGAAGAAGTAGGCGACGTTGCCGTGGTTGATGCCGCCGTTGAGCTTGGGGATGAACGTGCCCAGCACCTCGGCCGGGCCGAGCTTCACCGACGCGAGCGGCAGCGCCGCGGGGAACGGTACGTTGCTGGCGATGTCCGGCCGCGACATGATGAACGCCGTGTACCCGAGGCCGACCGCGAGGTCGGCCTTCTCCGGCCAGTAGGTGACCCACGACCAGCCGACCATCTTGGTCCAGTCGTCGTGCGAGTCCTTGAACGCAAGCGCGTACCACGAGTAGTGGTCGCCCTTCGCGTCGCGCCATCCACGACCGAGGCCCAGGCCCCACGCCTTCGAATTGAATTCCTCCAGCTTGTCGTCGTCGTAGGTCGCCGGGTCGTGCCAGGTGTAGCCGGACAGCAGGACCACCGGCCGGCCCTCGTGCCAAGTTTCGCGCAATCCCGTGCACTGCGACCCGATCCAGCCGGAATACTTGGCGCAGTCGGCGATCCACTTCTTCGACGGCTCGGAGGCGGGCGCCGGACCCGATTGCGCCCCGACCGAGCCGGACGCGAGCGCGGCCGCCGCCGCGAGCGCCAGCGACGCGAAAAGGTACCGGACCTCTCGAACCATCGTCACGCCTCCCAGGCCGCCGTCAATGGCGGAAATGCCGGATGCCGGTGAACACCATCGCGATGCCGCGCTCGTCGGCGGCGGCGATCACCTCGTCGTCGCGCACACTGCCGCCCGGCTGGATCACCGCGGTCGCGCCGTTGTCCGCGACCACGTCGAGGCCGTCGCGGAACGGGAAGAACGCGTCCGAGGCGACCACCGAGCCCGAGAGGTCGATGCCGGCGTTGGCCGCCTTGATCGCGGCGATACGCGTCGAGTCGACGCGGCTCATCTGCCCGGCGCCGATGCCGAGCGTGCGTCCGCCGCCGCAGTAGACGATCGCGTTCGACTTGACGTAGGTCGCGACGCGCCAGGCGAACACCAGATCGTCGAGCTGGCCCGGCGTCGGTACCACCCGGGTCACGACGCGGAGGTCGGCGCGGGCGATGCGGTGCGCGTCCGCCGTCTGGACCAGGAGTCCGCCGCCGACGCGCTTGAAGTCGAGCGAGGGCGCCGGCGGAACCGCCGGCAGCGGGATCTCGAGCACGCGGACGTTCTTCTTTTGCGCGATCACCGCGAGCGCGTCCGCGGCGTAGGCCGGCGCGAGCAGCACCTCGACGAACTGCGCCGAGACCGCTTCGAGCGTCGCCGCGTCGACCGCGCGGTTGAAGGCGATGATCCCGCCGAAGGCGCTCACCGGGTCGGTCTCGAAGGCGCGCCGGTAGGCCTCCAGCGGACTGGCGGCGATCGCGACGCCGCACGGATTGGCGTGTTTGACGATCACGCAGGCGGGCGTGTCGAACGACTTCACGCATTCCCACGCGGCGTCGGCGTCGGCGATGTTGTTGTAAGAGAGGTCCTTGCCCTGGCGCTGGACGAAGGTGGCGATCGAGCCGGGCGCGGGCGCCTCGTCGCGGTAGAACGCGGCCGCCTGGTGCGGATTCTCGCCGTAGCGCAACGCCTGGACCCGCTCGCCGGCGTAGCGGAACGACTGCGGCAGCGGCTCGACGCCGCCGTCGACCGAGCGCGCGGTGAGCCAGTTGGCGATCGCCCCGTCGTAGGCCGCCGTGTGGGCGAACGCCTTGCGGGCGAGCGCGAAGCGGGTCGCCTCGCCCAGCGCGTTGCCCGACCGGGAAAGCTCGGCGAGGACGCCGGCGTAGTCGGCCGGATCGACGACCACGGCGACGTGCGCCCAGTTCTTCGCCGCCGCGCGCACCATCGTCGGTCCGCCGATGTCGATGTTCTCGATCGCCTCGTCGAGCGTGCAGCCGGGCCTGGCGACCGTCTCACGGAACGGGTAGAGGTTGACGACGACCAGATCGATCGTCGGGATCGCGTGCGCGGCGAGCGCGTCGGCGTGGGCGGGCAGGTCGCGTCGGGCGAGGATGCCGCCGTGGACCTTCGGGTGCAGCGTCTTGACTCGCCCGTCGAGCATCTCCGGGAACCCGGTGTAGGCGCCGACATCGGTCACCGGGAGACCGGCGTCCTGGATCGCCCTCGCGGTGCCGCCGGTCGACAGCAGCCGCACGCCGAGCGCGGCGAGCGAGCGCGCGAGTTCGACCACCCCGGTCTTGTCGGAGACCGACAGCAGCGCCTGATGGATCGGCGCGCCCATCACAGGAGCTTGTGCTTGGCGAGCTTCGCCCGCAGCGTGTTGCGGTTCATGCCGAGCATGTCGGCCGCGAGCGTCTGGTTCTGCTCGGCGCGCTGCATCATCGCCGTGAGCAGCGTGCGCTCGACGTGGCCGATCACCATCGCGTAGACGTCGCGCGCCGGCTCCCCCTCGAGTTTTCGGAAATACTCGTCGAGCGAGCGCTCGACGCTGCGGCCGATGTCGTTGCCGCCGTTCAGTCGCACTCTCTTCTTGGTCATGCGGCGAGGGCCTCCCCGACCCACGGCACGGATGCGCGGCGCGGTGGCACCGCCGCGCCGTCGGATGCCGCGCGGGCGGGCGCGGCGCCGTCCCCGGATTCGACCGCGCCCCCCCGGGCGGCCAATTCGTCGAAGTAGCGCTCGACGACGGCGCGCTGACCGTCCGCCGTCTCCTCGCGGAGCATCGCCGAGCGGAACGCGGCGCCCCCGTCGAGGCCGGCGCAGAACCAGCCGAGGTGCTTGCGCGCGGTGCGCACGCCGACGCTCTCGCCGTGGAAAGCGATGTGATCGTCGAGGTGGCCGAGCACGATCGCGCGCATCTCGGCGACCGTCGGCGCGGCGAGCCGCGCCCCGGTCGCCAGGTAGTGCGCGATCTCGCGGAAGATCCAGGGCCGGCCCTGCGCGGCGCGGCCGATCATCAGGCCGTCGGCGCCGGTGGCGGCGAGCACCGCGCGGGCGCGCGACGGCGAGTCGATGTCCCCGTTGGCCAGGACCGGAATCGACACCGCGCGCTTGACCGCCGCGATCGTCTCGTACTCGACCGGCCCGGTGAACGCGCAGGCCCGCGTGCGGCCGTGTACCGCCAGCGCGGCGACCCCGGCGGCCTCGGCGATCCGCGCGACGCGCAACGCGTTGCGCCGGTCGGGCGCCGGACCGGTGCGCATCTTGAGCGTGACCGGTACGTCGACCGCCGCGACGACCGCCTCGAGGATCGCCGCCACGCGGGGTTCATCGGCCAGGAGCGCCGAACCCGCGGCGACGTTGCAGACCTTCTTCGCCGGGCAACCCATGTTGATGTCGATGATCTGCGCGCCGCGATCGACGTTGTAGCGCGCCGCGTCCGCCATCGTCGCCGGATCGGCGCCGGCGATCTGCACGGCGATCGGGGCGACCTCTCCGGCGTGGTCGATGCGGCGGCGCGATTTCGCCGTCCCGCGCAGCGACGGATTCGACGCGACCATCTCCGACACCGCGTAGCCGGCCCCCAGTCGCTTGCAAAGCTGGCGGAACGGCCTGTCGGTGACGCCCGCCATCGGCGCGACGGCGAGGACGTTCGCGAGCTCGTAGGGACCGATACGCACGGGAGCGGAGACGGGAGGAACGGCACCGTGGGGGACGCGAATTATACCGGCTTCGACCGGTGCGGGTATCGCCGCGGCACCGGACACGCGCGGCGAACGCGCGTTCGCGGCGGCGCTCAGGCGCCGAACAACATCGCGCGCGTGAAGGTCCGCCGCAGCGGCGGCAACGTGTCGAGGAGCGCGAGGCCGAGTCCCCGGGGCCACGACACGACCGGCCAGTCGCCGCCGAACAGGTGGACGAGTCCGTGCGTGAACGCGATGCCGGCCCAGCGATCGGCGCGGCGCGCCGCCCGGTAGCGGGCGAGCATCGCCCCCGATCCGATCTCGGCGGCGGGCGTCGCGGCGACGATGCGCGCGAGCTCGTGCGCGTCGCGCAGGCCGACGTTGAAACCCTGCCCGGCCACCGGATGGAGCGTCTGCGACGCGTTGCCGACGGCGGCGTAGCGCTCGCCGACCACGGGTGTCGCGAACTCGAGGACGAGCGGGAACGAGCGGCGCCCCCAGGCGCGCCGGAAGCCGCGCAGTCGGGAGCCGAAGCTCGTCGCCAGCGCCTCGACGAACGCCTCGTCGGACAGCGCCAGCATCGACTGCGCCCGCGCCGGCGGCAGCGTCCAGACGAACGCGTAGTGGTCGGCCTCGGGCAGGAGCGCGATCGGACCGCCGGGCCCGAAGCGCTCGTAGGCGAGGCCGTCGTGGGGACGGTCGACGGCGAGCTTGCCGATCACCGCGACCTGCCCGTAGTCGTGGCGCACCCGATCGACACCGCGGACCGCAGTCCCGGTGCCGTCGGCGACGACCGCGAGCCGCGCGTCGACCGGTTCGGCCCCCGGCAGCGGCACCCGCGCCCGCTCCGGCGTCGTCTCGACGCGCTCGGCCTGCGCGCCGAAACGCACGTCGACGCGCTCGCGCTCGAGCGCCGCGTCCAGAGCGGCCTGCAGCGCGACGTAGGAGACCACGTACCCCAGCGCCGGGACGCCCGCGTCCGCCGCCAGCAGCGTGGCCGCGCCGAAACCGCCGGCCTGCGAGACGTCGATCCGCGTGATCGGTGTCACCGCGTCGCGCACCGACGCGAGCTCCTCCCAGACGCGCAGCCGTTCGAGCACGAGTCGCGAGCCGTGCGACAGCGCGAGCGTCCGGTCGCCGCGCAGCGTCGAGCCGCGCGCGCGCGCATCGAGCGCCACGACGTCGCGCCCGGCCCGCGCGAGCGCGAGCGCGAGCGCCGATCCGACCGGTCCCGCACCGACGATCACGACATCGCGCATCCCCGTCCCTCGGCGTTACCGTGCGCGGGCCGGGCCTAGCGACCGCAGGCCGCCTCGACGTCCGCGACGGTCTTGGGCGCGTGCGCGGACAGGTTCTCGTGCCCGTCGGCGGTGACGACGACATCGTCCTCGATGCGCACGCCGATGTCGCGGAACTCGTCGGGGACGCCTTCGCCCGCGCGGATGTAGAGCCCCGGCTCGACGGTGAGGACCATGCCCGGCTCGAGCGCGACCGACGCGCCCTTGGTCAGGTAATGCCCGGCGTCGTGCACGTCCATGCCGAGCCAGTGGCCGGCGCGGTGCATGTAGAAGCGCTTGTAGCTCCCGGACTCGAGCGCCGCGTCGAGCGGGCCGGCGACCAGTCCGAGGTCGATCAGTCCCCGGGCGAGCACGCGCTCGGCGACCTCGTGGTACTCGTGGAAACGAGCGCCGGGCCGGACGGCGTCGAGGCAGCGCAGCTGCGCCTCGAGCACCAGCTCGTAGACGGCGCGCTGCGCGCCGGCGAACCGCCCGCCGACCGGGAAGGTGCGCGTGACATCGGACGCGTAGCCGCGGTATTCGCATCCGGCGTCGATCAGCAGGAGGTCGCCGTCCGCCATCGCGCGGTCGTTGTCCCGGTAGTGGAGCACGCAGGCGTTCGGACCGGAGGCGACGATCGGCGGATAGGCGAGCGCCTGCGCGCCGCGGTGCAGGAACTCGTGGACCAGCTCGGCCTCGACCTGGTATTCGTGCCAGCCAGGGCGGGCGGCGGCCATCGCGCGCCGATGCGCGTCGGCGGAGATCGCCGCCGCCGTGCGCATCAAGGCGATCTCGTGGGCGTCCTTGACGAGCCGCATCCGGTCGAGGACGCCGCGCAGGTCGACGATCTCGTCGGGCGCGGCGACACCGGCGCGGATCCGGGCGCGCACGTTGTTGAGCACAGCGGCGATCCGCCGGTCCCACTCGCCGCTCAGGCCGACCGGCGTATGCAACGAGGGCCGGTCCGCCACGAGGTCGGGAAGACGGGCGTCGAGCTCGTTGATCGGGTGGGCCTCGTCGAAGCCGAAGACTTCGCGCGCAGCGTCCGGTCCGTAGCGGAATCCGTCCCAGGTCTCCCGCTCGGGGTCGCGCTCGCGGCAGAACAGGATCTGGCGGTCGCCGTCAGGCCCGGCGACCAGCGCGACGACCGCCTCCGGCTCGGGGAAGCCGGTCAGGTAGTAGAAATAGCTGTCGGGCCGGTAGGGCCAGGTGGAATCGCGGTTGCGCACCGCCTCGGGCGCGGTCGGCAGGACCGCCACGCCGCCGCCCGTGTGAGTGCGCATGCCGGCGAGGATCGCGTCGCGTCGCCGGCGGTGGACCTGATGGGCGTTTTTCATCGCGCTCGTTCCGGGCCTGCGGGCCCGCGGCGTCGGAGGGACGCGCATTATAAGGGCGTCGCGGCGCCGGCGATGCGTTAGGATCGCGTCATGATCGCAGAATCCGCCGCGCCGCCGGTCGGTCCGCTGCGCGCGGCGAAGCAGACGCTGCGCGCGAGCATCCTCGCGCGCCGCGACGCGTTGGACCTCCCGACCCGCGAGCGCGCGTCGGCGGCGATCGCCGCTGCGATCGTCGCACTCGATTCCTACGCGGCGGCGCGGACCGTGTTCCTGTTCGCGTCGTTCGGAAGCGAATGGGCGACGCGCCCGGTGATCGACCACGCGATCGCCGGGGGCAAACGGGTCGTGCTGCCGCGCGTCGACCGCGCGCAGCGCATGCTGGTCCTGCATCGCGTCGTCGATCCGGACGCGGACCTCGGTCCGGGCGTGATGGGCATTCTCGAACCCCTGCCCCGGTGCGAGGTGGTGCCGGCGACCGCGATCGACTGGGTGATGGTTCCCGGGCTGGGGTTCGACCGCGCCGGCCGGCGGCTCGGCTACGGTGGCGGCTACTACGACCGGACGCTCCCGACGCTCTCCTCGCGCGCCGCGCGCGTCGTCGGCGCGTTCGCGGTCCAGGTCGTCGATGAAGTGCCCTGCGGGCCGCACGACACCACGATCGACCTGCTCCTGACCGAGCGCGGGATCGAATTCGAGCGGTCGTCGCCCCGATGAATCCGGCACCGGCGCCGGACCGGCGCCGCTTGGCCGGGGTCGCGCTGGGCGTGACCTTCGCGATCCAGACGGTCGCGACGTACGCCTGGAACGCGACGTCGGTGCTCGCGCCGGCGATCGCGGCCGACCTCGGAGTCCCGGCGCGCCATGTCGGGTCGTTCATTTCGATCGTCTACGTCGGCATGGTCGCCGCGAGTCTCGTCGCCGGCGGATGGATCGCCCGGTTCGGGGCGATCCGATCCTCGCAGGCGAGCCTCGCGCTGTGCGCGCTGGGTGTCCTCGCGGTCGCGGCGACCGGGTCCGATTCGGTCGCACTCGCCGGGATCGGGGCGGTCGCCTTCGGCCTGGGCTACGGTCAGGTCACGCCGGCGTCCTCGCATCTGCTCGCGCACACCGCGCCGGCGTCGCGACGCAATCTCGTGTTCTCGATCAAGCAGACCGGCGTTCCGGCCGGCGCCGCGATCGCCGGTGCGACCTTGCCGGCCATCGCCCTCGTGGTCGGCTGGCGCGGGGCGTTCGTCGTCGCGGCCGCGATCCTGGTCGCGATGGCGGCGCTGGCGCAGAGAGTGCGCGCCGCGTTCGACACCGACCGCCGCCCGGACGCGCCGGTTTCCCTCGCGAACGCCGTCGACGGCGTCGGCCGCGTCCTGCGCAATCGCCGGCTCGCCGGACTCGCGCTGGTCGGATTCGCCTACGCGTCGACGCAGGTCTGCCTGATGGCCTTCCTGGTCGTCCACCTGACCCAGACCTACGGATGGTCGCTGGTCGCGGCCGGCCTCGCCCTGTCGACCGCGACGCTGGCCGCGGTCGCCGGGCGGGTCGGCTGGGGCACGCTCGCCGACCGCACCGGGTCGCCGGACGCGGTCCTCGGGGTGATCGGGGTCGTCGCGGCGGCCTGTGCGACCACGCTGTGGCTCGCGCCGACGACCTGGCCCGCCTGGGCGATCCACGGGGTGGCCGCCGGGTTCGGGGCGACCGCGATCGGCTGGAACGGCGTACAGCTGGCGGAGCTGGCTCGCAACGCGCCGGCCGGCGAGGCCGGGGCGGTCACCGGCGCCGCCGGCGTGATCTCGTTCACCGGCGTCATCATCGCGCCGTTCGCGTTCGGCGTGATCGCCGGAACCGACGGCGGAACGCGTGCCGGCTTCGCCTCGATCGCGGTCGTTTCGGGATTGGCCGGCGTCGCGCTCCTCGTCTCGCATCGGCGCGCCGATACCGCCCGTGCCGCCTCTCGAAGCAACAGATAACGATGGTCTTCACGAGAGTGTTCGCTCACTCACAATAGCCGGGCGGCACCCCGGACCTTGCCGATCGCCATCGGCGGAGATCGGGCCCAACACCGTCTTCGGCGATCGGGTCGCGATATTGGAAATTATTTCCACCCTGTGGTAATGTCGCGCTGCCGAGGCGCCGGGAGGACGCCGCGGCGCGCTTCGCGGCCCGCACCGCAGCGATACACGTCCGTTCGTCCTCCCTACAATCGATCCTCCTCCGCGCATCCCGCCGGGGGGACCGCCGGAGCCACGACGATCATGGACACGCCCAGCCACGACGATCCCGATCCGACCGAAACCCTCGAATGGCTCGACGCGCTCTCCGGCGTCATCGACAACGAAGGGCCGGACCGCGCGCACTACCTGATCGAGAAGCTGATCGCGCGGGCGCGCCGCAACGGCGCCTGGCTGCCGTTCTCGGCGAACACCGCCTACATCAACACGATCCCGGCGCACCACCAGGTCCGCCTGCCCGGCGACCAGGCGATCGAGCACAAGATCCGCTCCTACGTTCGCTGGAACGCGATGGCGATGGTGCTGCGCGCGAACAAGAACACCAACGTCGGCGGCCACATCGCGAGTTTCGCCTCGGCGGCGACGCTCTACGACGTCGGCTACAACCACTTCTGGCACGCGCCGTCCGAGAAGCACGGCGGCGACCTCGTGTTCGTGCAGGGCCACTCCGCGACCGGCGTCTACGCGCGCGCCTACCTGCTCGGCCGGCTCACCGACGAGCAGATGGACAGCTTCCGCCAGGAGGTCGACGGCAAGGGCGTCTCGAGCTATCCGCACCCGTGGCTGATGCCCGACTTCTGGCAGTTCCCGACGGTGTCGATGGGCCTGGGCCCGCTGATGGCGATCTACCAGGCGCGGTTCATGAAGTACCTGCAGGACCGCGGGTTCGCGCAGACCGAGGGCCGCAAGGTCTGGTGCTTCTGCGGCGACGGCGAGATGGACGAGCCGGAGTCGATGGGCACGATCGGCATGGCCTCGCGCGAAGCGCTCGACAACCTGATCTTCGTCATCAACTGCAATCTGCAGCGCCTCGACGGTCCGGTGCGCGGCAACGGCAAGATCGTATCCAGGAGCTCCGGGCGGCACGCGGCGCCGGCTGGAACGGCTCATCAAGCTGGTCTGGGGAACGCGGTGAGACCACCTGTTCGCCCGCGACAAGGGCATCTACGCGATGCAACGGATGATGGAGGTCGTCGACGGCGAGTACCGAACCGTTCAAGTCGAAGGACGGGGCCTACATCCGCAACCTTCTTCAACACGCCGGAATTGAAGGAACTGGTCGCCGACTGGACCGACGAGGAGATCTGGAACCTGAACCGCGGCGGCCACGACCCGCACAAGGTGTACGCCGCCTTCCACAGCGCCGCGAACCACAAGGGCCAGCCGACGGTGATCCTCGCCAAGACGATCGAAGGCTACGGCATGGGCGAGTCCGGCGAGGCGCAGAACATCACGCACCAGCAGAAGAAGATGTCGACGGAGTCGATCCGCCACTTCCGCGACCGCTTCCAGATCCCGGTGTCCGACGACCGGCTCGACGAGGTGCCGTTCGTCAAATTCGCCGAGGGCAGCAAAGAGCTCGAGTACATGCGGGCCCGGCGCATGGAGCTGGGCGGCTACCTGCCCGCCCGCCGCCGCCGCGCGGAGTCGCTGCCGGTGCCGGAGCTCTCCGCGTTCGACCGGTTCCTCAAGAGCACCGAGGACCGGGAGATCTCGACGACGATGGCGTTCGTGCAGATCCTGCAGACGCTGCTGCGCGACAAGACGCTGGGCAAGCGCGTCGTGCCGATCGTCCCGGACGAATCGCGCACGTTCGGAATGGAGGGCATGTTCCGCCAGCTCGGCATCTGGAACCAGCTGGGGCAGCTCTACACGCCGCAGGACGCCGACCAGCTCATGTTCTACCGCGAGGACAAGCACGGCCAGATCCTGCAGGAAGGGATCAACGAGGCCGGCGCGATGTGCGACTGGATCGCCAGCGGCGACGAGCTATTCGACGCGGCGTGCCGATGATCCCGTTCTACATCTTCTACTCGATGTTCGGTTTCCGGCGGGTCGGCGATCTCGCCTGGGCCGCCGGCGACACCCATGCGCGCGCGGCTTCCTGCTCGGCGGCACCGCCGGCCGCACGACGCTCAACGGCGAGGGCCTCCAGCACGAGGACGGCCACTCGCACCTGCTGTCGTCGACGATCCCCAACTGCGTTTCCTACGATCCGACGTTCGCCTACGAGGTCGCGGTGATCATCCAGGACGGACTCAAGCGGATGGTCGACGAGCAGGAGGACCGCTACTACTACCTGACGGTGATGAACGAGAACTACCCGCACCCGGCGATGCCGGAGGGCGCGGCCCCGGACATCATCAAGGGCATGTACCGGTTCCGCGAGGCCGCGAAGGCGAAGAAGGGCGGGCCGCGGGTGCAGCTCCTCGGGTCGGGCACGATCTTCCGCGAGGTGATCGGGGCCGCGGATCTGCTGAAGAGCGACTGGGGCGTCGACGCCGACCTGTGGGGCTGCCCGAGCTTCACCGAGCTCGCGCGCGACGGCAACGCGGTCGCCCGCTGGAACCTGCTCCACCCGGCCGAAGCACCGCGCGTCTCGCACGTCGAGCGTTGCCTGGGCGCCACCGAAGGCCCGGTGATCGCGGCGACCGACTACGTGCGCGCCTACGCCGAGCAGATCCGCGCGCAGGTGCCCCGGCGCTACGTCGTGCTCGGCACCGACGGCTTCGGGCGCTCGGACACGCGCGAAAAGCTGCGCCACTTCTTCGAGGTCGACCGGCACTGGATCGTGCTCGCCGCGCTCAAGGCGCTCGCCGACGATGGCAAGTTGCCGGCGACCAAGGCCGCCGAAGCGATGAAGAAGTACGGGCTCGCGGCCGACAAGCCCGCGCCCTGGACCGTCTGACCGGAGGCCGCACAGATGAGCGCCATCGAAGTGAAGGTGCCCGACATCGGTGACTTCAAGGACGTGCCGGTGATCGAGGTGCTGGTCAAGCCGGGCGACGCGGTCAAGGCCGAGGACGCGCTGGTCACGCTGGAGAGCGACAAGGCGACGATGGACGTGCCCGCGCCTTCCTCGGGCACGGTGACGTCGATCGCCGTCAAGGTCGGCGACAAGGTGAGCGAGGGCTCGGTGGTGCTGGTGCTCGAAGCGGGCATCGGATCGAAGGCCGAGCCGACGGCGAGTGCGGGAGCCGCACCGAAGTCCGGGTCGCCGTCGGCCGCGGCGGCCGTACGCCCGCCCGAGCCGCCGGCGAGCGCGGGCGCCGGGCCGAAGGCCGAGTCACCGGCGGCGGCGGGAGCCGGGCCGGGATCCGAGCCGCAGGCGGCGTCGATCACGTCGGCGCACGCCTCGCCGTCGGTGCGCAAGTTCGCGCGGGACTTGGGCGTCGACCTGGCGCGCGTCAAGGGCAGCGGGCCGAAGGGGCGCATCGTCCAGACCGACATCCAGGCGCACGTCAAGCAGGCGATGAGCGGCGCGCCGGCGGGCGCGGCGCCGGCGACGGGCGGCATCGCCGGCGGCGGCACCCTCGACCTCCTGCCGTGGCCGAAGGTCGACTTCGCCAAGTTCGGACCGGTCGAATCGAAGCCGCTGTCGCGGATCAAGAAGATCTCCGGCGCCAACCTCGCCCGCAACTGGGTGATGATCCCGCACGTCACCCAGCTCGACGAGGCCGACATCACCGAGCTCGAGGCGCTGCGCGTCCAGTTGAACAAGGAGAACGAGAAGTCCGGCGTCAAGGTGACGATGCTCGCGTTCCTGATCAAGGCCGCGGTCGCGGCGCTCAAGCGCTTCCCCGAGTTCAACGCCTCGCTCGACGGCGACAACCTCGTGCTCAAGCAGTACTTCCATGTCGGCTTCGCCGCGGACACGCCCAACGGTCTCGTGGTGCCGGTGCTGAAGAACGCCGACCAGAAGGGCGTGTTCGCGATCGCCAAGGAGATGGGCGAGCTCGCCGCGAAGGCGCGCGACGGCAAGCTCGGCCCGGCCGACATGCAGGGCGGCTGCTTCTCGATCAGCTCGCTGGGCGGCATCGGCGGCACCGCGTTCACGCCGATCATCAACGCGCCCGAGGTCGCGATCCTCGGCGTGTCGAAGAGCGCGACCAAGCCGGTCTGGGACGGTGCGGCGTTCTCGCCGCGGCTGTTGCTGCCGCTGTCGCTGTCCTACGACCACCGCGTGATCGACGGCGCCGCCGCCGCGCGCTTCACCGCCTACTTCGCGCAACTGCTCGCCGACCTGCGTCGGGCGATGCTGTAGCGTCCGCCGGCGTTCCCGAACACGAGAGCGAGCCATGAGCACGATCGAAGTCAAGGTCCCGGACATCGGCGACTTCAAGGACGTCCCGGTCATCGAAGTGCTGGTCAAGCCCGGCGACACGGTGAAGCCCGAGGACGCGCTGGTGACGCTGGAGAGCGACAAGGCGACGATGGACGTGCCCTCGCCGGCCGCCGGCATCGTGAAATCGATCGCGGTCAAGGTCGGCGACAAAGTGAGCCAGGGCTCGGTGGTCCTCGTGCTCGACGCCGCGGCCGCCGCACCCGCCAAGCCGGCGCCGGTCGCGTCCGCAGCGAGACCCGTGACCGCGCCGGCCCCCGCGCCCGCGCCGACCCCCGCGGTCGCCGTCGCACCCGCCGGCTCTTACACGGGCAAGGTCGACGTCGAATGCGACATGCTGGTCCTGGGCGGCGGGCCCGGCGGCTACAGCGCGGCGTTCCGGTCGGCCGACCTCGGCATGAAGACGGCGATCGTCGAGCGGTACGGCACGCTGGGCGGCGTCTGCCTCAACGTCGGCTGCATCCCGTCGAAGGCGCTGCTCCATGTCGCGGCGGTGATGGACGAGACCCGCGCGCTCGCGGCGCACGGTGTCGATTTCGGCGCGGCGAAGGTCGATCTCGCCAAGCTGCGCGGCTGGAAGGAGAAGGTCGTCGGCAAGCTCACGAGCGGCCTCGCGCAGATGGCGAAGACGCGCAAGGTCGAGATCGTCCGTGGCGTCGGCCAGTTCCTCGACCCGCGTCACGTCGAAGTCGAGACCACGACCGGGACGGGTCAGGAGAAGACCGGCGAGAAGAAGGTCGTCAGGTTCAAGCACGCGATCATCGCGGTCGGCTCGCAGGTCGTGCGCCTGCCGTTCATTCCCGACGACCCGCGCATTCTCGATTCGACCGCCGCGCTCGACCTCGCGCACTCGCCGAAGCGGATGCTCGTGATCGGCGGCGGGATCATCGGCCTCGAGATGGGGACCGTCTATTCGACGCTCGGGGCGCGTCTCGACGTCGTCGAGATGATGGACGGCCTGATGCCCGGCGCCGATCGCGACCTGGTCAGGATCTGGGAGAAGATCAACAAGCCGCGCTTCGACCGGATCATGACGAAGACCAGGACGGTCGCTGTCGAGGCGCGCAAGGACGCGGTCTACGCCAGCTTCGAGGGCGAGGGTGCGCCGTCGGGGGCGCAACCCTACGATCTGGTGCTGATGAGCGTCGGCCGCGCGCCCAACGGGAAGAAGATCTCGGCGCAGAGGGCCGGTGTCGCGGTCACCGATCGGGGCTTCATCCCGGTCGACACGCAGATGCGCACGAACGTGCCGCACATCTACGCGATCGGCGACGTCGTCGGCCAGCCGATGCTCGCGCACAAGGCGGTGCACGAGGGCCACGTCGCCGCCGAGGCGGCGGCCGGCGAGAAAAGCCACTTCGACGCGCGGGTGATTCCGTCGGTCGCCTACACCGACCCGGAGATCGCCTGGGTCGGGCTGACCGAGGACGAGGCGAAGACCAAGGGGATCGCCGTCACCAAGGGCCTGTTCCCGTGGGCCGCGTCGGGCCGCGCGATCGCCAACGGCCGGGACGAGGGCCACACGAAACTGCTCTTCGACGCGGCGACCCACCGGATCGTCGGCGGCGGCATCGTCGGCACGCACGCGGGCGACCTCATCGGCGAGATCGCGCTCGCGATCGAGATGGGTGCCGACGCGGTGGACATCGGCCGCACGATCCACCCGCATCCAACGCTCGGCGAGTCGGTCGGCCTGGCCGCCGAGGCGGCGGAAGGGGTTTGCACCGACTTGCCGCCGGCGCGCAAACGCTAGGCCAACACGTTTTCCCGGCACACGGGAAAGGTCGAATATTCGGCAGCGCCCGGGAGCCTGCCGGCGTAGGCTCGTGTCTCCTCATCGAACGGGAGGAACGCATGCCTGGTCGGATCCGCTGGTTGCATGGGGTCGTCCTGGGTGTCGCGATGATCGCGGCCACGACCGATATAGACGCGGCGACCGTCGTCGATTGTCCGTTCGGAGGAACCGGCGACGGCCTCGGGCGCGGCTTCTACGTGTCCACCTACGCCGGCGATACGGTCGACACCGTGACGCTCGGCTACCACGCGGTCGCGACGCCGGGACTGCGCTCGATCCGTCTGACGATGCGGGCGACGTCCTTCGACGGACCGATCCTGGGTGTCACCGGGGCGCTCGTGAACCTGACGACCGGACCGTTCACGCCGGCCCGCTTCCACTTCGAAGGCGTCCGCGTCCCGCGCAACGGGTTGCTCGCGTTCCAGCACGAAGTGATCCTGGGCGACGACGCCGTGAGCTTCGACACCGGTGTCGGCCCGTGCCCCGGCGTCACCGAGACCCAGGGGACCTCGGCGCCGATCGACGTCCCGAGACGCGACAGCGTCGGCCTGGTGATCGCAGGAGCGCCGATCGATATCAGCAACGTGACGACGTTCAGCTGCCCGTACAGTCCCGGCGCCGGAGAGGTCGATTCGATCGAGACCGGATTCGTCGTCACCTCGTATCCGGGCGTCTCGATCCGCCGGATCAAGTTGCGCCACCGCGCGAACGTCGCTTCCAACCGGACGCTCCGACTCACCGCGCGTCTGGGGGATTTCGACGGCCCGGTGATCGGAACGGCGAGCCTCCTCAAGGGCGTCACGCCGGCGCTGAGCGAGACGACCTTCGACTTCGGCAACATCCCTGTGCCGCCGGGTTCGCGGATTTCGTTCATTCAGTCGATGACGACACCGATTCTCGGTGACGTGGTGACCTACGACATGGGGTTCCGGCCCTGCGACGACATCGTCCAGACCGATGGCGGAACCGTCGAGACCCACGAGGAGCGCGGCTCCGGCGTCGGCGTCGCGATCGAGGGCGATGTCGCATCTCCGGCGCCGATGGAGGTGGTCGAGTACTTCCATGCCGGATTCGGCCACTATTTCATGACCGCGTTCCCGACCGAGATCGCGCTGCTCGACGGCGGCGGGTTCGGCGGGGCGTTCGTCCGCACCGGCGCCTCGTTCAAGGTCTACGACGGTCCTGCGAACGGCGGCGTGCCGGTCTGCCGCTTCTTCACCGTGAGCTTCGCGCCGAAGAGCTCGCACTTCTACACCGAGCACGCCGGCGAATGCTTCGATCTCAAGCACAATCCGGACTGGCAGTACGAGGCGGTCGCGTTCTTCGCGCCGCTGCCGACGGCCGGGGTCTGTCCCGGCGGAACCACCCCGGTGTACCGGATCTACAACAACGGCATCGGCGGCGCCCCCAACCACCGCTTCACGACCAGTGCCGGCGTCTACGCGAACTTCACCGGTGCGCTCGGGTGGATCGGCGAAGGGGTACGCTTCTGCGCGCCGTCGCCCTAGGAACGCCGCGAACAGCGCTCAGCGCGGCAACCGGCACAATCCCTGCGGCTCGATGGCGAGGGCGGCATTGAAGCGCGCCGACAGGTTCTGGAACGCGATCAGGGCGGTCAGCTCGATGAGCGCCGGCTCGCCGAAGTGATCGCGCACGCGGACGGCGAGTTCGTCGACGACCTCGCCCGACTGAGACATCGCTTCGGCGTACTCGAGCGCGAGCCGTTCGGCCGGGCTGAACCGGTCGTCGTCCCGCCAGCGCTCCACCGCCCAGACCTTGTCCATCGAACCGGTGCGCTCGGCCGCGATCGCCGCGTTCAAGTCGACGCAGAACTCGCAGTGGATGATCTGCGACACGCGCACCTGGACGAGCGAGCGTAGCAGCGGCGGCAGCGGCGAGCGGCGCCGCTCGAGCGCGGCGTAGAAGCCGAGCAGCGGGCCGTACAGGGCCGGCACGCGCGCCCAGGTCATCGCCGGCGTCAGCAGCTGGCCGTAGCGCCGTCGCTGGCGCCGGAACAACGGGCGCAGGTACCAGGGCAGGTCTTTCCAACGGCTGGGTGAAACGCGCATGGTCGTCTCGACGTCTCGTCGCGTGTTCGCATCGATCTCCGGTCGGTCCGGCCGGCAGGGCAAGCTCGCCGGAGCGAACGATACCGGAACCGGAGATGGCGCGGCCGAACCCTCGCCATCCCCGATGGCCGACCGGCCCTCCCGGCGGTCGGGCGGAGCGTCGCACCAAGGCGTCCGCCCGTAGAATGCGGTTTCCGGCGAGGGAGATCGGGATGAACCAGGACGAACTGAAACAAGCGGTCGCGCGCGACGCGATCGCGCACGTGGTCGACGACGCGTGGATCGGCGTGGGCACCGGCTCGACGGCGAACTTCTTCATCGACGAGCTGGCCAGGATCAAGCACCGGATCAAGGGCGCGGTCGCCTCGTCGGTGAAGACCGCGGAGCGCCTGAAGGCCCACGGCATCCCGGTCGACGAGCTCAACAACGTCGGCCCGCTGCCGGTCTACGTCGACGGCGCCGACGAGGTCACCGAGCACGGCGCGATGATCAAGGGCGGCGGCGGCGCGCTGACGCGCGAGAAGATCGTCGCCGCGGCCTCGCGCAAGTTCGTCTGCATCGTCGACGGATCGAAGCTCGTCGACGTGCTCGGGAAGTTCCCGCTGCCGATCGAGGTGATCCCGATGGCGCGAAGCTACGTCGCCCGGGAGATCGTCCGCATCGGCGGGCAGCCCGAGCTGCGGCAAGGCTTCACGACCGACAACGGCAACGTGATCCTCGACGTTCGCAACCTGACGATCGTCGACCCGGTCCGGCTCGAGACCGACCTGAACCAGCTCGCTGGAGTGGTCACCGTGGGCCTCTTCGCGCGGCGGGGCGCCGACACGATCCTGATCGGCGGCGAGCGCGGCGTGCGGCGGATCGACGTGCGGCGGTAGGGCGGCGACCGCGCGCGGGCGACCGGGCTACAATGCGGCGATGACCGACCTCTCCGTCCCCGGGCTGGGCGTCTTCCACGACGTCGCCGCGTACATGCGCGGCGTCGGCGAGGCCGCGCGCGCCGCGTCGCGCGCGCTCGCCAGGGCCGAGACCGCGGCGAAGGACCGGGCGCTCATCGCGATGGCGGCGGCGATCCGCCGCGACCCGGCGGCGCTCGTCGCCGCGAACGCCGAGGACGTCTCCGCCGCGCGCGCCGCCGGCCACGACGCGGCGTTCGTCGATCGCCTGACGGTGACGCCCGGGACGATCGCCGCGATGGCGGAGGGGCTCGAGCAGATCGCGGCGCTGCCCGATCCGGTCGGCGAGATCTCCGAGCTCCGCTACCGGCCGACCGGCATCCAGGTCGGGATGATGCGGGTGCCGCTGGGTGTCGTCGGCATCATCTACGAATCACGGCCCAACGTAACCGCGGACGCGGCGGGACTGTGCCTCAAGGCCGGCAACGCGACGATCCTGCGCGGCGGCTCCGAGGCGATCCGCAGCAACACCGCGATTGCCGCCTGCGTCCACGAGGGGCTGCGCGCGGCCGGCCTGCCGGAATCGGCGGTGCAGGTGGTCGCCACGACCGACCGCGCGGCGGTCGGGCACCTGATCGCCGACGAGAAGCATGTCGACGTCATCGTCCCGCGCGGCGGCAAGAGCCTGATCGAGCGGATCTCGCGCGAAGCCCGGGTGCCGGTGATCAAGCACCTGGACGGCGTCTGCCACGTCTTCATCGACGCCGCGGCGGATCCCGGCATGGCGATCCGCATCGCCGACAACGCCAAGACGCAGCGCTACTCGCCGTGCAACACGATGGAGACGCTGCTGGTCCACGCGGGCATCGCCGCGCGCGTGCTGCCGCCGCTCGCCGAGATCTACCTGCGCAAGGGCGTCGAGCTGCGCGGCTGCGAGCGCTCGCGGGCGATCGTCCCGGCGATGAAGCCGGCCACCGAGCAGGACTGGTTCGAGGAGTACCTCGCCCCGATCCTCGCGGTGCGCGTCGTCGATTCGCTCGACGCGGCGATCGACCACATCGCGACCTACGGCTCGCAGCACACCGACGCGATCGTGACCAACGACCACGCGTCGGCGATGCGCTTCCTGCGGGAGGTCGATTCGAGCTCGGTGATGGTCAACGCGTCGACTCGCTTCGCCGACGGCTTCGAGTACGGACTGGGCGCCGAGATCGGCATCTCGACCAACAAGCTGCACGCCCGCGGCCCGGTCGGCCTCGAGGGCCTCACCTCGCGCAAGTGGGTCGTGCTCGGGTCGGGCCAGGTCCGCGGCTGAGCGGACGCCCGATTCGTCGGGCTGGAGCCCGATCCGCGGGCGCCTCGTCGGGAATCAGCCTGACGGGGACACCGGCCGCGGAGCGCGCCGCAGCCACGCGAGCCAGATCGCGCCGCCGACGATCACCGCGAGCACCGGCAGCGCGAGCAGGTTCATCCGCTCCCAGCCGGCGACCGACACCAGCGCTCCCGACGAGATCGACGACACGCCCATCGTCGTGAAGACCGCGAAGTCGTTCGCGCCCTGCGCCCTCGCCTTCTCCTCGGGACGGTAGGTCTCGGTGAGGAGCGTCGTACCACCGGTGTACATGAAGTTCCAGCCGACGCCCAGCAGCGTGAGCGCGACGAGGAAATGGGCGACCGTGGTTCCCGACAGCGCGACGCCGATGCAGGTGGCGACGATCGCGGCGCCGGCGACGATGACCTTCAGCACGCCGAACCGCTTGATCAGCGAGCCGGTGAACAACCCCGGCGCGTACATGCCGACGACGTGCCACTGGATCACCAGCGCCGCCTGCGCGTACGGATGGCTGCAGAAGTCCATCGCCAGCGGCGTGGCGACCATCAGCAGGTTCATGATCCCGTAGCCCAGCGCGCCCGACATCACCGCGACGACGAAGGTCGGCTGGCGGACGATCTCGGCGAGCGGCCGGCCGCCCGCGCGTCGCTCCTCGGCGGTCGGCGGCGGCACGCGCACCAGCGACTGGACGACGAGCGCGACGACCGCGAGCGCCGCGAGGATCACGAACGAACCGAGGAACGGCGTGGCGAACCAGTCGCGACCGAAGCGCGTCGACGCCGGACCGAGGAATCCGCCGGCGATGCCTCCGGCGAGCACCCAGGAGATCGCCTTCGCCCGGTCGGCCGGCGCGGCGACCTCGGCGGCGGCGAACCGGTACTGCAACCCGATCGCGTTATAGATGCCCATGATCGCGGTCGCCGCGCAGAACAGCGCGAAGCTGCGGATCGACAGCGCGAACACCGCCACCGCGCAGCCGACGACGTTGATCACCGCGCCAGTCATGAACCCGCGGCGACGCCCGACCCGGCCCATCCACAGCGACGCCGGCATCGTCGCGACCGCGGAGCCCAGCACGTAGGTCGTCGCGCCCAGCGTCGCGAGCTCCTTGACGTCGGACAGGTCGTGACCGACGAGTCCGTTCATCGACACCAGTCCCGAGCCGTTGCCGAGCAACAGTCCCTGGCAGACGGCGAGCAGCGCGAGCGTCCGGTAGTCGGTGGCGGCGGGCGACGACATGGCGGGGGCAACGAAAACGCGCCCACCGGGAGCGGGCGCGTGCAATCGCCTATGATACGCCGATGGACGCGCCACTGCTCGCGCGGGAGGTTCTCGAATTCTGGTTCGGTCCGGCGCCGGGGCCGGTGCGCGCCGCCTGGTTCGCGAAGGACCCGGCGTTCGACGAGGCGATCCGTCAGCGCTTCGGCGCGACGATCGAGCGGGCGCTCGCGGGCGAATTCGCGCAGTGGGAGATCGCGCCCCGCGGCGCGCTCGCGCGCATCGTCGTGCTCGACCAGTTCACGCGCAACGCCTTCCGCGACACGCCCCGCGCCTTCGCCGGCGACGCGATCGCGCTCGCCTGCGCGACGCGCCTCGCCGATTCCGGCGGCGATCTCGCGCTCGCGGCGGTCGAGCGCTGGTTCGCCTACCTGCCCTTCGAGCACGCCGAGTCGCTCGCCGCGCAGGAGCGCTCGCTGGCGCTGTTCGAGCGTCTGGCGCGGGACAGCGGCGACGCCGCCCCGCTCGACTGGGCGCGCCGGCACGCCGACGTCGTCCGCCGGTTCGGCCGCTACCCGCATCGCAACGCGATCCTCGGACGTCGCTCGACGCCCGCCGAGGAGGCGTTCCTGGGCGAGCCGGGATCGCGGTTCTGAGCGCCGCCGGTCCGTCGATCGCATGACGTCCACCACCCCCGCCGCCGGACGCGCGCCGCTGGTGCTGCTCGGCGGCACGTTCGATCCGGTCCATGTCGGGCATCTGGGTCTCGCCGACGACATGCGCACCGCGTTGCAGGCGCCGGAGGTGCGGCTGGTGCCGGCGCGCGACCCGCCGCACCGGCCGCCGCCGGGGGCGTCCGCCGTCCACCGTCTGGCGATGCTGCGACTAGCGATCGAAGGCCGTCGGGGGCTCACGATCGACGACCGAGAGATGCGGCGACGCGGCCCCAGCTACACGGTCGACACGCTCAAGGAACTGCGCGCGTTCGATCGGGGAAGACCGGTCGTGCTCGTGCTCGGCGCCGACGCGTTCCGCGGCCTGCCGACGTGGCACCGCTGGGGCGAGGTCCTCGGGCTCGCCCACATCGCGGTCGCCGCGCGGCCCGGCGATCCGTTCGACGCGGCGTTGCCCGACGCGCTCGTTCCCCTCTGGCGCGAGCGGCGCACCGGCGATCCGCTCGATCTGGGTGCCGCGCCGGCCGGCAAGATCCACGTCGTGTCGATCGCGCCGCACGACGTCTCGGCCTCGGCGATCCGCGCCGCGCTGGCGCGCGGAGGCGAGTCGCGGGAGGCCGTGCGTCCGTTGCTCGTGCCCGCGGTTTGGGACTATATTGCCGCCCATCGGCTCTACGCCGCCTGACGCGCCCCCGACGACGCCCCGGATGCCCACCCCCAAGCTCGCGAAGATCGCCGTCGCCGCCCTCGAGGACATCAAGGCCCGCGACATCACCGTCCTCGATGTCCGCAAGCTCACCAGCATCGCCGACACCCTCGTCATCGCCAGCGCCGATTCGGCCCGGCAGGTGAAGGCGCTCGCGCATCATGTTCGCGACCGGCTCAAGGAATCCGGCGCCGCGATCGTCGGCGTCGAAGGCGAGGAAGGCGGCGAGTGGGTGCTGGTCGACGCCGGCGACATCATCGTCCACGTGATGCAGCCGGCGGTGCGCGCCTACTACAACCTCGAGGAGCTGTGGTCGGCGCGGCCCTCCCGACGCGCGAAGGCGGCGCGCGCCGCCTAGCGGTCGCCGCCGCCGGCGCCCGCGCGGCGACGACCCGCGGCTCCGGGCCGCCAGCGATGAAGATCACCGTCGTCGCGCTCGGACACAAGATGCCGCCCTGGGTCTGCGCGGCCTGGACCGACTACGTGTCGCGGCTGCCGCGCGACTGGCCGCTCGAGTTGGTCGAACTCAAGCCGGAGCCGCGCGATCGCGGGCGTACGGTGCCCCAGATCCTCGCCGCCGAGAGCCGCCGCCTCGAAGCCGCCTGCGGCGACGCGACGCTGGTCGCTCTCGACGAGCGCGGCCAGCCGTGGTCGACGCGCGAGTTCGCCGATCGTCTCGCGCGCTGGCGCGACGAGGCGCGCGACCTCGCCCTGGTGATCGGCAGCGCCGACGGCCTCGACGCCGGATTCAAGCGCCGCGCGTCGGCCTGCGTGTCGCTGTCGGCGATGACGCTGCCCCACGCGCTGGTGCGCGTCGTCGTCGCCGAACAGGTCTACCGGGCGGCGAGTCTCGCGGCCGGCCATCCCTACCATCGCGACTGACCCGACGCGTCCGCCGATGCCGACCAAACCGCCCGCCGCAACGCCGCCGTCGATCTGGCTCGCGTCGCGCAGCCCGCGCCGCGGCGAACTGCTGGCGCAGATCGGCGTCGCCTTCGACGTCCTCAAGCTGCGCGAGGCGCCTGGCCGGGCGCCGGACGTGGTCGAGGCGGCGCACGACGGCGAGCCGCCGCTCCATTACGTCGAGCGGATCGCGCGGACCAAGGCGCAGGCCGGCTGGCGGACGGTCGTCGCGCGCGAGCTCGAGCGCCGTCCGGTGCTCGCCGCCGACACCGAGGTGATCGTCGGCGACGAGGTGCTTGGCAAGCCGGTCGACGCGAAGGCGGCGGCGCAGATGCTCGCCCGGCTTGCCGGACGCTCGCACCAGGTCGCGACCGGCGTCGCGCTGCGCTGGGGCGACGACCTGCACTTCGCGATGTCGGTGTCGACGGTGACGCTCGCCGAACTCACGCGCAGCCGGATCGCCCGGTACGTCGCCACCGGGGAACCGTTCGACAAGGCCGGCGGCTACGGCATCCAGGGACGCGCGGCGGCGTTCGTGACCCGCATCGAGGGCAGCTACTCCGGCGTGATGGGCCTGCCGCTCGCCGAGACCGCCCGGCTGCTCGCCGCCGCGGGATTTCCCGTACCATGACCGGGTAGCGGCGCAGACGGGCGGGGGCGGGGCCCGCGATCGGCCGCGTCAGGCGATCCGATGGCCCACGAGATCCTCATCAACGTCACGCCGCAGGAAACCCGCGTCGCGATGGTCGAGCAGGGCGTCGTGCAGGAGCTGCACGTCGAGCGGGCGAGCGCCCGGGGCCTGGTCGGCAACATCTACCTCGGCCGCGTCGCCCGGGTGCTGCCCGGCATGCAGAGCGCGTTCGTCGAGATCGGCCTCGAACGCGCCGCGTTCCTGCACATCGCCGACATCTGGGAACATCGGCAGAACGGCGGGAGCGGCGGCAGCGGCGACAGGCCGATCGAGCGGATCCTGCACGAGGGTCAGGCGCTGCTCGTCCAGGTGATCAAGGATCCGATCGGCAGCAAGGGCGCGCGGCTGTCGACGCAGGTGAGCCTCGCCGGACGTCTCCTCGTCTACCTGCCCCAGGACTCGCACATCGGCATCTCGCAGCGCATCGAGGACGAGGCCGAGCGCGAGCTGCTGCGCGACCGGCTGCAGCACCTGCTGCCCGAGGGACACGGCGGCGGCTTCATCATCCGCACGATGGCCGAGGCCGCGAGCGAACGCGAGATGCAGTCGGACATCGAGTACCTGACCAAGCTGTGGCGCGACCTGACGGTCCGCTCGAAGGAGGTTCCGGCGCCGTCGCTCGTCTACCAGGACCTGTCGCTCGCCCAGCGGGTGCTGCGCGACATGGCGACCGACGAGACGCTGCGCATCCAGGTCGACTCGCGCGAGACGCACCAGAAGATGGCCGAGTTCGCGCGGCAGTACACGCCGGCGCTGGTGTCCCGTCTCCAGCACTACGGCGGCGAGCGGCCGCTGTTCGACCTCGCCGCGGTCGAGGAGGAGATCGAGAAGGCGCTCGCGCGGCGGGTCGACCTGAAGAGCGGCGGCTACCTGATCATCGACCAGACCGAGGCGATGACGACGATCGACGTCAACACCGGCGGATTCGTCGGCGGGCGCAGCTTCGACGACACGATCTTCAAGACCAACCTCGAGGCGGCGCAGGTGATCGCCCGCCAGCTCCGGCTGCGCAACCTCGGCGGCATCATCATCATCGATTTCATCGACATGGAGAACGCCGACCACCGCGCCGCGGTGCTGGCCGAGCTGAACCGGGCGCTGGAGCGCGACCGCACGCGGCTCACGGTCAACGGCTTCACGCAGCTCGGCCTGGTCGAGATGACGCGCAAGCGCACGCGCGAATCGCTCGCCCACGTGCTGTGCGAATCCTGCCCGACCTGCAAGGGACGCGGCATCCTCAAGACGCCGCAGACAGTCTGCTACGAGATCCTGCGCGAGATCCTGCGCGAGTCCAAGCAGTTCCACGCGCGCGAGTTCCGCATCCTCGCCGCGCAGCCGGTGATCGACATGTTCCTCGACGAGGAGTCCCAGAGCCTCGCCGGCCTGGGCGACTTCATCGGCAAGCCGATCTCGCTGCAGGTGGAGACGCTCTACACGCAGGAGCAGTTCGACATCGTGCTGATGTAGCGGCGCGCCGCGCGGCTCCCCCCCGATGGCGCCCTCCCCGGACACGACGCTCGACCACCTGGTCGTCGCCGGCGCGACGCTGGCGCAGGCGATCGAGCACTTCGCCGATCTGACCGGCGTCGTCGCCCGACCCGGCGGACGGCACGCGACGATGGGCACGCACAACGCCCTCGTGCGCCTGGGTCCGAAGACCTACGTCGAGCTGATCGCGATCGATCCCGACGCCACGCCGCCCACCCGTCCGCGCTGGTTCGACCTCGACGACGCGACGCTCCAGACCGCGCTCGGCGACCGGCCGGCGCTGATCCACTGGGTCGCGAGGACAGCCGACATCGATCGGGCCGTGGCTCGCGCGACGCACGCGCCGGGCCCGATCCACGCGCTGTCGCGCGGCGACTACCGCTGGAGGATCAGCGTGCCGGACGACGGGCGGCGCCCCGGCGACGGACTGGTGCCGACGCTGATCCAGTGGGACGTGGCGCAGCACCCGACCGACACGCTGCCCGATCAGGGCGTGTCGCTGGTCGAGCTCGCCGGATCGCACCCGTCGCCCGACGCCATCCGCCGATCGCTCGACACGCTGGGTCTGGCTCGGGTGATCCGCGTCACGTCGGCGCCGCGCCCGCGCCTCGCCGCGATGCTGCGCACCCCGCGCGGATTGGTCACGATCTGAGCCGCTCCGGCGAAGGAAAGCCCGCAGGGACCGCCGACCGGGCGGTCTGTCACAATGGCGGCGGACCCGCGGCGCGGCCTGGCAGCCGGACGGCAGGTTCACCGACCCCGAGGACCTGCGACGATGGCCAAGCCCAACTACGGTTTCCAGAAACGGCAGCGCGAGCTCGCCAAGAAACAGAAGAAGGAAGAGAAACTCCGCGCGAAGGCCGAGGCGAAGGCCGGCGCCGCCGCCCCCCCGACGACGACCGACGCCGGCGAAACGCCGCCTCCCGCGTCGTCGGCCTGATCCACCACCGGCCGCGTCGCGGCGGCCGCATGCGCGCCGATCCGCGCCGCGCAACGTCGGCGGACGACCCGATCGGCGCGCTGCTGCAGCGACGCCGGCATCGTGTGCCCGATCGTCCGGGCGGTCTCGAGGTTGACGACGGGCTCGTCGGTCGACGGCTGGAGCGCCGGGGGGTCGCCGGCGCGCGTTCCCCCGAGATTCCGTTCGGCGTAGATCGCAACGCGACGACACATGAGAGCGAGGTCCGCGCCGTAGGCCATCAGCCCGCCGTCGTCCGCCGGCTCGGGCCACTCGTCGAGCGCCGGCGGGCGGGGCGGGCTCGCGGGGCCGGCTCGCGCTGCGATCATGGATGGAGGCGGCGCTGAGCGCCAGCGACCGGGGTCCGGACGGCCCCGATCATGGGCCGAAGGCGACGCCGACCGCGAGCCGGACGCGCGACCATCGGATACCGGTCGACCGGTCAGCGCGATGTCGGACCCCGGAACGTCGGCAGCGCGAGGCCGCGCGCGATCGCCCACCAGCGCAAGGCGAGCACGCAGGCCATGCCCAGCGCGAAGGCGAGATCCCGGTCGACGCCGACGGCGACGGCGACGAGGTAGAGCACGATGCCGGCGATCGCGGCGGTCGCGTAGATGTCGCGCCGGAGCACCAGTGGCACCTCGCCGGACAGCACGTCGCGAAGCACACCGCCGGCCACGCCGGTCATCGCCCCCATCACCACGACGGCGACCGGCGCGTGCGCCGCGTCCTCCGCGATTCGCGCGCCGCTCAACGCGAACAACGCGAGCCCCAACGCGTCGGCCGCGAGGAACCAGCGGCCGCCGAGCGGGCGGAAGCGCAGCCATGCGAGCGTCGCCGCTGTCGCGGCGACGACGACCACCAGATAGGCGGGTTCGGCGATCCAGAAGATCGGATGCCGGTCGAGCAGCAGATCGCGAAGCGTCCCCCCGCCGACCGCGGTGAGCGCGGCGACGACCAGCACGCCGAAGAGGTCGAGCCCGCGGCCGGCCACGGCGAGCACGCCGCTCGCCGCGAAAACCGCGACGCCGAGGAGGTCGAGAGCGACGAGCGGACTCACGACCGCGGCGACAGGGAGCCGGTTGTCCGGGTGGCGCGCGTCAATAGCGCGTGCCCAGGCGGGCGTAGAGGAAGAGCGCCGTAGCGACCGCGAGCGCGAGCGGCAGCGGCGAGACGAGCAGCGCCGCGACCCAGTGCCAGCCGGCGCCGGCGTCGTGCCACTGGACGCACAGCGCGAGCGCGAGCGCGGTCCCCAGCGCCGCGGTGAGCGAGGCCCGACGCGCATCCCGCAGCGCGAGCTCCGCTGCGCAACCGAACGCGATCGGCATGACGACGAGAACGAGGAACGGTTCCAACGGCGCCCCCTGTCGCATCGACGGCCGGGTCCGGCGACGCCCCGACCCGCACCGTGGGGCGCTAGGCTACGCCGCGGCCCGACGCGGCGTCAACGCAGGGCGGCCGGGCCGCGGCGTCCGGCCGGCTGCGAGGCGGGGCGACCGGACCCGCTTCGTCAGGCGGCCCGCTCGAGCGCGAGCGCGTCGGCCCGCGGCAGCCAGATCGTCACCGTCGTCCCGACGCCGAACTCGCTCGCCAGATCGAGCCGTCCGTTCTGCAGCGCGACGATCTCCTTGACCAGCGAGAGCCCGAGTCCCGAGCCGGGGATGTTCCCCGACGTGTCGGCGCGGTAGAAGCGCTCGCAGGCGCGAGCGAGCTGTTCGCGCGTCATGCCGATGCCGGCGTCGGAGACGCGGATGCCGATGCAACCGTCGGGACCGCCGTCCTCGGCGAGGTCGACGGTGATCGGCGTGCCGGGTGCGGAGTACTTGCGCGAGTTCGCCAGGACGTTGACGAGCGCCTGGCGGGTCTTCTCCGCGTCGGCGACCACCTGGCAGGCGTCGGCGGGCATCACCAGTCGCAGCCGGTCGACCTCGGACCCGGGCAGCGCCGATTTCACCGCGGCGTCGACGATCGGCCCCAGCGGCTGCGACGTCAGCCGGAAGTCCTTGCCCTGTCGCGATTCGATCCGCGCGAGATCGAGCAGCTCGTTGACCATGTCGACGAGGAGCTGGGTCTGCCGGAACACCGTCTCGAGCATCTCGCGGCGCATCGCCTCGTCGAAGCCCCGTTCGAGCAGGAGTTCGGTGAAGCCGAGGATGCTCACCATCGGCGTGCGGAGCTCGTGGGCGGCGGTCGACAGGAATTCGCTTTTCATCCGGTCGACTTCGGCCTCGCGCGTGATGTCGCGGTAATAATAGAAGCGCGCCGTTTCGTTCTCCAGCAGGCCCCGCTGCAGGATCCGGTGCTCGGGAACGACCAGGCGAAGACGGTCCGAATCGGCGGCGGTCGCGTTGTCCGCTTCGCGCAGGCAGCGTCGCGCCAGGAGATCGTCCAGCTCCGCCGCGCCACGACCGACGAGCGCGTCGGCGGAGATCCCGGTCAGCCGCTCGAACGCCGGGTTGACGTGCTCGACCAGCCCGCTGGTGCGATCGCCGGGCCGCGCGTCCCGGAGGATCACGAACCCGTCGGGGCTCAGTTCGAACAGCGCGGTGATGTCCGCGGTGCGCTGGCGCAGCTCGGCCGACCGGGCGACGACCTCGCGCTCGACCTCGCGCTTTTGCGCCGACATCTGCGCGATCGTGAGGAAGAGCAGCACGTCGATCAGCACACCCCCGAGCGCGACCAGGGCCGAGAAGAGCGAATCGTCGGCGGCGATGAAGTCGCGCCCGACGTAGGTCACCGTCCAGGTGTGGCCCGCGGTCACGAGCTTGAGAGCGCGCGTGAAGTCCTTCTCCGAATCGAACGGACGGGGCGTCACCGACGGCGGCACGCTCGAATAGAGGAGCGCGTCCTCCTTCGCGATAACGCCGTCGTGGATCGTGAAGTCGATGTCGTCGTAGTTGTTGCCGAGGATGCCGTGCATCAGGTCCTTGATGCGGAACGGCGCGTAGACCCAGCCGAGCAACGCCTCGCGCCGCTCGGCCTCGGTCGCCGGCGCCGCGCCGTTGCGGTAGACCGGGAGGTACATGAGGAAGCCCTTCTGCGGGTCCTTTCCGTCTTCCTGGACCAGCGTCACCCCGCCCGAGATCGCCGCCGCGCCGCCGTCACGGGCCCGGCTCATCGCCGCGCGTCGGGTCGCCTCCGAGTACATGTCGAATCCGAACGCGCGCAGGTTGCGGGCGACGAACGGCTCCAGGTAGACGATCGACGTGTAGATCTCTCGGTCGCCGTCCGGCCGCATCGAGTATCCCGGGTAGCCCTCGGCCCGGACCGCCGCCACGTGCGCGGCGCGCCCGTTCGCCGGGATGACCTTCGAGTAGCCGACGCCCTGGATGCCCGGGTAGTTGCGCTCGAGGTCGAGCGAAGCGACGAACCTGCGCCACTGTTCGCGCGACGGCTCGCCACCCGAGTTGAACAGGGCGACGCCGCTGCGCAGCACCTGTTCGTAGTTGGTCATCCGGGTGGCGATCGCTTTCTCGACGTCCTCGGACCGGTAGTTGAACCGCTCGCCGGCGCGGGCGACGACGTAGCGGTTCGACAGGTGCCAGGCGATCGCCGTCAGCACGAGGGAAACCCCGAGGATGATCCAGGCGGTCCGCGAACTGTGCAGCACGCGCGAAGTCCATGCGGGTCGGAAGGAGTACGCGGGCGCCATCGAAGATCCTCGTCGGTGATGTCAGCGGAGGAAGCAAGGGGGAACACGCCGTCCGACCCGGGGGCGGGCCCCGGGGGCGGACGACCGGACTGCTAGCGGTGCCGATACACGCGATCGTTCCGGTCGAGCTCCGAGGCGGCCTACGAGACGCGCGCCGAAGCGCTCGACGCGCGGGCGAGTGACTCGACGAGCTCGATCAGCTTGATCGGACTGAACGGCTTGGTCAGGTATTCGTCGGCACCGGCGGTCTTGCCGGCCTGGATGTCGGACTGCTGGGCCCGCGCGGTCAACAACACGACCGCCTTGTGCCGGGTGCGGGGATCGCTCTTGATGCGCTCGCAGAGCTGCAGGCCGTCGATCGAACCGGGCATCATCACATCGAGCAGCACGATGTCGGGATCCGCCGCGGAGACCAGATGCAGTCCGGCCTCGCCGTCGGCCGCCTCGACCAGATCGCAGCCGATCGCCGCGAGCGTCATGCGCACGAGCTTGCGGATGTCGGCCTGGTCCTCGACGATCAGTACTTTGGTCATCTGCGCGTCCTCTTTCAGGGTCCGGCGGCCGGCTGGGCCGGACGCGCGGCTTGACGCTCCGCCATCAGGCGGGCGAGGTCTTCGGCGTAGCGCCAGGCCTGCTCGATGCCTGACGAGTTCGGGCTGTGCGCCGGCGCTCCGGTCGGCAGTTCGAGCAGGAGGTCGGCGCGCCCGGCGTCGTCGCTCTCGATGCGGATGTGCCCGCCATGGAGCTCGAGCACTCGCTCGCAGACCGCGAGTCCGACGTTGGGCAGCAGCGGCGCGGCCTCGGCCTTGCGCTTCGCCTCGCGGGTCTGGGCGAGCGCCGCGCGCAGGAACGGGGGCACGTTGTAGCCGTGATCGACGAGCGTGATCCGGACGAACGTGCCGTGCTGCGCCGCGCGCAGCTCGACGCACGCGCCGCGCGCTCCGTGTTCGATCGCGTGCTGGAGGCACTCGATGAACGCCCGCAGCAGCCAGCGGCGGCTGCCGTAGACCGGCGGCAGATGCTTGTCGAATCCGGACATGGCGATCCGGACGCCGAGACGGCCGGCATGGGCGGCGACCGCCGCCATCGCGTCCTCGGCGAGCGCCTGGAGGTCGATCCGGTCGCTGGCGACGATCGGCGCCTCGAGATGGGCCTCGGCGAGAGCGCCGAGCTGGGCGAGACGCCGGCCCAGCGCGGAGGCGTCCTCGGTGCCGACGACCGCGGTTTGCAACGCCGGACCGAGCTCCGCTTTGAGCAGGGTCATGAAATTCGCGAGCCGCACGTCCTCGACCGGTGCCGGCGCGATCGGCGCGAGCGAGACGAACACGTCGCCGCCCCTGGCGCTCTCGATCAGCGTGACGCGGGCTTTCTTGTCGCGAGGCAGCGCGAGTTCGAACGCGACCGGGGGCGCCGCCGACCCGCCGACCAGGCGATCCAGCGCCTCGCGCAGCGGCGCGGGTCCCAACGACGCTCCGACCTCCCATCCGCCCAGCGACCTCGCGACGGCGTTGACGTAGCGGACCTCCGCCTTGCGCGAGACCACGACGATGCCGTCGGACAGGAAGTCGAAGAGTATCGGTGCCGGCGTCTTGGCACTCATGTCCGTCGTACCTCCTCGAGCCGGCGCGCGTCACGGTCGCGCCGGCATTCGGCCAGGATCTCGCCGATGCGATCGAGCGCGACCGGCTTGGCGAGCACGGTCACGCGTTCGGGCAATTCGCCGAGATCCGCTATCGACTCCGGATCCAGCGCGGTGACGACGACCACCCGCAGGGCGCCGAACGACGGGTCGCGCAGGATCGCGCGGATCATCTGCACGCCGTTCATTTCCGGCATCTGCAGATCGGTGATCACGACGTCGGGCCGCTCGCGCCCGGCCAGCAGCAGCCCTTCGAAGCCGTTGGCGGCGAGGGCGAGGCGGACCGAGAACGGCAGGCGGGCGATGCCCACGGCCAGCATCCGCAGTGCGACCGGGTTGTCCTCGACGACGACGACGCCCAGGGCTTCGCGCACGGTGGCTGCGACCGGCCCGGAGGGCGCGCGCTCGCCGATCAGGTGTTCGACCGAGCTCGCGTAGACGCGGCGGTGTCCTCCGGGGGTCTTCCACGCCTCGAGTCGGCCTTCCTCGACCCAGAGCTGAATCGTCCGGACCGAAACACCCAGGCGGATCGCCGCTTCGCGCGTCGTGACCGTCGCACCGTCGCGTCCGGTCCGGCCTGACCCGGTGGGGGTGTCGCCGGTCTCGGAGTACGGCAGAGGCGCGGGTTGCAGTGTCATCGAAAGGTTCAGTTCTTCGGTGCCGGTACCTCCTTATCGACGGTTCTTTCAGTTTCTTGAGGGTCGATTCGCGATTCGGTGCGTTTTTTCGCTTTTCGGGCCGCCCGACCGAAGTGTGCGCTCACTAATGTTGTCTGGGGCGCCGCACCGCACCCCGATCCGTCACCTCACGCGCGGGGGCCGATCCACGGGGATCAGGGTCGCGGCGACCTCGACCAACGGTCCCAGCTCCCGGACGATGGCGTAGCCGGGGGAGGTCGCGTTCAGCGTTCGGGCGGTTCGCGGCCGCGGCCGGTGGCGACGATCGCCCAGACCGTGAGGCCGAGCAGGATCGGGTAGAAGAGCAGCAGGTCGACGCGGATGTTGCACTCGCCGCTGCACAGGACGCGCAGCTTCATGCCGAGCTCGTAGGGGAAGTACGCGAGCCAGGCGAGCGCGGCGACGAGCGCGGCTCTCCGTCGCCGGCGCCAGTACGCCCGGGCGAGGAACGCGGCGGGGACGAGCGCGAGCCAGGGCCAGCCGACGAACGCCCCGAGCACGACGCCGATGTCGATGTCGGACTTCACACGACCCGCGACCGGTTCAGCGCCCGATGCGCCAGCGTGCGGGCTCGCGGCATTCGAACAGCTCGACCAGCAGGTCGTCGGGGCCGGCGACCATCACGTAGCGGAACTTGGGCTCGTCGCGGACCGGGTTGCGGATCGTCGCACCCTGCGATGTCATGTGCGCGACCAGCGCGTCCAGGTCGTCGGTCGCGAGCCCGAGGTGGTGGAACGCGCCCCCGCGCGGCGCCTTCGGCGGCTGGTCGTAGAGGTGCACGAACGCGCGGCCGATCGCGAGGCGCACGTTGCGCGCGCCGGCGGCCTCCTCGTCCCAGACGAGTTCGGCGCCGAACATCGTCCGGAACCAGCGGATCGTGGCGTCGACGTCCGACGCGAAGAGATGAACGTGGTCGAAATCGATACGCATCCGATCGGTCGTCCGGCGGACGGTTCCGGGGGAATTCATGTCGCGCCGCGGTCGCCCGGCGAGTCGCTTGCATTCCCTTCTCGAAAGGGTACAGTGACCCTTCCTGCGTAGGGGTCACGCTGGAGGCCGCCATGAGACGCCGACGCGCCATACCGATGTTCGTGATCGCTCTGGGCTGCCTGTCGGCATCGATCCCCGAGACGAGCCGCGCCGCCGGCACCGTCGGAACCGGGTCGGCGGCGAGCTGCACCGAAGCCGCGCTCGATGCCGCGCTCGGCGGCGGCGGCGTGGTGATTTTCGACTGCGGCGGTCCGGCGCTGATCGTGTTCACGGCGACCAAGACGATCCTTGCCGACACGACGATCAACGGGTCGCCGGGCATCGTGCTGAGCGGCGGCGGCAGCGTCCGGCTCTTCACCGCGTCCGGCGGCTCGCTGGCTCTCTCGATGCTCTCGCTGATCAACGGCCACGACACCGTTGCCAACCCGGGCGGCGCGGCCATCTCCGGGTCGCACGACGTCACCGTCAGCGACAGCACGCTGAGCGGGCACGTCGCGACCAACGGCGGCTGTCCGGCGATCAGCGTGACCGACGCGACGCTCCGGATCTTCCGTTCGACGATCACCACGAGCAACAACGCCGCTGCCACGAACAGCAGCGCGGTCTGCATCAACAACACCGCGACGCTGATCGTCGCGAACGCGACGATCTCCGGCAACAACAGCGGCGCGATCTTCGCGAGCGGCACGGCGACGATCACCAACAGCACGATCGCCGGCAATACCGGCCCGCCGGGAGGCAACACCGGCGGCGTCCTCTCGTTCGGGAGCGGCGCGGTCACGCTCAACAACACGATCGTCGCGAACAACGCGGGTTCCGGTGGAGCGGGGCAGTGCAGCGCAGCGGCCGGAGGGACGATCACCGACGGCGGCGGCAACCTGCAGTTCCCCGACGCCCTCTGCGGCGCGACGATTCCGGTCGCCGATCCGCTGCTCGGCACGCTCGCCGACAACGGCGGACCGACGCAGACGATGGCGCTCCAGCCGGGAAGCCCGGCGATCGACCGAGGCGTGGCGCTCAACTGCACGCTGTTCGACCAGCGCGGCGTTCTGCCTCAAGACGGCGACGGGAACGGATCGGTCGTTTGCGACAGCGGCGCGTACGAAGCTCCGCGGCTGATCCGGCCCACCTCCGTGCCGACCTCCGGAACCACGCTGCTCGGACTGTTGGCGCTGCTGCTCACCGGCCTCGCGGCCCGACAGCTCCGCCAGCGGTCGCGGTAGCCCGGCCCGGACGCGAGCGAGACGCGAATCACGACGAATCGCCGTCAACGCGCTTCGTCCCGGCCGAGCCACCGCCACACGGCGCCGGCGGCCGCCGCGCCGGCGATCGGCGCGACCCAGAACATCCACAACTGCGCGACCGCCCAGTCGCCGACGAACAGCGCCGGACCGGTGCTGCGCGCCGGATTGACCGAGGTGTTGGTGACCGGAATGCTGACCAGGTGGATCAGCGTCAGGGCGAGTCCGATGGCGATCGGCGCGAAGCCGGCGGCGGCGCGCGGGCCGGTCGCTCCCAGGATCACGATCAGGAACATGAACGTCATCACGATTTCGCAGACGAAGGCAGCGCCCGCCGAGTACTTGCCCGGCGAGTGCTCGGCGTAGCCGTTCGACGCGAAGCCGCCGGCGAGTTCGAAACCCGCCTTGCCGCTGGCGATCACGTAGAGCACGCCGGCGGCGATCAGCGCGCCGACGACCTGCGCGATCATGTACGGAACGACCTCGCCCGCCTTGAAACGGCCGGCGACGGTCAACCCCACGGTCACCGCGGGATTGAGATGACATCCGGAGATCGGACCGATCGCGCAGGCCATCGTCAGCACCGTCAATCCGAACGCGAACGACACCCCCAGCAAACCGATGCCGACTCCGGGGAACGCGGCGGCGAGAACCGCGCTGCCGCAACCTCCGAGCACCAACCAGAACGTACCCAGGCATTCGGCGGCGAGTCGTCGCGACATCGGCATGGCCCCTCCCGGTGTTGTCGTCGCCGCGGCGCCGGCCGGCGCGCGGGCGGCGACCATGCTACCGGGACTCGCCGCGCCGCGCATCCACCGCCGCCCCGGCGCGGGCCGTCCGGTTCACGCGAGCATCGGCGCGAGCTCCAGCACGGCGACGGTCGACGCCCCGCCGGCCGCGTAGATCAGCGGGCCGTCCCAGGTGTGCGGTGATAGCGCCTCGGCGAGCGTCGTCGCGACCGGAATCACCGCGAGCGCGAGCGCGAGCTCGACGCCGCTCATCCGGGCGCGCAGCGCCAGCACCGCGAACACGCCGCTCGCGAGCACGCAGAGGCTGCCCTCGAGGCTGCGCGTGTAGACCCGGTCGGTGACGAGCGCCCGCACACGATAGCGGTGCCGGCCGAACCGGACGCCGACCGGCTCGGCCAGCCCGTCGCCGATCGCCGCGATCAGGACGGTGATGTAGACGAGCGGCCGCTGCCCGTAGCGATCGAGCCAGACGACGATGGCGACCAGGACAGCGTAGGTGACGAGCGCCTGCGTGGTCACCCAGACGAGCGTGTAGGGCCGGTCTTCCGGCCGGTCGATCGACGCGTACGCGGTCGCCAGGAACGCCGATCGCGAGCGCAGCGGGGCCGCAAAGGTCGCGATGCAGGCGACGAACACGAGGCCGCTGCCGGCGATGGTCGCGAGCGACGCCGGATACGGGATCCAGTCGGCGAGGGCGAGCGGGACGAAGAAGAGGACGAAGTGGAGGATCTTGCGCGTATCGTTGACCCGCACACCGCGCGCGAGCACAAAGCGGCCGAGCAGCCACGCGGTGACGTAGAGCGCGGCGACCCGCAGGATCTCGTTGACCGCCCAGGCGCCCATCGCCGCGAGCGTAACGCGATCGGTCGCGCCCGCGAACCCCTCCGGGACTCGTCAACCGCGCGGGCCCGCCCGGCTCGCGAAGGCGAGCACGTGTCCGTCCGGATCGAGCGCGTAGGACGCGATGTCGCCCCAGTCGCGCGGCGCCGGCGGCGAGAGCTCGCGCGCACCGGCGGCGAGCGCGCGGGCGTGCGCGCCGTCGACGTCGTCGACCCGCAGGTAGAGCTCGGCGCGCGGGACACCCGCGGCGCGCGCCGGATCGGGCAGCGGATCGCCGAGCAGCCGGCGGATGCCGGCGACCGGCATCAGCCCGAGCACCGCCCCGCCCCCGAGCGCGAACTCGGTCATGCCGGGGACGTCGAGCCGGGGAGCGAAGCCGAGCGCATGCGCGTAGAAGGCGGCGCTGCGCCGCTGGTCGGCGACGTAGAGGATCAGATGCGCGACGTCGGTCATCGTCCACGCGTGCGAACGCACTAGCGCCGCTTCATCTTCTCCATGAACGCCCGATGGGCCTCGAGACCCGCCCACGACGCCGCGCCGCTGCGCTTGTCGACGAGGATCGGATCGGGCGCCTCCTTGCGGGCGTAGCCGAAGTACACCGGGAACGCCCAGGAGCCGTCGCGCGGGACGCCCTGCCCGACCGCGCCCTCGGCCATGACCTCGCGAGCGAAGTAGCGCGCCGCGATCGTCCGTGCGGCGTCGTGCGACAGTTCGTCGGCCGGGGACGTCTGGTCGGCAGCCATGGCGACTCCCTGTGAGATCGACACCGCGATCGCGAGAAACGCAACGAGCACGCCACGGCGTCGAGCCGCGAGCCCTGTCGAAACCCGGTTCCCCTGCCCGATCGTCGGGCGATCGTCGAACACCACCGCCGCCGTCGAGCGGACCACGCCATCGAATGGTCGGGCGCATCGGATCATCGGATCGGACGATAGCGCGTTCCGCTGACCGCGCCTAGCGCGACCCGCGCGGCGCCACCGGGTCGCTGCGCAAGACGGACGTGCGCGGGGCGACACAACCCGTCGACAGCGATGGTACAGTCGCCGCCCATGTCAGATCGTTCCGGTGCGGCGACGTCGCCCACGCCGACGGCCGGCGGTTCACTCGAATCCGAACGCCGCCACGCTCCTCCCCGCACTCGCGGCCTGCCGCGTCCATCGGCCTGGCTCGTCGTGGCGTGTCTGGCGCTGTTCAGCACGTACGCGCAGGCCGACGCCACGCTCACCATCCGTCTGCAGACGACCCCGGCCGACGGCACGAATTTCAATTTCGTTTCGACGATTCCGGCGGCCAGCTTTTTCTCCCTAGACGACGCCGCGACCGACGACGGCGACGGTGTGCCGGCCTCGGCGGCGTTCCAGGTCGGCGCCGGGTCCTACACGATCATCCAGTCCGCGGCCTCCGGCTGGGACCTCGACGGCATCGACTGCACGACCAGCGACCCCGGCACCGCGGTCATCGTCAACGGCAGCCTGTTGTTCGTCACCGCGAGCGACGGCGAGACGATCGATTGCACGTTCCGGAATACCCGGCGCGGCTCGATCACGGTGACGCACAGCGCGGTCGAGAAGGACGGCACCGACTTCAGCTTCACCCTGGGCGGCGCTGCCAGCGCCACGATCACGCTCGACGACGCCGTGCCCGACGACGGCGACGCGGTCGGCGCGTCGACGACGACGAGCCTCCCGCCGGGCCCCTACACGCTGACCGAGATCGTGCCGTCGGGCTGGAATCTGACCGACCTCGTTTGCACGACCAGCGACGCCGCCGAACCGGTCGTCGTCGCCCCGAACCTGGCGACGATCGCGCTCGACGCCGGCGAATCGGTCGCCTGCACGTTCTCGAACGCGCGCCAGCGGACCAACGTCACGCTGCGGGTCGCGAACGATCCGCCCGACGGCACCGATTTCTCGTTCATATCGACGCTGCCGGACCTGACGTTCTTCACGCTCGACCATGCGGTCCCCGACGACGGCGACGCGGCCGGCGCGTCGCTGGTCACGAAGCCGTTGCCCGGTACCTACACCGTCATTCAGAACGGTCCACCCGGATGGACGCTGCTGTCGGTCGACTGCGTCAGGTCCGACCCGGCCGCGACGCTGATCGTCAACGGCAACCTGCTGTTCTTCAACGGCACCGGCAACCACAGCGTCGATTGCACGTTCCGCAACGTGATCACCGCCGCGCCGACCGCGACGATGAGCTCGCCGACCCCCGATCCGACCGGCGTCTCGCCGATCCCGGTGACCGTTCAATTCAACAAGTCGGTGGTGAACTTCGCTGCGACCGACATCGTGCCGGGCAACGCGACGATCGCGAACTTCGTCGCCGTCGACGGCGACACCTACACGTTCGACCTCGTTCCGCTCGGGGCGGGCGTCGTCACCGCCACGATCGACGCCGGCGTCGCGCAGGACGCGCTGGGCAATCCCAACCTCGCGATCGCCCCGTTCGCGCGAACCTACGATCCGGTCGCTCCGGACACGACGATCCTGACCTCGCCTCCGAACCCGTCGACCAGCGGATCCGCGGCGTTCGGCTTCTCGGGCGTCGATCCGGTCGGCGGCGGGGTCGCCTCGTTCGAATGCAGCCTCGACGGCGCGGCGTTCTCCGCCTGCACCTCGCCGGCGAGCCACGCCGGACTCGCGGACGGCCCGCACACGTTCGCGGTCCGTGCGATCGACACCGCCGGCAACGTCGACCCGAGCCCGGCGACCCGCGCCTGGACGATCGACGCGACCCCGCCGGCGCTCGTGTCGTTCACGCGCCGATCGCCGGCGTCGAGCCCGACCAGCGCCGACGTCCTCGTCTTCCGTGCGACGTTCAGCGAGCCGGTGCAAGGCGTCTCGACCGCGGATTTCGCGGTGAACGGCGGGACGACCGCGACGGTGACGCAGGTCGCGCCGGTCGCTCCGGGCGTGGTCGACGTCACGGTCGCCGGCGGCGATCTCGCGACGTTCCAGGGGACGGTCGGACTCGATCTCGCGCCCGGGCAGGACATCGTCGACCTGGTCTCGCTCGCGCTAGCGACGCAGGAACCGCCGATCGACGAGGTCTACGTGCTCGTGCGAGCGGTCGCGGTGCCGGTTCCGGTCGGGGGTTCCGCGATGCTCGTGACGCTGGCGTCGATCCTGGCGGCGCTCGCCGCGGCGTGGCGCGTCCGCGCGGCCGGCGAGTTCACACGCCGCCGAGTCGGGGCGCGGTCGCGTGCCACCACTCGCTGCCCCACAGCGCATGGACGACGAACGACGTCGGCACGACAAGAGCCGCCCAGATCCAGTACGCCTTGTGGATCGTGCGCGTCCGCACCAGGTCCCAGATGAACATCGGCGCCAGCGCCGCGAGCGGGTACAGGTCGGTGGTCAACGGCCCGTCCGGCAGCGACGTCGGCAGCCACGAGATCCGGTCGAACGCCGCCGGCAGCGCCATCGCCACGGACAGGAACATCATCCGCTTGTGCAGGCCCGGGTCGCGGCGGCGCGCCCACAGCGCGATGGCGATGAACACCGGGAACAGCACGCCGATCCGGATCTGCAGCAGCATGATGTTGTCGAATTCGCGCAAGCCCTGCTTGATGGCGGCCTGCGCCTGCGGCGGCGCCGCCTGCATCGCGCCCCAGATGCTCTGGTAGGTCGCCGGCACCAGCAGGAACCCCGCGACCACCAGTGCCGGCACCAGCACCAGCGACACCAGTCCCAGCGTCTGGTGAACCGCCTGCCGGCCGGTCGCCGCGAGCAACGCCTGCGCCAGCAACAGCAGCAGGAACGAGCCCATCAACACCGCGTGCACGTGCAGCACCAGCGGGAACGGCGGGCGCTGCCCCGCCTCCACCGCGGCGATCTTGTCGAGCGAGTCGGGGATGAATCCGGTCAGCGCGATGACGATGAACCAAACCGCCATGATCACGAAGATCCAGCGGTCGACCACCGGTGCGAGCGGTGCCGCCGATGAATCGAATGCGGACTTCCCGGCGCCTGCGGTGATGTCGGTCATGACTCGTCCCCCCGGTCGAAGCCGGCGCCTAGGCTAACACCGTAAGGGCGAACGTGTGGCACCGAATGTCGGGACGGGCGCGACCCGAACGCGTGCGGCGGTTCGCGGTCGTTGACGCGGTGCCGCAGCGAGTCCGGACGCGCACAAGTCCCTGTGACGATCACGGGATTCGCCGGCGCGCATCCCGTCCATGACGCCAGCAGTGACACTCGCGGTCGAACTCGCGCAGGAGCGCTCTGGACGGTGGCGGCGCCCGCGGCCGGCCACCGAGGATCGGCAGCGTTTCGTCCGAGCCGGGCCCGGGGCCGCCCCGATCAGGTCGACGCGATGGTCGCCAGTCCGCACTCCGCCGTGCAGCGTTCGAGCATCAGCCCGACGTAGCCGATGAAACTACGGCGAACGAGGAGCTCGAACTCGGGCGCGTCGCCGGTCTTCCACAACCATACCGACGCCTTGAAGAAGTGCGAGCCGGCGCACGCGCCGGGGTCGAACACACGCGGGTGCAGGTCGAGCGGGCAGCCGTGCGCGAGCACGTCGAGCACCGGCGGTCCGCCGAGGCGCAGCACCGCGTAGCCGCCGCTGACGTCGGTGACCGCGTGGTGGGTGCCGGCGAGCGCTGCGCGAAGCTTCGCCTCGACCGTGGCGGCCGCGCCCGGCGCGCCGATGACGAAGAAGTCGTCCGGGCCGGCCCAGACGACACGTGTCGCGCCCGACACGCTCGACCGACAGGCGTTCGGGATCTCGACGCCGATCGCGTTCCTCACCCGGTCACGGAACGTCGCCTCGGCCGGATCGACGCGGAGGTTGACGATCGACGCGCTGCGCCGCCAGTCGGCGACCAGCGCCGCGGCCGACGATGTGGAAGCTCGGGATGTCACGGACGCTTCAGGCATTTTGGCGCTCCGCCTTCGGATCGTAGAACACCGGGTCGCTGATCGTGGCGGGCAGCGTCCGGCCGTCGCGCATCGACACCCAGACCCGCTCGCCCTTGCGATTCGCGCCGCCCTTGACCAGCGCCAGCGCGATCGAACGGTCGAGCGTCGGGCTCATGTAGCTCGACGTGACGTGGCCCTGCATCGCGGCGGGGATCGGCGGCGACGGCTCGCCGACGATCTGCGCGCCCTCGGCGAGCACGACCGTCGGATCCTCGCTCAGCAGGCCGACGAACTGCTTGCGGTCGTCGCGCACGGTGTCGCTGCGCGAGAGCGAGCGTCGCCCGAGGAAGTCCTTGTTCTTCGCGACCATGCCGGACATCCCGAGGTCGATCGGCGTCACCGAGCCGTCGGTATCCTGGCCGACGATGACGAAGCCCTTCTCGGCGCGCAGCACGTGCATCGTCTCGGTGCCGTACGGCGTGACGCCCAGGTCGCGGCCGGCCTCGAAGACCGCCTCCCACACTCTCAGACCATCGTCGGCCGGGACGTTGATCTCGTAGCTGCGCTCGCCGGAGAAGCTGATCCGGAACACCCGGGCCTTGGCGCCGGCGACGGTCCCCTCGCGGAACGACATGAACGGGAACGCCGCGTCGTCGAAATCGATGTCGCGGCAGAGCCGGCGGACGAGCTCCCGGCTCTTCGGCCCGGCGACCGCGATCGTCGCCCAGTGATCGGTCACCGTCGTCAGGTAGACCTCGAGATGCGGCCACTCGGTCTGCAACCAGCGTTCGAGCCAGGCGAGCACGCGCGCCGCGCCACCGGTGGTCGTGTGCATCAGGTAGCGCTGCTCGGCGATGCGCACGGTGACGCCGTCGTCGAACACCATGCCGTTCTCGTCGAGCATGAACCCGTAGCGGGCGCGGCCGACCTCGAGCTTGCTCCAGGCGTTGCAGTAGACCCAGTTGAGCAGTGTCGCAGCGTCCGGTCCCTGGATGTCGATCTTGCCCAGCGTCGAGGCGTCCAGCACGCCGACCGCGTTGCGCACCGCGAGCGCCTCGCGATGCACGGCCGCGTGCAGGTCCTCGCCGGGCTTCGGGAAGTACCAGGGCCGCTTCCACTGGCCGACGTCCTCGAAGCGCGCGCCCTGCGCGACATGCCAGGGCTGCATCGGCGTCGTGCGCACCGGATCGAACGCGTCGCCGAGCTCGACCCCCGCCAGCGCGCCGAACGACACCGGCGTGTAGTTCGGCCGGAAGGTCGTCGTTCCCACCTGCGGGATCGGTTTGCCCAGCGCCTGCGCGACGATGCCCATGCCGTTGATGTTGCCGGTCTTGCCCTGGTCGGTGCCGAAGCCCATCGCCGTGTAGCGCTTGACGTGCTCGATGGACTCGAAGCCTTCGCGCAGCGCGAGCAGGAGATCGCTCGCCGCGACGTCGTTCTGCAGGTCGACGAACTGCTTCGGAGCCCGGGTCGGGCCGTCCGGATGGGGCACGAGCCAGAGCGCGCGGATCGAACCGGGCTCCCGACTCGCGATCGACGGCGGCAGCGCGCCGGGCGCGTCGAAACCGGTCGAGCGCGCCGCGTCGCGACCGGCGGCGGCGCCCTGCCCCGCCGCCTCGGCGAGCGTCGTCGTCCCGTTGCAGCCACCGGCCGAACGCTCCGACTGCGCCGGCGACCCCGGCACGAAGGCGGCGCGCGCGTCGTCCCAGCGCGCCTTCGAGCCGGCCTGCGCGTGCAGGTGGACGACCGGGCTCGTCCCACCGGACACCGCGAGCAGGTCGCAGGCGAGCTCGCTCGTCGCTCCGCTCAATTCGCCGCGCGCGTCGATCGCCGCGACACGCACGCCGGCCACCCGCTTGCCGCCGCGCGCCTCGAAGACGACCGAACCCGAGGTGATCGGCACGCCGAGCGACCGGGCGTTCTCGGTGAGCGCTCCGTCGGGCCTGGCGCGCGCGTCGACGACGCGCACCGAGGCACCGGCGCCGCGCAACGCGATCGCCGCCTCGTAGCCGGCGTCGTTGTTGGTGAACACGACGGCGTCGCGCCCCGGCAGCACCGCGTAGCGGCGGACGTAGGTCGCCACCGCGCCGGCGAGCATGACGCCGGGCAGGTCGTTGCGCGCGAAGACGAGCGGCCTCTCGTGCGCGCCGGTCGCGAGCACCACCGCCTTCGCGCGGACCTTCCACAGCCGCTCGCGGAACACCGGCGCCTCGGCCGGCCGACGATGGTCGCCGCGGCGTTCGAGCAGCGTGACCAGGTCGTGGTCCTGGTAGCCGAACGCGGTGGTCCGCGGCAACAGCGTCACGTCGGGCATCGCCCGCAACCGGGCGACCGCCGCGTCGGCCCAGGCGGCCGCCGGTCCGCCGTCGACGGTCTCGTCGGTCGACAGCAGCCAGCCGCCCGGCTCGCTCCCCTCGTCGCAGACGATCACCCGCGCGCCGGACGACCCCGCCGCGAGCGCCGCCGCGAGTCCGGCGACGCCCGCGCCGACGACGAGCACGTCGCAGTGAGCGTGACGCTTCTCGTAGCGGTCCGGGTCCGGCTCGGCCGGTGCGGCGCCCAGCCCGCTCGCCGCCCGGATCCGCTTCTCGAAGAAGTGCCAGGCGCGCTGCGAAGCCATGAACGTCTTGTAGTAGAACCCGGCGGGGATCAGGCGCGAGAACCACCCGTTGACCGCGTGCAGGTCGAAGCCGACGCCGGGACTCGCGTTGACGCTGGTCGCCACCAGCCCGTCGACCAGGCTGGTCTCGGTCATCCGCGCGTTGGGTACGGTGCGCGCGCCCTCGAAGAGCTGCACCAGCGCGTTGGGCTCCTCGACGCCCGCCGACAGGATCCCGCGCGGCCGGTGGTACTTCCAGCTGCGGGCCACGAGGTGCACGCCGTTGGCGAGCAGCGCCGAGGCGAGCGTGTCGCCGGGGTGGCCCCGGTAGCGCCGTCCGTCGAAAGCGAACTCCAGCGTCCGGCTCCGGTCGATCCGCCCGCCGGCGGGCAGTCGCGCGCTTGAATGATCCCCCCGAGGCGGCACTTCGTGCCGCGTCCCCCCTGGGGGGCGAGCGCCTCGAGGCGGCTCGTCGGCGCTCATGCGACCTCCTTCCCGGCGACGCCCGGCGCCGTCTCGCCGATCCTCCAGGTCGCGCGGACGCGGTAGCTCACCGTGTCGCGCAGCGCGTGGAACCAGCGGCCGCAGCCGCTCGCGTGGCGCCACTGCTCGTGGTGGAGGCCCTTGGGGTTCTTGCGGAAGAACACGTAGTCGCCCCACTCGGCGTCGCTCATCCGGTCGGTGTCGAGCGGACGGACGATCCCGCCCTCGCCGCCGCAGGAGAACTCGGTCTCGGCGCGCGGACCGCAGTACGGACATTCGATGAGCAGCATGGCTCGCTCCTAGTGCGCGACGGCCGCCGCGCCGTGCTCGTCGATCAGATGGCCGGTGTGGAAGCGGTCGAGCGTGAACGCCGCGTTGAGTTCGTGCGGCCGGTCGTTGGCGACCGTGTGCGCCATCACCCATCCCGAACCCGGCGTCGCCTTGAATCCCCCGGTTCCCCAACCGCAATTGACGTACAGTCCCCGGACCGGCGTGAGGCCGATGATCGGGCAGGCGTCGGGCGCGACGTCGACGATGCCGCCCCACTGCCGGTTCATCCGCACCCGCGAGAACAGCGGGAACATCTCGACGATCGCCTGGAGCGTGTGCTCGATCGTCTGGAAGCTGCCGCGCTGGCCGTAGCCGTTGTACTGGTCGATCCCGGCGCCGATGACGAGGTCGCCCTTGTCCGACTGGCTGATGTAGGCGTGGATCGCGTTGCTCATGACGACGGTCGGGAAGATCGGCTTCAGGGCTCGCTCACCAGCGCCTGCAGCGGATGGCTCTCGATCGGCAGGCGGAAGCCGGCCATCGCGGCGATCACGCTCGAATGCCCGGCGGCGACGACCGCGACCTTCTTCGCCCTGATGAACCCCTTCGCCGTGTCGACGCCGGTCACCGCGCCGTTCTCGCGGCGCACACCGGTAACCTCGCAGTTCTGCAGGAGGTCGACGCCCAGTGCGTCGGCGGCGCGCGCGAATCCCCAGGCGACCGCGTCGTGCCGGGCGATGCCCGCGCGCCGCTGGAACGACGCGCCGAGCACCGGGTAGCGTGTGTTCAGATTGATGAACGGCACGATCGCCCGGATCTGCTCCGGCGAAAGCACCTCGGCGTCGACGCCGTTCAGCCGGTTGGCGTTGACGCGCCGCTCGATGTCGCGCATGTCCTGCAGCGTGTGCCCGAGGTTCATCACGCCGCGCTGGCTGAACATGACGTTGTAGTTCAGGTCCTGCGAGAGCCCCTCCCACAGCTTCATCGACTTCTCGTAGAGGTGGGTCGCCTCGTCCCACAGGTAGTTGCTGCGCACGATCGTCGTGTTGCGCGCGGTGTTGCCGCCGCCCAGGTACCCGCGCTCGACGACCGCGACGTCGCGCACGCCGTGCTCCTTCGCGAGGTAGTACGCGGTCGCCAGCCCGTGCCCGCCGCCGCCGACGACGACGACGTCGTACTCGCGCTTCGGTTCCGGCGAGCGCCACTGCCGCTGCCAGCCCTCGTGGTGGCCGATCGCGTTGCGCGCGAGCGACCAGATCGAGAATCGTTGCATCGTCATTCCCCTTCAGCACTCGACGACGTTGACGGCGAGGCCGCCGCGCGAGGTTTCCTTGTACTTCGACTGCATGTCGGCGCCGGTCTCGCGCATCGTCTTGATCACCTTGTCCAGGCTCACGTAGTGCGTGCCGTCGCCGCGCAGCGCCATCCGCGCCGCGTTGATCGCCTTGACCGAGGCGATCGCGTTGCGCTCGATGCACGGGATCTGCACCAGACCGCCGACCGGGTCGCAGGTGAGGCCCAGATGATGCTCCATCGCGATCTCGGCGGCGTTCTCCACCTGCGGCGGCGTCCCGCCCATGACCGCGCACAGCGCCGCGGCCGCCATCGAGCAGGCGACGCCGACCTCGCCCTGGCAGCCGACTTCGGCGCCGGAGATGCTGGCGTTCTCCTTGTAGAGGATGCCGATCGCGGCGGCGGTCAGCAGGAAATCGACGACGCCCCGGTCGTTCGCGCCGGGCACGAAGCGGGCGTAGTAGTGGAGCACCGCCGGCACGATGCCGGCCGCGCCGTTGGTCGGTGCGGTCACCACCCGGCCGCCGGCGGCGTTCTCCTCGTTGACCGCGAGCGCGTAGAGATTGACCCAGTCGAGCACCTGCAGCGGATCGCGCAGCGCCGCCTCCGGATGCGCGATCAGCCCGCGATGGAGCTCCGCCGCGCGCCGCTTGACCTTCAGCGCGCCGGGCAGCACGCCCTCGGTCGCGATGCCGCGCCGGACGCAGCCCTGCATCGCGTCCCAGATCGCCAGCAGCCCGGTGCGAACCTCGGCGGGTTCGCGCCAGGCGGTTTCGTTGGCCGCCATCACCTCCGCGATCGACAGCCCGGTGCCGGCGCAGCGCTCGAGGAGCTCAGCCCCGTTCGCGAACGGATGGGGCAGCGACCGGGCGTCGGCGACCAGCGTCGGCGAACCCGTCTCGTCCTGGCCGACGACGAATCCGCCGCCGACCGAGTAGTACGTGTGCTCGGCCAGGACGCCGCCGGCGGCGTCGAACGCCGACAGCCGCATGCCGTTCGGATGGAACGGCAGCGTCTGGCGGCGGTTGAACACGAGGTCGGCCCGCTCGTCGAAGGCGACGCGCTGACGGCCGGCGAGCGCGAGCGCCGGGCCGCGCGGATCGCCTCGAGCCGCGGCGCGATCGCGTCGGGATCGATGCGATCGGGCTCCTCGCCTTCGAGCCCGAGCATCACCGCCTTGTCGCTGCCGTGGCCCTTGCCGGTGGCGCCGAGCGAGCCGTAGAGCTCACCGCGCACGCGCGCGACGCGATCGAGCGCTCCGGCGTCGGCGAGCCGGCCGGCGAAACGCGCGGCGGCCCGCATCGGTCCGACCGTATGCGAGGAGGACGGCCCGATACCGATCTTGAAGAGGTCGAAGGCCGAGATCGCCACGCGATGCGCCCCTAGGCGAAACGGCGGTCGCGGCGCCGCCGGTCGTGAACCGTCGATGATGGGCGGCGATGGTGGCCCGGGCGGCCGGTGCCTGCCGTGCTGTTTGCGGCGGATGATATGCCGATTGCGACAGCCACGGCGTAACACCGGCGACCGCGGTGCCCGGCCGGTCGGCCCGCCGTCATCTTGCGGGGGGCACGAACCCGAGCCGCGCCTGCGACACGAGGAAGTCGGTGAACTTGGCGAGAAGCTCGGAGGCCGGCTCGTCGACCCAGGCGGCGAAGACCGGGATCGTGGCGCGCACATCGGCGAGCGGCCGGACGACGACGCCGGCGCGTCGGACGTTGCGCGCGCAACCGGCGTAGACGCTGACGCCGACGCCCGCCGCGACCATGCCGAAGATGCCGCTCGAGTTCGACGCCTGCTGGACGATGTCGGGCATGAACCCGGCCTCGTGGCACAACGGCAGGAACAGGCGGCGGAAGCTCGAGAAGCCGTCGTCGTTGCCCAGGACGAACGGTTCGCGAGCGAGGTCGGCGAGCGCGACCGTGCGGCGCGACGCGATCGGGTGGCCCTCGGGCAACAACGCGACGAAGTCGTCCTGGTCGACGAGCAGGTTGCGCGCCTTCGCGCCCTCCAGTTCGCCGATCATCATCCCGATGTCGATCCGCCCCTCGAAGAGCGCGGTCCGCTGCTTGGCCGACGGCAGGTACTCGAGGTCGAGGACGCTGCGCGGAAAACGGGCCCGGAATTCCTTGAGCAGCAGCGGCAGCCGGCCGTTGATCGCGAAGTCCATGTAGGCGATGCGCAGGCGCCCGGTCCGGCCGTCGGCCGCGTCCAGCGCCGACCCGGCGGCACGGTCGAAGTGCGCGAGGGCCTTGCGGCATTCGTCGGCGAACGATTCGCCCGCTGCCGTCAGCCGGACCCGCCGCGTCGTGCGCTCCAGCAGCGGCACGCCGACGATCCCCTCGAGCCCGCGGATGGTGCGGCTGAGCGCCGACTGGCTCGTGTACAGGCGCGCCGCCGCGCGGCTGAAGTGCAGCTCGTCGGCGACGCAGACGAAGGCCCGGGCCTGTCGCAGGTCGAAGCGAGGCAGTCGGGGGGCGGGTGCGGGCAGCAGGGGCGCGGTCAATGCGTAACCCGGCAAAAACGCAATAATCAGACATCAATTGATATCAAATTCTGCCGGCTCCTGTCTAGTATTCGGCCATCGATCGACCGACGCGCCGCGAGCCGATCCTCGGCGCCGGCGATCCCCGGCGCGCGAGCCGCCTGTCGACGCGCCGAAGCAACGACCCGGCTCTCCGAGCCCCTTCCCCGTCCGCATCCCCGTCCCCCTCCCCGACGCCCTCCCCCCATCACCGACCATCATCCCCAGGAGCCCGCCATGTCCGACGCCCTCGAACAAGCCCTCGAAGCCGCCTTCGCCGAAGCCACGCGCCGCTACCAGCAGCGCGGCTTCCAGCGCCGGGTCGGCTTCGGCAAGAAGCCCGCGCTGATCAACGTCGACCTGGCCAACGCCTGGACCCGGCCGGGCAATCCGTTCACCTGCGAGCACATCGACGATCGGATCATCCCGGCGGTCCAGAAACTGCTGAAGGCGTTCCGCGCCGCGAACCTGCCGGTCGTCCACGTCACCACCTGCTACCAGGTGACCGACCGCAACAACCCGAATACCGACATGGGCCTGTGGCACAACAAGATCCCGGTCGACGTCGTCGCCCAGAGCAATCCGGAGATCTGGGCGATCGACTCGCGGATCGCCCCGATCGAAGGGGAGCAGGTGCTGATCAAGAAGCGCGCGAGCGCCTTCCACGGCACCTACCTGGCCGGTTTCCTGCGCGCCGCCGGCGTCGACACGATTCTCGTCACCGGCGTCACCGCCTCGGCCTGCGTGCGCGAGACCATCTGCGACGGCATCGCCGACGGCTTCCGCACGATCGCGGTCAAGGAGGCGATCGGCGACCGCGTTCCCGGCGCCGTGCTGTGGAACCTCTTCGACATCGATGCCAAGTTCGGCGACGTCGAGACGACCGAGTCCTGCCTCAACTACCTCGCGCAGTTCGCCCCGGGCCGCGCGCTCGCCGCCTGACCCCGGACGCCGCGCGAACGCGATATCCTCGCAGTTTCCGCCCGACACCACGGAGACCACCAAATGCATGACAGGGACACGCTCACATCCAAGAAGCGCCGGGACATCCTCGCGATGGGCTGCGCCGCCGCGGGCCTCTCGCTCGTCGGCGCCCCGGCGCGCGCCCAGTCGGGCGAGCTGTCGGTCGCCAACTGGGGCGGCGACTGGAACGACCGGACGGTGAAGTTCGTCGAGGCGCCGCTCGTCGAGAGCAAGGGCATCAAGATCGTGCGCACGCTGAACCTCGAGCCCGAGCGCAAGACCAAGCTCCTGGCCGAGCGCAACCTGCCGCGCGGGACGATCGACGTCGCGCATTTCTCCGCCGGCGACGCCTTCGAGTTGAACGAGCAGGACATCCTCGAGAAGCTGGACGCGAGCCGGATCCCCAACCTCGCCAATGTCCGCGCCGGACTCGCGACGCCCTACTTCGTGCCCTGGGTCTTCGGCGCGGTGACGCTCGCCTACAACCCGAAGTTCGTCAAGGACGCACCGAAGTCGTTCGCCGACCTGTGGGATCCGAAGTACGCGGGCAAGGTCGGCGTCCTCGACCAGAGCTTCTACAACTGGGTCTACATGGCGGCGCTGGTCGGCGGCGGCAAGATGTCGAACGTCGACGCCGCGTTCCCGAAGCTCGCGGAGATGAAGAAGTCGATCAAGCCGCGGCTCTATCCGACGCACCAGCACCTGGCGGCCGGCTTCACCAACGAGGAGGTCTGGATCTCGGCCAACTACTCGGCGCGCCTCGCACAGTGGGCCCGCGACGGCGTGCCGGTCCGCTCCGCCTATCCGAAGGAGGGAGCGGTCACGATCGTGTTCGGCGCGACGATGCCCAAGAAGGCGCGCAACAAGGACGCCGCGTATTTCTACCTGAACGCGCTGCTCGATCCCAAGGCGCTGGGCGCGTACTCGCAGGCGTCGATGTACGCTCCGTCCACCACCAACGCGCAACTGCCCGACGACGTCCGCGCGGCGATCGACTTCACGCCGGCGCAGACCGCCACCCTCAACAACCCGGACTACGGTTACCAGGCCAAGAGCATCGCCCGCTGGCAGGAATGGTGGAACAAGGAGTTCAAGGCGTGAGCACGGCGTCCGCGGCCAGCACGGACGCGGACGCGCCCGCCGCACCGGCCCCGCCGCCACGGCGGGGCGTCTTCGCGCGGGGCAGCACGGCGCTGGTACTGCCCGCGCTGCTGGTCGTCGGCGCCTTCCTGCTCGCGCCGCTGGCGCTGATCCTGCGCTACAGCGTCGACCTGTACGACCCGGCGAAACTGATGCAGGGCGTGTTCAGCGTCGACAACTACGTCAAGGCGTTCGCCGATCCGTTCTACCAGAACGTGCTGGGACTGACGGCGAAGATCGCCGGCCTGTCGACGGCGATCGTCGTCGTCCTCGCCTTCCCGGTCGCCTACTGCATCTCGCGCACGCGCTCGGAGAAGCGGCGAAGCCTCCTCATCATCCTCACGGTCCTGCCGCTCCTGCTCGGCAACGCGGTCCGCTCGGCCGCGTGGATGGTGGTCATGGGCACGAAGGGCGTCGCCAACTCGGTGATCCTGGCGCTGGGCCTGTCCGCCGAGCCGGTGGCGATCCTCTACACGCCGGCCGCCGTGGTCATCGCGCTGGTGTCGGTGCTGCTGCCCTTCGCGATCATCACGCTGCAGTCGGTCCTCGACGCGATCCCCGACAGCCTCGAGGAGGCGGCGCGCTCCCTCGGCGCCTCGCCGCTGCGGGCGGTGCTGTCCGCGGTCCTGCCGCTGGCGACGCCGGGGCTGGTCGCCGCCGGCGCGATCTGCTTCGCACTGGCGATGAACGCCTACGCGACGCCGGTGCTGATCGGCGGACCGAAGATGCAGATGATGGGCCCGATCGTCTACGAGCAGATCGCCAAGGTGTCCAACTGGCCGTTCGGATCGACGCTCGCCTGCCTGCTGATGGCCGCGACCGCGCTGCTCACCATCGTCGCCACGCACTTCCTGCACCGGAGGACCCGATGAGCGGCGCGCTGGGCCGGTGGGCGTACCTGTCGTGCGTCGGGCTGGCGATGCTGGTGGTCGTCGCCCCGCTGGTCGTGATCATGTGGGCGGCGTTCTTCGCCGACCGCATCCTCACCTTCCCGCCGAGCGGCTATACGCTCGCCTGGTTCGCCCGCGCCTGGGAGCTCCAGGATTTCGCCGCCGGGTTCGTCACCAGCCTCGAGGTCGGCGCGGTCGCGACCGTCGGCTCGCTCGCCTTCGGCGTCCCCGCCGCGCTCGCCATCGAGCGCTTCCCCTTCCCCGGCCGCGAGACGGTGCGCCAGCTGCTGCTCTCGCCGATGATCGTGCCGGCGATCGTCGCCGGCGCCGCCGTCTACATCTATTTCGTGCAGCTCGAGATCGCGACCGGGTTCCAGCTCGCGGCGACCTTCACCGGACTGGCGATCGCCCACACGGTGATCGCGCTGCCCTGGACGATCCGCCTCGTCTGCGCCTCGCTCGCCACCGCCAACGCCTCGTCCGAGGAGGCGGCGCGCAGCCTGGGGGCGAACGCCGCGCAGACCTTCTTCCTGGTGACGCTGCCGACGATCCGCCCGGGCATCATCGCCGCGGCGATGTTTTCGTTCATCGCCTCGTTCTCGGACCTCGAAAAGTCCCTGTTCCTGGTCGGTCCGGGCAAGATCACGCTGCCGATCTCGATCGTCAACTACCTCGAGTGGAACCTCGACTCGACGATCGCCGCGGTGGCGACCGTGCAGATCCTGATCATCGGCGCCGCGCTCCTCGTCTCGGATCGCTACGTCAACCTCGGAAAGGCGTTCTGACATGGGCGTCACCCTCAGCAACGTCAGCAAGAGCTACGGCGACTTCCGCGCGGTCGAGCCCACGACGCTGGAAATCCGCGCGGGCGAGCTCCTCGCCCTGCTCGGGCCGAGCGGCTGCGGCAAGACGACGACGCTGCGGATGATCGCCGGCTTCGTCGAGCCGACCGCGGGGACGATCCGGCTGGGCGAGCGCGACGTGACCCGCGTGCCGGTGCACCGTCGCAACGTCGGCATGGTCTTCCAGGGCTACGCGCTCTTCCCGCACCTCACCGTGGCGCAGAACATCGCCTTCGGGCTGCGGCTGCGCCGCTGGGACGCACCGCGCCAGCAGGCGCGCGTCGCCGAGATGCTGCGCTGGGTGCGTCTCGAGACGCTGGCCGACCGCCGCCCCAGCGCGCTGTCCGGCGGCCAGCAACAGCGCGTCGCGCTCGCCCGGGCGATGGCGATCCAGCCCGACGTGCTGCTCCTCGACGAGCCGTTCTCGGCGCTGGACGCGAAGCTGCGCGAGCAGTTGCGCGGCGAGATCCGCGAGCTGCAGCAGCAGGCGCGCATCACCTCGGTGTTCGTCACCCACGACCAGGAGGAGGCGATGGCGATCGCCGACCGGATCGGCGTGATGAACCACGGCCGCCTCGAGCAGCTCGGGACGGCGGAAGATCTCTACCTGCGGCCGGCGTCGCGCTTCGTGGCCACTTTCATCGGCAAGTGCAACGTCATCGAAGGCCGCACGGTGGCGCCGGGCCGCTTCGAGTCACGCGACGGCCGCGCGCTGCGCTTCGCCGGCGGCAGCGGCGGCGCGGCGCTGTGCTTCCGCCCGGAGCGGGCGCGTCTCGAGGAGGCCCGGTCAGACGACGCGAATTCGATGGACGTGACGCTCAAGAGCGCGACCTACCTGGGACCGGTGGTCGAGCACGAGGTCGTGACCGCCGGCGGCGACCGGCTCCTCGTCGCGACGCCGGCCTCCTCGTCGGCGCCGCGCGTCGAACCGGGCCGGAAGATGACGCTCTCCTGGCGGGTCGAGGACTGCTTCGCCGTCGCCTGAGCCCGGCGTCTGGCGTTCAGCGTCGGGCGGCGCCACCGCTCAGCCGGATTCGGCGCCCCGATGGCGCAGCGCCCGCGGGCTCGCGCCGAACGCGCGGCGCATCGCGCGCGCGAACCCCGAACCGTCCTGGTAGCCGCACTGGAGCGCGACCTCGGTCACGTCGAGGTCGGTGTGTTCCAGCAGCCAGCGCGCCCGTGCGAGGCGCAGGCGCTGCCGGTACTCGGCCGGACCGAGCCCGACGTCGTCGCGGAAGCGCCGCTCGAGCTGGCGCCGGCTCACGCCCAGCGGGCCGCACAGGGCGGCGGTGGTGAGCGGCGCGCCCAGGCGCTGCTCCGTCATCAGCATCGCCTTGCGCACGACGCTGTCGCTCGCCCGTTCGCTGACCACCGCCTCCGGCTGCAGCGTACGCGCCGGCAGCGGTTCGTCCTCGATCAGGATCCGCAACGCCTTGACCGCGCTGGCGCGGCCGATGGCGCGCTCGATCAGCGTCGCCGCGAGGTGAACGACGCTCGTGCCGCCGGCGCAGGTCATCCGGTCGCGGTCGATGACGAACATCTGGTTCGACACGACGCGCACCCGCGGGAACTCGGCCTCGAATTCCTCGCGGTGGAACCAGGAGACGCAGGCGAGGTGCCCGTCGAGCAGTCCCGCGCGCGCGAGCACGAACGAGCCGGTGCACAGGCCGATCAGCGGGACGTCGCGCGCCGCTGCGACCTTCAGGAACGCGCCGACCGGCGCGGGCACCTTCTGGCCGCCATGCAGCAGCCCGCCGACCACGACGATCGCGTCGTACCGCTCCGGGGAATCCATCGGCGCGGTCGGTGCGACCGACGCACCGCAGCTCGACACGACCGGTGCGGCGTCGAACCCCAGGATCGACCAGCGGACCAGCCGCTGGCGGCTGCGGTCGCCCTCGTCGGCGGCGAGGCGCAGCGCGTCGACGAAGCCGGCGAACGCGGTCAGCGTGAAGCGGGGCGCGAGCACGAAGCCCACGCGCAGGCGCGGCTCGCCGGATTCGCCCGGTGCGGCCCGGGTGCCGGAGCCCCGGCGCGTGCGCCGGTCGCCGCGCGTCATGACGATCCGGGGCGCGGCGCTAGGCGGGCGGCCGCGGCGCGTCGAGCACCCGCTCGAGGAACGCCTGCAGTTCCCCCCGCTTGAGCAGCTCGAAGAGCAGGTTGTGGTCGTCGACGCCGGGGACGGCGATCGTGCGCATCGGCGCGTAGTCCGCGTTCGAGCGCGCCTTCGCGGCGTCGCGCGGGTTGCGCTCGCCGTAGGCGTAGACCAGCTCGGGCAACGCGCCGGCTCGGGCTTCGATCTCGCGCCGGTAGGGCGCGGGATCGACGTCCTCGATCTCGCTCATCTGGTCGGGGCTCGGCCCGCCGATCGATACGCCCCGATCGTGACCGTGCGCGATCGCCGTCCAGAAGGCCGGGAATCCGCCGCTGCTGGTGCCGAAGCTGACGATCCGGCGGTAGCGGCCCGAGGCCGCGAGCGGTCCCAGACGGGCGACGAGCCCGGCCATGTCCGGCGCGAAGCCTTCGATGCCGCGCGCGAAGTGGCTGCGGGTGTCGTCCTTGAGGATCATGAACTCGAACCGTTCGCCGTCGCAATGCTGGAGGAACACCGCCAGCGGCAGCATCAATCGGTTGAGCCCGCCGGGGAAGGCGACGACGAGGGTTCGTGTCCGGCGGACCTCCGGCGGCGCCGGCACCGCGTAGACGGCGATCGACCGGCCCAGCGGTTGGCGAGCGTAGCGCTGGATCGGAAGCGCGCTCCGCCCGAGGAACGCCGCCATCCGGCCGAACCAGAAGCGCGCGAGCTCGTTGTACGCTACGCCGGCCTCGCCCGCCTCGGCGACGAGCTGCGCCGCCTCGGATGGCAGCAGCCGGTTCTCGAGATCGATGTGGACGCGGTTGAACTGGTTCTCGGTGGCGCAGGCCGCCGTCTCGCGCAGGTACGCGTCAAGCATGGCATCGCCCGGCGACCGCCTCGGCCAGCGTCCCCAGCGAACGGTGGTCCGCGAGCTCGCGAGGCGCGATCGACACGCCTGTGCCGAGCTCGATGGCGATGCACAGCTCCATTCTGGCGAGACTGTCCATCCCGAGCTCGTCGATGCGCAGATCCCGCGCTCCGTCGAGGAACTCGGCGCGCGCCTTCGCCGCCTTGAGTTTGGTCACCCCGCCGGCGTCGAGCCCTTCGACGATGATCCGACGTATCTCCCGTTCGTCCATGTTCGCGTCATCCGCCGACGTTCCGGCGCCGCTGGTCGTCGACGCCGGCCGATCGGCGAGTATAACGAAGTCGCCGGAAGCCCATCGTGCGACCGATCAGACGATCGCGGATCCTCCGTTCGGGCTCAGAACCTGGCCGGTCATGTACGACGCCGCGTCGCTGGCGAGAAAGGCGACGACCGCGGCGACTTCGGTCGGCGTCCCCGGGCGCCCGAGTACCGCGCCACGGCTCTTCTCGCGAAGCACGTCCTCGCCGTAGGATTCGGTCATCGGCGTGCGAATCAGCCCCGGCGCGACCGCGTTGGACGTGATGTTCCACGGCCCGAGCTCGCGCGCCCAGCCTTTGGACAGGGCGAGCAGCGCGCCCTTCGCCGCGTTGTACGCGCTCGCGTTGGACACACCCACCGTCCCGTTCACCGACGAAATGTTGACGAGACGCCCCCAGCGACGCGCCTTCATGCCCCCGACGACCAAACGCGCGAGCGCGATCGCCGGATACACGTTGATCGCCATCTGCAGCTCGATGTAGTCGTCCTCGAGCTCCTCCAACGGACGGCGATCCGATGCGATGCCGGCGCAGTTGACCAGGATGTCCGCGCCTCCGGCCCGCGCCAGCGCTTCGGCCACGAGAAGCCTGGTCCGCGCCAGGTCGGTCAGATCCGAGTGCACCGTGTCGACGACACCGCCGCGGCCGGTGATCGCGCCGCGAACGTCGTCCAGTCCGCCACGGTCGCGGTCGTGCAGGATCAGCTCGACGCCGGCGGCCGACAGCGCGAAGGCGATCTCCCGGCCGATCGCGCCGGCGGCGCCGGAAACGAGGGCCCTCCGGACAGGTTCGGGCATCGCGCCGTCCTCCAGGTCGCCCGGTTCCCGGCTCAGACGGCGTCGGGCAGCCGCCCGTCGAAGGTGATGATCGGAGGGTACGCGCCCGGATCGGTCATCACCTCGACGAACGTGGGCGCCGATGCGGCGAGTGCGGACCGGATCGCCGGCTCGACGTCGTCGGGCCGCTCGACGCGGGTCGCGTTCCAACCGCATGCTCGGGCGATCGCCGCGTGGTCGACCGCCGAGAAGTGGAGCGCCGCGGTGTGGCTGCCGATGGCCACGTCTTCGGCGTCCTTCTGGTACCCGAGCACGTTGTTGTTGAGAACGACGGCCGTGAACCCCTTCAGTCCGTGGCGGACCACCGTCTCGAGCTCGGACCACGAATAACCGAACGCGCCGTCTCCGCCGACGTACACGACGCGCTCGCGCGGCGCACCGAGCTTCGCGCCGATCGCCATCGCGAAGCCCCAGCCGATGCCCGCCAGCCCCCTCGGCGTCACGATCCGCGGCCGGTCGCGGCCGGTCCGGAGGTAGTTGGTCACCCAAGTCGTCGCGTAGCTCGCGTCGCCGACGACAATGCCCGCCGTCAGCTCCCGGTCGAGCGCCTGCATGACGCGTTCGGGACGGATCGGCGACTTCGGCGAACGAACCGCCGGAGCGATTTCCTCGGCGTGCCGCCGCCTCCCCTCGGCGATCCTGGCGATCAGCCGGTCCCGGGCGGCGCGGCGCCGGCCGAGATCGCGATCCGCCAGCGCGCCCGTGAGCGCGGCGAGCGTGAGCTTCGCGTCGCCGACCAGCCTCAGCGCTTCGAACGTGCGGCCGATCTCCGCTCCGTCGATGTCGATATGGATGAAGCGCGCGTTGCGCGGATAGAGCTTCCACGAGTCGGTGCCGTTCTGGTTGGTCCGGGTGCCGACGAGCACGACGACATCAGACTCTTCCAGCATCGGGCGCAGGTGTTTGCCGCTGGACCGGTTTCCGATCGCGTACGTCAACGGACCCAGCGCCAGCGGGTGACTCTCGTCCAACGCGCCCTTGCCCATGGTCGTCGTACCGGTCGGCAGCGCCGCGACCTCGACGAGCGCCGCGAGCTCGGCCGTCGCATCCGACAGGTGCACGCCGCCCCCGGCGATGACGATCGGATGTCTGGCCGCGGCGATCTCGTCCGCAGCGGCCGCGATCCGCGTGGCGTCGGCGACGACCCGGTCCAGAGGGAACGTGCCGTAGACCTGCCGCCGCGAGAACGACGGCTCGACGGCCGGCTCCGACATCATCTCCGGCGCGAGCAGCAACGCGACCGGGCCCGGTCGGCCTCCGCCGGCGACGATGAACGCCCGGTCGATGTAGTCGAGAACCCGGTCGGCCCTGTCGACCCGCCACGCCGCCTTGGTCACCGGCCGCAGCGCGGCGAGATCGTCGAGTTCCTGGGCCGCGTTGCGGTCGCGATGCGCACGGGGCACGTCCTGGATCAGCGCGACGACCGGAACCGAAGCGGTCAGGGCTTCGCCGAGTCCGGCGGCGAGAAGCAGCGTTCCGGGCCCGCCGCAAGAGGTCACGACCGCGACCTTGCGTGTGATCCGGGCGTAGCCGTCCCCCATGATCGCGCCGTTCTTCTCGATCCGGCAGAGGATCTGTCGGATTCCGATGCGCGTGGCCGCGAGCGTGACCGCCGACGGAATGCTCTGGCCGATCACGAACTCGACACCGTGTCTTCGCAGCGCTCGAGCGATCTGCTCGGCGACCGACACCCTGCCGGCCTCATCGGCGGCGGCGGGAACACGCCCTTCTGCGGCAATGTCCACTTCCATGGGGAGACTCCGTTCGGAATTGACTGGTCGATCCGGGGAATCGGAACAAGGTCAGGTCTGCATCGACTGGCCGCCGTTGACGTCGACGACGACGCCGGTGACGAACGCGGCGTCGTCGGATCCGAGGAAGGCGATCACCGCGGCCACGTCGTCCGGCTGCGCGTAGCGGCGCAACGGGATCGACCGACGGATCGCCTCGCGTTCGTCGGGGCTTCGGCGCGATTCCCAGAGGCGCCGGACCCGTTCGATCATGACCATCGCCGGCGCGACCGCGTTGCAGGTGACGCCCGAGGGGCCGAACTCCATCGCGATCTGCATCGTGAGCGCGTGCAGGGCGCCCTTGGCGGCGACGTAGCTCGGGCCGTCGATGAAACTGCCGTAGCGACCGGCCTTCGATCCGACGTTGACGATCCGGCCGTAGCCGCGCTCGACCATCGCCGGGGCGAACGCGCGGGTCACGCGTACCGCGCTCAGGAGATTGAGATCGAGCGTGAACCGCCAGTCCTCGTCGGTCTGCTGCAACAGCGAGTACGGCCTGTCGAACGCGCCGCCGACGTTGTTGACCAGCACGTCGACGGCCCCGTGTCGCTCGATCAACCCGGCGCAGGCGGTCCGGATCCGCTCGGGATCGGCCAGATCGACGACATCGAGTTCGAGTCGCTCCGCGTCCACGGCCTGCGATTTCAGCACGGCCAGCGCGTCGGCCGAGCGGTCCCAGACGGTCACCCGCGCGCCTTCGCGGAGCATCCGCTGCGCGGTCGCCGACCCGATCGCACCCGCACCGCCGGTGATCAGCGCATGGCGCTCCTGGTACCGCGCCACTCCGGTCGACGTCATGTCGCTACCCTTTCCGCCGGACGGCGCCCGATTCGAGCCGAGCAACGGCCGCGCGCACGTCGCGCACCGACGCCCGGCCCAGAACCCGATCCAGCGGCTGGCCGCGCGCGCCCTCGCCGGCGAGCGCGGGCGCGATTCCTTTCTGCAGCGCGGTCCGAGCGGCGACGCGCGACCGGCGAGGCAGCCGGTACAAGATCTCGGCGATCCGCGTCTGGAGCTTCGGTGTGAACACGCGCTCCCAGATCTCGCGTTCCCGGCCGAAGGAGAAGCCCCGACCCGCCGTGCCCCCGCCGACCTTCGCGCGGAGCGCCTTGGTCGCCGCGACATCGACAGCGCCGCCGCGCAGCACCACGCCGTACGCGCGCCGCGCCGCGGTCGCGGACACGAATCCCTCGGCGACATCGCGCGCGACCGCGGCGGGATCGCGTTCGAACGGAGGACCGCAGCCGCCGCCGCCCGGCATCAGGATCTCGACGATGTCTCCGCGATCGAGATCGAGCGTCTCGAACTTGCCGAGCTCCCGGCGGACGCCGCCGGCGCTCGTCAACGACATCCTCAATCGTTCACCCGGGAGGCCACCGTCGATTCCCCAGGGCGGGAATCGCATCCGCTCGATCCCGCGCGCGAGCAGGACGCAATGGTCCTTTTCGACGCGGAACCGGTAGCGCTGGCCGCAGCCGCCCCGGAACCGTCCGGCCCCTCCGCTGTCCGGTCGGACGCCGTAGTCGAGCACGGTGATCGACGTCTCCCGCTCGATGACCTCGGTCGGGTTGTTCGCCATCGACGACAGACCGGGGTCGCGCCCGTCGATGCCGTCCGCGCCGTCGCGCGCGCCGGTCGCGCCGACCATGAACTGGATGACCGCGACTCGGGTTTCCGCGGACAGTTCGGTCGGCTCGATCAGGACGACCGGAACGACGGTTCCGGACGGGCACGCCGGAAGGTCGCCGGGGCACGCGACCGCGAGAGCGCCGTTGACGGCGTCGTAGACGCGCAACCCGGTCGCCGCGCGCACCGCCACCGGCGCCGGGAACTCCGGGTGGACGATCGACCCTCGCGGCGCGGCCACCGTCACGTTGCGCAGCATGCCTCCGTTGACGACGACGTCCGGCGCGTAGCTGTGCGCGAACGCGACGACCCGCAGGACGAGCCACGGGTGAGGAGCGCCATCGGTCGGAATGTTGAGGGGGCCGGTCGCCTCGGCGTCGCTGCCGGCGAAGTCGATCCGGATCCGGCCGTCGCGAACCGTGAGCTCGACCCGGATGCGTACCGGCATGCTGTTGACCAGCCCGTCGTCGAGGTAGTCCCAGAACTCGTAGCGGCCGTCCGGAACGCGCTGGAGCGCTCGACGCGCACCTTCCTCGCTGTAGGAGAGCAGGTCCTCCTGCGCGTCGACAACCCGCTCGAGTCCGTAGTCCTCGACCATCTCGCGGACCCGCCGTTCGCCGACCTCCAGCGCAGCCAACATCGCCTGGATATCGCCGCGATTGAGCTCCGCCGTCCGGCAGTTCGCCATGTAGAGGTCCAGGACGTCGTCGTTCCAGACGCCCGCCTTCAGGAGCTTCACCGGGGGATCATCAGACCCTCCTGGAAATCTCGGCATCGACGGCGACAGCTCGACGGACCTTGCCGCCGATGTCGGCCGAGTGGACGAAGCACCAACCGAAGCAGACGAGCCGGTCTCCGGCGAAATAAGGCTTGAACGATATCCGGCAAGTGCGTGCTTCAGGCCGGACGTGCGGTACGGGTGGTTGGTCATCACGACGTCACCGGGCTCGAACGAATCGAAGGCGGCGAGCGTCCTTGCGCAGTTGAGGCCGACGAATCCGATGACGCCGATTCGCTGCGGGAAGCCGAAGAACTCGCCGCCGAGACCACCAGCGCCGTGCCGGAAGCTCTTCACGTAGATCGTGCGGCCGGTACGCTGCAGGGTGATCCCCATCTCCTCGGCGACCGCCGTCACCTTGTTGCCCAGTATCTCCAGCAGAATCGGGTCGAGTTTCATCGCGCGCGCTCCCGGTGCAGGACCAGATTGCCGTGGTCGTCGACCCGGGCGAGCCATCTGTCCGGCACGACGGTCGTCGTTCGGCTGCTCGACCACCGCCGGCTCGGATGTCGCCCGCCACGAGCGTCGACCGGTCGACGACCGCCGCGTCGAGCCAACGGCCATCGAAGTAGATCCGCCGCCGCGGCGCGGACCGCGTCGACGGGAACTCCGACCGGAGGGACGCGGAGGTCCGCGTGTGCCAGCTCTCCCGTTGGCGGTCACCCGCAACGAAGTGATCTCCGCCGCCGCGCGCTCGTCGGTGAATCCGTAGACGCGCGCGTGCTCACGGTGGAACGCGTAGGTCAATGCCGCGTCGTCCGGCGGTCCGTCGACGAGATGCGACAGATCCACGGGGATCTCGTACGACTGCCCCGCGTAGCGCATGTCGGCGACGACCCGGTAGTCGGCGTCGACGAGGAGCTCGACCTCCCGATCGAGCCAGCCGCGCGCCCGGCCCGAAGCTCGCCTGCGGCCCCGGCCAGCGTCGCCGCGGCCGAACCGTCGCCTGAAACGGTTCTCCGGATCGTCCGGGAGAAATCCTCCTTGAGATCGGCGAGCATCGCCCCAGCGCGCAAAACGTCCCGGAGACTTCGTGACCGCCGATCGCGTCGAAGTCGCGCCTCGGCCGCGAGCATCGCCGCCTGCGTCGGTCCGGCGCCCCCGAACGGGATGAGCGCGTACCTGCTCGGGTCGATGCCGCGCATCGCGGAGCGCTTCAGCTCGGCGGCCATCTTCGCCGTCGCCACCTTGAGCGCCGCCCATGCCAGGCCTGCTCGCTGCCTTCCGGCCCCGGGGAAGCCGGCGCCTGGCGGCCGGAGCGCGCTGCGCGCGAGATCGCCCGACAGCGCCATCTTGCCCAGCTGGCGCCCGCGAGGATCCAACTGCAACGACGTAGCAGTCGGTGACCGCCGCGTGTCCGCCGCCCCGGTCGTAGCACGCCGGCCCCGGTACGCGCCAGCGCTCGACCGACTTTGAGTACGCCGAACTCGTCGACTTTGAGGATCGAGCCGCCCGGCTCCGATCGCGCTGACGCTCACCACCGGTACAACAGCGGGAAGTCCTCATGCGCGCGCAGCGAGTACTCGACCTCGGCGTCGGTCACCACCGCCATGTCGCTGCTCGTGCCGCCCATGTCGCGATCGCCGAACGCTCGGCGAAAACGTCGGCGAAGCGCGCGGTCGCGATGACGCCGGCCGCCGGGCCGGAGAGCACCGTGTCGATGGGCCGCTCGCGCGCCGGCGACCGAGACCGTTCCGCCGTTCGACGTCGCGGATGCGGAGTCGACGGAAGCCGCGGGCCGCGAGCTGGGACTCGACCGCGGCGAAGTAGCGCTGCATCAGCGGTGCGATATAGGCGCGTTCATCAGCCCGACCATCGCCCGTTCGTACTCGCGGATCTCCGGCCAGATCCCCGACGCGGTCGTGATCGAGACTCCCTTCGAGCCGCGGCCGAGCGCGGCGGCGAACGCGGTTTCGACCTCCGGTGCGAGATAGGCGTTGGTGATCGCGATCGCCACCGAGTCGACGTTCAGCGCCCGGAGCGAGCGGGCGAGCGTCGCGATCGCCTCGCGCGTGGGGCGGATCGACACCCGCCCGCGGGCGTCGAGCCGGAAGGCTGTCTCGATGACGTGCGACCGGGGCACCAGCGGCCGCTCCTTGGCGTCGAAGAAATCGAGCGGGTCGCGCATCTTGCAACGACCGAGCTCAGGATGTCGCGATGGCCGGCGAAACCACGAGCGCGCCCGGAGCGCCCCGACGCTGGATGATCGCGTTCAGGCCGATCGTCGTGCCGTGCGCGAGAAGCTGGACGGACCATCGCCACGCGCCTGTTCGACGATGGCGGTGAAACCGGCCGCGACCGCGCGGGCGGGATCGTCGGGTGTCGAGGGCTCGTGCATGTGGAGCCGCCCGGTCTTCGGGTCGATCAGGACGAAATCGGTGAACGTACCGCCGACATCGACGCCGATTCGGATGCCAAGCTCAGCCATGGGTAGAGGTCGAGGAATTTGCGGCGGCTCGCGAATCGAGGGTGGTCGCCGCGCGGGTCGCCCCCTGGCCGAAGAACAGTTCTCCCAGCCGCGCGTCGCGCAGCAGCGCCGGGGCAATGTCGTGCGCGACGATCTCGCCCAAGTGCATCACGTAGCCCACGTCGCTGACGGCGAGCGCCTCGCGCGCGCGTTGCTCGATGAGCAGCACCGCGACACCCAACGCGGGCAGCCCGTGGATCAGGTCGAGCACCTGTTCGACGATCGCCGGCGCCAGATTCGCGGTCGGCTCGTCCATGATCATCAGGCGGGCGCCCGAGACGATCGCCCGAGCGATCGCGAGTTGCTGGCGCTCCCCGCCGCTCAGCGCGCCGGCCGCGGTCGCCGCACGTTCGTCGAGCGAGGGGAACCGGCGCAGGACTTCATCGATCCGATCCCCGGCTCCCTTGACGCCGACCACCTGCAGGTTCTCGAGCACGGTCAGCGATGGAAACACGTTGGCGGTCTGCGGCACGTAGAAGAGACCAGGCCGATTCGCCGGTGCGCCGCCACCCTGCGCAGATCGTGACCCTCGAAGGCGATCGACCCGCTCCACCGAGGCAGCAGGCCCATGATCGCCTTGCCCATCGTCGACTTGCCGGAGCCGTTGGTTCCGGCGACGGTGACGATCTGCCGTGGCTCGACTCGGAGCGAGACGCCGCACAGCACGTCGACGTCCGAGTATCCGCCGCGCACACCCGCGAGCTCGCTACGCCGTGCTCCCGCGCGACCGAGGTAGGCGGCGCGAACGGCGTCGTCGGCGAGTACCCGGTCCGGGCTCCCCGACGCGAGAATCGTGCCCCGGTCCATCACGTACATCCGCCCGACGAGCGAGGCGAGCGCCTGCAGGTTGTGCTCGACGACCAGCAGCGTCGCGCCGTCGGCGTTGAGTCGGCGGATCAGACCGGCCAGCCTCTCGATCATCACCGGATTGACGCCGTTGAACGGCTCGTCGAGCAGGAGGAGTCGCGGTGCGCGGATCGCCGCGCGCCCGAGCTCGAGCAGCTTCTTCTGTCCGCCGGAGAGCCGGCCGGCCGGCAGCTGCGCGACCGCCTCCAGCCTGCACCGAGCGATCAGGTCGACCCGCAGGGCGAGCTCGCTCTCCAGGCGGAGGAACCCGCGCCGCAGGAACGTCCGCCACAGCGACTCGCCCTTCGGGTTGGGCAGGGCCATCGCGAGGTTCTCGCGCACGGTCAACGTCGGGAATCTGGCGGCACCTGGAAGGTGCGGGCGAGCCTCGGCGCGTGCGCCGGGCGACCGTCCAGCCGGCGATGTCGACATCGTCGAGCCGGACACCCGCCCTGCGAGCGGCCGTACGAAACCGGAAACGACCGAGAACAGTGTGCTCTTTCCGAAGGCCATTGGGACCGACCAGCCACTTCGCCGCGGTCGATCCCGAGCGTCGCACCCTGGAGAACCGGCATCGGCCCCAACGTGACCTGGAGATCGCGGCGTCAAGCAGCATCCAAGTCGACCGCTTTCCAACGCGCTGCCCGGGCGGTACGCAATGACGACGATCAACGCCAGGCCGACGATCGCGAGGGCACGCTCGCCAGGTCCACCGAGACGCCTGGATCAGATCCCGCGCGAACCGCGATCCCCTGCAGCAGACCGAAGAGGATGATCGCCCCGAACGCGCAGCCCCAGAGTGTCCCGACCCCACCCAGGATCAACGCGATCCAGACCAGGAACGTGACCTCGGGCGAACCTGGTCCGGGTCGGCTACAGTCGACGTAGTACGCCTGGAGCTCCTCCGGCGAGGCCGAACAGCGCGCAGCCGACGGCGAGCACGCGGACGACACCCCAACGGGTCCTTGCCCAACGTTCCACCGCGTCCTCGTCGTCTCGATCGCCCGTATCGCCCGTCCGAACGGCGAGACGACCATCGATCGGAAGATCGAGAAGGCGACGACGTTCGCGGCGAGCACCACCAGGAGGAACCACTCGTTGTGCCGGCCGACCTCGCCGTAAGGCCTCAGGATTCCGCCGTAACCCTCGGAGCCCTTGGTGAGCCAGGTCATGTTGACCGCGAACAGTCGAATGACTTCGGAGAACCCCAGCGTCACGATCGCCAGGAAATCACCGCGCAGGCGCAACGTCAGCCAGCCGACCGGCCACGAGGCGAGCGAACACAGCACCGCCGCCACCGCGAGGCAGGCGAACGGATCGATTCCGCGGGTCGCGAGCAGCGCGACAGCGTACGCCCCCAGACAGTAGAACCCGGCGAGGCCGAAGTTGATGAGGCCGGTGAATCCGTATTGCAGGTTGAGGCCGAGCGTCATCAACGCGTAGATGCCGATCTGGATCGCGACGGCGATGAGGTAGGACTCCATCGCTACCTCGCGGCGCGGCTCCGTCCGAAGATGCCCTCGGGTCGCACGAGCAGCACGCCCAGGATGACGAAGAACGGGACCGTCAGCTTGTACGACCCTCCGACCAGGTTGACGGACAGCTCCTGCGTCACGCCGATCAGCAAACCGCCCACGACCGCGCCCGGAAGGCTGGTGAGGCCGCCGAGGATGGCGGCGGCGAATCCCGCCAGCAGCATCGTCCACCCCGATTCCGGCTGGATCACCGACTTGATGCCGAGCATCACGCCGGCGGCGGCGGCGATGAACCCGGCCACCAGCCACTGGGCGACCAGCACCCGGTCGACGTCGATGCCCGACGCCCGAGCGAGGTCGCGACTATCGGCGAGCGCGCGCATCTGGCGCCCGATCGACGTCGCGTGGAAGAGCGCGAAGACCGCCGCGAGCACCGCGGCGCCCATCAGGGCGAGCCAGGCGTCGGTCGGCTGAACATAGACGCCTCCCCAATCGAACGCCCGCTGCAACGGCACCGGAAAGACCAGTGGATCATGACCCAGAGCGTAGGTCAGCGTGTTGCGCGACAGCATCGCGATGCCGATCGACGCCAGCAGAGCGGCGACGTATCCCTGGCCCTCGATCCGGCGGAAGACCGCCCAGTAGAAGAAGACCGAGAGCACGGCGATCGCCAGGCCGCCCAGAAGACCGGCGACGACGATGCCGACGCCGAGCTTGGTGTAGGCGATGAACGTCGCGTAGGCGCCGATGGTCGCGTAGTCGCCGGCCGCGGCGTTCGGGAAGCGCGCGATCGCGTACGTGCACACGATCGACAACGCGAGCATGGAGACGATCAGGCCTCGACCAGGCCGTTGATCGCGAAATTGGCGTAGATCTGCATGGAGGTCCGCCAGGGCCGCGGCCGGATCCCCGCGGGCGCGGGCCGCGCGAAGGGATCGGAAGCGCGCGGTCGCGACCGCGCGCCCTGTTCCGGCTGCGCGCCGGTCCCGCTACGCCAGCGACACCTGGCGAACGAGCTCGCTCTTGCCCGCCTTGTACGCGTTCCAGGTGAACAAGGCCGCGCTGTCGTCGCCGTTCTCGTCGAACCTCAGATCGCTGTACGCCCCGCTGTACTTGATCTTGGTCCCGCGCTTCAACAGCCCGCCCTTCGGCGAACGAGTGCACGACCTGGCCCGGCGCGTTGGCGACGTTTCGATGTTGGCGGCGATGCGCGGGTTGGCGCCCGGGCCCGCCGCCTGCATCGCCAGCGCGAGCACGTTCACCATGTCGAAGCACATCGTCGAGTAGAAGTTGGCCGAGACCGGATTGCCGGTCAGCTTCCGGTAGAGCTCGTCGCAGGCCTTGGCCGACGGACTGTTCTCGGGCGTCCCCGCGCCGACGGTGACGATTCCGTCGACGACGTTCGCGCCCAGCGTTTCGACCAGCTTGTCCCCGGCGCCCCACGACGGCAGGATGAACTTCGCCGGAACGCCGGTCTGGTACCACTCGCGCAGGATGATCGTGGTGTCGGGAACGTAGCCGGCGACGACCACGAGATCCGGCTTGTTCGCCAGCACCGACTGCAATTCCGAGCGGTAGGACGGTCGGTTCGCCTCGTAGACGACGCTGCCGGCGAGGGTGCCGCCGAGCTTCTTCCAGGCGTCGGCGAACCCGGCGGCCTGCGCGAGGCCGGACGGGTTGTTGAATCCCATCGTGGCCGGTCGCTTGACGCCCATGTCCATCGCGATCTTCGCGTACGCGAGGCCGTACGCGTACGACGACGGCGTGAACCGCCAGCCGAAATCCTTCTTGTCCTCGAACGAGAACTCGCGTGCGCCGGTCACCGTGAAGTGCAGCACGCCGGCCGGCTCCGTCACCGACGTGAGCACCGCCATCGTCTCACTCGACGACCAGGTGCCGAGGATCGCCTGCACCTTGTTGACCTCGACCAGCTTCTTGGCGGCGAGCACCGCCGGTTCCGGTTTGGTCTGCGTGTCCTCGGCGTAGACCTCGAAACGCCGACCGTTGACGCCGCCGGCGGCGTTCACCGCCTCGGCCATCGCGACGATCATCTTCTGCATGCCGGGGCCGTACGGCGATCCGGCCCCGGTGACCGGGCAAAGGGCGCCCACGCGAAACGGCGCCTCGGGCGCCTGGGCCAACGCGCCCGCCACGGGTGTCAACGACAGGCCTCCGACCACCAGCCGGCTGGCAGAGACCGCGCCTCCGATCACGAACTCCCTGCGTTTCATGCGCCCCTCCTATCCTGGATGTAAACCGCATCCGGCGTCCGCCGGAATGGGCCGTTCGTCCGCGTTTCTCCGCTCCGTCAAACCCGCCGTACCGCGTGCCGCGCGCCGTCCGTGCCCGCCCGCGCCCGGCGTTGCCGCTTCACCGCCGGCGCTCCGGTCGCGAACGTCGAAACCCCTGGTCGAGAACTCCATCGCGGGTCGCCGACGCGCCGACCGACCCACTCGCAGCTGGCGATCAGATGCTCGGCGATTTCGCGTACGTCCCCTCGCGAGAACCTGGAAACCGGGAACGAGACGCTGATCGCCATCGCCGTGGGTTCGTTCAGGCCCTGGACCGCGCCCGCGAGCGACCGGATGCCCAGAAACAGCTCCTCGTTCACTTCGGCCCAGCGTCGCATGCGCACCAGCGCCAGGTCGCTCAACAGGTCGCCGATCGTCGCGAGACTCCGGCGCGTCTTGGGCACGAGTCTGGCGTCCGCGTACAGGCGGCGGATCTCGGTGTCGGGCAACAACGCCAGCAACGCCTTGCCGGCCGCGCTCGCGTGCGCGGGCAGACGGCTTCCGGGGTCGACATGGAACTGGTGCTGCGAGTCGCCGGGGAACCGGGCGAGCAACAGCACGTCGGTCTGGCTCAGCACCGAAGTCCACGTCGTGAATCCCGACCTCGCCGACAGCTCGCGAGCGGCCTGGACGATCAGCTCGGGCAGCTTGTTCTGCGATCGGTAGACCAGACCGAGCTGGTTGCCGACGATTCCGGGCCGGTAACGGCGCGAGTCGTCCTGTTCGAGCACGCCCTCGTCGCGCAACGTCCCCAGCAAGCGCGACGCGGCGCTCATCGAGATGTCGAGGGCAACACTGACATCGGTCACCGAAATCGACGTCGACTCGGCCCCGAACAGGGCCAGCGCCTTCGCCGCGTTCCTCACCGATTTCATCGCCAACAAACCCCGCTCTCGCTGCGGCCGTGGGTGATCGCCGATAGACGTTAGGCGCCGCCCGGTGAGTTGTCAATAGCGCACCTAATTGCGTAATGCGCAATACTTATTGCGCATCGTAATTTGCACTGTCGCGATTCGACGGCTCGGTTCGCAGAACGGGCCCGCGCCGAGCCGGCGCGCGGAAGACCCGACCGGGCGCAGCAGGCCTAACCCACCGCCCCGCGCGCGGCGACCGGCCAGACGTGCTCGACGATCTCACCTCGGAAGGCGACGATCCAGTCGTAGAGGTTGACCGTCGGGTCGCAGTGGCCCGGGACCAGCCAGACGTGCTCGCCCAGCGCCGGCGGCGACGCGCCGTCGGCGAGCTCGAGCACGCCGTGTTCGTCCGAGGCCTTCCGGTAGGCGAGATCGCGCCGACCGTGGACCTGCGGCGGACCCGAATCGAACGCGAACGCCTTCAGTCCCGCGTCGCAGACCGCCTTCCCGCTCGCCGGCGTGCTCATGACCGCGGCCAGCACGAAGAGCGCGTGGTCGAATCGCAGCGCGTCGGCGCCGGGCGCGTTGCGCGCGTAGTCGACGTCCATCAGCGCGTAGGAACCGGCCTGGAGCTCGTTCCACGCGCCGGAGGCCGCCTCGAGCTCCCAGGTGCCGGTGCCGGCGCCGGTGACGACCGGCACGTCGATCCCGGCGCCTTCGATCAGCGCGCGCGTGCGCCGGACGTCGTCGGCGGCCCTCGCGATCGCGTCGCGTCGTTCGTCGGGCGCCCTCAGATGCTGCGCGGCACCCTGGTAGCAGTGCAGCCCGCCGAAGCGCAGCCCGCCGTGCGCGCCGATCGCGGTGGCGAGCGCGAGCGCGGGCCCGCCGGGCGACACGCCGCAGCGGCCGGCGCCGACGTCGACCTCGACGTAGGCGTCGATCGTCACGCCGGCACGCGTCGCGGCGCGCGATAACTCGGGAATCGCGCGGACGTCGTCGACCAGCACGCCGATGCGGGCCTCGCGCGCCAGCGAGGCCAGGCGCGCGAGCTTCGACGGCGCGACCACTTCGTTGGTGACGAGCACGTCGCCGATGCCGGCCTCGACGAACGCGGCGGCCTCGTCGACCTTCTGGCAGCAGACACCGACCGCCCCGCGCGCGATCTGGGCGTGCGCGATCGCCGGCGTCTTGTGCGATTTCGCGTGCGGCCGCAGTCGCAGAGCGCGCCGCGCCGCCTCGCGAGCGAGCGCGTCCAGGTTGCGCTCGAAGGCGTCGAGATCGAGGACGAGCGCCGGCGTCTCGATCGCGGCGATCGGATCGCCGGGGCGTGCGGGGGCGCGTTGCATCGGGCCGCGGGAAGGGGATCGGAGGACCGCCGCCGCTCGGGCGACCCGTCGCTGCGAGTATCTCCGATCCGGCCGGCGCGCGCGACCGCCGGCGTCGCGTCGGCGCGTCCTGCCCGCCTCCGGCGGGGCTCAGCCGGTAATCGTCGGCTTCGCGGGCTCCGCGGGCGACCCGGCCGGCCCGGGGAGCGTCGTCGCCGGCGCACCCGGCGCGGCCGGCGGCGGCGCCGCGGAGGGGGTCGCGGCGCGATCGGCGGCCATGATCTGCCCGTAGACGACGTGGGCGACCTGCAGGAGTTTCGCCCGGTCGAGCGGTCCGGAGAGCGCGTAGGCGCAGTCGTCGTCGATCCAGTAGAAGACGCCGACACCGTCCTCGTGCGCGTAACGGAACTCGGTCTCGCCGCTCCGGCCCTTCGCGACCCGCCACTGGAGCGTCAGCCGCTGCTTCTCGGCGTTCTCGTACATGACGAGCGCGGTCGGCTTCTCGTTGCCGGCGACCAGCCGTCCGCCGACCAGCGCGTAGCCGATCGAGGCGAGGTTCGGAACGTGCGCCTGGTAGCCCAGCCGGCGCGAGAGCCAGCGCACGAGGCTCGCCTCCTCGTTCGCCCAGACCTCGACCGGTCGGCGCTGGTCGGCCGAGTACAGCGCGTGCGTGTAGGCGGCCTGGCGGGCGAAGGTCGTCGGCGTCCCGCCCAGCTCCAGCATCACGCCGCGGCCGATCCAACCGGTCGCCACGCCGAGCACCAGCGTCGCCGCGGCGGCGTACGCCGGCCAGGCGCGCACCCAGGCGCGTCGGGCCGTGGACCGGGGCGGTACGGCGGCGGCGACGAGCCGCGGCGGCACCGCCTCGGCGAGCCAGGGATCGAACGCGTCGCGCAGCAGCGCGTTCTGCGCCCGGATCTCGGCCAGGCGGGCGGCGAGCGCGGTGTCGCGTCCGACCGCGGCTTCGACGAGCGCGCGACGCTCCGCCGGCAGCTGGCCGTCGGCCAGCGCGGTGATGTCGTCGTCCGTGATCGTCGTCGTGTTCATCGTTCGCTCACTTCACGCGTTTCAGCGCCGGCGCCTCCTCGTCGGCCATCCGGCGCAGCTTCTCGCGCGCCCGAGACAGCCTCGACATCACGGTGCCGACCGGCACCGACAGCACTTTCGCGATCTCCTCGTACTTCATCTCCTCGACCGCCGCGAGCAGCAGCGTCTCGCGCTGCTCGGCCGGCAGCCGCCCGACGTGGGCGATCATCTCGACCACCTCGACCCGCACGAACTGCTGGGCCGGAACCGGCACGTGCCACGACTCCCCGCCCGCCTCGGACGCGGCGTCCAGCGAAACGGTCTGCGCGTCGCGAATCGACTGCGCCCGCTGGTTCACGAAGACGTTGTGCATGATCGTGAACAGCCAGGCGCGCAAATCCGTCCCCGCCTGCCACAGCCGGCGTTTCTCCCACCCGCGCGCCAGCGTCTCCTGGACCAGGTCGTCGGCGCGCGCCGAATCGCCGGTCAGCACGCGGGCGTAGCGTCGCAGCCGCGGCAGGGCGGCGACCAGGTCCGGCTGAGGCAGCGGCGCGTCGGTCACGAGAAAAAAAGGGGCGGGTCCACGGGGAGAGTAGCATTCAAGACCCGCACCCCTCGCGATCCACGCGGGATCGCGAGTGAAAGCCTAAGGTCCGGGCTTCGCCACGCGCCAGACGTTGTTCACTCCATCGCCGGTCCGATCGCCCGGCTTCGTGTCCTTGACCCAGGTGTACAGCGGCTTGCCGAGGTAGGCCCACTGGCGGCCGCCGTCGTCGCGCACGACGACCGACCAATCGGCGGTCGCCTGGATCTCGCCAGCGACGAGGAACGGCGGCCAGTTCGCCGCGCACGGGCCGTTGCAGACCGACTTGCCGCTACCCGACGCGTCGCGGTCGAACGTGTAGAGCGTCATCCCGGCGGGGTTGGTGAGCACGCCCCCCTCGACCTTGGCGGGCGAGGTCGGCCCGGGCGTCGCGCAGGCCGCCAGCGCGGCGGTCGCGAGTACCATGACGGCGATGCGGATCTCGTGCATGTCGGTCCCCCCGGAGGTCGGGCGCGCCATCGGGCCTGGAGCCCCGGCTCGCCTGCGGGAACGAACAGCGCCCCCCGCGGCGCTATTCCGTCGTCGGCCCGGACCGGCGCCGGCGCCGGTGGCCGACGACGCCCGACGCGCGCCAAACCCGAGCGCGCCGCTCGGAATCGCGGCGGCGCTCGTCGTCGCGGCGCTCGCCTGGGCGAGCCCGGAGGCGGTCGCGCAGACCGAGCGCGTCGTCGATCTGCCGACCCGCCCCGGTGTGACCCAGCGTTTCCTGCTGGTCGAAGGACGCGAGCCGGTCGTCGCCGCGGCGATCCTGTTCGCCGGCGGCCATGGCGGGCTCGCGATCGATCCGTCCGGACGCCTCGGCTGGGGCCGCGGCAACTTCCTCGTGCGCACCCGCGCGCTCTTCGCCGAACGCGGAATCACGGTGGCCGTCGTCGACGCCCCATCGGATCGCCAGCAGGAACCGTGGCTCAACCAGTTCCGCCAGACGCGCGAGCACGCCGAGGACATCAAGGCGGTGATCGCCTGGCTGCGCCGGGAGACCCGGCGACCGGTCTGGCTGGTGGGCACGAGCCGCGGGACGCAGTCGGCCGCCTACCTCGCCCACGCGCTCGCCGCCCCGGCCGCGGCCGACGGCGTCGTGCTCACCTCCACGGTGCTCGTCGATCCCCGCGGGCGCCCGGTGACCGGGATGCCGGTCGAATCGATCTCGATCCCGGCGCTCGTCGTCCATCATCGTCACGACGGGTGCCGCGCGACGCCCTGGTCGATGGCCGGGCCGCTACACGAACGCCTGGTCGCCTCGCCCCGCAAGGCGTTCCTGACCTTCGAGGGCGGCGTCGACATCGGCGACCCGTGCGAGGCCCAGGGTCATCACGGCTACGCGGGGATCGAGGCGCGCGTCGTCGACGCGATCGCCGCGTTCATCGCCGGGAAGTAATCGCCCGGCGCTACGTCCAGCCGTAGCGCAGCAGGTGGAAGTAGAGCGGCGCCGCGAAGACGATCGAGTCCATCCGGTCGAGCATGCCGCCATGGCCCTCGATCAGCGTCCCCCAGTCCTTGACGCCGCGGTCGCGCTTGATCGCCGACATCACGAGCCCGCCCAGGAATCCGGCCACGCTCACCAGCAGCGCGACGCCCGCCGCCTGCCCGGGCGTGAACGGGGTCAGACCGGCCAGCGCGGCCCCCAGCGCGGTCGCGCAGCCGACGCCGCCGACCAGGCCTTCGAGTGTCTTCGACGGCGAGAGCTCCGGCGCGACCTTCGTGCGCCCGAAGAGCTTCCCCCATACGTATTGCAGCACGTCCGACGACTGCACGACGACGACCAGCCAGGCGATCAGCGCGAGACCCCCGTCGGTCGGCCCGGCGATCTCGAGAGTCGTCAGCGCCGGGACGTAGGAGACGCAGTAGACGGTCGTCATCACCGCGACCTGGACCTTCGCCACGCGTTCGAGGAAACGCCGGGTGTCCTTTCCGAACGCGGCGAAGACCGGCAGGAGCAGGAACGCGTAGACCGGGATCATCACCGAGTACAGGCCGTACCAGCCGATCGCGACCAGCCAGTACTGGAGCGGCAGGACGACGAAGAAGGCGGTCGCCAGCGCCAGATGATCGGACGGCCGGGTGGTGACCAGCGAGACGAACTCCCGCAGCGCCAGGAACGAGATCCAGGCGAACAGCGCGAGCACGCCGGACTTGCCGAACGCGAAGGCGGCGCCGAGGACGACGACCATCACCCACCAGGCGTTGACCCGCGCGATCAGGTTGTCGATCACCGCGTGCGGCGCGCCGTCGGCGACCCGCCACTTGAGCAGCAGGCCGACCGCCGACGCGAAAACCAGCACGGCGAGCACCCCGGCGAACAGCGCCACCAGAGGAGAGAACGTCGGCATCATCGGTGCGGTCCCCGGCGTGGGATCGACTCGCCTATTCGCGAGGCGGGCACAGCGCCGCGAGCGCAGCGCGGGCGCGGGCGAGGTAGGCGTCCTTGCCCTCGCCGGGCGACGGCGCCACCGGCTCGCCGAAGGTCAGCGTGCACAAGAGCGGCACCGGGATCGCCTTGCCCTTGGGCATCACCCGGTTGAGGTTCTCGATCCACACCGGCACCGGCGCGACCGACCGGTGGCGCGTCGCCAAGTGCCACAGCCCGGCCTTGAACGGCAGCAGGATCTCGTCGGTCGTGTTGCGCGTGCCCTCCGGGAACAGAATCAGCGAATCGCCGGCGTCGAGCGCCGCGCCCATCGTCGCGACCGGATCCTCGCCCGGCGTCGAGCGCGTGCGGTCGATCGTGACACCGCCGAAGACGTCGTGGATCACGAAGCGCCGCAACGGCGAGGTCTCCCAGTAGTCGCTGCCGGCCACCGGCCGGGTCCGCTCGCGCAGCAGCGGCGGCAGCGAGGCGTAGATCAGCACGAAGTCGCCGTGGCTCGTGTGGTTGGCGAAGTAGATCCGCTGCTCGGGGACCGGCGCCGAGCCCTTCCACAGAGCGCGCGCACCGGTGAGCGTCCGCGCGAAGGCGCAGATCAGCCAGCGGACGAACCCGGCCGCGAACCGTCGCACCGGCGACCTCAGGTCGGCGTCCTCGCCGCCGCGACGCCGGAGCGCACGCGGTTGACGATGTTCCACGCGATCAGGATCGCGACCGCGGCCGCCACGGCGACGAGCCACGGCGGCGTCGCGCCGCCCGCGCCGAGCCACAGGCCCAGCGCGCCGAACACGAGCGCGCGGTCGCTCTTGCCCATCGGCCCGTCGTAGCGGCGCGGCGCGCCGACCATCGGTCCCAGCGCGCCCGCCATCTCGGAGACGATCGCGAGCACGATCACCAGACCGATGCACAGCGGCCCGAACGGCGCGACCAGCGCGAACGGCGCGACCAGTGCCGCGTCGGCGATCACGTCGGCGAGCTCGTTGAGGTAGGCGCCCAGCGTCGTCGCCTGGCCGAACTCGCGGGCGAGCATGCCGTCGATCGCGTTCATCGCCATGCGCAGGAAGAACCACGCCGGCAGCAACAGGAACGGCCAGCGCGCGCCGGACCGCCAGACGACGACGCCGACCCCTCCGCCGACCGCCAGCGAGACCGCCAGCGCGGCCAGCGTCACCTGGTTGGCGGTGACGCCCGCCGCCGCGAGGCGCGCCGCCAGCGGCCTCAGCAACGCCTGGAACCGGGGCTTGAGGTCGTAGAGCGTGACGGCCATCGTCGGGTCCGGAGGCGCGGGCGGTATCCGCCCGGCGGGACGCTCGTCCCGCCGCGGAACCGCCGTTCAGATCAAGAGCAGCGTCGCGAGCCCGAGGAAGATGAAGAAGCCGCCCGAATCGGTCACCGCGGTGATCAGCACCGACGAGCCGACCGCCGGGTCGCGCCCGAACCGCATCATCGTCATCGGGATCAGCACGCCCATCAGCGCCGCGAGCATCAGGTTGAGCGACATCGCCAGGACCATCACCAGGCCGAGCGCGAAATCCTTGTAGAGCAGCATCGCCACCAGGCCCATCACGCCGCCCCAGACCACGCCGTTCAACAGCGCGACGCGGATCTCCTTGCGGATCAGCTTGTCGGCGTGCTCGCGCGTCACCTGCCCGAGCGCGACCGCGCGCACGATCATCGTGATCGTCTGGTTGCCGGAGTTCCCGCCGATGCCGGCGACGATCGGCATCAGCGCGGCGAGCGCGACCAGCCGCTCGATCGATCCCTCGAACACGCCGATGACGCGCGAGGCGATGAACGCGGTGACCAGGTTGATCGCCAGCCACGCCCAGCGGTTCTGGAACGACTTCCAGACCGAGGCGAAGACATCCTCCTCCTCACGCAGGCCCGCCTGGGCGAGCATCTCCTCCTCGCCGCGGGCGCGCACGAAGTCGAGCACCTCGTCGACGGTGACCCGCCCGACGAGGCGGTCGTTGGTGTCGACGACCGGCGCGGAGACCAGGTCGTAGCGCTCGAACGCGCTGGCGGCGACGTCCGCCTTCTCGTGCTGGAGGAGCTTGACCGCCGGCTCGCGCATCAGCTCGCCGACCGTCCGGTCGGGATCGTTGACGATCAGCGTGGCGATCGGCAGCACGCCCTGCAGCTTCTCGTCCCGGTCGACGACGAACACCTGGTCGGTCTGCGACGGCAGCTCGTCGAAGCGGCGCAGGTAGCGCAGCACGACCTCGAGCGTGACATCGGGGCGCACCTGGACGTCCTCGAAGTCCATCAGCGCGCCGACCATGTCCTCCTCGAAGGACATCGCGGCGCGCAGCTGCTCGCGCTCCTCGACCGGGAGGCCCTGGATGACGTCGTCCATGACCTCCTGCGGGAGGTCCTCGGCGATCGCCGCGAGCTCGTCGGCCTCCAGCGTCTCGGCCGCAGCGACGAGCTCCTCGGTGTCCATCGACGAGATCAGCGACTCGCGGACCGCGTCGCTGACCTCGACCAGGATCTCGCCGTCGCGCTCGGCCGACTTGACCAGGTCCCACAGGTAGATCCGCTCGTCGAGCGGCAGCGCCTCGAGGATCCAGGCGATGTCGGCCGGATGCAGGCGGTCGAGCCGCTTCTGCAGCTGCGCCCGGTTCTGCCGCGTGACCAGACTCTCGACCAGGACCGCCTTGCCGCCGTCGGGCGCATGCGCCGCCTGCTCGTGCACGAGCCCTTCGACCAGGCGGTTCTTGCGCAGCATCGCGGCGACTTCCGCGAGCGCGTCCTCGATACGCTCGCGTCGCTCGCCGCGGTCGGCGTCCTGGGTGTCGGCGGTTTCCTGCATGACGGTTCGGGCGGTCGGGCGCAGGCTCCGGGGTCGGACCGGCCGCCGGCATTCTACGCGGCGATCGACCGGTGCGGCACCCGGTCGCGCGGCGACCCGGCTACGCCGGCGCGAACAGGCGCGCGCCCTCGAAGACACCGTGCGCGAGGGGCCGGCCGCCGATGCGCAGGTGGCGCTTCAGCACGAAATCGAACAACAGCGCGTTGTACCGGCGAAGCCCGGTCAGCGGTTCGACCGCGTCCGCGTCGAGCCAGCCGCTCTGCGCGAGCGCGCGCGGCGAATACAGCGGCAGGATCGCCGGGAGCGGGTAGTCGGAGCCGTTGACCAGCCGCGCCGCCCACTCGCCGCCCTCCGCGCCGCGCGCGAGCACGCGGTCGAGCGCGGCCGGCGCCCGCGCCGACTGGGTCAGCGCCGACAGGTCGCCGAACAGCCGGCCGACGTGCGCCGGCTCGTCCATCAGGCGCTCGAACAGCGCGAAGTTCGCGACCTCCGGCCCGGCGGGGCCGCGATCGAGGTCGGGCGAGGATCCCATCGACGCGCAATGCGCGACGACGACGGTCACGCCGCGCTCGAGCGGGCGGCGCAACCGCAGCGGATTGCCCAGCGCGTCGTCCCCGGGCGCGGCACGCTGCGTCCCGGCGTGGCTGATCAGCGGCAGGCGCAGGCGGACGAGCGCGTCGTAGTAGGCGTCGCAGCGCGCGGACGAGGGGTCGATGTTCTGCGCCGACGGAATCCACTTGACCGCGCGCGCGCCCAGGCGGCGGGCCCGCTCGAGCTCGGCCAGCGCATCCGGACGCGCCGGGTGGACCGACGCCGCCCAGGCGAACCGGTCGGGCCGGCGCGCCGCCAGCCGGGCCGCGTAGTCGTTGGCGACGTGGACATGGGTGCGCGACCGGTCCGGCCGGCCGGCTTCGTCGTGCCAGCGGTCGAGCGCCAGCACGAGGCAACGCGCGCCCGCCGGCAGCGCATCGGCCAGCGCCGCCAGCCGCTCGACGTAGCTCTCGTCGACCGCGCCCGGACGGGTGCAGGCGGCGTTCTCCAGCGCCGGGCGCTGCAGCGCGCCGATCGGCCAGCGCAGCGTGCCGCGCCCTCCCTCGTAGGACACGCCGTCGTCGCCGGCGTCGCCGACGCCGAACACGTGGACGTGCGCGTCGAGAACGAGCGCGGCGTCGAGCCCGTCGAAGGCCTGCCGCACCAGTGGATGCAGCGCGAGCCCGCGCGGCGGATCGCCGAGGCAGGGGTTGACGAATCCCTGCTCGGGCCAGGTCCAGGCGGCCGCGCCGGCGGCGGCCAGCGCGCCGCCGGCGGCGATCGCGCGACGTCGTGTCCAGCGCATGGCTGCTATGATCGCAGAAGCGCGGCGCGAGGGGAGGCCGGGGGGAAGCCGGGCGGTGAACGACACGATCACGTTGCCGCTGTGGATGTTCGTCGTGCTCGCCGTGCTCGCGGCCTGGGCGGCACTGGTGTTCCTGTTCGTGCCGAGCGTGCGCTGGTTCCTCCGGCGACGCGTCAACGCGGTGATGAGGAGCGTCGGCGAGCGGCTGCAGGTCGAGCTGCCGTCGTTCAAGCTGACGCGCCGCGAGATCCTGATCGACCGGCTGCTGAACGATCCGAAGGTCCTCGCCGCGGTGGACGCCCAGGCGGCGGGGCAAGGCGAGAGCCGACCCGACGTCGTACGGCGCGTCGAGCGCTACGCGCGCGAGATCGTCCCGTCGTTCAACGCCTACCTCTATTTCCGGATCGGCTACGCGCTGGCGCGCGCCACCGCGCGCCTCCTCTACCGGGTCCGGATCGGCTACTTCGACGAGGAGGCGATCCGCCGCGTCGACCGCAAGTCGACGATCGTCTTCGTCATGAACCACCGCAGCAACATGGACTACGTGCTGGTGGCGTTCCTCGCCGCCGAGCGCGCCGCGCTCTCCTACGCGGTCGGCGAATGGGCGCGCGTGTGGCCGCTGCAGCAACTGATCCGCTCGATGGGGGCGTTCTTCGTCCGACGCAATTCCGGCGACCCGCTCTACCGCGCGGTGCTCGCGCGCTACGTCCAGATGGCCTCCGAGGGCGGGGTGACGCAGGCGGTGTTCCCGGAGGGCGGGCTGACGATCGACGGCAAGCTCCGCCCGCCGCGCTTCGGTCTGGTCGACTACATGCTCAAGACCTTCGACGAGAAAGGCGCGCGCGATCTGGTGTTCATCCCGATCGGACTCAACTACGACCGCGTGCTCGAGGACCGCAGCCAGCTGCTGAAGCTCGATCCGGACCGGCGGCGAACGGGACGCTGGAAGGCGCTGCGCACGACGCTCGGATTCGCGGGGGCGAACCTGTGGCTGATGCTGACCGGCCGCTGGCATCGGTTCGGCTACGCCTGCGTCAATTTCGGCACGCCGATGTCGATGCGCGACTACGTCCGCGAGCGCGGGATTCATTTTCCGGCGCTCGACGACGCCGCGCGGCGGACCGAGACGACCGAGATAGCGAGGCGCCTGATGGTCGCGATCGGGTCGGTCGTTCCGGTCCTCCCGGTCTCGCTGGTGGCGAGCCTGCTCGTGCGCGAACCGGCGCGCACCTGGTCGGAGCTCGAGCTCAAGGCGGCGGCGCACGCGCGGATGCGCGAACTCGAAACGGCGGGCGCCCACCTCTACCTGCCGCGCCAGGACCACGACTACGCCTTCGGCGTCGGCCTGCGGATGCTGACGCTGCGCCGGATCGTCGTCGAGGACGACGGACTTTTCCGGCCCTCGCCCGACGAGCTCGACGTGCTCGCCTACTACGCGAACGCGATCGCCCACTTGGCCGGCTGAGGCGGCGGTCTGCTACGCTGCGGCGATGCCCGGGCCGCGCCGCGCACCGACGATCGTCCTCCTGGGCGCCGCCCTCGCCGTCGCGGTCGCGTCGGGTTGCGCCCAAGCCCCCGAACGCGCGGCGGCGACGTCGATCGTCGCGGCCGCGCCGGAGATCGTCGCCTCGCGCACGCCGATCGTGCTGCTGGGCGAGGTCCACGACAACGCGACGCAGCATGCGATGCGGCTCGAAGCGCTGAAGGCGATCGTCGCCGCCGGTGCGCGCCCGGCGCTCCTGATGGAACAGTTCGACCGCGAACGGCAGGACGACCTCGAGCGCGCCCGGCGCGGCGAGGGCGGTGTTCGCGTCGACGCCGACGCGATCATCGCCGCCGCCTCGACGAAGTCGAGTGGCTGGGACTGGGCCTACTACCGGCCGTTCCTCACGCTCGCCCTCGAGCACGACCTGCCGATCGTCGCCGCCAACGTCTCGCGGCGTGACGCCTTCCGGATCGCGATGGAGGGCCTCGCCGGCAGCGGATTCGACGCCGCCGTGCCCGCCGACATCGGCGAACGGCAGACCGACCTGATCGTCAGGTCGCATTGCGACACCGTCGACGCCGCGCAGGGACGGAAGATGGCCGACGCGCAGGTCGCGCGCGACCAGTTCATGGCCAGGACGATCGAACGCTGGCAGGAACGCGGCGTCGTTCTCCTCGCCGGCAACGGCCACGTGCGCCGTGACATCGGCGTGCCGCGCTGGCTCGCTCCCTCCGTCGCGACCCGTACGGTCGTCGTCGGGCTGATCGAGGTGGGCGACGACGCGCCGGGCGAGTACGACCGGACGCTGGTCACGCCCCGCGCGTCCCGCGAGGACCCGTGCGCGGCGCTGCGCGCGCGACACCGCCGCGGCTGAAGCGCGTAGAGGACCCCGGCGATCGGCCGCGACCCGACTTCCGGGGACGTCCGGAAGTCGAGCGCGCGCCGCTCCGCGTCAGCGGATCTTGCGGATCGTGACCTTGCCGACCGCGACCGGCTTGCCGTCGCGCACGAACATCGGCGCCTGGTTGAGCGCCGTCGGGACGAACGGCTCCTGGGCGATCTTCGCGGCCGTGTAGGTCGTCGCCGCGTTCGTGCCGGAGTCCCAGGCGTAGAGCGGCAGCGTCTGGGCGTCGATCCAGCGGCCGTCGCGCTTGAGCGCGACCGCGGTCACGCCGGTGAACCAGTCGGGCGACGGCGCGACCATCTGCGCGAACGACACCAACGGATGCTCGTCGTCGGCCTCGAACTGGGCCGACACCTCGCCGCCGGCGATGCGCACCGGCGAGAGCATGAACACACCGCCGACCGCACCCTGGTCCTGGGCGCCGGCGATCTCGCGGTCGAACGGCATCGTCTTGCCCTTCTGCGAGAGGGTCTCGAGTCCCGGCGTGGCGATCGCGCCCGGCGCGAAGAGCTGGTAGCCGGCACCGTGCGCGGCACCGATCCCCGGCGAGAAGTGGGCGACGTCGCCGGGCCAGGCGAGCGGGTGCGTCGATTCGCTCCAGGTGCGCTCGACCTTGATCTCGTAGAGCGCGGTCGAGACCGGCGTGAGCGTGCCCGCCTGCGCGGCGGTGGAAACGGCGGCGATGGCGGCGACGAGCGCGAGCTGGTTGAAGCGTTGCATGACGACCTCCTGTCGATGGACGTTCGTTTTCCCGCGGTCGGCGGGGTCGCCCGGGATCGGGCGCAACGGACGTCAGTCGGGCGTGCCGGCGCCGGCTTACGCGATCCGCGCGGCGGCCGCGCGCGTAAGGAAACGCGCCGGGTCGCGACGCGTCAGGGAAGGGCCGCCGCCGGCATCCGCGCGAGGATCGTGGCGACCCGGCCGTCCAGGTACTCGGAGCCGGGATTGCGCTCGAAACGGCGCGGCGAGGGCACCATCGCCGCCAGGCGGGCCGCCTGTTCCGCCGAGAGCTGCGCGGCGGCGAGCCCGTAGTAGCGGCGCGAAGCCGCCTCGGCGCCGAACACGCCGTTGCCCCATTCGATGACGTTGAGGTAGATCTCGAGGATGCGCTGCTTGGGCAGGATCGCCTCCATCATCGCGGCGATGAGCGCCTCCTCGCCCTTGCGCAGCCAGCTCTTGGACGGCGAGAGGAACAGGTTCTTCGCGAGCTGCTGGGTGATCGTCGAGCCGCCGGCGACCACCCGCCCCTTCTGCGCGTTCTTGTCGCGCGCCTTGGCGATCCCCTCCCAGTCGAAGCCCGAGTGCTCGATGAACTTCGCGTCCTCGGCGGCGACCACCGCGCGCTTCAGATGCACCGAGATCCGCGCGTAGGGCACCCACTGGTAGCGGATCGCCGCCGCCGGGTTCTTCTCGCGCAGTTCCGCCAGGCGCTGCGCCATGAACGCGGTCTCGCGCGGCGGCTGCCAGCGGTACCAGACGATCCAGGCGGCGAACCAGGCCTGGACCAGCACGAACGCGACGACGCCGGCCAGGAGCGCGCGCGCGAGCCAGCGACCGACCGGGGCCCGGGCCATCGGCGGGTGTCAGCGCGCGATCGGCGCGCGCCGGGCGACGCCGGCGCGCCGCGCACCGGCGACGGGCGGCCGGCCGGAGGTCACTCGGACCTCAATTCGTCGGCGCGCGTGAACGTCCAGGTGCGCGTGATGTGCAGGATGTCGGTGTCGCGGCGGATGTCCGGCGGGAAGGCCGCGTACGGTCCCGCCATCTCGACGATCCGCACGGCGGCGGCGTCGAGCACGCGATGGCCGGAACTGCGGTTGACCTCGACCGACTCGACCGAGCCGTCGGCGCGGATCGACACGGTGATCAGCAGATTGCCGTAGAGCTTCAACTGCCTCGCCGCCTCCGGGTAGTTGAGGTTGCCGATCCGCTCGACCTTGAGCCGCCAGTCCTCGACGTAGCGCGCGAAGCGGTACTCCTCGGCGCGGGCGCCGACGAACCGCCGCTTCGGCCGCTTCTGGTAGGCGTCGAGGTCCTTGGCGATCTGCGCCTCGAGCCGCATCGCTTCCAGCGTCCGCTGCATCAGCTGGTTCGCGGTCGGCGAATCGGTCTTCTCCGCGGCGTCGGTCGGCTTGGGCTGCGCCGGCACCGCCGGTGCGTTCTTGAGCTGCGTCAGCAGCTCCTGCGTTTGCCGTTCGAGCGCCTGCACGCGCTCGGTGGCGAGCGCGATGTCCTCGCGCGGCGTGTCCTTCGGCAGCACCGGCAGCGGCGTCTTGGCGCGCCGGTTGGCGTCGGTGTTGCCGCCGCCGTCCAGGTTCGCCTGCGCGAGGATGTCGGCCTTCTGCGGCTTGTCCCGGGTCTTCGCGTTGACCAGCGCGACCTCGATCGGCGGTCCGCGGTCGAACGTGCGCTTCAGGTCGATCGGCGAGAAGTGGATCGCCAGCACGACCGCGTGGATCGCGACCGAGACGCCGGCGGCCCAGGCGATCAGCCGGTCGTCGCGCGGCCGGGCGAGCGCCTCGGGCGGGATGCGCGCCGGCGGCAGCGCGCCGGCCGGGCGGACCGTCGCGCCGGAGCGCGGCTTGGGCTGCTCGATCGCCGGCAGCGGCGAGGGCGCGAACAACACCGGCTGCGGTCCGACCACTTCGGCCTTCCGGCGCGGCCGCGCCGGGCCCGACGACGGTTTCGTCGCTCCGGGTTCGGAGGGGGTCGGTCGGGTCGGTCGGCGGGACACCGGGCTCGCGCTGCGATCGGGATTCGCTGTCGATTGTAGGGAAACTTCGCGCCGGGGTCAGGATCCGGGGCTCGACCCCTCCCGGGCCGGCCCCGGCGCCGGACCGAGGTAGCGCGCCTCCAAAGTTGCCTCGAGCAGGTCGACCCGGACGATGCCCACGAGCACCGCGCTTCCCTGCGCCAGCTCGGGCAGGCCTGCCAGCCGGACCTTGATCGGCACGCGGTCGAAGCGGACCTGACCGTCGCGATCGACGGTGCCGGTGGTCTCCTCGACACGCTCCTGCAGGAGCCAGCGCAGGCACCAGTAGTGCTCCATGCGCTCTTGGAACTCGGCGTACTGCGAATACGTCGCCTCGAAGTCGGTCATCGCCGCGTAGAGCTCGGCGTCGTTCTCGGCGTAGGGCGGCCGCTCGCCGCGCACGACGGCGACCAACTGGCGCTGGTTGACCAGGTCGGCGTAGCGGCGCAGCGGCGAGCTCGACCACAGGTAATGCGACAGCCCCAGTCCGACGTGCTCGCCGGGCCGCGTGCTCATCTTCACCTTGCCGGCCGACTGCACGCGGTAGAGACCCGGCGCGCGGGCGAGCGCGAGCGTGCGGCCCCAGGTGCCGTTGACGTGGATCATCAGCTCGGCGATCAGCTTGTCGAGCGGCGAGCCACGCGGCCTCGGAACGATCGACACGCGTCCCGGCTCGCCGGCCGAGCCGGGCGCCGACCAGTCGACGTCGAAGCTGTAGTCGACGCGGGCGATGTCGGCCTTGCCGCGCGCCTCGAAGAGCCGCTGCGCGTAGCGCCACAGCACCCGGAACTCGGCGGTCCAGGGCGGATCGTCCGGCGAGGGCAGGTCGGCGACGAACGCTTCGCCGACGCGGTCGAGCACGAGGTTCGCCGCGACGACCACGCGCTCGATCCGCGACTCGTGGCGCACCGGCCGGCACTGTTCGTCGAGCTCGACGTAGAGCGACAGCGCCGGTCGGGGCTCGCCGGCGGCGAGCGAGAACGCGCCGACCACCTCGCCGGGCAGCATCGTGATCTTGCGCCCGGGCATGTAGACGGTGGACAGCCGCTCGCGCGCGATCGCGTCGTACGGGTCGCCGCGGGCGATCGCGACCGCCGGCGCCGCGATGTGCACGCCGACCCGCCAGCCGCCGCCGGGGAGTTCGGCGACCGAGAACGCGTCGTCGATCTCGATCGTCGTCGCGTCGTCGATCGAGAACGCCCGCACGCCTTGCGCGAGCGGGAGGTCGGGAATGGTCAGCGGCGCGGCCGGCGGGAACGCCGTGCCGCGCGGGAAGGCGCGGGCGAGGAACGCCTCGAAGTGGAAATCGTGCGTCGACGGGATCGCGCCGCAGCGCGCGGCGAGCACCGCCGGCGAGACGCGCGCCGACTCGCAGGCCGCGGCCAGCGCCTTCCACTCGAGCGTATTCTTGTCCGGCCGGTGGAGCAGCATCGGGCGCCGGGGTTCGAACTCCGGCGGCCACTCGCCGCGCTCCAGCCGCGCCGCCCACTCGGCGACCTGCGCCGCCTCGCGCTTGCGACGCTCGACCGACGCGAGCGCGGCCTCGAGCGCGGCGGCCGGCGCCTTGCGATAGCGTCCCTTGCCGCGTTTGTAGAAGTACATCGGCGCGCCGTGCAGGAGCTGCGCGACCGCCGCCTGCTCGACCGGCGTGGCCGCATCGCCGTAGTACTCGCGGGCGAGCTCGTCGAAGCCGAAGTCGCCGTCGCCCGAGACGTCCCACAGGAACCGCGGATCGAGCGCGCCGGCGAGCTCGCCGGCGCGCGCGAGCGCCTCGGCCGGCGACGGCGAGGCGAAACGAAGCAGCACGTTGGCGGCCTTGACCTTGAGCCGCCGCCCGGTCGAGGTCTCGACCTGCAGCGACGCCTCGGCCTCGGCGAGCACGGCGCCGGCCTTGAACTGGCCGTCGTCCTCGAACAGGACATTCATCGTCGGGAGGGCCGGCGTGCGGCCGGGCTCGCGAACGGCGCGGCGGCCGGGCGCGGGAGAGCAGTCGGTGGGAACAGCGCCGATTATACCGGCACCGCCCAGGCGCCTCCCGTCCCCTACGGCAGCAGCGCCGAACCCAGTTCCAGCGCGGCGTCCTGCAACGGCCGCAGGAAGCGGGACGACATCTCCTCGGCCGGCATCAGCCGGTTCTGGAGGATGACGTTGATGCCGGCGACGACCTGACCGCTGGTATCGCGCACCGGCACGGCGAGCGTCGACAGGCGCGCCTCGATCTGCTGGCTCGCGAACGCGCAGCCGGTGTCGCGCACGCGCACCAGCATCGCGCGCAGCTCGCGCACGTCGGTGATCGTGTGCTCGGTGTAGGCGACCGGACGCACGCGGGCGAAATAGCGGTCGACCTCGTCGGCGGGCATGTGCGCGAGCATGACGCGTCCCACCGACGTGCAGTAGGCCGGCAGGCGACGGCCGACGTTGAGCGACGGCGACATGATCCGCGAGGTGGCCGAACGCGCGAGATAGACGATCTCGTCGCCGTCGAGCGTGGCGATCGAGCAGGCCTCGCGCAGTGTCTCGCCCAGCCGGTCGAGGATCGGCTGCGAGAGCACCGCCACCGGCGACGCCGACAGGTACGCGTGCGAAAACGACAGCACGCGCGGGCGCAGGTAGAAGCGGCGGGCGTCGTCCATCGCGACGAAGCCGAGGCGCACCAGCGTATGCAGGCTGCGCCGCGCGGTCGCGCGCGGGATGCCGGTCAGGTGGCTCACCTGGGCGATCGACATCCGCCGCCGCTTGTCGGACAGCGCGAGCAACACCGAGAGTCCGCGGGCGAGCGCCGCGACGAAGTCCGGATCGTCGGCCATCCCATCGATCGCCTCGGCGGCGAGGACCGGCGCATCGCCCGCCGGCGCGGTGCGCGGCGCGTCATCGCGGGCGCGCGCGGCAGGCGGCACGGGCACGGGCGGCGTCCGATCGGCGGGCGCGAGGGTGTCTGCGTCTTTCATGGGCAGCAGGCCTTTCCGGGGCTCCGGTTCCTCGTCCGTCCCGACAACCGCGATCGGGTACCGATGTCGCCGACGGCGCGGATCGCAGGGACCGCGGTGTCGGGCGGTCACGGCTCGGGCACGACAATACCGAACGATCGGCCGATGTGCAAATATTCAGGGCGCCAGACGCCCAGCTTGTCGCTAGCCGCCCTTGACCGCCCTCTTACGCCCTCCTATCGTTCGATCCATCGGCGACCCGCCGACCGGAAAGCGCCTGGCGCCCCCGGCACAAGGAGGGCGCCCCCGAGCCAGGATCCCTGACCCGGGCCAACGAAACAGGAGGATTCCGGCCGACCGACTTCGCCCGCGAGACCCGCGCCGCCGCCCGCGCGTCCTCGTCGCAACCCGCCGCCGGACTCCGTTCGCCCCCCCTCCCCGCTCCCGCGAAACCGAGCCGCGCCCGCCCGGAACCCTCGCCGCCCCCGACTCCGAAGGATCGACGATGTCCACCGCCACCGAACCCGCCAAGGGAATCAACGCCGAGCAGCAGCAGGAACTCGACGAAGCCTTCGCCCGCGCCCGCAAGGCGCTGGCGATCATCGAGACCTACGACCAGGCGAAGGTCGACCGGCTCTGCCAGGCGGTGGCCTGGGCCGTGGCCAACAAGCGCACGTTCACCAGACTGGTCGAGATGGGCATCGCCGAGAGCGGGCTGGGCGACGCCGAGAGCCGGATGGGCAAGCGGATGAAGATCCGCGGCGTGCTGCGCGACGCGCTGCGCCAGAAGAGCGTCGGCGTCATCGAGGAGATCCCCGACAAGGGCATCGTCAAGTACGGCAAGCCGGTCGGCGTCATCGCCTGCATCGTCCCGACCACGAATCCCGACCTGACGCCCGCCGGCAACGCGATCTACGCGATCAAGGCGCGCGACGTCGTCGTCTTCTCGCCGCACCCGCGGTCGAAGAAGACGTCCTACGAGACCGTCCGGCTGATGCGCGAAGCGCTCGAGCGCGAGGGCGCGCCGGCCGACATCCTGCAATGCCTGACCAAGGTCAACATCCCGATGTCGCAGGCGCTGATGGCCCGCGCCGACCTGATCATCGCGACCGGAGGCCAGCCGATGGTCCGCGCCGCGTACAGCTCGGGGACGCCGGCCTACGGCGTGGGCGCCGGCAACTCGACGATGATCATCGACGAGACCGCGAACATCGAGGAGGCGGCCCGCAACACCCGGTTGTCGAAGACCTCGGACTTCGGCTCGGGCTGCTCGGCCGACGGCAACCTGATCATCGAGTCGTCGATCTTCGACCGGATGCTCGCGCAGCTCCAGAAGGAGGGCGGCTACCTCGCCAACGACCAGGAGAAGGCGCTGCTCAGGAAGGCGATGTGGGACGACGAGGGCCATCGCACGCCCAACACCGTCGCCATCGCGCCGCAGCAGCTCGCCAGGATCGCCGGCTTCACGATTCCCGCCGACCGCAAGTTCCTCATCGTCCTCGGCGACGGCATCGGCGAGGCCCACCCGTTCTCCGGCGAGAAGCTGACAACGCTGCTCGCCGTCTACAAGTACACCGGCTTCGACCAGGCGCTGTCGATGATGAAGGGCGTCTACGAGGTCGGCGGCAAGGGCCACTCCTGCGGCATCTACTCGTTCGATCCGGCGCACATCCACGCGCTGGCGCTGGTCGCGCCGGTGTCGCGGATCATGGTCCGCCAGCCGCAGTCGAAGGCGAACGCCGGCGCGTTCAACAACGGCATGCCGATGACCTCGAGCCTGGGCTGCGGCACCTGGGGCGGCAACATCGTCTCCGAGAACGTGCACCTCAAGCACTACCTGAATACGACCTGGGTCTCGGTGCCGATCAAGGAGGACAAGCCGTCCGACGAGGAGCTGTTCGGCCCGTTCTACGACCCGGCGCTCGAATCCGACGTCGAGGTCATCACCACCTGAGCGGCGCGACGCCGCCGCCCCGTTCCCCAGCGCCGCCCGCGGACCCCATGCCGACCAAGACCGCCGACGAGCTCGTCCACGACGCCTCAGCGTGGTGGGACACCTCGATCATCGACATCCATCCCGGGAAGATCGCGATCCGCGGCTACCCGATCGAACAACTGATCGGCAACATCCGTTTCCCGGACATGATCTGGCTGATGCTCAAGGGCGAGCTGCCGACGCGCGGCCAGTCGGAGCTCCTCGAGGCCGCGCTCGTGCCCGGGGTCGACCACGGCCCGCACGCGCCGTCGATCGCGATCTCGCGCATGGCGGTCACCTGCGGCCTGCCGGTCAACGGCGCGATGGCCTCGGCGATCAACGTGCTCGACGACGTCCACGGCGGCGCCGGCCAGCAGTGCATGGAGCTCTACGGCGAGATCGACGCCAAGGCCGGCCCGGCCGGCGATCTGGTCGCCACGGCGACCGCGGTGATCCGCGCCCGCATCGACTCGGGCGACAAGATCGTGCCCGGGTTCGGCCACCGCTTCCATCCGGTCGACCCGCGGTCGGCGCCGCTGCTCGCGCTGGTCGCGAAGGCGAAGGCGACCGGTGCGGTGAGCGGCCGCTACGCCGCGATCGGACAGGCGGTCGGCGCCGCGCTCGAGGCGATCAAGGGCCGCCACCTGCCGATGAACATCGACGGGATCACCGCGGTGATCTTCTGCGAACTGGGGTTCGAGCCGGAGCTCGGACGCGGGCTCTTCATCCTGTCGCGCTCGGTCGGCATCCTCGCCCACGCCTGGGAGCAGAAGCAGCGCGGCCGGCGGATCATGGGCCCGATGCCGCCGGCGATCCCGTTCCAGTACAGCGGACCGGCGCCACGCGACCTGCCCGCCGCACGCTGATCCCCACGCCCTCCACGAATCCGAAGGAACGAGCCCGATGAAATCGACCGTCGCCCAGTTGCTCGTCAAGAACCTCGAGGCGCGCGGCGTGCGCCACGTCTTCGGCCTGTGCGGCCACACGAACATCGCCGTCCTGGCGGCGCTGTCGAAGAGCCGCAAGATCAAGTTCGTCAACACGCGGCACGAGCAGATCGCGGCGCACATGGCCGACGGCTACGCGCGCGCCTCGAAGGGCACCTCGGTGCTGCTGTCGCACCTGTCGCCGGGCCTGACCAACGCCGCGACCGGCGTGGCCAACGCCGCGCTCGACTCGATCCCGATGGTCGTGATCGCCGGCGACGTGCCGACCCACTACTACGGCAAGCACCCGCACCAGGAGGTCAACCTCCACGCCGACGCCTCGCAGTTCGAGATCTACCGTCCGTTCGTCAAGCGCGCCTGGCGGGTCGACTCGGCCGAGCTCTTCCCCGAGATCCTCGAGAAGGCGTTCGCGCTCGCCGAGAGCGGACGGCCCGGCCCGGTGCTGGTCGACGTGCCGATGGACATCTTCTCCAAGGAGATCGACCCGGCGCTGTTCGACCGGCTGCGCGCCAACACCAAGCGGATCGCCAAGCCCTCGCTGCCGCGGGAGACCGCGGTGGAGATCGTCCGCAAACTCGCCGCGGCCAAGCGTCCGGTGCTCTACGCCGGCGGCGGGATCCTGCTGGCCGACGCGGCCGACGAGTTGCGAGAATTCGCCGAGCACCTGCAGATCCCGGTCGCGCACACGCTGATGGGCAAGGGCGCGATGCCCGACGATCATCCGCTCACGCTCGGCATGACCGGCTTCTGGGGCACGAAGTTCATCAACGAGCAGTGCCGCAACGCCGACTGGATCGCCGGCCTGGGCACGCGCTTCTCCGAGGCCGACTGCAGCTCCTGGGAGCCGGAGTACACGTTCAGCTTCCCGCCGGCGAAGCTCGTCCACATCGACATCGACCCCGCCGAGATCGGGCGCAATTTCCCGGTCGAGATCGGCGCGGTCGCCGACCTGAAGCAGGCGCTGACCGCGCTCGTCGCCGTCGCCCGCGAGCTCGTCCCCGCCGGTCTCAAGCGGCCGAAGGTCGTCAAGGAGATCGCCGCCGCGCGCGCCGCCTTCGTCGCCGGCAACCGCAAGCACGCGACCTCCGACGCCTTCCCGATGCGCCCCGAGCGCATCCTCGCCGACGTGCGGGCGGCGCTCCCGCGCGACGCGCTGATCACGACCGACGTCGGCTGGAACAAGAACGGCGTCGGCCAGCAGTTCCCGATTCTCACGCCGGGGACGATCTACACGCCGGGCGGCTACGCGACGATGGGCTTCGGCGCGCCGGCGGCGCTCGGCGCCAAGATCGCCTGCCCGGACAAGGTCGTCGTCGCGCTGGTCGGCGACGGCGGCTTCGGCCAGAACCCGGCGATGCTGGCGACCGCCTGCGAAGAGGACGTCGCGGTCGTCTGGGTGATCATGAACAACGTCGCCTACGGCACGATCGCGGGCCTCGAGAAGGCGCACTACGGCACGACCTTCGGCACGGTGTTCGAGAAGGACGGCAAGCCCTACTCGCCCGACTACGCGACGATCGCCAAGGCCTACGGCGTCGACGGCGTCCAGGTGCGCTCGGCCGCCGAGTTCAAGGGCGCGCTCGAGCGCGCGATCAAGTCGCGCCGGCCCTGCGTCATCGACGTGGCGATGCAGAACGAGCCGGTCCCGACCGCCGGGCACTGGAACATCATGGACATCTACTCGCCGGGCCGGAAGGTGCATCACGTGGCGACCGGCGCGGTCGCCGCGGACTGACCGGCGCGACACCATGCCCCGGGAGCAACCGACGATGAAGCAGGAATTCTCGATCGCGCACCTGACGGTGATGGGCCTGCCGCCGCCGGAGCTCGTCTACGTCGCGGCGCGCGCCGGCTACGACTACGTGAGCCCGCGGCTCATCTACATGGGACTGCCGGGCGAGCCGCGCTACGCGCTCGCCGAGATGCCCGAGATGCTGCGCCAGACCAAGCGGGCGCTGGCGGCGACCGGCGTGCGGGTGCACGACATCGAGCTCGCCCGGATCCTCGCCGACGTCGAGCCCGAGTCCTACCGTCCGGCGCTCGAGGTTGCCGCCGAGCTGGGCGCGCGCGCCGTGCTCTCGTCGATCTGGGTCGACGACCGTTCGCAATACGTCGACAAGTTCGGACGACTGTGCGACCTCGCCAAGCCGCTCGGGCTCACCGTCGACCTCGAGTTCGTCCCGATCGCGGCGGTCCGCGACCTCGCCGGCGCCCTCGATGTGCTCACCGCCGTCGAGCGCGACAACGCCGGCCTGATGATCGACACGCACCATTTCCACCGCTCGCGCGACCGCGCCGCCGACCTCGACCGGGTTCCGCGCGGCTGGTTCCACTTCGCGCAGATCTGCGACGCGACCGCCGAGATCCCGGCGGACCGCGAGCGGATGATCCACATCCTGCGCGCCGAGCGGCTCTACGCCGGCGAGGGCGGCATCGACATCGCCGACATCCTGTCGCACATCCCGCCGGTGCCCTACTCGATCGAGCTGCCGCACCTCGCGCGGGTCGCCGAGATCGGCTGGGCCGAGCACGCGTTCCGCTGCCTCGAGACGGCGAAGGCCTACCTCGCCGCGCATCCCCGCCACGCCCGCGTCGCCGAGCCGGCAGCGGCGGCGGCGGCGCACTGATTCGACCGGCGTCTCGACCCTTCCCGGCGCCCGCCCGTCCATGATCACCGGCAACACGCTGCTCGTCCCGCACATCGGATACCCGACCGGGTCGTTCAAGGCACCGATGATCTACAACCCGTGGTTCGAAAAACACGGCGTCGACGCGGTCGTCGTTCCGATGGCGGTGCCCGCCGGCGATTTCGTCCCGGTGATGGACGCGCTGGCGCGCACCCGCAACGTGCGCGGCGCGCTGATCACGATGCCGCACAAGGTCGCGGTCGTCGACCTGCTGGCCGAGGTGTCGACGACGGTCAAGGTCGCGGGCTCCTGCAACGCGGTGCTGCGCCGCGACGACGGCACGCTGGCCGGCGACATGTTCGACGGGACCGGCTTCACGCGCGGCCTCACGCGCAAGGGCTTCCGCGTCACCGGCTCGCGCTGCCTGGTCGTCGGCGCCGGCGGCGTCGGTTCGGCGATCGCCGCCTCGCTCGCGGTCGAGGGCGCCGCCGCGATCGCGCTGTTCGATACCCACGCGCCGTCAGCCGCCGCGCTCGCCGCCCGGCTGCGCGAGCATTGCCCGCGCGTCGAGGTCGCGATCCGCGGCAACGACCCGGCGGGCTACGACCTGGTCGTCAACGCGACGCCGCTCGGGATGAAACCGGGCGATCCGCTGCCGTTCGACGTCGCGCGGCTCTCGCCGTCGACGCTCGTCGGCGAGGTCGTGATGAAGGAGGAGATCACGCCGCTGCTCGCCGCGGCGCGCGCGCGCGGATGCCGCTACCTGGTCGGCACCGACATGCTCTACGAGATGATCCCGGCGTACCTCGAGTACTTCGGGTTCGGCACGAGCACGGCCGACGAACTGCGCGCCCTCGCCAGGGTTTCCTACTGAGTTCCATGCCCCCGGCATCGCGCCGTCATCCGCGATCCTAGAAAACATGCCGATCCGAATCGACCGTCGTACCACAACCGACGCGGGCGCGGCGTTGGCGCCGATCCCGTTCGTTCCCGACCTGGTGCTCTGGCTGCCGCGGATGTTCGGCTACAAGGGGTGAGACGATGACGATCAACCGCGACTTCGGACTCGCCGGCGTGCTCGGCTGGCCGGTCTCGCATTCCCGCTCGCCGGTGCTGCACAACCACTGGATCGCCGAGCACGGGCTCGCCGGCCGCTACGTGCCGCTCGCCGTCCCGCCGGAGGAGCTCGCCGCGGCGCTGGCGGGTCTGGTCGCGCTGGGATTCCGCGGCTGCAACGTGACCACGCCGCACAAACAGGCGGTGATGCCGTTCCTCGCCGACGTCGAACCGGTGGCGAAGCGAATCGGCGCGGTGAACACGATCGTCGTCCGGCCGGACGGGACGCTCGCCGGCTTCAACAACGACGGCCGCGGCTTCGTCCAGAGCCTGCGCGACGAGTCGCCGGGCTGGCGCGCCGACGCCGGTCCGGTCGTCGTCCTGGGCGCCGGCGGCGCGGCGCGGGCGGTGCTCGCCGCGTTGCAGGAGGAAGGCGCCCGGGAGATCCGGCTGGTCAACCGGACGCTCGACAAGGCGCGGGCACTCGCCGCCGAGTTCGGCGGCGGGATCGTCGCGCATCCGTGGGAACGGCGCGCCGACACGCTCGACGGCGCGGCGACGCTCGTCAATTGCACGAACCAGGGAATGGTCGGCAAGCCGGCGCTCGAGATCACCCTGGACGCGCTGCCCCGGACCGCGATCGTCGGCGACCTGATCTACACGCCGCCGATGACGCCGCTGCTCGCCGCCGCCAAGGCGAGGGGCCACGTCGTCGTCAACGGCCTGGGGCTGCTGCTGAACCAGGCCAGGCCGGCGTTCCAGGCCTGGTTCGGCGTGCTGCCGTCGATCACGCCCGGCCTCAGGCGGGCGATCGAAGCGACGTTCTGACCGTGTCCGACCGGCCTGACCACCGCCACAACCGACCCGGCGTCCGGTGCCCCGGACGTCATTCGTTGACCCGGCTCGCCATTGAGGCGACCATCGCGGGCTGACCGACGCCACGAAGTCGGCTATCCCCAGGAGGAATCCATGTTCCGCATCCCCACGAGAATCGCCGCGGCGGCCCTGTTCGCGCTCGGCGCGTCCGCCGCGTCCGCGCAGCAGACGGTCCTGATTTCGGGCCTGGTCGAGCTGTCCGGCACCGGCGCGACCTCCGGTACCAACTTCGACAACGGCGCCAAGCTCGCGGTCAAGGAGATCAACGCCGCCGGCGGCATCCTGGGCCGAAGGATCGAGTACACGTCGAGCGACACCCAGTCGAACCCGGCGATCTCCAAGGCGCTCGCGCAGAAGGCGATCGACCAGGGCGCGTACGTCGTGATGGGCCCGGTGTTCTCCGGCTCGATCCTGGTCAGCATGGAGGAGACGCGTCGGGCCGAAGTGCCGAACTTCACCGGCGGCGAGGCGGCGGCGATCACGCAGAAGGGCAATCCGTACGTCTTCCGCACCTCGTTCACGCAGACGACCGCGATGCCCAAGGTCGCGCGCTACATCGCCAACAACGTCAAGGCGAAGACGGTCGCCGTCCTCTACGTCAACAACGACTTCGGCAAGGGTGGTCGCGACGTGATCCTGAAGAACCTCGAGTCGGTCGGGGTCAAGGTCGTCGCCGACATCTCGACCGACCCGGGCCAGGTCGATTTCTCCGGCGCGGTCCTCAAGATCCGGCAGTCGAACGCCGACGCGCTGTTCGCGTACACCAACGAGGAGGAGTCGGCGCGCCTGCTGCGGGAGCTGCGCAAGCAGGGCTACGACAAGCCGGTGATCGGCGAGACGACGCTGACGAGCCAGAAGGTGATCGAGCTCGCCGGCGATGCCGCCAACGGCGCGGTCGCGCACGTCGGACTCTCGGCCGACGCGCCGCTGGCGACGATCAAGGCCTTCGACGAGAAGTTCCAGCGCGAGTACAAGACCAAGTCCGACCACAACGGCCTCAAGGGCTACAGCGGTATCTACATGGTCAAGGCGGTCACCGAGAAGATCGGCAAGTTCGACCAGAAGGCGTTCGCCGCCGCGATGAAGGGCGTGAAGATCTCGGCGAAGGACCACCCGGGCGTGCTGATGGACGTCTCGTTCGACCAGAACGGCGACCTCGACCGCGAGAGCTTCCTCGCCAAGGTCGTCAACGGCAAGCAGGTCATCGTCGAGACGCTGCCGGCGCTGGGCGCCCGCTAGCCGGCGACAGACGCCAAGTCCGCGACTGCCGGCGCGCGAGCAGCGCGCCGGCGCGCCGCGGACGGGTCCGGATCCCGCCATGAACGAACTCATCCAGCTCGTCGTCTCCGGCACCGCGACCGGCGCGATCTACGCGCTCGCGGCGCTCGGCTTCACGCTCCTGTGGCAGGCGTCGGGGACGATCAACTTCGCCCAGGGCGAGTTCGTCATGCTTCCGGCGTTCGCGATGCTCTTCTGCGTGATGGCCGGCGCGCCGCTGTGGCTCGCCTTCCTGATCACCTGCGCGGCGGCGATGGTCGTGCTGGGCGTCGGCTTCAAGAAGGGCATTGTCGACCCGCTGATCCGCCACGGCGTCATCCCGCTGGTGATCGCGACGCTCGGCCTGTCGATCGCCCTGAAGACGATCGTGCGGGCCGGCTACAGCGCCGAGGCGCACCAGTTCGCGAGCCCGTTCCCGGCCGGACAGTTCGCCGTGGCCGGCGTCACCGTGTCCTACGCCGACATCGGGACGCTGGCGATCGCGGCGATCATCGTCGTCGGGCTGCAGACCTTCGTCACCCGGACCGTCACCGGACGGGCGATGCAGGCGGTGGCGCAGAACACCGACGCCGCCCGGGTGCTCGGCATCGACGCCAAGCGGATGGTGCTCTACACGTTCCTGATCAACGCGATCCTCGCCGTCGTCACCGCGCTGCTGATCACGCCGACCTACCTCGCCAAGTTCGACATGGGCGATTCGATCGGACTCAAGGCGTTCTTCGCCGCGATCATCGGCGGCTTCAACCAGACACGCGGCGCGCTCTTGGGCGGCGTGCTGATCGGCGTGCTCGAGAACCTGGTCGGCTTCTACTGGTCGCCCGCCTACAAGGAGGGCGTCGCGCTGATGCTGTTCCTGGTCGTCATCCTCTGGCGCCCCGAGGGCCTGCTGGGCAAGGTCGAGGAGCGCAAGGTATGACGCCGCGCATCCATGTCTTCGCGCTCGCGGCGGTGGTCGCGGCGCTGGCGGTCGTCGCGCTGTTCCTCAAGCGCAGCGAGGTGTACCTGCTGTCGCTGTGGGCGGTCTATGTGATGGCGACGATGGGCTTGAACCTCACCGTCGGCTACGCGGGCCAGATGTCGCTCGGTCAGGCGGCGTTCTTCGGCATCGGCGCCTACCTGGCGGCGATCCTGCTCAAGCTCTCCTGGCCGTTCCTGGTCGTCGTCCCGGTGGCCGCGCTGATCTGCTTCGTGCTCGGGCTCGCGCTCGGCTTCCCGGCGCTGCGCGTCCAGCACCACTACCTCGCGTTCGCCACGCTCGGCTTCAACGTGCTCGCCTACCTGGCGATGCGCAACGAGGAGGCGATCACCGGCGGCACGTTCGGCATCTCCGGCATTCCGCGCCCGACGATCCTGGGCGTGGACCTCGGCGGTCACGTCGCCTACTGGTACTGGACGCTGGGGTCGCTGCTGGTCCTGGGCGGGCTGCTGCGCTGGCTGCTGCGCTCGCCGTGGGGTCGCGCCTTCGCCGCGCTGCGCGACAACCCGATCCGCGCCGAGAGCCTGGGCGTCAACATCACCGCCTACACGCTGCTCGCCTTCGCCATCGGCGCCGGCTGCGCCGGCGTCGCCGGCGTCTACTACGCGTCGCTGGTCGAGTTCATCGAGCCCGGGCCGTTCCATTTCTCGACCTCGCTGATGATGCTGCTGGCGGTGATCGTCGGCGGGTCCGGCAAGTTCTACGGGCCGGCGCTCGGCACCGCGATCGTGATCCTGCTGCCCGAGTTCCTGCGCGGCTCGTCGATCCCCTGGCTCAAGTTCATGCAGGTCTGGTACCTCGCCTTCTTCGGCGTCGCGGTGGTCGCGCTGATGGTCTGGCTGCCGGGCGGCCTGCTGTCGATCCGGGAGCGGCTCGACCGGAAGGGGGGACCGCAGTGAACCACCCGACCTTCCTCGAGGTCCGCGACGTCCGCAAGCACTACGGGGCGATCAAGGCGGTCGACGGCGTCTCGTTCAAGGTAGGTCCCGGCGAGATCGTCGGCGTGATCGGACCGAACGGATCGGGCAAGACGACGCTGTTCAACGCGATCCTGGGCCAGATCCGGCCGACCGCGGGCGGCGTCGAGTTCTGCGGCGAGGACATCACCGGCATGTCGCCGCTCGAGCTCTCGCGTCGCGGCGTCGGGCGCACGTTCCAGACGCTGCAGGTGTTCGGACAGCTCTCGGTGCGCGACAACCTGATCGTCGCCGCCCAGGAGTTCAAGGGCACGCTGCCGGGACGCCTCTTCGCCAGCCCCGACGCGGGGCTCGGGCACCGCGCCGACGAGATGATCGAGCTGTTCCGGTTGAAGCACGTCGCCCACCTGCCGGCCGGCCGCCTGTCCTACGGCCAGCAGAAGCTGATCGACATCGCGATGGCCTTCATGCCGGCGCCGCGGCTCGTGCTTCTCGACGAGCCCTGCGCCGGAGTGAATCCGAGCCTCGTCGACCAGCTCCGCGAGCTCCTGGTCGAGCTCAACAAGACGCAGGGCGGCAGCTTCGTCGTCATCGAGCACAACATGGACTTCATCATGAAGCTCTGCCCGCACGTGATCTGCATGGTCGAGGGCAAGGTGCTCGCCGAGGGCAAGCCCGCCGCCGTCCAGGCCAATCCCGCGGTGCTCGAAGCCTACCTGGGGAATTGACGATGACCGCGAACGAAGGCGCCGGCCGCGCCCGAAGGGCCGCCCCGAGGGCGCGGCGCCCCCTGGGGGGCGGCGCGCGCAGCGCGCCACGGGGGGATGTCGTCCACCGCGCCCGAAGGGCCGCCCCGAGGGCGCGGCGCCCCCTCCTCGAGGAGGGGGGGTGCGACGCCGCGCAGCGGCCAGCCTGGGGGAGGTGACCCGTGTCCGACCGGATCATCGAGTTCGACAAGGTCGTCGCCGGCTACTCGCCGAGCCTCACGATCCTCAACGAGACGACGCTCGACGCGCGCAAGGGCGAGATCACGCTGATCATCGGCCCGAACGGCGCCGGGAAGTCGACGGTGTTGAAGACGTTGTTCGGCTTCCTCACGCCGCGCTCGGGCGAGGTCCGCTTCGAGGGCCGCCGGATCAACGGCCGCACGCCGCGCGAGCTCCTGGCCGACGGCATCGCCTACGTCCCGCAGGGCCGCAACCTGTTCCCGTCGCTGACGGTCCGGCACAACCTCGAGCTCGGCGGCATCACGCTGCCGCGCGGCGAGCTGCCCGGCCGGATGGAGGAGGTGCTGCAGCGCTTCCCGCGGATCCGCGAGCGGCTGGACAACCAGGCGTCGACGATGTCGGGCGGCGAGCAGAAGCAACTCGAGGTCGGCCGCGCGCTGCTGCTGCGTCCCCGCGTGCTGCTGATCGACGAGCCGTCGATCGGACTCTCGCCGATCCTGGTGCGCGACGTCATGACGCTGCTGCGCGGCCTCGCCGACGCCGGCACCACGGTGCTGATGGTCGAGCAGAACGTGCGCACCGCGCTCAAGTACTCGAACCGCGCGCTGGTGCTCGAGATGGGCCGGCTCGCGCTCGACCGGCCGGCCTCGGAGCTCCTGGGCGACCCGAACCTGAACCGCCTGTTCCTCGGCGCCGGCACCGGCAAGCCCGTGCCCGCCGCCGCCTGATCCGACCCGGCCGGCGCACCCGCCGCCTCCATCCAACCGCCCTCCGCGACGCGCGCCACGCAAGGAACCCCGAATGTCCTCCGGCAAGCCCCTCGACCTGCGCGGCCGCACGCTCGGCGGCGAGCGCCCGCTCATCTGTTCACCGCTGGTCGGCCGCACGCGCGAGCGGCTGCTCGCCGAGACCGCGAACGTCCGCGCGAAGGCTCCCGACGTCATCGAATGGCGGGTCGATTACTACGAGGCGATCGGCGACATCCATGCGGTGCTCGCCACCGGCGAAGCGATCCGCGACCTGGTCGGCGACACGCCGGTGATCTTCACCCGCCGGTCGATCCGCGAAGGCGGCGAGCCGATCCCGATCGACGACGGCGAGGTCGTCAGGCTGTACGAGGCGGTCGCGGCGAGCCGGCTGGTCGACCTGATCGATTTCGAGATGGGCAACGACCCGGATCACATCCGGCTCGTCCGCGCGGCGACGCGCGCGAGCGGGACCCGGCTCGTCCTGTCGTACCACAACTTCGGCTACACGCCGGGCGTCGAGTTCCTCGTCCAGCGCTTCCTCGAGGCCGAGCGGCTGGGCGCCGACGTCGCCAAGGTCGCGGTCATGCCGCGCGACCGCGCCGACGTCCTGGCGCTGCTGTCGGCGACCGCGACCGCCGAGTCGAAATCGCGCATCCCGCTGATCAGCATGTCGATGGGGCCGCTCGGCGCGGTGACGCGGATGGTCGGCGGCCTGTTCGGCTCGTCGCTCTCGTTCGCGATCGGCGAGGGCGCGTCCGCGCCGGGGCAGATCCCGATCGCGGACTTGAAGACGCTCTACGATATCATCGCCCGCGCCCGCGGAGGCCGCTAGCGCCTCCGGTCCTCTCCCGCCGGCCCGGCCGCGGCCGTCCCGGCTTCGATTCCACCGCAACGGAGTATTCCGATGAACGCCAGATTCGCCCAGACCCTCGCCGCCGTCGCGCTCGCCGCGGCCCCGGCGCTCGTGGCCGCGCAGGACACGATCAAGCTCGTCAACGTACTGGAGCTCTCCGGCGCGATCGCGACCGCCGGCACCAACTACCGCAACGGCGTCGAGCTCGCGGTCAAGGAGATCAACGCCGCCGGCGGCGTGCTCGGCCGCAAGTTCGAGACGGTCACGCTCGACGGCCAGAGCAACGCCGGCGTTTCCAAGGCGATGGCGCAGCGCGCGGTCGACATGGGCGCGTTCGCGGTCATCGGGCCGACGCTGTCCGGCGCGATGGTGGTGAGCGCCGCCGAGACCCGGCGCGCCGAGATCCCGAACTTCACCGGCGCCGCGGCCGCCTCGATCACCCAGCAGGGCAATCCTTACGTGATCCGCACGAATTTCACGCAGGTCACGTCGATGCCGAAGGTCGCGCGCTACATCAAGGACGACCTCAAGGCGGGCTCGGTCGACATCATCTGGATCAACACCGACTTCGGCAAGGGCGGCCGCGACCAGTTCCTGATCGCCGCGCAGAAGCTCGGACTCAAGGTCGGCGCCGACATCTCGACCGACCAGAACCAGGTCGACTTCTCGGCGGCGGTGCTCCGGGCCAAGCAGTCGGGCTCCGACGTGCTCTTCGCCTACACCAACGAGGAGGAGTCGGCGCGGCTCGCCCGCGAGCTACGCAAGCAGGGCTACTCGAAGCCGATCGTCGGCGAGGCCACGATCATCAGCCAGAAGGCGATCGAGCTCGCCGGCGAGGCCGCCAACGGCATCCGCGGCCACGTCGCGCTGACGGTCGACGCGCCGACCGCGGTGATGAAGGCCTTCGACGAGAAGTTCCAGCGCGAGTACAAGGTCAAGTCGGACCACAACGGCATCCAGGGCTACTCGGTCCCGTACATCATCAAGGCGGTCAGCGAGCGGATCGGCAAGGTCGATCCGAAGGCGTTCAACGCCGCGCTGCGCGACCTGCCGCTGACCGTCAAGGACCATCCCGGCATCCTGGTCGACGTGAAGTTCGACAAGAACGGCGATCCGGACCGCTCGAGCTACATCGTCGAGATCAAGGACGGCAAGCAGGTCGTGCTGCAGACGCTGCCGCCGAACAACCCGTTCTGATCCGCCCGGCCGGTTCCATCCGGCGAAAGGCGTGCCGCGAGGCGCGCCCTTGTTTGTCGTCCCGCGCCGACGTCGGGACCGGAACGCGTCTGTCGATCGGCCGCGTACGCCGCCGGTCCTAGAGCCGGTGCCCGAGCGCGGCCGCCTCGTGGATCGCCTCGAGCGCGGTGCGCGGCAGCGCGGCGTCGCCGATCAGGTGCACGTCGAGCGCGGGCGCCCGCGCGACCAGTTCCGCGACGAGTTCGTCGACCGGCAGCAGCGAACGCGTCGCCGCGACGACATCGATCGCGTCGACGGTCCAGCGCCGCTCACCGTCCCACAGCTGCGCCGACCGCGGTCCCAGCCGCTCGACCGTCGTGCCGGCGTGGATCGTGACCCGGGGGTTCTCCTCGAGCGGCGCGAGCTGGAAGCGCCGCGAGCGCGTCGCGATGTCGGTCAATAGCTCGCGCGAGGGCTCGACCAGCACGACCTCGGCACCGCGCCCGGCGAGCACGCGCGCGACCGCGACGCCGCGGATGCCCGCGCCGATCACCAGCGCGCGGCCGACGCCCGCCGCCGGCCGGCGCAGGATCTCGTAGGGATCGACGAGCGGCGCCTGGTCCGCGCCGGGGATCGCCGGCAGGCCGGGACGCGACCCGGTCGCGACGACGACGACCTCGGGCCGATCGGCGAGCACGTGGGTCGCGTCGACCTCGACGCCGAGCACGATCTTCGCGCCGGCCCTCGCGGCCGCGCCGGCGAGCCAGGCTGGATGGCCGGCAAAATCCTCGCGGCCCGGCGCGTGACGCGACAGCAGCATCTGGCCGCCGGGTTCGCCGTCGCGCTCGTAGAGCGTCACCGCGTGGCCGCGCAGCGCCAGCACCCGGGCCGCCTCAAGCCCCGCCGGACCGCCGCCGACGACGACGATCCGGCGCGGCGAGGCCGCCGGCCGGATCGCGTGGTCGCGTTCGTTCCCGGTCGAGGTGTTGACCAGGCAGACGATCGGCAGGCCACGCGAATGGAAGTCGCTGCAGCCCTGGTTGCAGGCGATGCAGGTGCAGATCTCGGCGGCGCGGCCCGCCCGCGCCTTGGCCGGGAAGTCCGGATCGGCGTGCAGCGCCCGGCCGAGCGTGACGAAGTCGCAGACGCCCGACTCGATCAGGTGCTCGGCGACGCTCGGGTCGTTGATCCGGCCGGAGACGCTCACCGGGATCCCGGCGTGGCGACGGATCTCGCGCGCGAGCGGCGCCAGCACGCCCTGCGGCATCTCCATCGGCTGGGTGATCCACCAGTTGGTCTCGTACATGCCGGCGGACACGTCGATGAGGTCGACGCCGGCCGCCGCGAGCCGCGGAGCGGCGGCGCAAACCTCGGCGAGCGATAGACCGCCGTCGCGCCGCTCGTCACCGCTGATCCGGTAGAGGATCGGCACCGCGTCGCCGATGGCGCGCCGCGCCGCCGTGACGACCTCGAGCGGGAAGCGCAGCCGTCGCTCGGGATCGCCGCCGTACTCGTCGTCGCGCCGGTTGCACCACGGCGAGAGGAACTGCGACAACAGATAGCCGTGCGCGCCGTGCAGGCCGACGAAATCGCAGCCGGCGGCGATCGCGCGGCGCGCGGCGTCGGCGAAGCGCGCGACCAGCCCGGCGATCTCGTCGCGATCGAGCGCGGCGGGCGCGTAGCCGCCGGCGCCGGCGTAGGGCACGACCGACGGCGCCCGCGATTCGAGCCCGCTCACCCACGGCTGCACGACGCGGCCGCCGTAATTGAGTTCCGGTCCGACGAGCCCCCCCTCGCGGTGCACGGCCGCGACCAGCCGGGCGAAGTCGGGGACGAGGTCGTCGTCGTGCAGGCCCATCTGGTAGGTGCGGCCCTTGCCGCGCGGATCGACGTAGGTCGCCTCGGTGTAGAGGAGTCCCGCGCCGCCGCGGGCCCGGGCGGCGAGGAAGTCGACGTAACGCTGGGTGACACGGCCATCGGCCGTGCAGTAGTTGCGCTCCATCGGCGAGCCGATGATCCGGTTGCCGACCGCGAGCGAGCGGATCCGGGCCGGCGCGAAGAGTCGGGGGAAGGACACGGATCGACGGCCGGCGGACGCCGGGCCTAGGGTCGCACCGGCGAGCGGGCCGCGGTCCGCCCGGTCAACGTCTCGCGCAGCGCCCGCCAGCTCGCCTCGTCGGCCGCGCAGAGCAGGCCCTCGCCGGTGGACGACCAGCGGTACGCCGATCCGTCGAGGCAGGCGCAGTAGCCGCCGGCCTCGCGGTGGATCAGCGTGCCGGCGAGGTGGTCCCAGGGCGCGAGCTTGCCGAACAGCAGGAAGTCGTAGTGCCCGGCCGCCGCGAGCCGGTATTCGTGCGCGGCGGTCCGGTAGTCGCAGGCGCCGGCGACTCGCGGCAGGTTCGCGGTGACCGACGCCTTGAGCGGCGGCGACAGGAACATCCACGAGACGATGCCGAGCGACTCGTCCGGAGGCCGGGGCGTCGCGACCGCCAGCGGACGGCGCGTTCCGTCCGCGCGCTCGAGCCAGGCGCCCCGCCCCGCGGCCGCGCAGGCCCAGTCGTCGCCGATCGGATCGACGATCACGCCGGCCACCGTCTCGCCGCGTTCGAGCACCGCGGCCATCACGCCGAACAGCGGCAGGCCCGACGCGTAGTTCTTCGTGCCGTCGATCGGATCGACGACGAACGCCAGCGCCGCGTCGCCGAGCGATTCGAGCATCGCGGGATCGCGCGACGCCGCCTCCTCGCCGACGATCGTGGCGCCGGGAAAGGCCCGGGCGAGCGCGCGCGAGATCGCCGCTTCCGCGGCGACGTCGGCGTCGGTGACGAGGTCGAGCGGCGAGGACTTCGCGCGGATCGCGTGATCGGGGAGCGCGCGGAACCGCGGCAGGATCTCGGACCGGGCGGCCTCGCGCAGGATCCGCGCGACCACGCCGACCGACTCGGGGGCGAACAGCATCCGCTGATTGTCGCACGCGAGCCGCGGCGGGGCGCCCGCGGCCGGCCGCGCTCGCTCGCGATATTGCGCCAGGCAATGGTCGGCATTTCCCTTATGAGATGGACACCGCCGCGGCCGGCGGCTATCGTCGGCGGCCACACCCCGGCGCCTCGTCGCCGGTCCGTCGCCGGGCGCCCGCCGCACCCGGCGGGTGGCACCCCTTCCTCCGGAGCCCGCCATGTCCCGACTGTCGTCTTCCGCCGCGCTCGTCATCGCGACCGCGCTCGCCGCCGCCTCGTCGGCCGTCCTCGCCCAGCCGGTGAAGATCGCCGGGCTCGCCGAGCTGTCCGGCTCCGGCGCCACCGCTGGCACCAACTTCAACAACGGCGTGAAGCTCGCGATCCGCGAGATCAACGCGGCGGGCGGTCTCAACGGCCGGCCGATCGAGTACAACGCCGCCGACACGCAGACCAATCCCGGCGTCGCCAAGGGACTGGCGCAGCGAGCGATCGACGACAAGGCCTACGTCGTCGTCGGGCCGGTGTTCTCCGGCTCGATCCTGGTCAGCATGCAGGAGACGCGCCGCTCGGAGGTGCCCAACATCATCGGCGGCGAGGCCGCGGCGATCACGCAGCAGGGCAATCCGTACGTGTTCCGCAGCTCGTTCACGCAGGCGGCGGCGATGCCCAAGGTCGTCCGCTACATGAAGGACTACCTGAAGGCGAAGACGGTCGCCGTGCTGTTCGCCAACACCGATTTCGGCAAGGGCGGACGCGATGTCGTCGTCAAGGAACTCGAAGCGGCCGGCGTCAGGATCGTCGCCGACATCTCGACCGACGTACCGCAGGTCGACTTCAGCGGCCCGGTGCTGCGCGCCAAGCAGGCCAACGCCGACGTGCTGTTCGTCTACCTGCACGAGGAGGAGTCGGCGCGCGCGCTGCGCGAGCTGCGCAAGCAGGGCTACGACAAGCCGATCGTCGGCGAGACCACGCTCGCCAACGAGAAGGTCGTCGAACTGGCGGGCGACGCCGCCAACGGCGTCGTCGCGCACGTGGGGCTCACCGCCGACGCGCCCAACGCCACCGTGCAGGCGTTCGTGAAGAAGTACGAGGCCGAATACAAGTCTCGGCCGGACCACAACGCGATGAAGGGCTACACCGGCACCTGGGCGATCAGGGCGGTGCAGGACAAGCTCGGCCGCTTCGACCAGAAGGCCTTCGTCAACACGCTGCACGGCGCGCAGTTCGCGGTCAAGGACTACCCGGGGCTCCTCTTCGACGTCCGCTACGACGACAAGGGCGACCTCGATCGCGAGAGCTTCATCGTCAAGATCGTCAACGGGCGCGCGCAGGTGATCGAGACGCTCCGGCCGACGTGGGCGCCCAAGTGACCGGACCGCTCGCCGGCCGGGTCGCGATCGTCACCGGCGGGGCGCGAGGCATCGGTCTGGGGATCGGTGCGCGCCTCGCCCGCGACGGCGCGGCGGTCGTGATCTGGGACCGCGACCTCTCACCGTTCGACGCCAAGGCCGCCGGATTCACGCCGGCGGCGCTGGTGCCGGTCGACATCGCCGACCTGGCCTCGGTCGAGCGCGCCCACGCGCAGACGATGGCGCGCACCGGGCGCATCGACATCCTGATCAACAACGCCGGCATCAACGGGCCGGTCGCGCCGACCTGGGAGTATCCGGTCGAGGCGTGGCACCAGGTCCTCGCGGTCGACCTGACCGGCGTGTTCCACTGCTGCCGGGTCGTCATCCCGACGATGAAGGCGGCGGGCTACGGCCGGATCGTCAACATCTCGTCGGCCGCCGGTAAGGAGGGCGTTCCCGGCATCGCCGCCTACGCGGCGGCGAAGGCCGGCGTGATCGGCTACACCAAGTCGATCGCGCGCGAGCTGGTCGGCACCGGCGTGCTGGTCAACTCGCTCGCGCCGGTGATCACCGAGACCGAGCTATTCCGCGAGATGACCGCCGAGCACATCGCCTCGTCGAAGGCCAAGATCCCGATGGGGCGTTTCCTGACGATCCCCGAGATCGCCGCGATGGTCGCCTGGATCGCCGGGCCCGAGTGCACGTTCTGCACCGGGTTCACGTTCGACCTCTCCGGCGGGCGAGCGACCTACTGACCGATGGACCCGCTCGGGATCGCGCTCGTCGGCGCCGGCGTCATCGGCCGAATCCACGCGCGCAACCTCGCCGCGCGCGAGGACGCGGAGCTCGCCTGGATCGTCGAGGTCGACGAGCCGCGCGGCCGGGCGCTGGCCGCCGAGTTCGGCGGACGCTGGACGCCGTCGCTGGCCGAGGCGCTCGCCGATCCGCGGGTCGGCGCGGTCGTCGTCGGGTCGTCGACCGACGTCCACGAGGAGCACGTGCTCGCCTGCGCGAAGGCGCGCAAGGCGATCTACTGCGAGAAACCGGTCGCCGACAGCCTCGAAGGCGCGCGACGCTGCCTCGACGCGGTCCGCGCCGCCGGCGTCGTCGCCGCGATCGGGTTCAACCGCCGCTTCGATGTCCATCATCGCGAGGTGCACGACCGCGTGCGCGCCGGCGAGATCGGCGCAGTCGAGCTCCTGCACCTGGTCTCGCGCAGCTCGGCGGCGCCCCCGGCGGCGGCCGCCGCCCGCGCCGGCGGCATGATCCGCGAAAAGGGCACGCACCACTACGACCTCGCCTGCTGGCTCGCCGGCTCCGAGCCGGTCGAGGTCTACGGCTCCGGCGGATGCCTGTTCGACCCGGAATACGCCCGCTACGGGGATGTCGATACGGCCGTGCTCGTGCTCCGGTTCGCCTCGGGCGCGCGCGCCAGCTTCAGCTTCTCGCGGCGCACCGCCTACGGCTTCGACGAGACGATCGAGGTGTTCGGCGCCGGCGGCATGCTGCAGTCGACGCGGCTGCGCGAGCGCGGCGTCGCCCTCTACCAGGGACCGCGCATCGTCGGGTCCGGGATCCACCCCGGCTGGTACGAGCGCTTCGCGCCGACCTACGTCGCGGCGCTGGACGCATTTTGCGCCGCCGTGCGCGGCGGGGCGCCGATGTCGCCGGACCTGGTCGACGGCGTGCGCGCCCAGGCGGTCGCCGAAGCCGCGCGCGAATCGATCGAGCGCGGCACCGCGGTCGCGATCCGCGACATCTGGACCTGACCGCGGGTCCCGGCCGGGGATCGTCGCGGGTCGAACTCGGGGCGACGTCCGGGGCCCGCCCGCCGGGCGCACGACATTGCGAAAACGCAATATCGGCTATTGGCCCTATTGCATGGACAACCCCCGCCCCCCCTCCTATCGTTGCCCGGCCCGGCCATCGACCGGCCCGAACCGCCGCCTGTCCGGCGGCGACGAGAGACCCCCGAGGAGGACTACCCGATGAATCGCAAACGGATCGCGAAGGCCGCCTCGCTGGCCGGCTCCTGCGCGGTACTGGGCCTGGCCCTGGTCGCCGCGCCGGCGGGCGCGCAGGACAAGACCATCCGCATCGGCGTGACGATGCGGCTCTTGAACGAGGTCGGGTTCGCGTACGGCGCGATGGCCAAGGACGAGCTCGAGGCGGTCAACGCCCGCGGCGGGATCAACGGCGCGAAGCTCGAGGTGATCCTGCTCGACGACGAATGCAAGCCGGACAAGGGGATCGCCAACGTCAACCGGTTCATCCACCAGAACAAGGTGCACCTGGTGTTCGGGTCGACCTGCTCGTCGGTGTCGATGCCGATCGTCGACGTGACCTCGAAGGAGCAGGTGCCGCAGATCGTTCCCCAGTCGACCAATTCGTCGATCACCCAGAAGGGCAGCGAGTGGGTGTTCCGCGTCTCGGTCTCCGAGCGGTTCTACGCGGCGGTGCACGCGAAATGGGCGGCCGAGAACGTCGGCAAGAAGATCGCGTACCTGTACACGACCGACGGCGCCGGCATCGCCTTCACCAAGCAGTTCCAGGACTACATGCGCAAGACCTACAACGTCGAGCCGGCCTACGAGGCGCAGATGCAGGAGACCGACCTCGACTTCCGCGCGCATCTCCTCAAGATCAAGGCGGTGAATCCCGACGTGCTGGCGATCGGCGGCCAGGCCGACACGCTGGCGCGCGAGGCGCAGCAGTCCTACGAGGTCGGCATCCCCCGGCGCATCGTGCGCGTCGCCGCGTCGGCGGCGGTGAACCCGCCGTTCCCGACGCTCGCCGGCGAAGCGGCGGTCGGCACGGTGTTCGCCGCGGCGTTCAACTGCCGCGACGAGCGTCCGATCGCGAAGGAGTTCGTCGCGATGGTGAACCAGAAGTACAAGTTCGCCTGCCCCGACCACGACTTCTCGCAGGCCTGGGACGCCGCCCAGATCGTCAAGATGGCGCTCGCCAAGGCGAGCCTCAAGCTGACCGACGCCTCGCTCGCCGACGACCGGCGCGCGATCCGCGACGCGCTCGCCTCGATCCGCTACGAGGGACTCGCCTCCGGCCCGATCGAGTTCTGCGCCGCCCCGACGCCCCAGTGCCGCGACGGCAACCGGACCGGGATCCTGGTCCAGTACACGAAGGGCGGCAAGGACTACGAGGCGAAGGTCCTGTCCCGCGTGTCGTTCGACAAGGACTTCGGACTGCCGAAGTAGCGCTCCGACGCCGGCCGCGGGGGCAGGCCCGCCCCGCCGCCGGCGGTCGCGGACGCCGGCCCGCGCGGGTCCCGGCGTCGCCGTCGCCCGGCATCCCAGGAGCCCCACGATGAGCGTCGACGAGCCCGAGGCGTCGCTGCCCGCGACCGAGGGCGCGCTGATGCGCGCGACCTCCGCCCGCCGGCTCGGCCCCTGGATCGCGGCGCTCGCGGTGATGGCGGTGCTGCCGTGGATCGCCCTCAACGACTACCACCGCTTCCTCCTCAACCTGATCCTGATCAACGTCATCCTCGCGGTCGGGCTCAACATCGTGAAGGGATTCGCCGGTCAGGTCACCGTCGGCCACATCGCGCTGATGGCGATCGGCGCCTACGCCGCGGCGGTCTTCACCGCCAAGTTCGGCTGGCCGTTCTGGCTGGCGCTGCCCGGCGCGATCCTGGTCACCGCCACCGCCGGCGCGCTGGTCGGCATCCCGTCGTTCCGCCTGGAGGGCGCCTACCTCGCGCTGGCGACGCTCGGGCTCGCCGAATCGGTGCGCATCTTCATCTCGGCGACCGACTACCTGGGCGCGTCGGTCGGCTTCTCCGACATCCCGCCGCCGCGCTTCTTCGGCGCCGAGCTGACGTCGTTCCGCAGCTACTACTACGTGATCATGCCGCTCGCGGTCGCCGGCGTGTACTTCTCGTTCTGCATGCTGCGGTCGAACATCGGCCGCGCGTTCAAGGCGCTGCGCGAGGATCCGCTCGCCGCCGGCGCCGCCGGCATCAACGTGCGCAAGTACAAGACGCTCGCGTTCGTCATCAGCGCGATGTACGCCGGCTGCGCCGGCGCGCTGGCGGCGCACATGCGCCCCGGCTTCCTGCACCCGAACAGCTTCACGCTGGTCGAGATGGTGACGCTGCTGCTGATGGTCGTGCTGGGCGGCATCGGCCACGTCTGGGGCGGCATCATCGGCGCGGTCGTGGTCACGATCGTCTACGATCTGACCCGCGACTACTACCAGATCCAGCTCCTGCTCTTCGGACTGGTCATCGTGCTGACGGTGATGTTCGTGCCCAAGGGCATCGGCGGGGTCATCGACCGCTGGGTCGTGACGCGCGGCTTCGTCGCGCAGCGCAAGGCCAACCGGCATGCTCCTTGAGGTGACCGGGTTCTCCAAACGCTTCGGCGGCCTGGTCGCGCTGTCGAACGTCGACCTCGCGGTCGCCAAGGGCGAGATCCGCGGCGTCATCGGCCCGAACGGCTCGGGCAAGAGCACGCTCTTCAACCTGATCTCGGGCGTCTACCGGCCGGAGGCCGGCGGCACGAAGACCTTCGACGGCGAGGACGTCACCGATCTCCAGCCGCACGAGATCGCGCGGCGCGGCGTCGCGCGGACCTTCCAGATGCTGCGCATCTTCTCGGAGATGACGGTCCTCGAGAACCTGATGGTCGGGCACCACTGCCATACGACCTACGGCACGGCGGCGGCGATCGTCGGCCGGCCGGCGGTCTGGGAGGAGGAGCGGCGCGTGCGCGGCGAGATGATGGAGCTGCTCGAGTTCATCGGACTCGCCGACTACGCGCGGATGCCGGCCGGCGAGATGTCCGGCGGCCAGCGCCGGCTGCTGGCGCTCGGGCGGGCGATGGCGATGCGCCCGAAGCTGCTGATGCTCGACGAGCCGGCCGCGGGGCTCTCGCCGGTGAACGTCGACAAGCTGCTCGAGACGGTGATGGCGCTGAAGGCGCGCTACGGGCTCACCTTGATCATCATCGAGCACATCCTCAAGGTCGTGATGGACACCTGCGACGTGGTCTCGGTGCTCGAGCACGGCGAGAAGATCGCCGAGGGCCCCCCCGCCGCGATCAAGGACGACCATCGCGTGATCGAGGCCTACCTCGGCAAGGAAATGAAGGACGCCGAGGTGCGCGCGTTCCTGCGCGGGGGCTGACGGCGGCCCGGCGCGCGCGGCGGGCGGATCGGCGAAGACGAACGGACGGACCAGACGACATGGGATTCGAGCGACCGGAAGTGGTGATCGTGGGCGGCGGCGCGATGGGGAGCCTGTTCGGCGGACTGCTCGCCGGCGGAGGCCTCGCGGTCACCCTCGTCGACGTCTGGCGCGAGCACGTCGACGCGATCCGCGCGCGCGGGCTGCGCTTCACCGGTCACGGCGGCGAGCGCACGATCGCGATCGGCGCGACCACCGACGCCTCGACGGTCGCCCGGGCCGATGTCGTGCTGTTCCAGTGCAAGGCGTTCGTCAACGACGCGGCGGCGCGCTCGGTCCTCCACCTGATGCGCGGCGACACCGTGGCGATCTCGTTCCAGAACGGCCTGGGCAACGAGGAGACGCTCGGCGCGATCCTGGGCGCCGGGAGGATGCTCGGCGGCCTCACCGCGCAGGGAGCGACGATGGTCGGCCCCGGCGTGGTCCGCAACTTCGGCGACCTGCCGACCTGGATCGGCGAGATGGGCGGCGGTCTCTCGGACCGCGCGACCGCGATCGCCGAGGCGTTCACCCGTCACGGGCTCGCGACCCACGCGAGCGCCGACATCAAGCGCGAGAAATGGCAGAAGCTCCTCGGCAACGCGGCATTGGGCGCCGCGTCGGCGGCGACCGACCTGTCGGCGGCCGAGATGGTCGAGGTCCCGGAGCTGCGGGCGGCGATCCTGCGCGCGCTCGACGAGACGGCCGCGGTCGCGCGGGCCTGCGGCGTCGACCTGTCGGAGGCGCAGAAGCGCGCGATCTTCGAGAAGCTGACGACGACCGCCGGCGGCGGCACCGGCGCGGCGAAGTCGTCGATGGCGACCGACCTCGCGAACCGTCGTCCGACCGAGATCGACACGATCCACGGCGCGGTGTCGAGGCTCGGGCGCGAGAAGGGCGTGCCGACGCCGACGATCGACGCCTGGATCGCGATCGTCAAGGCGCTGCAGGCGAAGGTCCTCCGGCCCGCGGCCTGATCCCCGCCCTCGACGCCATGCCCGCCGCGCCCGCCGATCCGATCCTGCGCGCCGTCGACGTCGTCGGCGGCTACGGCGCGGTCCAGATCCTCAACGGCGTGTCGCTCGCGGTCGGCCGCGGCAGGATCGCGACGCTGCTCGGCGGCAACGGGACCGGCAAATCGACGATGCTCAAGACGCTGTCCGGCCTCCTCAAGCCGTGGCGCGGCGAGATCGTCTTCGACGGCGAGCGCATCGACGGTCTGCGGCCGGACCGCATCGTCCGCCGGGGGCTCGTGCAGGTGACCCAGGGCAAGGAAGCCTACCCGGGAATGACCGTCGAGGAGAACCTGCTGCTCGGCGCGCACACGCGCCCGGACCGCGCGGTGCGCCGGCGCGGGCTGGAGCGGGTCTACGGCTACTTCCCGATCCTCGCGGAACGGCGCCGCCAGCTCTCGGGCACGCTCTCCGGCGGCCAGCTCCAGATGCTGTGCATCGGTCGCGGCCTGATGTCCGAGCCGAAGATGATGCTGCTGGACGAACCGTCGGCCGCGCTGGCGCCGCAGGTCGTGCTCGACATCTTCCGCACGATCGCGAGAATCTGCCGCGACGGCATGACCGTCCTCCTGGTCGAGCAGAACGTCCGCATGGCGCTGCTGCTCGCCGAGGTCGGCTACGTGATCAAGGACGGCGTGATCCATCTCGAGGGCCCGGCCGAGCGCCTGATCAGCGACGACGCGGTGCGCCTGTCCTACCTCGGCGGCACGGTCGCCGACCGCGATCGCAAGATGGCGATCTGACCGGCCAGCGGAGCGGACCATGGACTACTTCATCGACCTCGTGATCGTCGGCCTGTCGATCGGCATGGTCTACGGCCTGGTCGCCGTCGGGATCTCGCTCATCTACTCCGGCCTCGACGTCGTGCACTTCGCGCACGGCGAGATCTACATGCTCGGCGCGTTCATCGGCTACACGCTCTACACCAAGCTCGGACCGCCGTTCCCGGTGGTCCTGATCGGCGCGATGGCGCTGACCGGCCTGGTCGGCGTGGTGATCGAGCGCGTGTTCTACCGGCGCATCCTCAAGTCGGGCGGCGGCTACACGGTCGCCGGCATGGCGATGGTCATCTGCGGCTTCGGCATGTCGATCATCCTGCAGAACGTCGCCTTCCTGATCTGGGGCCCCAAGCCGCTGCCGTTCCCGGTGACCTTCGGCATGCCGATCGAGATCGGCCGGGTGACGCTGCCCGCCGCCTACGTCTGGATCGTCGTCGCGGCGCTCACGCTGATGGCGGCGCTGCACGTCTTCCTCAAGCACACGCGACTCGGCCTCGCGGTGCGCGCGGTCGCCGGCAACAAGGAGATCGCTTCGCTGATGGGCATCAACGTCCCGTTGACGATCTCGGTGATCTTCGGCGTCGCCTGCGCGCTGGGCGCCGCCGCCGGCGTGCTGATCGGCCCGATCAACTACGTGCAGGTGCTGATGGGCATCGGCATCCTGGTCAAGGCCTTCGCCGCCGCGGTCATCGGCGGCTTCGGCAGCCTGCCCGGCGCGGTCCTGGGCGGGCTGCTCGTCGGCGTGACCGAGAGCCTGGGCGCCGGCTACCTGTCCGGCTCCTACAAGGAGATCTACGCGTTCGTGCTGCTGATCGTCGTGCTGATGGTCCGGCCGGCGGGACTGTTCGGCGTGATCGCGAAAGTGAAGGCCTGACCCCGCGCGCCGGACGTTTGGCGACGACGGCGCCGCCCCGACCCGAGGAGAACGATGAGACCCGCACTCGAACAACTCGCCCGATCGCTCGCCGACGCCTGGCGGAAGGGCTCGACGATTCCGCTGCCGCCCGCCGACGCTTCGGTGGCGTCCCGGGCCGACGCCTACGCGGTCCAGGATCGCATGGCCCGGCTGATCGGCGACGCCTGCGTCGGCTGGAAGGTCGGCGCGGCGGTGAAGGCGGTCCAGGTGCTCGAAGGCCACGACGGACCGATCGTCGGGCGGCTGTTCGCGCCCGGCCTCTACCAGAGTCCGGCCCGGGTACCGGCCACGCTTTACGACGGCTACAAGATCGAATGCGAGTTCGCGTTCCGGTTCCGCCAACCGGTCGCCCCGCGCGCGCAGCCGTACACGCGCTACGAGCTCGCGCCCAGGATCGCGCTGCATCCCGGACTCGAGCTCGCCGGCTGCCGCTACCAGCGCGACGGCGCCGCCCGCCGCTTCACGACCCACGACGCGATCTCGGACAACGGCGGCGGCGGCGCTTACGTGATGTCGCCGGTCGGAATCGACGACTGGGCGGGGATCGACTTCGAGCGGCTGCCGATCGACGCGCGGATCGACGGCGGCGCTCCGATCGAGATCTACACCGGCGAGCTTCGACGCGACCCGGTCGACATCCTGGTCGAGACCGTCAACGGACTGGGCGAGCGCGGCATCGGTTTCGCGTCCGGCGATCTCCTGTCCACCGGGTCGCTGTCGCTGCCGACGCCGCTGCGCTCCGGGCAGACCTACGTCGCCCGGTTCGGCTCGCTGGCGACGCTCTCGGTGACGATGAAGTAGGCCCGCGATGCGAACGGTCCGCTGGGGAGTGCTGGGCACCGCCGACATCGCCCGGGCACGGGCGCTGCCGTCGATCAAGGACGCGCCGCACGCGACGCTGGCGGCGATCGGCTCGCGCGACCTCGGCAAGGCGCGGGCGATGGCCACCGAGTTCGGCGCGCCGCGCGCGCACGGTTCCTACGAGGCGCTGCTCGCCGATCCCGAGGTCGACGCGCTCTACATTCCGCTGCCCAACCACCTGCACCTCGAGTGGTCGGTCCGCGCGCTCGAAGCCGGCAAGCACGTGCTGTGCGAGAAGCCGCTGGTCCTCGCGTCGAAGGAAGTCGCCGCGCTCGCCGCCGCCCGCGACCGAAGCGGCCGGCACATCGAAGAGGCGTTCTCCTACCGCAACCACCCGCAGTGGGCGACGATCCGCGAGGTCCTGACGAGCGGTGCGATCGGCGAGCCGCTGGCGGTGCACGCGACGCTCGCCAAGCAGTTCCACGATCCCAACGACATCCGCAACAACCCGGACAAGGGCGGCGGCGCCCTCTACGACCTGGGCTCGTACACGATCAGCGCCTGCGCCCTCGCGTTCGGGCGCGCGCCCGAGCGGGTCGTCGGCGCGATCGACCGCGATCCGCGGTTCCGCGTCGACCGGCTGACCACCGCGATCCTCGACTACGGCGGCCGCCACGCGACGTTCTCGGTGTCGAGCCAGGGCGGCCCCAACGCCTGGGCCTCGCACCAGCAGTTCACCGTGCTCGCGAGCCGCGGCTGGCTCGCCTGCGACTTCCCGTACGCCCACGGCCGGCCGACCGCCTGCCGGGTGCACGTCGGCGACGAAGGCAGCGCCGGGTCGATCCCGACGCGCTCGTGGACCTTCGAGGCGGTGAACCAGTACGCGCTGCAATTCGAGCGCTTCTCGCGCAGGCTGCTGGGCGAGGACGTGCCGAGCTGGCCGGTCGAGGACGCGCAGACGACGCTGCGCGTCATCGAGGCGATCTTCGCCTCCGCCGCCGACGGCCGATGGAGAGCGCCATGACCGGCGCCGCCGCGATCGAACTGGGCATCGCGCACCTGCCGCTGCTCGACATCGGGCCGCCGGAGCTCTTCGATGTCGTCGCCCAGGCCGGCTACCGGCGCACCGGCCTGCGGATGGTCGCGGCGGCGCCCGGAATCAAGTTCTACCCGGTCGCGCTGAAGGACGCGGCGGCCCTGCGGCGGCGCGCGCTGGACGCGGGCGTCGCGATCTTCGACGCCGAGTTCATCCCGCTCTCGCGGGAACTGCGCCCCGTGGAGCTCGAGGGCTGGATGGAGGTCGCGGCCGCGCTGGGCGCGAGTCGCGTCAACTGCGGCGCCGGCGGCGACGACCCCGATCTCGATCGCGCCGCCGACCGGTTCGGCGCGCTGTGCGACGTCGCCGCCCGCCACGGTCTGGGCGTCGATGTCGAGTTCATGCGCTTCCGGCCGCCGATCGCGTCGATCGGCGACGCGGTCCGGCTGGTCACCCGCGCCGGGCGACCGAACGGCCGGATCCTGGTCGACCTGCTCCACGTCGCGCGCTCCGGCGGGTCGGCGGCCGATCTCGCGCGACTGCCGACGTCGATGATCGGCCACATCCAGCTCTCGGACGGACCGCTCGTCGCGCCGCCGGACGACGCGCTCGCCCAGGAAGCGCGCGAGCGCCGGCTGCCGCCGGGCGAAGGCCGGCTGCCGCTGGTCGAGATGATGAACGCGCTGCCGGCCGGCGTGCCGCTGTCCACCGAGGCGGTGACGCGCGGCAGCCTGCCGGCGCTTTCGCCGCTCGAGAGCGCGAAGCGCGCGCATGCCGGAGCGATGCGGGTGCTCGCGCAATGGCGGCCGAGAAGTTGCTGACGAACCTCGAAACGGAGCGAACGAGATGAAGCGCGTACTGATCACCGGCGGCAGCGGATTCCTGGGAGCGTGGATCGTCCGGCGCCTGCAGGCCCAAGGCACGGCCGTCCGGGTCTTCGACGTCAACGCCGACCGCTCGAAGGTCGCCGAGATCGCCGGCGCCGCGACCGCCGACGGCCTCGACTGGCGCATCGGCGACATCCGGCGCACCGACGATGTCGTGGCCGCCGCCGAAGGCTGCGACGGCGTCATCCATCTCGCGGGCGTCCTCACGCCGGCGTGTATCGCCGACCCGGTCCGCGGCGCCGAGATCAACCTGATCGGGACGATCAACGTCTTCGAGGCGGCGCGGGTCCACGGCCTGGCGTCGGTCGTCTACGCGAGCAGCGCCGGCGTGTTCGGGCCCGACGATCCGGTGCACCCGTTTCCGACGACGCTCTACGGCGCCTACAAGCTCGCCGGCGAAGGCGTCGCGCGCTCGTATCTCGCGGTGCACGGGATCCGGTCGGTCGGTCTGCGTCCGATGGTCGTCTACGGACCGGGACGCGACGCCGGGTTGAGCGCCGGTCCGTCGATCGCCTGCCGCGAGGTCGCGCGCGGCCGGGCCTACGTCCACCCGTTCTCCGGCCGGTCCGGGTTCGTCTACGTCGAGGACTGCGCCGACCTGTTCGTCCGCTCGCTGTCGCTGGGGCCGTCGGGCGCGTCGGTCTTCAACGTGTTCGGCGTCGACGCCTCGATCGACGAGGTCCTCGATCAGCTGCGTCGCATCGTTCCCGGCGCGAATCTGCGTGTGGACGGACCGCCGCTGCCGGTCGCGCCGGGCATCGCGGAGACCGGATTGGACGCCGCGTTCCCGGGCCGGCGACGCACGAGCCTCGCCGACGGCCTGAAGGCCACCGTCGACTATTATCGGAACAAGGCGGCGTCGCGCTGAGCGACCCGCGAACCGCCCGGCAGCGTACCCACCCTTCATTCGAGGAGACCACCGCGATGAACGACCATCCGATCCGCCGATTCCACCCGTCCCGCCGCGCGTTCTTCGGGCGCTCCGCCGGGCTCCTGACCGCGACGCTGGCCGCGCCGCTCGGCGGCATCGCCGGTCCGGCGCTCGCGCAGGACAAGCCGACGACCTGGAAAGCGGTCACCAACCATCGCAACGGCGCCGCCTACTCGCACCGCTGGCCGTGGTTCCACGAGCAGATCAAGGCGAAGACCGGCGGGCGCCTCGCCATCGAGCTCACGACCGTCCCCGAGCTCGGCCTGACCGGCCAGGAGCTCCTGCGCTCGATGAAATCGAACCTGCTCGATTTCGCCGACATCGTCGCCGGCTACGTCTCCGGCGACTTCCCGGCGATCGAGGCGCCGCAGCTTCCCGGCCTCTACCGCGACGGCGCGCACGCGCGCCAGGGATTCGAGGCGTGGACGGCGAAGGCGGTCGCGCCGCGCGAGGACATCATGGGCGGCAAGGTGCTCGCCTATTTCAACTACAACCCGGTGTTCCTGTTCTCGAAGTTCGAGCTCACCAAGCCGGAGGACCTCAAGGGCAAGAAGGTGCGCGTGTACTCCGCCGCGCTCTCGGACTTCATCGGGGCGTTCGGCGGCGAGCCGGTCAACATGCCGGTGTCCGAGCTCTACACGGCGATGGAGCGCGGCACCGTCGACGCCGCGATCACCGGGCCCGACCAGATCGAGGGACAGCGGCTCTACGAGGTGTGCAAGTTCGCGGCCGATCTCGCGCTCGGCAACTCCCCCGGCTACAGCGTCGTGAGCCGCCGAAGCTGGGACCGACTGCCGGCCGACATCAAGAAGGCGCTCGAGGAGATCGCGCCCGAATTCAACAGGCGCGGCTGGGAGGCGGGCGAGATCAACACCAAGGTCGGCGTCGACCTGGGCGTCGCCAAGGGCATGAAGATCGTCTCCGCGCCCAAGGCGGAGTGGCTTCCCTCGCTCGCCCGCGCGTCCAAGGAGGTGGTGATGCCGCGCTGGTCCAAGCGCGTCGGGCCGAAGGCGACCGAGGAGTTCAACGCCGTGCTCGGGCCGATCACCGGCGTGAAGATCTGATGCGATCGCCGATGCCGCGCTGGATCGCGACGACGATCGGACTCGCCGATCGTCTCGCGGTCCTGCTCGGCTGGATCTCCGGCGCGACGCTGGTCGCGCTCGCGCTCTTCATCACCGTCGACGTGCTCGGACGCCGATACGGCGGCCCGTACACCGGCGCGACCGACGAGATCTCGGTGTTCATGATGGCGCTCGCCGCGACCTGGGCGCTCGCCTACACCTCGGCGATCGGCAAGCACATCCGGATCGACCTGACGCTGCACTGGTTCTCACCGCGGTTGCGGCGGATCGCCGACTTCGGCGGCGTCGCGCTGCTGGGCGCGTTCGCGGCGCTGCTCGCGATCAACAGCTGGTCGCTCGCCTGGGACTCCTGGATCGGCGGCTCGGTGAGCATGTCGAAGCTGTCGGTGCCGCTGGTCTGGCCGCAATCGGCGATGGCCGCCGGGTTCACGCTGCTCGCGTTCCACGCCTTCGTCACGCTGCTCGCCGCACCCTGGCGCGACCTGGACGACCTGCACGAGGCGCATCGCGGTGAAGCCACCCAGGTCCAGGATATCTGAGACGCCATGACCGCGGCCGCCTTCCTCGTCATCCTGGTCGTGCTGTTCGGCCTCGGCGTCTACGTCGCGGTGGCGATGGGGCTGGGCAGCCTCGTGCTGGTGACGATCTTCGGCGACCGCACCGTCTGGGACATCTACGGATTCATCCCCTGGAACACGCTGACGTCGTTCACGCTGGTCGCGCTGCCGCTGTTCGTCCTGATGGGCGAGGTGCTCCTGCGCAGCGGGGCCGCCGACCGGATGTACGACGCCCTGGCCAAATGGCTCACCGGACTGCCCGGCGGCCTGCTGCACACCAACGTCGCGGCCTGCGCGATGTTCGCCTGCGTCTCCGGTTCGAGCGCCGCGACCGCCGCGACGATCGGCCGCGTCTCGCTGCCGTTCATGCGGAAGTACGGCTACAGCGAACGCGTGGCGGTCGGCTCGCTGGTCTCCGGCGGCACGCTCGGCATCCTGATCCCGCCGTCGATCGCGTTCATCATCTACGGTGTCCTGGTCGAGGAGTCGATCGGCCACCTCTACCTCGCCGGCATGGTCCCCGGGCTCCTGATGACCGGGCTCTTCATGCTGCTGATCTTCGGCATGACGCTGGTCCGCCCGTCGATCGCGCCGACGCTGCCGGCCTGCACCTGGCGCGAGCGCTTGGCCGGCCTCGTCTCGCTGCTGCCGATCGGCGCGCTGATGTTCCTGGTGCTGGGCACGATCTACACCGGCCTCGCGACCGCGACCGAGGCGGCGGCGTTCGGCGTGACCGGCGCGTTCGTCATCGCGGCGATCAACCGGCGGGTCAGCCGGACGATGCTGCGCGACGTCTTCCTGGCCACGGCGGGAACGACGTCGATGATCCTCTTCATCCTGATCGGTGCGTTCGTCCTCCAGTTCGTGCTCGCGTTTCTCGGCATGCCGGCGGCGCTCACGCGCCTGGTGACGGGCATGGGGCTCGGCCCGGTCGAGCTGGTGATCGCGATCTGCGTGCTCTACCTCGTTCTCGGCACGTTCATGGAAGAGCTGTCGATGGTCGTCACGACGATCCCGATCTTCCTGCCGCTGCTCAAGGCGCTGCACGTCGACCTGGTCTGGTTCGGCGTCATCGTCGTCATCCTGATCCAGGCCTCGATCGTGTCGCCGCCGGTCGGCATGAACCTGTTCGTGATCCAGAGTCTTCGCAGGCAGCTCGCGGCGCGCGGCGAGAATCCGGCGATCAAGGACGTTTTCATCGGCGTGCTGCCGTTCTTCGTCGCGATCGTCGCCACGCTGGTGCTGGTGATCGCGTTCCCGTCGATCGCCTTGTGGCTGCCCTCGTCGGCCAAGTGACCACCGCAATTCGCGAAAGGAGTCTCCGATGCGACCGTTGAGAATGGGCATGGTCGGCGGCGGCCCGGGCGCCGGCATCGGGCCGGTGCATCGGCGCGCCGCGGCGCTGGACGGCGACTACGCTCTGGTCGCCGGCGCGTTCTCGCGCGACCTCGCCAAGAGCCGCGCGCTCGGGGCCGAGCTCGGCATCGCACCCGAGCGGGTCTACCCGACGTTCGAGGCGATGGCCGAGGCCGAGGCGCGACGTCCCGACGGCGTCGAGGTCGTCTCGATCGTCACCCCGAACGACACCCACGGTCCGGCGACGCTCGCGTTCGCGGCCCGCGGCGTCGACGTGATCTGCGACAAGCCGATGGCCAACTCGCTCGGCGAGGCGCTGGCGATGGAGCGCGCCGCGGTCGAGCGGGGCGTCGTCTTCGCGCTGACGCACAACTACGGCGCCTATCCGCTCGTCGCCGAGGCGCGCCACCGGATCGACGCCGGCGAGCTGGGCGCGATCCGCGTCGCCACCGTCGAGTACGCCCACGGCACGCGCAACCGGCTGATCGAGGCCGAGGGCGACCAGAAGATGGCCTGGCGGGTCGACGCGGCGGTCGCCGGTCCCTCGACGGTGCTGGGCGACATCGGCACGCACGCGCACCACCTGCTGCGGCGGATAACCGGTCTCGAGATCGAATCGCTCGCCGCCGAGCTCTCGACGATGGTGCCCGGCCGAAAGGCCGACGACAACGCCTTCGTGACGATGAAGCTCGAGGGCGGCGCGCGCGCGCAGCTGTGGGCCAGCATGGTGGCGGCCGGCAACGGTCACGGTCTGCGCATCCGGATCTTCGGCGAGAAGGCGAGCCTGCACTGGGACCAGGAGTTCCCCGACCAGCTGGAGCTGCGCACCGACGGCGTTCCCTACCGGACGCTGCGACGGGGCGAGGCGTACCTGTGCGACACCGCGCGCTACTGGTCGCGCACCAAGGCCGGCAACCCGGAAGGCTATTTCGGCGCGTTCGGAAACGTCTACGCGCACGCCGCCGAGGCGATCCGGGCGCGCCGCGAGGGCCGCGCGGCGCACCCGCACGCGACCGCGCACGCGACCGCCCGCGACGGCGTGGCCGGCCTGCGTTTCGTCGAAGCCGCGGTCGCCTCGCATCGCGCCGGCGGCGCCTGGGTCGACGCGCGTCTGCCGCCCGCCCCGGACCGCCGCTGACCGCAGCGCCGACCCGTCACGCCCCTCACGTCCTTTGACGAATCGATCCATGAACGAACTCAAGATCGCTGTCGCCGGCGCCGGCCAGATCGGCAAGCGCCATATCGAGATGATCGGACGCAACCGCTCGCGCGGCTGCCGCCTGTCGGCGATCGCCGATCCCTCGCCGGCCGCCGAGGCCACCGCGCGGACGCAGGCGGTTCCGCTCTACCGTTCGCTCGACGAGCTGATCGCGCGCGACCGGCCCGACGGCATCGTCATCGCCTCGCCCAATCAGCTGCACGTCGAGCAGGCGCTGGCCTGCGTCGCCGCGCGGATCCCGACGCTGCTCGAGAAGCCGGTGGCCGACCACTACGCGGGCGGCGTGCGGCTGTGCGACGCGGCCGACGCGGCGAAGGTGCCGATCCTGGTCGGCCACCACCGCCGGCACAGCGCGATCATGTCGCGCGCGGTCGAGGTCGTGAAGAGCGGCGCGCTCGGCAGGCTCGTCGCCGTCACCGGGACCGCGCTCTTCTACAAGGCCGACAACGAAGGCTACTACGACGGCGCCAACGCCTGGCGCCGCCAGCCGGGCGGCGGTCCGATCCTGCTCAACATGATCCACGAGATCGGCAACCTGCGCTCGCTCGCCGGCGAGATCGCCGCGGTCCAGGCCTTCACGTCGAACGCGACGCGCGGCTTCCCGGTCGAGGACACCGCCGCGATCGTGTTCCGCTTCGTCAGCGGCGTGCTCGGGACGTTCCTGCTCTCGGACACCGCGGCGTCCGACCGCAGCTGGGAGCACGCGTCCGGCGAGGATCCGCGCTACGACCCCGCCCACACCACCGACGACGACTGCTACGTCATCGTCGGCACGATGGGGCAGCTCTCGGTGCCGACGATGCGGCTCGCCCGCTACCCGGACGAGCCCGGACGCTCCTGGCACAAGCCGCTCGTCAAAACCCGGCTCGCGCTCGAGCCGGTCGATCCGCTCGAGCGCCAGATCGCGCACTTCTGCGACGTCATCCGCGGCATCGCCGCGCCGCTGGTCAGCGCCCGCGACGGGCTGGCCAACCTGCGCGTCGTCGACGCGATCGTCGAGTCGGCGCGCACCGGACGCGCGGTCGCGACCGCCTGAGCGGGAAGGCGGCGGCGATGCGGATCTGCATGGTCGGCGCCGGCGCGCTGGGCGCGACGCTCGGCGGCGTGCTCGCCGAGGGCGGCCACGACGTGCGGCTCGTCGACACCTGGCGCGAGCACGTCGAGGCGATCAACGCGCGCGGACTGACGCTGCGCGAGAACGGTGTCGACCGGACGGTCCGCGTCCGGGCGCAGACCGGCTGCGAAGGCATCGGACCGGTCGACCTGGTCGTCGTGCTGGTGAAGTCCTACCACACCGCGGACGCGGTCCGGGCGGCCGCCCCGATCGTCGGCCCGGCGACCGTCGTGATGTCGATGCAGAACGGGCTCGGTCACGAGGAGATCATCGCCGGCCTCGTCGGCCGGGAGCGCACGCTGGCCGGCAAGACCTACGCCGGCGGCGTGCTGATCGGACCCGGGCACACGATCGCCGGCACCCGGGGCAAGGAGTCGATCATCGGCGAGCTGGATGGTCGCATGACCGACCGGGCGGCGCGCATCGCCGAGGCGTTCACCTCGGCCGGCCTGCCGACGGGCGTCAGCGACAACATCGTCGGCGCGATGTGGGACAAGCTCTTCATCAACGTCGCGACCGGCGCGCTCGCCGGAGTCACCGGTCTCACCTACGGCGACCTCTACCGCGTCCCCGAGATCGAGGCCTGCGCGCTCGCCGCGGTCGGCGAGGCGATGGCGGTCGCGCGCGCGCTCGGCGTGCGGATCACCACAGCGGCGCCCGAGGAAGCCTGGCGCCATGCGTCGGCCGGCCTGCCGGCCGAGTTCAAGACTTCGATGCTGCAGAGTCTCGAAAAAGGCCTGCCGACCGAGGTCGATTTCATCAACGGATCGGTCGTGCGCGCCGGCGAGCGCTGCGACGTCCCGACGCCGGTCAACCGGACGCTCGTGGCCTGCGTCAGAGGACTCGAGCGGCGCGCCGCCGTCGCCGCCGCCGCCCGTTGACTCACGTTTCATACCGCCACTCGGAACACCCGTTATGACCAAGCGATTCCTGATGCTCCACGGCGTCAACCACGCGATGTTCGGCAAGCGCGAGCCGAAGTACTACGGCACGATCACGCTGGCCGAGATCGACGCGAAGCTCGCCTCGCTCGCCCGCGAGCTCGGCGTCGAGATCGAGAGCTTCCAATCCGACCACGAGGGCGCGCTCTGCGAGCGCGTCCACCGCGCCTTCCAGGAGGGCGTCGCCGGCGTCGTGATCAACGCCGGCGCCTTCACCCACTACAGCTACGCGCTCCGCGACGCGCTGGCGATCCTGACCGTGCCGATCGTCGAGATCCACATGTCGAACAACCACGCGCGGGACCTGTTCCGCCAGCACTCGGTGATCTCGCCGATCGCGAAGGGCTACATCGCCGGGTTCGGCGTCGACAGCTACCTGCTCGGACTGCGGGCCGCGGTGAACGCGAGCGCGGCCGCGGCGCGCTGATCCCCGGGAACCGCGGCACCGTCGTGCGATGACCGACCGATACGCGCTCTTCGGCAATCCTCTGTCGCACACGAAGTCCCCGCTGATCCACGGGACCTTCGCGCGGCAGACCGGGCAGGACCTCGCCTACGAGGCGATCGAGGCGCCGGACGGCGGCTTCGCGACCGCGGTCGACGCCTTCCGCGCGCGCGGCGGTCGCGGCATCAACGTGACGCTGCCGTTCAAGCTCGACGCGCACGCGTACGCGGACGACCTGACCGACCGGGCGCGGGCGGCCGGCGCGGTGAACTGCATGAAATTCGAGGACGGACGCGCGGTCGGCGAGAACTTCGACGGCGTCGGACTGCTGGACGACATCCAGGTCAACCTGGGCTTCCCGCTCGCCGGACGGCGCGTCCTGCTGCTCGGTGCCGGCGGGGCCGCGCGCGGCGCGGTCCTGCCGTTCCTGTCGGCCGGCCCGGCATCGCTGACGCTCGTCAACCGGACGATCCCCAAGGCGCTGGCGCTGTCGCGTCAGTTCGAGCGGTGGGGCGCGTTGCGCGCCGGCGGCTACCGCGATTTCGGCGGCGAGTCCTTCGACATCGTCGTCAACGCGACCTCGGCGAGCCTGCGCGGCGAGCTGCCCCCGCTCGACCCGTACGCGTTCGCGCGCGGGGCGCTCGCCTACGACTTGGTCTACGGCAAGGGGCAGACGCCGTTCCTCACGCTGGCGGTCAACGCCGGTGCCGGCCGGCTCGCCGACGGTGTCGGCATGCTGGTGGAACAGGCGGCCCGCGCCTTCGAATGGTGGCGCGGCGTCCGGCCGTCGACCGCGCCGCTGATCGAGAAACTCTCGGTACCGCTCAAGTGAATCCGGGGCAAGGGATCGGCCGGCGATGAAGACGATCCGTTGGGGCATCATCGGCTGCGGCGACGTGACCGAGGTCAAGAGCGGTCCGGGCTTCGCGAAGGCCGCGAACTCGGCGCTGGTCGCGGTGATGCGCCGCGACGGCGCGCTCGCCGCCGACTACGCTGCCCGCCACCGCGTGCCGCACTGGCACGACGACGCCGACGCGATCCTGCGCGCCGGCGACGTCGACGCCGTCTACGTCGCGACGCCGCCGGACACCCACCGCGAGTACGTCCTGCGCGCCGCCGCCGCCGGGAAGCCGGTCCTGGTCGAGAAGCCGATGGCGCGCGACCACGCCGAGTGCGAGGCGATGATCGCCGCCTGCCGCGCCGCGCGGGTGCCGTTGTGGGTCGCCTACTACCGGCGCGCGCTGCCGCGCTTCCTCGCGGTGCGCGACCTGGTCGCGAGCGGCGCGGTCGGCGAGGTCCGGATGGTGGTCTCGCGCCAGTTCCAGCGGCTGCCGGCGACCACCGCGGGCCTCTGGCGCGTCGACGCCAAGCGCTCGGGCGGCGGGCTCTTCGTCGACATGGCGGTGCACACGCTCGATTTCTGGGATTTCCTGCTCGGACCGATCGCCGCGGTGCGCGCGCACGCCGGCAACCTGGGCCGCGCCTACGCGCCGGAGGACACGATCGCCGCGTCGTGGCGCCACGCGTCCGACGTCCACGGCAGCGGCGCCTGGTGCTACGCCGCCGACCGCGACGAGGAGATGAACGAGATCGTCGGGTCGCGCGGGCGGATCCTCTTTTCGACCACCGCGCCGGTGCCGATCCGGGTGCTCACCGGGACGACGATCAGCGAACATCCGGTCGGCGACCCGCCGCACGTCCACCAGCCGCTGATCCAGACGATCGTCGACGAGCTGAACGGCGTCGGACGCTGCCCGAGCGGCGGCGAGAGCGCGGCGCGCACCACCGCGGTCGTCGACGAGATTTTGCGCGAGGTGCGCGGCGGCGCGTAGTCTTCGATTCGAGAACCACAACGGCAACGAGAGCGCGAAAGGGAGATCGGACATGGCGGCGCAGCGAATCGCGGTGGTCACCGGCGGCGGCAGCGGCATCGGGCGGGCGACCGCGCATCGACTCGCCAGGGGCGGCGATCTCGTCGTCGTCGCCGACCTCAACGAAGCCTCCGGCCGCAAGGTCGTCGAGGCGATCCGCTCCGCGGGCGGACGCGCCGAATACCGGCGGGTCGACGTCGCCGAGCAGGCGTCGATCGACCTGCTCGCCGCCGATGTCGAATCGACGGTCGGCCCGGTCGAGGTGCTGGTGACCTCCGCCGGCATCCTGCAGAACGCGACCGACATCGCCTCGTTCGACTTAGCCGAGCACGATCGCGTCTGGGCGATCAACTACCGCGGCGTCTATCTCTCGTGCCGCGCGTTCGCGCCGCGGATGGCGAAGCGGCGGCGAGGCTCGATCGTCAACATCTCGTCGACCTCCGCCGTCGATCCGATGCCGCTGATCGCCTACGGCCCGAGCAAGGCGGCGGTTCAGAACCTGACCGGCGTGCTCGCGGTCGAGCTCGGTCCCGACGGCGTGCGGGTCAACGCGGTGATGCCCGGCTACGTGCTGACCGAGGCGATGCAGGCGCGCATCGACGCGGGCAAGCGCGACCCGCGCTCGATGGCCGGGCACAGCGCGCTCGGGCGGATGGTCAGGCCCGAGGACGTCGCCGAGGGCATCTTCTTCCTCTGCTCGGACGCGGCGTCGTGCATCACCGGCGTCGTGCTGCCGGTCGACGCCGGCTACCTGCCGGCGCTCTCGTACCTGCACCATCCGGGCCTGGGCGGCGTGCACCCGCGGCGCGAGGATCGGCGGCCGGTGGCCTGACACGGCCCCGCCGCAGGCGGGTCAGATCCACCGCCGCACGCGGGCGCGGTACTCGTCGTACGCCGGGCCGAACTTCGCGGCCAGGATCCGTTCTTCCGGGCGGATCTGGAACCGGTCGAGGTAGAACGCGACCGCCGGCGGGAACGCGAAGACGAGCGCGTCGCCGAGGAACACCGCCCAGCCGGTCAGCACGAGCACCAGACCGACGTACATCGGGTTGCGCGTCAGGCGGTAGACGCCTGTGGCGACGAGCGCCGAGGTCGAGTCCGGCCTCATCGGGTTGATCGTCGTGCGCGCCCGGACGAAGACGGCGAGCGCCGCGGCATCGAAGCCGAGACCCGCCACCGCGATCGCGATCGCGAGCGGGACGCGGCCCGGCGCGTCGAGCGGGAGCGCGGTCGCCGCGCCGGCGACGAGCCACATGAGCGCGGCGGCGGCGAGCGCGACGACCGGCGGCGGAACGCGCAGGTCGAGCCAGGCCGTCGGTTCCGGTTCGCCGGTGCGCACCCGTGTCGCCCGCCTTCACCCCGGCGCACGGCGCGCCGCGGCCCGCTGCGCCGCCGAGCCGCGCGAGGTGTCGGCGAAGAGCGCCGCACAGACCGACCGGAGCCACCGGTTGCCCGGATCGTTGTGGTAGCGCGCGTGCCAGTGCTGCTTGACCAGGAACGGCGAGATCTTCACCGGGCAGGGCGCGAGCGAGAGCGACCCGATCCGCGCCAGCGTCTCGCCGATCGTGCGCGGCACGGTCGCGACCAGGTCGCTGGTCGTCAGGATCGTCGCCAGGCCGAGGAACCCGGGAAGCTCGAGGCGCACCTCGCGCTCGACCTTCTGCGCGCGCATCGCCGCGTCGATCACCGAGTAGCCGGAGCGCGACAGGATCGACACGTGCGGCTCGGCCCGGTACTCGCGCAGCGTCAGCGACTCGCCGACCCGCGGGTGGTGCGACGAGTACAGGCAGACGAAGTCCTGCGCGTAGAGCGTCTGCTGGTAGAACCCGGCCTCGAGGTCGGGAACGAAGCCGATCGCGAGGTCGGCGCCGCCCGACTCCAAGTGCCGGGCGGTGTCGTCGCCGATGTTCTCGGCCTCGAGCGTGACGCCGGGGGCGGCGGCGCGGGTGTGCGCGAGCAGCCGCGGCAGGATCGTGATGTGGCTCGCGTCGGTCATGCATATCCGGAAGCTGCGCTTCGCGGTGCCCGGATCGAACGAGGGCTCGCCGCCGGCGAGGTCGTTCAGGAGCTCGAGCGCCGCGCGGGCCCGGTCGATCAGCTCGTCGGCGCGCGGCGTCGGCAGCATCCCGCCGCCGGTGCGCACGAACAGCGGATCGCGCAACTCCTCACGCAGGCGCGCGAGCCAGATGCTGACCGTCGGCTGGCTCTGGCCGAGCGCCTCCGCCGCGCGGCTCACACTGCGCGTCCGGTACAGCTCGTCGAAGAGCCGCAGCAGCTTGACGTCGATCTGCGAGGCCCCTGCGGCGGACCGGGATGCCATCGGCGGCGCCCCCTGCATTATTGCGTTCGACAATGACCGTGCTGGCAATGATTGTACCTCGTGCCGACGCGGCGCGAACCCCGGCGTCCCGCACATTATTGGACTGCACAATGGTCGCTATTGCGCGCATTGCGTAGACACACCCGCAGCGGTTGCCTATCTTCGCCGGGTCGCCGTGCCGGGGCCCGCGTCCGCTCCCGCGCCCCGGCGATCCCCGGAGACCGCGATGAAGAAGATCCTGATGCTGCACGGCGTCAACCACAACATGTTCGGTCATCGGGATCCGGTCCAGTACGGCAAGACGACGCTCGCCGACATCGACGCGCGGATGCAAGCCCTCGGGCGCGAGCTCGGTGTCGAGGTCGCGAGCTTCCAGACCAACCACGAAGGCGCGATGTGCGAGCGCATCCACCAGGCGTTCTTCGACAAGACCGACGCGGTCGTCATCAACGCCGGCGCCTGGACCCATTACAGCTACGCGATCCGCGACGCGCTGGCGATCCTGACGGTGCCGATCGTCGAGATCCACATGTCGAACATCCACGCCCGCGAGGCGTTCCGCCACCACTCGGTGTTCGGCGAGATCGTCAAGGGCCAGATCTGCGGCTTCGGCGTCGACAGCTATCTGCTGGGCCTGCGCGCCGCGGCGTCGGCCGCGAACGCCTAGGCCGGGCGGTCGGAGAGCGCCGATGACGATCACCCCGGGCCCGCCGCGCTACTGGGACGACGCCAGGGTCGGCGACCGCGGTGCGAGCCCGACGGTGACGATCAGCGGCGCGATGATCGACACCTACGCCGACCTCTCCGGCGACCACACGCCGCTGCACGTCGACGAGGAATACGCGAAGAAGTCGCACTTCGGCGGTCGCGTCGCGCACGGTCTCATGGGTCTGTCGATCGCCGACGGCCTCAAGTGCCAGGCCGACTACCGCTTCCTGCCCGGCTATTCGCTCGGCTGGACCTGGGACTTCCTCGCCCCGATCCGGATCGGCGACACGCTGCATGTCACCTTCGAGGTCGCGAGCATGCGGGCGTCGAAGAGCAAGCCGGGCTGGGGGATCGTCGTGCTGCCCACGAAGCTCGTCAACCAGAACGGCGAGGTCGTCCAGCAGGGCGAGCACAAGCTGATGATCCCGCGCCGCCCGGACGCCCGCTGAGCGCCCCTCCCGTTCCATCCGAGCGCCGCCCCGGACGCCACACGGAGAACCCATGACCGCCTCCCCGCTGCCGCTGGCCGGCATCCGCGTCGTCGACTACACCCATTTCCTCGCCGGGCCCTACCTGTCGCGCTGCCTCGCCGGCATGGGCGCCGACGTGATCAAGGTCGAACGCCCGACCGGCGGCGACGCCGGCCGCGCGCACGCCTACATCAAGGACGGCCAGAGCGGCTACTTCCTGCAGCAGAACATGGGCAAGCGCGGCCTGTGCGTCAATCTCAAGGACCCGCGCGGTTCCGAGCTCGTCAACCGCCTGGTCGCGAAGGCCGACGTGTTCGTCGAGAACTACCGGCCCGGCGCGCTGGATAAGCTCGGCCTCGGCTACGCGGCGCTGTCGAAGTCGAACCCGAAGCTCGTCTACTGCTCGGTGTCGGCGTACGGTCACACCGGGCCGGACGCCGAGCGCGCCGGCTTCGGACTGATCGCCGAAGCGAAGAGCGGCGCGATGGCGATGGTCGGCGTGCCCGGCGAGCCGCCGCCGCTGTTCCGCATGGCGATCGCCGACATGTACGCCGGCATCCACGGTGTCGCCGCCGTCTGCGCCGCGCTGGTCGGCCGCGGCGTCACCGGCAAGGGCCGCCACATCGACACCGCGCTCTACGACTGCATGATCGGCATGCACGAGTACGCGATCCAGTGCTACACGCTGAGCGGCGGCCAGGAGCGGCCGGTCCAGACCGGACACGACCTGCCGCAGTCGACGCTCTACGGCGTGTTCCGCGCCCGCGACGGCGACGTCGTCATCGCCGCCCAGGTCGACGAATCGTGGAAGCGCCTGGCGAAGCTCGTCGGCGGCGAGGCCTTCGCCGCCGACCGCCGCTTCCACGACACGCCCGGGCGCAACGCGCATCGCGAGGAGATCCTGGCGACGGTCCGGCCGTGGGTCGCGGCGCGCACGGTGAAGGAGTGCCTCGTCGCGCTCGACTCGGCGGACGTTCCCGGCGCCCCGGTGCAAACGATCGACCAGGTGCTGGCCGACCCGCAGGTGCACGCGCGCAACATGATCATCGAGCAGGACCATCCGGTGCTGGGCAGGGTGAAGCTCGCCAACATCCCGTTCCGCTTCTCCGACTGCGACGTGACGCCCAAGCGCGTCGCGCCGCTGCTGGGCGAGCACAACCGCGAGATCGCGCGCGAGCTGGGGTTCGCCGCCGCCGAGATCGACGCGATGACCAGGGACGGCGTCCTCTACGCCGAGGAAGCCGCCCGCGCGCGCGCCGCCGCGTGAGCGGCGCGGACATCCGGCGGACGGGCGGCTGCGGAGCGAGACGATGAGAACGATACGCTGGGGGATGATCGGCTGCGGCGAGGTCGCGCGGATGAAGAGCGGCCCGGCGCTGTGGCGCGCCGAGCACTCGACGCTGGTCGCCGTGTCCGACCGCAACACCGAGCGCGCGGCGGACTTCGCGCGCCTGCACGCCGGCGTGCGCGCCGAGGCGGACGCCGACGCGCTGATCCGCGCGCCCGACGTCGACGTCGTCTACGTCGCGACCCGCACCGACTCGCACAAGGACCTGACGCTGCGCTGCGCCGCGGCCGGCAAGCCGGTGCTGGTCGAGAAGCCGATGGCGATGAGCCACACCGAAGCGCAGGCGATGAGCGACGCCTGCCGGCGCGCCGGCGTGCCGATGTGGGTCGCGTTCTACCGGCGCGCGCTGCCGCGTTTCACCGCGGTCCGCGACCTCGTGCGCTCCGGCGCGATCGGCGAGGTCCGGATGACGGTCACGCGGCACTTCCACCGGATTCCGGGCCCCGCCGAGATCAACGGGCCGTTCTGGGGCTGGCGCCTCGACCCGAAAGTCTCCGGCGGCGGCATCTTCTTCGAGGCGGTCGGCCACACGATGGACATCCTCGATTTCATCATCGGGCCGGTCGCCTCGATCCGCGCCTACGCCGACAACCAGGCCGGCGCCTACCCGCCCGAGGACGTCGTCACCGCGTCCTGGCGCTACCAGACCGGCGCCTACGGCAGCGGCGCCTGGTGCTTCACCACCGACATCGACGACGAGGTCAACGAGATCGTCGGATCGACAGGGCGCATCCGCTTCTCGACCTTCCCGCCGCTCTCGCCGCCGGCCGGCCGGCCGCCCTCGCCGATCCGGGTCCTGCGCGGCGACACGGTCGAGGAGATCCCGATCGCCGACCCGCCGTACACGCACCAGCCGCTGGTGCAGTCGATCGTCGACGAAATGAACGGTCGCGGCCGCTGCGACAGCACGCCCGAGTCGGCGATGCGCACGATGCGCGTCATCGACGAGGCGCTCGCCGAGTTCAACGCCCGCCGCGCCCGATGACGACCGTGAACCGCTACTGCCGGCTCGACCGCGACGGCGGCGTGCTGACGATCACGATCGACCGGCCGGAGGTGCTCAATTCGCTGCACCTGCCCGCCCACGTCGAGCTCTCGCGCGCGTTCGACCTCTACGCCACCGATCCCGAGCTCCGCGTCGCGGTGGTCACCGGCGCCGGCGAGCGGGCGTTCTGCGTCGGCACCGACCTGAAGTCGCTCGCCGAGACCGGCGACTACGACTATCCGGTCGGCGGCTTCGCCGGCATCACCAAGCGCTTCGACCTGTTCAAGCCGGTGATCGCGGCGGTGAACGGTCTGTGTCTGGGCGGCGGCGTCGAGATCCTCGCCGCCTGCGACCTCGCGATCGCCGCCGACCACGCGCAATTCGGGCTGCCCGAGCCGAAGGTGGGTCTCGCCGCGCTGGGCGGCGGCGCGCTGCAGCGGCTCGCGCGGACGATGCCGATGAAGCACGCGATGGGCCTCGTGCTGACCGGCCGGCGGATCGACGCCGCCGAGGCGCGGCGGATCGGGCTGGTCAACGAGGTGGTCCCGAAGGCCGAGCTCGCGACCCGCGCGCGCGCGCTCGCCGACGAAATTCTCGCCTGCGCGCCGCTGGCGATCCAGGCGTCGAAGCAGGTGATGCTTCAGAGTCTCGCGGCCCCCGGGCTCGAAGCCGCGATGACGATGCGCTACCCGGCCGCCGAGCGGATGCTGGCGAGCGAGGACGCGAAGGAAGGTCCGCGCGCGTTCGCCGAGAAACGCAAGCCCCGCTGGCAAGGTCGTTGAACGCGGACGCGGACGGATCGGCGGTCTCCGGCGATCCGTCCGCGCCCACTGGGAGAGAGCGATGAGCAGCGAATTCACCGGCAAGGTCGTCGTCGTCGGCGGCGGCAGCCGCGGCATCGGACGCGGCATCGCGACCGCGTTCGCGCGCGAAGGCGCGCGCGTCGTGCTGGCCGCCTCGTCGGCGGCGAACCTCGACGCCGCGGCGGCGGCGATCGCCGCCGCCGGCGCGGGTCGGCCCGACACCTGCGCCGCCGACCTGCGCACCGAGGCGGGCTGCGCGTCGGTCCACCGTCAGGTCGCCGACCGGCACGGCCGCTGCGATATCCTGGTCAATTCCGCCGGCGCGACCAAGGCCGGCGCCTTCCTGCAGCAGCCCGACGAGACCTGGCAGGACGGGTTCGCGCTCAAGTTCTTCGGCTGCGTCCGGCTGTGCCGGCTGTTCTGGCCGATGCTCGCGCAGGCGAAGGGGCACGTCGTCAACATCATCGGCGGCGCCGCGCGCACGCCCGATCCCGACTTCCTGATCGGCGGCTCGGTCAACGCCGCGATGTGGAACTTCAGCAAGGGACTGTCGGGCCTGGGCAAGCGCGACGGCGTCAACGTCAACGCGATCCTGCCGGGCATGACCGAGACCGAACGCATCGAGCAGCTGTTCCGGCAGCGCGCGCAGGCCGCCGGCACCAGCGTCGACGAGGTGCGCCGCACGCTGATCGAGAAGGACGGCCTCGCGCGGCTGGGCAAGCCCGAGGACGTCGCGGCGCTCGCGCTGTTCCTGTGCGGCGAGCGCGCCCGGCACATCCAGGGCGCGGCGATCGCGGTCGACGGCGGCGCGACCGCCGGCCTCTACTGAGCGCCGCGAGGCGAGCGATGTCCCGCCCGCGCCCCGCCGCCTGCGTCATGGGCTGGCCGGTCAAGCACTCGCGCGCGCCGATCATCCACGGCCACTGGATCGAGACGCACGGCATCGACGCCGACTTCCGGCTCGAGGCGGTCCCCGCCGAGGAGTTCCCCGCCTTCCTCGCGACGCTCGCCGACCGCGGCTACGTCGGCGGCACCGCGACGATGCCGCACAAGGAGATGGCGCTCAAGCTGACCGAGCCGGACGATCGCGCGCGCGCGATCGGCGCGGCCAACGCGATGTGGTTCGAGAACGACCGGCTGCGGTCGACGAATTCGGACTCGATCGGCTTCATCGCCGCGCTCGACGAGGCGTCGCCGGGCTGGCGGGACCGCGCCGGGAAGGCGGTGGTCTTCGGCGCCGGCGGCGCCGCGCGCGCGATCGTCTGGGCGCTGCTCGACCGCGGCGTCGAGCGCGTCCACGTCGTCAACCGCACCCGGGACAAGGCCGACGCGCTGCGCGCGCGCTTCGGCGCCGGCGTCGTTCCGACCGCTTGGGACGATCGCGCCGGCGCGCTGGCCGGCGCCGGGCTGGTCGCGAACGCCTCCTCGCTCGGCATGGTAGGCTATCCGCCTCTCGACGTGGACTTGACGTCGGTCGCAGCGGACGCGTTGATCGCCGACGCGGTGTACGTTCCGCTCGACACGCCGCTGCTCGAGCAGGCGCGCCGGCGCGGACTCGCGGTCTCCGACGGTCTGGCGATGCTGTTGCACCAGGCGTCCGGCTGCTTCGAGAAGTGGTTCGGCGTGACACCGGTCGTGACGCCGGACCTGCGCGCGAAGGTCGAGGCCGCGTTGAAGCCGGCCTGACGCGCGATCCCGCCGCGGAGCACCGATGGCCGACACCGACAAGCTCTCGATCCACCAGGTCACGCTGCTCCAGCAGTGTTCGACGCCGCAGTTCCTCGAGGTCATGGCGCGCAACGACGTTCCTTGCGCAAGCTTGTGGCGCGACAAGGTCCGCGAACACGGCGTCGAGGCGACCGCGGCGCTGGTCGCCGACAGCGGCATCGCGATGTCCGGCTATTGCTTCGGGGGGCTCGTCACCTCGCCGGACCCGCGCGAGGCGGCGCGCGCCCGCGACGACGTGCGCCGGGCGCTCGACGAGGCGGCGGCGCTCGGAGCGCCGTGTCTCGTCTTCGTCGCCGGCGGCGTCGACCCCGCCGAGAAGAGCGTCGCCAACGCCCGGGCCCGCGCGCTCGACGCGATCGGCGGCCTGATCCCGCACGCCCGATCGGTCGGGGTCAAGCTCGCGATCGAGCCCCTGCATCCGATGATCTGCGCGACGCGCTCGGTGCTGTCGACCGTGGGCCTGGCGAACCGCTGGTGCGACGCGCTGGCGGCGGACGACATCGTCGGCATCGCGATCGACACCTACGCGGTCTGGTGGGACCCGGACCTGGAGACCGAGATCGCGCGCGCCGGCGGGCGCATCTGCGCCTTCCACGTCAACGACTGGCTCGCCGACACCCAGGACCTGCGCTTCGATCGCGGGATGATGGGCGATGGCGTCATCGACATCCCCGGCATCCGCGCGATGGTCGAGCGCGCCGGCTACGACGGCTGGATCGAGGTCGAGATCTTCTCGCAGCGCAACTGGTGGAAGCGCGACGCCGACGAGGTCGTCGAGGTGATCCGCGAGCGGATCGAGACCGCGACCTGAGGGGCCCGGCTACAATGGGCGAATCGTCCCGGAGGATCCGATGCCGATCTACGAGTACGGCTGCAATCGCTGCGGCCGCGAGTTCGAGACGCTGGTGCGCTCGGGGCACACGCCCGACTGCCCGGCCTGCCATTCGACCGACCTGACCAAGAAGCTGTCGGTCTTCGCGACCGCGGCGACGTCGACCGACGCCGCGCCGATGGCCGCGAGCGGCTGCGGTTCCTGCGGGCATCCGGGCGGGCCGGGCGCCTGCGCGTTCAATCGCGGGTGAGTCGGGCGGGCGGAAGCCCGCCCCACGAAAGCGAGGTCCGGGCGCTCGACTTCGCCGGCGGCATTCGCGAAGTCGGTCTGACCGCGCTTTCGTGATCCCGCTTCCGGGCCTCGAGGCCGACCGCCGTCAGGCGCCGATGTCCCAGAGCGCCGCGCCGCGCCTCATCGCGCTCTTCGCCACCACCGTGCGGTGGATCTCCGAAGTGCCGTCGAAGATCCGGAAGATCCGCGCGTCGCGGTAGAGCCGCTCGACCGGCAGCTCGCGGCAGTAGCCCATGCCGCCGAACACCTGCACCGCGCGGTCGGCGACCCGCCCGAGCGTCTCGGCCGCCTCGATCTTGACCATCGAGATCCAGTCGCGGGCGTCGCGACCCTGGTCGATCTCCCAGGCGGCGCGAAGCAGCATCAGCCGCGCGCCGTTGATGTCGATCACGCTGTCGGCGATCATCTGCTGGATCATCTGGAACTCGCCGATCGCCTTGCCGAACTGGCGCCGCTCGTTCGCGTAGCCGGTCATCATCGTGCACAGGCGGCTCGCCTTGCCGATCGCGCGCGCGCCGACCTGCGCGAGGCGCACGCGTCCGAGCGTCGAGTAGGCGATCGCGAGGCCCTGCCCCTCGGCGCCGAGCCGCTGCTCGGGCGCGAGCCGCACGTTCTCGAAGAAGAGCTCGACGTGGCTCGTGCCGGTCAACCCCATCATCGTCTGGTCGCGGCCGATCGTGACGCCCGGCAGGTCCTTGTCGACGAGGAAGAGGCTCACGTGCCTCGGCCGCGCCGCCGGATCGGTGACCGCCGAGACGATGAAGAAGTCGGAGTACAGACCGTCGCTGATGAAGTGCTTGCCGCCGTTCAGCACGTAGCCGGCGCCGTCGCGCACCGCCGAGGTCCGGATCCCCGCCGCGTCGGAGCCGGCGCCCGGCTCGGTGATCGCGATCGAGCAGGTGCGCTCGCCGCGCACGCAAGGCAGCAGCCACCGCTCCTTCTGCGCCGCGTCGCCCTCGAGCAGCGACTCGTAGACGTTGCCGAAGGCGCGGCGGATCAGGATGTCCTTCGTATGCCCGAACTGCTCTTCGACCAGCATCGTGTCGACCGCCGAGAGGCCGCCGCCGCCGTACTCGGCCGGGATGTTGGTCGCGTACAGCCCGAGCGCGCGCGACTTCTCGAACACCGCCGTCGCCAGCGCCGGGTCGAGCGCGCCGGTCTCCTCGATCCCCTCCTCGAGCGGGATCAGCTCGTCGTGGACGAAGCGGCGGACGGTGGCGACAATCATCTGCTGTTCGTCGGAGAGGTCGAATCGCATGGCGGGCTCCGGGAAGATCGTGCGGGTCGTCGAGTTCGCGCGGATCGAGGATCGGCAGGAACCGGGAACGCGGGCGGGGCGGTGGGTCAACGGGACGCGCGGGTCGGGCGGGCCGGCGACACCGGCGCCGATCGCGCCGACGCGCGGCCGACCGTCGTGAAGTACTCGGACGTGGCGGCGGCGTCGGCCAACTCGGCGGCGGCCTCCAGCATCGCCGGCGCGAGCTCGTCCATCCGCTCGTCGGTCAACCGGATGCTCGGACCGGCGACGCTGACCACGCCGATCACGCCGCGGGTCGCCGGATGGCGGATCGCCGCAGCCATCGCCGAGGTCCCCGGCGCCGAGCTCTCGGCGACCCGGGCCCAGCCGCGCTCGCGCGCGGCGCGCAACCGTTCGAGCAGCGCGCGCACGGTTCGCGGCGCGTTCGGACCGTGCGTCCCCGGCGACGGGAATCCCTGGCGCGACACCAGCGCGACCGCCTGCTCGTCGGTGAGGCAGGCGAGCCACGCCTGACCCGACGCCGTCGAGGCGAGCGGCGCCTCGGCGCCCATGTCCGGGTCGTAGCGCAGACCCGAGCGGGCACCCTGGGCGCGCGCGACCCAGGTCTGCCGGTCGCCATCGACGACACCCAGCCGGACGAGCTCGCCGGTGCGCTCGGCGAGCCGGTCGAGCGTCGGCTGCACGGTGTCGGTAACGCCCGCCAGCGCCAGGTAGTGGAAGCCCAGCGACACGAGCCGCGTCGTCAGCCGGTAGTGCCCGCTCGGCTCGTCCTGACGCACGTAGCCGCGGGTCGCGAGCGCCGAGAGCAGTCGGTGCGCCGCGCTCTTGGGGATCGCGAGCGCCTCGACGACCGCGCCCAACGCCAGGCCGGACGGGTGGGCGGCGAGGAGCTCCAGGGCGTCGAAGGCTCGGTCGAGGGCGCTGCCGGTCACGGATTCTGGTTCCAATTATCAAGCTCTCGTTCCTGATTGGAACACTGTTCCGATATTATGCCAATCCCCGAACCGCCCTTGCTCCCCGATTCCGGGCGCCGGGCGCCCGCTCTCGCCGGCCGCCGGCGCCGCGGACCCGCGGAACGCTGCGATAGAATGTCCGAGCGGACGTTGCATCCGCACCCGGTCGTCTTGCGCGACCCGCGTCGCTCCGATCCCCGCCGCCGATGACCCACGACCTCGACCGAGAGACCACGCCGGAAACCGCGAATCCGCTCGGATTCGACGGCATCGAGTTCATCGAGTTCGCCACCTCGCGGCCGCAGGCGCTGGGCGGCGTGCTCGAGACGCTGGGTTTCCGGCCGATCGCCCGCCACCGTTCGCGCGAGGTGACGCTCTACCGCCAGGGGACGATGAACCTGGTCGTCAACGCCCAGTCCGCCGACGTGCCGCGCACCGTCCAGCCGGTCGAGCGCCCGGTGCTCTCGGCGTTCGCCGTGCGGGTGCGCGACGCGCAGGCGGCGTTCCGGCGCGCGCTCGACCTGGGCGCCTGGGAGATCCCGGTGCGGGCGCAGGCGATGGAGCTCAACATCCCGGCGATCCACGGCGTCGGCGAGAGCCTCGTCTATTTCGTCGACCGCTACGACGAGTTCTCGATCTGGGACATCGACTTCCGCCCGATCCCGACGGTGGACCGCCGGCCGCCGGCGATCGCCGGACTGCATTTCTTCGGGCTGGTCCAGTACGTCGGCCCGGACCGCTCGGCAGACTGGACCGAGTTCTACCGGCAGATCTTCGGTTTCGCGCCGGTGCCCGATTCGGTGCGCTACGGCATCATGCCCAAGGGGCACCTGCTGCGCAGTCCCTGCCGCAACTTCTTCCTGCAGCTGATCGAGCCCGAGGACACCGCGCGCTACGCGCCGATGGACGAGCACCTGCAGCGGATCGGATTCGGCGCGCCCGACGTACTCGAAGCGGTCGGCGCGCTGCAGAAACGCGGCGTCGAGTTCATGGCCACCGACCGCGTGCGCACGACCGAGCGCGGCGCGCTGACCCGGCCCACGCCGGACGGCGTCATGTTCGAGCTGGTCAAGAGCGAGCCCGAGACCTGAGCGCCTCCGCCCGCTCATGATCTTCCACGATTTCGGCATGGACACCGCGTCGCTCGCGGGGTCGCTGGAAAGCAAGCTCGCGGCGATCCGCGCCGCCGGCTTCGCGCAGACGATGATCTCGGCCGCGGACATCGTCGGCCACCCGGGCGGCACCGGAGCCGGCGTGCGCGCGGTCCGCGCGAGCGGGCTCGCGGTCACCGGGCTCGAAGTGCTGCGCGACTTCGAGGGCGTCGCCGGCGCGCTCGCCGCGTACAAGGTCGACGTCGCCAAGTCGATGCTCGAGGTGTGCGGCGCGCTCGGCGGCCGGCTGCTGCTGGTCGAGGCGTCGACATCGCCGCACGCGAACCGCGATCCCGATGTGATCGCCCGCGACCTGCGCAAGCTCGCGGTGCTGGCGATCCCGCTCGGCATCCGGATCGCCTACAAGGGCCTGCCGTGGAGCCGGACGGTCCAGGACTTCCGCGCCGCCGGCGATCTCGCCTTCCGCGTGAACAGCCCGAACCTCGGCGTCGCGGTCGACGCCTTCGACGTCCTCGCCGGCCTCGTGCCCGAGGAAGACCTGGACGTCCTCGACCCCGAGCAGGTGTTCCTGGTCCAGCTCTCGGACTTTCTCTGGCAGGGCCTCGCGACCCCGGAGGAGCGGACCGCGACCGCGACGCATTTCCGCGTCTTCCCCGGCGAGGGCGCGCACAGCGAGGCGCTCGCGCGCGTGGTCGCGCGGCTCGACGCGAACGGCTACTACGGCAACTACACGTTCGACGTCTACAACGACGATTTCCTGCAGATGCCGCCGGAGACGGTCGCCGCCCGCGCGCGCCGCGCCGCGGTCTGGCTCGCCGAGACCGTGCTGCGCCGCGCGCTGCCGGTGCCCAACATCGAGCGGCTGAGCGGGTCGGCGTCGCCGCCGGTTCCGACCGGCGCCCGTTCCTGATCGCGCGCCGACACGACGCGCCCTTCCCGATGACCCCGATCGACAAACGACGGCTCGGACGCTCCGGGCTCGTGGTCTCGCGTCTGACGCTGGGCACGATGACCTTCGGCGACCGGACCGACGCGACCGAAGCGCAACGGATCGTCGACGCGGCGGCGGACATCGGCGTCAACTTCATCGACACCGCCGACGCCTACGCCAAGGGCGCCTCCGAGTCGATCGTCGGCCGCGCGATCCGCGACCGGCGCCACGAGTGGATCCTCGCGACCAAGGCCGGCAACGAGGTCGTCGGGCGCCCCTGGGAGGGCGGGCTGTCGCGCCGCTGGCTGTTGCAGGCCTGCGACGACAGCCTCGAGCGGCTGGGCACCGACTGGATCGACGTCTACTACCTGCATCGCGACGACCCGGCCACGCCGCTCGCCGAGACGATCGGCGCGATCGGCGACCTGATCGCCAGCGGTCGCATCCGCTACTTCGGCGTGTCGAACTTCCGCGGTTGGCGGATCGCCGCGGTCCAGGCCGAGTGCGAGCGCCAGAACGTGCCGCCGCCGGTCGTCTGCCAGCCGTACTACAACCTGTTGAACCGGATGCCCGAGGTCGAGATCCTGCCGGCCTGCGACCACTACGGCATCGGGGTCGCGAGCTACTCGCCGGTCGCGCGCGGCGTGCTGACCGGCAAGTACGTCCCCGGCGCCGCGCCGCCGGCGGATTCGCGCGGCGCGCTCAAGGACCAGCGGATGATGGAGACCGAGTTCCGCGAAGAGTCGTTTGCGATCGCGCAGACGCTCAAACGCCACGCGGAGCGGACCGGTCGCACGATCACCTCGTTCGCGCTGGCGTGGCTGTGGGCGAATCCGATCCTGACCTCGGTGATCGCCGGGCCGCGCACGCTCGAACAGTGGCGCGACTACGAGCGCTCGATCGGCGCGGCCTGGAGCGACGAGGACGAAGCGCTGGTCGACTCGCTGGTCCGGCCCGGACATCCGTCGACACCCGGGTACAGCGATCCGCGTTATCCGTTCTACGGGCGGCGCCGGATGCCGGCGGGCTGAATCCGGGGCAGACTGCACCGTTGTAACATCGTCGGCGAGCGGTCGGGCTGAAGGCCGACTCACCACTCGCCTTGTGGGTCGGCCATCAGGCCGGCCTGCGCAACCGCCGGCGCGCGCGGGGACGCGCCGGCAGGAGGACCGCGATGACACACCCCGACGCCTTCGCCTGGACGTTCGGAATCGAGGAGGAGTTCTTCCTCGTCGATCCGCGCACGCGCGCGCTGGTCGACGACGTCCCGCCGTCGCTGCTGCACGCCTGCCGCCGCCGCTACGGCGACGCGGTCGCGCCGGAGTTGCTGCGTTCGCAGGTCGAGATCGTCTCCCCGGTGTTCCGCGGACAGGACGAAGCGGCCGAGGCGATGACCGCGCTGCGTCGCGGCGTCGCCGATATCGCCGGCGCGAAGGGGCTGCGCGTCGTCGCCGCCGGCACGCACCCGATCGCCGATTGGTCGGCGCAGGTCGAGACGCGCCAATCGCGCTACCGGCGGCTCGTCAGGGACTTCCAGATCGTCGGACGGCGCAATGTCCTGTGCGGCCTGCATATCCACGTCGCCGTTCCGCCGGAGGTCGACCGGGTCGCGCTGATGAACCGCGTGATGCCCTGGCTGCCGGCGTTCCTCGCGCTGTCGACCTCGTCGCCGTTCTGGGATCGCGAGCCGACCGGATTGCTGTCCTACCGCCAGGCCGCCTACGACGAATGGCCGCGCACCGGCATCCCGGACCGCTTCGAGAACGAGGCCGAGTACGCCGAGCTGGTGCGCCGGCTGGTCGCCGGCGGGGCGGCGAAGGACGCGAGCATGCTGTGGTGGGCGATCCGCCCGGCGCTCCGCTATCCGACGCTGGAGCTGCGCATCTGCGACGCCTGCACGCGACTCGACGACGCGCTGGCGATCGCCGCGCTCTACCGCTGTCTGGTCCGTCGGCTTGTTCGGCGACCGGCGGACGACGCGCCGCGCGACCCGTACGCCCGCCGGCTGATCGACGAGAACCGCTGGCGCGCCAAGCGCTCCGGACTCGACGCGACCTTCCTCGCGCTCGACGGCGGCGAGCCGCGTGCCTGTCGCGAGGTCGTCGGCGAACTGCTGGACGCCGTCGCGGAGGACGCCGACGCGCTCGGCGCGACGGCAGCGCTCGGACGCGTGCGCGCGATCCTCGCCGAGGGCACGAGCGCGCACGCGCAGCTCACGTTGTACGAAGCGCGACTCGGCCGCGGAGACCCGCCACGCACCGCGCTCGCCTTCGTCGTCGACTGGCTGGCGGCGACGACCTACGGGGCGATCGTCGTCCCGCCGCCGACCGGGCGCCCGCCTCCCGAACGCGCGCCGGGCCTTCCCGATGACGGCGTGTCGAACCGATACCCCGGCATCGGCGCCACGACCTTCGCGACCGAAGCCGACGCGAGCAACCGGCGGAACGCCCGCACGCGCGGATCGCCGAGATCGTCGCGCTTGACGACGAACGCGTAGCGCTCGTCGACGACCGGCACGAATCCCAGCCCCAGCTGCGCGGCCGCGGCACGGATGCCGAAGCCGACCTCGGCCCTACCGGCGGCGACGGTCGCCGCGACCGCCGCGTGGGTGAACTCCTCGGTCGACCAGCCGGCGATCGCGCGCGTGTCGATCCCTTCGTTCGCGATCAATCGATCGACGAGGATCCGCGTGCCCGATCCCGGCTGCCGATTGACGAACCGCAGCCGGCGCCGGACGACGTCGGCGAACGAGGCGACGCGCGCCGGGTTTCCGGCCGGCACGATGAAACCCTGGGTGCGCACGACGAACGGGATCACCGCGTCGCGCGCGGGGTCGAGCCGCGCGGCGAAAGCGGGGTCGAAAGTGCAGTGGCAAAGGGGTCAGACTCGACTTTCGCATTCGCGAAAGTCGAGTCTGACCCCACTTTTGCCACTTTCGAGTCTGACCCCGCTTTCGCCACGTGGAACCCGGCGACGTCCGCCCGCCCGGCCCGGTACAGATCGAGCGCTTCGACGCTGCCGTGGAACTCGAGCGCGATCCGGTGGCGGCGCGCCCAGAGGTCACGCAGCTCGCCCAGCACGAGGTCGTGGCTCGCGGCGACGCGCAGCGGCGCCCCTGCGCGTGAGCGCGCCGCCGCCAGCCCGACGTCCAGCGCCCCCGCCTGCGCGGCGATGACGAGCGCGGCGCGCTCGCGCGCGCCGAGCAGTCGCCGCCCGAGCGCGGTCGGCCGCGCGCCGACGCCGCGCTCGAGCTCGAGCAGGCGCCCGCCGATGCGCCGCTCGGCCTGGTCGACGAGCGCCCACGCGGTCCGGTAGGGAATCGCGAGCGAGCGGGCGGCGGCGGCGAGCGAGCCGGTCCGGGCGGCCCCGTCGACCAGGTCGACGACGCGGCCGTCGAGCGGGCCGCCGTTCGTGCCGGTGAGCCGCCAGCCGATCGTCGCTTCGAGTCTCGCCATCGGCCCGATTATCGGCTTTCGGCAGCTTTCTGCCTATATGGCGCGACGCCCCTCCGGCTTCTAGACTGCGGCCCCTCCCGATGAACACGATCACCCTCGCCGGCGTCGAGGCTTTGTCGATGGTCGGCCGACTCGACCCGACGCTCGTCGAGATCGTCGCGCTGTCGCTGCGCGTGAGCCTCGCCTCGGTCGCGCTGTCGGCGGCGCTGGCGCTGCCGATCGGCGCGCTGGTCGCGGTCGCCGCGTTCCCGGGCCGGCGGGCCGCGGTCGTCGTGCTCAACGCGCTGCTCGGGCTGCCGGCGGTCGTCGTCGGCCTGGCGGTCTACCTGCTCTTGTCGCGCGCCGGCCCGCTGGGCGCGCTCGGCATTCTGTTCACGCCGTCGGCGATGATCGTCGCGCAGGCGATCCTGGTCTTCCCGCTGCTCGCGGCGCTGACCCGGCAGGTCGTCGCCGACGCCTACACCGAGACGCGCGAGCAACTGGTGTCGCTCGGCGCGTCGACCTGGACCTCGGCGCTCGCGCTCCTGGTCGACGTCCGCTACACGCTGGCCACGATCCTGCTCGCCGGCTTCGGTCGCGCGATTTCGGAGGTCGGCGCGGTGATGATCGTCGGCGGCAACATCGACGGCGTCACGCGCGTGATGACGACCGCGATCGCGCTCGAGACCTCCAAAGGCGATCTGCCGCTGGCGCTCGGGCTGGGCTTCGTGCTGCTGGCGATCGTGCTCGCGCTCAACGTCGTCGCCTCGATGGTCAAGGACGGCGCGCAGAGGCGACATGGCTGATCCCGCGCTGTTGCCGCTCGTCCTCGACGAGGTGTCGTTCATCGCCGGCGGTCGCCGGATCCTCGACCGCGTGTCGCTGTCGCTCGCCGCCGGAAACCGCACCGTCGTCCTCGGTCCGAACGGCGCCGGCAAGAGCGTGCTCCTGCGCCTGATGCATGGCCTGATCGAGCCCAGCCTCGGCGCGGTCCGCTGGCACGCGGGCGCGTCGGCGCAGGTCCGCCGGCGCCAGGCGATGGTGTTCCAGCGGCCGGTGCTCTTCCGGCGCAGCGCGATCGGCAACCTGCGCTTCGCGCTGGCGGTCGGCGGCGTGCCGCGCGCCCAACGCGAAACGCGTGCCCGCGACGCGCTCGCTCGCGTCGGTCTCGCCGCGATCGCGGAACAGCCGGCGCTGCGGCTGTCCGGCGGTGAACAGCAGCGGCTCGCGCTGGCGCGCGCCTGGATGCTGCGGCCCGAGGTGCTGTTCCTCGACGAGCCGACCGCCAACCTCGACCCGGTTCGACCGCCGAGATCGAGCGGATCGTGCAGGCGATCCACGACGGCGGCACCAAGATCGTGCTCGTCACCCACAACCTCGGCCAGGCGCGGCGCCTGGCCGACGAAATCGTCTTCCTTTCCGGCGGCCGGCTCCGCGAGCGAACCGAAGCCGCCCTTTTCTTCCGGCGTCCGTCGACCACCGAGGCCGCCGCCTACCTCCAAGGAGAACTGCCGTGGCAACTCGAACCCGCCGTCTCGCCCTGACCCTCGCCACCGGCGGCGCGCTCGTCGCCGCGTTCGCCGCCGCGGTGCCGTCGACCGCGGTCGCGCAGCCGAAGTCGATCGTCGTCGCGTCGACGACGTCGACCGAGCAATCCGGCCTGTTCGGCCACCTGCTGCCGCTGTTCACGCAGAAAACCGGCATCGCGGTGCGGGTGGTGGCGCTGGGCACCGGCCAGGCGCTCGACGTCGGCCGGCGCGGCGACGCCGACGTCGTCTTCGTCCACGACCGGGTCGCCGAGGACAAGTTCGTCGCCGAAGGCGCCGGCGTCGAACGACGCGACGTGATGTACAACGATTTCGTGCTGATCGGGCCGAAGGCCGATCCGGCGAAGGTCGCCGGCGGCAGGGACATCGCCGCGGCGTTGAAGCGCGTCGCCGACGCCCAGTCGCCGTTCGTCTCGCGCGGCGACAAGAGCGGCACCCACGCCGCGGAGCTCCGCTATTTCAAGGAGGCCGGCGTCGATCCAACGACCGGCAAGGGCGCGTGGTACCGCGAGACCGGCTCGGGCATGGGACCGGCGCTCAACACCGCGTCGTCGATGAGCGCCTACATCCTCGCCGACCGCGGCACCTGGCTCGCGTTCAAGAATCGCGGCGAGCTCGCGATCGCCGTCGAGGGCGATCGGCGCCTGTTCAATCCGTACGGCGTCATGCTCGTCAATCCGGCGAAGCACCCGCACGTGAAGGCGGCCGAGGGTCGCGCGTTCATCGAGTGGCTCGTCTCGGCCGAGGGCCAGGCGGCGATCGCCGCCTACAAGGTCGGCGGCGAGCCGCTGTTTTTCCCCTCCGCCAATCAGTAGCGCCGCCGCACCGGCCGCGTCGCGAGCCGCTCGCCACCCGGCGTATCATCGCCGGATGCCGACGCGCGCCCGATCCGGATGACCGCCCGCGGCGCCTGGGTCGGCGCGGCGACTGCGCTCGCCCTCGCCGTCGCGATCGTGGTCGCGTTCGCCGTCGGCCGCTATCCGGTCTCGCCGGGCGAGTTGGTCGCGATCGTCGCCGCGAAGCTCACCGGATCGTCGTCGGGCGTCGCGCCGACCGCCGAGGCGATCGTCTGGAGCGTGCGCGGACCGCGGATCGGCGCGGCGCTCGCGATCGGCGCGGCGCTCGCCACCGCCGGGGCCGCCTATCAGAGCCTGTTCCGCAATCCGCTGGTGTCGCCCGACATCCTGGGCGTGTCCGGCGGCGCCGCGGTCGGCGCGGTGCTGGGGATCTTCCTCGCGCTGCCGCTGGTCGCGATCCAGGGTTTCGCATTCGCCGGCGGACTCGTCGCGGTCGGGCTGGTGACCCTGATCGCGAGCGCGGTGCGCGGTCACGATCCGCTGCTCGTGCTGGTGCTCGCCGGCGTGCTGGTCGCGTCGCTCCTGGGCGCCTGCGTCGCGCTCGTCAAGGTCCTCGCCGATCCGTACAACCAGCTCCCGGCGATCACCTTCTGGCTACTGGGCGGCCTCGCCGGCGCCTCGCCCGAGGATCTCGCCACCGCGCTGCCCGCGATCGCGATCGGGCTCTTGCCGCTGTGGCTCCTGCGCTGGAAGGTCAACCTGCTGTCGCTGGGCGACGAAGAGGCGCGCGCGATGGGCGTCGACGCGACGCGGGTGCGCTTCACGGTGATCGCGGCGGCGACCTTGATGACCGCCGCCGCGGTCTCGGTCGCCGGCATCGTCGGCTGGATCGGGCTCGTCGTCCCGCATTTCGCGCGGCTCGCGGTCGGACCGGACTTCGCGCGCCTCGCACCGGTGTCGGCGGCGATGGGCGCGGTGTTCCTGCTCGCGGTCGATACGGTGGCCCGCACGACCGCGAGCATCGAGATTCCGCTGGGCGTGCTGACCGCCTTCGTCGGCACGCCGCTGTTCCTCTGGCAGCTGATCGCCTCGCGCCGGAGCTGGCAGTGATCGCGCGCCTCGAGGCCCGCGCGCTCGACGTCGGCTACCCGGACCACCGCGTCGGCAGCGGTGTCTCGATCGCGCTCTCCGCCGGCGAAGTCGTCTGCCTGCTGGGACCCAACGGCGGCGGCAAATCGACGCTGTTCCGCACGCTGCTGGGGCTGCTGCCGGCGCAGGGCGGCGAGATCCTGCTCGGCGGCGAGCGGCTCGGCGCGTTGACGCGGTCCGAGATCGCGCGCAGGGTGAGCTACGTGCCGCAGGCCCACACCGGCTATTTCCCGTTCACCGTCCGCGACGTCGTGCTGATGGGGCGCACGGCGCACCTGCCGACGTTCGGCACGCCGTCGCGCCACGACGTCGAGATCGCCGACCGCGCGATCGACCGCGTCGGACTCGCCCCGCTCGCCGACCACGTCTACACGCGGATGTCCGGCGGCGAGCGGCAGCTCGCGCTGATCGCCCGTGCGCTGGCGCAGGAAGCGCCGCTGATGGTGATGGACGAACCGACCGCCAGCCTCGACTTCGGCAACCAGGCGCGCGTGCTCGACGAGGTCCGCGCCCTCGCGCGCGCCGGCACCGGCGTGATGATGGCGACCCACGACCCGGACCAGGCGTTCCTGGTCGCCGACCGTGTGGCGCTCCTCGCCGGCGGACGTTTGCTCGCCGACGCTCCGCCCGATCAGGCGATCACGCCGGAGACGATGCGCGAGGTCTACGGCATCGAAGTCGAAGTGACCGACCTCGCGCTCGCTTCCGGCGAACGGCGGCGCGTCTGCGTGCCGGTGCGCCGCGCCTGACGCCGCTGTCGGCTGATCGCGGTCAACCGCGGTCGACGAGCTCGTGGTAGCTTGATTCGATGGCGTGGACCGACGTCCCGGCCGCGAAGCCGCCCGTGCACGCGTCGGGCGCCGACGAGGTCTGCGCCGCGCTGGAAGTCGACCCGCTCGCCGGCCTGACCGAGGCGGAGGCGTCGCACCGGGCCGCGGTCGCCGGACCCAACGCGCTCGTCCCGCCGGTACCGACCTCGCACCTGCGCCGCTGGCTCGCGCAGTTCGAGAGCCCGCTCGTGCTCCTGCTGATCGCGGCCGGCGCGGTCTCGATCGTCGTCTGGGCGGTCGAGGGCGCGCACGGCGCTCCGTACGAAGCGTTCGCGATCCTCGCGATTGTCCTCGCCAACGCGGTCCTCGGCTTCGTCCAGGAGGAGCGCGCCGAGGCCGCGGTCGCCGGCTTGAAGCGGATGACCGCGGCCAGCGCGACCGTCGTGCGCGCCGGCGAACGTCGGCGGATCGACGCCACCGCGCTCGTTCCCGGCGACGTGCTGGTCGTCGACGAAGGCGACGCGATCGCCGCCGACGCGCGGGTCGTCGAGTCGGTCTCGCTCAAGGCCGCCGAGGCGGCGCTGACCGGCGAGAGCGCGCCGGTCGACAAGGACCCGGATCCGGTTCCGGCCGACACCGCGCTCGCCGACCGAGCGAACATGCTCTACGCCGGCACGACGATCGCGTACGGTCACGGCCTCGCGGTCGTCACCGCGACCGGCATGACGACCGAGCTCGGACGGATCGCGACCTACCTCGCGACCACACCGCAGGAGGCGACGCCGCTGCAGCGCGAGCTCGACCGGACCGGCCGGGTGCTCGGCTTGGTCGTCGTCGCGATCGCCGTGCTGGTCGCGCTGGTCCTGGTCGCGATGGTCCGCGACTTCTCGACCTCGGCGCTGGTCGCCATCCTGCTCTACACGGTCGCGCTCGCGGTCTCCGCGGTGCCGGAAGGACTGTCGGCGGTGACGACGATCGTGCTGTCGCTCGGGATGCAGCGGATGGCGAAGCGCAACGTCATCGTGCGCAAGCTGGCCGCGGTCGAGACGCTCGGCGCGACCAGCGTCATCTGCACCGACAAGACCGGAACGCTGACCAGGAGCGAGATGACGGTCCGCGCGCTGGTCACCGCCGGCGGCAGGGTCGACGTCGCCGGCGTCGGCTACGAGCCGATCGGCGCGCTGAGCGTCCACGGCGACGCGGTCCCGCCGGGCGACCACGCCGACGAGATCGAGGCGGCGATCGCCGGCGCGACCCTCGCCAACAACGCCCGGCTCGTTTCGCGCGAGTGCCGCTGGTTCGTGTTGGGCGACCCGACCGAGGGCGCGCTCAAGGTGCTGGCCGAGAAGGCCGGCCTCGAGTCCGAGATCGCGCGCCGCTTCCCACGCCTGGGCGAAGTCCCGTTCTCGTCGGATCGCAAGCTGATGAGTACGAGCCACGAGGACCGCAGCGCCCCCGGCCGCGCCGTGCTGTTCTGCAAGGGCGCGCCCGACCTCCTGCTCGCCCGCTGCACGCACGAACGGGTCGGGCGCGACGACCGGCCGCTCGACGAGGCCCGCCGCGCCGCGATCCGGGCGACGATCGACGCGCTCGCCGGCGAGGCGCTGCGCACGCTGGGCATCGCCGGCCGGATCCTGCCTCCCGAAGCGGTCGAGTGCCCGCACGCCGGACACGAGCAGGCGTTCGTCTGGCTCGGCGTCGCCGGCATGATCGACCCGCCGCGTCCCGAGGCTCGCGAAGCCGTCGAGCGCGCGCACGAGGCGGGCGTGCGCGTGCTGATGATCACCGGCGACCATCCGCGCGCGGCCACCGCGATCGCGCGCGAGCTGGGCATCGCCGGAGCCGGCGAACCGGACGCGCTCACCGGCGCCGACCTGGACCGCCTCGACGACGCCGGCCTCGCGCGCGCCGCCGCGACGCGTCACGTCTTCGCCCGAACATCGCCCGAGCACAAGCTCCGGCTGGTTCGCGCGCTCAAGGACGGCGGCGCGATCGTCGCGATGACCGGCGACGGCGTCAACGACGCGCCGGCGCTCAAGGCGGCGGACATCGGCATCGCCATGGGGGTGGCCGGCACCGACGTGTCGAAGGAGGCGGCCGACATGATTCTCGTCGACGACAACTTCGCCTCGATCGTCGCCGCGATCGAGGAGGGCCGCACGATCTACGCCAACATCCGCAAGTTCCTCCGCTACCTGCTGTCGACGAATCTCGGCGAGGTCTTCGTGTTGTTCCTGGGCGTCTTGCTCGCCGTGCCCCTCGGTCTGGGCGCCGCCGGCGGCGGCGCGCTGCTGCTGCCGTTGACCGCGGCGATGATCCTGTGGATCAACCTCGTCACCGACTCGTTCCCGGCGCTCGCGGTCGGCGTCGATCCGCTCGACCGGTCGTTGATGCGGCGCCCGCCGCGGGTCGTCCGGGAGGGCGTGATCTCGAAGCGGATGTGGATCGGCATCGGCGTCGCCGCCACCGTCATGGCCGCCGGAACGCTCTGCACGCTCGACGCGGCCCTGCCCGGCGGCCTGATCGAGGGCAGCCACGACCTCGCCCACGCGCGGACCTTCGCGTTCAACACGCTCGTCCTCTACCAGCTCTTCGACGTGCTGTGCATCCGCTCGGACGAGGCGAGCATCCGCGTCGGCCTGTGGTCGAACGGGTGGCTGTGGGCTTCGATCGCCTTCGCCGTGCTGCTCCAGGTCGCGGTGATCCACATCCCGGCGATGCAGGCGGCGTTCGGCACGACGCCGCTCACCGCCGGCGAGTGGGCGGTCACCATCGCGGTCGCCGCGACGATCGTCGTCGCCCGCGAGCTCCTAAAGGCGGGTTTCCGGCGCGCCGATCGGCGGCGCGCGGCCTGACCCGCGGCGACGCTACTCGTTGGCGACGCCGTGCGGCACGTGGCCGGCGGCGACGTGCCGCGCCGCCGAGTCGACGTGGCGGGTCTGGTCGTCGAAATAGAAGTCGGGCTCGAACTCGCGCAGGAAGGCGCCCTTGTCGAGGCCGCCGAGGAACAGCGCCTCGTCGACGCCGATGTTCCAGTCCATCAGCGTGCGGATCGCACGCTCGTGGGCCGGCGCGCTGCGCGCGGTGACGAGCGCGGTGCGCAGCCGCATCGGGACACGGCCGGCATCGTCGTCCTGCTGCAGCCGGTGCAGCGCCTCGAGCAGCGGCTTGAACGGTCCCGGCGGCAGCGGGCGCGCCGCATGGTCGTCCTCGTGCGTCTGGAACGCGGCCAGCCCCTGGGTGCGGAAGACGCGCTCGGCCTCGTCGGCGAACAGGACCGCGTCGCCGTCGAAGGCGATCCGCACCTCGTCGGGATGCGAGTCGGTGCTCGCCGAATGCGTGTAGACGCGCGCCGCCGGATAGCCGGCCTCGAGCGCCGCCTTGACGTCGTCGGCGTTCGCCGACAGGAACAGGTTCGCGTTGAGCGGACGCAGGTAGGCGAACGGCGCGCGGCCGCGGGTGAACACGCCTCGCTCGATCGCGAGCCCGGAGCCGCGCACCGAGCGGAACACGCGCAGGCCCGATACCGGATCGTTGCGCGACAGGATGACGACCTCGATGCGCCGGACGCCGTCGGCGTTGAAGCCCAGGAGCTTCTTGACCAGCGGGAAGGCGACACCCGGTTTGGCCGGCTGCTGCAGTCGCTCGAGCTGCAGCCGCATGTAGGCACGGTCGTCGGCGGTCTCGAAGACCCGGTTCTCCTCCTCGAAGTCGAACAGCGCCCGCGAGCTGATCGCCACGACGAGCTGGGCCGGAGGCGGCGAGGACATGGGGGCAGTATAGGCGACCGCGTGACGACGTCGGACCGAAACCCGACCCGCATGCCCGCCGCGGCCGACCCCCGCTTCCGGCGGGTCTGCCATCGGGCGATCCGCTAGCCGTCGCGTCGCGACTCGCGCTCCACCTCCGCCAACACCCCTCGGATCTCGCCCACCGCCCAGACGAGCGCCTCGCGCGGGACGTTCAACGGCGGTGCGATGCGGATCACCGTCCCGTGCGTGTCCTTCGAGAGGATGCCGCGCGCGAGCAGGCGTTCGACGACGGTACGCGCGGTGACGCGCGTCGCGTCGACCTCGATGCCGACGAAGAGACCGCGTCCGCGCACGTCGACGACGAGCGGGCTGTCGAGCGTGCGCAGCTCGTCCAGCAGCCAGGCTCCCAATTCCCGCGAGCGCATGACGAGCCGCTCGTCTTCGAGCACATCGAGCGCGGCGAGCGCGACGGCGCAGGCGAGCGGATTTCCGCCGAACGTGCTGCCGTGGTCGCCCGGATGGAACACCTGCATGACATCGTCGGTCGCGACGAACGCGGAAACCGGCAGGAGGCCGCCGCCCAGCGCCTTGCCGAGGATCACGCCGTCGGGCATCGCGCCGTCGTGCTGCCAGCCGAACGTGTGGCCGGTGCGGCCGAGCCCGGTCTGCACCTCGTCGCAGATGAGGAGCACGCGATGGCGGCGGCAGATCTCGGCGCACTGCGCGAGATAGCCGTCCGGCGGCACGACGATGCCGGCTTCGCCCTGCACCGGCTCGACCAGGAACGCCGCGGTATCGGGTCCGATCGCCGCGTCGAGCGCCGCGGGGTCGCCGAACGCAATCGTCCGGAGCCCGGTCGGATACGGTCCGAAGCCGTCGCGGTACTGGGGCTCGGTCGACAGTCCGGTGATCGTAATCGAGCGCCCGTGGAAGTTGCCGCGGCAGGCGATGATCTCGGCGCGGCCCTCGGGTATGCCCTTGACCTTGTGGCCCCACTTGCGCGCGGCCTTGAGTGCGGTCTCGACCGCCTCGAGTCCGGTGTTGACCGGCAGCGCGCGATCGAGCCCGGTCATCGCGACCAGGCGCTCGAGCAGGAGCGGCAGCCGGTCGTTGAAGTACGCGCGCGAGGTGACCGCGAGCCGGTGCGCCTGCTCGGTCAGCGCCGCGACGATTCTCGGATGGCCGTGACCGAACGACACCGCCGAGTAGGCGCTCATCAGATCGAGATGGCGGCGACCGTCGACGTCGACGAGCCACGAGCCCTCGCCGTGGCTGATCACGACCGGCAGCGGATCGTAGTTGCGCGCGCCGAAGCGCCGCTCGCGACCGATCAGGTCGGCAGCGGTCGTGCCGGCGCTGCCGGCGGGGGGGACGAACGCGGGAAACCCGGGCGTGCGCCCGGTCCGGGTCAGCGTGGTCATGATGCGAGCGCTCCTCGTGAGAGTCGCCGGCGGTCGATCCGTCGACGCGGTTGCGTCGGGGAGCGACCCGGCCGGCCGACCGGACCGCTTCGAGAGCCGAGCGCTTCGTGAGCGCTCCGCCCGCGGAGGCGGGCCGGAATTTCGGCGATGTCGTGTTCGCCGGTTCTGGGGCCGGGGATTCTACGCGCGCCGGAGAATCGAGCCTAGACGCGGCGCACCATCCGGGGCGAGTCGGACCGGACTCGACTCCTCCGAGTCGAGGTCGGGCTGAGGCCCGACCCACCTACGCCCTCCGGGCCGGCCTTCAGATCAACGGCATGTCCACACCGCTCCCCTCGCGCGCGAGTGCCGCGACGACCGAGCGGATCTCGCCTGCCGCCGACACCGGCGGATCAATCGGTGCCCTTCCGATTGGCGGCGGGAATCGACGCAAGACGCCGGGTAGGCGCACGCCCGTCGCTGCCGGCGCGCGCCACGAACTACATCCCGTCCGTGAAACGCCCCCCCGAAAGGCCTTCCGATCCGGTCGGCGACCCGTCGTCCGCCCTTTCCTCACGGTCGACCTAGGCACGCCAGCCCCTCCTCCGTTACCCTCGACAACGTGTCAAGATATCGACCCCTGTTCACCATACCGTCTTCGAGAGGAGTCTCACGATGTTCGCCAGGGCAGGAACTTGGATCGCTTGCCTTGCTCTGTCGCTGGTCACGGGGTGCGCGACGGTCCAGAAGCAGGCCTACGATCGCGCCGCGCATCGAGATGTCGCCAGCGTTGGTCTTCTCACCCCGCATCCGACCAAGGAGTATCCCGTCGTCAATGTCGGTCACCTCGGCAACTCGTTCGGATTGATCGGGGTCCTCGTCGCATCGACGGACCGGGAACTCAAGACGAAGGAGTTCACCACGGCAGCGCAAGCGCGAGGACTCGACGTGGCGAAGCTCTACGAAGAAACGCTCAAGACCGGACTGGAGAAGATGGGCTATCGTGTTGTCGTCATTTCGGTCGAGCGTCCTCGCGGCCTGTTCCTCGACAGCTACGACAACCTCGCCCCTGGGATAGACATCTATGTCGATTCGAATGTCGGCGCCGGCTACTTGGCGGCGTCGGGAACCGCGGACTATCTTCCGAACGTCGGCACCAACACGCGCGTCGTGAAGCGCGCGTCCAAAGAAATCGTCTATCGCGAGATCGTCAACTACGGGTACGAGTCCCGGATCGGTGCGGCGGTGAGTATCGCATCCGACCCGCGATACCGATATAGCGACTTCTCCGCACTCATGTCCAACGTGGACGACGCCGTCGATGCGCTGCGAATCGGCGTCGCGAGGGTCGCCGAACGGACTTTGCTCGATCTCGCGCGATGAGCGGGCGGTGCTTCGGATACCTGCTCTTCGCGTGTGTCGCGGGCTGTGCCTCGTCCGGATCGTCGCGCGCCGGGACGGAAGACGACCGACGCGCCATCTCCGCCCGAGAGGCTTCGGTGATCCGCCGGCTCGACTTCCATCCAATCGTCCTATCCGAAGATAGAAACGTCGCTCTGTCGCCATCGTCGCCAGTCATCGAACGCGACGGCCGCCGAGTTGTCGTCGCTGGCTTCCGGCTGCCAGCGGAAGGTGGACGAATGAACATCGCCGTGCGGACGCCGGTGCAACACGTCAGGGAAGGCCGAGCGGTCTTTTTCCCAGACGTCATCTGGCTCGACGAGGACTTCACGGAACTCGGTCGCATCCCGGTCGAGCGGTTCGTCCTTCGTTCGGCCGCCAGCGGCGACACGCTGACGGGCGATGCTTTCGCCGACGCGGGACCCGGTGCGGCGCGGTACCTGCTGGTGACCGAACGAAACGTCTCGCCCGAGGAACTGCCGATCGTCCAGACAACGACGACCGGCACCATTCCCATCATCGTCCCGATGCCCGGCGGTGTCTTCATGTGGAACATACCGACCGGCAGCACGGCGGCGCCGGACCGGCTTCTCGCGTCGCCGAGCGGATCGGTCGTCGTGCGAATCGAACGATCGCGTTACCGCCGCCTCGAGCCGCCGGTCGCACCAGTGTTCGAGACGGTGCGTTAGATTCGACCGACCGGACCGTGGTACGCGTCGCGACGCGCGACCGCGGCGCCCGGCCGCACGCCAGCGCGGTTGCCACACGTCGACGCGCACGGGCTAATTGGACCGCGTGCGCCTAGAGGAAGTCCGTCATCCCGTGCAACGCTCTCACGGCGCCGCCTCTGATTCTCCGCTCATGCCGCTACGCCCGTGCTCCGCCGATCGCCCGCGCTTTCCCGCCCCAACGACCGCGACGATTCCCCACGAACCGACGCTACCTCGGCGCCAAATTGTCGAGATTGCCCCGTGCCTTGCGGTTGGCCGGGTCGATCGCCAGCGCCCGTTCGTAGGCGACCCGGGCGCCCGCGACATCGCCGTCCTGCTCGAGCGCGTAGCCCAGGTTGTTCCAGGCGCGCGCGTTGTGGGGCGACGCGCGTACCGTCGCTCCCCAGAGCTTCGCCTCGCTCTCGTAGTCGCCGACGCGGGCGGCCGTCGCCACGCCGAGGACGACGGCGAGCGCGGCCAGCGCGATCGCGGCGGGTCGCGCGCGCCTCCACGAGCCGAGCGCCACGCCGACCGCGAACGCGGGACCCGCCAGCGCGAGGTGGAGCTGGCGGTCGTTGGCGATCTCGTAACGGGCGAGCGGTCCCTGCACCGGCGCCAGCGCGACGGCGAACCAGAGGATCGCGAAGCCGAGCCAGGGCCGGCGACGGAGCTGGACGATCGCGAGCCCGAGCACGACGACGATCGCGACGAGCTCGGCGAACCAGACGGCGTCGACGGCCGTCCGGACACCGAGATCCGGATCGAACGACAGGCGGAGCGTCGCCAGCGGGTGTGTCACCAGGTAGACGACCGCGTCGACGCGGGCGAGCAGGTTGTCGAGCGGATCGCGGATCTCGAGGCTCTTCGCCAGCAGCGCCCGGTTCGCGCCGACCGCGAACATCAGGACCGCCGCGCCGGCGAGCGCGAGCCATACCGGCAGCGTACGGCGGATCGCGTCGACGAACCGATCGCCGCGCGCCACCTCGACGAGGACGAGCAGGAACGGCAACGTCCAGGCGGCTTCGCGCGACGCCAGCGACGCGAACAGGCAGGCGACGGTCGCGAGTCTCCAGGCGGACGGGTTCGACGATCGCGCGCGCTCCCAGGCGAGAAGCCCGCCGAGCGTGAACAGCGTCGATAGCGCGGTCGAGCGCCCGGCGATGTAGACGGCGGCCTCGGTCTGCGCCGGATGCAGCGCCCAGACGAGCGCGCAGGCGAGCGCCGCGATCTCGGGCCGCGCGATCGACGGCGCGATCGACGGCAGCCAGGCGCGCGCGAGCGCGAGCAGCGCGAGCGCCGCCGCGAGATGCAGCGCGACGCCGACGAGCGCGAAGCCCATCGGCGCCTGGGACAGCGTCCAGTTCAGGACGTAGGTCGCCTTGGTCAGCGGCCGCAGGCCCGGCATCGACGCCCACCACGCTGACCAGGAGTGGACGTCGCGCTCGATGACGACGACGCGGAAGTCGTCGTACTGCCAGGTCGTCCCCGCCGCCGCGGCGTAGGCTGCGATCGCCGCGAGCGCGACCAGCGCCGCGGAGCCGCGTGGCGTCACGTCGATCGCGGCGCGCGGGCGGCCCGCCGGGCGCGCTCGTCGTCGAACGCGGATTCGATCATCGCGACGGCGTCCCACCAGCGGTCCGGCGCGCCCAACATCACGACCAGCACGCGGACGCCCTCGCGCTCGGCGATCGCGACCAGGCAACGGCCGGCGAGCCGGGTCCACCCGGTCTTGAGGCCGCGCGCGCCGTCGACCCGGCCGATCAACGCGTTGGTGTTGTCGAAACGGAAGATCCGGCCGTCGCGCGTGCGCGCCTCGCCCTTCTCGCGCGCGACGATCGCCGCGATCGCCGGTTGCGCGATCGCGACTTCGGCGAGACGCGCGAGGTCGCGCGCCGACGCGGTGTGGCCCTCGGCGTCGAAGCCGCAGGCGTTGAGGAAGCGCGTGTCGCCGAGGCCGAGCGCCGCGGCGCGCCCGTTCATCCGTTCGACGAACGCCCGCTCGCTGCCAGCGACGTGCTCGGCCAGCGCGACGCAGGCGTCGTTGGCCGAGCGCAGCAGCATCGCGGCGAGCAGATCGTCGACGGCGAGTCGCATGCCGGGCTTGAGCCCGATCCGCGCGCCGTCCGCCGCCGCCGCGCGGCGCCCGACGACGACCTCGCCGCCGCGACCGCTCTCGACGACCAGCAGCGCGGTCATCATCTTGGTCAGGCTCGCCGGCCGCTGGCGGGTCGAGGCGTTCGCCGCCCAGCGATCGTCACCGTCGACGCGGACGAGGTACGCGGCGGCGACGCCGGGGAACGGGTCGGTCGTCGCTGCGATCGCCGGCGCAGCGACGGCCGCCAGGAGCGCGACGACGACGCGCGCGCGCCGCGCCGCGGCGCCGCGCCACGACGCCGCGATCATCGCGCGGATCAGAACGGCAGGACCCGGCGCAGCGCGTCGACGCCTTGCTTGACCGGATCCGGTTTCGGCGCCTCGGGCGGCGGCGGCGGCGGCGCCGAGGTCTGCGACGAGGAGGAGCGGGACGACCCGCCCGACGAAGCGCCGGACGACGAGCCGGACGAACCGCCGGTCGAGCCCTGCCCGTCGGCGGACGCGCCGGTGCCGCGCGTCAGGCGCACGTAGCGGTTGCACAGCCAGGTGAGCGAGCGGTCGACCAGGTAGTAGTCGCGGCCCTTGCAGTAGGTCGGCCCGTTGGCGCGCACCTCCTCGTCGCACTCGCCGCTGCCGACCGTCTGCCAGTCCTTCGCCGCACCGGCCTTCACGCACATCGGCCGGGTCGTCGCCGCCCAGTCGTACTTGCAGGCGGAGAACGCCTCCTTGACCGACGGCGAACCGAATTTCGCGAGCACCTGCTTGAAGCCGGTCGGATCCTGCATCGTCTTCTGATGCGTGCCGACGTGCTCGCAGTACGCCTTCTGCCGCGACGCGCAGAGCGAACCCTGGCCGAAGAACATCACCGTATGCAACTTGTCGGCGGCTTCGGCGCAGGCCTTGGCGATGTCGGCGTCCATCCGCGCCTGCGCCGAAGCGACCATCTGCTCGCTCTGATCGGTGCAGGCGCCGACCTTGCGGCCCGAATAGGTCTGCGTCATCTCCATGTCCTGGCCGCGGCGCTTCGACTTCATCCACATCTTGCCGTCGTAGGACGTCGCGGTCGCGGTGACCTCGCCGCGGCCGCTCATCGGCTCGTTGCCGCCGCACTCGACCGCGAAGCTCGTCTTGTTGCCGACGACCTTGAAATCGGTGACCTTGCAGTTCGAGTCCTTGGGGATCATGTCGGCGCCGCTGGCACGATCCTTCTTCAGGCACACCTGCTGGGTCTGCGCCGGCATCGCCATCGGCATGCCGGGCATCTCCATCTTGAAGGTCACGTCCCACAATTCGTCCGGCCCGGATCCCGCCTTGAACATCTTCTGCTGGCCGGCCATCCCCGGCTGCGCGATGGCCGCGTTCGAGGCGAGGACGAATGCGCCGGCGACGAGCGCGGCGGCGACGGGGACGCGGGCGGGGCGGCGGATCATCGGGAACCTCGTGAATCGGTGGGACCGGTCGGCCAATGCTACCCCAGCCGGGGCCGGCCGCCCACCCGCCCGGAGGCGGGAGTGCGCCGGGGGCGTCCGCCGTCGCGCCGGCGCCACCGTCAGCCGGCGGCCGGACCACCTCCGGTCGCGAACCGCAGGATCGCCGGGAGCTGGGCTTCGTAGCCCTGCAGCGCATGGTCGCCGCCGCCCTGCACGAATTGCCACGCGCCGGCGTAGAACACGCTGGCGAGCCGCCAGTCGAGCACTTCGTCGCCGGTCTCGACCAGCAGGAAATAGCGATCGGGCCGGGTGATCCGATCGACGGCGAGCGCGCGCAGCTCGGCGAAATGCGCGTCGCCGACGACGAAACGCTCGCCGGAGTAGAGGTTGGTCTGCTCGCCGCGGTACGGGTCGAGGTCGTCGTAGGGTCGCGTCGTCGGGTTGACCAGCACCGCACGCGCCCCCAGCCGTTCGGCGAGATGGGTCGCGTAGTAGCCGCCCAGCGAGCTGCCGATGAACGCCAGCGCGTCGCCGGGCGCGCGCTGTTCGTCGACGATCGCGAGGACCTTCGCGATCGCGGCGGCCGGCCGATCACCCAGGTCCGGCACGAACAAGCGTGGCCGCACCGCGGCCGGCATCGCGTCGACGTAGCGGCGGGTCGCCCGCGCCTTGATCGACAGCGGCGACGAGCGGAATCCGTGCAGGTAGACGATCATGGCCCGCGGCGGCGAATCGAGTCCCGAATCGACATTGGCGACCTGCTCCGTCATCGAGTTGCCTGTCGGGCTGAAGCCCGATCCACGAGCGATGCGAGCGCCGGGTTGAAGCCCGACAACCGGTCACGCGTTCTTCGCGAGCGCGGCGAGGAGCTTGCCGTGCACGCCGCCGAACCCGCCGTTGCTCATCACCAGGACATGGTCGCCGGCGCGCGCCTCCCTGACGATCGCTGCGACCAGCGCGTCCAGGTCGATGTGCGTGCCCGCGCGCGCACCGAGCGGCGCGAGCGCCGCCGCCGCGTCCCAGCCCAGGTTCGCCGCGTAGCAGTACGAACGATCGGCCGCCTCGAGACTCGCCGCCAGCCGGTCCTTCATCGCCCCCAGCTTCATCGTGTTCGACCGCGGCTCGAGCACCGCGAGGATGCGCGCGTCGCCGACCGCGCGACGCAGGCCCTCGATCGTCGTCGCGATCGCGGTCGGGTGGTGGGCGAAGTCGTCGTAGACGGTCACGCCGGCGGCGACTCCGCGCACCTGCATCCGCCGCGCGACGCCTCGGAAGCGGGCGAGCGCCCCGAGGCTCGTCTCGACCGGCACGTCGACGTGGCGCGCCGCCGCGATCGCGGCGAGCGCGTTCAGCCGGTTATGCGCGCCCAGCTGCGGCGAGTCGGGCGACCAGGCGAGCGTCCCCTGCGGCGCGCCGCCCAGGCGGATCTCGCCGTCGACGCCGATCGTCCACCCGGGCCCGGTGCCGGCGACCTCGGCGGCGCCGAAGCGCTCGACCTCGGACCAGCAGCCGCGCGCCAGCACCCGCGCGAGCGCCGGGTCTTCGCCGTTGACGACGAGCCGTCCCCGGCGCGGCACCGTGCGGACCAGGTGGTGGAACTGGGTCTCGATCGCCGCCAAGTCGGGAAAGATGTCGGCGTGGTCGTACTCGAGGTTGTTGAGGATCGCGGTGCGCGGCCGGTAGTGGACGAACTTCGAGCGCTTGTCGAAGAACGCGGTGTCGTATTCGTCCGCCTCGACGACGAAGACCCGGGTGTCGCCGAGGCGCGCCGAGACGCCGAAATCGGTCGGCACGCCGCCGATCAGGAACCCCGGATTGAACCCGGCGCGGTCGAGGATCCAGGCGACCATCGACGCGGTCGTCGTCTTGCCGTGCGTGCCGGCGACCGCGATCACGTGGCGGCCGACGAGCACGTGCTCGCGCAGCCATTCGGGGCCGGACACGTAGCGCAGACCGCGGTCGAGGATCGCCTCCATCAGCGGGTTGCCGCGCGAGACGACGTTGCCGACGACGAAGAGCTCGGCGTCGCGGGCGATGTCGTCCAGTTGCGCCGCGTCCCAGCCGTCGGTGATCGTCACGTCCATCGCCGCGAGCTGGGTCGACATCGGCGGGTAGACGTTGGCGTCGCAACCGGTGACCTCGTGGCCGGCGGCGCGCGCGATCGCGGCGATCCCGCCCATGAACGTGCCGCAGATGCCGAGGATGTGGATGCGCATGGGGGAAGGGTCAATTGGGCGCCGGTCGCTGCAGGACGGCGTAGCGTCGCCAGCCGGCGAGGAACCAGACGTAGGTCGCGCTCACCAGCGCCGCGGCCACCGCGAAGGCGAAGCGCAACCCCTCGGCGGTCGACCAGCCGAACGCCGCGCGGGCGGCGTCGACCGCCATGCCGATCCCCCACTGCGCGACGAACGTGCTGCCGAACATCGCCAGGTTGATCGCGGTGTTCGCGCGGCCGGCGAGCGACGCCGGGAAACCCTCGTTCAACACCGTGAAGGCGAGGATGTTGGCACCGGCTCCGAGGCCGTAGAGGCACCACCAGAACTCGGCCGCCGGCGCGCGCGAGGCGATCGCGACGATCGCGGCGACGTGCAGCGCCCAGCCGGCGAGATAGAGGTGGCTCGAGCCGATGCCGCGGCGCGCGAGCCGGGTCGCGGCGAAGCCCAGGAACAGGTAGCCGGCGAGCAGCGAGAAGCCCATGCCGAGCAGCACCCGGGCGGCCTCGGCGCGGGTCCAGCCCTCGACCTCCATCATCCACGGCACCGACCACAGTCCCTGGATCGCCATGAACGAACCCATGCCGAGTCCGCCGACCGGCACGATCCACCAGAAGCGCGGCTCGACGAAGACCCGGCGTACGCCGTCCAGCTGCGCGCGCACCGACGGCGGCTCGGCCTGCCGAGGCAGGTCCGGCACGGTCGCGAAGATCGCGATCGCCGAGACGAGCGCGAACGCCCCGATGCCGACGAACAGCAGGCGCCAGTCGACGTAGCGCAGCGCGAACTCAACCGGCGTGGTCGCCGCCAGCGCGCCGGCGGCGCCGGCGACCATCATCCAGCCGGAGAGCGACGCCTGACGGTCGCGCGGGAACCAGGTGGCGATCGCCTTGAGCGGCGCCATCAGGCAGATCGCGACACCGGCGCCGATCAGCGCGCGCGCGAACGTGAGCCCGGCGAGGCCGTCGGCGGCGGCGAAGGCGAAGCAGCCGATCGCCGCGACGACGAGCAGCACCGGCTCGACGCGTCGCGGACCGTAGCGGTCGAGCAGGATGCCGGCGGGGATCTGCAGCGCCGAGAAGGTGACGAAATAGGCGCTGGTCAACAGGCCCAGCGCGCCGGAGGCGAGGCCGAACTCGCGCGTCAGTTCCGGCGAGATCACGGCGTTGACCGACCGGACCAGGTACGAGAGCAGGTAGCCGGCGGCGAACGCCGGATAGATCCGCAGGATCGTGACCGCGACGCTCACCGCCGGCCCACCGAAGCGCGACCGGCCCGGCGGCACGAAGACCGTGGAGGACGCATGATCAGCCGCGGAAGATGAAGTAGACCGCACCGAGCAGGCACAGTCCCGCCCAGAGGAAGTCCAGCTTCACCGGCTGGCCCATGGTGAGCACCGCGAAGGGCACGAACACCGCGAGCGTGATCACTTCCTGCAGGATCTTGAGCTGCGCGAGCGAGAGCGCGGTAAAGCCGATCCGGTTCGCCGGCACCTGCAGCAGGTACTCGAAGAGCGCGATCCCCCAGGAGACGATCGCGGCGATCCACCAGGGCCGGTCCGCCAGGTGCTTCAGATGCCCGTACCAGGCGAACGTCATGAACAGGTTCGAGCCGGTGAGGAGCAAGGCGCAGACGAGCGCCGGGTGCTGCGCGACGAACGAGGGCATGGGGGATCGGTTCCGGAGACGGGCGCCCGCCATTGTCGCCCAAGCGGGCGGTGTTGTCGGCCTTCAGGCCGACCTACCGGCACAGTGGGTCTGGGTCGGCCGTCAGGCCGACACCGCCGCCGCCGCGAGCGGAAGCGACACCTCGACGATGACGCCCTTGCCGTCCGGCCGATCCACCGCCCGCACGCTGCCGCCGTGGCGGGTGGCGACGATCCTCACGATCGCGAGCCCGATCCCCAGGTGCGGGCCGCGGCCCTCCTTCCCGCGGATCGAGACCAAGGGCTCGAACAGCCGCTCGGCATCGCCCTCGGGCAGCGGAGGACCCTCGTTGGCGACGGTGAGCCGCGCCTGCGCGCCGACGCGCGCCAGCGCGACCTCCACCGTGCCGCCGGTGGCGAAATCCATGGCGTTCTCGACCAGCTTGTCGAGCGCCTGCGCGACGAATTCCGGCACGCCGTCGACCTCGAGGGGCTCCGACGGACCGTCGTAGGCGATCGGCCGGTCCGGGTAGGCGAGCCGGTAGCCCTCGACGCAGCCGCCGACGACCTCGCGCAGGTCGAAGCGCTCGCGACGCGCCTCGGTCAGCGACGCCTCGAGACGCGCCGCCTCGCTCATCCGCGACAGGATCGCGGCCAGGCGGTCGAGCCCCTCCTGGGCGCGGTCGAGGTAGCGGCGCGCGTCGTCGCCCGGCGGCGCCGCGCGCAGGTTGTCGAGCGAGCTGCGCACGACCGCGAGCGGCGTGCGCAGTTCGTGCGACAGGCGCGAGGCGAGCTGCTCCTGGTAGGCGGCGTAGCCGGCGAGCCGCTCGAGCACGCCCGAGTAGCTGCGCGCGAGGTCGCCGATCTCGTCCTTCGCGGTCGACGACGGCAGGACGCCGCGCACGCGGCCTTCGCGGTCGATCGCCGCCTCGGCCGCGTCGCGCAGGCGGCGGATGCGCGCCGACAGCCAGGTCGCGTAGGCGGTCAGCGCGACGGTGCCGACGAGCAGGATCGCGGCGACCAGGTTGAACAACCGCTCGAACGCGCGGTTGCGCTCGGCGAGCACCGCGTTGGTCGTCTCCTCGACGAGCACCGCGCCGCGCACGCGGTCGCCGACCCAGATCGGATGCGCGGCGGTGACGACGATCGCCCGCGCGTCGTCGGTCGCCCGCCGGTCGGTCGCCGGGATGCCGTCGAGCGCGGCCAGCACCTCGCGGCGCGCGGCGACGCTGCCGGCGCCGCCGTCGTCGACGAAGTCCTCGTTCGGCCGGTCGAGGAAGAGCGCGTAGAGGCGGTCGAGCCCGCGCGGGGTCGAGTCCGGCGGCAGCGGACGCTTGAGGCTCCCCCCGTGGGCGAGGACCGCGAGATCGCGGTCGACGACCCGGATCCGCGCGGTCGTGCGCGTCAGCCCCTGCAGGATCTGCGCGAGCTCGGGCGCGGCCACCGACACGCCCGCCGACAGCGCCGGCCGCGACGCCGCGAGGTCGACGAGATCGGTCGGCGGACCGCCCTTCGGCGCGACCAGCGCCACCGGCGAATCGAACAACCGCGGCCGGTCGTGCAACGCGATCGCCACCGCCTGCGCGGTGCCGGCCAGCGTCCGCTCCTGGGCCTCGCGCAGCAGCTTCTCCAGCTCGCGCACGTACTCGACGCCGAGCCACGGCAGCGCGAGGAACACCGTGAGGACCAAGAGGAGTTGCGCGCGGATGCCCAGGCGGGCCATCGACTCCGGATTCCCCGTTCCCCGTCCTTCGGTCCCTAGTCCGCCTTCCAGCGGTAGCCCATGCCGTAGACGGTCGCGATCTGGTCGAACGACGGATCGAGCGCCTGGAACTTGCGGCGGATCCGCTTGACGTGCGAAGTGATCGTGCCGTCGTCGACGACGGTGTTCGCCTCGCGCATCAGCGCGTCGCGGTCCTTGACGTGGCCCGGGTGACGGGCGAGGGCATGCACCATCCAGAACTCGGTGAGCGTCAGGTCGACCGGCGCGCCGCGCCATCGCGCGGTCATCCGCTTGACGTCGAGCGTCAGCGGGCCGCGCTCGATCACGTCTTCGGCGAGCGGCGGCTGGGTCGACAGGTCGGCGCGGCGCAACAGCGCGGCGATCCGCGCCGACAGGTGCGGCAGACTCGCGCCCTTGGTCAGGTAGTCGTCGGCGCCCACCCGCAATCCCGAGACGATGTCGACGTCGGAATCGCGCGCCGACAGGATCAGGATCGGCACCGCGGGCGACAGCGCGCGCAGCTCCCGGCAGAGCGTGAATCCGGCGTCCGGATCGTCGCCCAGGCCCAGGTCGACGACCGCGAGATCCGGCAGCCGGGTGCGGAACGCGGCGAGCGCCTCGGCACGCGTCGCGTAAGCGGCGACCTCGTAGCCGGCGCGCTTGAGCGCGTCGGCGACATTGGCGCGGATCGCGGGTTCGTCCTCGACGATGGCGATGCGGCGGGACATGGCGTCGAGAGGATACCGCAGCGGGGAATCGTCGGCCCGAAGGCCGACCCGCGAGCGGCGATCACGTCGGGCTTCAGCCCGACGCGCGGCCGCGCTGCCACCGGTTTTCCAGAATTGATCGCCACTGCGCCGCAGGCGCTCCGCGGCGGCGCCCGTCGAGCGGCGCCCAATGCGTCCCATGCGGACGCCCGACCGGCGGAGGCGCCGCAGGAACCGCCCGAGTCCGCCGCCATCGCGAGAAGAAGGAGCTTCGGCGGTCCGCGGTCCCGATCCCTCCCCTGGATGCTCCTCCGGGTCCGCGGGCCGCCGCAAGCGAGAACATCATGTCGTCGACCGTCCGCCCCTTGCCGCTCCTGCCGCCGAATGGCTGGCGGGGACTCGTCCGCCTGGCCCTCGAGGGCCTCGCCACCGGATTGTTCGTGAGCGCCGTGCTCGCGATCGCGGTGTTCATCGTCGCCGTCCAGGCCGAAGCCGCGCCGCCACCCGGCCGCGCGGCGGGCGTCGCCGCGCACGACGCGCACGGCGGCGTGCTCGAGCTCGCCGCGACCGAGACCGAGCCGGCGCTCGGCGCACCGCTGGTCGCGACCGAAGTGAAGATCGACGTCGCCGGCGTCGTCGCGCGCACGACGGTCAAGCAGCGCTTCATCAACCCGACGCCGGTCTGGCGCGAGGGCGTCTATCGGTTCGCGCTTCCCGACAAGGCCGCGGTCGACCGCCTGCGGGTCGAGTCGGCCGGACGGGTGATCGAAGGACAGGTGCGCGAGCGGTCCGCCGCGAAGAAGGACTACGAAACGGCGAAGCGCGAAGGCAGGCAGGCGGGCCTCGTCGATCAGGAGCGCCCGAACCTCTTCACCACCAGCGTCGCCCACCTGCCGCCCGGCGAGGAGGTGGTCGTCACGATCGAGTACCAGGAAGTCCTGCGCGTCGACTCGGGCACGTTCCGCCTGCGCTTCCCGATGGCGGTGACGCCGCGCTACATCCCCGGCGAGCCGTTCGTCGTCGCGTCGCACGACGCCGGCGAGCCGGTGGTCGCGACCGACGCGGTGCCCGACGCCTCGCGTGTCGTCACCGCGTTCGCGCCGCCCGCCAGCGGCCAACTCGCGCCGGTCGCGCTCGACGTGATCGTCGACGCCGGCTTCCCGCTGGCGAAGCTCGAGAGCACGACCCATGCGATCCGCGTCGACGCGATGGACGGCGAGCGCGCCCGGGTCCGCTTCGCCGAGGGCGTGGTCGCGGCGGACCGCGACCTCGAGCTCGCCTGGACGCCGGCGGTCGGCGCGGCGCCGGGCGCGGCGGTGTTCACCGAGACCCGCGCGGGCCGCACCCATGCGCTGGTCATGCTGCTGCCGCCGTCGGCGGCGGCGCAGGACTCGCCGATGCCGCGCGAAGCGACGTTCGTCGTCGACACCTCCGGCTCGATGAGCGGCGTGTCGATCGCGCAGGCGAAGGACGCCGTGCAGTTCGCGCTCGCGCGCCTGAACCCCGGCGACCGGTTCAACGTGATCGAATTCAACTCCCGCACCCGCGCGCTGTGGTCGTCGCCGATGCCGGTCGACGCGACGACGATCGCCGAAGCGCAGCGTTTCGTCGCCGCGCTGCGGGCCGACGGCGGCACCGAGATGAAGCCGGCGCTCGCCGCCGCGCTCGCGCCCGACGCGGCGCCCGGCTACGCCCGCCAGGTCTTCTTCCTCACTGACGGCGCGGTCGGCAACGAGCACGAGCTCCTGAAGCTCGTGCGCGAGAAGCTCGGCGACCGCCGCCTCTACACGATCGCGATCGGGCCGGCGCCCAACGCCTGGTTCATCCGCAAGGCGGCGCAGTTCGGCCGGGGGACGTCGACGTTCATCGGCGACGTCAAGGAAGTGCGCGAGAAGATGACCGCGCTGTTCGAGAAGCTCGAGCGTCCGGCGCTGACCGACCTGTCGATCACCTGGCCGGTCGGCGCCGAGGTCTATCCGCACAAGCTCCCCGACCTGTACGCCGGCGAACCGATCGTCGTGTCGGCCGCGTTCAGCGGTTCGCCGACGACGCTGTCGGTGATCGGCCGCCAGGGCTCGAAGGCCTGGGGTCAGCTCCTGCCGCTGGGTGCCGGTCGGCCGGCGAACGGCATCGGTGCGCTCTGGGCGCGGGAGCGGATCTCGACACTCTCCGACACGATCGTCGAGGGCGCGCCCGAGGACGAGGTCAAGCCGCTGATCGTCGCCACCGCGCTCGAGCACCACCTGGTGAGCAAGTACACGAGCCTCGTCGCCGTCGATGTGACGCCGATCGCGCCGGTCGGAACGACGCCGACGCGCACCGACATCCCGGGGCTGCTGCCGGCAGGACTCGACCCGGCGGGGTTCGTCGGCGGACTGCCGCGGACGGCGACCGCCTGGCAGCTCCTGCTCATCGCCGGCGCCGCGTTGCTCGCGCTCGCCACGATGCTGCGGCCGCGTCGGCGGTCCGGTATCCACCGCGGTCCGGTCTTCGAGGCCTCGCTGCGGCGGCTCGTCGCCCGGGCGGAGCTCGCGCGGCGGGTCTGCTGAGCCGGCCGACGATGAACGCACCGCTCGCCGCCGATCGGGGAGGACCTGTCGGCCGAGGAGACGGCGCCACACGTGCGACGATGCGCGCGGTAGTGCCGGGAACCGGGTTCCGGTTCCCCCCGGCCGAGTCTTCCCCGATCGGCGGCGCGGCGGGCGTTCGTCGCCTGCTCGCCTGGCTGCTCGCGATCGCCGGTCTCATCGCGCTCGTCGGCGCGGCGGCGATCCTCGCCAAGGCGCAGGCCGGCCAGTGGCTGCTGGAGCTCGCCTGGCGACGGGCGGTCGCGACCGGCGTCGCACCGTCTCCGTGGCCGTGGGCCGACACCCGGCCGGTCGCGCGACTCACCGCCCCGGCGCAGGACGCCGACCTGCTGGTGCTCGCCGGCGCGACCGGCCGCACGCTCGCCTGGGGGCCGGGTCATCTCGACGGCACCGCGACGCCGGGCGAAGCCGGCCAATCGGTGGTGAGCGCGCACCGCGACACCCATTTCCGCTTCCTCGAACGCACGCGCATCGGCGACGAGATCGTCGTCGAGCGCGTCGACCGCGTGCGCGTGCGCTATCGCGTCGTGTCCACCCGGATCGCCGACGCCGACCATCTCGACATTCCACGCGAGGTCGACGCGCCGACGCTGACGCTGGTCACCTGCTGGCCGTTCGACGCGGTCGTGCCCGGCGGGCCGATGCGCTACGTCGTGGTGGCCGAGGCGACGTAGGGAAACTCTGCACCAGTGCACGAGACGCGTTGGTCCGAGATCGGGATGGCGGCGAGACCGGGGGCGACGGGCGACTCGGGAAGTCGGCCGAGAACCCGGGCGCTGCCGACGCCCGATATCGGACCAACCCGGAGGGACGCGAACGCCGGGGCGCTCGCTTTGTCGCCGACCTTGGGTGTGGGGCCCGCCACACCTTGCGGTCGGCGCCGCGCGAGCATTCCCGGCCTTCGCGTCGCGTCCGCGCACACTTGTGCAGAGCTTCCCTAGCGCCTCAGCGGCGGATCGCGACGGGCGGGGCGCCGTCGCCCGCCGCGCCGACCGGCCCGAACAGCGGCGCGCCGACGAAGAGCGCGACACCGATCGCGACCAGCGCGACCGCGATCGCACGCGCGGACCGCAGCGCCAGAAGCGTCCAGCGGGAGCGCCGTCGCGGTCGGGCCGGGGGCGCCACGACAGTCGCCGGGTTCGGGTCCGCGGGTTTCATCCAACGGATGCTGGCACGCCGGCGCGGACCGGTCCGCCGAATCCTGCGCGCCGCCGAAGCCGAAGATTCGCATCGGCGCGGCGGTGCGCGGCCGCCGCCGGCGCTCCACGCCGCCGGCTTCCGTGGCAAGATCGCTTCCCTCCGCGCCACGCACCGGCGCCGCCATTCCTGCGGAGGAGCGATGCAGTCCCATGATCCGGCGGCGAGCGGCGCCGAACCCTTCGAACGCCGTCTCGCGACGATCCTGATGGCGGACATCGTCGGCTACAGCCGGCTGATGGAGGCGAACGAGGAGAGGACCCTGCGGGTCTTCCGCGGCCACCGGGAGATCTTCGACGCGCTCCTCAAGCAACACCGCGGGCGGATCTTCAACACCGCCGGGGACGCGGTGCTCGCCGAGTTTCCGAGCGCGGTCGAGGCGGTCCGTTGCGCGACCGAGATCCAGTCGGCGCTCTCCACCCGCAACGACCACCTGGCAGCCGACGAGCGGATGCAGTTCCGCATCGGCGTCAACCTGGGCGACGTGATCGTCCAGGGCACCGATCTCTTGGGCGACGGCGTCAATGTCGCGGCCCGCATCCAGACCGCCGCCGAGCCGGGCGGCGTGTGCGTCTCCGGCAGCGTCTACGACCAGATCCGCAACAAGCTTTCGCTCGAGTTCCACCCGATGGGCGAGCGGACGTTCAAGAACATCTCGCAACCGGTACGGGTGTTCTCGATCGGCGAGGGCCTGGAACCGGGCGTGCAACGCACTGCGCCGACCGCGGTGGCCGCGGCCGGCGGCTCGCGTCCGGTCGCGGCGATCGCGCTGGGCGCGATCGCGGTCGTGCTCGTGCTCGGTGGGGGCTGGTGGTTCGTCCAGGACCGGGAACAGAAGGCCGCCGAGGCCGCCCGGGCCGCCGAGCAGTCGCGCGCCGCCGAGGCCGCCAAGCGCAAAGCCGAGGACGACGCGGCGGTGAAGGCCGCCGCCGAACGCGAGGGGCGCCTCAAGGCCGAGCTCGAGGCCGCGCAACGCGAAGCGGCGGACGCGAAGAAACGCGCCGAGACCGCACGCGTCGCCACCGCGGCGCCGGCCGCCAAGGCGGCCGCCGCCCCGCCCGCGGCGACCTCCACGCCACAGGCGTCCGCGTCGCCGGCGCCCGCCGCGAAGGAGGTCTACCGGCACGACGGCCTCTACCGCGGCCGGGGTTGTTGGGAGCTCCCCGGTTCCGCGAAAGGTCCGTCTTGCTGGAATTTCGATCTTGCCGTCGAACAGAACCGGATCGATTCGAGCTGGATCGGCAGCTACGGCGGCGGCAAGCCCTCGACGATGCGCGGCCAACTCACCGCCAGCGGGCAGGTGAACGCGCTGTTCGAGGGGTTCAATCTGCGCGGGCAACCGGTTCGCGGCGACATCGGCGGACAGGTCGCCGATGGCCGGATGACGCTCTCGGGCACGCTCGCCAACCGCGCGCAGATCACCGCGACCGCCACGCGCGTCCGCTGAGCGCGGCCCGCCGACACCGGTCGCGGTACGATGAGGTCCGGGGGGCGGTTTCCGCCTGCCCACTCGATCATCCTCGAATCCGCTTCGAACCCGGGCCATGTCGAACAACCCACCGGACGTCCGCCGACGCGGCCTGCTCGCGCTCGCGTTGGCCGCCGGCGTCCCGCCGGGCCTCGTCGCCTGCGCCGCGCCAAGACGGTCGTGGCGCGCCGATCCCTTCGGCCTGGGCGTGGCCTCGGGCTGCCCGCGACCGACGAGCGTCGTGCTGTGGACGCGGATCGCGCCGTCGGCCGAACCGCCGGTACGACTGAACGTCGACTGGGAGATCGCGCGCGACGAAGGCTTCCGCGAGACGGTCGCCCGCGGCCGCGAGACCGCGCACGCCGGCGACGGCCACAGCGTCCACGTCGAGGTCGCCGGTCTCGATCCCGGACGCTGGTACTGGTACCGGTTCGCGACGGGCGGCGAAGTGAGCGCGGCCGGTCGAACCCGCACCGCGCCCTCCGCCGGGTCGACCGCGCCGCTCGCCTTCGCAATCGCGTCGTGTCAGCACTGGGAGACCGGTCGCTACGCCGCCTGGCGCCACGCCGCCGACGAGCCGCTCGACGCGATCGTCTTCCTCGGCGACTACATCTACGAAGGCGCTGCGCGATCCAACCGCGTGCGCCGGCACGACGGCGTCGGCCCGGCCGTCACGCTCGACGAATACCGCGCCCGATACGCGCTCTACCGAAGCGACGCCGACCTGCGCCGGGCGCACGCGAGCGTTCCCTGGATCCTCACCTGGGACGATCACGAGGTCCAGAACGACTACGCGAACGATCGCGGCGAGGACCTCGCGCCGGACTTCCTCGCGCGACGCGCGGCCGCCTACCGCGCCTGGTGGGAGAACCAGCCGGTGCCGCCGCGCTGGCGACCCACCGGCCCGGATCTGCGCGTCTACGACACCTACGACTGGGGCGCGCTGGCGCGCTTCCACGTGCTCGACGACCGCCAGTACCGCGACTGGCACGCCTGCCCGGCGCCGGGGCGCGGCGGGTCGCGCAACGTCGACCTGGCCGACTGCGCCGAGCTGTCGGCGCCGCACCGCACGATCCTGGGCCGCGAGCAGGAACGCTGGCTCGTCGACGGGCTCTCGCGCCGCGACGTCCGTTGGAACCTGATCGCGCAGCAAACGCTGCTCGCGCCGTTCACGTGGACGAAGGAAGGCCGCGTCTGGACCGACGGCTGGGCCGGCTATCCGGCCGCGCGCGACCGACTGCTCGAGGCGATCGTCGAGCGGCGCGTCGACAATCCGGTCGTGCTGTCCGGCGACGTCCATTGTCACTACGTCTGCGACCTCAAGCGCCGCGTCGACGACCCGGCGGAGGCGGTGATCGCGAGCGAGTTCTGCGGCACGTCGATCTCCAGCGAAGGCCTGCCGCAGGCACGCGTCGCCGCCGCGCTACCGCTCAATCCGCACGTCCGCTACGGTCGTTCCGACGAGCGCGGCTACGTCAGCCTGCGTCTGGGGCCCGAGCGCTGCGAAGCGGCGCTGCGCGCGATCTCGGCCGCCGCCGACGCGAACGCGACCGTGCGCACCGCCGCCGCCTACGTCGTCGAAGCGGGCCGACCCGGTCCGCAGCGCGCGTGACGCCGGCGGCGGCGCAACGGTGACCGGACGGGCGTCCGCTCCGATGCCGGGACCCGGAGCGCCCCGGCTCTGGCGGCGCGCCCGGCGCGTCGCGCGCGAGCAGGGAGCGCGCGGTGTCGTCGCCGCGGTCCTCGCCCACGCCGGATACCGGCGCCTGATCGTGTTCGAGCGTTCGCTCGTCGCGTTGCCCCCGCCGCTCGAGCTGCCGCCGGGCGCGAGCGTCGAGCGCATCGACGAGACGACGATCGGCGAGTACCTCGCGCTGCGGCCGGACACGCCCGAGCGCGAGGTACGCGCCTGGATCGCCGCCGGCCATCTCGGGCATGCGATCCGCGCGCAGGGCCGCTACGTCGCGACCGGATGGACCGGCGGCGGACAGCGGCATATCGCCTACCTCGGCGCCGATGTCGAGTTTCCCCCGGGCGTCGCGTACTACCACGACCTGTACGCGGACCCGACCTGGCGGTCGCTGGGCACCGGAACCGCGCTGGTGAGCCACCAGTTGCACGCGCTGGCCGCGGCCGGATACACGAAGATCCACGGCGCGGTCGTGCCGGAGAACCACCCGTCGATCCGCGTCTGCCTCAAGCTCGGCTACCTGCCGGTCGAGTGGCTCGTCGGGCTGTCATTCGGTCGGTGGCGCCGCGTCTTCCGGCGTCCCTGGCGCGGAGCGATCGAATCGCTCGAGCGCTCGACCGCCCACGCGCAGAGGCGACCGGGGCGCGATCGCCACGAGAGCGTCGACGGGCCCTGACCTCATGTGCGCCATCGCGGGATACGCAACCGCGGATCCGACGGCCACGGTCGATCGGCCGATGCTCGGCCGGATGGCGGCGAGCCTCGCGCATCGCGGACCCGACGGCGAGGGCTTCCACACCGGGCCGGGCATCGGGCTCGCGTTCCGCCGGCTCGCGATCGTCGACCTCGCGACCGGGGACCAGCCGATCGCTTCCGAAGACGGGCGGGTCGTCGTCGTCTGCAACGGCGAGATCTACAACCACCGGGCGCTGCGCGACGAACTGGTCGGGCGCGGCCACCGCTTCGCCACCGCCTCGGACGCCGAGGTCGTCGTCCACCTCTACGAGGAGCGCGGCGAAGACTTCGTCCACGCGCTGCGCGGCATGTTCGCGATCGCGCTGTGGGACGCGCGCGCGCGGCGCCTGCTGCTCGCCCGCGACCGCCTGGGCATCAAACCGCTCGTCTACGCGCGCACCGCCGGCGGGCTGGCCTTCGCCTCGGAATCCAAGGCGATCCTCGCCGCGGGCCTGGTCGAACCGCGCGCGGATGCCGAAGCGGTGCGCCGGATCATCTCCTACGGACACGCGCTCGCGCCGCGCACGCTCTTCGAAGGCGTCTCGCGCCTGCCGCCGGCCCACGTCGCGGTCTGGAGCGGCGGCGATCTGCGGCTCAGCCGCTACTGGCGCGTCGGTTTCCCGGCGCGCGACGGCTACGACCGCTCGCGCCGCGCCGAGGACTGGGCCGCCGAGCTGCGCGCCAAGCTCGACGAGTGCGTGCGGCTCCACCTGGCGGCCGACGTGCCGGTCGGCGCGTTCCTGAGCGCCGGCCTCGACTCGAGCTCGATCGCCGCGCTGATGGCGCGCGCGCATGGTGCGGGGGTACCGACCTGGTCGCTCGCATTCGAGCGTCCGGAGGCGGACGAGACGCGTCACCAGCGCTTGCTCGACGAATTCGACGGCTACGGACTCGACGGCCACCGGATCGTTTGCCGCGACGCGGACTTCGGTGGTTTCGCGCGGTTGATCTGGCATCTCGAGGAGATCGTCCTCGCCGGCACCTCGCTCGCGCTCATGCGGCTCTCGCAGGCCGCGTCGTCCACCGTCAAGGTCGTCCTGTCCGGCGAGGGAGCCGACGAAATTTTCGGCGGATACCGCTGGTACGCGAAACACCGGTTGCTCTCGCCGCTCTTCGCGCTGCCGCGGCCGGTGCGCTCGTTGCTCGCGGCGCTGCCCGGCGTGCGACGTCGCTGGCCGGGCGCGGCCGGTCTGATCCGCGGTCCGCGCGCGATCGGATTCGAGCGCTACGCGCGCGGCGTGTCTCCCGGCGTCGACGCGGGCTGGGCCGACCGGCTGCTCGCCCCCGACTTGCGCCTCGCCCTCGGACGCGCCGGGCCGGCCGGCGACGAGCCGCGGCCGCCGGAGGATTTCGCGCGCTGGCATCCGTTCGCCCGAATGCAGTACTTCGACCTCACCGTCCGGATGCCCGGCGCGATCCTGCACGGGCTCGACCGGGTGTCGATGGCCTACGGGATCGAGGCGCGCGTGCCGTTCGTCGACCACGAGCTGGTCGAGCTGGCGGCACGCATCCCGCCACAGGTGAAGATGCGCGGCCTGACCGAGAAGCACGTGCTGCGCCGGGCGATCGCCGCCGACCTGCCCGACGAGATCGCGCGCCGGCGCAAACGCGGCCTGCAGGTGCCGATGGCCGGCTGGCTGCGCTCGCGCCTGCCGGAAGCGGTCCGCGACGCGCTCGACCTGCCGGCGTTGCGCGACGCCGGTCTGTTCGACCCGGCGGCGGTGCGAGCGACGCTCGACGCCCACCGGTCCGGCGTCGACTGCTCCGGCGTCCTCGGCTCGGTCCTCGGCGTGCAGCTCTGGCACGCGCTGTACGTGCGCGGCCGCGTCGACCTGGCGGGCGTCAGCGCCCCGGCCTGAACGAGCGGATCGGCCGCAGCTTGCCCCAGGACGTGCGTTCGAGCCGGTCGACGAACGCGACGTTGGCGGTGGTCGCGGCGCCGAACAGCGCCACGAGCGCGGCGCTGATCCGCCGCCCGGTCGCGGGACGGTCGCAATCGGCCGAAGCGACGACACGCACATCGAAGCGCGCGGTCTCGAGCTGGTCCACCTGGTACTGCCAGACGCCCGGCTCGGCGGTGAAGATCGACCGCACCGCCTGCGGATGGACGCGCAGTCCCGACGGGTGGTCGAGGAAGTCGTCGCTTCGGCCCTGCGGGCGGCTCACCCGCGGCAGCGTGCGACCGCAGGTGCACGGACCCTCGACGCCGGCGATCACGTCGCCCAGGCGGTAGTTGAGGAGCACCGTCGCCCGGTTCACCAGATTCGACACGATCACTTCGCCGTCGGGGCCGTCGAGCCGCAGCGGGTAGAGATCGATGTTCGCGTGCAATCCGTCGTGCCGCTCGCACTCGAAGGCGATCTTGAACGCCTCGATCGACTGGTAGGCGCACAGGACCGGCACGCCGAACCGCGCGGCGATTCTCGCCCGCGCGGCCTCGGAGACTCCGTCGGCCCCGTAGAGCACGACCGACGGGCGGTGGAACGCCGTGCCGCTCGCCTCGACGGTCGCGAACAAGGACTCGACGAACGACCCGTACGAGGAGAGGACGTGCGGTGCGAACGCGTTCAGCCGCTCGATCAGCGAGGGAAGCGGGTCGAGCATCGGGAAGTAGCGCCGCTCGATGTCGACGCCGGCGGGAATCCACGCGCGCTCGCGGACGAACCGCTGCACCTCGATCGCGGCGTTGAACGGCGGAATCACCAGCGCTTCGCGGTAGCCGGAGCGCGGAACGATCGTCCCGCGCCAGACCGCGCGCTCGCGTTCTCCGTGCGCCGCGCTCGCGATCAGCGAGCCGATGTCGTGCCACAGACGGATCGGCTCGCCGGAGCTGCCGCCGCTGCGCAACTCCAGCAGATCGTCGCGGTGAAAGGCCTCCGAGCGGAAACGCTCCGGATCGCGCTGGAGATCGGCGCGCTCGACGATCGGCAGGCGGCCGAGATCGTCCACCGTGCGGATGTCGGCGGGCGAGAGGCCGCGGGCACGCATCGCCTCGCGCCAGAACGGCACGGTCCGGTACGCATGGGCGACGATGCGCTCGAGCCGGCGCGACTGCGCGCGCCGGATGTCGGCGATCGGCCGGAACGGAAAGCGCGCCTGGCCCGCCGCCTCGCGCGCCAGCGCGAACGTGCCGACGAGGCGGCTCACCGGACCGGCCGGCGGCATCGCGTCGCCCGACGCGCGGCGCCCTCAGCGCGCGCGGGCCGCGACCGGCGCTCGGCGCCGGGACGCGATCGCGCCGGCGAGCGCGACCAGCGTCGCGAGCAGCACGAGCGCCCTGCCGGCGGGTCCGGGCACCGGAACGACGGACCTCGGCGGACCCGACCAGCCTCCGATCCCGGTGCCTGTCGCGATGCTCGTGCCGGAATCGGGCGCGATGCCGCAGAAGTCCGCCTCGCCGGTGATGACGAACACGTCGACGGTGGGGCAGTTGATGTTCTTGCCGCCCTGAACGGTCGGCCCGGAGATCTGCAGGACGTCGGCGCGGTCGCCCGGCGCGTGCGGCCCGGCGCCCTGCTGCCAACGCATCAGGACGAACAGCGTGTCCGACGGAACGCCGAAACCGTCGGTGCCGAAGAAAACGAACCCCTCGCGCACCTGCGGATCGGTCGAGTCGTACGTCGTGAGCCCGTCGCTGAACGCGTAGGCGGCGACGATCCCGTTCATCAACTGCGCCGCCAGCCCGGGCGGCAGCGGCTCGAAGGTCGTCATCGTGCCGGTGACGCGCATCGTCGCGTCGAAGTCGCCGCAGGTCCCGACCGCGCAGGCCGTGTGATTGACGAACGAGCCGTACGCCGGGCCGCCGAACGTGTAGGTCGTCGGCTGGAACGGCGGCACCGGCACCGGCGCGCCGACGGCGAACCGCTGATAGAAGCTCGCGCCGGCCTGGCTGGTGTTGGTGTCGCTCGCGGTGGCGGTGCAGAAGTCCGGAATGGCGGTCGTCGGATGCACGCCGACCGCGGAACAACCGAGGTTGGCCGCCACACCGGCGATGCCCGGTCCCAGCGACAGGACGTCCAGACGCGCTCCGGCCGCATGCGGACCCGCGGTCTGCCATCGGTGGAGGATCATCACCATCGTCGTCGGCCGTCCACCCGCGTCGACCGCCACCTGAAACTGGCTGATCCGCACGTTCGGGTCGGCGCTCGACCAGGTGTTGATCCCGTCGGTGAAGCTGAACGAGACGACGCTCGTCGCGAGATCCGCTCCGGGCGACACGATCGGCGCCGCGGTCGTGAACGCTCCGGTCATCCGCAGTCCCGGCACGTAGTCGGTGCAGGCACCGACCGAGCAGGTCGAGTGGTTCTGGTACCCGCTCAGGATGCTCGTCAGGACGTGGTAGTCGGTCGCAGTCGCGGCGGGCGAGGTCGCCGCGAGGGCGACGGCGAGGGCGGCAAGGAAGGGACGCATCGTTGGTGTCTCCGATCGACTCCCCATTCTAGATCCTATCTCGCCACCGGGCGCGTGACGGCGGGACACGTCCTAGGCCGTACCCGATCGCCGCGGGACGACCGGATCGCGGACCTCTGTCGATCGGATCGCTACGCGTGTCGCGTCCCGGGCGACAAGTCCCAGCAGCGCGGCGTCGGCGATCCACGACGCGACCTGCAGCGCGCGATAGGCGCTGTTCCAAGGAGGGGGCAGCGTGTACAGCCCGCCCGGCGCGAGCACGAGCGTCACCGTGGCGATCGCGAGCGCCGCCGCCAGACTTCTCCGAGGCTGCGACCGATCGAACGCGACGCGCACCAGCGCGATCGCCGCGATCAGGATCAGCAGGTCGTCGTACCAGCGGTGGTAGGTCCAGAACCGGGCCGCGACCGCGGCGACCCCGATCAGCAACCACGGATCGGCGCGACGACAGCCGGCGACGAATCCGGCGAGCGCGGCGAGCGCGGCGAGCGACGCGTGCGGCATCCAGGCCGCGAGCCCGGCGCCCGCGAGCAGGCTGTGCAGGTTCGATTCGCCGCCGCGGAGGCTCTGCACCCAACCCAAGGCGACGAACCGGCCCAGCTGTTCGATCGCGGTTCCCGGCTGGAACGTCGCGGCGATCAGGGTGATCCCGACGTAGAACGTCGCGGCGATCGCGCTCGCCCGCACGCCCCCGGGCAGGGCGAGCGCGACCAGCATGAACGGCGCGGCGATCGTCGGCTTGGCGAGCGCCAGCGCCAAGAGCGCCGCGACGCCGATGTCGCGTCGCCACGAGACCGGATGGTCGCGCAACGCGAACAGCGCGGCGAGCATCGCGGCGAGCGCGTGCAGGCTCACCTGTCCGTTGCCGAGGATCGCGCCGACCGGATAGGCGGCGACGAGCGCGAGCCCGACCAGCGCGCGCTCGGCGCGGACCGCTGCACCGCTCTCGGCAGTCAGTCGAACGACGATCCAGGCGAGCACGAGCGTGAAGGAGACGACGTAGACGACGGTCGTCGCCGCCTGCGTCGGCCACCCGTAGAGCGGCGCGAGCAACAGCATCGACGCCGGCGGATAGGTGTGGACGTGCGCCGCGGGACCGCTGTACACCGGGATGCCGCTCCACCAGTCCGAGATCATCGAGTGGAAGATCGCGAGGTCGATGCCACCCGGGTGGATCACGATCGGACCGATGCGTTCGGGACGGACCAGCAGCCGATAGCTCTCGTACCCGAGCCACGCGATGGCGAGCGCGGCGAGGAACACGATCGCCGTGTTCCGAAGCGTCGGCACGTGACCTGTCGCGCTCGCGCGTTCGCGCGCCCGAGCCTCGCGCGCGCTCGGCGTGTCGACGAACCCCATCGAATCCCCCTGCCGCAACCGGTCGCCGCGGCCCCCGCAGTCGAGTCTACCCCAGCGCCGGATCCCGCCGGCGATCCTGCGTCGGGCAGGCCGGACGACACCGCGCGCGAAGCGGCGGGCGCCGATCAGCGCGACTTCGTTCGACCGGCGCGCCCGCGGCGCGCGCCGGACTCGAGGCCCGCGAGCGAGCGATAGGAACGATCGAGCTCGTCGCGCATCCAGGTCTTGAGCGAGACCAGCGGCGGCCAGGCCGCGAGCGCGGGCGGATAGACGAAGTGGTAGGGCTGCGCGTCCGGGTGGGTGATCGACACCGGCGACAGGCGCACGAGGCGGCCGTCGAGCAGTGCGTCGGCGGCGAGGATCTCGCGCGACAGCGCCAGACCCAGCCCCTGCTCGGCGGCCTGGAGCATCAGACCCGCGTCGTTGAAGACGGCGACCGTGCGCACCGGCGTGCGCAGGCCCGCGGCGGCGAACCACTCGACCCAGAGGTCCGAGTCGCCGAGCAGCGGCTCGCGCGCGAGCGCCTCCGGCTGGGCGCCGGCGAGTCGTCGCGCCGCTTCGGTGGACCCCACGACGATGATCGGCGGCAGGTCGAACAGCCGCTCGGAGGCGAGTCCCGCCCACGGTCCGGTTCCCTGGCGGACCGCCGCGTGGAAGCCCTCGCGAACGAGGTCGACCGCCCGGATCGACGCGTCGATCTCGAGCGGCAGTTGCGGATGCCGCTCGCGCCAGCGGCCGATGCGCGGCAGCAGCCAGCGCTGCGCGAACGACGGCAGCACGGTCACGCGCAATCGCTGCGCCTCGCCGCTCGCGGCCGCCGCTGCCGCCTGGACGCCCTCGTCGAGCAGCGCGAGGGCGGACTGCACGCTCCTGAGCAGCGCCTGTCCCGACGCGTTGAGCACGACCCGGCGCCCACGACGATCGAAGAGCGCGAAGCCGAGCTGCTCCTCGAGCCCCCGGATCTGCTGGCTCACCGCGCTGTGCGTGAGGTGCAGCGCCAGGGCGGCCACCCGCAGGTTCTGCCGCTCGGCGACCTCGCGGAAAGCAGCGATCGTCTGAAGCGGCAGGCGGGGAGCGCGGGGCATCGCTGGTCAGTCCGGCTTACCAAAATGGTCGCAATTTCGCGATTCCTAGGCGACCTTTGGAGCACTAATCTTACCAGCATCCGCGAATCGCCGGACCGCCTCATGACCCGTCAACCTCATGTCGATGAAGTGCGCCGCCGCTTCCGCGCGTCGCCGCCCGCACCGAGGACCTACCGATGACCACGCACACGATCCGTCACATCCCGGCGCCGGGGATCGCCAGGCTCGCGGCGCTGCTCCACGGCGCCGCGCACCGCGCGTTCGGGATCGCCCGCGCGCTCGACCGCTGGATCGGCGAAGGCCGGCGCGCGCGCGCCGACCGCCTCGTGCTCGCGGCGATGAGCGACCGCGAACTCGCCGACATCGGCGTGCCGCGGGCGAGCATCGACGCGGTCGCCGACCTCCGGTGGCGGCGCGACCGGGCGGGCTAGCGGGCGCCGGCGTCGCGGCGGCGCAGGCGGCCCAGACCGGCGAGGCCGAGCAGCGCACCGGCCAGGATCAGGGCGAGCGGGCCGGTCGCCGGAATCGGTACCGTCGGCGCGAGGAACGGCGACTCGAAGGCGCCGATGTCGACGCGCAGCTGGCGGATGCGGGGATTGCCCTCGACATCGGTCGCGATGTCGCCGGGCACCGCGGCGTTGCCGCCGCGATCGATCGCCGGCGAAGACGGCGTCAGGTGGAAGTCGCTCGTCGACACGAATCGAGGATCGGCGATGACCGTGCCCGGCCCCGGCGTGAACGGGTCGCCCCCCGACGCCGGGTTCGGGAAGATCAGGTTGTGGTGCTCGCTCACCGCGACCGTCGAGTCGATGGTGAAGCGGCTGAAGCCGACGATGTTGTTGGCCACGGTGCCGCTGATCGTCGCGCCGAGGTCGGTCCGCGCGGAGACCATGAGCCCGATGTCGTTGTGCGCGAGCGTGTTGTTCACGACGGTCGCGTCGATCGCCTCGAATCCGTCGGCCAGCACGACGATCGCGCCCGGCGCTCCCGCCTCGTTCAGCTGCCCGCTGACGACGTTGTTGATCGCGCGGACGACCAGCAGGCTGCCGGGCGTCTGCAGGAAGTTGCGCAGCATGATGCCGTTGTTGGTGTCGGTCGCGTCGACGACGTTGCCGATCACGTCGGCGGTCATCGTCTCGCCGGGCCCGTTGAGCACCTCGATAGCGCCCCCTTGCCCGCAGCCGATCGCGTTGACCCGGTTGTTCGCGACGCGCGCGGTGCTGGCGCCGGAATCGAAGATCACGCCGACCCGGATCCCGGCGCACTGGTCGCCGACACCGCCGCCGTTCACGTTCACCGTGTTGCCCTCGATCGTGGCGAACACGTTGCCGTAGGGCGGAAAGGTACCGGACGACACGTCGATCGCGGCGAAGGACGACCCGCCGATCGTCACGGTGCTGTTGGTGAGGCTGAACGTCAGATCGGCGGTGCCCGGCGCGGCGCGCACACGGCTGGTGATCGCCAGCGCGTCGACGACGATCGTCGCCGCGGTCGCGGTGCTCTGGAAGAGCTGGAAGTTGCCGGCGATCGTCGGTGTGAATCCGGCCGCGGGCTTGAGCGTCAGCGACTTGTCGACGGTCAGGTCTTCGGCCACCGGCGTGTTGGTCGCGATCTCGATCGTATCGCCGGCGCCGGCGCCGGTGATGCACGCCTGGAGCGTGCCGGCGTTGCAGGGCGCGACCGTCGGCCAGGTCCGCGTGGCGGCATCGAGGGGCGATGCGAGCGCGAGGACGACAGCGGCGGCGACCGCGATGGCGCAGGACCGGGTGCGGAGGCGACGAACGCGAACCATGAGCGGCTCCTTCCTCGGAACAGGCGTCCGGGTCCGGGTCCGTCCGGGGCGGTCGCCGACATCCATGAGCGGATCATGGATATTAGTCCCGCGACCCGGGCGCGGCAAACGGCGACCCGACGGATCGACACCCAGACGCGATCGACGGCGCCGCCTCCCGCCTTCGGCACGCCCAGGGGCACCGATCCCACGAACGAGAACGCGCGGCCGCACCGGCACCGGCGCCCGCGAGGGAGGCGGCTGCGAACGGCGCACGGCACGCTCCTTGCGACAGCCACCATCCCCGCACCGCCGTTCTCATTCGCCGAAACGCGCATCGCGATCCGGGCCCCGTGGCCACGTCCGCCAACCCGCCCCCGCCACGCGAGCCGGAAAGACGGCCGGTCCGCGGCGGGCGCCCCGCGTGTCTTCCGCGGCTCGGCGCGCTCGCGCTCGCGGCGCTCGCCGCCGTCACGATGTCCGGCGTCGCCATCGGGCAGCCGGCGGCGACGATCGCCGTCGCCCCGAACGTCAATCCGGCGGCGCCCGGTGCCAGCGTCACCTTCACCGCCGATCTGAGCGGCGTCACCCCGACCGGCACCGTCGACTTCCTGGTCGACGGCGTGCCCCTGTGCGCGGCCGCGCCGGTGACCCCGAGCTTCGCGACCGGCCGGGCGATCTGCACATCGACGACGATTCCGATCGGCGATCACGTCGTCGTCGCCGTCTACTCCGGCGACGCGGACGACGGCGGCGTGGCCTCGGCGCCGCTGGACTTCTGGGTCTCCACCGCCTGCCGCACGGCGACGACGCCGACGCTCGCGATGCCTTCGGTGACCTGGCTGCGCTCGTGGCGCGCCGGGCTCGCGTCCCCGACGCGCGTGGCCATCGACGGCGCCGGCGGCCTGCTGGTCGCCGACGGCGGGACCGGCGAGGTCGTCGCTCGTGCGGTCGGCGGCGCACTGCTCACGAAGATCGCCGACGGCTCGCGCGCGGTCAGCGTCGCCGCCGGTACCGGCGGCCGTCTCTACGTCGGCGACGCCTCCCGCGGACGGGTCGCCGCCTACGACTCGTCGGGGCAGTTCGAGTTCGCGCTCGGCGAGGGCGACGGCGAGTTCGGCCACCCCGGCGACATCGCCGTCGACGCCGCCGCCGCCGAGGTCTTCGTCTCCGACACCGACCGCCACCGGATCGGCGTCTACGACGCGGCGAGCGGCGCGCACAAGCGCACGCTCGGCCGCTGGGGCCGCTCGGACGGTCAGTTCTTCACGCCGACCGGACTCGCGATCGACGGCGCGGCGCTGCTCGTCTCCGATCAGCTCAACTACCGGATCCAGGCGATCGACAAGTCGAGCGGCGGATTCATCGAGTGCCTCGGCACCTACAGCCAGGGCGGCTTCATCTCCGGCGGCGGCGGACCGGGCCGCAGCTACGGCATGGCGCAAGGGCTCGCGCTCGACGCCGCCGGACGGCTCTACGTCACCGACTCGTTCCAGGGCGTCGTGCGCGTCGTCGACCGCGCCGCGGCGGCGACGCTGGGCACGATCGGCGTGTTCGGCGCCGGCGGCGCGCAGCTGCGAGTGCCGACCGACGTCGCCGTCGACGCGCACGGCCGGCTGTTCGTCGCGGCGGCCGACACCGGCAAACTCGAGGTCTGGGGGCTCGACGCCTACAGCGACCCCGAGGCGGTGACGCACGCGAACGCGACGTTGACGCCCTCGAGCTTCAACCGGCTCGCGCCGCCGCCGACGGCGCGCGTCGTGCTCGAGCTCGCGAGCGTCCCGCCTTCGGCGATCGCGACCGCGTCGATCCTCGTCAACGGCCTCGCGCCGCTGGCGACCGCCGAGGGCGACGCCGATCTCAACGGGCAGGCCGACCTCGCGATCGACGTCGACGCGACGCTGCTCGCCGCGTCGCTCGGCGGCGCCGCCTCGGGCCCGGTCGTCGTCGAGGGCACGGCCGGCGGCCTCGCCTTCGCCGCGACCGCGACGCTGACGCTCACCGCCGAACCGCTGCCGACGACGACGACGCTGTCCACCCCGGTTGCGCGCGTCGTCGCCGGAACCCCGGTCACGCTGACCGCGACAGTGACCGGCCTCTCCCCGACCGGCGCGGTGTCGTTCGTCGACGGCACCGCGACGCTGTGCGCCGCGGTGCCGCTCGCCGCCGGCGTCGCGTCGTGCACGACCTCGTCGCTGCCGGCCGGCTTCCACAGCCTGGTCGCGTCCTACGGCGGCGACGCCGACGACTCGCCGAGCGCTTCGGTGCCGCTCGATCTCGACGTGCTGCCCTCGCTCGCCGCGGTCGCGCTCGGGTCGTCGGCCAATCCGGCGTCTGTCGGCGCCGCGGTCACGTTGACCGCCGACGTCGCCGGGCTCGCGCCGACCGGCGTCGTCGACTTCGTCGAGGGCACGACGAGCCTGTGCGGCGCGGTCGACCTGGCGCCGATAGCCCCGGCGTTGTCGCGGGCGCAGTGCACGACCTCCGCGCTCGCGATCGGCGCCCACGACCTCGTCGCCAACTACCTCGGCGACAACGACAACGTCGCGGCGTCCTCGGCGACGCTCGTGCAGACGGTCGCGCCGTCGGCGACGACGACGACGCTCGTCTCGGCGCCCGATCCGTCGGCGGTCGGCGCGAACGCGACCTTCGCCGCGACGGTGACCGGTGCCGCGCCCACCGGCGGCGTGACCTTCCGCGAGGGCACGACCGTGCTGTGCGCCGCCGTCGTTCCCGTGCCGCAGACGCCCGCCACCGCCGTCGCGCAGTGCGTCGTCTCGACGCTGGCCGCCGGCACGCACGCGGTCGTCGCCGAGTTCGCCGGCGACGCCGCCAACCTGCCGTCGGCGTCGGTGGCGCACGCCCACGTCGTCGTCGCCTATCCGGCGATCGTCACGCTCGCCTCGTCGCTCGATCCGAGCACGCAGGGCCAGGCGGTGACGTTCACCGCGACGGTCGCCGGCGTGGGGCCGACCGGCACGGTCGCGTTCGCCGACGGCGCGACGACGCTGTGCGCGTCCGTCGCGCTCTCGCCGGTCTCCGCGACGACGAGCCGCGCCGCCTGCACGACGGCCGCGCTCGCCGCCGGCACGCACGCGATCGTCGCCTCCTACGGCGGCGACGGCGCCAACGGAGCGGCGGCCTCGTCGACGCTCGCCCAGGTCGTGAATAGCGCAGGTGTCACGACGGTGTCCGGACCGTCGGCGACCGGCAGCGGCACGATCACCGCGACGATCAGCGGCTGCGCGTTCGAGACCTGGGCCTTCGTCGATCCACCGCGGCAGGGGGTCGGTCGCCTGGGGCGCCTGCTGTTCCCGCACGGGCTCTTCGAGTTCACGACGACCACCTGCGCACCGGGCGTGTCGATCCGCGTCGCGATCACCTATCCGCGCACGCTCCTGCCCGGAACGCTCTACTGGAAATTCGGGCCGACCGCCGCACTGCCGTTCCCGCATTGGTACGTCATCCCGGCGACGATCGCCGGGAGCACGGCGACGTTCACGATCACCGACGGCGGCCTGGGTGACGACGACCTCGCGGTCGACGGACGCATCGTCGACCAGGGCGGCCCGAGCGCCGAAGACGTCGCCGCGGCCGACGGCGCCTCGGCGATCCCGGCGCTCTCGCCGCTCGCGCTGGCGCTGACCGCGCTCCTCGTGGCCGCCGGCGCGTTCTTCCTGTGGCGGCGGGGCTCGCGGGTCCGCCGAACCGGCCGGAGCGAGCGATGATCCTCCGCATCCTGACGTCGCTCGCCGCGTCCGGCCTCGCGCTCCTGGGCGCGTCGACCGCGCTCGCGCTCGATCCGCCACACGACATCCCGACCTCGGGCATCGAGTGCATCACCTGCCATCTGCCGCACGGCGCCCCGGGCGGCACGCTCACCGTCGCCGACGGCAACGCCAACGTCTGCATGACCTGCCACGTGCCGGCAGGCCAGGCATCCGAGCGGCCGTTCGCCGCGGTCAACCAGTCGCTCGCGCCGATGCCGGCGGCCACCGGGTGGACCTGGTCGACCGCGAGCGGAACCTCGCATCGATGGGACTCGGGGCCGAGCGGCCACGTCAAGCCGGCGGCGTCGAACACCTCGACCGGCCGCGTCGCCTCGGGCGGCACGTTCTCCGGCCGGATCGAGGAGCAGTACACGATCACGATATCGACCGCCGGACAGACGGGCGTCGCGCGCTTCAACTGGACGAGCCTGCGCGACGGCTCCGGGTCGAGCGTCGCGACCGGCGCGAGCGTGACGATCGGCAGCAAGGGCCTGTCGCTCGCCTTCGCCGACGGGACCGCGTCGCCGTCGTTCGTGGTCGGCAACCAGTGGACGCTCTACGCCCGCAGCGACCTGCGCTTGCCGGTGACGACGACCGGCTCGTTCGAGCGGCCGATGGGCCAGCGCGTCATGCGCGAGCGCCTGCCGAACAACAATCCGATCGGCGACCCGAAGGTCGTCTGCTCGACCTGTCACGACCAGCACAGCCAACAACACCCGCCGTTCGACCCGACCGCACCGCTCTTCGGCGGCCCGGGGACCGGGTGGCTCGCCACCGGCAACGGCCGGCACTTCCAGCGCGTGCCCAACGACAGCGGACAGATGTGCGAGGTCTGCCATTCGGAGCGGCACAAACAGCAGCTGTCGACGCAGTCCGGCAATCTCACCCATCCGGTCAGCGTGCCGATCCCCTCGTCCGGCGCCTTCCGTACGCCGCCGGACCTGCCGATGTCCGCCGCCGGCCAGGTCGAGTGCCTGACCTGCCACGCGCCGCACTTCTTCCCGACCTCTCCGGCCGGCCACAGCACCGAGGGTTTCCTGCTGCGCCGGAGCGTGAACGAACTGTGCCAGCAGTGCCACACGAACGCGAACACGACCGCGGGCTCGCATTTCAACGCGTCGACCGGCGCGCTGTGGGGCGGCAACCGGAACCGCGCCGCCAACAGCGGCCAGCAGCTCGACGCGTTCACCGCGACCTCGTTCCCGAAGCACACGTCGGCGCAGCGCGGCGCCTGCATCAACTGCCACTGGCCGCACGGCTGGCAGGACGCGGTGACCGGCGCCAACGACTACCCGAAGCTGTGGGTCGAACGCTACGACACCTCGAAGGCCCCGGCCGACCTTCCGCAGGGCAGCGCCGGCGAGGCGCTGTGCTACGCCTGCCACACCGGCAGCGGCATCGGCGGCGACACGCCGGCGACCTCGAACCTCGAGGCCGAGTTCCAGAAGGGCTCGCCGCCGCCGTCCTCGCTGCCGTCGCCGGACAACAGCAGCGTCTACCGTCACCCGGTCAACGACAACGAGCAGCGCAACGGGCCCGGCGGCACCCGGCGCGTCGTCGAATGCGTCGACTGCCACAATCCGCACAAGGCGACCGCGGTCGACCGACACGCGGGCGTCTCCGGCGTCGCGCTCGACAACAGCGCGGTCGACGCGGGCACGCGCACCTTGCGCCAGTACGAGGTGTGCCTCAAGTGCCACGGCGCGACATACAATTCGACGCGCACCGGGCCGTCGGCGTCGCAGCCGTGGACCACCGACAAGCGCCTCGACTTCCAGACGACCAACTCGGCGTACCACCCGGTCGTCCAGCCGGGCCGTAACAAGTCGGCGAACCTGGCGAACCAGCTCTCCGCCGCCGGACTCGACACCAACCAGACGATCCGCTGCACCGACTGCCACAACAGCAACGCGTACTCGGGCACCACCGGACGCGTCGTCGAAGTCACCGCGACCGGCCCGGTCGGTCCGCACGGCTCGACCAACGACACGATCCTGCGCGCGCAGTTCGGCAAGAGCTACACGTCGACCGGATGGAACTCGGCGAACGCGGCGTTGTGTTTCCGCTGCCACGACTCGACGCAGCTCTTCGGTTCGGGCACCGGGTTCACCGACCGCGGCAGCGTCGGCCAGTACCGGCGCGGCAACCTGCACGCCTACCACCTGACCAACAAGGGTGCGACCGCCTCGTGCATGAGCTGCCACTACGACATCCACAGCAACCGGTCGGCGTCGAACACCCGCTACCGCTGGATGAGCAACGGCACGGCGGTCAACGACGGCACCGGCCTGGGGAACGGGCTCTACGCGTCGCCGCCGGCCGGGCTCAAGACCAAGCTCGTCAACTTCGCGCCGGACGTGACCGGCAATTCGGCCGGCGGTTCGCCGACGACGCTGCCGATGTGGGAAATCGACGACGTCACCCGCGTGCGCAAGTGCTCGATCAACTGCCACAGCAAGAACATGGACTACGACCGCGCGTGGTACCAGCCGACCGCGGCGTCCGACGACCCGTCGCACGTCTACCGGGCGACGACGACGGGCCTCGTCTCGTCGGTCAATCCGTCGACGGTCGCCCAGTCGGTGACCTTCACCGCGACGATCAGCGGAACGTCGATCACGCCGACCGGATCGGTCGCCTTCGTCGACGGGCCGGTGACCCTGTGCGCGGCGTCGGCGATCAGCGGCTCGGCTCCGTACACCGCGACCTGCACGGTGTCCGGCGGGACGTTCACCGCCGGCGGCCACGGCGTCGTCGCGATCTACACCGGCGACGCCGACGACGGTGCGTCGACCTCGGCGGCGCTCGTCCCGACCGTCAATTGAGGCGTTCGACCGGTTCGATCCGGGGCGTACGCGGGTGCCCGCGCACGGTCCCGGCGCGGAACCGACGATCCGCCGCATTGCGCCCAATCGCGCGCGGACGGACACTGACGGGCGTGTCGCCCGATCCCTCCCGTACGCCGCGACCGTCCGCGCGCTTCCGGTACTCCCGGATCGCCGTCGCGCTCGCGCTGAGCGCGTGCGCGTCGGCCGACGCCGCGGTTCCGCACCTCGCCGACGCCGGCCAGGACGACTTCCGCGCGTTCCAGCACGCCGACGAGCACCGCGCGTTCGCGATCGCACCGGGCGGCGCCTACGGCTGGGTCGCCGGCCTGAGCGCACCCGAGCCGGCGCGGTCCGCGGCGCTGGAGCGCTGCCGAGCCGCCGCGCGACGCGTTTGCGTGCTCTACGCGGTCGACCGCGAGATCGTGCTCGACGAGAAGGCGTGGACCGGCCTGTGGGGACCCTACGCCGACGCGCGGACCGCCGCCGCCGCCCGCGCCGGCACCGCGATCGGCGAGCGCTTTCCCGACCTCGCCTGGACCAGTGCCGCGGGGCGTCGCGAACGCGTCGAAGATCTGCGCGGCAAGGTGGTGATCCTGCATTTCTGGGCGTCGTGGTGCGGACCGTGCCGCCACGAGATGCCGCAGGTCGAAGCGCTGCGCGCGCGGCTCGCCGACCGGCCGGACGTCGTGATCGTGCCGCTGCAGGTTCGCGAGTCGATCGACGTCTCGCGACGCTGGGCGACCGGCCAGGGACTGCGGTTGCCGCTCGCCGACTCCGGTGCGACCGGATCGGCCGACACGAATCTCAAGCTCGCCGGCGGCGGCGCGCTGCCGGATCGATCGATCGCGACGGTGTTCCCGACGACGGTCGTGCTCGACAAGCGCGGCCTGGTCGTGTTCACGCACGTCGGTCCGGTGCGCGACTGGCGCGAATACGACGCGTTCATCCGCGATGCGGCGGCGCTTTCCGGTCGCACCGGCGGCGGAGCGACGCGAGAACCCGCGCCTCGGGTGCCGGCGCGCTGACGCCGGTCGGAAGGAAGGGGGGCGGTGCCGGGTCGACCCCGGACACCGCCCGCTTCCCGGCCCGACGGCCCGCAGGGAGGGGCGGGCCGCCGTTCCTTTCGAAGCGCAGCCGGCCTACGTCGTCGCCGCGTCCTCGCCGTCGACTTCCTCCCAGCCGGTGACCATCGCCTTGAAGTGGGCGGTCGGCGTATGCCCCGCGCTGCCGAGGTAGACGTGGGCGATCAGGAACACGAGCATCATGAACGCCGCGAGCACGTGGAAGAACGCGACCCACTTGAGCGACAGCAGGCCGGCCAGTCCCCACGCCTGCCACTGGTCGTAGAACAGGTAGAACCACCCGGTCGTCCAGATCAGCGGTCCGATCACGACCAGAACGAACAGGTACGCGAGGCGCTGCAGCGGGTTGTGCTTGCGCAGCGTCGTCGCGCGGAACGGGTGCGGCGCGTTCTCGAAGATGCCGGTCAGGTAGTAGCGGATCATCGCGCCGACCTTCTCGACGGTCGGGATGTACTGGCGCCACTCGCCGGTCGTCAGGTGCCAGAAGATCGCGAACACCCACAGACCGATCAGCGTCCAGGCCGCTGTCGTGTGCAGCGCCACCGCGCGCCGGAAGCCGAAGACCGAGTAGCTGCCGTGCACCTCGAAGCCGGTGAGCAGCATGAACACGATCAGCGCGGCCTGCGCCCAGTGCCAGAACCGCTCGAAGCGCTTGAACACGTAGATGCGATTCGTCGTCATGGTCTCACCCCCTGCTGCGAACGATGCGGATGCCGCCGTGCGCGACCACGCCGACGAGCGCCAGCGCCGCGGCGAGCCAGCCCAGCCGGTCGAGCCAGCCGTTAGCGTCGCGACCCGGCAGGTAGACGCCGTCGACCGCCTGGAGGCGACCGCTGCGGCTGTGGCATTGCGTGCAGGTGAGCGCGTCGGCCTTGGGCGCGACCATGTGCGTGATCGGCCAGCTCATCTCGGTCTTGACGAAGCCGAACTTGCCGCCGAACGGCTGCCCGGACGCCTTCGCGCCGGCTTCCAGCGCCTCTTCCCAGCGGTAGTTCTGCCAGAACGCGGTGTCGTCCTTCTCGCCGTAACCGGTCGCCGTGTGCGGTACCAGCAGCGACTTCGACTCGAGGTCGAACGGTTGCTTGCCGCGGAACACCTTGACCGGCCAGATCCGCGAATTCGGGTCGGCCGCCGAGCCGTCGAACCGGTTGATCCGCGTGACGCCCGCCGGATCGATCTTGTCGCCGAGCAGCGTGTAGGTGACCTTGCCGTTGAACCACAGGTACTCGGGCACGACGTGCGAGTCGTAGGTGAAGTCCCCTTTCTTCGAGTCGTAGCTGTCGCGCCCGGCGCTGTCTTTCAGCACCACCGGCTTGCCGTCGACGATCCTGCCGGCGGTCGACCAGTCCCAGGACATCTTGGTCGACACGCCGCCGCGCGCGTACTGCGGAATGTGGCAGGTCTGGCAGGCGACCTTGTCGGTATGGCTGTTGAGCTTGGGCTCGGACGTGTGCGGCGTCTGGCCGTGGCAGGACTGGCAGGTGGCCGCGTTGCGCGGTTCGACCTTGCCGCGCAGCTGCGCGCCCTTGGTGTCGAACGCCGTCGGCGTGTAGCGGCTGCCCGGGATCTCGTGACCCGACGTCTGGTGGCAGGTCCCGCAGCTGAAGTTCAGGCCCTTGGCGTCCATGTGGACGTCGAGGTAGCGCGGCGGGTTGGTCATCGAACTGTCGAGGTCGCCGTGCTTGACGCCGTCGCCGCCGCCGCCGAAGAAGTGGCAGGCGCCGCAGGTCGCGCGCGAGGTCCGGCCGATGTTCTGCGCGATCTTCGACAGGTCCGCCGGCTTCACCTTGCGCCCGGATTTCGGCGGGAATTCCATCTCCTGGTAGGCCGGATGGCCGGCGAGCCCCGGCAGCTTCTTGTAGGTGCCGGTGCGGTCGTGGCAGACCAGGCAGTCGACCTTCTCCTCGGCGGTGAAGTCGTAGTTCGCGTCCTTCCAGTCGTAGCCGATGTGACAGGCGGTGCAAAACGTGTAGTTCGACGGGACGGCCGTGCAGAAGTTGTTGATGACGTTCTTCTTGCCGAGCCGCTGGCCGTTGTCCGGATTCAAGAAGTCCCACGTCCAGTGCTTGGTCTTGTGGACCTGTTTCGCCGCCTCGGTATGGCAGGCGAGACACGCCTTGGTCACCTCCGGTCCGGACTTGAAGTCCCGCTGCAGTTCCTTGAACTTCGTGTGGTCGGCGGTGCTGGTCGAGACCGCCGCGACCTTCTGCGCGGCGGGTGCCGGCGCCGCCGTCCCTGCGGCCGGCGCCATCTGCGCCATCGCACCGATCGCCCCGGCGCTCCAGGCGAGCACCGCGACCCGCGCGGCGCGCGCGATGCGCCTCATCGTCGTGTTCGACATGATCGTCTCCGCTCGATCAGCAGCCGCTGCCGCCGCCCGCGCCGCTGCCGCCGCCTTCGCCACCGGCGCTCGGTACGATCAGCTTCGGAGCCGGCTTCGACGGATCCATGACCAGGAACTTCTGCTGGTCGGCCGCGACCTGCTTCATGATGTCGCCGACCAGCGGACCGAACATCTGCCCCATGAGCCCGGCGTTCATCGTGCCGATGTAGACCTTGCCGTCGTTCTTCTTGTAGACCGACACCTTGCAGGGCATCAGGATCGACAGGAAGCGCACGCTGTCCTCGTTCAGGATCGGCTTCGAGTACTTCGGGCTGCACGCCTCGACCATCAGCACCGGCAGCGCGTTGCCGCCGTCCGCCTGGATCGCCCGGGCCGGATTGCGCAGCCCGGACAGCGACCAGCCGTTGCCGGTCGCCTGGATGTTGTGCTGGATCCGGGCGACCGTCTCCTCGACGCCGAACGGACTCTCGCGCTCGTTGAACATCAGGTTGCCGGCGAACGCCCAGGCGAGCCCTCCGACGATGCCGATCCCGGCGACGAAACCCCCGACGAACTTCCACATGGCCGCTCCCTCCGCAGATTCGTGGTTCCCGCGCGGACCGCGTGTCGAACCGCGGCCCGCCATGCGCCTACGATCCCCCCACCGGGTGCGCGGCTATGTGACTTCGGTACCCGAACCGGACGGGCGCGCCGCGGCGCCCCGCGCATTCGGCATCGGCCTTGACCGCGATCAAGGTCGGGGGCGCGGCGCGGCGAGTCGCGCCGGCCCTTGCTCCGCGGCGCCGGGCGCGCGAGACTCGGGCGCGCTTCCGGCGGTCTTCCCCAGGTTCGTCCGCCCCCGACGCCTCCGTCGCCCACGCCTCCGCCGATGACTCCGCCGATGACCCCGATCTCCCGTCCGGCCGTCGCTCTCGCCGCCGCCGCCCTCGCTGTCGCCTCGCACGCCGCCGAGATCCGCGTCCTCTCCGGCGGGGCGGTCGAGCCCGGGCTCGCCGCCTTCGCCAAGCTGGTCCTGCGCGAGACCGGCCATACGCTCGCGATCCAGTACAACACCGGCCCGCAGATCGCGAAGCGGCTCGCCGCCGGCGAGGTCTACGACATCCTGATCTCGCCGCCGCCGGCGATCGCGCAGGCGACCAAGGACGGCCAGTTGGTCGCGGCGACGAAGGCTCCGGTCGGCCGCGTCGGCGCCGGCGTCATCGTGCGCACCGGCGCGCCGGTGCCCGATGTCTCGACCGTCGACGCGCTCGAGCGCGCCGTGCTCGCCGCGGATTCGATCGTCTACAACACCGCGTCGACCGGGCTCTACCTCGACCGCCTGTTCGAGCGACTGGGCGTGCTCGACGCGATCAGGCCGAAGACGACCCGCTATGCGGACGGCGCGTCGGTCATCGAGCACGTGATCCGAGGCCGGGGTGTCGAGATCGGCTTCGGCGCGATCACCGAGATCCGGCTCTACGAGTCGAAGGGCGTGACGCTCGCCGGGCCGCTGCCGGCCGCGGTCCAGAACTACACCGCCTACGAGGCCGCGGTGATGACCGGCGCGAAGAACGAGAGCGGCGCGCGCGAGGTCATGAAGCTCCTCGTCTCGCCCGCCGGCAAGGCGGCGTTCGCGTCGGGCGGGGTCGAGTAGCGCGAACCGATCGGCGACCGGTCAGGGGCCGGCCACGCACATCGCCGCGCCTTCGTTGGTCCAGCCGCGGGACGACATCTCGTCGACGATCGCGGGGCGGGTCGTGTAGCGATGCGCCGGCGCACCGTCGGCGGCGTTGTTGTAGAGGCGGTAGAGGACTGCACCGACCGGGCAGGCTCCTTCGACGGTCTCGCGCGCCCAGAATGGCGATCCCTCGTACGTCCAGTTCCAATCCGTCCGGTCGCGCAACACCGCGCACTCCTCCTGCGAAACCGTGAAGAAGTGGGACGGGATCCCGGCGACCGAGCCGCCCCAGAACCGGTATGCCGGGTGGTACTGGTCGTCGATGGCCCAGGGTCTCCCCGACTGTCGGATCACCTGCATCGATTCCCCGGTTCGCATCCAGCCGGAGATCGCCCCCCGATCGAGCGCATCCTGTTCGATCGGATCGTGCGTATAGAAATACTGGTCGCGTTGCAGGCTGCGGTACTCGACCAAGGACGCGAGGGTGTCGCCCGCGCAAGGACCCAGGCACCCCGCCGAGCTCCCGTAGAGCACGTAGACGAAATGCGGTGAGGCGCGGATTCGATCGACGATGATGTAAGGATCGGCGAGCGGGTCGAACGTGGCGGGGAAACGCACATATCCCGCACCATCCACGTAGGAAGGGTAGAGCTTCAGGTGGCCACGCTCCGCGAGCCACTCTGAATCGGCCGCGTCTCCCGACAGAAAAGCCTCGACCGACGCCGGGTCGAGGACCAACGTCAACGCGCTCAGGCTCGGATCGGCATTGCATTTCTCGCCCCGCCGGGCGACTTCGAACGCGACCTCGCGGCGTTCCATCAGCGCCCCGGATTGCGCCACGACTCTGACGTCGAGCGTGTAGTCGCCCGCCGCCAGATGTCCGAGTCGCGCCGACGCACTCCATTCGCAGGGCTTCGATGGAGCGCCCGCGTGAGCCCGCACGGTGATCGCGATCACGTGCCCGTCGAAAGCAACCGCGGCGGGCTCGCAAAGAAAGGAGAACTCCGGTGGATACGCGAACTGCAGGCCGACACTGGTCGTCGAAATGTCGTAGAGACCCCATGGGTAGATGTCGCCGGCAACCCGCACGTGCAAGTTCTGCGCGGCCGGCGAGCCCGCCACCGTCGCGCTCAGGATCAGGACTGCGGCGGCCCAAGACGATCCAAGCATCGTATCGCCAACCCTACTCACCCAACACGGACGCGTCGAATTCGCCCTCGACGATGGCGGAGCGGCGCTCGGGAGGAGCGAGCGCGAACAACGCGCGCTCGTCGAGACTCGTCGCGGCCAGACCCAGCGCGGCCCGCAATCCTAGCGGTCGATCCGGCGCCAGCGCCGCCTTCGCGGCGTCGAGCCGCTCCCGCCGGACGAGGTGCACGAGCTGCGCGGCGCCGGACCCGAGCGGCTGGTCGATCGACATCAGCGTCACCGACCCCGACGCACCGATCAGAGAAACCTCGAGCCGGTAGCGATGCGCGTAGCTCCCCCGCGTCGATACGCGCAGATCGAAGTCCCTGCCGTTGCCATTGCGCTCGATCGCGACGTCGACGGGACGATGCGGGTCGCGGATCCGCGCCGCTTCCTCGCGATCGAGCTCGCGCCGCGCCTCGAGCGCGCGCCGGCAGGCCTCGGGCGACACGCCGGATCCGTCGAAGACCCAGGACCGGCGCTCCACCACCCGCCCGCACAACCGCTCGTCCCGCGACTGCACGGCGAGCGCCAGGAAGCACTCCGAGCGGTCCCACACGACCTGCCGGTCGCGCGGATTGAAGATCATCGCCGTCGTCCCGCGGTCGGCGGGAATCGCCTCGCAGCGCGCCAGCGCGCCGGCGACGATCGCGTCGAGCGGATCGGCGGTCGCGACGTTCGCGGCCAGGGTCGTGGCGATCAGCGCGCCCCCCACCGCGACCCGGCCCCGCCTGCGCACGCTTTCCATCGCGCGATTGTGCTCCGGGGCCAGGCACCGCGCATCGGGTGTCCACTTCCACCCGGCGGGCGTCCGACTCGGATACCATCGGACCGATGTCCGGCTCCATCCCGACCGCCGAGCGCTCCCGCCCGCTCTCCGATCGCGAGATCGACGAGCTCGACCACGCGCTGGACGCGCTTCCCGTCGATCGCGAACCGTTCGACGTCGCGATGCTCGACGGCTACCTCGCCGGCGTCCTGGTCCTGCCGCGCGTTATCGCGCCGTCGGAGTGGTTGCCGCCGATCTTCGACGCGCCGGACGGCGAGCCGTTGATCCCGGGCGACGAGGCGAAGGCCTCGCGCACGCTCGACCTGGTCATGCGCCACTACCACACGCTCGAGGCGCACATCCGGGGGCGCGAGCCCTTCGATCCGATCCTCTACGACGTCGCGACCGACGACGGAGCGCCCGCGTCGCGCGAACAGGCCTTCGCCGCGCTCTGGCCCTGGGCGGCCGGGTTCACCGAAGCGATGCAGGCGTTTCCCGACCTCCTCGATCTCGCCGATGACGACGAGGACCTGGACGACGCCCTCGCCGAAATCCACCGGCACGTCCCGATCGACCCGGACGACACCTCCGACGCCGCGCGCGAATCCCGCGAATGGGTCGAGGCGATCGACGCGAAGCGACCGCTCACCGACGTCGACGACGCGGTCGCCGCGGTGGTCGACGCGGTGCTGGACATCGCCGACATCACGCGGCCGCGCGAACCGATCGTGCGCGAACAGCCCAAGGTGGGCCGCAACGACCCGTGCCCCTGCGGCAGCGGCCGCAAGTTCAAGCAGTGTCACGGCCAGTCGGGCTAGGGCCGGTCGACGCCCCGGTCCCGATCGCGCGGACCGGCCCCGACCGGCGTTCGGTGGCTCTCGAGGCGGCCGAACTGTTGCGTCACCGCCACGGTGCCGGTGCTCCAAACGCCGGTTCGGGGCGGTGCGAGCCGTCCGGCATGGCGTCGAGCGCGCGAATCCCGTATCGTCGACCCGGTCGGGTCCGCCCGCACGCCGAATTCCGGCGATCACCCTCGATGGAGGCGGCAATGGGCAGTGTCCTTCGGCTGGCAGCGATGTTCCTCGCCTTGGGTGCGTTCGGGCTCGCGCACGCTCTGCTGGGTGGTCTCGCGCTGCGGCGGCGAGCGTCCGTCGGCTGACTTCCTGTTCGCACGCGGCGGGTCGGGCGGTCTCGCGCCTGCCGCCCGCCCGATGAGTCGGGTGGAACGGAAGGACGATCTCTCGCGGTTCATCCGCGCGCTCGCCTTCGCCGCGCACCGACACCGGGCGCAGCGGCGCAAGGACGCCGCCGCCTCGCCCTACATCAACCACCCGATCGCGCTCGTCGACGTGCTGGTCAACGAGGGCGGCGTGACCGATGCGGTCGTGCTGTGCGCGGCGGTCCTCCATGACACGATCGAGGATACCGAGACCACCGCCGACGAGATCGCCCAAGCCTTCGGCGAACGGGTCGCCTCGATCGTCGTCGAGGTGAGCGACGACAAGTCGTTGCCCAAGGACGTGCGCAAGGCGATGCAGATCGAGCACGCGCCGACGCTCTCCACCGAGGCGAAGCTCGTCAAGCTGGCCGACAAGATCTGCAACCTGCGCGACGTGCTCGCCGCGCCGCCGGCCGGGTGGCCGACCGAACGCAAGCGCGGCTATTTCGCCTGGGCCGAGAAGGTCGTCGGAGGCCTGCGGGGATCGAACGCTCGACTGGAAGCCGCGTTCGACGAGCTTCTCGAGCGTCGGGGCGAGCTCGACTAAGCGCGAACCAACCGCGCTTCGGGGGGCCGGCCCCTTTCAATCGCGGCGGATTCCGGCGGCCCTGACGATCGCCGGCCAGCGCGCGAGCGCGGCGCGTACGTCGGCGCCCAGCTGTTCCGGCGTCGATCCCAACGGTTCCATCCCCTGCCCGGCGAGCTGCTCGCGCACGTCCGGCTGCGCCAGCACGCGGTTGATCTCGAGGTTCAGGCGATCGATGATCTCTCGGGGCGTGCCCGCGGGCGCGAAGAATCCGGACCACGGATCGGCCGCCGCCTCCGGATAGCCGAGTTCGGCGACGGTCGGCAGATCGGGGTACCAGCGGATACGTTGCGCACCGGCGACCGCGAGCGGAACGAGGTTTCCGGTCCGAATGTGCGCTTCGAGGTTGCCGATGAAATTGAGATACACCGGCACCTCGCCGGAGACCACGTCCTTGATCGCCTGATTCGAATTCGCGTAGGGAACGTGCATGAGTTCGACGCCCGCCTCTCGCGCGATGACGCTCGCCGTCAGGTGCGGCACCGTGCCGATGCCCGGCGACGCGTAGGCGATCCTGCCGGGTTCCATCCGTGCGCGAGCGAGCAGTTCCGGCAGCGTGTTCACGCCCAGTGACCGGTTCGCCACGATCAACATCGGCACCCGCAGAACCTTGGCGATCGGTACGAACGCGGTCGACGGATCCACCGCGGCGGCGCCCATCACCGACGGCAGGATCGTGATGACCGACCCGGTGTACAGAATCGTGTAGCCGTCGGGCGCCGACTTCGCGACATGGTCGCTGGCGACGTTGTACGCCGCGCCCGGGCGGTTCTCGACCACGACCGGCTGGCCCAGCGCCTCGGAGAGCTTCCGACCGAGCAGGCGCGGCGCGAAGTCCGCAGCGCCGGGCGCGGCCGGCACGACGAGCCGAATCGGGCGCGACGGATACGGCTCGCTCTCGGCGGCCGGCGCGGGGCCCGCCTCGATCGCGAGCAGCAGGCCGACCGCCATTCCCAGAATCGCCCGCGACACCGTGCGAACCCTCATTTCTCCCCCATCATCGCCGCGGCGCGAACAGCGGCTCCAGTTCCCGGATCAGCACCTTGCCGGCCGCGTTGCGCGGCAGCCGTTCGACGACGATCACGCGACGCGGAGCCCGCACGCCGAGCGCGGCGCGCGCCTGCGCCGTGACCGCGGCCGCATCGATGGTCGCGCCTTCGCGCGCCTCCACGGCGGCGACCGGGATCTCGCCATGCAGTTCCGAACGCACGGCGAACGCCGCGACCGCGGCGATACCGGGCACCGCCTCGAGCACGCGCTCGATCTCGGCCGGGTACACCTTGATACCGCCCAGGTTCATCCGGTCGTCGCGCCGCCCGTGGATGCGCAAGGACCCGTCCTCGGCGATCGAAGCCAGGTCGCCGGTGTGAAACCACCCATCGCGAAAGCGCGCCGCGGTCGCGACAGGGTCGTCGACATATCCGCTGACCATGCCGGGCCGGCGGACGCGCATCTCGCCGATCGCGCCCGGCGCGACGCGTTCGCCGTGTTCGTCGAGGATCTCGAGTTCGACGTCGGCCAGGACGATGCCGGCGCTTTCCTGACGCGGATCGGCGTCGACCGGGTAGGTACAGGTGATGCCGCTCACCTCGCGCGCGCCGTATTCGACGAGCAACCTCGAGCCGGCCGCCTGGTAGGCGAGTCGCAGCGAGGCCGGGACGCGCGTGCCGCCGACGAACACCGTGATCCCGGTCGGCAGCCGGCGGGCACCGCCCGGATCGGGCGCCAGATCGATCGCCTGCAAGAGGCCGACGTCCAGTCGGTCGACGCCGAACCTCTCGCACCAGGCGGGCACGTCGGAGAACGACCCGATCGCGTCGGGTCGCAGCACCGCCGTGACTCCTTCGTAGAGTCCCAGCAGCCGACCCATCTTCGCCGGATAATCCTCGACGCTGCCCAGCATCAGCATCCGCGTACCCGGCCGGAAGAGGCGCACGGCGGCGCGGATCGCGAGCATCCTCTGGCTCAGTGCCAGGAGCTTCGCCTCGCCGGTCGTGCCCGAGCTCGTGACGATGATCGCGGACGCGTCCGGATCGTCGTTCAGCGCCTCGCAGGCTTCGCCGACCGGCGCCGCGGTGAGGACCTCGGCGGGCGGTCTCGACAGCCTCAGCCCGGGCAACGCGTGCGCCGGATCGGTGGCGACCAGGCGGCGAACCCCCAGCCGCGCCGCACGCGCGACGCGAACCTCCGGCGTTTCGGCGGTCTGCAACGCGACCTGCGGCACGCCGAGGAAGAGCAGGGCGACGCTGACGACGAGGTGCGTCGTTTCGTCACCGATCGTGACACCGACGGTCTCGGTCGGCCGGCACCCCTCCGCGGCGAGCCAGTGCGCGCATCGCTCGGCGCGCGCGCAGAACTGCGCGTAGCCGATCGACCCGTCGGCGGTGACGATCGCCGGAGGATGGCGGTCCCGTCGCGCCCACTCGCGAAGGCGGGCGGCGAAAAGCGTCGGCTTCACGGCCGACCGGGACGAACGCCGATCCGAAAGACGCGACCGCGAGTCGCCTCCCGAACCCGCGATGGAGTCGATGAGTCCATTCGCCCGCGATTTTACGCCACGTTCTGCGGTGACGCGTACGTTTCGGGCCTAAGAGTACCGAGGTCAGCGGGATGACCGATCGTCGAGGTTCGAATCGGGCACGAGCCGCGCGAGGAATTGCGCCGGGGGCTCGATGCCGATCCGGCGATTGGCGACCCGGCAGATCGGACGGACGAGCGCGGCGAGCATCCATCCGAGGGCGCCGGTCACGAAGCCGACGGCGACCGCCGGCACGAACGCGTAGAGGACGACCGTGCCGCCATGGAACACGAACCCCTGCGCGCGGGACGAATGCGCGATGAAGCGGTTCCAGACGAAGCCGTCGACGAGCAGGATCGCGAAGACGATCAGCGCGACGATCGCGCCGGCGAGCATCGAGTGCGCCCGCCCCCGGTACTCGAGCCAGCCGCGTTCGCGCACGACCAGCACGCCATCGTCGGACGCCCGCCGCGCGCGCCAGGCGACCTCGAGGCCGGCGCGAGGGCCGACGAACAGATTGAGTTGACGTCGCTCCTCAGGCGGTGCCGGCCAGCCGAGATCGTCGCGGAGCTCGAAGCGCGGCAACCTCCCGTAGCGCCCGACGAGAAGCTCGCGCGACCGTTCGAAGATCGGACCGGCACGGCCGGCGTCGAGCCTCGTCTGGGCGGCCGCGGGCACGGGCGCTCCGCTTCCGGCTCAGTCGATCCGGAACCGCTCGACGATGCGAGCGAACAGCACGATCGCCCGCTCGTTCGACGCTTCGAGCGCGGCGCGCGCGGCGTCGAGATCGCGGAACGAGCCGGGAATCGCGCGCAGCGCACCGGCGAACTCCGCCGCGATCGCGAGCACCGATCCGACCGGCGCGTCGGTGACCTCGCCGGTTCCCCGCAGCGGCGCTCCTTTCGGAGGCCGGTCGTTGCGAGCGAACTCGATGCGCTCGGCGATCACCACGGTCACACGGTCGGCGGACGTCTGGTGCCAGATCAGCTCGGCGAACGCGGCCGGCGGACCGAAATAGAGCGTCGTCGGCGGCTGACCCGGGATCAGCGCGAACAAGCTCCCGGCCATGGCCACCATCGTGTCGGTCACCGGATGGAGCGTCAGCCCGCGCAGCGCGAAATCGCGGTCGGTGCCGCTCCAGCGCCACACCCTCAGCGCGGCGTCGTACACCGGCACGCGTACCGCCCGGCCGAGTCCGGCGGCGTTGGCGACCGCCTGGCTGAATTGGGCGGCGGACAGCGGCGGATCGAACACGACGCCGACGTGCGGTCCGTCGAGCGGCGGCAGCTCGGGCGGCGGCGGCGGCCCGGTCCGCGCGAATCCGTTCCAGCCGAATCCGCGCAGCCAGCGCTCGATCGGGGTCGCCAGCCCGGCGGTCTTCTCGTCGGGACGAACGGCCAGGTACAGGTCGGAGCGGTCGGGGGCGGCCATCGGCGCGGTCCGCGTCAGACCGAACGTCGGTGGCGCTCGGCCAGGATCTTCTCGACCGCCTCGATGCCGCGCTCGAGGCTCTCGAGGTTCGGATTGACCGCGAGCGCACGCTTCCAGAACTCGATCGCCTTCTCGTACTGCTCGAGCTGAACGTAGATCTGCCCGTAGCCGGAGAGCGCGCCGAAGTGGTGGGGGTTGCGCTTCATCACCTCGTCGCAGTCGGCGAGCGAGCGCTTCCACTCGCCGGCCATGTAGAGCGCGGTCGCACGCTTGTTCCAGCCCTCGGCGAACTCGGGCTTGCGGCGGATGATCTCCGAATAGGTCGCGATCGCCTCGGTGAGCTCGCCCGATTGCAACTGGGCGGCACCGGCCGCCATCAGCTTGTCGATCGCCTCGTCGCCGGAGCGGCTCCACAGCATCCACAGCGCCTGCTCGGCGATCCCGCGCACGAAGGCGCTTTCGTCGAACAAGCGTTGGCGCAGGGACTCGCCATCGGCGGGCTCGCCGTTCGCCGCGAGCCAGACCACCGCCTCGGCGCGGGTCATCGTGTTCGTCGATTCGAGCGCCGCGAGCGCCTCGGCGCGGTTCGCGACGCTGCCCGATTGCGCCTGGACGGTCGCAGCGGAGGCGAGGACGAGCGCGAAGACCAGCGCCCAGACGAGCGACGCGCTGCGCGCGGTCCAGCCGGTCGTTGCGACGGGTCTCATGCGGTCTCCATGCCGTTGCGGCGCTTGATGTCGGCGGTCGCCGGCGAGGCGAAGAACGCGAGCAGCGCGCGCGCCTCGTCCGCGCGGGTCGACCGCGCCCCGACGCCCGCCGAGAACGTCGTCAGATGCTGGATCGGGGCCGGCAGCGGCCCGAGCACGTCGATGCCCGGCAGGAACAGGAGCTCGGAGAGCTGCTGGAAACCGAGCTCGACCGTGCCGTCGGCGACGAGCGACCCGACCGGCGTGCCCGGCGGGGGCACGACGATCCGTCCGGCGATCTCGCCGGCGATGCCCCAGCGGTCGAACAGCGATACGAGGTAGTCGCCGGAAGGCCCGGTCGAGTAGCTCAGGTTCCGCGCGCGACGCACCGCGTGCTTGAGCGCCGACTCGCTGCCGATTTCCGGCCGCGGCGCACCGGCCCTGACCGCGACCGCGACGCCGGAACGCACGATGTCGACCCGGCTACCGGCAACCAGATGCCCCTCGGCCGCGAGCTTCTCGATTACGGTCGAGGCGAGGACGACGACGTCGAAGCGCTCGCCGGCGCGCACCCGCTTCGCCGCGTCGACGCCGCCGACCGCCTCGATCGAGGCCGACGTGCCGCCCGAGCGCAGGAACGCGTCCGCCATTTCGGCGAGCACCTTCTTCGTGGCCATCGACGAGATGCCGGTGAGAGGCGTCATGGGCGGGGCACGTCGTGAGGGCGCGGTCACCCCTTGTAGCGGCGCGACGGGCACGCGTCAAGCGCGCGGAAAAATCCCCTCGCCAGGACGGGGGCCAGGCGTAGCATTCGCGAAGTTCAACCGGAGGAGCGGACCATGTCGGCGTCGGATCATCGGTGGTGGAAGCACGGTCGCGCGATCGCCGTCGTCGGCTTGACCGGCGCGCTGCTCGGCGCGCCGATCGCGCCGGCCCGCGCCGCCGATCCGGTCACCGGCGACGGCGAGTTCACCAACCGCGGCTTCACGATGCCGGTCGCCTCGTCGGTCGCCTACCGCGGCAAGTCGCTGCTCGACAAAGAGGACGTGATCGTCGTGGCGATCAGCAACAGCCGCTTCGACTTGCCGTGGATGGCGATGTTCCACGACCGCACGCGGATGATCGAGAAACGCTTCACCGGCGGCGACACCGCGGTCGTTTACCTCGAGTTCCGGCCGAACGGCTCGTACAAGGCCCACCATTTCCATTTCAAGTCCGGCAACAACTGCGGCTACTGCGCCGGCAACATGGGCGTCGCCTCGACCGTCAAGATCGCCGGAGGCAGGATCGCCGGCACGATCAAGATCACCGACACCGACAAGACCGCGAACGTCAGGATCGACACGCCGATCCTCTCCGACGACCACGGCCCGGCGCTGCCGGCCGGCGGCGGCGATCCAGGCAAGGCCTACCTGGCCTACCACGAGGCGCTCGTCACCGGCGTGCCCGCCAAGGTCACGCCGCACCTGTCCCGGGAGAACGCCAGGTACATCGACGAGGCGGTCAAGAAGGGCAAGGGCGCGCAGATGATGAAGAACTACACCAGCGAGCACCCGACCAAGGCGGTGACGATCGTGCGCGGCTGGTCGAAGGGCGACACCGCGCTGCTGCTCTGGGAAGGCGAGACCAGCATCCTGAAGCTCACCGGCGAGGCGGTGATGGTCCGCGAGGGCGGCCGCTGGGTCGTCGACGAGGAGCTGGCGGATGTGAAGATGCCGTAAGCCGCGTCGCGTCGCGCCGAGGCGCGCAGAGGCGCCGCACGGCACCTCGCGGCAGCGCGTTCGCGTCAGACGTTGGCGCGGCGACCGGCGTAACCTGCCCCGAGCCGTCGCCCCCCGCTGCGCCGCCGAGCGCGCGGACGCGCGGCGCGCGGTTGCGGCAAGGCCTTCGCGTCGGCGGCTACGCGCTTCTCGCCTACCTCTACGTCGCCGCGGTCGCCCACCATCGGGTGACGCCCACCCGTCCGCCCGCCGGCAACGGCCCCGGCGCGATCGGCACGCCCAGAGTTCCGCTGTGTGTGTCGTCAACGTCGTACGGCCCGAAGTCGGCGCTCGACGGCGCGCTCTCCGAGGTTCGCCAAGCCCGCGCGACCCGGCCGATGAACTGCCGCGTCAACGCCCGCCCGACCTGCGCGCCCGACGCGGCGATGGCCTCGACCGACATCGACATCTGGATCGTTTCCTACACCGCGACCGTCACCGCGAACTGCCCGTGCTGGTGCAAGTGATGCGGCGCCGCCACGTGCCCGCGCGTCGCTTCGAGGCTCCGAGGGGCTTGGAGCGCGTCCGGTCAGGCCGCCGGGGTTCGTGACCTCGCTCGCGGACGGATCAGGGTCCGTCGTCCGCGCCGACGAGCAACTCCAGTTCGACCGCGAGCGCCTTTCCGATCCGGCGCAGCACCGTAACCGAAGGCTCGCCCTTTGCCGATTCGAGTTTCGAGATGTGGGCCGGTGTGACGTCGACGCGCTGCGCGAGATCCGCCCCCGTCATCCTGCAATGCTCGCGCCAGACGCGCAGCGGCGATTCCCCCGCGAGCAGACGGTCGGCGAGCTCGACCGGAATCGTCTCCTCCCGGCCTATGGCGTAGCGCTTAGGGTACCGCAGGAGCACAGCCGTGTCGCCCGCGTCCTCGGCCAACTCGCGCAGCGCGACGTACTCGTCGTAGGGGACGACGGCGAACACCGGCTTGCCGTTCGCTTCGAGAATGCGTGCGCTCGTCGCTGGGCCTGACCGCGCGGAGCGATGCGAATGACGTGGATCACGATCCGGGTTTCGTGCAGCAGGTAGAGGACTCGCCAATCGCCGACGCGGAGCCGAAATCCCGGGCAGGCGATCAGCTTCCTGACGTTCGGCGCGGCGTAGGGTCCTTGGCGAGCTCGTCCAACTTCCGGCGGACGAGCCGCGCCTGATCGCACGGCATCCGCAGCAGCGCTTTGAGGGCATCAGGACTGAACTCAATCCGCCACATGGGGAACACAGGCGCATCGTCAACTTGCAGTCAACTGATGGTTAACCCTGGCGCAACCCCGGCGTGGCATGATCGGGCCGATCGAGCGATTTCAACGAGTCGTCCAAGCCCGCGCCATCGGCCGGTCGGACGATGGTGAAGAGGTCGACGGCGCGTTTGGCGATCGCGCCCGTCAATGGGCAGCTCTCGCACGAGGAACCGCCCATCGCCACCCGTCTCGCCATCGATCCCGAGTTGCTCCAGCGCACGCGCCGCCAGCGACGAGCCGACGGAGTCGGCGGCGGTCGACAAGGCCCTGCGAGAGTTCATCGCGTGGCGCGAACAAAGCTCCGTCGCCGGCCCGCTTGGCAGGTTCGAGGGAGCTCTTCGTTCGGCCACAAGGGCGAGCGGTCCCGTCGCCCGTGGGTCACCCGGTCGACGCGAGCGACCCGACGCCAAAGCTGCGCTCCGACCCGCCGTCAGCCACCTCGACTCCGCGCGCGCCGCTCAGCGCTCCTCCCCTCCTTGACGAAGCGAACCTCCAGCCGGCAGCCAAGCGCCTGGGCGTAGCGCTGCAGAGTCGCGATCGACGGGGAGTGCCCGCTGGTCGCCGACTCCAGCCGCGCGATCGCCGACTGGGTCGTGCCGACGCGGACGGCGACCTCGGCCTGCGTGAGGCCCGACTCGGCCCGTGCGCGCAGCACCTCGTCCAAGAATGCGAACTCGCCGGACAGTCCATCGTAGGCGGCCCGGACACCGGATCGGTCAAACGCCTTGCGCCCGAATCGACCCAGGGCGTCAGCCATCGGACACCTGCCGCATCCGTCGCCTTGCCAGGTCCAGCACGCCCGCAGGAATCTCCCCGGTCTTCTTCACGAACGAATGCACGAACACGATTCTCCCCCCGGAGCCGGGCAACGGAATACCCGAGCGATTCTCTCGGCCGCCTGTACGCGCAGCTCGAACGGTCCCCGCCCCGTCGCCCGCGAATGCGGCATGCCCGGATCGGGACCCCATTTCTGCATGCGCTCGGCGAACCGCAGGAACCGCGCCACGATATCCGCCTCCACTTGCGCGCTCGCGAAGTCGACCGTCCACTCCGGCATGGAAATATAGCAGATCCGCTATGTCGGCGCGCGCCCCTGCGGCGCGTCGCATCCATGCGGCGGCTGAAGAGCGCCGCCAGGCAAGCCTGCGGCCGATCGCTCGCGTAGCCCTTCCTCTGCTCCCGGGGACGCGACGCCGCCATCGGCCCTACGGCCGACGGGCGGCGGGAGGGGCTGGGTGGGTGGCTCTCGGCAGCCTTTCTGGCCGCCGCCGAACTGGCGTTCGACCTTCATGGTCGAGGCCAATTGGGCCGGACTTGGTGGTTCAGACCTTCCGCAACGGCCGGGAGGGGACTGCGACGCGCGAATGGGAGCGAAAAGTATGGGTGCCGAGTTTGGTGGGTCCCGCGTCTTGATGTTCGTGCGCAGCCGCACGTACCGACCTTGCACGCTCGTGCAGGGCCGGTCTATAGTCCATTGTCATTTCTCGCCGAACCTAGGAGCTGGCCATGAAGATCCTCCTTTCTCAGGCGCTGGTGATGGTCGTTCTGGAACTCCTCGGTTCCGCGGTAGTTCATGCGCAATCGGCCGATCTCAGCATTACCAAGTCGGACGGTGCCGTCAGTGCAGCTGCGGGCGGCTCGGTCACCTACACGATTACGGCCAGCAACGCGGGGCCAAGCGACGCTTCCGGCGCGAATGTCAGTGACACCCTGCCGACGGAGCTGACGGGAACCTGGACCTGTGTCGGCGCGGGCGGCGGAACTTGCACCCCCTCCGGCAGCGGCAATATCAACGACTCCGTCAATCTGCCTGCTGGTGGAAGCGTCACCTACACGTTGTCCGCATTTGTCAGCCCCTTCGCCACCGGCCTGTTGAGCAACACGGCCACCGTGACCGCCCCCGGCGGCATCACGGATCCCAGCCCAGGCAATAATTCGGCGACCGATACTGACACCGTCTTGGCGTTGCCAAGTCCACTTGCGATACCGGCACTGTCAGAGCTTGCACTGGTGTTAGTTTCGATCCTGATTGGAGCACTTGCGATTCGCGTTGGCCGCGTCGATCGATAGAGTTGAGCTTGCCCTCCTAGTTCGGCTTCCAAGGGTCTGACGGAATTTGGCGCACAAGGGCTGGAACTCGACGCGACACTGCTGGCGTGGGGGTCCGACTTCGTCCTGGCCGACGGCCGCCGCAGCATCGGTCGCGCACGAGGGTACAGGCGCGGTGGCCCGGACGTTCGGGATCCGCGGCTGCTGAGGGCGAATGCCTGTCGCGTTCTGCTCACCTGCGCTCGGGCCGCGACGGTCGGATTCGCTCCACGCCTCCCGGAACTTGACGAAACCTACGCATGTCTGCGGGAATTGGGATTCCGGCCCCTTGAGCCCGAGTGAACGCGCCCCGACTACATGCTCCTGCGATACTGCCCCCCCACCTCGAACAACGCGTTGGTGATCTGGCCGAGCGAGCAGACGCGCACCGCGTTGACGAGCTCGGCGAAGACGTTGCCGTTCTCGATCGCGGTCTTCTGGAGCTTCGCCAGCGCCGCCGGCGCCTGGTTCGCGTGACGCGCGTGGAAGTCCGCGAGCCGGCGTAGCTGCGACTCCTTCTCGTCGGCGGTCGAGCGGGCGAGCTCGAGCTTCTGCGGTACCGGGTCGCCGTGCGGGTTGCGGAACGTGTTCACCCCCACGATCGGGTAGCTGCCGTCGTGTTTGCGGTGCTCGTAGTAGAGGCTCTCCTCCTGGATCTTGCCGCGCTGGTAGCCGGTCTCCATCGCGCCCAGCACGCCACCGCGCTCGCTCAAGGCCTCGAACTCTTTCAACACCGCTTCCTCGACCAGGTCGGTCAGCTCGTCGATGATGAAGCTGCCCTGGTTCGGGTTCTCGTTCTTCGAGAGCCCCCATTCGCGGTTGATGACGAGCTGGATCGCCATCGCCCGGCGCACGCTCTCCTCGGTCGGCGTCGTGATCGCCTCGTCGTAGGCGTTGGTGTGCAGAGAGTTGGCGTTGTCGTAGGTCGCGATCAGCGCCTGCAGCGTCGTGCGGATGTCGTTGAAGGCGATCTCCCAGGCGTGGAGGCTGCGGCCCGAGGTCTGGCAGTGGTACTTGAGCTTCTGGCTGCGCTCGTTGGCACCGTACCTGTCGCGCGCATCGCCACCGCCCAGATCCGGCGGGCGACCCGGCCGAGCACCGAGTACTCGGGGTCCATGCCGTTGGAGAAGAAGAACGAGAGGTTCGGCGCGAAGTCGTCGATGTGCATCCCACGGGCGAGGTAGGCCTCGACGTAGGTGAAGCCGTTGGCGAGCGTGAAGGCGAGCTGACTCAGCGGATTGGCGCCGGCCTCGGCGATGTGGTAACCGGAGATCGACACCGAGTAGAAGTTGCGGACGTCGTGGTGGACGAAGTACTCCTGGATGTCGCCCATCACCTTGAGGGCTGAACTCGGTGGAGAAGAGGCAGGTGTTCTGGCCCTGGTCCTCTTTGAGGATGTCGGCCTGCACGGTGCCGCGCACCGTGCGCAGCGTCCACGAGCGGATCTTGTCGACCTCGTCGTCGGTCGGCACGCGGCCGTTGTCGGCGTGGAACTTGTCGATCTGCTGGTCGATCGCCGCGTTGAGATACATCGCCAGGATGGTCGGCGCCGGCCCGTTGATCGTCATCGACACCGAGGTGTTCGGCGCGCACAGGTCGAAGCCCGAGTAGAGCACCTTGATGTCGTCGAGCGTGGCGATTGACGCGCCAGGTTGCCGACCTTGCCGTAGATGTCCGGGCGACGGTCAGGGTCGTTGCCGTAGAGGTCACCGAGTCGAACGCGGTCGACAGCCGCTTGGCCGGCATGCCGTCGGCGAGCAGGTGGAAGCGCTTGTTGGTGCGCAACGCGTCGCCCTCGCCGGCGAACATCCGCGTCGGATCCTCGTTCTCGCGCTTGAACGCGAACACGCCGGCGGTGAACGGGAAGCTGCCTGGCACGTTCTCGCGCAGCTGCCAGCGCAGGATCTCGCCGTGGTCCTCGTACTTCGGCAGCGCGACCTTGGGGATCTTGGTCCCCGAGAGCGAGGTGTGCGTGAGCGCCGTGCGGATCTCCTTGTCGCGGATCTTCACCACGTACTCGTCGCCGGCGTAGGCCGCCTTCGTCTTCGGCCACAGGTCGAGGAGCTTCTTCGCGCGCCCGTCGAGGCGCTGCTCGCGCTCCTCGATCGCCGCGTCGAGCGCGGGCGCGGCGGCGGCGCCGTCCTTCGCGGCCGCCAGCATCGTCCGTGTCGCCGTCAGCTGCTGGCGCTCCCGCGCGATCGTCGACTGCTCGCCGGCCCAGCGGTGGTAGTGGCGGAGCGTCTCGGCGACCTCGGCGAGATAGCGGCTGCGCGCCGGGGGCACGATCGCGTGCGCGCCGGTCGATTGGCGCGTCGCCGGAGCGGCGAGGCGGCCGGCGCCGAGCGCGAGGCCTTTCGCCGCCAGCGCGGGCTTCAACGCCTGGTAGAGCGCAGTCACGCCGTCGTCGTTGAAGCGCGAGGCGATCGTGCCGAACACCGGCATCGCCTCGGGCGATTCGGCGAAGCGTTCGCGGTTGCGCTGGACCTGCTTGCGCACGTCGCGCAGCGCGTCGGCCGCGCCCTTGCGGTCGAACTTGTTGATCGCGACGAAGTCGGCGAAGTCGAGCATGTCGATCTTCTCCAGCTGCGACGCGGCGCCGAACTCCGGCGTCATCACGTAGAGCGAGGTGTCGACCAGCGGCACGATCGCGGCGTCGCCCTGGCCGATGCCGGAGGTCTCGACGACGATCAGGTCGAACGCCGCCGCCTTGCAGGCCGCGATCACCTCGGGCAGCGCGGCGCTGATCTCGCTGCCGGCCTCGCGGGTGGCGAGCGAGCGCATATAGACCTGCGTGCGGCCGGCCATCCTGCCGATCGCGTTCATCCGGATCCGGTCGCCCAGCAACGCGCCACCGGACTTGCGCCGCGACGGGTCGATCGAGACGACCGCGATCTTCAGCCGGTCGTCCTGGTCGAGGCGGAAGCGGCGGATCAGCTCGTCGGTGAGCGAGCTCTTGCCCGCGCCGCCGGTGCCGGTGATGCCCAACACCGGCGTCTTCGATTTCGCGGCGGCGGCGGCGATCGCCTGGCGCAGACTCGCACCCGCGTGACCGGCTTCCAGCGCCGAGATCGTGCGGGCGAGCGTGCGCACGCGGGTGTAGCGGTCGGACGAGTTGAGCGCCGCGATCGCGGCGGCGCCGTCGCCGGGCGCGTCCTTCGCGAGGTCGACGTCGCACATCGCGACGACCTCGTTGATCATGCCCTGCAGACCCAGCTTCTGGCCGTCCTCGGGCGAGTAGATCCGCGCGACGCCGTAGTCGTGCAGCTCGCGGATCTCGTCGGCGACGATGACCCCGCCGCCGCCGCCGAAGACCTTGACGTGGCCGATCCCGCGCTCGCGCAGGAGGTCGATCATGTACTTGAAGAACTCGACATGGCCGCCCTGGTAGGACGAGATCGCGATGCCGTGCGCGTCCTCCTCGAGCGCGCAGTCGACGATCTCCTCGACGCCGCGGTTGTGGCCGAGGTGGATCACCTCGCAGCCGGTCGACTGGAGGATGCGGCGCATGATGTTGATCGACGCGTCGTGCCCGTCGAAGAGCGAGGCGGCGGTGACGAACCGCGGCTTGTTCGCGGGCTTGTAGACGTGCGGCTTGCGGGCGATCGACAGGTCGGTCATCGGCGTCCTCGGGTCGGGCGGGGCGCGCGCGGCCGGACGGCGCCGGGCGGCGGAACCGGCTAGCTTACCGGGACGCCCCCCGGCGACGGGCGAGGCGGCCGGCGAGGCGCCGGGAGCGGGCAGTCTGGATAACGTTTACGTAAACGTCAATACGCGCGGTTCGTCGCGCTGAAGCCCGACCCGCCGGGACCGGAGCGCGGCCCACCGAGACCGCCGGGGCCCGGGCCTCGCCGACCCTCCGATGGCCGGGGTTTTCGATCGACCGAAGTCCGGCTAGAGTTCCGGCCGGCCCGGTCTTGCCCGTACGCGTGGAACGCCACGGAGCCCGCCTGCCACACGCCGCGGCTTTCCGCCTGCACGGGCCGACTTCCCGACTCGCGAACCCTGATCCCGGACTCCCCATGCCTATCGCCCGCCGATTCGCCCTTGCGTTCGCCCTCGTCGCCCTCGCCTTGGGCTCCGCCGCCGCGAGCGCCGCGCCCGACGCGCCGCGGTTCCGCGCCTCGGCGGTCCTCGAACCCACGGGCCTGCGCTGGGAGACCTCGGCGCCGTTCGCCAACGCGCAGTTGCGCCTCGCCCTTCCCGACGGCAGCCAGCGCGACTACTCGCTCGCAGGTCCGATCGCGGCGTTCGACTTCGCCAAGGCGGGCCTGGCGGACGGCCGCTACGTCTGGGAGATCCGGTTCGCGCCGCCGGCGTCGATGCAGAAGGACGAGGCGCGGCGCAGCGCCGCCGACCGGCGCGCGTCGGGCGCTTTCACAATCGCCGGCGGGGCCGCGCTCGTCGGCATGGCGGCTTCTTCGGCCACCGGGCGCTCGGATCCGGGCAGGGCGATCCTGAAGGACCAGGTCGTCGCCGACGACCTCATCGTCCAGGGCAGTCTGTGCGCCGGCGCCGATTGCGTGAACAACGAATCGTTCGGCTTCGACACGATCCGTCTCAAGGGGCAGAACCTGCGCGTGCATTTCCAGGACACGAGCGTCGGGACGTTCCCGACCAACGACTGGCGGATCCTGATCAACGACACCGCCGACGGCGGCGCCGAGTACTTCGGCATCGAGGACTCGAACACCGGTCGGCGGGTCTTCGCGGTGCTCGCCGGCGCGCCGATCGACAGCGTCGTCCTCGATTCCGGGGGACGGCTCGGCATCGGGACCGCGACGCCGGTCCTGCGACTGCACCTGGCCGACGGCAACACCCCGACGGTGCGGCTCGATCAGGACAATACCTCCGGCTTCACGCCCTGGACCTGGGACATCGGCGGCAACGAGGCCGGTTTCTTCGTCAAGGACGTGACCGGCGGCAACCGGCTGCCGCTGCGGATCCGACCCGGCGCGCCGACCTCGTCGATCGACATCGCCGCCGGCGGCGACGTCGGCATCGGCACCCCCTCGCCCGCCGCGCGGCTGCATGTCTGGCGCAACGACGGCAGCGCCCGGATGCGGGTCGAGGAGGCGAGCTCGACGACCTCGACGCGCACGCTGCTCGAACTCGTGAACAACGGCGCGCCGATCGCCACGCTCACCGACACCAACGCCGGCACGACCTGGGAACTCGGCGGCGGCAGCGCCTTCACCGTCGCCACGACCGGCGCCGGCACGCCGCAGTTCTCGCTCGCTTCGAACGGCAACCTCGCGATCACCGGAACCCTGTCGACCGGATCGAGCCGCGCGCTCAAGACCGCGATCGAGCCGGTCGACGCGACCGGCCTGCTCGCCAAGGTCGCCTCGCTGCCGCTCTACGCCTGGTCGTACACCAACACGACCGCGCGCCACCTGGGACCGATGGCCGAGGACTTCCACCGGACCTTCGGTCTGGGGAGCGACGAGCGCACGCTCGCACCGGCCGACGTCGCCGGCGTCGCGCTGGGCGCGGCGCAGGAGCTCGTCCGGCGCATCCGCAGCCGCGACGCCGACATCGCGGCGATCCGGGCGCGCCTCGAGTCGCTCGAGCGCCGGCTGACGACGCCCGAGGGAGCGCGGTGATGCGCACACTCCTTCTGGCAATCGCCGCGGCGCTCGCGCTCGCCGCCACGCCGCGAGTCGCCCCGGCGTCGGCGGCGCCGCTCGCGGTCGCGCTCGACGCCCGCGCCGACGCGCTCGCGCTCTCGGCGAGCGGGCCCACCGGTCCGGTGAGCGTCGTGCTGACCGGGCCGGACGAGCGGCGCATCGAGCTCGACCTGCCCTCGCTGCCGGCGAGCCTGCGGTGGACGGCGCTCGCGCTCGCCGATGGCGCCTGGATCGTCGAAGTCCGTGCCGCTCCGCCCGGCGCGCTCGTCCGTCGCGCCGGCACCGAGGCGGCGGCGACGGCGCGCAGCGGCGCGAGTGCCAGCGGCCGGGTCGTGCTCGCCGGCGGCGTTCCGATCACGCCGCGAACCGAGGCGCGGGCCACCGTGGCGTCGACGTCGATCCCGCGTGCCAAGGACCAGGTCGTCGCCGACGACCAGATCGTCCAGGGCAGCGTCTGCTCCGGCTTCGACTGCATCAACAATGAGACGTTCGGCGACGACACGATCCGTCTGAAGGAGAACAACCTGCGGATCGCCTTCGACGACACGTCGGCGTCTGTCGGGGCGCCGGCCCGCGACTGGCAGCTGACGGCGAACAGCAGCACGAGCGGGGGTCAGAGCTACTTCGCGATCTCCGATCGCAACGTCTCCGGTTTCGACGGACACAACGGCAGCTTCCGGCTCATCGCCGGTGCACCCACCGACGCCTTCGTCGTCTCCGCGGCCGGTCGCCTGGGCCTGGGGACGGCGGCGCCGCAGGAGCGCGTCCACCGGGTCGCGTCGGACACGCCGGGCTTCCGGCTCGAGCAGACCGCCGTCCAGGCGCTCACGCCCTGGACCTGGGACGTCGCCGGCAACGAGGCCAATTTCTTCGTCCGCGACATCACCTCCGGATCGCTGCTGTCGCTGCGGGTACGTCCCGGCGCGTCGCCGAGCGCGCTCGACGTCGCCGCGAACGGCGAGGTCGGCCTGGGAACGCCGCGACCGACGGCGTCGCTGCACCAGTTCGGCGTGGCGGGCTCGGCGCGCGCGCGCGTCGAAGAGACGTCCCCATTGACGGCGACGCGGACACTGCTCGAGCTCGCCAACAACGGCGCGTCGCGGCTTCGACTGGCGCAGAGCGTCGCCGCCAGCGCCTGGACCGCGAGCGGCAGCGCGAGCTTCACGATCGCGTCGACCGCCGGCGCCCCGGTCCTCACGCTCTCCTCCGGCGGTTCGCTGTCGATCGCCGGCACGCTGTCGCAGGGATCGAGCCGCACGCTCAAGGAGCGCATCGAGTCCGTCGAGCCGGAGTCGATCGCCGAGCGCGTCGCGACGCTGCCGCTCTACGAATGGGCGTACCGCGCCGACGCCGCCGCCCACCGCCACGCCGGACCGATGGCCGAGGATTTCCGCGCCGTTTTCGGCACCGGCGCCGATCCGGCTTCGCTCGCGCCCTCGGACGTCGCCGCCGCGGCGCTGGCGACGCTGCAATCGCTCGCGCGCACGCTCGCCTTGCGCGACGCCGAGCTCGCCGAGCTCGCCGATCGCCTCGAGGCGCTGGAGCGGCGGGCCGTCGACGCCCGCGGGAGCCGGCCATGAGCGCGAGGGTCTCGAACCGGCGCCGCCCGTCGTGGGCCGCCACCGCCGCGACGATCTCCACGGTCGCCTCGGTCGCGGTCGCGCTGCCGGCGATCGCCCAGGTCGCGTTGACGCCCGACCCGTTGCCGCAGCCGCACATCGGCCAGGCGTATTCGTTCTCGCTCAGTGCGTCGGGCGGCACCGCGCCGTACACCTACCTGGTGGCCGCGGGGCCGCTGCCGCCGGGGGTGACGATGTCGGCAGGCGGCACGTTCTCCGGTACGCCGGCGGCGCAGATTCCGTTCGCGTTCACCGTCGTCGCGGCCGACGCCAAGGGACGCGAAGCGCAGACGGTCCTCGCCGGCGTCGTCGGCGGCTTCGTGCTCGCGCTGGCGCAGCCGCCGGACACCGGCAATCCCGGCCGACCCTACGGCGACGCGCTGGTCGCGACCGGCGGCGTCGGACCGTACCAGTGGTCGTTCGTCTCCGGCAGCCTGCCGCCGGGCCTGACGCTCAATCCCGACGGCAGCATCAGCGGCACGCCGACGACGACCGGGACGTTCGTGTTCGTCGTCCACGTCGTCGACGCGAACGGCACGTTCTCCGACATCACGGTATCGCTGCGGATCGGCGATCCGCAGCCGGTCCCGGCGAACGGCCCGGCGGGCCTCGCGCTCGCCTCGCTCGCGATCGCGATGGCGGCGTGGCGGCGCCAGCGGAAGCGAGACCGGTAGCGGGCGGACGTCGAAACCGGCCCGCGGTGGAGCTCAGCGGCCGAACCGTCCGGCGATCGTCGCGACCGCCTCCTCGATCGCCGCGCGCATCGCCCGATCGACGCTCTCGGCGGTGCGGCTCGACATCTGCGCGTCCGGCGCGAGCTGCGAGCGCCGCTCGGCCGGAGGCCGCGCGCCCGGAAGCGCCGCGCCCAACACGCCCAGCGTCGTCTCCTTCGCCTGGATCGGCTTGCGCACGACGACCGCGTCGACGATATCGCCGTTCGCGGCGTCGATGATGCGCACGTCGATCGCGATCGAATCGGTGATCGAGGCGCCGCCGACGCTGATGCCGGCGATCGCGATGCTCGCGCTCTTCTGTTTCTCGGCCGCGTTCGCTTCCGAGACGATGCCCTCGAACACGTAGCGCGCGCCCCGCAACTGCTGCTGCGCGACGTCGCCGGTCGTGAAGCCGCCGGCATTGAGCTGCTTCTCGCGCAGCACCCCCTCGTTCAGCCGGCTGCGCTCGACGACCTGGAAGCGGCCGTTCTGGACCAGCGCGGTCTTGAAACATGTCGGTCGCGGCCCGGCCGCTCACGTTGGGCAGCGACGAGCGGAACTCGAAGATCGTCACCGCGATGCGCTCCGCGGGCGGCGGCGCGACCGCTCGGGCGCCCCGCCGCCGGGGCCGCCTCGGGCGCCGGCGCCGGCGCCTGCGCCTGCGCGGACGCGGCGGGCACCAGCGCGAACGCCGCTGCGGCGCCGGTCGCGACGAGCGCGCCGCGAAGCGTCGTCTTCATCGCGGACTCCCCGACGAGACGCCACGCGACGTCGGCAGGTCGACGCCGCCGATCGGGCGCATCGCGTGCCCCGGCCGGCACTCCACCGGTTCGTAGAGCTCGAGTCGCGCGATCCGCGCGTCGCCCGACACCGCCACCTCGAAGCTCGCCGAGGGCGCGATCATCGATCGCGAGTGGGCTTCGCCCGCCGCGCGGTCCGCGGCCGGGTCGCCGGTCCGCGGAGCGAGCGTCGGGTGGATCGTCCGCGGATCGCGGATCTGCGTCCACCAGACCACCGAGCGCGTCGTGTCGAGACCGACGACCAGGACGCGGCAATCGACGAGCGCGAGCGGGGCGAACGCCGCGAGGTCGTCGCGGCAGGCGGACTCGTGGATCAGCGAGAGCGCCCCCGCCGGCGCGTCCTTGCGCCACAAGAGCGAGAGGCGACGGCACCGCGGGCCGCCGTGGGCGCTCCACGCGCGGGCGATCGTGTCCTCGTCGACGCGCAGGCCGGGCAGCGACGCGCGCAGCCGCTCGGCGATGCGCGGCACCTCCGCGCGCTGGACCGTGTCGGACGCGGGGACCGGCGCGACCGTTCCCGCCGCCGCGATCGCGCAGGCCGCGATCATCACCGCCGCTCCACGAGCGTGCATTGTTCGACCTTGCGCTGTTGTCGGATCGCCTCGCAGCGATCGTACGCCGTCCGAGTCGCGCAGGTGAATCGCAGACCGCCCTGCGACGCGGTGCAGCCGATCGCGGCGAGGTCGCGCTGCGTGGCGGCGAGCGACGCGGTGGCGGCGGAAGCGGCGGCGGCGACGACCGTCGACGGTGGTGGCGGCGGCGGCTGGCGCGAGGTCGGCGGCGCCGGAGCCGACGTCGACAGAGGCGGCGCGACCGACATCGTCGTTGGCGGCGTCGCCAGACGGCCGGTGAGCGGGCCGGGATCGGTCCGGGCGCTCGAGCTCGCCGATGGCGGAGGCGGAGGCGGAGGCGGCGGCATGCCGACCCGCGCGGCCGCGCTCCAGTCGGGCGCCGGCCGCATCGTGCCGGGCGGAGCGACGGCCGCCGGCGACGAGGTCGTCCCGGATACCGTCACCGGCGCGCCGGCGGTCTGCGCCATCATCAGCGGCATCCGGTAGCACGGTCCGTCGGCGCCGTCGCGCTTCGGATCGTTCGCGCATTCGCCGAATGCGATGGCCGGCGCAGCCGACACCTTCGCGTACCAGCGATCCGCGTAGCGGCAGCGGATCGCGAGCTTGTCCTCGCCGGGAGCGGTGCACTGCGCGTCGAGCGCCGTCGGTTCCTGCCGGACGCCGCGCGCATCGGCCGCCCCCGGTTCGACCCGCCCGGCGCCGTTCAGCCGGTTCATCGCGTCGCGCGCGATACCGACCTTCGCCTGGTAGTCGGCGAGATCGGCGTTGCATCCGAGCGCCGACTTGGCGACGCCCGGATACGACACGCCGGCGACGATCGACTTGCAGGAATCGACCTTCCATGGTCGGGTGCAGGCGACCGCCGGACCCTCGACCCGGCAGCGTTTCGCGCCCAGGTCCGCGACGATCGTCTTGGCGAGCTTCGCGTCGGCCTTGGCGAGATTCACCGAGCAGCGCTTCTTCTCGTCGCCGGCTTCGAGCCCGGCGAGGCAGGCGCCCAGGCCGGTGTAGCTGTCGCATTCGAGCTTCAGTCCCGCCGCGCCGGTCCATCCGGCCGGCGGGTGACACCCCTGCGCGGCCAGCGACTGCAGCGTCTTCGTCAACGCCGCCGTCTCCTCGTTGACGACCGCGACCAGCGCCCCCTCTCCGCGCCGGCACGCAAGCTCGGCCGACGACGGCGCGGGCCTCTGCAGCGCGACGCGCTCGAGGCACTTGCCGACGAAACCCACGAGAATCGCGGAGCTCTTGAATCCCTCGCAGTGCTTCGGATCGCCCGCCGGCAGCGGGAAGGCCTTGCGCTCGGCGATCGCGCAACCGGAGGCGTAGAACGCCTTGTGCTGCGCGAGCCGGTCGGATCCGCCGTCCTCCACCGCCCACAGCCGCGCCAGCGGGCGCAGGTTCCCCGCGTGGCTGCGCGCGGCGCCGATCATCGCCTTCGCCGTCGATCGCACTGCCGGCAGGAACCGGCCGTCGCGCAGATCGCGGCAGGTCTTGTGCGCGGTGTCGCGGTACTGGTTGTGCGAGTCGAAGTAGTCGACGCAGCGCCCGTAGACATCGTCGACGACGCCGGCGAGCCCCTGGCAGCCGGCCGGATCGAGGATGCAGCGCGACACCGCGAAGTCCATCCACGGCAGCCAGTAGAGCGCGTAGTAGCGGTCGTAGGACATGTGGCTGTCGTTGCCGACGAAGAAGTTCTCGACGGCATCGGCGCCGTCGACGACGAGCTTGCCGCCGTACTTCGCCGCATCGACCATGAAGCCGCCGATCGCCGCGAGCGCCTTCGCGAACGTGCCGCAGGCCTCGTCCTTGCCGGGGAACGACGGCGCGAGCGCGCATGCGAGCTCCAGGTTCGACACCGCCCCGATCAACCGCCAGATGTCCGGGGGCGGATCGGCGAAGATCACCAGCACCTCGTGGACCACCGGCCTGGCGAGCTTCGCCACCTCAGGGAACGGACCCTTGCAGATGAATTCCTGCATCGGTCCGGTCATCGAGAGTCCCGCCTTGCAGGCGAGCGAGACCAGCAGGTCGGTGCCGGTCAGCTCCAGCACGGCGAGCCAGTCTCGGCCGACGACCGCGCGCACGATCGCGACGACCGCCTGGATCGCCGGGTCTTCCGGCACGAACGACTTCGCCGCGGCCTTCGCCTGCTGCTGCGCGTCCGAGAGCGCTCCCTGCGCCTGCTGTTGCGCCGCGGCCTCGACGTCGATGCACGCAGTCGGATCGCCGGAGGCCTCGACCAGGCATTCGATCAGCGGTTTCGCGTCCTTGACCGCCGGATCGACCGCGCCCGCGCCGACGAGGACCGCGAGAATCGAATCGAGCGTGTCGGCGCGCGCGGGCGGACCCGCGAGCGCGAACGCCAGCGCCGCGAGCGCGACGAGGAAACGCGGACCGTCGCCCATCGTCACTTGCCCGGCGGCGGGAGACTCGACGAGAGCCCGCTGCGCGCCGGTGCGGCGTTCGGAGCCGGCGGCGCCGACCCGGTCGGCGGCGCGCCGCCCAGCGCGCCCCAGGCCGGCGTCGCGCCCTTCTGCGCAGTGGTTCCCGGCGGCAGCACCGGCGCCGACGGCGACACGACCGACGCTCCCGATCCGACCGGCGGCAGCGGACCCTCGACGGCCACCTTGAACGGCGTGCCCGCCTTCGCCTGCGCCTGCGGCGGCGCGCTCGACGCCTGCAGGGGCCACCATCCCGGTCCCGAGGCCGGGTGCAGAACCAGCGCGCACTTGTATCCGGTCGCCGACAACGACTGCGCATCGGTCACCGCGACCTTGACCTCGACGACGCCGTTGAAGGCGCGGTTGACCACCGGAACGTCGGTGCGGTCGTAGGCGCCGGCCGGCGTGATGTAGCAGCCGACGCCGAGCTTCGCGACCTCCGGATGCAGGTTCTGCAGCGTCACCGGGACCCTCAGCGTGACAACCTGGTCGGCGTGCGCCCAGGTCGCGCATCCGCAGGTCAGCGCGACGGCGATCGTTCGCAACGGGTTCATGCCGGCATCTCCTCGACTCAACACGTCTCTTCAGTTCGCCGGCCCGACGCCGGTCATCGTCAGCGCCTCGGTCGGTGCCTGCGCCGGCAACGCCTTGCGGCCCGCGCCCGGCGGCGCGATGGTGTCGCCGATGCCGGTCATCGTCATCGCGTCGGTCGGCGCTCGCGCCGGCAACGGCTTGCGGGCCGCGCCCGGCGGCGCGATCGTGTCGCCGATGCCGGTCATCGTGAGCGCCGGCGTGTCGACCGCCTTCGGCAGCGCCGTCGCCGCCGACGCGAACCCGGCGCCGAGGGCGAACATCGCGCCGACGCCGATCGACAGCGCGCGCGCGGCGTTCACTTGAGCTTCACCTCGTCGCGCCGGACCCGCGCACCGATCGCCGGATCGGGCGTGATCGAGACGATCGCGACGCAGGACCCAGGGGCGGCGTCCCGTACCCGCCGGCGCTCGCCGATGCCCGCTGTCATCGCAGACCCCGGGGTTGGCGGACACGGGTCCCGGCGAGTTCCTCGAGGTAGCGGATCAGCTCGTCGAGACCGCCGAGCTCCCGCCGCTCGCCGCCCCGTTCGACGACGACTCTCCAATCGGCGCCGTCGCGGCGGAGCGCGAGCGTCAGCTCTTCTTCGGTCGACGCGTCCACATCGCCCCCCATCGGATCGGATGCGACGACGCTAATCGGCCCGGCGTTATCCGGCCGTTACAGGCCCCTGTCGCGCGTCCGACGACCCGGCCCCCCGGACCAGATCGTCGAGCTCGCCCTGTCGCGCGTCGGCCCCGGCGAGATCGCCGAGCGAGCGCAAGCGTTCGACCAGCAGACCCAGGAAGCCGCGGCCGAGCTGCGCGCTGCCGATCGCTCGCGCCTCGGCGAGGGCCGCCTCGAGATCAGCGATCGCCCGCTCGCGCGCGCCCTCCCGCCAGGCGATGTCGGCCCGCAGTTGCAGCGACATCGCGTGTCCGCGCCGGTAGCCGGCCCGGGTCGTGGCGGCGAGGACTTCGTCGCAGTGGCCACGGGCGGCGACGAGGTCGCCCCGATCGAGCGCGCACTGGCAAAGCCAATAGGCGCAGTTGGCGCGCTTGAGCGGTGCGTCGCCGAAGCGCTCGCGCGCCGATCGCAGCTCGGCCTCCGCCTCGGCGATCCGTCCGAGCGCGCGCAGCGCGGCGCCGCACTCGAGCGCGAGACTCGCGTCGGTCGTGGCGTCGACGCGTCCGGCGAGCACCCGACGCGCCTCGCCGGCGATCGCGAGCGCCTCGTCGTAGCGGTCGTTCTCGAACGCGTGCACCGCCCGCTTGATCGCGAGCTCGGCCGCGATCGCCGGGTCGTCGAGCGTCGACGAGACCGCCGCCATCGCCGCGAGCGACCGGGCGCGTCCCTCGTCGTCGTTGCGGTTGCGGCACAGATCGACGCGCGCCGAGTGGATCCGGAAGGCGTCGACGCCGGTGGCGCCGTCCGCGAGCGCGGCGTCGTACTGGACGATCGCCTCGGCCAGCGAGTGGACGCGCGCCGCGTCCTCGGCGGCACGGACGCGCAGGGCGATCGCCGCCGACGGGCGCCCACCGTCCTCCCAATGGCCCGCGACCCGCGCCGGCGGGGCGCCGGAGCGCGCGAGCGCCTCCGCGAGCCGCCGATGGAGGAGCTTGCGGCGTTCCGGCGCCAGCGCGTCGTCGAGGGCGCGGCGGACCAGATCGTGGGTGAAGCGGTAGCCCGGGCCGGCCGGGGCGACCAGGCCGGCGCGCACCGCGAGGTCGAGCGCGTCCGCGGTCTCCTCCTCCGACAGCGCCGACGACGGTCCGACCCATTCGGTCGCGAAGCCGTCGCCGGCGAGACTGCCCGCCTCGAGGAGTCGGCGCGGTCCCGGACCCAGCCGGTCGATGCGCCGCAGCACCGCATCGCGCACGCTCGCCGGGATCGGCAGCTCGCGGTAGTCCTCGGTGTCCTCGTCGTAGGGCGTCGACCAGGTGCCGGCGTCGCGCCACAGCACGCCCGCGGCGAAGAGGTCGCGCAGCGACTCGAGGATGAACAGCGGATTGCCGGCGGTCGCCGCGTAGAGCCGGCGCGAGAACACGGTCGCGCCGACGCTGCCCGACATCGCGCGCACCAGCGCGAGGACATCGGGCTCGGTCAGCGGCGCGATCGGCACGCGCAGCAGCAGTCCGTCTCGTTCGATCGCTTCGAGCGCGCTCTGAACGCCGGCCGAGCGCGCGAGTTCGTCGGGTCGCGCGGTGGCGTAGATCCGCGCGCGATGCGCGCGCCGCACGACGTGGGCGGCGAGCTCGGCGCTCGACAGATCGAACCAGTGGAAGTCCTCGAACACGATCGCGCCATCGCCGGCGGCGGTCAGCAGCGCGGCAGCCAGCCCCTCGATCAGGCGCGCGCGGGCTTCCGGCGACGGCGAATCCCCGGGGCGCTCGTCATCGGCGAGCGCGGGCACGAGCCGCCCGACCTCGGCGCGCCAGACCGGGTCGAGCCACTCGAACCATCGCGGATCTTCACGCCAGGCGGCGGCGAGCGCTTCGGACACCGGATAGAACGGGGTGTCGCGCGAGATCTCGCGGCCGGCGACGACGATGGTGCGTCCCTTCGACGCCACGAACTCGGCGACCAGCCGGCTCTTGCCGAGACCGGCCTCGCCCTCGATCAGCGCGAGCCGCCGCCCCGCCCCCTCGAGGTTCGCCCACGCGGATTCCCGTCCGACCAGCGGCGGCACCAGCTCCGTCGCGGCGACGCCCGGCCCGGCGCGCGTCGGTTCCTGCGCGGCGCTCTCCCGGATCCGCTGCGCGAGGGCGGCGGTCTCGGGCATCGGCGCCAATCCCAGCTCGTCGCGCAGGATCGCGCGGCAGCGCTCGAACTGGGCGATCGCGCCGGCGCGATCGCCGGCGGCGAGCAGCAGTCGCATCAGACGGCGGTGCTGCGCTTCCTGCAGCGGATCGGCGGCGACCAGCGTTCGCGCGGTCGCGAGCGCGCCGGCGCCGTCACCCGCCGCTTCGCGCCGATCGCACTGTCGCTCGAGCGCCGCGTGGCGCAGGCGCGCGAGCGCCTCGCGCTCGGACCCGACCCATTCGTCGAAACCGGACGCCCCCCTGAGATCGACGCCGTCCAGGAGCGGGCCGCGCCACAGATCGAGCGCGGCGTCGATCTCGCCGCGCTCGATCGCCTGGCGAAAATTCCGGGCGTCGACCACCGCCGCCGCGCGCAATTCCAGGTCGTCGCCGGCGGCGACGATCCACTCGCCCGCCGGCGTCGACTGGAGTCGATGGAGCTCCTGGCGCAGGTTGCGGCGCGCGTCGTCGGCCGCCTGGTCGGTCCACAGCATCGAGGCGAGCCGCGCGCGCGACGTCCGTCCGGCGCATCCCAAGACCGCGAGCAGCGCCAACGCCTTGCGCGTCGGCAGGTCGAACGTCGAGCCGGCCGCGATCGACGGCCGTCCGAACAAGCGCAACTCCAGATCCGTGGGCATCCGAACGCCTCGCGACCCCGCGGCGCCCCCACGCCGGCCCGGCCGATTCCCGATATGACGACGCGGGCACAGGATACTCCCGCGCAGGAGAATCACGGAAGCGGCGGAAAGCGATCAGGAGCGGTCGCCCGGCCGGGTTACAGTAGCGCCTTCGCCACCGGCGCCGCCGGGAGCGACCCCGCCACTCGACTGCGCCCGCATGTCCGTCCTCCCGGCCGCCACCACCGCCGATGCCGACACCCGAGAGGCCCACTCCCGGGCTGTCGAGTTGCTGCTCAACATCGCGCACGCGATCGACCATCTGATGCTCCTGGTGTTCGCGACCGCGGTCGGTGCGATCGCGGCGGACTTCGGTTTCGCCCGCTGGGAGGACCTGATGCCGTACGCGACCGGCGCGTTCGTAATGTTCGGGCTGTGCTCGATGCCGGCCGGTCGCTGGGGCGACCATTGGGGGCGGCGCGAGATGATGCTGGTGTTCTTCTTCGGCATCGGCGCCTCCGCGATCGCGGTGGCGCTCACGGAATCGGCCTGGCAGCTCGCCGTCGCGCTCACATTCCTCGGCGCGTTCGCGTCGATCTACCACCCGGTCGGCATCCCGATGCTCGTCCAGTCCACCGACAAGCCGGGTCGGGTCATCGGCATCAACGGACTCGCCGGCAATCTCGGCATCGCGATCGCCGCGCTGTCGACCGGACTGCTGGTCAAGTACTTCGGCTGGCGTGCCGCGTTCGTCGTCCCCGGGGTGCTGTCGATCGCCGGCGGCGTCCTGTTCGCTCGCCTCGCGCCGCGCGAGCACGCGCCGCCGGCGAAACGCAAGCCCAGGCAGCTCGATCTGCCCCGGGGACTGCTGGTGCGCGTGTTCGCCGTGCTCACGCTGACGTCGATCTGCGGCAGCCTGCTCTTCAACTTCACGACCAACGGCAACGGCGAGCTCCTGCGCGAGCGCTTCACGGCGATCACACGCGATCCGGCGACGCTCGGGGCGCTGCTCGCGGCCATCTACGCGATCGGAGCGTTCACGCAGGTCTGGGTCGGCCGGATGATCGATCGGGTGGAGCTCAAGCGCCTGTTCCTCGCCATCGTCGCGCTGCAGGTTCCGGCGTTCGCGCTCGCGTCGATCGCGCAGGGCTGGGCGATGTTCTTCGCCGCCGTCGTGTTCCAGGCGCTCGTCTTCGGCGCGATCCCGTTCACCGACGCGGTGATCGTGCGCTACGTCGACGACCGGATGCGCTCGCGCGTGGCCGGCGTGCGCTTCGCGGTCGCCTTCGGCATCAGCGCGGCGGCGGTCTGGGCGCTCGGCCCGATCGTCAAGGCGAACGGTTTCGGTTTCCTCCTGATCCTGTCCGCGGCGATCTCGGCCTTCGCGTCGATCGCGATCCTCGCGCTGCCGGCGAGCCGGCCGGTGCCGGCGACGCGGGCGACCTGAGCGAAACCCGGGCCGCGGGTCGGGATCCGCAGCCCGACCCCGGGGTGGTTTGCTAGGATCGAGCGGTGGCCGCGCTCCTGCCCCGTTCGCTCGCCGCGCTCGCGATCGTCGTCGCCGCGGCGGCGGTCGTCGACCGACACGCCGGGCCGGGAATCGCGATCCGCGCCGACCGCGCGCTCGGCGACGTGCTGGCGCGCCGCGCCGCGCCGTCGTGGCCGGCCGACCCGTCGATCGTCATCGTCGACATCGACGACCGCTCGCTCGCGGCGATGGCCGACCGCGTCGGGCGCTTTCCCTGGCCCCGCTCCGTCTACGGCGAGCTGATCGGCGATCTGGCGAAGCAGGGCGCGAAGGCGGTCGTGCTCGACATCGAGCTCTACGAACCCGACCGCGAACGACCCGAGCACGATCGGGTGCTGAACGATGCGCTGGCGGCCGGCGTCCCGGTGTATTTCCCGCTGCGCCTGCTCGAATCGCTCGGCCCCGACGACGGTGCCAAGCTCGCCGACGTCGCCGCCGATCTCGCGCTCGGAACGCGTGGAGCGACCGATCCCGCGGCGCGCACGCCGATGCTGCTGCCGTTCGCCGTCGATCGTCCGGCGTGGAGGCGCACCGGCTTCGTCAACTTCCTCGCCGACGACGACGGCGTGGGACGCCGGCACGCGACCGAGATCGTCGCCGGCGGCTACGTCGTGCCCTCGCTCGCCTCGCGGCTCGCCGGCGACCTCGGCTGGCGGACGCCGTCGCGCGGGACGTTCGTCGTCGCCTGGCCGGCGCCGGCGCTCGCGCATCCGCGGATCTCGTTCGTCGATCTCTACGACGACCTCGACCGGAGCGCCCGCCGACGGCCGCCGCGCGAGCTCGCGGACCGGATCGTGATGATCGGCACGACCGCCTCGCACCTGCGCGACTTCCGGCCGACGCCGATCGATCCGGCGCATCCGGGCGTCGAAGTCCTGGCGACCGCGATCGACAACCTGAAGAACGGCCGGGAGGTCGTCGCCTCGCCCGCTTGGGCCGGGACGGCGATCACGCTCGCGCTCGCCGCGCTCGCGACCGCCGCTCTGTCGCGCCGCCGGGTCCTGGCGGCGGCCGGTGCGCTCGCCGCGCTGACGGTGGCCGCGATCGGCGGCGCCTACGCGACGCTCACCGCCCTGTCGCTCGCCGTACCGGTCGGCGGCGCGCTGGTCGCGATGTGGCTGCTGTTCGTCGTCGCCGCGGTCGACGCGTTCCTCGCCGAGCAGCGCGCCAAGCGCGAGCGCGAGCGCACGCTCGCGCGCTTCCTCGACCCGCGCGTGGTGAAGCGGCTGATCGCCGACGGCGTAAGGCCCGAGGACTTCAAAGGCGAGACGCGGCCGATCACCGTCCTCTTCTCCGACATCCGCGGGTTCACGTCGCTCTCCGAGCAGCACCCGGCCGAGGAGGTCGTGGCGCTGCTCAATCGCTACTTCGCGCGCCAGGTCGAGAACGTGTTCCACCACGGCGGCACGCTCGACAAGTTCATCGGCGACGCGATCATGGCGTTCTGGAACGCGCCGACCGACGAGCCGGACCACGCGGCGCGCGCGCTCGCCTGCGCGCTCGACATGGAGGACACGCTGGCCGCGTTCAACGCCGAGCGCCCGGCGGGCTCGCCGGCGCTGGCGATCGGCATCGGCATCGCGACCGGTCCGGCGGTCGTCGGCTTCGTCGGCAGCCCCCGCAAGCTCGAGTACACGGCGATCGGCGACACGGTGAACCTGGCGAGCCGGATCGAGGGCGAGACCAAGGGCCGGGCGCCGATCCTGTGCGCCGCCGGCACGCGGGACGCGGTGGCGAATCTTCGCGATACCCCCGACAGAGGCGCTGGCATACCATTCGCTTTCACGTCGGTCGGCGAGGTCACGGTCAAGGGACGGGCCGCGCCGGTCGAACTCTTCAAGGTGGAGCGTCGCGAATGAACGTCTCGAAACGGGTGGTTCTCGCCGCGCTGGCGTTCGCGCTGGCCGGTCCGGCCGGGGCCGAGCCCGCGGTCACCGTGCGCGCGATCGACCTCAAGCAGTCCCCGGCGACCGACGCGAAATCGGCAGGGGCGGTGGCGGAGGGCGTCAGCGTCGACGTCCTGAGACGCGAGGGCGCGTGGGTGCAGATCAAGGCCGGCAACGCGACCGGCTGGGCGAAGCTCTTCGACGTCAAGGCGCCGTCCGCGGCCAGCAAGGGCGGCTCCGGATCGAGCATCGCGCAGACGCTGGGCTTGGCCTCCGGAACCCGCAGCGCGTCGGTCACGACCGGTGTGCGGGGGCTCGACGCCGACATGCTGAAGGCGGCGCAGCCCAACCCGCAGGAGCTGTCGGTCTACGAGGGCTACGCGGCGAACCGCGACCAGGCGCAGGCGTTCGCTCGCGCCGGCAATCTGCAGGCGCGCAAGGTCGATGCGATCGGAGGCGGGCGATGAGCGCGGTCGACGGTTCGGTTCGCCGTACGCTGGTCGCGGCCGCGATCGCGGCCGCCGCGATGCTGCCGCTGGGCTGCGCGACGCCGGAGGCGCCGAAGTCGGCGTCCGTGCCGGCAACGACGACCACCCGATCGACACCGGCGGCCAAGGCCGCGCCCGCCGCGGAGCCCGCGCCGGCCGCGTCGGCGCCCTCGCCGGCGTCCAAGGACGTCGTGCGCGGCGTGCTGGGCGGCTTCTCGATCGGTGGCATCAACTTGGGCGCCGCCGCCGGCGCGACGATGAACGCCGCCGAGGCGATGCGCGAGCCGACCGAGGCCGAGGAGATCGGCATGGGCCGCAACATCGCCGCCGGACTGCTGGGCGCGGTGGCGGTGTCGCGCAACGCCGCGCAGGAGCGTTACGTCAACAACGTCGGCCGCTGGCTGGCGATGCACTCGGGCCGCCCGGACCTGCCGTGGAAGTTCGGCATCCTCGAGACCGAGTCGGTCAACGCCTTCGCCACGCCGGGCGGCAACATCTTCGTCACGCGCGGCCTGGTCGCGCGGATCAAGACCGAGAGCGAACTCGCCGGGGTGCTCGCGCACGAGATCGCGCACGTCGCCCTGAAGCACCACCTCAACGACATCCGCAAGCAGGCGTCGAAGGGGTTGGTGCTCGATCTCGCGTCGCTGCGCGGCGGCGGGCTCACCGGCGAGGCGGCGCGGGCGGTCGCGCGGGTCGGGCTAGAAGGCTTCGTGCGCGGACTGTCGCGCGAGGACGAGATGGAGGCCGACCGCCTGGGCGTGGTGATCGCCGCCCGTGCCGGCTACGAACCCTACGGCCTGCCGGCGGTGTTGCAGATGCTCTCGTCGCTGCCGCAGGACGACTCCGGCATGGCGCTCTTCCTGGCGACCCATCCGTCGCCGGCCGACCGGCTCGCGGCGCTGTCGAGCGCGATGCCGGCGAGTTTCGAGGCCTACGCCAAACCCAATCCGGCGCTCGCGCGCTACGGGCAGACGTTCCGGACGCGCTGACCGGCGCGCCGGCCGCGCCGGCCGTCGTCCCCCGATGGGGCGATCCCGCGGGACCGGGGCGGTAGAATGAACATTCCAATGACGCCCGGACGCGTTCGGCGCGCCCGGACGAGACCCCGCCAAGCGGAACGATGCCCGCCGCCGAACGCTACGACGAGCTCGCCCGGTCGATCGCCGACCGGTTCCCGGCGCTGCCCGCGCGCCTCAAGGTGATCGCCCGCTACGCGCTCGACAATCCCGATGCGATGGCGCTGGCGACCGTCGCCGAGGTCGCGCGCGACGCCGGCGTGCCACCGTCGGCCGTGATCCGTTTCGCCAACGCGCTGGGGTACGCCGGCTACCTGCCGATGCAGCGCGTCTACCGCGAGCGGCTGGTCGCCCGTTCGTCCTCGTACCGGGAGCGCATCGAGCTGCTGCGCGCGAGCGGCGGTGACGCCGACGACACGGTGCGCCCGCTCGTCGATTCGGCGATCGGCGAGCTCGAGCGCCTGCGCGAGCATCTCGACCGTCGCGCGCTCAAGGCGGCCGCCGCGCTCGTCCTCGGGGCGCGCAACGTCTACGTGCTGGCGCAACGGCGCGCGCATCCGATCGCGAACTACCTCGTCTACGCGCTGGCGCAGCTCGAGCTGCGCGCGCACCTGCTCGACAACACCGGCGGCATGCTGCGAACGCAGGCCGCGCTGGTCGGACGCGACGATCTGCTGATCGCCGCGAGCTTCCGCAACTACTCGCCCGAAGTGCTCGAGGTCGCCGCCGACTGCCGGCGGCGCGGCGTGCCGGTCGTCGCGTTCACCGACACCGCGGTCAGCCCGCTCGCGGCGTCGGCGCGCGTGCGCTTCGACCTCGGCGACAACCTCGCGCATCCGTTCCGATCGCTGGTCGCGCCGATGACCGCGGCGCAGGCGCTGGTGCTCGCGGTCGGCTACGCGCAGGCCGATGCGCGGTCGCGGGCGGTGGCGGCGCGCCCGCCGCGGCGCGCCGGCCGCCGGCCCCGGTAGCCGGGCGCCGTTGCATCGTTCTCCGCCGCCGGTCTTCGCCGGCGACGTCCGGTCGCGGGGCCGAACACCCGGTCGGCGGTGAACCGGTCGCGGTTCAGGGCGGTCTATACTGCCCGCCCCCGACCGCTCCCCTCCGCGCCATGAGCCTGCGATTCCCCCGGCCCGCCCGATTCGCGCCCATCCGCCACGCCGCCCTGTTCGTGGCCTGGCTCGCCGTCTTGGCGCCGGTGGCGGCGGCGAGCGCGCAGACGGCCCCTGCGGCCGTTCTGCCCCCCGGCGTGACCGCCGGTCCCTCGGTCGAGGGCGTCTCCCAGTTCGACCTCGCCAACGGGCTCGCCGTCGTCCTGTTCCCGGACGCGACCAAACCGACGACGACGGTCAACGTCACTTACAAGGTCGGCTCGCGCCACGAGAACTACGGCGAGACCGGCATGGCACACCTGCTCGAGCACATGATGTTCCTGGGCTCGCCGTCGGTCGAGAACGTCTGGAAGGAATTCGGCAAGCGCGGCATGGAGGTCAACGGCACGACCTCGTTCGACCGGACGAACTACTTCGAGACCTTCCCCGCCTCCGACGACAACCTCGCCTTCGCGATCCGGCTCGAGGCCGAGCGGATGACGCAGGCGTTCGTCAAGCGGGAATCGCTCGACTCCGAGATGACCGTCGTGCGCAACGAATTCGAGAGCGGCGAGAACAGCCCGCTGATGACGCTGTGGAAGAAGATGCAGGGGGCCGCGTACGACTGGCACAACTACGGCAAGCCGATCATCGGCGCCCGCTCGGACATCGAGGGCGTCGACATCGAGCGGTTGCGCTCGTTCTACCGGACCTACTACCAGCCCGATAACGCCGTGCTGGTCGTCGCCGGCAAGTTCGACCCGGCGAAGACGCTCGCGCTGATCGCCGCCGAGTTCGGCCGGATCCCGAAGCCGCCCCGCGCGCTGCCGCGCATGTATACGAACGAACCGGTCGCCGACGGCGAGCGCTCGGTGGTCGTTCGACGGGTGGCGAGCGCCCAGTTCGTCGGCGCGCTCTTCCGCGGCATGCCGGCGGCGCACCCCGACTACGCGGCGTTCGAGGCGCTGGGCGAGGTGATGACCGTCGAACCGGCCGGCCGCCTCTACCGCTCGCTGGTCGAGACGAAGAAGGCCACCTCGGTCCAGAACTGGACGCTCGTCCCCCACGATCCGGGGCCGATCATCTTCTTCGCCCAGACGCCGGTCGGCGAGCCGACCGGGCCGGTCAAGGACGCGCTGCTGACGACGCTGTACGACGTGAAGAACGCGCCGATCACCCAGGCCGAGGTCGACCGGGTGCGCGCGAAGTACCTGAAGGCCGTCGACCAGACGCTCAACGACCCGCAGCAGTTCGGCATCGAGCTGTCGAACTGGATCGCGCTCGGCGATTGGCGCCTGTACTTCCTCAACCGCGACCGCTGGCGCAAGCTCTCCGCGGTCGACGTCCAGCGCGTCGCGCTCGAGTACCTGAAACCGGCGAACCTGGTGCTGGGCGAGTTCGTGCCGGACGCGAAGCCGGACCGCGCGCCTGACGTCGCGCGTGTCGACGTCGCCACGATGCTCGCCGGTTACAAGGGCGACGCCGCGGTGGCCGCGGGCGAAGCGTTCGACCCGACACCGGCGAACCTCGAGGCCCGCACCGAGCGCTTCCGGCTGCCGAACGGGATGTCGGTCGCGCTGCTGCCGAAGAAGACGCGCGGCGAGGTCGTGCGCTTCTCGCTGCGCGCCCGCTTCGGCACCGAGGAGTCGTTGCGCGGCACGCCGCCGATCGGCGCGCTCGCCGGGTCGATGCTCGCGCTGGGCACCCGCGAGCGGTCGCGCCAGGCGTTCGACGACGCGCTCGACGCGCTCAAGGCGAAGGTGTCGATCGGCGGCTCGTCGGCGCAGGCCTCGGCGTCCGGCGAGACGATCCGCGCGAACCTCGCCGCCACGCTCGCGCTGGTCGCCGAGGCGTTGAAGACCCCGGCGTTCGACGCGGCTGAATTCGACAAGTTGAAGCGCGCCCAGCTCGCCGCGCTGGAAGCCTCGCGTACCGACCCCGAGGCGATCGCCGGGCGCGCGTTCAACCGGCGGCTCAAGCCCTGGCCCGCCGGCGATGTCCGCGAGACGCCGGCTGTCGAGGAACAGGCGCGCCGGCTGGAGGCCGCGACGCTCGACCGGGTGAAGGCCTTCCACGGCGGCTTCTACGGCGGCAGCGACGCCGAGCTCTCGATCGTCGGCGACTTCGACCCCGCCGAGGCGCGCGCGACCGTCGAGAGGCTCTTCGGCGACTGGAAGAGCCCATCGGCGTACGCGCGCGTGCCCGATCCGTACCGGGAAACCGCCGCCGCCAGCGAACGCTTCGAGACGCCGGACAAGGCGAACGCGGTCTACGTCGGCGGCCGCTCGCTCGCGCTCAACGACCGCTCGCCCGACTACGCGGCGATGCTGGTGGCCGATCGGATCTTCGGCAGCGCGACCGAATCGCGGCTCTTCGCCGTGGTCCGCCAGAAGCTCGGGCTGTCCTACGGCGTCGGCACCTGGCTCGACGAAGGAAGGATCGACGAGAACTCGACGCTCGGCTTCTACGCGATCTTCGCGCCCGAGAACCTCGACAAGGTGCGGGTCGCGATCGCCGACGAGCTGAAGCGCGCGCTCGGCGAGGGTTTCACCGCCGAGGAGGTCGCGAACGCCAAACGGGCGCTCCTCGAGGAGCGCAAGTCCGCGCGCGCGCAGGACGGCGTGCTCGCCTCGGCGCTCGTCTCGCAGGCGTGGTTGAAGCGGACCTGGGCGGAATCGGCCGAGCTCGATCGCGCGATCGACGCGGTCGGAGTCGAGTCGGCGAACGCCGCGTTCCGCAAATACGTGAAGCCCGACGCGCTGGTGGACGTCTACGCCGGCCACTTCGCCAAGGCCCGGTAGGCGGGACGGGCCGGGGAATCCCGGCGCGCCGCGGCGCCGTCCCGGTCGCGGCGACGTCCCGGACGTGGCACACTGGGTGTGGCGAGCCGCGTCGAGAGCGGGTCGCCGCAATTCGGTCTGGGGGGCGTGTGAGCGGCGCCGGATCCTTCGGAGTCTGGCTGCGCCGGCGGCGTCTGGCGCTCGGATTGACGCACGCGGCGTTGGCGCAGCGCGCGCACTGCTCGGTTTCGGCGCTGCGCAAGATCGAGGGCGACGAGCGCCGTCCGTCGCACCGGCTCGCCGAACGGCTGGCGGCCTGCCTGCAGGTGCCCGACGCCGAACGCCCGACGCTGATCGCGATCGCGCGCGGCGAGTTGCGATCCGGGCGGCTCGACGACTTGACCGCGGTCGCGTTGCCCGGACTTCCGGTCGTGTCGCCACCGGCGAGCGCGATCGACGCCGCGTCGCCGTCGGTCGCGGTGCTGCCGTTCGTCAACCTGAGCGACGACGCGGCGAACGAGCATTTCGCCGACGGTCTCGCCGAGGAGCTGTTGAGCGTGCTGGCGAAGGTCCCGGGCCTGCGCGTCGCCTCGCGGACATCGGCGTTCTCGTTCAAGGGCGATGCGACGGCGAGCGTGCCGGTCGTCGCGCGCAAGCTGGGGGTCGCCACCGTGCTCGAGGGCAGCGTGCGCCGGTCGGGTCGCCGGGTCCGGATCGCCACGCAACTTGTCGACGCGGCGAGCGACTCGCCGCTGTGGGCGCAGACCTACGACCGGGAGCTGGGCGACATCTTCGCCGTGCAGGACGACATCGCCGGCTCGGTCGTCCAGGAACTGCGCGCGGCGCTGCTGGGCGAAGCCGCCGACGCCGCGGCGGCGACGCGGGCGACCGCGGACGTCCGGCGCGCGACGCGCGGCCGGACCACCAACCCGGAAGCCCACGAACTCTACCTGCTGGGCCGGTTCCTCGTCGATCGACTCATGCCCGACGACACGGTGACCGCGATCGGCTACCTGCGCCAGGCGCTGCAGATCGATCCGCGCTACGCGCTCGCCTGGGCCGGTCTCGCCGGAGCGTATTCGAACCAGGCCGGCTACGGCTGGGCGGCGATGGGGCCGACTTTCGAGCTGGCCAAGACCGCGGCCCGGCATGCGCTCGAACTCGAGCCGGACCTGCCCGAAGGGCACGCGGAGCTCGGCTGGGTCCAGATCAGCCATGACTGGGACTGGCGCGCCGCGGACGCGTCCTACGCCCGCGCGCTCGAACTGGGCGGCGGTGACCGCAGCATCGTCGGCGCGGCGTCGGTCCTGGCGGACAGCCTCGGCCGCCACGAGCAGGCGGTCGCGCTGGCGCGGCGCGCGGCGGCGCTCGACCCGCTGAGCTACATCGCGCACGGCAACCTGGCGCTGCGCTGCCTCAACTCGGGACTGCTCGACGAAGCCGAGGCCGCGCTCGACACCGCGTTCCAGCTCAATCCGCGCGCGGCGTTGCTTCGCGCGGTCCTCGGCACGCTGCGCCTCGAGCAGGGCGAACCCGACGCGGCTCAGGCGGCGTTCGAGGCGGAGGCCATCGAGCCGCTCCGACTGGCCGGGATCGCGATGGCCCGGCATGCGCTCGGCGACCGCGAGGCCGGCGAGGCCGCCCTGAGGCAGTTGATCGACCGTTGCGCGGACAACGGCGCCTTGCAGGTGGCCGAAGCGCTCGCCTATTTCGGCGATGCCGACCGCGCCTTCGAGTGGCTCGACCGCGCCTACGAGCAACGGGACTCCGGGTTGCCGCAGATGCAGTCCTGGCCGCTGCTTCGCAACCTCCACGGCGACCCCCGCTGGCGCCCGTTCCTGCGGAAGATGGGCTTCGAAGCTTCCGATCCGCCCCCGCGCTGAGACGGACGCCCCGGCGGGGCGTCCGCCCCCCCCGGGCGCCGCGGTGTACCGCCGCCTTGTGTCACTTCCGGGGCGCCCGGCGACACCCCCGGCGCGTCGCCTCCTCCTATTGTCGAGTCCGGTCGGTTGGATCGCGCCTCCGGCGTGGTTCGCAGCCGAATCCGCTACCCACCCCGCAAAGGAGCTCGACATGAACGCCAGACATTCCCCCGCGGCGGCCCTCGCCGCCGTCGCCTTCTCGCTCGTCTGCGCGACCGCCCAGGCGGCGGTCCGCGATTCACTGCGCGAGGGACTCGAACGCGTGCTGGGGGAGGAGGCGAGCCGGGCGCTGCCGACCGCCTCGGCCCCGGCGCCGGACTGCGCCGAGCGGTCGCTGGAACCGCTGCTTCTGCGGTTGTGCGAGGACATCCGGCACTCGCCGCTGTCGAGCCCCGATCCGGTGTCCGAGGGCTTCGTGCGGATGCTGCTGCACACGCCGTCCCGCCACGTGCCGCCGGTGCCGGCGAGCGTCGGCGTCGATCCGTTGATCGCGGCGATCGTCGAGCCGCAGCGTCGCTGGCTCTCCGTCGATCAGGGCGCGGCGGACAGCGCGATCGCGCGCGCGGAGCGGACCGGGCGCTGAGCCGCGGCCGGGGTCGGCTCGGGCGTTCCGACTAGCGCGCGAGCAGGATCGCGTCGGCGGGATCGAACACGAGCCCGACCGCGTCGCCGCGCGTCGCGGCGGTGCGCGCCTCGGGGTCGAACACGAGGAGCTCGCCCCAGGGCGTGTCGACGACCAGCTCGGTGCGCCCGCCGAGGTAGGCGACACGCTTGCACGTGCCCGCGATCGTCCCGCGCCCCGCGTCGGCGAGCCGCAGCCGCTGCGGCCGGATCGCGAGCGTCGCGGCACCGGGACGCACGCCGTTCGCGTGCACCGGGGCCGACAGGCCTCCGGCGGCGAAGCGCTCGCCGGCGGGGCCGGACGACAACTCGCCGTCGACCAGGTTCGCGTCGCCGATGAAGTCGGCGAGGAAGCGGCTCGCGGGCCGTTCGTAGAGCTCGTGCGGCGTTCCCTGCTGGGCGATGCGACCGCCGTCCATCACGATGATGTGGTCGGAGACCGCGAGGGCCTCCTCCTGGTCGTGCGTCACGTAGATCACCGTGAGCTTGAGCTGCTGCTGGAGCTCGCGGATCTCCTGGCGCACGCGACGGCGCAGCTTCGCGTCGAGGTTCGACAGCGGCTCGTCGAAGAGCAGGACCTGCGGCTCGAGCACCAGCGAACGGGCGACCGCGACCCGCTGCTGCTGCCCGCCGGAGAGCTCCGAGGGAAGCCGCGACTCGAGACCGGCCAGACCCAGCATGCCGAGCTTGGACATCGCGAGCTCGCGCGCCTTGCCGCGGTCCATCCGCATCGACATCGGTCCGTAGCAGACATTGTCCAGCACGTTCATGTGCGGGAACAGCGCGTAGGACTGGAACACCATCGACACGTCGCGCTCGTTCGCCGCGCGCAGCGTCACGTCGGTCCCGCCGATCAGCACGCGGCCGGACGTCACCGCCTCCAGACCGGCGACCATCCGCAGCGTCGTCGTCTTGCCGCAGCCGGACGGACCCAGCAGCGTGACCAGCTCGCCGGGGGCGACCTCGAACGACACCTCGTCGACCGCGCGGACCTCGCCGTAGCGTTTGGTCACCCGGTCGAACACGACCCCTCCCCGCGCGTTCTCCATCGTCGCCCTTCCCGTCAGCCGCCGGTGACCAACACCGGCGTCGAGCGCCGGCCGAGCCTCGCCTCGCCGACGACGCGCTGGACCGCGAGCAGCACCGCGAGCATCAGCACGATCAGCACCGACGAATAGGCGATCGCGAGCGGATACTCGCCCGCCTCGACGCGCCCGATGATGTAGACGGTCGCGAGGTTGTACTTGGCGGTCGCGAGGAAGATCACCGCCGACACCGCGGTCATCGCGTGCGTGAAGCTGAACACCAGCGTCGCCAGGATCGCCGGTCGCAGCAGCGGCAGCACGACCCGCGTCAGCGTCCGGGTGGTCGACGCGCGCAGGGTCGAGCTGGCCTCGTCGAGCGTGCGGTCGATCTGCGCGAGCGCGGCCACCCCCGCCCGCACGCCGACCGGCATGTTGCGGAAGACGAAGCACAGCACCAGGATCGCCATGCCTCCGGTCAGCTCGAGCGGCGCGACGTTGAAGGCGACGATGTAGGACACGCCGATCACCGTGCCGGGGATCGCGAAGCTCACCATCGTCAGGAACTCGAAGGCGCGGCGCCCCGCGAAGCGGTGGCGCGTGATCACGTAGGCGGAGAGGAGCCCGACGATCGCGGTCAGCGGCGCGGCGACCGCCGCCACGGTGACCGTCGTGAACAGGCTGTTCCACGCCGACCCGGCGAAGACCGCCGGCGACGAGAAGTCGAGTCCGAATCCCTGGCCGAAATGGTGCAACGTCAACGTCATGTCGCCGCGGCCGATGTCCTTGACGAAGCCGCCGGTCAGGATGATCGCGTAGCAGACCAGCGTGAACACGATCCACGCGGCGGCGATGCCGAAACAGGCCTTCCACACCGGGCCGGGCAGCTTCGCGTGCATCCCGCCGTCGCCCTTGCCGGTGACGGTCACGTACGAGAGCTTGCCGATCCAGCGCTGCTGCAGCCAGAACGCGGCGAGCGTGAGCCCGAGCAGCACCAGCGCCAGCGCGGCCGCGCGACCGGGATCGTGCTGGGCGCCGGCGATCGCGAAGAAGATCTTGGTCGACAGCACCTCGTAGTTGCCGGCGAGCACGATCGGATTGGCGAAGTCGGCCAGGCTCTCGACGAACGAGAGCAGGAAGGCGTTGGCCAGCGCCGGGCGCAGCAGCGGCCAGGTGACGGTGCGGAACACCCGCCAGCGCGACGCGCGCAGCGTCTGGGCGGCCTCCTCGAGCGCCGGGCTGATCGCGCCCAGCGCGCCGTGCAGGATCATGAAGGCGATCGGCGAGAACGTGATCAGCTGCGCGATCGCGACGCCGGGCAGCCCGTAGAGCCAGCGCGAGCGGGGAATCGAGAACCAGGCGTCGAGCCAGCCGGTGACGATGCCGGTGCGGCCGAACAGCACGACCAGCGCCAGCGCGATCACGAACGGCGGGGTGACGATCGGCAGGATCGACATCAGCTTGGTGACGCCGGCGTAGCCGCGCCCGCCGCGCTGGACGACCAGCGCCAGGATCAGGCCGAGCAGCGTCGATCCGAAGCCGACGATCGTCGCGAGGATCGCCGAGTTGACCGCGACGCCGCAGCGCGTGCCGCCGCCGAAACAGCCGAGGCCCCAGATGTCGCGGGCGAAGAGCCGCTCGGCGGCGAGCGCCGGGGCGAAGGCGCCCTGCGCGTCGAAGAGCGCGGCGATCAGCACCTTGCCGACCGGAAAGAAAATGAAGATCGCCAGCAGTGCGGCGATCACCACGACGATCGACGCGACGACCGGGTCGCCCTTGAACGCGCCGCGCCGGGCGATCGAGCGCGCGAAGACGACGGTCAGCGCGACCAGCGCGACGAGCGCGCCCGGCCCGAACGACGCCCCCCTGGCGCCGGCGGTGAATCCGGCGGCGAACGTCCAGATGACCGCGGCGCCGGCGACGAGCGCGGCCGCGCGATCGGCGCCACGCCAGGCGAGGATCAGCGCGACGAGCGTCCCGGCGACGAGCGGCCAGAGCGCGAACTCGCCGCCGACGGCGCGCAGCAGCGCGGACGGCCCGCCGGAGAGCGCCCAGGGCAGGACCGAGAGCGCCGCGAGCGCGACCGCGGCGGCGACCGCGGTCGCGCGTTCGCGCGACGCGGGCACGAAGACGGCCTGGGCGACCGCCGCGACCACCGGATCGGACCGGGGCCTACTTGGGCAGCGTCGACACCTCGGCGTCCCACTTCTTCAAGAGCCGGGTGCGCTCGGCCGAGGAGCCGTACTTCGCGAAGTCGTAGTTGATCAGCTTGATCTCGGAGAGCTTGGGCGCGCCCGGCGGCGGGCTCGCCGACTTGTTCGACGGCACCTGGTAGGCGACCTTGGTCGTCGGCCCGATGTTCTGGGCGTCGACCGAGAGCGCCCAGTCGTACCACTTCTTCGCGTTGTCCATGTTCTTGGCGCCCTTGATGATGCTCATGCCGCCGATCTCGTAACCGGTCCCTTCGCAGGGCGAGACGATCGTGACCGGGGCGCCGCCGGCGACCTGCACCGAGGCGTCGTGCTGGAAGGTGATGCCGACCAGCGTCTCGCCGGTCGCCACCGCCCGCGCCGGCGCCGCGCCCGACTTCGTGTACTGGTTGATGTTCTTGTGCAGCTGCTTCAGGAAATCGAACGCCTTCGCCTCACCGAACAGCTGCACGAACGTCGCCAGCATGTTGTACGACGTGCCCGACGAGTTCGGGTTGGCGACCTGGACCTCGTCCTTGAACGCCGGCTGCACGAGATCCGACCAGCACTTGGGCGCCGGAACGTTCTTCTTCTTCAACTGATCGTTGTTGTAGCTGAAGCCGAGCGCGCCGGCGTAGATGCCGATCGAGCGGCCCTTCGCGGCGTCGTAGTGGCGGACCGCCCAATCGTGCTGCTCGGCCATCTTCGGCGACCGGTAGGCCTCGAGCAGACCTTCTTCCGCCGCCTGCAGGTGCGGATCGCCGGTGCCGCCCCACCAGATGTCGCCGCGCGGATTGGCCGACTCGGCCTTGATCTGCGCGTAGAACTCGCCGGCGCTCTTGCGCGTCATCAGCACCTTGATCCCGGTCGCCTTCTCGAACGCGGCGACCATCGGCCGGCACCACTCCTCCTGGACCGTGCAGTAGACGACCAGCTCGCCCTGCGCCCATGCGGTGAGCGGCGCCGCGAACAGCAGCGCGGGGACGAGACCCTGGAACCAGCGGGAAGCACGCATCGTCGTTCTCCTCGAATGAAACCGGGCGGAAGCTCCGCCTCTTGTCGCGTCGGTCCCAGACTGTAGCAAAGCGCGGTCCGCGTGTCCCCTGGTCGGCGCCGCCGGCGCCGGGGTCCGTGCCCGGAACCGGCCGGCGCCGCTCATCGCGGCAGCGCGTAGACCTCGCGGTCCCACTTCTCCAGCAAACGCCTGCGCTCGACCGCCGCGCCGAAACGGGCCGCGTCGTAGACGATCAGCTTGATGTCGGAGAAGCGGATCGCGCCCGCCGGCGTCGGCGTCGCCCGGTTCGACATCGTCTGGAAGTTCTTCGTACCGGCGACCAGCGTCTGGCCGGCCGGCGTGAGCGCCCAGTCGTAGAAGCGGCGCGCCTCGGCCGGATTACGGGCGCCCCGGACCAGGCTCATCGACCCGATCTGGTAGGCGGTGCCCTCGCAAGGCGCCACCAGCTTGACCGGGAAGCCGGCGGCGATGTCGACCATGCCGTCGTCCAGGAAGGTCACGCCGATCGTCGTCTCGCCGCGACCGACCGCGCGGATCGCACCGGCCCCGGCCCGCGGATAGTTGTTGGTGTTCCGGTGCATCGCCTTCAGCAGGTCGAAGGCGCGATCCTCGCCGAAGATCTGGACGAAGGTCGCGATCGTCATGTAGGCGGTGCCTGAGGCGTTCGGATTGGCGATCTGCACCTCGTCGCGGTAGGCCGGATTGGCGAGATCGGCCCAGCAGCGCGGTTCGGGCAGCTTCTTCTTCACCAGCAGATCGCTGTTGTAGCCGAACCCGAGCGCGCCGACGAAGAGCCCGACGGTCCGGTAGCCCGACTGCTCGGCCTGGCGCACCGCCCAGTCGTGCAGCTGCGGCAGCAGCGGCGAGCGGTATTCGTCGGTCAGGCCGGACTCGGCGGCCTGGAGGTGCGGATCGCCGCTGCCGGCGTACCAGACGTCGAAACGCGGATTCGCCTTCTCGGCGGCGAGCTGCGCCATCGCCTCGCCGGCGGCCTTCTGGACGATGTTGACCTTGACGCCGGTGTCCTTCTGGAACTGCGCCGCGACCGCCTCGCACCACGCCGCCGGCACGCTGCACAGCACGTTGACCTGCCCCTGGGCGAACGCGCTCGCCGCGAACGCCCAGCCGAGCACGAGTCCGGCGAGTCCCGGGCCTTTCATGTCGTCACCGTCGCGGTCGCGTCTACAGGTCCACCGCCCGACGCTCGACGAGCGAGGTGCGCAGCGCGATGCCGATCCGGGTCGCCTCGGTCGCGTCGTGCAGCGTCAGGCCCGGTGTCGTGTCGTTGCGCACGCAGTCGACGAAATGGAGCGTCTCGCGCAGGAACGCGTTCTCGAAGCGCTCCCAGAACGTCGGCGTCGTCCGCACGCGGATGCCGTGCGCGTCGGCGATCTCGACCTCGTTCATCCGGCCGTCGCGACCGACGACGATCCGCCCGGCGGTGCCGATGATCTCGGTCGCGGTCTCGTGGCCGTGGGCCATCGTCCGCGACGCGTAGATCGTGGCCATCGCGCCGCCGTCGAACTCGACGATCGCGAGCCCGTTGTCGACGTCGCCGCACTCGGCGAGCCCCTGGTGGACGGCGATCGCGCCGACCGAGAACACGCGGCGGGGCTTCGGCGCGCCGAGGAGCCAGCGGGCGAGGTCGATGTCGTGCACGCTCATGTCGAGGAAGATGCCGCCCGACTTCGGCGCGAAGCGCACGAAGAACCCGGACGGATCGTTCATGTCGCAGGTCTCCGAGCGGACGATGAACGGCCGGCCGATCGCGCCCGAGGCGATCTGCCGCTGCGCCTCGGCGTAGCTGGGGTCGAAGCGGCGCACGTAGCCGATCATGACCTTGAGCGTCGGATGACGCTTCGCCTCGGCCTCGACCGCGAGGCACTCGCCGAGATCGAGCGACAGCGGCTTCTCGCAGAAGACGTGCTTGCCGGCCCGGAGGCCGGCGATGATCTGCTCGGGGTGGACGGTGTTGGGCGTGACCAGGAAGACCGCGTCGAGTCCCGGGTGCGCGAGCAGCCCGGCGAGGTCCGCGTAGGTCGCGCCGACGCCCAGCGATTTCGCCGCCCAGTCGCGCTCCGAGGCCTCCGGACTGCACGCCGCGACGAGCCTCGCGCCCGGCACGCGCTGCGCGAGGTTCTCGGCGTGCCGCTTGCCCAGCCGGCCCAGGCCGGCGATCCCGACGTTGATCGTTCCGCCCATGATCGCGCCTCCCGGTCTAGAACTCGACGATGCGCTTCTCGCGCCAGGACACGGTCGCGGCCTCGGCCAACTCGAGCGCCCGCACGCCGTCGTCGATCGAGGTCTTCACCGGCTTGCCGCCGGCGAGCGCGTCGAAGAAGTGCGCCATCTCCAGCGCGTAGGCGACGCGGTAGCGTTCGAGGAAGAAGTGCTCCGGCTTGTCGATCGACACCGATTGCGCGGTCCAGGCGGCGACCTCGGTCGGGCGGTGGTTGCCGGCCTGCAGCATGCCCTTCGGCCCGATCACCTCGAAGCGCTGGTCGTATCCGTAGGCGGCGCGGCGGATCGTGTTGATCTGCGCGAGCCGTCCCGACTTCGTGCGGATCGTCACCGCGCTGGCGTCGATGTCGTTAACGCTGGCGACGTTCGGGTCGGTCAGGCAGGACCCGGTCGCGTGCAGCGTCGCCGCCTCGTCGCCGAGGATCCAGCGGAAGATGTCGAAGTCGTGGATCAGCATGTCCTTGAAGATGCCGCCCGAGCGCTTCAGGTACTCGAGCGGCGGCGTGCCCGGATCGCGGCTGGTCACGATCAGCATCTCCGGATCGCCGATCTCGCCGGCGTCGATCCGCGCGCGCGCCGCCGAGAAGGTCGGGTCGTACCGCCGCTGGAATCCGATCAGGCACGCGACCCCGGCTCGCCGGACGGTCGCCGCGCACTCGCGGGCGCGGGCGAGCGACAGGTCGACCGGCTTCTCGCAGAAGATCGCCTTGCCGGCGTTCGCCGCGCGTTCGATCAAGTCGGCGTGCGTGTCGGTCGACGAGGCGATCACGACGGCGCGGACCGACGCGTCGGCGAACACCGCGTCGATCGTCGACACCTGCGCGCCGTGCTGCGCGGCGAGCGTGCGCGCCGCCGCGACGTCGGGGTCGACGACGTACTTGAGCTTCACGCCGTTCTGGCGGACGAGATTGCCGGCGTGGATCTTGCCGATGCGGCCGGCGCCGAAGATCGCGGTGTCCATGATCGCGGGGTTCCGTGGGATTGAGATCGGCTCGGGGTCGGACGCGACGCGCGGACGTCGGGCCGGGAATCGGATCCGGCCCGGTTACTTCAACATCCACTCGTGCGCCGGGTCGTTCCGGAAATGCCAGGCGCGCTTCGGCCCGGCCATCACGTTCAGGTAGTACGACTGGTAGCCGTGCGGAACGACGACCGGATGGTAGCCGCGCGGAACCATGACGACGTCGCCGTCCTCGACCGCCATCGACTCGTCGATCGAGCGGTCGTCGGTGTAGACGCGCTGGAAGACGAAGCCCTGCGGCGGGTCGAGGCGGTGGTAGTAGGTCTCCTCGAGCGAAGTCTCGTTCGGCGGATCGTCGCGGTCGTGCTTGTGCGGCGGGTACGACGATGAGTGACCGGACGGCGTGCGAACCTCGACGACCAGCAGGTTCGCCGCCGGTTCGCTCTCGGGCAGGATGTCGCGGACGGTGCGGGTGTTCGATCCCCGGCCGCGCACCGATCGCTTCATCGTCGCCGGGTCGATCCGCCGCGCCGGCAGCGCGGCGCCGCCCGGCGCGTCGGCGACCGCGACCTCGGCGTTGGTCCGCGCGCGCACGTCGATCCGCGAGGCGTCGGGGAAGTAGACCGCGTCGGGCGCGCGGTCGTCGAACACGTTCTCGCGCGTCCCGAGGTCCGGCCACGACGCGCCGAAGCCCTCGACGTCGACGCGGCCCGAGAGCACGACGACGCACGCCTCGCGGCCAGGCCGCTGGACCGACAACCGCTCGCCGGCGGCAAGCCGGTGGGCGGAGAACCCGACGTACGACCAGCCGGCGCTCGCCGGCGTGACCGAGACGAGGTCCCGGTGGTCGCGCGCCGCCTTGACGAGCAGGCTCACCCGCGACCCCGCCGGTTGGCCGCGTCGACCAGCGCGCGCAGCGTCTCGTAGCCCTTGCGCGCGTACGCGTACGCCGGGGCGACGACCGGATCCTGCTCGGCCTCGACGACGAGCCAGCCGCGGTAGCGGTTCGCCGCCAGGATGTCGACGACCGCGCCGAAATCGACGGCCCCGTCGCCGGGAACCGTGAAGGCGCCGTTGATCACCGCGGTCAGGAAGCTCCAGTTGCGGTTGCGCGCCAGCCGGATCACCTCCGGCCGCACGTCCTTGCAATGGACGTGGCAGACGCGCCCGACGTGCCTGGCGAGCATCGCGACCGCGTCGCCGCCGGCGAAGGTCATGTGGCCGGTGTCGAACAGCAATCCGACATCCTCGCCGGTGACCGCCATCAACCGGTCGACGTCGTCGGGCGTCTCGACGTACGCGCCCATGTGGTGGTGGTAGGCGAGACGCACGCCGCGTGCGAGCAGGAAGCGGCCGAATTCGTTCAGCCGTTCGCCGTAGGCTCTCCATTGATCGTCGCGGAAAAAGCGCGGGCGCTGATAAAGCGGGCGGTCGCTCCCCTGGATCGTGTCGGCGACCTCGCCGTAGACCATCACCGCCGCGCCGTTCTTCGCGAGGAGATCGAGATGCGGGCCGACCGCCGCAATCTCCTCGGCGACCGAACGACGGGCGAGCCGCCCAGAGTACCAGCCGGAGACGCAGGCGAGACCGTGGCGGGCGAGCACCTTCGCGAGCGCCTTGGGCTCGCGCGGGAACTTGTTGCCGAGCTCGAAGCCGTCGTAGCCGATCGACCGGCCTTCGGAAAGGGCGGTGGCGAGCGGCGTCTCGCCGCCGAGCGACGGCAGGTCGTCGTTGCTCCAGGAGATCGGGTTGATGCCGATGCGCACGTCCAGACGCGGTCCGGCCGGCCGGCGCGCCGTCGGCGCCTTCCGGGCCGCCGCGGTCTTCGGCGGCGCTCGCTTCGCCGTCGCCGGCTTCGCCCGGGTCGTGGTTGCACGGCCGCTTTTCGCGCCGACTCGCTTCGCGGCGGCACCCTTCGTCCTGGCGCTCAACGCCTCTGCTCCCGGCGATCGTGGTCGTACCGCTCCCGCGCGGCGCGGACTTCGGCGCGTTCGGAGACTTCCGGCACCGCCACCTCCCACCACCACCCGCCCTCGGCGGTCGAGCGCGCCGGGTCGGTGTCGATCGCGATCAACGTCGTGCGATCGGCGCGACGCGCGCGGGCGAGCGCCGCCTCGAGCTCGGGAATCGTGCGCACGTGCTCGGCGATCGCCCCCATCGAGCGCGCATGCGCCGCGTAGTCGATCGCCGGCGCGCCGCCGGGCCCCTGGACGCAGTCGTCGAACAGGTTGTTGAACGGTGCGCCGCCGCAGGCCTGCTGCAGGCGGTTGATGCAGCCGTAGCCGCGGTTGTCGAGGAGCACGATCGTCAGCCGGCGACCCAGCATCACCGAGGTCGCGATCTCGGAGTTCATCATCAGGTAGCTGCCGTCGCCGATCATCACGACGACCTCGCGGTCCGGCTTCGCCATCTTGACGCCCAGTCCGCCGGCGATCTCGTAGCCCATGCACGAGTAGCCGTACTCGACGTGGTAGCCGCCCGGCGTGGCCGTCCGCCACAGCTTGTGCAGCTCGCCGGGCAAGGTCCCCGCCGCGCAGACGACGATGTCGTCGCGCGGCGATTCGGCGGCGGAGCGCTGGACCGCGCCGATGACCTCGCCGTCGTAGGGAAGCGCGGGCGGGGCGATCTCGCGCCGCCCGGTGATGCGGGCGACGTCGGCGCGCCAGCGGTCGGCCTCGCCGGCCGCCTTGGCGCGCCAGCCGGCGTCCGCCTTCCAGCCGGCGAGCGCCGCGGTCAGCGCATCGAGCGCGCGCCGCGCGTCGGCGCGCACCACGCTCGCCCGCGCCTTGATCGCGTCGAACGCGTTGACGTTGATCGACACCAGCGTCGCGCCGCCGAGCAGCGAATGCGAGCCGGTGGTGAAATCCTGCAGCCGCGTTCCGACGGCGATCACGCAGTCGGCGTCCCCGGCGATCGCGTTGGCCGCCGGCGAGCCGGTCACGCCGATCGCGCCGAGCTGCAGCGCGTGGTCCCACGGCAGAGCACCCTTGCCGGCCTGCGTCTCGGCGACCGGCACGTCGTGCGCGACCGCGAAGCGCGCCAGCGCGTCGGTGGCGAGCGAGTAGAGGACGCCGCCGCCGGCGACGATCACCGGCCGGCGCGAGGCGCGGATCGCCCGGGCGGCGGCGGCGATCTCCTCGTCCTGCGGCGCCGGCGCCGCGAAGCGCACCGGCGGCCCGGCGAAGAAATCGACCGGCCAGTCGAACGCCATCGTCTGCACGTCCTGCGGCATCGCCAGCGTGACCGGACCGCAGAGCGCGGCGTCGGTGAGGACGGCGAGCGCGCGCGGCAGCGCGGTGAGCAGCTGTTCGGGCCGCACGATCCGGTCGAAGTAACGCGACACCGGGCGGAAGCAGTCGTTGGCCGACACCGTGCCGTCGTGGAAATCCTCGACCTGCTGGAGCACCGGGTCGGGCGCGCGCGACACGAACACGTCGCCGGGAAGGAAGAGGACCGGCAGCCGGTTGACGTGCGCGGTCGCCGCGGCGGTGACGAGGTTGGTCGCGCCCGGCCCGATCGAGGTCGTGCAGGCCATCATCCGGCGGCGCAGGTGCGCCTTGGCGTAGGCGATCGCCGCGTGCGCCATCGCCTGTTCGTTGTGGGCGCGGTAGGTCGGCAGGTCGTCGCGATGGGCGTAGAGCGCCTCGCCGATCCCGGCGACGTTGCCGTGACCGAAGATCGCCCAAACTCCGCCGAAGAGCCGGTCGCCGGACTCGGTGCGCAGCGCCGCCAGCCAGCGCACCAGCGCCTGCGCGGCGGTCAGACGGATCGTGCGGGCGCTCACCGGGTGCCTCCGGTCGCGTTTCGCGCCTCGCGCCACGCGCCGATCAGCGACTCGTAGGTCGCCCGCAACTGCCGCTTGAGCGTCGCGTCGTCGATCTCGCCGGCGAGCCAGGCGCGCGCCGGCGCCTGGAAGATCGTGCGTCCGACCGCGAAGCCGCGACAGCTGCGGCTCGCCCTGGCGTCGCGGAAGCCCTTGGCGAGCGTCGCGACGTCGGCGCCCAGGCCGAGCAGCAGGACCCCGCGGCAGTGGGGGTCGCGCTCGGCGATCAGCGCGTCGACCGCCCTCCACTGCGCCGCGCTCATCGGCTCGAGCTTCCACCATTCGGGCCGCACGCCGAGGTTGTACAGGCGCTTGAGCGCGCGATGGACGGTGTCGGCTCCGCGCGGACGTCCCTTCGGCGGGATGATCTCGAGCAGGAGCTCGTGACCGGAGGCCTGCGTCGCCTCGGCGAGCGCGAGGATCTGCGCCTCGTTCTCCAGCCGGTGCTCGATCGGATCGTCCGGGTGGTAGTAGACGAGGCACTTGGCGACGTGCTCGGCCGGCCAGGAGACGAGCGTCGTGCCGACCGAACGACCGCGGTCGAAGACCACCGGGTTCGAGCCGGGCAGCTCGACCGGTCGCCCGATCCACCAGCCGCGGCCGGTCGCGGCGTTGAGCGCGTCCTGACCGTAGCGGTCGTCACACAGGACGCCGGTGCTCGTGCCCAGGCCGAGCGCCGCGGCGGTCTCGGCCACCGCGTCGACGCACAGCCGCTTGAGCGCGGGCAGCCGCTCCTCGCCCACACCCGCCTGCTGCGCGAGGTCGAAGAACGGATTGCGGTGATCGAAGGCGAAGATCGCGAGGTCGTCGCGCGGGACGCGCGGCGCGGTCACGCGGTGGAGGAAGGTCAGCGTCGCGTCGCGGTCGGGCCGCGGGATCTCGCTCGCGTGCGCGAGGAAATGATCGAGCTCCGCGCGCGTCGGCATCGCCGGCGCGCAGGCGTGGCGCGAGACGACCATCGCGCCGCAGGCGTTGGCGTAGCGCGAGCAGGCGTCGTAGTCCTCGCCGCGGACCCAACCCGACAGGAACCCGGACGAGAACGCGTCGCCGGCGCCCAGCACGTTCAGCACCTCGACCTCGACGCCCTTGCCCTGGAACGCCTGGTCGATCGTCGAAGGCACCGGTCCGTCGACGATCGAGCAGCCCATCGCGCCTCGCTTCACCACCAGCGTCGCGCCGGTCACCGCGCGGATCGCGCGCAGCGCCGTCATCAGATCCGGGCTGCCGCCGGCGATCGCGAATTCCTCGGTCGTGCCGATGACGAGGTCGAAATTCGCCAGGATCCGCTGCAGGTGCGCGGTGACGGTGTCGGAGCGGACGTAACGCGTCTCGCCGTCGCCGCGGCCGGCCAGCCCCCACAGCACCGGCCGGTAGTCGATGTCGAGCACCGTGCGCACGTCGTTGCGACGGGCGCGCTCGAGCGCCAGGTGGCTGATCCTGTCGATGTGCGGCTTGGAGAAGTGGGTACCGGTGATCAGGAGCGCGCGGCTCCTGGCGATGTACGCCTCCTCGACGTCGTCCTCGGTGATCGCCATGTCGGCGCAGTTCTCGCGCAGGAAGATCAGCGGGAACGTATCGCGATCCTTGATGCCCAGCACCACCGCGCCGGTGAGCCGCGACGGGTCGACGCTGACGTGACTCGTGTCGCAGCCCTCGCGGGCGATCGTCTCGACCAGGAACCGGCCGAGGTGGTCGTCGCCGACACGCGAGATCAGTCCGGCCCGCAATCCCAGGCGCGCGCAGCCGAACGCGGTGTTCGCCGACGAACCGCCCAGGTACTTGGCGAAGCTCGTGACGTCCTCGAGGCGCGCGCCGATCTGCTGCGCGTAGAAGTCGACGGCGAAACGGCCGAGGCAGAGGACGTCGAAGTCCCGGTCGGCGGCGAAACGGGTGGCGTTGCGCATCGGACAGGCGCTGCGGGCGCGAAAGGGCGCGGCGGGAAGCGGTACGATGGCGATTGTCCGTCCGCCCCGCCTGGAACGCAAGTTCCAGATCGGCTTCGACGCGGAACGGGCGTTCCATCGGCCGACGCGCATCCCCGCCGCCCCGACGCCCGACCCGCGCGCCCGCCCGGCCGCCGCCTCCCATCGCCGCCATGAACCGCCGCCCGACGCCCGCGCACCTCGCCCTGGCGATCGCGATCGTCGCGGTCTGGGGCATCTCCTTCGTGCCGATGCGCTGGGGGCTGGACGAAGTCCCGCCGTTCGCGCTCGCGGCGCTGCGCTTCGGCGTCGCCGCGGTCCCGGCCTTCCTGTTCGTGAAGCCGCCGGCGATGCCCTGGCCCGGCGTCGTCGGATACGGACTGGCGATCGGCGTGTTCCAGTTCGGACTGCTGTTCCTCGGCCTGCATCTCGGCATGCCGGCAGGCCTCTCGTCGCTGGTGATCCAGACTCAGGTGTTCTTCACGATCGTGCTCGCGGTCGTGCTCGACGGGGAGCGCTTCCGCCGCTGGAACGCGGTCGGCGCCGGCGTCGCCTTCGCCGGCATCGCGGTGCTGGCCGGCGGCAAGATCATCGGTGGCGCATCGGGACCGCTGATGGGTTTCGCGGCGATCATCGCCTCGGCGATCGCCTGGGCGGTCGGCAACACGATCGCCAAGCGGGCCGGCGCCGACCACAACGTCGACGCGTTCTCGCTGGTCGTCTGGTCGAGCCTCGTTCCGCCGCTGCCGCTCGTGGTCGTCTCCTGGACGACCGAGGGCGGCGAAGCGATGCTGCGGTCCGTGATCGGCGCTTCGTGGATCGCCTGGGCGAGCGTGGCGTTCATGTCCTGGGCCGCGACGCTGTTCGCCTGGGCGGCGTGGAACCGGTTGCTGCACCTCTACCCGACCACGATGATCGCGCCGTTCGCGCTGCTGGTTCCCGTCTTCGGGATCGGCGCCTCGGTCGCGCTGCTCGGCGAGCGACTGACGATCGATCAAATCGCCGGCATGCTGCTGGTGTTCGCCGGACTCGCGATCAACACCTGGGGCCAGACGCGGCTTCGGCGCGCGCCGGCGGCGTCGGGCTGAAGCGCGACCCACGGGGACCGCGGCCGGCGATTCGGCCGGAGCCCTGCCGACAGGAGCCGTGGTGGGTCGGGCTTCACAGCCCGACGCCGGCGCCATCAGCGGAACACGACGGTCTTGACGCCGTTGAGGAACACCCGGCGCTCGAGTTGCGCCTTGACCGCACGGGCGAGCGCGAGGCACTCGACGTCGCGACCGAGCGTCACCAGATCGTCGGCGCGCAGGTTGTAGTCGACGCGCGCGACCTCCTGGTCGATGATCGGTCCTTCGTCGAGATCGCTCGTCACGTAGTGCGCGGTCGCGCCGATGAGCTTGACGCCGCGGTCGTAGGCCTGGTGGTAGGGCTTCGCGCCCTTGAAGCTCGGCAGCAGACCGTGGTGGATGTTGATCGCGCGCCCGGCGAGCCTGCGGGACAGGTCGTCCGACAGGATCTGCATATAGCGCGCGAGCACGATCAGTTCGGCGCCGGTCTCCTCGATCAGTGCGACGAGCTTCGCCTCCTGCTGCGCCTTGGTCGCCGGCGTCACCGGCAGGTGATGGAACGGCACGTTGTGCGAGGCGACGAGCTGATAGGTGTCGCGGTGGTTCGACACGACCGCCACCGGCTCCATCGGCAGCGCGCCGACCCGCGTGCGGTAGAGCAGGTCGTTCAGGCAATGATCCTGCTTCGACACCAGGATCAGCACCTTCGGCTTCTCGTGCGCGTCGTGCAGCTGCCAATCCATCGCGAAGCGCGAGGCGACCGAGCCGAACGCGGTCGCGACCCGCTCGCGAGTCGCCTCGGCGTCGATCGGCTCGAAGACGACGCGCATGAAGAACCGCCCGGTGTCGACGTCGCCGAACTGCGACGACTCGACGATGTTGCATCCGATCTGCGAGAGCAGCGTGCCGACGGCGCCGACGATGCCGGGGCGGTCGGTGCAGGAGAGCGTGAGGATCGAGCGGGGGTGGTTCGACATGACATCCGGCGCGCGTCGGCGCGAATCGAAGGGCATCCTCATGATAGCGCACGCCCCGCGCCCGGCTCCGTGCGGTCGGGAGCCGGGCCGCCCTCGCCCGGAGGCATCGACGCGCCGCCGATCCGCGACGCAGAGACATCGGGGTCAAACCCCCGGCGAAATGACGCAGAGCGTTACTCGGGATTGCACGCGAATCGGATGCGATTGGACCGGTCGTTCGCGCGACCCTGTGGCGAGCCGCGATTGACGGCCGAACGAAAAATGAGTTGTAGTGATGCCGATCGGAATCGGTCGGAGGTCGGGCGCTGCGCCCGGTTGCCCTGCCGCCCGGATTCGCGCCCACGCCGCCCGCGTCGCAACGCCACGAACGCGCGACGTGCTTCGTTGGAGATCGTGATGTCCGCCTCCCGGCCTTCCTGCCGCGAGCTTCGAGGACCCCTACGCGCCGGGACGCTCCTCGCCGCGCTCTTGATCTCGACGTCGATTCAGGCCGGCATCGACCGGTGGACGCCGCTCGGTCCGTACATCGAGGAGGTCGTCGGCCTGACCGAGCACCCGACCGATCCGTCGCTGCTGTACGCGCGGTTCCACCCCGGTACGCCGCTCTTGCGCAGCCGTGACGCCGGCCAGTCGTGGCAGCCGGTCTCCCGGGAGCTCCAGGTCGCGCTCGCGAACGGCTGGCTCTTCAGCGCGTTCTCCGGATGGAGCGTCAGCACCGACGGCGGTTACGCGATCGAGGACCGTGCGGAGCGCTGCTCGTCGAGCCTCGGGCCGGAACTGTATCGCGCGGAGGCGGATCGACGGGACCCGCTGGTCGTCTTCGCGTTCGACGACGACCACGGTCCGGTCATCTTCCGATCGGTCGACGGCGGCTGCGACTGGTCGCCACTCGATGCGGCGTCGGACGAGCGCTGGATCGGCGTGCAGATCGACAGCGACACGGTCCGGACCGTCTACGCCTACAGCCCTTCGACTCTGGTCCGTTCGACCGACCAGGGAGCGACGTGGACGTCGATCGGCCCGGCGTTGCCGCCCCATTGCGACTGCATCCGGGCGTTCGCGCAATCCGGCACGAGTCTGCTGGTGTCGACCGGCGACGCGATCCTGAGGTCGGACGACGGCGGGTCGACGTGGGCGCCCTCGAACAACGGACTTCCCTCCAAGGCCGCTTACCGGTTCGACCGGTTCGTGTCGGGAGCCGGTGATTCGCCGGTCCTCTACGTCCATGCCAACCCGGTCGCTGTTCCAACCCAGCCGGTGGAGCAGGCCTCCCGACTCTATCGCAGCGACGATAGCGGCCGGACCTGGGCGCCGATCGGCCCGCCGAACGCCAGCGCCCTGCTCGTCAGCCGTCACCATCCCGGCCGCCTCTACGGCGTCTTGTCGAAGGGGTTCTGGAGCCAGGACCTCGCGGGCCGCGCCTTCGCGATCAGCGATGACGGCGGCGCGACCTGGGTGCCGGCGTCGGCGGCGGGCGGAATGCCCGAGGTCCCGGTGACCGGGGTCCACGCCGATCCGGTCTACGGGACGCGCCAGTTCATCCAGACCGAGAACGGCGCGATCCGGACCTTCGACCGCGGGCGCAACTGGACCAAGTTCGCTCCGCTCCCCGACCGTAGTTCCGGATGGGACAGGTTCTGGGGCAGCCCGACACGCGGTGGCATGCTCTACGCGTTCCAACCCCGCAGCGACTACTTCGGCTCCCTGTTGCGCAGTTTCGATTCCGGGGATTCCTGGAACCCGCTGATCCCCACGCTCGAATACCTGGCGCCCTGGATCGATCTGGACGACATCGCCGTCGAAGAGGCCGTCTCGAGCCCGACGACTATCTACGTGGCCGGTACGCGGCGCCAGGCGCCAGTCCAATTTCCCGGGCATCTGCCGGTGGTTCTCCGGTCGAACGACGACGGGTCGTCGTGGTCGCTGCGGGTCAGCGGATTGCCCGAGTTCGTCAACAGTCGGCTGTACGGCTTCGCCGTCGCCCCCAGCGATCCGGAAACGGTTTACATCGCCTTCGGGGGACTCCCGATCTACGGAACGAACGACGGCGGCGCGTCATGGACGCGCCGTGCCGCAGGATTGCCGGACCCGGCGGTCGTCACCGTGCTCGCGGTCAGCCCGACCGATCCCTCGACCGTCTTCGCCGGTTTTCGCGGGGGCTTGACCGAGGACGAACCGCTCGGGTTCTACGCGACGACCGACGGCGGCGCGTCATGGACCCGGCGCGACCAGGGCCTGCCCGCCGGCATCGTCACCGCGATCGCGATCGATCCGAACGACTCGCGCGTCGTCTACGTCGGCCTGTCTACACCCCCCTGGTCCATCGTCGATCGCGGAGGCAACCGCATCGGGGGGCTGGGCGTGTACCGGTCGGTCGACGGCGGACTCCACTTCTCGCCGATGACCGCCGGCCTGCCGGCCCGAGGCGGACTTCGCGTGAATCGTCTGGAGGTCGATCCGACCGACACGCGCACGCTGGTCGCCGCGACCGAGTCGGGGCTGCACACGATCACGGTGTCGGACGACGCGGCCACCGAGCAGGCGATCGAGTACTACGAACCGTCGTTCGACCACTACTTCGTGACCACCGAAGCCCTGTCCGAAACCGCGCCGCTCGACCGTTTCGAATTCCCCGAGTGGGCTCGGACCGGTCGCAGCTTCCCGGTCGACAAGACCGGCGCTTCCGGCTCCGCTCCGGTCTGCCGGTTCTTCAGCGGCGGGTCGTTCGCGCCCAAGAGCTCGCACTTCTACACGCCCTACGACTTCGAGTGCAGCCTGCTGCGGCAGGGCAGCGTCTGGCAATACGAAGGCGATGTCTTCGGGCTGCGGCTGCCGGTCGGCCAGGCGGGCGCGGCGACTTGCCCGGCGCCAACGGTCCCCTTGTACCGCGCCTACAACAACGGCCAGCGCGGCGCGCCGAATCACCGCTACACCGACGACCTCGCGACGCTCGACCGGATGATCGCGCAGGGGTGGGTCTTCGAGGGACATGCGCAGACCAAGGTGTTCGCGTGCATCCCGGGACCGCGCTGAACCCGGCGATCGAGCGCGCCCCGCGTCGCGCCGGTCCTACTCGGGCTTGACGCCGAACCGCCGCACCAGCGCCTCGTTCGACGCGCGCTCGCGCCGGACGATCTCGGCGAATTCGGCCGACGCCATGCCCATGACCTCCATGTGCGACTCGCCGAGCTTCGTGCGCACCGAGGGATCGGCGAGCGCCGCGCGCAATTCCTGCTCGAGCCGCGCGCGGATCTCCGGCGGCAGGCCGGCCGGCGCGAAGAAGCCGAACCACGACGGCGCCTGGACGTCGGCGCCGACGACTTCGCGCACGGTCGGCACGTCGGGCAGGACCGCGCTTCGTTCCGACTGGAACACCGCGAGCGCGCGGAGCTTGCCGTCGCGCAGGTACTGGTGCACCGGCGCGAGATTGAGCACCGCGAGCTTGATGTGGCCGCCGAGCACGTCGGTGAGGCTGTTCGCCGCGCCCTTGTACGGGACGCCGGTGAACGGCGCCTTCGCCTCGGCGGCGAGCATCGCCATCGCCAGGTAGAAGCTGTGCCCGACGCCCAGATGGCCGTAGGAGACCGGCTGGGCGCGCGTGCGGTCGAGCAGCGCCTTGAGACTGGTCGCCTCGAGCGACGGATGCGCGACCAGGACGACGACCTGGCGCACGCCCATCGTCAGCGGCGTCAATTCGCGCTCGGGGTCGTAGGGCAGGTCCTTGAGCACGAACGGCGCGAGCGTGACCTCGGAATTGGTCCCGCAGTGGATCGTCGTGCCGTCCGGCGCCGATTTCGCGACCGCGGCGGTCCCGATCGTCCCCGACGCGCCGACCCGGTTGTCGACGACCACCGGCTGCTTCACCGACTGCGCCATCCGCTCGGCGACCGTCCGGCACATCATGTCGAGGCCGCCGCCCGCGGAGTACGGGACGACCATCCGGATCGGCTTCGATGGAAACCCCTGCGCGACCGCGCCGCCCGCGGCGAGGCCGATCGCGACCGCGAACCCCGTGAACACCGACACGCGTTTCATTCGGGTCTCCTCTTCGGCCGGCGACCGATCGCCGGGACATCGGTCGAACACCTTCCGCGGGGATCTAGCGCAACTCGCCGCGGGAGCGCATGAGAGCCGGCATCGCGATCAACACGACCGCGCACGCGCCGATCGGGACGAATGCGAGCGCCGGCCGCCCGGTCAGGTCCCACGCCGCGCCGCTCAATACGCCGACCGCGAGCGCGCTTCCGTAGCTCAGCGTGAACATGCCGGCCGACGTACGCGCGACGTCCTCGGGCCGGCACAGGAGCGCCGGGAGCATCAGTCCCACGATCAGCGCGCCGCTCTCGGCGACGCCGAGCAGCGACGCCCACAGGATCGCGCCCTCGCGGCCACCCAGCACGAGGCCGGCCACGCTGGCGAGTGCGAGCGCACCCGCGACGAGAAACGGCCACGAGCGCCCCTCGAGCCGGTGCGCGACGCCGAGCAGGACGAGCGAGCCCGGTATCTGCGCGACGTTGAGCGCCATCAGCGAGTCGCCTATCTGGTCCGCGCGCCCCTCGCTCGCGAGGTAGACCGGCAGGAATCCGTTGGTCGCGAAATAGAGCGCGTTGACGCTGCCGACGAGCGCGCCGAGACGCCAGACCAGACCGGCGCGCCAATCGGGCATCCAGCGTCGCGGCTTGGCCGACGCGATCGAGGCCGGGACCTCGGGCGTGTACGCCCCCAGGACGATCGCGATCGCGACGATCGGCAGAGCCCAGGCGACGAACGACGCCCTCCAGCTGCCATCGACGAGCGGCAGCAACCAGGGGAGCGTGAGCACCACCGGCACGCATTCGCCGACGAGCAGCCCGTTGCCGTAAACGGCGGTGCCCAGGCCGATGCGGTCGGGGACCCATTGACGGACCGCCGTCGGCATCGCCGGCTGCATGACCGCGACACCGGCCGCCATCAGGATCGACGTCGCCAGCAGTGTTGCGAAACCCGTCGACAGCCCCCGCAGCGCCGAGCCGACCGCGACGATCGCGAGTCCGCCGATCAGCGCCGACTTGAGCCCCAGCCTCGCGACCATCGCCGAGCCGACGATCGCGGTCGTCGCGAACATCGCCGGGCCAACGCCGGAGAGCACGCCGATCTGAGTCGCACTCAAACCCATCTCGTCGCGGATCGGCGCGAGCACCGGCGGCAGCGAGAGGATGGTGATCCGCAGCGCGTTGCCCGCGAGCCAGAGCATCGCCAGCGCGATCGCCATTTGTGTCCTACCGGCGGCGGCGTCGCGCATGTCGCGCATTCTTGCATGGACGAGCGGCCGACCACCGCTGTACGGTGGCGGTTCGATCAAATATTCTCGGGCCATGCGCGGCGTCCGTCGCGCGGCCGGGTAACGGCGAGGAGAATCCGATGTCTTCGGGTTTCATCATGGCGAACGGTCTGCGGATCCACTACGACCTCGCAGGGGCGCCCGCGGCGCCGGTCGTCATGATGTGCCACGGACTCCTGGGAACGCTGGACATGTGGGCGCCGCAGGTGGCGCCGCTCTCGAAGCGCTACCGCGTGCTCCGGTTCGACAACCGGGGCCACGGCCGGACGGCGGTGACGCCGCCACCTTACGACGTCGACCAACTGGCACGCGACGCCATCGGGCTGCTCGACGCGCTGGCGATCGAACGCGTGCATTTCGTCGGCTGTTCGCTCGGCGGCATGATCGGCCAGTCGCTCGGCGCGCATCACGGCGCGCGTCTGTCGAGTCTGATGCTCGTCGGCTCGCGCAGCGCGATGGGACCGGTGTCGATGTGGGAGGAGCGAATCCGCATCGCCCGCAGCCAGGGAATCGCGCCGCTGGTGCCGACGATGCTCGATCGCTGGTTCACGCCGGCGTTCCGCGCCACGCACCCCGAAGCGGTCGAGGCGGTCGCGAAGGGGGTACTCGCCACGCCGGTCGACGGATTCGTCGGCGCGTGCATGGCGATCCGGGACATGGACCACACCGCGTTGTTGCGGCGCATCGCGGTTCCGACACTCGTGACCTGCGCCAGCGAGGATCCGGGAGTGCCGATCGAGGACGCCCGCTTCACGCAGGCGTCGATACCCGGCGCCGGGTTGGAGGTCGTCGACGGCGCGCGTCACCTGTTCACGATCGAGCGCGCCGCCCAGTTCACCCCGAGGCTCGAGGCGTGGGTCGCGGCGCACTGACGAGCGAACCGGCACGTCGGACCATGGCGGCGCGCCTCGGCGAGGGCCCGGGCCCGCCGGAACGCGCGGCGTCGGTCCGCCGCCGACCGGCCTCGCGCTCTCGAGGGCGGTCCACGGAAGCAGTCCCGACCCGGCGACCTCGCCAGCATCCGACCCGTCGACGCGCACCGGCCCATTGATGTGGGTCCGCGCATCAGTGCGTGTCCAACCGGCATCAAACCGCGGTTCCGAGCGACTAGGATCGTTCGCGTAGTCCGCCGAGCGAGTCCCCCGCCGACTTCCGGCGGTGCTGCGCGACCCGTCTCGAAGTCCCCAGGGAGGAAACCGACCATGCGCCCGAGTCCCGCCACTGCATTCCTCGTTCGCCACGCCGAACGCGCCCGCGCCATCCGGCGCGGCGTGGTCGTGGCCGCCGTCGCCGCCGCCGGCCTCGCCGCGGCGCCCGCCGCGCCAGCGGCCGACCTGTGTGCGCAACCGCCGCTCGTCCGGGTCCAGGAGTGGACCGGCGACATCATCAACCTGGTGCCCTGGGTCGCCGACGCCAAAGGCATCTTCAAGAAGCACTGCCTCGACGTGAAGCTGGTACCGCTGGTCGGCGGACCGGCGTCGATCACCGCGCTGGTCAACGGAACGCTGGAGTACGCGAACGGCGCGATGGACGGCTCGATGCGGCCCCGCGCGCGCGGCGTCGACGTCCGGATCACCGCGAACATGTACGCCGAGAACTGGAGCGTGCTCGTCGCCAACCCCGGGCTCTCGCTGCCGAACCTCAAGGACGGGTACCCGGCGATGATGAAGGACCTCGTCGGCAAGAAGATCGGCGTCACCGCGCTCGCGGCGACCACCGAGGCGTACATGCGCTCCGCGTTCGAGGGCGCGGGCCTGAGCACCGACAGCGCGACCTACGTCGCGGTCGGGGGCGTGACCACCGCGGTGCCGGCGCTGCGCGGCGGTGTCGTCGACGCCGCCATGATGTTCGGCACCGGGCCGGAACTCGCGGAAGCGCTCGGCGTCGGCAAGATCATCCTCGACTACCGGAAGGGCGTCGGGCCGGCGGCGCTCAAGGCGCTGCGCGGGGCGACGCTGTCGTGGGCCGCCTACGGACCCTACATCGACAAGAACCCCGACGCGGTCGAGGCGTTCACCAAGGCGAACAACGAGGCGATCGCCTGGATTCTCAATGCGCAGAACCGCAACGAGCTCTACAAGATCATCGGCGACAGGATGCCGCTGCCCGACACCGTGCCGAACCGCCAGGAGACGCTCAGGCGGATCGTCGACGTCCACGCGAGCCTACTCGCGCCCCATGTCCCGAAGAGCGCGTTCGAGGGGTACAACGCCTACCTGCTGGCGCTCAAGCAGCTTCCGGCGCCCCTCGTCTACGAAGAGGTGATCTGGAAGACGGCCCGTCCCTAGGCGGTCTTCGCGCCCCGTACGCCGACGGAGGTTCCGATGCCCGGACGAGCCCGACGCTTCCGCGAACAGAAATGGCTGCTGGATCTCGTGATCTCGCGCGTGGGTCTCGACTGGGACCTCCTGCGCATGGGCATGGCGACCGCTCCGGTCGGTTTCGAGGGCATGGGCGACTGGAGCCTCGTATCGACGAAAGCGAAGCGCTACGACGAGATATCGCCGGCTTTCGAAGAAATCGCAGCCGGCCGGGAGGCGCGCGCACGGGAGGCCGAGGCGCGCGGCGACGAGATCACCGCGCGCGAGTCCTACCTCGTCGCCGCGCTCTACTACGGCATAGCGCAGTGGCCGATCGACGACGTGACCGAACGCAACCTCGCGCTCAACGAGAAGAAGGTCGAGTGCTACGGGCGGTACGCGAAGCGCGCGCACCACCGGATCGAACGCGTCGAGATTCCGCTCGGGCGGCATGTCGTGCCGGCGTGGTTGCATCTGCCACTCGTCGGCGAGCCGCCGTACCCGACCGTGATCATGGTTCCGGGGATGGACAATTTCAAGGAGGCGCTGGTCTGGGGCTACGGCGACAAGATGATCGAGCGCGGACTCGCGGCGCTCACGATCGACGGTCCCGGGCAGTCCGAGGCGCTCGTCCGAGGGCTGAGGATCACCGCCGACAATTTCGCCGATGTCGGACACGCGTGCATCGGCTGGATACATCAGCGCGAGGACCTCGATTCCGACCGGGTCGGCGTGTTCGGGCGCAGCTTCGGATCCTACGCGGCGACCGTGCTCTCGAACGCGATCTCGGCGCACCTGCGCGGCACCGTCGTCGGACTCGCGTGCTTCGAACCGGGGTTCCGGACGATCTTCGAGGAAGGGTCGCCCAGTTTCAAGAACCGGTTCATGTTCATGGCCGGATACGAAGACGAAGACGCGTTCGACCGGTTCATCGCCGGATTCGATCTTCGGACGCGCGTCGGCAACCTGCGCTCGCCGCTGATGGTGCTCGGCGGCGAGTTGGACGAGCTCGCGCCGTTCCGGTGCGTCTTCGAAGTCGCCAAGAAGGTTCCGGGACCCGTCGACATCGTCGCCTACCAGAACGAGCGGCACGCGCCCGGCCGCGCCCCGTCGTCGCAGGCCGGGCCGCACTGGTACGCGATGATGGCCGACTGGCTCGCCGCACGGGTCCGCGACCGGATTCCCGTCGAGCGCTCGCGCTACCGGTACATCAAGGCCAACGGCGAGGTCGAGGAACGGCCGCTGCCGTAGGCGGTCCCGCCAGCAGCGGCGGCCCGCCGAACGGAGCGCACCGGGGCGCCTATCGATGGCCGCACAGGGAATCGGCGCCTCGGTTGCGCGCAACGAGGACCAGCGTTTCCTCAAGGGGACCGGCCGCTTCGTCGCCGACCTGGCGGTTCCCGGCGTGCGCGACGTCGCGTTCGTCCGCAGCCCTGTCGCTCATGCGCGCCTGACCGGCATCCGCGTTCCGGAGGCGCTGCGCGACCACGTCACCACGGCGATCGACCTTGGCGGTGTCGAGCCGCTCGACTCGGCGCCCCCCCTCGCCGGATTCAAGTCCTCGATCGAGCCGGTCCTCGCGCGGGACAAGCTCCGGTTCGTCGGCGAGCCGGTCGCGATGTGCGTCGCCGAAACGCGGGCCCGCGCCGAGGACATCGCCGCGCAGGTCATCGTCGAGTACGACGAATTGCCGCCGGTCGTCGACATGATCGCCGCCAGATCCCCCGACGCGGCGCGCGTGCACGAATCGTGGAGCGACAACGTCGTCATCGAAGTCGTCGAGGACCGGTGGCGCCAGGATCTGGTCGCAGGCGCGCCGATCGTCGTGCGAAAGCGGCTGCGGACTTCGCGGCAATGCTCGTTCCCCCTCGAAGGGGCCGGCGTCGTCGCCTGGTGGGACGGTCGGCTCTCGATGCTGACGGTCGCGACCTCGACGCAGATACCGCATACGGTCCAAACGGCGCTCAGCGGCTGCCTGGGCGTTCCCGACGGCTCGGTCCGCGTGATCTCGCCCGACGTCGGCGGCGGCTTCGGCTACAAGTGCGTCGTGCGACGCGAAGAGATCGCCGTCGCCTGGCTCGCGCTGCGCACGCGCACGCCGATCCGCTGGATCGAGGACTGCCGCGAACGGCTGATCATCAGCGCCAACTGCCGCGAACACGACTACGACATCACCGGGTACGCGACGGCCGACGGACGTCTCGTGGGCGTCGACTGCGTCGTGCACGTCGACGCGGGCGCCTACTCGGCGTATCCGATGGCGGCGTCGATCGAAGCCGTCCAGATCGCGAACCTGCTGCCCGGCCCCTACGATTTCCGCTCGTACCGTTGCCGGTCGGCCGCCGTCGCGACGAACAAGCCGCCGATAATGGCCTACCGCGGCGTCGGGCGCACCGGTGCCTGTCTCGCCATCGAGGCGGTCGTCGAAGCGATCGCCAAGGTGGCCGGCATCGAACCGTACGAGGCGAGGCTCCGCAATCTCGTCCGCGCGGACCAAATGCCGTTCGACAACGTGACCGGCAAGCACTTCGACAGCGGCGACTACCACGCCTGCGTCCGCCGCGCCGTCGAGTCGATCCGACTCCCCGCCGTCCGCGAACGGCAGCGCCGCGGGGAGCCGGACGGACGACTCGTCGGCGTCGGCCTCTCGTTCTTCTGCGAGCAGGGGGCCCACGGGACGTCGGTCGTCGCGCCGTGGGGACGGCCGGTGGTCCCGGGCTACGAGCAGGCGAACCTGCGGCTGACGGCGGATGCTCACGTCGAGATCCGCGTCGGCACCCATTCACACGGACAGGGGCACGAGACGACCTACGCGCAGATCGCGCACGAGGTCCTGGGAATCGACGTCGATCGCATCCGCGTACTGCAGGGCGATACGCTGGTCACGCCGTACTCGACCGGGACCTGGGGTTCGCGTTCGATCGTGCTGGGCGGCGGCGCCGTCGCCGCCGCCGCGCGCGTCGTCGCCTCGCGGGCGGCGGCGATCGGCGCGGCGCTGCTCGGGGTCGCCGCGGACACCGTTCGCTACGACAGCGCGGAAGTCGTCGGCCCCGACGGACGCCGGATAGCGCTGCGAGACATCGCGCGCGCCTGGTACCTGACGCCGCAGAAATTGCCGCCGACGATCGATCCGTCCGGACTCGAGGCGACCGCCGGATACCGACCCGCGCGCGACAGCGGCACGTTCAGCTACGCGGCTCATGCGGCGGTCGTCGTCGTCGACCCGACGGACGGGTCGATCCAGCTCGCCGACTACCTGGTCGTCGAAGACGGCGGCGTACTGGTCAATCCGATGATCGTCGACGGCCAGGTGCGCGGCGGCGCCACGCAGGGCATCGGGACCGCGCTGTACGAAGCGATGCCCTACGACGCGCAGGGCCAGCCGCTCGCGTCGACGCTGCTCGATTACCTGCTCCCCGGCGCGGCCGAGACCCCGGACCTGCGTGTCGAGCACATGCAGACGCCTTCGCCGTACACGGACTTCGGCGCCAAGGGACTGGGAGAGGGGGGCGCGGTCGGACCGCCGGCGGCGATCGTCGCGGCGGTGAACGACGCGCTGCGTCGCCTCGGTGCCGAGCTCGACGAGTTGCCGCTGACGCCCCAGCGGGTCCTGCGGGCGATCGAGCGCGGAGGAAGCGGCCCGGCCTAACGCCGCCTCGACATCGCCGCGGCGAAGCGCGGCATCGGCTGCGAACCCGTCGACAATGCCGGCCGGGGCGTCGACGATTACCCGCGCGTGCTCGACCGGTCGGGACCGTGAGCAGCGCGCCGGGCGGTGCGCGCCTCGACCGCGTGGACCGACGAGCGCTCGACCCGACGGTGGCCGCGCCTTCGTTCACGGTCGGCGCAGATCGCGACCTGACCCAGCGCCCCGAACCGGGTCAACAGCGCGTAGACGCTGCCGCGCCAGGGAAACGTGACGACGTTGCGGCCCGAGGCCGAGTGATAGTAGTTGCTGCACCCCGCCTCGAGCGCCTTGCCGGACAGGCTCCGGTCGAGCGCCCGGTTGTAGGCGTCCATGAACGAGCGGCGCACGTCGATCGCGGTCGCGCGGCCGCGTCGCAGCCGGCGGACGGCGCGTACGATGTAGTCGGCCTGCCGCTCGAGCATGAACGTCACGCAGAAGAAGTTCGTGTTGGGTCCGTACATCATGAAGAAATTGGGGAATCCGGCGACCTGCAGGCCGAGGTAGGCTTCCGGCTCGTCGCCCCACACGCCGTGGAGCGTGCGTCCCGCGCGTCCCACCACCTCGAACGTCCGCAGGAAATTCCACGGCGTGAAGCCCGTCGCCATCACGATCGCGTCGACCGCGTGCTCGACGCCCTCGCTGTCGACGAGCCCGGCGCGCGTGACCCGCTCGACCGAGCGTGTCACGACGCGTACGTTCTCGCGCTTCAACGCCGGGAAGAGGTTGGTGGAGAGCACCGGCCGCTTGCAGGCGTACGGATACTCCGGTGACATCGCCGTGCGAAGGTCCGGTCGGTCGGCGAACAACCGATCGCGGTACTCGGCGTACGCCGCCCGCGCGCGCCGCTGGCGCGCGCTCGTCGGCTCGCGCACCGACACGTCGCGTTCGATGCGCCAGAAGACGCGGGCGCGGGCGCGCCACAATCCGAAACGGCTCGCGAGCGTCCGCCGCTCGGCGGCCGAGAGATCCCGCTCGTTCTTGGGCATCACGTACGCGGGCTCGCGCCAGAACATCAGCACCTCGCGGGCGATCGACGCGATCGCGGGTACGACCTGCGCAGCGGACGACCCCGCGCCGACGACCGCGACGCGCTTTCCCGACAAGTCGTGCTGGTGCTCCCAGCGCGCCGTATGGAACCTCGGACCGTCGAAGTCCTCGAGGCCGGGCCACGCCGGATAGCGCGGCACGTTGAGGAGACCGACCGCGCTGACGACGACGTCGAACCTCGACGACGCGCCGTCGCGCGTGACGACGTTGTACCGATGCTCGACATCGTCCCAGACGACCGATGTCACCGCCGTCGAATAGCGGATCCGGTCGCCGAGGTGGAAACGGTCGATGACCGATTCGACGTAGGCCTGGATCTCCGGCGCGCTCGCATGGGTACGCGGCCAGTCCTTCGGCATGAACGAGAACTGGTAGAAGGCGATCTCGACATCGCACTCGGCGCCGGGATAGCGGTTGTCCCACCACGTCCCTCCCGGCCCGGGCGATTGCTCGAACAGCGTCAGGTCGTCGAATCCAGCCTGCTTGAGTCTCACGGCGGCGGCGATGCCGCCGAAGCCGGCGCCGATGATCGCCACCGACGGCGCAGGCCGCTTCGTGCCGGTCGCACGTTCCATGGCGGCCCGCCGCGTTCTTCGAGGGCTACGAAGCCTCGGCGAAGATCTCGTCGACGCCGAGCCTTCGCACCGCCAGCCCCTGTTCGTACGAATAGCGGGTCATCACCTCGAGCGTGCGGCGGTTGGCCTCGACGCCGTACGGCCAGAAGTCCTCGCCCATCAGCGCGCGCGTCTGCTGCGCGTGCGAGGCGATCCAGGGCAGGCTCACCTTGAGCGCGTCCTGTTCGAAGAGATCGGCGGTGGCGATCCGCTTCGCCTCGGTGAACGCGCGCGTCAGCGCACCGGCGAGCCACGGATGGCGTTCGTGGACGTCGACGCGGACGCCGAGCGCGTGCATGATCGGGAAGATGCCGGTCCGCCGGTAGTACTCGCGCTCGGCGGTCTCGTAGTCCTCGTACAGGCGCGCCACCGGCGTGCGTCCGTCGCGGTAGCAGCCCGGCGGGCGCGGCGTGATCACCGCGTCGAGCGAGCCGTCGGCGATCATCGCCGACAGCGTGCGTCCCTCGGGTACCGGCTCCAGCGGGAAGCCGGGAGGGAGGTTCAGCGGAAACTTGTCCTTGCGGCCGGGCACGTCGAGACCGCCCTGGCGCCACAGGATGTCGGCGGGCTTCACCCCGTGATCGTCGGCGAACATGCCGCGCGGCCACATCACCGCCGACATCTGGTATTCGACGATGCCGACGCGCTTGCCCTTCAGGTCCTCGGGGCGCCGGATGCCGCGGTCGGTGCGCACGTAGACCGCCGAGTGGCGGAACATCCGCGACAGGAACACCGGCAGCGCGATGTACGGGTGGACGCCGCGCGAATAGGCGATCAGGTACGGCGAGAACCCGATCTCGGAAACCTCGAATTCCTTCTGCAGGTAGGCCCGGTGGAAACACTGCTCGGGCGGCAGCACGAGGAAGTCGACCTCGCAGCCCTCGACCGGAACGCGGCCGTCGATGATCGGCCGGACCCGATCGTAGTCCCAGGCCGCGATCTTGATCCGCAGCTTGCCCATCGCCCCGACGCCGGTTCCGCCTACGGCCAGGACCAGCCGGCCTTCGCCCGCCGGTAGAGCTCGACGATCTCGTCCTTGCCCGGCTGGCGGATCGTCGTCGTGTAGAGCGGATTGTCGAGCGTGCGTTGCGCCCAGTCGTCGAAGCTCGCCGGATCGACGACCTCGGGGAGCTTCGTCGGGATGCCCATCCGCCGGTAGAACCGCGCGATCGCCATGAGGAACGCCTCGGGCGCGTCGGCCTCGTGGCGCACGTCCTCGCCGGTCGCCTGCGCCAGCTCGACGAACTTGTCGGGCGCCGCCGGCAGGTTGTACTCCATGACCACCGGCAGCATCAGCGCGTTGCTCATCCCGTGCGAGACGTGGTGGAAGGCGCAGATCTGGTCGGACGTCGCGTGCACGAGACCCAGTCTCGCGCTGCCCGACGCCTGCACCGACACGATGCTCGCGAGCAGCATCTGGCCGCGGCTCTCCATGTTGTTCACCGAGAACGCCGCCGGGCCGATGTGCTTCCACAGCACCTTGAGCGACCGGATCGCCAGCGCGTCGGTGATGAGCGACGCCCGGTTGGACAGGAACGCCTCCAGCGAATGGGTGATCGCGTCCATGCCGGTCGCGATCACCTGTCCTGCCGGCAGCGACTTCAACATCGCCGGGTCGAGGATCGACACCGTCGCCTGGGCGCCGTGGCCGCCGACGTTCATCTTCACCATCCGCTCGGGGTCGGTGATGATGAACACCGGGGAGACCTCGCTGCCCGAGCCGGTCGTCGTCGTCACCAGCACCGTCGGCTTCGGCGGCACCGCGAACTTGTTCATCCCCTCCATCGCCCGCAGGCTCAGCGTCGGGTTCGACGCGCGCAAGGCCACCGCGCGGGCTAGGCAGATCGGCGAGCCGCCACCGACGCAGACGATGACGTCGCAACCCTCCTCCCGGTAGCGATCCAGCGCCCTCTCGACGGTCGCGGTCGACGGATCGACTTCGCAGTCGTCGAAGATCACCGTCTCGATGCCGGCTTCCTCGAGCGAGCGGAGCGGCTCGCGTGTGAGGCCCGCCGAATGAACGCGCTGGTCGGTGACGACGAACGCGCGCTTGCCGCCCAGCCGCTTGGTCTCGGCACCGGTGCGCGCCGACGACCCCGGTCCGAAGATGACATGCGTCGGTGAATAGAAATCCCGTGTCTGTTGCTCGACCACGCTTACCCCCCTGGATGAACGGCCGCCGGGCGCACCCCGCCCGCCGGCGCCGGCGCGCCGGACGATTCGGGCCGACCCGCCTGCGCCTCGACGATCAACTCGAGCAGGCGCACCGGCGAGACCGGCGTCTCGCGCACGCGTACGCCGATCGGCGCGAGTGCGCTCTCGATCGCCGAGGCGATCGCCGCGGTGACCGGAATGATCGACACCTCGCCGACGCCCTTCATCCCCATCGGGTTCAGCGGCGATTTCGTCTCGTGGAAGACGACCTCGACGTTGGGCACCTCGGGCGAGGTCGGCAGCAGGTAGTCGCCGAAGGTCGTCGTGATCGGCTGGCCGTTCTCGTCGTAGGCCATCCGCTCGAACAGCGCGTTGCCGATCCCGTGGACGACGCCGCCGACGATCTGGCCCTGCGCGACCAGCGGATTGACGACGGTACCGCTGTCCTGGACCGCGACGTAGCGGAGCACGTGGACCAGCCCGGTGACGACGTCGACCTCGACCTCGCAGACGTGGAACGCGCTCGCGTAGGTCATCGAATCGACGCGGAAGCGGTGCGTCGCCTCGAGGCAGGCCTCGACGCCTTCGGGGAACGCGTAACCGGCGACGCCGCGCAGCGCGACCGCGATCTTGCCGTACGGCGCGACCAGGTCGGGCCGGCCGGCGACCTGGAAGCCGCGGCGGGTGACGACCAGGTCGGCATGCGGGGCGAGCATCTGCAGCGCGACCTGGCGCGCCTTCTCGCGGACCGCCTGCGCGGCCGCCTGGACCGCGGACCCGGCGACGATCGTCTGCCGGCTCGCGTAGCCGCCGAGCCCGGCGGAGACGAACGCGGTGTCGGCGCAGACGATGTCGACGTCCTCGACCTCGAGGCCGAGCTCCTCGGCGCAGATCTGCACGAGCGCGGTCGCGATGCCCTGTCCCATCGCCGACGCGCCGGTGTAGACGAGCGCCCGACCGGTCGGCGTGACGCGCACCGTCGCCGTCTCGAATGGTCCGCGCCCGGTGCACTTGAGGCCGTGGGCGATGCCGATGCCGATCCACCGGCCCTCGCGGCGCGCCGCCGCCTGGCGCGCCGGGAAGCCGGCGTAGTCCGCGGCGGCGAGCCCCTTCTGCTGGCAGGCCACGTAGTCGCCGCTGTCGTAGACGACCGGGATGCCGGCGCGATTGACGAGGCCCAGCCGGTAGGGCATGCGCTCAGGCGGGATCAGGTTGCGCCGGCGGACCTCGGCGCGATCCAGGCCGAGGCGGTCGGCGACCCGATCGAGGAGGCGCTCGATCGCGAACGTGCCCTGCGGGTACCCGGCGCCGCGGACCGTGCTGATCGCCGGCTTGTTGGTCCGCGCGAGCAGCACCGTCATGTCGTAAGCGGGCAGGTGGTACGGCCCGACCACCGAGCTCGCGCTGTTGTACGGAACCGTGATCGCGTGCGGCGCGAAGGCGCCCTGGTCGTGGACGATCTCACCGCGCACGCCGAGCAACCGCGCGTCGGCGTCGACCGCGACCTCGATCGTCCAGTACTGGTCGCGCTCCTGGATCGCCGTCAGGAAATGCTCGCGCCGATCCTCGACCCACTTCACCGGACGACCGAGGAGTTTCGCGACCGCCGGGACCGCGAGCTCCTCCGGGTAGACGAGGAACTTCGCGCCGAAGCCGCCGCCGACGTCGGGCGTGACCACCCGGACCGAGTCGACCTCGAGCCCCAGCGCCTCGGCCAGGTTGTCGCGGACCTCGTGCGCGAGCTGCGTCGACGACCAGACGACCAGCGTCCCGGTGCCGGGCTCGACCCAGGCGAGCACGCCACGACCCTCGATCGAGTGCGCGAGGCCGCGGGTCTGGAACAGCGTTTCGCGGAAGACGTGCGGCGCGCCGGCGAAGGCCGCGGCGCCGTCGCCGTAGCGCAGCTCGAGCCGGGTGAACAGGTTCGACGGCAAACCGCTGAACGCCGGCGGCGATTCCGGCTTGAGCGCCTCGCGCGGGTCGACGACCGCCGGCAGCACGTCGTAGTCGACGAGGACGCGGTCGACCGCGTCTTCGGCGACGTACCTCGAACTCGCGACGACGACCGCGATCGCCTCGCCGACGTGGGACACCTCGTCCGGCGAGAGGATGAACGGCATCGCGGTCTCGTCGAGCTTGCCCTTCGGGAACGCGAGCGGCAGGCGCGGCCCGGCCAGCGTGCCGGCGAGATCGGCGGCGGTGTAGACGCCGACCACACCATCCATGGACCGCGCTTCGGAAGCGTCGATGCCGAGGATCTTCGCGTGCGCGTGCGGGCTGCGGACGAAGGCCGCGTGCAGCGTTCCGGGCAGCTTGATGTCGTCGAGGTAGCGTCCCTCGCCCTTGAGCAGCGCCTCGTCCTCGATGCGCGGCACCGGTCGACCGACGACGCGACGGGGATTCGCGCTCATGCGGTCGCCTCGCCGCGGATCGCCGCCGCCGCGTCGAGCGCCGCCGCGACGATGTTCTGGTAGCCGGTGCAGCGGCACAGATGGCCCGACAGGACCTCGCGGACCTGCGCCTCGGTCGGTCGCGGATGATCGCGGAGGAACTCGGTCAACGTCATCAGCACGCCGGGCGTGCAGAAGCCGCACTGGAGCGCGTGGCGCGCCCGGAAGGCCTGCTGCAACGCGTTCAGCGTCCCTCCAGACGCCAGCGACTCCACGGTCGAGACCTCGCGCCCGTCGACCTGGACCGCGAGCGTCAGGCAGCCGCGCATCGTCATGCCGTCGACGAGGACCGTGCAGGCGCCGCAGACGCCGTGTTCGCAACCGACGTGCGTGCCGGTCAATCCGAGCTCGTGGCGCAGGAAATCGGCGAGCGTCGTCCGGTGCTCGACCTCGCGGGTCCGCGCGACGCCGTTGACCGTCACGTTGATCGTCTTCGTGTTGGCACTCACGGGCGGGCCTCCCGCGCCCGGCGGCAGGCGTCGGCGATCACGCGCTGCGCCAGCACCGGCGCGAGCCGCCGGCGGTACCAGGGCGCGACATGGGCGTCCTCCAGCGGTTCGATGTCGCCGCAAGCCGCCGTCGCCCGCGCGAACAGCGCGTCGTCCGGGATCGCGCCGACGAGCGCCGCTTCGGCGGCCTCGACCCGCAGCGGCACCGGCGCGACGCCGCCCAGCGCGAGCGCGGCGCGGCCGATACGCCCGTCCCGCCCCAGCTCGACCAGCGCGGCGACCGCGACGATCGCGAAGTCGCCGCGGCGCCGCGCGATCTCGGTGAACCCCCAGCCGTGGCCGCTCGACCAGGGCCGGAAGCGGATCTCGGTGACAATCTCGCCCGGCTCGATCGCCGGCGACATGTAGCCGGCGGCGAACGCCGCCATCGGCATCCGCCGCACGCCGCCCGCACCGGCGACGACGATCGTCGCCGAGTATACGGTCGCCATCAACGCGAGCTCGGCCGAAGGATCGAGATGGCACAGGCTGCCGCCGATCGTGCCGCGATTGCGCGTCTGCCGGTGGCCGACCGACAGGATCGCCTCGGCCATCAGCGGCAGCCGCCGGGCCACCAGCTCGGAGAACTCGATCGACCGCTGCGCGGTCATCGCGCCGATCGCGATCTCGTCGCCGTCCTCGCGGATGTAGGCGAGCTCGGCGATCCCGCCCAGGTCGACCAGATGCTCGGGATAGGCGATCCGCAGGTTCAGCATCGCCATCAGCGACTGGCCGCCGGCGAGCACGCGCGCGTTCTCGTGGTCCGCGAGGCAGCGTAAGGCTTCGGCCACGTCGCGCGGTCGGTGGTACTCGAACAATGGCGGTTTCATCGTTTCGTCGCCCCCGCCCGCGGCCGCGGGCAGGCAGGACGTCGCACGTAAGCGGTGTTCGTCACGGCGCTCCGATCAGACCTTCACGACATGCGCGTGCTGCCAGCGCAGCAGGCGGCGGCGGGCGATCTCGAGTGCCCCCGAGATCGCCGTCGTCGCGAGCGCGAGTAGCGTCAACGTCGCGAAGTAGCCGTCCATCTGGAAAAGCGCCGCCTGCCGCGTGAGCAGCACACCCAGGCCGGCCTCCCCGGCCAGCATCTCGGTCGCGACCGTGCCCAGCATTCCGTAGACGAACCCGAGCTGCAGGCCCGCGAAGATCGACGGCACCGCCGACGGGACGACGAATTTCAGGAACACCTGCAGCCTCGAAGCTCCCAGCGCGCGCGCGAGCAGCAGGTGATCCCGATCGACCGAGTCGACGCCGACCATCGTATTGTAGAAGGTGACGAAGAACGAAATGCTGCCGGCCAGCATGATCTTGCCGAGCGGGCCGATGCCGAACCAGAGCAGGAACAGCGGCGCCAGGGCGACGCGCGGCAATCCGTTCAGGACCGTGAAGTACGGATTGAAGATGCGCCGCCAGGTGTCGCTCTGCGCGAGCACGAAGGCGACGGCGATGCCCAGCACCGACGCGACGGCGGAACCGATGATCGCCGCGGTCACCGTCGCGCGCGCGTGCACGAGCGCCGGCGGCCCGGTCAGTCCGTCCCAGAATTCCGCGAGGATCTTCGAGGGCGTTCCCGTGAAGACCGGATTCGCGTAGCCGTGGGTCGCCGCGTACTGCCAGACGCCGTAGACGACGAGAGCGACCCCGATCCAGCCGGCGACGACGCGCAGTCCGGCTCCGGTGAAGAGCTCGGCGAGCTTCGAACGCTCGGGGCCATGCGCTCCGCCGCCTCCCAACACCGGTCCTTCGGGCTCGGTCGAGCCCGACGCCGCGGCTCCGCCCTCCTGCGCCGTCGCCATCATCCCTCCTTCGGCTGCCACGAGCCTTCGTCGGTCGACACGAGCTCTTCTTCGAGCACCGACCAGACCTTGCGATAGAGATCGTGGTAGTCGGCGTTCGCCTGCAGATCGGCGACGCGCCGGGGCCGCGGGATTCCCACGCGGTACTCGCCCTTGATCCGCCCCGGCCGCCGCGAGAACACGATCACGCGGTCGGCGAGCGTGATCGCCTCACCCAGGTCGTGCGTGATCAGCAGCACCGTGCTCTTCTGGCGCTCCCAGATCGACAGGAAGTGCAGGTGCATGAGCAGCCGGGTCTGCGCGTCGAGCGCCGAGAACGGCTCGTCCATCAGCAGCGTCTTGGGTTCGGTGACGAGCATCCGGGCGAGCGCCACGCGCTGCCGCATGCCCTGGGAGAGCTGCGATGGATGCGAGTGCGCGAAGTCGGCCAGTCCGACGATCGCGAGCACCGCGGCGACCCGCTCGTCGCGCTCCTTGCGCGAGACCCCCCGGATCTCCAGCGGCAACGCGACGTTCGCGGCGGCCGTTCGCCACGACAGCAGATTGTCCCGGGCGAACAGGTAGCCCAGGTCGGCGGCCCCCGCCCGCGGGGCGTGATCGCCGATCCGAACCTGTCCCGACGACGGTCGGATCAACCCGCCGACCAGGTTCAGCAACGTCGTCTTGCCGCAACCGCTCGGACCGACGATGGCGACGAACTCGCCGGGCGCGACATCGAGCGACGTGCGCGTCAACGCGAGCGTCTTGCCGCCGTTCGCGGCGACGTAGGAATGCTCGACATCGGTCAGGACGATCCGCGACCCTTCGGTCGGCGTGATGCGGGCCGACCCGGACGGCGGGATCGCCTGGTTCGCCATCGTCTCCCCGTCGCGCTCGCGGATGTCAGGAGCGACGCGCGGTCCGCGGTCGCCGCGGTTCGCCGGTGAGCGTCGACCGTGGCTGTCGCTCCAGCCCCGCGAGATAGCGCTTGGCGTCGGCGAGCGAGACGACGTCGGCGTACTTCATGTGCATGTCGAAGAGGTTGACCTTGTGCGCGATGACGCTCCTGTCGAACGTCCCCTCTTCGACGACGCTGACGCGGAAATTGTAGGCGTTCCCGTCGACGACGGTCGCGCGCACGCAGCCGCTCGTGCTCGTGCCGGTCACGAGCAGCGTGTCGACGCCCAGATCGACGAGATAGCTCGCGAGCGGCGTGCCGAAGAATCCGCTCGCCTTCTTCTTGCTGATGACGATGTCCTCGTGCTTCGGCGCGATCTCGGCGGGCATCTCCGGTCCCTTGGCACCGACGACGCTGGTCGCCTCGCCGGTGCGGAAGTTCTTGTCGCGATCGCGCCCGTAGTCGAAACCGTCCGCCCGATGCTCGACCGTCGTGTAGACGATCGGTACGCGCTTGCGACGCGCCGCGGCGATCAGATCGGCGATCGCGTGGACGCCGCGCCAGCCGGCTTCGCCGCAGCTGTACCGCCACCGCTCGATGGATTTCATGATCGGCTCGGGCTTGTCGCCGACGAAATCGTAGTTGACGTCGACGACGACGACCGCCGGGCGCGAACCGTAACCCATTCGCCGGCCCCAGCCTCCGATGTCGTAGATCCGCCGCTCGTCGGCGGGAATCACGTCGTCCCAGACCGCCATGTCTCGTTCTCCGCCGTCCCCCGCTTCCCGCGCTCGCGGCGCCGACACCGCCGACCGCCCGCGGAGGCGCTCACTCGATCCTGATGAACTCGGGCACGATGCCGTCGAAATGCTTGCGTTGGAAGTTCGGTGGCGTCTGCGGCTGAACGCGGCCGGTCTCGTCGTGCGCCCGCGCCATGATCCGGTAGTCGCCGGGGGTCGTCGCCGTCCAGACGGCGGACCAGCGCACCCACAACCACCGGTCCGGCGACTCCTCGACGTGGGCATCGCGCCAGGTCGCCCCGCCGTCGGTGCTCACCTCGACGCGGACGATCTTGCCTTCGCCGCTCCACGCCAGTCCGCGGATCGCGTGCTCGCCGCGCGGCAACGGCGAGTCCTCGTCCCGGGGCGACACGATCAGCGTCTTGACGCCCATCGCCGTCAGCATCCGCTTGTCCGGATCCTCGGGCGAGTCGCCCTGCACGAAATAGTGGGTCTGGTAGTAAAGATCGGGCAGCCGGTCGACGACCTCGATCTCCTCGATCCACTTGACCCACCAGTTGCCCGACCAGCCGGGCACGATCAGGCGCAACGGCGCCCCGTGCACATGGGTCAGCCACTCGCCGTTGTGGGCCCAGGCGAGGATCGTGTCCGGGTGCATCGCCTTGGCGATCGGCAGCGCCTTCTCGAAGTGGATGACGCCGGGGTCGTGCACGGCGAAGTCGGTACGTCCGACCGAGAAGTACTGCGCGATCGGATCGGGCTTGCCCTGGTCCCAGCCACGGAACCGGACGCCGGCCGCGCTCGGCCCGACTCCCGCGCGCTCGAGCACGACGCGCAGCGGCACGCCGGTCCATTCGCCGCCGGAGACGAGATTCGAGCTCGGGATCGCGTCGAAGATGTCCTTCATGTCGGGCAGCGGCTTGCCCTTGTCGACCTGGTCCCAGGCGCTGCCGGTCTCGTTCTGCTTCACCCGCAACGACGGCTTCCTGCGGCCGGCCGGGTCCTTCAGGTACTCGAAGAACTCGCTGTCGTTGCCGGCGCACTCGATGACCGCCCGGACCGTCTTGCCCGGCAGTCGTCGCAACGTGTCGAGATCGAGGTCGAGCGTCCGCTCGACCCGTCCGTGCAACTTCAGTCGCCAGTCGTCCGGGTGCACCGGGTCCGGCATCGCGAGCTGGGCGACGATGTAGGACGCCTCGATCGGCGTGATCAGCCCCTCGAGGTCGAGGATCGGCGTGCGCGCGTAGACGACGCGCCCCTGCTCGTCCTTGCTGGGCATCATGACCGCGCGTTTCCGGTCGGCCCAGCCGAGGATCCAGTCGCCTTCGATCTCGCGTTTCGGCATCTCGTCGTCCAGTTCGGCGCCCGCCGCCGTCAGATCCGCCCGCGTCCGTGCGAAGCGCGCGCGGCGGCACCGGTCACGGGCCGGCCTTCCGCGAGGCGCGCCGCTGCTGGACTTCGCGGATCGCCGCGACGATCCCGACGTACCCGGTGCAGCGGCAGAGGTTGCCGGACAATTCTTCCCGCACGCGCCGCTCGTCGACATCGGGCAGGCGCGTGACGATATCGCGCGCGGTCATCATCATGCCCGGCGTGCAGAAGCCGCACTGCAGTCCGTGATGCCGCGACATCGCTGCGCGCAGCTCCGTCACCACCTCGTCGTTCTCGAGGCCCTCGAGGGTGCGCACGTCCGCGCCATCGCAGGCGACCGCGTAGACGACGCACGACCGCACCGGCTTGCCGTCGACGAGAACGGTGCAGGCGCCGCAGACCCCTTGCTCGCATCCCAGGTGCGTGGCGGTCAGCAACAGGTTCTCGCGCAGGAAGTCGCCCAGGTGCATGCGAGGTTCGACCGCCGCTGAGACCGGCTTGCCGTTGACGGTGAGGCGAATCGGCTTCATGGGGTCTGGACCTGGGCGAGCGCCCGTCGGAACGAGACGACGTGGATCTGGCGGGAATAGGCGTCGCCGCCGACTCCGACGCCTTCGAGCAACGTCGCAACCGCGTGTTCGCTCAACGGGTCCTCGAACGCCCCGCCGCGCGAACGGTCCATCGCGTCGCGCGCGTCGCCGATCACGATCGGCCGGGAATCGGTGGCGCCGATGGCGGCGCGGCGGACGTTGCGGTCGGGATCCCACAGGATCGCGGTCATCGCCTCGGCGAACTTGCCGGTCTTGCGGCAGAACTTGTGGAATCCCCAGCGCGCGCGAGCCGACAGCTTCGGTACGCGGACCGCTTCGAGAACCTCGTCGGCGGCGAGCGCCGTTTCGAATACGCCGGATACGAATTGCGCGATCGGAATCGACCGCGTGCCGTTGGGGCCGAACAGCCGCGCCTCGGCACCGAGCGCCGCGAGGCAGGTCGGCCAGTCGGCCGACGGGTCGGCGTGCGCGAGACTACCGCCGACCGTCCCGCGATTTCGAACCGCGCGGTAGGCGATTCCCCGGGCGACGCGCGACATGATGCCGCGCGTCGCGTCCGGCACTCGGCCGTCCTCGATGTCGGCGTGCGTCACGCAGGCGCCGATCACGACCGCGTCGCCTTCGTCGGTCGCGCGCCGCAGCTCCGGAATCCCGGTCACGTCGACCAGGAGTCGCGGTGTCGTCAACCGGAGATTGAGCATCGGGCCCAGCGACTGTCCACCGGCGACGACCTTCGCGTCGCCGTCGGCCCGGCGAAGGAGGTCTACCGCCCCCGCGAGCGTGGCCGGTCGCTCGTAATCGAACGGAGCGGCCTTCACGGGCGCCCTCCGCGCCCGCCGCCGGTTCGGGCGGCGTCGATCGCGGCGAGTACGCGGCGCGGCGACGCCGGGCATTCGGAAACCACCGCGCCGGTCGGCTTCAGCGCGTCGTTGATCGCGTTGAGGATCGCCGCTGGCGGGCCGATGGCGCCGCCCTCACCGATGCCCTTGGCCCCGAACTCGGTGTTCGGCGAAGGCGTCTCCATGTGGAAGACGCGTATCGCCGGCACCTCGGTCGCGCCCGGCAGGATGTAGTCGAGGAACGTCGACGCGAGCGGCTGTCCCTCTTCACTGAACGGCATCTCCTCGTAGAGCGCGGTGCCGATTCCCTGCGCTGCGCCACCGTAGACCTGTCCCTCGACGATCAACGGGTTGACGAGCGTTCCACCGTCTTCGACGATGACGTAGTCGAGAATCTCGACGTGCCCGGTATGCGGGTCGACGGCGACCGTCACGGCGTGGGCCGCGTAGCTGAACGTGCCCGAGTCGCGCTTGGGCTTGTAGCCGACGGTGACTTCGACACCCCCGGTGTCGATGTCCGGCGGCAGATCCTGCGGGCGCGAGTACCAGATTCGCGCGACCTCGACGATGCTGACCGAACGATCGCCTGCGACGACTTTGCCATCGACGATCCGGACGCCCTTCGGATCGACGCGCATCTCGTGGGCGGCGATCTTGACGATCCGCTCGCCGAGCGTCCGGCACGCCTGGGCGACCGCCCCGCCGCCCATCACCATGCTGCGCGAGCCCCAGGTACCGATCGAATAAGGCGTCAGACCGGTGTCGCCGTGGACGACGCGGATATCGGCGGTGTCGATTCCGAGCACCTCGTGGGCGACTTGCGCCAGCGACGTTTCGAGCCCCTGGCCGTGCGACTGCATCCCGACCGAGACGATCAGCACCCCGTCGGGCGTGAGCCGGACGGTCGCCTGCTCGTGTCCGGGGACCATCGGGATGCCCCATTTCGCGTAGACGGTCGTACCGACCGATCCTTGTTCGTTGAAGAACGCGAATCCCAGGCCGACCAATCGCCCGTCGGGCTCCCCATTGCGCTGCCGTTCGCGCACCGCGTCGACATCGATCGCGTCGATCGCGCGCTGCAGGCATGTCGGGTAGTCGCCGCCGTCGAAGTGTTTTCCGGTGATGTTGTCGAACGGCATCGCCTGCGGCGGCACGAGATTGTCGAGCCGCACCGCGTACGGTTCCCGGCCGACCGCCCGAGCGATCGCGTCGATCGTGAGTTCCATCGCCAGACACGCGCCGGGACGCGCGACGCCGCGGTACGGGACGATCGGCACCTTGTTCGTGACCGCGGCGATCGAACGACAGCGGTACGCGGGGAAGTCGTAGGGACCGGGCAGCATCGACGGCAGCTGACCGGCCTCGAGCGCCGCGGTGAACGGGTACATCGAGTACGCGCCCGAGTCGACCGTCGCGACGACGTCGAAGGCGAGCATGCGGCCGGTCCTGTCCGCATGGGCCTTGATCCGGTAGTGGTGCTCGCGGCAATTCGCTCCGGCGGTCAGCTGTTCGCGCCGGTCCTCGAGCCAGCGGACCGGATGGCGGAGCCGCATCGCCAGCCAGGCGATGCAGACCTCCTCCGGCAGCATCATGCACTTGTACCCGAACGCGCCCCCGACGTCCGGTGCGATGACGCGGATCCTGCCCTGGTCGATGCCCAGCGCGTCCGACAGCCCCGTGCGGACCAGGTGCGGCACCTGCGTCGACGTATAGAGGACGAGCTGGTCCATCCGGCTGTCCCAGTACGCGATCGCGCCCCGTCCCTCCATCGGCGACATGCACTGGCGCGCCGTGCGCAACTCGAGCTCGACGGTGATCGGCGCCGTCCTGGCGACGGCGTCGACATCGGCGACGACGAAATCGCTCGTCAGCAGCACGTTGTCGCCCCACGTCTCGTGCACGAGCGGGGCGCCGGGTTGGCGCGCCTGCAGCATGTCGTGGACGACGTCGAGTTCGTGGTAGTCGACGCGAACCTCCTCGGCGAGGTCCTCCGCCTGCGCACGCGTGTCCCCGAGACACATCGCCACCGTCATCCCGACGTGGACGACCTTGTCGGTCGCGAGCACCGGCTGCGCCGACGACTTGAAACCCGGAAGACCCGCGGCGCAGAGGACCGGCTTCACGTCGGTGAGGTCGCCGCCGTGGAATACGTCGGCCCTCCGCCCGTCCGGAACCTCGATCCGTCCGATCCGGGCGTGCGCGACCGGACTCCGCACGAACGCGACATCGCGCATTCCCGCGAACTTCAGGTCGCCGATGTACTGGCCGCGTCCGCGGAGGAACCGGTCGTCCTCCTTCCGCTCGTGGCGCGCCCCGACGCCGCGCGCGCGCGACGTCCCGGTTCCCTGGTGTTCGGGTTGACGGGGGTCCTTCATCGCGCTGGCGGATCTCGCCGCGGTGGCGCCGTGTCCGGCCCCGTGCCGCCGCCCTTCTTCGACGACCTCAACGTACCACGGCGCCCGACCCGGCCTTGCCGCGTCCGGTCTTCGCCGCGGGCTTGCGCCCATCGACGCCGCTCGACTTGCCGCTCGGCGCACCGCTCTTCTTCGCCGCCTTTCGCAGCTCCTCGGTCGCGGCGACGTCGATCCGCTTCGAAACCCCGTCGATCACGACGCCGAACGCGTCCCTCGCGGTCGCGATGTCGGTGTAGCCGTCCAGCACATCGTCGAGGACCGCCTGCGGCTCGCGGTCGAGCGGATCGTAGTAGCCGCCGGCGTTGGGTGTGACGATGCGGATCACGTCGCCCCTCTTGACCGAGGCGCCGGAGATCTTCGACGGCCACGAGATCTCGTCGGGCATGCCCGGGTTCTTGACGATCGCGCCGGCCTTGCCGTCGTGTCCGTTGAAGAAGCCCTGCGGCGCCTCCATGTGCCGGTCGCCCTCGCAGGTGAACTGGCCGTCGGTCAGGTAGCGCGTTTCGCGCACGATCCCCAGTCCGCCGCACCACCGCCCGGGCGCGCGGAAGTCGTCGCGCAGCTCGTAGCGCTCGACGCGCAGCGGGTGGTGCCACTCGGTCTCCTCGATCGGCACGTTGCGCGTGTTGGCGTTGAGCGCGTCGACCGCGTCCATGCCGTCCTTGCCCCAACGCCCGCCGTAGCTGCCCTCGTTGACCTCGAGGTAGACCCAGTATTGCTTCTCCTCCGGGATGTAGCCGCTGTAGCTGACGAAGTGGATGTGGGCGGAAGTCCCCGCGCACAGCCGCTCGGGCATGACGTGGACGAGCGAGCGCATCACGCAGTCGGACATCAGGTTGATCTGCGGGAAGCGGGTGAAGCAGGCGCGCGGGAACTTCGGGTTGAAGATCGTCCCCTCGGGCACGACCAGGTTGAGCGCGCGCGTCATCCCGTCGTTCTGCGGGATGTACTCGGCGTGGTCGGCCTCGTCGAGGAAGATCGTACGCACGATGTAGTTCGCGGCGGTTCGCGTGCAGCCCTCGAACGGCGAGTTGTAGGCGGTCGGCGCCTCCGCCGACGAGCCGGTCAGGTCGATCGTGACGGTGTCTCCGGCGATCGTCGTCGTGACCGCCACCTTGAGCGGCTGCCCCCAGTTCTTGCCGTCGTCGTCCAGCCACGACTCGACGTAGTAGGTCCCGTCCGGCACCTTGGCGATCTGCGCCCGCAGCATCCGCTCGGCGTAGTCCATCCACTCCTCGGCGGCCGACAGGATCACCTCGAGGCCGTACTCGTCGATCAGCTCGAGGAAACGGCGCCGGCCGAACTGCGCGGCCGTGATCATCGCCTCGATGTCGCTCTCGTTCATGCTGGGCGTGCGTACGTTGTCGAGGATGTGCCGCCACAGCTGCGTGTTCTTCTTGCCCTTCTCGTAGATCTTGAGGCCCCGGTAGAGCCGGGCCTCGGCCCAGACGTCGATCGCGTCGATGCACAGCCCCGGCGTGTGCGCGCCGATGTCGAGCACGTGCGCCTGCAGCGCCGAGAACGCGACCAGCCGCCCCTTGTGGAAGATCGGCACGGCGATGTGCACGTCCGGCGAGTGCGTCGCGCCGTAATACGGATGGTTGTGCAGGATCACGTCGCCTTCGTCGATCGAGCTGCCGAGCTCCTCGATGATGCGGCGCTGGAACCCGCGCACGTACGCCGGAACCGATCCGGTGTGCATCGGCGTGCTCTCGCTCTCGCAGATCTGGCGGCCGAGCGGATCGACGATGCCGGCGCCCAGGTCCTCCGACTCGCGGATGATGCTGGAGTAGGACATCCGGTAGAGCACGAGCCCCATCTCCTGCGCCAGCGTCTTGAACGCGCCGCCCAGCACCTGCAGCGTCACCGGGTCGATCTTCACGCGCGGGATGTCGGTGCCCTTGATGAATACCTTCTGGTCCTTCTTCATGGCTGTGCCTCGCGGGAGGTTCGCAGGGACGGCGGCGTTACTTGCGCCCGAGCGTGACGATCAGGTTGCCGTAGGTGTCGACCTTGCCCTCGGCGCCGGGCGAGATGACGGTCGTCGAGTCCATCTGCTCGACGAGCGCCGGACCGGCGACGACGTTGCCGGCCTTGAGCTTCGAACGCTCGTAGACCTTGGTATTGACGTGGCGGATGCGCCCGCCGACCTCGAACGTGACCTTCTTCTCGTACTTGAAGGCCGCCGACGGGTCGGCCGAACCGCGCTTGACCTTCGGCCACGCGAGCGTCGGGATGCGGCCGATGCCGTTGACGCGGATGTTGACGATCTCGACGTCGTTGTCGAGGAAGGCTCGCCCGAACTCCTTCTCGTGCGCGTCGTGGAAGTTCTTGGCGATCGCGGCGATCGTCTTGGCGGTCACCGCGCCGCCGGGCACGGCGACGCGCAGCTCGTAGCCCTGCCCCTTGTACCGGCAGTCGGCGGCCCGCTCGGTGGCCCGGCGGTCCTTGGGGACGCGGTCCTCGATCAGACGCTGGCCGGCCTCGCGCTCGAGCTCGGCGAAGTCGCGCGCGATCTTCTGGACGTCGGCGGACTTGGCGAGTTGCAGCTCGGTGCGCGAGAAATCGTACTTGAGGTCGGTCGTCATCAGACCGAGCGCCGCCAGGATGCCGGGATTGGGCGGGACGATCACCGACTGCATCCGCAGCGCCTCGGCCAGGTCGCAGGCGTGCACCGGTCCGGCGCCGCCGCAGGCGAGCAGGCTGAACTTGCGGATGTCGAAGCCGCGTCGCACGCTCTCCTTCTGCACCGCCTGGACCATGTTGTTGTTGACGATCTTGAGCACGCCGAGCGCGGCCTCCTCGACGCTCATGTCGAGCTTCTTCGCCAGATGTTCGTCGATCGCCCTGACCGACAACTCCGGCTTGAGCTTCAGCCGCCCACCGATGAAGTAGTCGGGGTTCAGGCGTCCGAGCACGAGGTTGGCGTCGGTGACGGTCGGCTGCTTGCCGCCCAGACCGTAGCACGCCGGCCCGGGGTCGGCGCCGGCGCTGTTCGGACCGACGCGGAAGAACCCGCCGGCGTCGATGTAGGCGATCGAGCCGCCGCCGGCGCCGATCGTGCTCACGTCGAGCATCGGCACCATGGCGCTGTAGTCGCCGATCTTGGTGTCGAGCAGGTGCTTCATCCGCACCTGGCGGTCGTTGAGCACCGTGATGTCGGCCGACGTGCCGCCGACGTCGAGCACGATGACGTTCTTGTGCCCGGCGAGCTCGGCGCACCAGACGCCGCCCAGCGCGCCCGCAGCCGGACCGGACATCAGCAGGCTGACCGGCTTCTGCACCGACGCCTTGACGCTCGCCACGCCGCCGGCCGACTGCATCAGCATCAGGTCGCCGCGGAAGCCCGAACCGCGCAGCGAGTTGGAGAGCTGTTCGACGTAGTGGGTGACCTTCGGGCCGATGAACGCGTTGAGCGCGGTCGTCGTGAACCGCTCGTACTCGCGGAACTGCGGCAGCACCTCGGACGACAACGAGATGTAGGCTTCCGGGTACTCCTCCTGGATCACCCGCTTGACCACCTGCTCGTGCGCCGGATTGAGGAACGAGAAGAGGAAGCAGACGGCGATCGCCTCGACACCGTCCTCGCGGAGCTGGCGGACCGCCCGGCGGACTTCCGCCTCGTCGATCGGGTGGAGGACCTCTCCGGTCGGGGCGATCACCCGCTCCTTCACCGTCATCCGGTGGCGGCGCTTGACGACCGGGTGGGTCTGCCAGGGGATGTCCTGCGTGATGCTGAAGTTGAGCGGCCGCTTGTGCCGGCCGATGTGGATGATGTCGCGGAAGCCCTCGGTCGTGACCATACCGGTCTTGACGCCGGCGTGCTGGAGGACCAGGTTCGTCGCCACCGTCGTCCCGTGGAACAGGTTGTCGATCGACTCGAGCGGCGAGCCGGTCTGCGTGCACAGCTCGCGCACGCCGTTCATCACGCCGATCGACGGGTCCTTGGGCGTCGACGGCGTCTTGTAGACGGCGACGTTGCCCTTCTCTTCGTCGACGAAGATGAAGTCCGTGAAAGTTCCGCCGACATCGACGCCGATTCTCTTCATGATTCAGCCGCCTCCGATCAGGTGGTGATTGCGCCCGCCGCCGGGGACTCCGCCGCGGCGCTCACTCCATCAGCTCGCTGCCCGGCCCGGTCGCGACCTGGGCGCGGATCTCGGCCTCGGTGGCGACGTGGTACTGGCCGACGCCTTCGCCGAGCAGGCCCTTGAGGTCCGGGCGGTCGTTCAGCAACCGGTCGAGCGCGTCGACGATGTCGGGTAGCTGCTCGATCGGGAAGCCGATGAACTCCTCCTCGGTCTTCACCTTGACGTAGAGCCGGCCGCCGTAGCAGCCCAGCGTCGTGAACATCTCGCCGCGTTCGAACGGTCCGGCCATGACGATCGAGCAGGTCGACGGTCCGGTGATGCCGTGGACGACGCCGCCGCGGTGGTAGGTGGCCGAGCGCGTCAGGTACAGGCCCTGCTTGGGATTGCACAGGATCACGACGATGACCCCGCCCAGCTGGATGTCGAACGGGCAGCGGTCGAGCGGCGCGTAGGCGATGCAGTTGACCGTGCCCTGCGGGATCTTGATGTAGTAGTCGTTGTTGCGCCGGGCGACGACCGGGCTCGGATACATGCTGCGCCCCTTGTCGGGGTACTTGCCCGAGTACCAGTCGCCGTTCTCGAGCCCCTTGAACGGCTTGGTCATGCCGAGGTAGTGGCTGCCGTTGCGGCACTCGTGGTTGTCGGCCACCGTGTAGAACGTCTTGCCCTCGAGCCGCGCGAAGTCGAGCATCGTGCAGGCCTTGGTCCGGCCCTCGTACTTCGCCACCCCGGGCGGCGGATTGGTGCTGAACTGCACGGCCACCGGCTTCGACTCGAGGCGGAGCCCCTTCACCAGACGGTCGCAAAGCTCCTTGTAGCGCGCTTGGTCGTTCATGTCGCTTCCCCGGATGCGCCCAGGCCCGGGCCTAGGCGTGCGCCGGCGCCTTCGCCGGCTTGCCGACGTTGTCGATCATCTGCAGGCACCGCTCGAGCGGCTCGACGTCGCCGAACTTGGCGTCGATGTCGAACAGGTTCCACAGCACCGCGCCGGGCACGCGGTCGCCGACCGCCTCCTTGCAGACGATCGTGCGGAAACCGTCGGCGAGGCCGTCGCAGACCGTCTCGCGCACGCAGGCGGACGCGGTGACGCCGGTGACGACGATCGTGTCCACGCCCGCGGCCCGCAGGTACCCGGCCAGGTAGGTGCCATGGAACGCGCTCGCGCGTTTCTTGATCAGCAGTTGTTCGCCGGCGATCGGCGCGATCCGGGAGTCGATCGCCCAGAGGTTCTTGTCGCTCTCGGCCACCGCCTCGACCGGGATCTTCGTGTGCCACAGACCCATGTCGGTGTGCGGATTGTTGCGATCCGTGATCTGGTAGCAGGTGGTCACGTGCACGACCGGCAGGCCCTTGCGACGGAACGCCGCGAGCAGCTTCTGGACCGCCGGGATCACCTGGTCGTCGATATGCTCGCAGGTGAACGGATTGCCCGGCCGGGTCCACGCGTTGGCGAGATCCACGTTGATCAGCGCCGGCTTGGCGCCGAATCCGACCCGTCGCTGGAATCCGCGTTCGCGATAGCGCCGCGTCGCCTCGGCGAATGCGGCTTCCAGGGCGTCGTTGAGTTTGTCCGACATCGCGATCCTCCTGTGGCGTTCTTGTCCGGTGCCGGCCCATGGTACGGGTTCGCGCTTCCGGTTTGATACCGTTGCGAGCATAATTAATGCTCGCCAGCGACACAATCTCCGGAGCCGTCTCATGGCGGGCTCGCTGATCTCCGTCCTTCGGCCGCCTCGATACGAACTGCGCCAGATCCGCGCATTCGTCTGCGTCGCCGACGAGCTGCACTTCGGGCGCGCGGCGAGCCGCCTCTACACGACGCAGCCGGCGCTGAGCCGCACGATCCGCAGTCTCGAAGACATCGTCGGGCACAAGCTGTTCGTCCGGTCGACGCGCAAGGTACGGCTCACGCCCGCCGGCGAGGCGTTCGCGACCGAATGCCGTCTCGCCCTGGCGCACCTGGAGCTCGCCGCGACCGCGGCGCAGAACGCCGACGCGGCCGGCAAGAGCCGGCTGCGAATGGCCTACATGGACTTCGCGATCAACGGGCGGCTGCCGCGGATCATCCAGGCGTTCCGAGCCCGCGAACCGCAGGTCGTCCTCGATCTCGACTACCTGTCGACCGCGGCCCAGCAGATCGCGCTGCTGGCCGGGCGAATCGACCTGGGCTTCCTGGTCGGCGAGTTCAAGACGCCGAAGGTCAAGAACCTGCTCGTCGACGAGGACGAGTACGTCGCGGTGCTGCCCGAAGGCCACCGGCTGGCGACCGTCGAATCGCTGCGGCTCTCGGACATCGCCGGCGAGCCGTTCGTCATCGGCAACGAGGAGATGTTCAGCCGCTTCCGCTCGATGCTGTTCGATCTCTGCTACTCGGCCGGCTTCTTCCCGAACGTGATCCAGGAAGCGTCCAACAGCAACGGCATCCTCGGCCTGGTCGCCGCCGGCACCGGCATCACGATCTACGCGAGCAGCGTCCGCAGCATCCTGCGCACGGGCGTCGTCGTGCGTCCGTTCTCGGACGTTACGGCGAAGATCCCGATCGTCGCCGCCTCGCTCGCCGACCATCCGTCGGCCGCCCTGGCGCGCTTTCTCGATGTCACCGCCGAGCACGCGCACCGACGCGGCGGCTGGTGATCGCCGACGCGGTACGCCCGGCGGCGCGATCGATGCAGGGCCGGCATCAATCGCATCCCGGTCGGCATCAACCTCGCGCCCGACACCGACCACGATAGGAGCGGGCGTCGTCGCACGGCCCGAACGATCCGCGCGCGACGGGCGTCCGCCGCGGCGAAACGACGCCGGGCGCTAGCGCCCGGAGGTATTCGAGCCCACGCGCCGAACGCGGTACGCTCGACGTTACGACCCGACTCCGAGCAGCGCATGCAGATCACCCAGCGATTCACCGTCGACTTCCCGCGCCCCACGGTCTGGGCGTATTTCGGCCGGCTCGCGGACGTCACCCGCTGCATGCCGGGTGCCGCGCTTGCCGAACCACCGACCGGCAACAAGGCGAAATTCACGCTCGCGGTCAAGTTGGGGCCGATCTCCGCGGCGTTCGCCGGGGACTGCGAGGTCGAGCGCGACGACGCGAGCCAGCACGGCGTCATCCGCGGCAACGCCCGCGACACGCGGGGCGACTCTCGGGTCAAGGGCCAGGTCGACTACGCGCTCGCCGAAGAAGGCGGCGGCGCGAAGACCGCGGTCGACGTCAAGGTCGAATTCGCGCTGACCGGCCGCCTCGCCCAATTCAGCCGCGCCGGGATCGTCAACGACCTCGCGGCTCGGTTCACCGAGGACTTCGCCAAGAACCTCGCCGCCGCGCTGGCCGCCGAAGCACCCGCGCCCGCCGCCGCGGCGGCGTCCGGGACCTCCGCCGAAGCGCCGCGGCCGGCGGCACCGGCGCCGGTGAAGGAGCTCGACGCCGGCAAACTCGTGTTCGCGGTCCTCTGGGCGCGCGTCCTGCGCTTCTTCCGGTCACTCATCGGGCGCGCCTAGCGCGCGGCGGCGCGCCGGGCGGACGGCCCGGCCGCAGCGCGGCGTCGGTTCGATCGCGAGTCCGTCCGGTGGCCGCTCCCGAATCGATCAACATCGACGATCTGCGCGCCCGCGCCCGCGCGCGGCTGCCGCGCGTGGTCTTCGACTACCTCGACGGCGGCGCCGAGGACGAAGCCACGTTGCGGGCGAACCGGGCGGCGTTCGGCCGGTACGCGTTCGTACCCCGCGTCCTCGCCGGGCATCGATCGGTCCGCCTGTCGACGACGCTGCTGGGCGACGCGGTCGCCGTCCCCTGGGTCGTCGGACCGACGGGACTCAACGGGATCTTCCGCCGCGACGCCGACCTGGCGCTGGCGCGCGCCGCCGCGCACGAGGGCGCGGTCTACGCGCACGCGATGGCCGCCAACGTCACGCTGGAGGCGGCCGCCGCCGCCGCCGGACCGTTGCGCTGGTTCCAGTTCTACCCGTGGGGCCCCCCGGAAGCGTGGGCGCGCGTGATCGCCCGCGCGTCCGGCGCCGGCTATCGCGCACTGGTGCTGACCGTCGATTCCCTGGTGCCCGGCAATCGCGAGCGCGACCGGCGCCACGGGTTCTCGCATCGCCTGCGGATCGCACCGCGGACCGTGCTCGACGGGCTCGCGCATCCGCGCTGGCTCGCCGATGTCTGGCTTCGCGGCGGCACGCCGCGGATGGAGAACCTGGCGCCGCTGCTGCGGTCCGGCGCGAGCGGCGCCGAGCTCGCCGACTACGCGCGCCGCGAGCGGCATCCCGAATTCTCGTGGGAGCACGTCGTGCGCGTGCGGGACCTCTGGCGCGGACCGATGCTGGTCAAGGGCATCCTGCACCCGGACGACGCGTCGCGCGCCGCCGCGATCGGCGCCGACGGGGTCGTCGTCTCCAACCACGGCGGCCGCCAGCTCGACGGCGCGATCGCGACGCTCGACGCGCTGCCGGACATCGTCCGGGCCGCCGGACGCGACACCACGATCCTCGTCGACGGCGGCTTCCGGCGCGGCGGCGATATCGTCAAGGCGCTCGCGCTGGGCGCGAACGCGGTGATCCTCGGTCGCGCGCCGCTCTACGGCGTCGCCGCGGACGGCGAGCGCGGCGTGCGGCGCGCGCTCGAGATCCTGCGCGAGGAAACGCTGCGCGTGCTGGCGCTCCTCGGCTGCGGCGGCGTCGACGAGATCGGGCCCGATCGCCTGCGACGGGTCGACCGGGCGGCCGATGACGGGCCCGCCTAAACGCGACGCCCCGCTCCGCCGGTGTCAATCGGACCCGGCGGGTCCGCGGCCTAATGAGACTCGTATAATTACATGACAGACTCAGAGAGCCAACTCGGTCTGTCGCCAGAAGGCGCGAATGAGTTGCGGCCGGCGTTGCATCGACTGCAACCGGCGACGCGCCGTGGTGTGCACTTCGCCCAGATCAGCGGGGCAGAGGTTGGCGATTTCGCGATTCTTGAGGTAGTTCCAGATTTGCTCGACCGGATTGAGCTCGGGCGCATAGGGAGGCAGGAACTCGATCTGCACGTTGCCCTGTTGCGTTTCGAGCCAGCGGCGCACCAACGCACTACGATGGGTGCCGAGCCCATCCCAGATGATCAACAAACGACGACCGCGCATGTGCATGCGCAACGCTTGCAGAAATTCGACCAACTGCGGCGCCCGCACGACGCCAGGGAAGAAACGGAAATAGAAGCGCCAGAAGCTCAGGCCGGCAACGGCCGAGAGCTGCTTCCAGTTGAAGCTGTATTGGATGACCGGGGTCTGACCGCGCGGCGCCCAGGTGCGCACCACAGTGGGCCGCTCGGAGAGTCCCGACTCGTCTATGAAGACGATGGTTTGGCCGCGGCGGGCAGCGTTTTTCTTAGAGCCGGCCAACGGCGTTTCTTCCAATGCTCGATTTGCGTCTCGTCGCGCTGGATTGCGCGGCGCGCCGGCTCTTGGCAGGAGAATCCGAGTCGGCGCAACAGGTGCCAGATGTGGCCGTTGGAGTACCGCACGCCGAAACGCGCTTCGATGAGCTGCGCCACGCGCGGCAGCGTCCACAGCTCGGTGGCGAAGCCCTGCGCCAGCGCTCCTTCGACCAACAGCTTGCCGAGCTTGGCGCACTGCGCATCGGAGAGCTGGCGCGGACGACCCAACGCCTGCTGCCGCAGTCCATCCTTGCCCGCCTGCTCCAAGCGGCTGGCCCACTTCGATACCGATTGCCGCGACACCTCGAGGCGGCGAGCCACTTCGGCCTGCGACAAGCCCTTCTTGAGCAGCTTCGCGGCGTTGAGCCGCCGCTGCTCCAGAACCTCCAAATCGCGCTTGCGTCCCATGCGTGCTCCCGGCAGTGATGCTACCGGGATTAACGCATCGAGGCACGATTCCGTTGTCACCCATTTATACGGGCCTCATTAGTCGACGGATCAGGACGCTGGCGGCAGACCGATCCCGCCGCACGTGAGCCGCTCGCCCAGCTTCGAGTGCCCGGCCACGGTCGCCTTTCGAACGGCGATGACGGAGTTCCTGAATTCGATCGCGTCGACCCAACCGTTGGCGATCACCGTCGGGAGGCGGCCGTCGGGAAAGAAGGCCGCGAAGTGCGAAGCCAGCGAGAGGTCGTTCCGCCAGAATTCGAAGCTCAGGACGTCGATCAGGTTCTTGAAGAAATGGTAGGCGCTGTACTTGTTCCTGATTCCACCACCCCAACCGGGCCAGTACAGTGCGTGCGCGTCCTCGACGATGTAGAGCCCTCCCGGTTTCAACGAGCGGAAGAACCCGAGAAAGCAATTGATGATGTCGTGCGATCGGTGCGAGCCGTCGTCGACGATGATGTCGAACGACTTCGCTAGCTCGTTGATCCGGGTCAGCGTCGCCGCCTCGTTGGCATCTCCGACCACCACCTTGATTCTGGAGTCGTCGAACTCCAGGTGCCCGCATCGGGGGTCGATGTCGCAGCCGACGATCCCGATCGCGTTGGCGAAGTACGTGGCCCAGGTCTCGAGGGAGCCGCCGTTCTGGACTCCGATCTCCAGAAACGTGATCGGCGAGTTCCTCATCTCGGAGAACAGCCTGTCGTAATACGGCAGGTAGGAGGCCCACTTGTCACTGATCTTGCCGGTCTTCTCCCGGTGAATCTGGTCGAGTGTCCTGGCCATCTCCCATCCCCCTCGGGTCCTCCGGACGCGGCTCGCGTAAGACGCCTTTCGTCCTCCGGGGGATATTCTGACCCGGCCCCGGATCGGAGTGTGTCACCACCGATTTCGGACGGCGCGACCGAACAGGCCGTTCCTGGGTGGCGGGGCGTCACTGGCGAGCCCGCCTCGCTCGGGTCCGGTGGGCCGGGAACCCGTGGACCACCGTCCGCCCGTGGTGGTGGCCGCGCGAACGCTTCTGGGTCCAACCGACGGCTCCGGAACGTCGACAGCGCCTTCCGCGTCCCTTCAGTGCGGTTGGCGGTCTGGGAGAAACCTGAATGCGGCGACGCGATTGCTCTCGGAGCGCGCTGGGAACGCGCTCCCGCCCGTCGAGGTCCGATCGATCGAATCAGGGCGGGTCGTCGCAGGCTCGGTTCCCGGCGGCCCGACAGCGACGAACGAGTCGCCCGGCGATGCGACGTCGGGAGCGCGGCGGCGTATCGAGACGGCCGCCGTCCGGCGGTGCCGGGAAATGCCACAGAACGACAAGGGGTTGCACGATCCCCGTGCAACCCCTCGATCGGTTGGTAGGCCGTGTAGGATTTGAACCTACGACCAACGGATTAAGAGTCCGCTGCTCTACCAGCTGAGCTAACGGCCCGCCGTGAAGCGCGATTGTAACGTGTCCCGCGACCGCCCGCCGGGGTCCGGTTCGAGGCAGGCCTGGTAGGCCGTGCTGGATTCGAACCAGCGACCAACGGATTAAAAGTCCGCTGCTCTACCAGGCTGAGCTAACGGCCCGCGGGGAATCGGTAATTCTAGCGGTTGCGCGAGGATCCCGCCAGATCCCCTTTCCGGGCGACGACGACGGCGCTCAGTGCTCGTCGCGGGTGAGGATCGCCGGCAGCGGCGCGAATTCGATGCCCTCGTCGACCAGACGCGCCGCCTCCTCGGCGGAGGCCCGCCCCCGGATCGCGCGCTGAGGCGCTTCCTGGTAGTGGATCCGGCGCGCCTCCTCGGGGAAGCGGGTGCCGACGTCCTCGGTGGCACGCACGATCTCGCGCAACTTCGCCACGACCTCGGCCGGGAGGCCGGCGACAACCTCGTGGCCCGACTGCGCCGTCGGTGCGGGCGTCGGCGTCGTCGCCGTCTCGCGCCCTCGCGACACGCTGACCTTCGCCGAGGGCACGCGCGAGACCTCGGCGCTGTCGCAAGTCGGGCAGCTCACCAGTCCGCGCGCCTTCTGGCCGTCGAAAGCGTCGGCCGAGTCGAACCAGCCCTCGAAGGCGTGGCCCAGCGCGCAGCGGAGATCGAAGACGATCATCGGTCGGAAACGGACGGGCGAAGGGGCCGGTTGACCCCGGCTCGTCCGAGCATGGGGGCGGCCGCGCTCCGACGCAAGCCCGGAGGGCCACCCCCAGCGGGTCAGGTCGTCCGCTCGAGGCGCCACATCTGATAGCGGAACGCCGCGAGACAGCCGGCCACGATCGCCACGAACGTCAGCACCGAGCCGACCGCGAGCGTCGACAGCCCTGTGATGCCCTGCCCGATCGTGCAGCCGAGCGCGGTCACGCCGCCGAAACCCATCAGCAGGCCGCCGACCAGGTGGTTGGTCAGGTCTTCGACGCTCGCGAAGCCCTCCCAGCGGAAGGTCCGCGACACGAGCGCGTAGGCGGCGGAGCCCGCCATCACGCCCAGGCCGGAGGCGATGCCGAAGGTGAGCACGCGCGAAGTGTCGGTCCAGAAGAGCAGTAGCTCGAGCAGATAGGCGGCCGGCGCGACGAACGAGAACGACTCCATCCGCCCGGTGTTGGTCGCGACGAACTTCTCCTCGAGCGTCGCCGGATCCTCGGCCAGGTAGCCGACGTGCCCGGAGACGAACCAGCCGCCGACGATCAGGAGCCCGATCACGACGCCGCCGACGATCATCTCGCGCGTCGCGCGGAAGTCGCGATCGGCGAAGACCCAGGCGCCGATCGCCGCCGTCGCGACCGCCGGCACCAGCCAGCGGGCGACGCCTCCCAGTCCGGCGGCGGCGCCCAGCGCCGCCAGATCCGAGGTCTTCGCGCCGCTGCCGCTGACATCGAGCCGCAGCGCCTCCAGGCCGAACGCGCGAAAGCCGGCGAACACGCCCTTGAGCGTCATGTACGCGGAGAGCCCGATCATGATCAGCACGATGAGCGACTTGAGATTGCCCCCGCCGACGCGCACCAGCGTCTTGGCGCCGCAGCCGGACGCGAGCGCCATGCCGAAGCCGAAGCTGGCGCCGCCGACCAGGTGGGCGAGCCAGGCGACGCGCGGACCGACGTAGATCGACTTCGACGCGTCGATCCTCCCGGTCGCGAGCAGCACGGCGGTCCCGGCGATCGCGACCGCGATCGCGAGCGCCCACATGCGCATGCGCCGCCAGTCGCCGAAGTTCGCGCCGTCGGAGAGCGCGCCCATCGTGCAGAAGTTGACCCGGTTGGACACAAAGCCGAAGACGAACGCCAGCGCGAAGGCGAGCCCGGTGACGAGGGGAGCGATGTCGGCGACGGTCTTCATGGCGGGAGGTCGACCCGGGGCTCCGGGCGCCGGTGGGCGCCCTGCGAGCGACAGGGGATTATGGCACGGCCGTTGCGCCGCCCCGCTCGCGGGCACGGTCTCGAACCCCGGCGAGGTCGCCGATCCGTTGACAGCAGGGAGGCCGGGACCGCCCGGTCGACACCAGGAGAACGTCGATGGCCACCCCGCTCCCCCGCATCCCGCGTCCTTCCGCCGGCGCCCCGGCCTCGCCCGGCCGCCGCGCGATTCTCGCCGCGGCGCTGGCCGCCGGATGCGTCGCCGCGCTCCCGGCATGCGCGAGCTCGCCCACCGGCATCGTCTCCAGCCACCTCGCCACGGTCGAGGTGTTCGACCGCCAGGACGGTGTCGCGCTGCCGGTGTACGTCGCCGGCGGTGAACGCTGGATCGTCGGCACGCCCGGCCATGAGTATTCGATCCGGATCCGCAACGTCACCGCCGAGCGGATCCTGGCGGTGCCGAGCGTCGACGGCGTCAACGCGATCACCGGCGAGACCGCGGCGCCCGACCAGAGCGGCTACGTGCTGGAGCCCTGGGGCATGGTCGAGATCGCCGGCTGGCGCAAGAGCCTGTCGCACACCGCCGCGTTCTACTTCACCGACGTCGCCGACAGCTACGCCGCGCGGACCGGCCGTCCGGTCGACCTCGGCGTGATCGGCGTCGCGGTGTTCCGCGAACAGCGCCCGATCGCGGTCGCACCGCCGCCCCGGATCGCGAAGGAGGGCGAGTCGCGGTGGAACGCGCCGCAGCCCTACGGACGGGACGCGGCCGGACGCGCCGAAGCGTCGTCCGCGCCGAGCGCCGCCGAGGCCCCGGGCAAGTCGCTCGACGCCGCCGAGTCGGCCGGCGCGATGGCCGACGCGAAGCGGCGCGACTCGCGACTCGGCACCGGCCACGGGCGCGGCGAGACTTCGTACGCGCAGCGGGTGACCTTCGAGCGCGCGACGCGCGGTCCCGAGGCGGTCGTCGCGATCCGCTACGACCGGCGCGAGAACCTCGTCGCGCGCGGCATCGTCCCCGGGCCGCGCTACGCGGGACGCGCGCCGGCGCCGTTCCCCGGCTGGAACGGATTCGCCGCCGATCCGCGCTGAAGCGAACGCGGCGCGGCGCCGCGCTCGCCGCCGGTCGTTGCCGCGCCGCTCGCAGGCGCCCATACTGCGCGGATGGCCGACTCCGCGCGGGAATCGGGCGCCGGCGCGGCGACGCCGGTCGACGGCGACGAGGCGTTGATGCTCGCCTACGCCGCCGGCGATGCCGGGGCGTTCGACCGCCTCTACGCCAGGCATCGCGGACCGCTCTACCGTTACGTGCTGCGCCAGGTCCGCGACGCCCAGGCGGCCGAGGAACTGTTCCAGGACGTCTGGATGAACGCGATCCGCGCCCGCGCGAGCTACGCGCCGACGGCGAAGTTCACGACCTGGCTCTACACGCTCGCGCACAACCGCGTCGTCGACCACTGGCGCCAGCGCGGCAGTGTCGTCGTCGAGTCGCTCGACGAGAGCGGCGACGACGGCGAGAGCGGGACCGCAGCGTGGGTCGACGCGTTGCCCGCTTCGCGGACCGACGAACCGGAGACGCGCGTGTCGTCGCGGGCGACCGGCGCGCGGATCCGGGCGGCGCTCGACGCGCTGCCGCCGGCGCAACGCGAGGCCTTCGTGCTGCACGTCGAGTCCGAGCTCGCGCTCGCCGATATCGCCCGGATCACCGGCGAGGGCGTGGAGACGATCAAGAGCCGGGTCCGCTACGCCTACGCGAAGCTGCGCTCCGCGCTCGGGGATCTCGGATGAGCCGCATCGCCACCGTGGCGCGCCATCGGACGTCGGCCGACGGGCCGATGCCCGAGGCCGACGGGCTCGAGCCCAACCTATCGCGCGCTCCCGTGGGTCGGCGTTCAGGCCGACCGGCGGCCGCGATCGGAAATGTCGCGCCGTTCGGAGTGAAGCCCGACCCACGAGGCTCGCCGCGATGACCGGCCGCGACGACTTCCGCGACGACGCGTTGTCCCGGACGATTCGCGAGGACGCGCGCGAGGAGCCGCCCGCGCGGATCGACGACGCGATCCGCGCCGCGGCCCGCCGTGCCGTCGGCACGCGTCCGAAAGCCGGCCCGGTGGTGGCGGAGGCGCGCGAGCCGTGGCGCTGGTGGATGCCGCTCGCGGCCGCGGCGACGATCGGGGCGATCGCCGTCGGCGTGATCCAGCAACTGCCGCGCGAAGCGCTCGACGCCGGTGTCGTCACCGACGCGCCGCCTCCCGCCTCGCGTGCCGGCGAGGTCCCGGCGGCGAGGTCGTCGCCGGCGCGCACCGCTGACGGCGAGGCGAAACCCGCGTCCGGCGACGCCCGGGTGATGGGGGCCGCCGGATCGCCCGACGCGGCCGCACCCGCCGGCAAGACGGCCGTCCCCGCCGCCGTCTCGCCGCCGCCCGCCCCGCCACCGGAAGCGCCGCGGAAGCGAATCGAAGCGTCCGGGCAGGCCCCGCCCGGTCCCGCGAACGCGCCGACGCCTCCGGGTGCGGAGCGCCCCGTCGCGACCGGATCGGTGTCCCCGACCGTTCCTGCCCAGGCGCCGGCGGCCTTCGTGCCCGACGCGCCCAAGGCCACCGAAGGTCGGCTCGCGGCCGTCGCCCCCGAACCGCCGCCGCCCGCCGCTCCGCCGGCGGCCTCGGCGTCGGCAGCCGGATCGCGACCGGCCGAACCACTCGCGGCGAGGAAGGAGTCGGTCGAGCGCGCCGCCGAGCGGCAACAGCCGATCGAGGACGCGCTGCGTCGCGACGCGCCGGCGACGCTCGCCGATGCGCGACCCGCGATCGCCGGCGGAGCCGCGGCCCCGCCCCCGGCCCCGATGGCACGCTCGCGGGCGAGCGGCGGTGCCGGTCTGGGCGCGGCCTCCCAGGCGACCGGGCCGGTCGAAGCCCGTGTCGCCGAGATCCGGCGCTTGCTCGCGCTCGGCGACGACGCCGGCGCGCGGCGCGAGCTGGCGGCGCTGAGGTCGGCCTACGCCGACGCCGACGCGCGGCTGCCGGACGATCTCAGGCGCTGGGCGGCGGGCGTTCCGCGCTGAGCAGCCTGCGGATCGGCGCCGGCAGCGCCGCGCCCGGGAGATCGTCGCGACCGACCCAGACGCAGGGTGCCCGTGGCGGTCGTCGCGACGACATGGCCGCGAGACGCACCGGATGGATGACGAGGTCGTAGTGCGTGAAGGCGTGATCGATCGGAGCGAGCCGTTCGACGATCTTCGCCTGCACCTCGACACGATCGCGCGCGTCGCGCACCGGATCGGCGTCGACGACGGTCTCCGGCAGGCTCCATAGCCGGGCCCAGACGCCCTTCGCCGGCCGGCGCTCGAGCAACACCTCGCCGGCGTGCTCGATCCACAGCACCTGGATCGCGCGCGTCGGCCGCGCGCGCCGCGCACGCCGACCCGGCAGTTCGCCGATCCGCTTCTCGCGTCGCGCGACGCAGTCGCCCGCCACCGGGCAGGCGTCGCAACCGGGCGCGTTGCGCGTGCACACGGTCGCACCCAGGTCCATCAGGCCCTGGGTGTACGCCTCGACGCCCGAGCGCGGCAGCGAGCGCCGCGCCGCGTCCCACAACGCCGCGAGCGTCGCCGGCCGCGACGGGTCGCCGGCGATCCCCCGGTGACGGGCCAGCACGCGCTTGACGTTGCCGTCCAGGATCGCGGCGCGCTCGCCGGCGGCGAATACCGCGATCGCCGCGGCGGTCGAGGCGCCGACGCCGGGAAGCGTCTGCAGCGATGCGACTTCCGACGGGAAGACCCCGCGAAATTCGTCGACGACCCTGCGCGCCGCGGCGTGGAGATGACGCGCCCGCGTGTAGTAGCCCAACCCGCTCCACAGCGCGAGCACCTCGTCCTCGTCGGCGGCGGCGAGCGAGCGCAGGTCCGGAAACGCCGCGAGGAAACGCTCGTAGTAGCGCAGCACCGTGGCGACCTGCGTCTGCTGCAGCATCACCTCGGACAACCAGATCCGGTACGGGTCCCGGGTCCCCTGCCACGGCAGATCGTGGCGCCCGTGGCGGCGCTGCCACTCGGCGAGACGCGCCGCGAACGACCTCACCGCACGCCGAGCCGCTGGCGCGCCTTGGTCGCCGCCTCGGAGGACGGGTATTTCGCGATGATCTCCTCCAGCGTGCGGCGGGCGGCGGCGTTCTCGTTCAACTCGGCCTGCGCCGAGGCGATGTTGAGCATCGCGTCGGGCACCTTGGCGCTGTCCGGATACAGCTGGAGCAACGAGCGCTGCGCGGCGATGGCCGCGCGGAAGTCCTTGCGCGCGTACTGCGCGTTGCCGATCCAGTATTGCGCCGACGCGGCGAGAGGGCTCTTCGGGTACGCCTTCACGAACGCGTTGAAGGACACGATCGCGCCCGGATAGTCGGCGCGCTTGAACTGCTCGAGCGCGGCGTCGTAGTTGCGTTGCTCGACGGCGAGGTCGGCGGCGGACGGCGCGGCCGGCACGGCCGAAGGCGCCGCGGCGCCCGCGGAGGGCGCGGCCGGAGCGACCGGCGTGGCGCCGGCCGGCGGCGCGGAATTCGCGGCCGGAGCGGCCGGAGGCGGGGCCGTCGGGACGGCCGTCGACGGCGTCGGCGCGACCGCGGGCGGCACGCCCACCGGCGCGGCGGCCGGCGGCGGCACCGCCGGTTGCGCCAGCGCCTGGAGCTGCGTCTGCACCTGCGCCTGGGCCGACTCCATGCGCCGCAGCCGCGAATCGAGGTCGACGTACAGGTCGCGCTGGCGCTTCTGCGCCTCGGCGAGCTCGTGGGTCAGGACCTCGATCTGGCCGCGCAGACGCGCGACGTCCGCCTTCACCTGCTCGACCGCGTTGAAGATCTCGAGCAGGTTCTGCGACTTGAGCTGCGTGTCGAGCGCGCTGACGCGTTCGTCGAGCCGCCGCTGGATCTCGCCCAGGCGGACGTTGGTCTCGTCGATGCGCTTTCGCGCCTCCTCGTCGTCGAACAGTCCGGCCGACGCCGGCCCGGCGAGCGCGGCGAAGGCGAGGACGGCGAGCGCGGCCGCCGGGGAGCGCCGGCGCGGCACACCCGCCGGCGTCGCACCCCGGCGCGAACCGGCCACGATCAATCGCCGGCGTAGACGATGTCGCCGCGCCGGTTCTCGGCCCAGGACGCCTCGTCGTGTCCGTCGCGACGCGGCTTCTCCTTGCCGAAGCTGACGGTCTCGATCTGCGACTCCTGCGCGCCGACCACCGTCATCATCCGCTTCATCGCGTCGGCCCGCTTCTGGCCCAGCGCGATGTTGTACTCGCGCGAGCCGCGCTCGTCGGTGTTGCCCTGGATCGTCATGCGCGCGCCGCGGTTGGCCACGAGATAGCGTGCGTGCGACTCGATCAGCGAGCGGAACTCGTCCTTGACCGCGAAGCTGTCGAAATCGAAATAGACGCTGCGCTTCGACAGGACGTTGGCCGGGTCCTTGAGCGGGTTGCGGCCACCCGCCGTCGATCCGCCGGCGCCCGACCCCGAACCCGAGGCCCCGGATTGTCCGGCCGCGCCGGAACCGGACACGCCGGACTGGCCGGCGCCGGCGGTGCTCGCGCCCGAGCCGGCGGCGCCGCCGGCCGCGGCGGTCCGGGTTTCGACCGGCGCGCCGGACTGGCCGGAGGGCGTGGTCTGGCAGGCGGCGAGCATCGCCGCGAAGGCGGCGACGGCGAAGAATCGAAGGGAACGGTCCATCGGCAATCCTCCTGGTAAACGGTCGATCGGAAAAGTGTTCGCGTCTGCGCGCGCTCTCAGCGGACGAACGGGCCCCAAGCCGGCTCACGTACATCGGTCGCCGGCGCGACGATCCGCTGCCTCACGCGCCCGTCAATCGAGACTGCGTTCAAAATACCACGTCCGTCGGAATCGTTCGCGAAGAGCACGAGCTGGCCGTTGGGGGCGACGCTGGGCGACTCGTCGAGCGGCCCGGCGGTGAGCACCTGGGTCTGTCGGGTGGCGAAGTCCATCGTGGCGACCTGGTAGCGCCCGCCGTCGCGGCGGACGAACACCATGCCCTTGCCGTCGGGCAGCGCGCGGGGCGCGACGTTGTAGGTCCCGTCGAAGGTCAGGCGTTCGACCGACCCGCCGTCGACGCCGACCCGGTAGATCTGGGGGCTGCCGCCGCGGTCCGACGTGAACAGCAGCGAACGGCCGTCGGGCAGGAACCAGGCTTCGGTGTCGATGCCCGGGGACGACAGGATGCGGCGCACGTCGCTGCCGTCGGCGTTCATCACGTAGAGCTGCGATCCGCCGTCGCGCGTGAGCGTCACCGCCAGCCGGCCGCCGTCCGGCGACCACGCCGGCGCGCTGTTGCTGCCGCGGAACGAGGCGACGACGGTGCGCCCGCCGGTGGCGAGGTTCTGGACGTAGACGACCGGTTTCTTCTGCTCGAGCGAAACGTAGGCGATGCGTGTGCCGTCGGGCGACCAGCGCGGCGAGAGCAGCGGCTCGCTGGTGCTGACGACCGTCTGCGGGTCGGCCCCGTCGGCGTCGGCGACGACGAGCTGGTAACGAGAGCCCTGCTTCGCGATGTAGGCGATCCGCGTCGAGAACACGCCCGGGCGACCGGCGAGCTTCTCGTAGATCTCGTCGGCGATCCTGTGCGCGGTCGCGCGGAACTGTGCGGGCGTCACGACGTACTGCGTGTTCGCCAGCGTGCCGCCGCGCACGACGTCGACAAGCGCGTAGCGTACCTCGACCTTGCCGTCGGCGATCGCGCGCATCGACCCGACGACGACCGCGTCGGCGCCGCGTGCGCGCCAGAATTCGGGCCGGATGTCCTCGGCTTTCGACGGCCGCGGAACCACGCCGCCGGCGTCGACATTGCGGAATTGCCCCGAGCGCCCGAGATCCGCCGCGACGACGCCCGACACGCCGAGCGGCCAGGCCGATTCGCCCTCGAAGCCGGAAACCGCGATCGGGATCGCGGTGCCGGTGCCGCCGACGATCTCGATCGTCAGCTGGGCGCGGGCCGCCGGCACGAACGGCATGGTCGCGATGACGAGGAGCGCGACCAGCCCGGCGAGTAAGCGGAGGGAACGGAGGTCGGTCATCGGTCGACGGTCGAGCGGGCCGGAGTCCGCGGGCGGGGCGGCGCCCTCCCCGTTCGCCCCGGCGCGGTGATTATAACGACCCGGCGGCCGGATTCGGGTCGACCGGCGGACGAGAACGCGCCATTTCCGCGAGTGAACGCGTCGTCCGACGATCAATGAGGAGCGATCGACGTCGCCAGGCCGAACGCCTGCAGCAGCCGGTCCGCCGATTTGCGGGCCTCGTCGCGCGACCCGAACGGGCCGACGTAGACGCGAAACAGGCCGCCCGCCTGGCGCACACGCGGTTCGACGTCGGCGGCCGCCAGGCGTTCGCGGACGTGGGCGAGGAAGGTCTGCGCGTTGGGCTCGCTGGCGAACGCCCCCAGTTGCACGACGAACCCGCCGGCCTGCGCCTCGACCGGCGGCGGGTCGGCGCGCGGTACCCCGGCCGCCGGAGGAACCGCGGCCGCGACGATCGCCGGCGGGGCGGGCAACGGCGTCGTGACCGCGATCCCCGCCTCCGGCGCCCCGGTCACGACGACCGGCTCCGCGGCCGCGACGCTCGCCGCCCCGGTCGATGCCGGCAGCAGCGCCTCGACGACGACCTCGCCGCTCCCCTTCTGCGCGATCCCGAGGCGATGCGCAGCGGCGTACGACAGGTCGATGACCCGTCCGTGCAGGAACGGTCCGCGGTCGTTGACGCGCACGACGACCGACCGGCCGGTCTCGACACTGGTCACGCGCGCGTAGGAGGGCAGCGGCAGCGTCGGATGCGCCGCGGTCATCGCGGTCATGTCGTAGATCTCGCCGGTCGACGTCCGCTTGCCGTGGAACATCCGCCCGTACCACGACGCGACACCGCGCTCGCGATAGGGCCCGAGCGCGGTCGCCGGAACGTACTCGCGGCCGAGCACGACGTACGGACGGTTCGCGAACCGGTGCAGCGGCTCGACCTTGGGAACCGCGTCGGGTATCCGGTCGAGGTGTTCGGGGACGACCGCCGGCGGGCCGTCGTCGGCGTAGTACTTCGCCGACGGCGCCGGCACGGTCGATGGCGCCGCCGGTCCGGGCGGCCTGGGCGTCGGCGCCGAGCACGCGGCGACCAGCGCGGCGACCGCGCCCAGGACCAGCGCGCGTTCGCGCGGCTTCGCGGAGCGGGTACGCATCGGTGGCGTAGCATACCGGCTCGCGGCGCCCCGCGCCGAGGCCGTTTCCGATCCCTACGCTTGAGCACGCACCTGTTCGCCTGGAATCCCGCGATCTGGAACTGGCCGGAGCTCGGCGACGACCTGGCCACGCTCGGTCGCCGCGGGCACCTGGACACGCGCTGGTCCTGCGGGCGTTTCCGCCACATCGAGCCGGGCAGCCGCGCGTTCCTCGTGCGTCTGGGCGTGCCGCCGAAGGGGATCTTCGGTTCGGGCGTGGTCCAGACCGCGCCGGTCGAGGACACGCACTGGATGGCCTCGAAGGCGGCGGCCGGCAAGCCCGCGCTGTACGTGACCCTGCGGCTCGAGGCGCTGTTCGACCATCCGCTCATCACTTTCGACGAGTTCGAGGCGGCGCCCTGGCGGAGATTCCGCTGGGGAGTGCGCGCCTCGGGGACGAGACTGCCGGGCTCGCTCGCCGACCTGCTCGAGCCGTGGTGGACCGAACGCGTCGAAGCGGCGCGTTCCGCCACCGGGATCGTCGCCCGTGAACCCGCGGCGCGCCGGCGCGCCGGAACACGCAACCCCCGCTGACTCCCCGCCCCCTCCGATGGCCGCCACCGCCTCGATCCACGACGCGATCAAGAACGCCTACGAGGCGATCCCCTACGTCGGCCGCCCGCACCACGACGCCAGCCCGACGCGCCTGCGCGCGGTCGCGCACCTGCACGGCCTGCCGGTGCGCGCCGGCGCGCCGCTGTCGATGCTCGAGATCGCGAGCGGCGACGGGTCGAATCTGCTCCCGATCGCCGCGCGCCACCCGGGCGGCCGGTTCGTCGGCGTCGACCTCTCGGCGCGGCTCACCGCCACCGCGCGCGAGATGGCCTCCGCGCTCGGGCTCGCCAACACGACGCTGATCGAAGGCGACCTGCGCGCGCTGCCGGCCGATCTCGGTCGCTTCGACGTGATCGTGGCGCACGGGCTCTATTCGTGGGTGCCGCCGGATGTGCGCGACGCGCTGATGCAGTCGATCGCCCGCCACCTCGCGCCGGCCGGCGTGGCGTTCGTCAGCTACAACACGCTGCCGGGCGGCTGGATCCGCAAGATCGGTTTCGACGCGCTCAAGTTCCACACGCGGGCGATCGCCGACCCGGTGGCCCGCGTCGCCGCCGCGCGCGAATTCATCGATCTCCTCGTCGAGACCTGGCGGACCCAGCCGGGCCCGGCGAAGGCCGCGGCCGAGAATTTCGCGAAGGAGAGCGCGCGCGACGACGGCGGGCTCTTCCACGACGATCTCGCGGCGATCAACGAACCGGTGTATTTCCTGGCGTTCGCGCAGCACGCGACCGCGCGCGGGCTCACGGTGTTCGCCGACGCCGATCCGGCGGCACTCGATCCCGGCGGCGCCGACGCGGAGCTCGTCGAACGCTACCGGGCGCGGGGCGCGTTGATGGAGGAGCAGCTCCTCGACTTCGTCCACCTGCGGCAGATGCGCCAGTCGCTGATCGCGCACGCGACCGCGGCGCCGCTCCGCCGGCCGGATCCCGCGCGCGTCACCGGCCTCGAGTGGTCGGCGACGATCGGCTACATGACGCGCCGGCTGCGCGGCGGCCTGCCACCCGACCCGATCGGCGACGCCCTCGCCGCCGGTTTTCCGGCCGGGCTCTCCTACGCGGAGCTGGTGCGGGCGTCCGGCGTCAAAGCGGCCGACGCGACCGCCGCCGTGCACGCGGCCTGGATCGCCGGCGTCGCGGAGCCGTCGCTCGAGCCGGTCCCGCTGGCGGTTCGCCCGTCGGCGAAGCCCCGCGCGAGCGCGGTCGCGCGCTGGCAGTCGACGCGACGCGAACAGGTCGCCAGCCTGCGCCACGTCGGTGTGCGGCTCGCCGACGACCTCGCGCGGCGGCTGCTGCCGCTTTGCGACGGCACGCGCACGCGAGCCGATCTCGCGGCCGCGCTCACCGGCGCAGGGGCGATTCCGCCGGGAACCGACGCGGCGTCGCTGATCGAGCGCCATCTCGGGCAGTTCGCGTCGGCGGCGCTGCTCGAAGCCTAGCGAGCCTCCGAATCCGTTGGCGCGGAGCCTCGCCGAGTCCGGAGCCGGCCGATGACCGCGCGGGCGATCGCCGACGCGATCGTGCTCGCGCACGCGGCGTTCATCGCCTGGGCGTGCCTGGGCGGTCTGCTCGCCTGGCGGCATCCGGCCTGGGCGCTCGCCCACGTTCCGGCCGTGGCGTGGGCCGCGCTCGTCGAATTCACCGGATCGATCTGCCCGCTGACGCCGCTCGAGAATCACTGGCGCCGACTCGCCGGCGAGTCCGGTTACGACGGCGGCTTCGTCGAGCGCTACCTGATTTCGCTCGTCTATCCGCCCGGACTCGCGTCCGACGACCAGGTCTGGCTCGGCGCCGGCGTCGTCGCCCTCAACGCCGCGATCTACGCGATCGCGATCCACCGCTGGCGGGCCCGGCGACAGGCGACGATCGCCTGACGGCGGCGGGTGGCCCCGCTTGTCGGAATGGGGGATTCCCCCGATGATGGCGGACCACGCCGGCGACGCCCCGCGACGGCGCCCTGCATCGCGGGCGCGAGCGCACCCCACCCAAGGAATCCCGATGCCCGTCACCCTGTGTCCGATCGCGCTCGCCGCCGGCTGCGCGAAATGTCCGGTGTTCAAGGTCTGTCCGCTCAAGGGCGTCATCGGCGACCAGCGCCCGGCCGCCCCGGCGCCGAAGGCGGCCGAGTCCGCTCCCAAACCGGGGGGAAAGCCCAAGTCCGGCAAGGGCGACGCCCGCAAGGCGAAGTCGCGGCCCTCGCGCCGCGGACGGCGATAGACCGCGTCGCCGGAGCGCCGACATGACGTGGGCCGCGATCACCGGCTGGGGCAAGTGCATGCCCCAGGCCGTCCTTTCCAACAACGATCTGGCGACGTTCCTCGACACCAACGACGAGTGGATCGCGCAGCGGACCGGCATCCGCGAGCGCCGGGTCACGCACGTCGTCGGCAGCGAGCTCGCCCGGATCGCCTCGCTGCGCGCGCTCGCCTGCGCCGGCCTGGATCCGGCGGACCTCGACCTCGTCGTCTACGGCAGCTGCTCGAGCGAGGAGGCGGTCCCGAACACCGCCTCGGGCCTGCAGTACCGCCTGGGCGCCTGGAAGGCCGGCGCGATGGACGTCAACACCGCCTGCACGAGCTTCCTCTACGGTCTGTCGTCGGTGACCGGCATGATCCGCGCCGGGACGATCCGCAACGCGCTGGTCGTCGGCGTCGAGACGATCTCGCCGTTCATGGACTGGGACAACCGCAACGTCGCGGTCCTCTTCGGCGACGGCTGCGCGGCCGTCGTCGTCCAGGCGAGCGAGCGCGAGGAAGGCGTGATCGCCGACAAGCTGGGCTGCTACGCCGACGCGCGCGCGATCCTGCGCGTGCGCGGCCACGGCACGACCTACGGCAACCGCGAGGTCACCTACGGCGACACGCTGTGGGACTTCGACGGCCAGGAGATCTTCAAGCGCGCGGTCCACGGCATGAGCGAGGCCTCGGCCACGGTGCTCGCCAAGGCGGGCAAGCGCCCGGAGGACGTCGATCTGGTCGTGCCGCACCAGGCGAACCTGCGGATCATCGAGTTCGTCGCCAAGCGCGCCGGAATCCCGATGGAGCGCGTGTTCGTCACCGTCCAGAAGTACGGCAACATGTCGGCGGCCACGGTTCCGGTCGCGCTGGTCGACGCGATCGAGGAGGGGCGGGTGAAGCCCGGCGCGCTCATCCTCACGCCGGCGTTCGGCGCCGGCCTTACCTGGTGCTCGCACCTGATCCGCTTCGGCGAGCGCGTCACGCCGCTGTCGACCTGCGACGCGGCGCTCGAACCGCCGACCCGGACGGCGCTCGAGATGGTCAACGCGCTGCGTTCGCGCAAGGATTCGCGCGGACGGTCGCTGGTCGGGCTCGGCCAGCCGGATTTCCCCGAGTCGGGACGGACCGCGCACATCGCCGGCCGATGAACCGCCGCGGCCTGGTCGTCGCCGGAGGCGTCGCCCTCGCGCTCGCCGCGTGCCGCAAGGCGCCCGCCGACAACGAGGCCGCGCTGCGACGCTCGGCCCGGACCGACGCCTTCGACTGGAAGGCGTTCCTCGCCGAGTGGAGCGGGGCGGCGATGCCGCTGCTCAAGCGCGTGCCGGCCAGCGAGCTGTCGAGGCACGAGGGCACCGCGATCGACCGTGGCAGCCTGGTCGGCGAGCCCGCGAGCGCCGCCGAGATCGCCGCGCTCGAGGCGGCGATCGGCCGCGCGCTGCCGGTCTCCTACCGCCGGTTCCTCGAGGCGAGCAACGGCTTCGCCGGGATGTTCCACACCGGCGGCCGGCTGCTCGCCGCGCGTGAAGTGAAGATCTTCGCCGACGCGCGCGCGCCCTGGCTCCTCGACTGGGAGCGGCGGCCGAACATCCGCGTGCAGCCGTCGCGGTTGAAGCCCCTCCCCGGATCGCTGCTGCCGGCGATGCTCAGGCTCGACGACGACCCCGACGCCTCGAACGACGCGACGCTGCTCGATCCGTCCGACCGTGACGCCGCCGGCGACTGGCGGGCCGTCGCCTTCTCCGAGGCGGGCGGTGGCGCGACGACCTGGTCGTCGTTCCGCGGTCTGATGCAGACAGCGCGGATCAACGCGCTCGCGGCGCTGCGCGGGCGGATCGCCTGAACCGGCGCCCGACGCGCTGCCTTGGGCGTTCACTCAGCTCGCCACGAGCTTGCGGTTCGCCTGCACGTTCATCAGGATGCCGATGCCGATGTAGAGCGACACCAGCGCGGTGCCGCCGTACGACACGAACGGCAGCGGCACGCCGACCACCGGCAGGACGCCGCTCACCATGCCCATGTTCACGAACGCGTAGGTGAACAGCATCAGCGTCACCGCGCCGGCGGCGAGCCGCGCGAACAGCGTCGAGGCGTTCGAGGTGATCAGCATCGCGCGAGCGATCAGCGCGAGGTAGAGGATCACCAGCAGCACGTTGCCGATCAGGCCGAACTCCTCGCCGAACACCGCGAAGATGAAGTCGGTGTGCTTCTCCGGCAGGAAGTCGAGGTGGGTCTGGGTGCCGTTGAGCCACCCCTTGCCGACGACGCCGCCCGAGCCGATGGCGATCGACGCCTGTGTCGTGTGGTATCCGGCGCCCAGCGGATCGGTCGACGGATCGATGAACGTGAGGATGCGCTGGCGCTGGTAGTCGTGCAGGTGGCTCCAGAGGAACGGGCCGGCCGCGGCGCCGGCCGCCGCCAGACCGACGATCACGCGCCAGGAGAGGCCCGCCAGGAACAGTACGTAGAAACCGGACGCGGACAGCAGCAGCGCGGTGCCCAGATCGGGCTGGCGCTTGACCAGCCACGCCGGGACCGCGATCAGCACGGCCGCGAGCGCGAAGTCCCGCCAGCCGATCTTCCCTTCGCGCCACTGGAAGTACCAGGCGAGCATCAGCGGCAGAGCGATCTTCATGAGCTCGGACGGCTGGAAGCGCAGGACGCCCAAGTCGAGCCAGCGTCGCGATCCGTTGACGACGACGCCGAACACCGCCACCGCCGAGAGCAGCAGGATCGCGACCGCGTACAGCGGGAGCGCCGCGCGGGAGAGTGTTTGCAGCGGCAGGTTCGCGATCAGCCACATCGCGGTCAGCGCGACGCCGAGGCTCACCGCCTGGTTGGAGACGCGCGCGACGCTCTGGTCGGCGGCGGAGAAGAGCGTCACGAACCCGGCGCCGGTGAGCGTCAACGCGAGGACGAAGAGCGGTACGTCCACCCGCCGGACGATCAGATCCCACAGGCGGGCGAGGAGGTCGCCGATCGGGAAGGTCGCGGTGGCCATCGTCGGCGTCAGTCGCTGGCGTCCTCGCCATCGGGCGCCGGCCCGCCGAACAGCGGGGCCGGGCCGGCGGCCTTAAGCCCGAGCAGGTAGTAGTCGAACACCTGCCGCGCGATCGGCGCCGCGGCCTGCGCGCCGAATCCGCCGTTCTCGACGAGCACCGCCATCGCGATCACCGGCTTGTCCGCGGGCGCGTAGGCGACGTACCACGCGTGGTCGCGCAGCCGCTCGTCGACCTTGTGCTCCTTGTACTCCTCGCCCTTGAGCGAGTACACCTGAGCGGTGCCGGTCTTGCCGCCGGACGTGTAGGCGGCGCCCTTGAACGCCGTTGCGCTCGTGCCCTCGCGGTTGACCTGGACCAGCGCGTTGCGGATCACCGCGAGATGCTCGGGCCTGACGTTGAGCGCGTAGGCCGGTTCGCGCTCGAGAACGCGCACCTCGCGCGTCCTCGCGTCCTCGACGCTCTTGACCAGATGCGGCCGGAAGGCGACGCCGTCGTTGGCGAGCGTCGCGATCGCATGGGCGAGCTGCGCCGGCGTGAACGCGGTGTAGCCCTGCCCGATGCCGGCCGAGATCGAGTCGCCCAGGTACCACTTGCGGTGCTCCTCGCGGTACTGCTTGCCGGCGAAGCGCTGCCGCTTCCAGTCGCGCGACGGCAGGATGCCGGGTAACTCGCCCTCGATGTCGAATCCGGTCGGCCGACCGAATCCCAGCGTCGACAGGAACCGGTGCGTGTCGTCGATGTCGGTCTCGTTGGCGAGCAGGTAGAAGTAGGTGTCGCAGGACACGACGACCGCCCGGGTCATGTCGACCATGCCGTGACCGCCCTTCTTGTCGTCGCGGAAGCGGTGCGACGAGCCGGGAAGCTGGAAGTAGCCGGGGTCGGCGTAGGTCTGCGTCGGCGTGCGCCTGCCCGAATGGAGCGCGCCCAGCGCGAGGAACGGCTTGATCGTCGAGCCCGGCGGGTAGGCGCCGCGCATCGGCCGGTTGAGCAGCGGCTTGTCCGGCGACTCGTTCAATTCCTGCCACGACGTCGGATCGATGCCGTCGACGAACAGGTTCGGGTCGTAGCCCGGCTTCGAGACGAACGCGAGCACGTCGCCCGACGACGGCTCGATCGCGACCAGCGCCCCTCGGCGCGTGCCGAACGCCGCCTCGGCCGCCGCCTGCAGGTTGATGTCGATCGAGAGCTTGAGGTTGTTGCCGGGCACCGGGGGCGTGCGCGACAGCGTGCGCACCGCGCGGCCGGCGGCGTCCACCTCGACCTCCTCGACGCCGGTCGTCCCGTGCAACTCGCGCTCGTAGGAGAGCTCGACGCCGACCTTGCCGATCGTGTCGGTGCCCTTGTAGTCGGCGGTCTCGTCCCACGAGGCGATCCGCGCCAGATCGCGGTCGTTGATCCGGCTGATGTAGCCGATCGCGTGCGAGGCGACTTCGCCGAACGGGTAATGACGGAACAACCGGGCCTTGATCTCGACGCCGGGGAAGCGGTAGCGGTTGGCGGCGAAGCGCGCGACCTCCTCGTCGGTGAGGCGGGTGCGGATCGGCAGGCTCTCAAAGTTCTTCGACTCCTCCATCAGCTTGCGGAAGCGCTTGCGGTCGCGCGCGCTGACCTCGACGATGCCGGCCAGCGCGTCGATCGTCGCATCGAGGTTGCGCGCGCGCGAGGGCTGGATCTCCAGCGTGTACGCCGAGAAGCTCTGCGCCAGTACGACGCCGTTGCGGTCGGTGATCACGCCGCGGTTGGGCGCGATCGGCACGATTGCGATCCGGTTGGTCTCGGCGAGCGTCCGGTAATGGTCGTGCTTCGCGATCTGCAGGTAGACGAACCGGCCGACCAGCGCCGAGAAGGCGATGAACACGACCGCGCCGGCGATCGCGAGGCGGCTGCGGAAACGCTGGAGCTCGCGCTCGGGATTGCGCAGCTCGGGAGCGCCGAAGGCGATTGCCGCGACGCCGCCTCGTCGCCGGGAGAAGAGCCGCCGCTGCCTCATCGGTTCCCGGTCACAGCGATTTCGCGCGCCGCACCGGGCGCTGCGGCCACTGCAGCACGACCGACAGCGCCGGCCACAGCAGCGCGCCGACCAGCGGCGGGACCGCGTAGGTCCAGCGCGGCAGCGGCGCGCCGCCGACCATCCGCAGGAGCAGGACCAGCAGCGCGCACACCGCGAGGAGCCCCGCGACCTGCACCGCCTGCTGCCAGAGCGTGAAGCGCAGCACGCGGCGGCGGAAGTACTCGGCACCGTAGGCGAGCACCGCGTAGGCGAGCGCGTGCTGACCGAAGAGCGTCGCGTCGGCGACGTCCATCAGCAGCCCCATCGCCCACGCGGCGCCGACGCCCACGTATCGCGGCGCCTGAATGCACCAGTAGAGCAGCGCCAGCGCGACGAAATCGGGGCGCAGCGCCAGCACGACGCCGGACAGCGGCAGCGTGTTGGCGAGGATCGCGAGTGCGAGCGTCAGCACGACGAACCAGGGCCGCGCCGGCTTGAGGATCTCCTCAGGACGCGCGGCGGTGAGCGGCGGGACCAGCGGCGCGAATCGCATCATCCGCGGCGCGCCTTGGCGCGGCCGGCCTTGCGCGAGGACTCCGCCTCCGCCGGTTCTTCAGGACGCGGCGGCAGCGCCTCGCCGGGCGCGAGCACCAGCAGCGCGTCGCTGCGATCGACGCCACCCAGCGGGGCGCAGGTGATCCGCGCGAACATCTGCCCGGTGTTGCGGTCGACCTCGAGGACCTGGGCGACCGCGAGGCCCGCCGGATAGGTGCCATCGAGTCCGGAGGTCACGAGCCGGTCGCCGACCCGGATGTCGGCCGATGGCGGCATGAAGCGCAGCTCCGGCGTCTTGCCGGTGCCCGAGCCGTACAGGACGCTGCGCACACCGGAGCGCTCGACCTTGACCGGCACCGCGTGGTCCTTGTCGGTCACCAGCGTCACCTCGGCGGTCGTCGGATACACGCGCGTCACCTGTCCGACGACGCCGTTGGCGTCGATGACCGCGGAGCCCGCGGTCACTCCCGCCTCGCCGCCGCGACTCACGAACAGCTTCTGCGCGAACGGATCGCGCCCCGCGTAGAGGACCTGGACCATCGTCGAGCCGGGCGCGTGCCGGGCCTTGAGCTCCAGCAGCGCTTTCAGCCGGGCGTTCTCTTCGGCGAGCGTCGCGTAGCCCTGTGCGGCGCTCGCCTGCCGGACGAGGTCGTTGCGCAGCCGCTCGTTGTCGGCGGCGAGGTCCGTCTTCGAGGCGAAATAGACGACGACCCGCTCGAACGCCTCGCCGGGCATCCGCACGACCCGCTGCAGCGGGAACAGGAGGACACCGACCGCGTGCCGGGCGTCCTCGAGGACCCGGAACCGCGAATCGGCGAACAGCAGCACGATCGACACCAGCCCGAAGAACAGGACTCGCGCGAGCGGCGAAGGACCGCGGTGGAAGAACGGCGGCGGCTCGGCGTGGATCGGACGCATGAATTGGGGTCAGAGCCGTAATCCGGGGAGGACGTTTCCGCTCGTCTCGCTCAATCGCCGCCCTCCCCGGATTACGGCTCTGACCCCAATTCAGTCCGACGTGAAGATCGTCTGCAGCTTGTCCATGTTCTCGAGCGCCTTGCCGCAGCCGCGAACAACGCAGGTCAGCGGGTCCTCGGCGACGATCACCGGCAGGCCGGTCTCCTCCATCAGCAACCGGTCCAAGTCGCGCAGCAGCGCGCCGCCGCCGGTCAGCGCCATGCCGCGATCGGCGATGTCGGCACCGAGCTCCGGCGGCGTGCGTTCGAGCGCGCTCTTGACCGCCGAGACAATGCTGTTCAGTGGATCGGTCAGCGCCTCGAGAATCTCGTTGGAGGACACGGTGAAGCTGCGCGGGATGCCCTCGGCGAGGTTGCGGCCCTTGACCTCCATCTCGCGCACCTCGGATCCGGGAAACGCGCTGCCGATCGTCTTCTTGATCTGCTCGGCCGTCGTTTCGCCGATCAGCATCCCGTAGTTGCGGCGGATGTAGTTGACGATCGCCTCGTCGAACTTGTCGCCGCCGACGCGCACGCTGCCCGAGTACACCATGCCGCCCAGCGAGATCACGCCGACCTCGGTCGTGCCGCCGCCGATGTCGACGACCATCGAACCGGTCGCGTCCGAGATCGGCAGGTCGGCGCCGATCGCGGCGGCCATCGGCTCCTCGATCAGGTAGACCTTCGAGGCGCCGGCGCCCAGCGCCGACTCGCGGATCGCGCGCCGCTCGACCTGCGTCGATCCGCAGGGCACGCAGATGATGATGCGCGGGCTCGGGCTGAACAGCCGCGAGTCGAGCACCTTCTTGATGAACTGCTTCAGCATCTGCTCGGTGACGGTGAAGTCGGCGATCACGCCGTCCTTCATCGGCCGGATCGCGGTGATGTTGCCCGGCGTGCGCCCCAGCATCTGCTTCGCCGCGAGGCCGACCTCCTGGATCACCTTCTTGCCGTTGGGACCGCCTTCCTGGCGGATCGCGACCACCGAGGGCTCGTCGAGCACGATGCCGCGCCCGCGTACGTAGATCAGCGTATTCGCGGTGCCGAGGTCGATCGCGAGATCGGTGGAGAAGTAGCCCTTGAAGAACTCGAACATGGGGAGCGGCTTCGCGCGCGTGGCCGGGCGCGGACGCCCCGGGGATTCGAGGGGCCGCGGCCGGTCCGGAATGACCGACTATGATACTCTAGGCGTCGGGGCTACCGTGCTGAATTTGTGCGGGTTTTAGCCGCCCGTCCCGGTCGGGTCCGGTCCGCGATCCCCGGCCCGCGGGTCGGGGCGGCTACGGACCGCGAACGGCCGACGGGGCCCGACCCGGAGCGCCCCCCCCCGACACCGGACGCATCGCCGCGCCCGCGCACCGATGACCCTATCCCTCGCCGAGATCCACCGCATCGCGCACCTCGCCCGGATCGAGATCGACGCCGCCGAGGCGGCCGCGGTCCAGGCCAAGCTCGACTCGATCTTCACGATGATCGACCGGCTGAAGGCGGTCGACACCAGCGGCGTGACGCCGATGGCGCACGCGCGCGACGTGACGCTGCCCCTGCGCGAGGACCGGGTGACCGATACCGACCGACACGCCGAGTTCCAGCGGGTCGCCCCGGCGGTCGAGGACGGTCTCTACCTCGTACCCCGGGTGGTCGAATGATCGACGCAACGCTCGCCGGGCTCGAGCGCAGCCTCGCCGCCCGCGAGATCTCCTCGGTCGAGCTGGTCGGGCGGACGCTGGCGGCGATCGAGCGGCATCAGTCCGCTCTCAACGCCTTCGTCAGCGTCGATCCGGACGGCGCCCTCGCCCAGGCGCGGGCCGCCGACGCCGCCCGCGCCAAGGGTACCGCCGGACCGCTCGCCGGGATCCCGATCGCGCACAAGGACGTGCTGATGACCGCGGGGCTCAGGACCACTTGCGGCTCGCGGATGCTGGCCGACTTCGTCGCGCCTTACGACGCCCATGTCGTCGAGGGGCTCAAGCGCGCCGGCACCGTGCTCGTCGGCAAGACCAACATGGACGAGTTCGCAATGGGCTCGTCGAACGAGACCTCGCATTTCGGCCCGGTGCGCAACCCCTGGGACCTCGAGCGCGTACCCGGCGGCAGCTCGGGCGGTTCGGCCGCGGCGGTGGCGGCGCGGCTCGTTCCGGCCGCCACCGGGACCGACACCGGCGGCTCGATCCGCCAGCCGGCGTCGCTGACCGGCATCTGCGGGCTCAAGCCCACCTACGGCATCGCCTCCCGCTACGGACTGGTCGCCTTTGCCTCGAGCCTCGATACACCCGGACCGTTCGCGACCACCGCACACGACTGCGCGCTGATGATGAACGCGATGGCCGGGCACGATCCGCGCGACTCGACCTCGCTCGACCGCCCGGTCGAGGACTACACGCGCAAGCTCGTCCGGCCGATGGGCGCACGTCCGCTCGAGGGCCTGCGCGTCGGGCTGCCGCGCGAGTACTTCGGCCCCGGCAACGACGCCGAGGTCGCCTCGGCGGTCGAGGCCGCGGTCGGCGAACTCGTCAAGCTCGGCGCGCGCACCGTCGAAGTGTCGCTGCCGGCGGTCGACCTGTCGGTCCCGGTCTACTACGTGATCGCGCCGGCCGAGGCGTCGTCGAACCTGTCGCGCTTCGACGGCGTCCGCTACGGCCACCGCGCCGCGCGCTACGACGACCTGAACGACATGTACCGCAAGACCCGCGCCGAGGGATTCGGCGCCGAGGTCAAGCGGCGGATCCTGGTCGGAACCTACGTCTTGTCGCACGGGTACTACGACGCCTACTACGTCAAGGCGCAGCAGGTCCGCCGGCTGATCGCCGACGACTACGCGCGCGCCTGGCGCGAATGCGACGTCATCGTCGGCCCGACGGCGCCGGCCCCCGCCTTCCGCTTCGGCGACAAGACCGACGACCCGGTGCAGATGTACTTGAACGACATCTACACGATCGCGGCGAACCTGACCGGCGCGCCGGCGGTCTCGCTCCCCTGCGGATTCACCAAGGCGGGGCTGCCGATCGGCATGCAGCTCCAGGGCGACTATTTCTCCGAAGCCTCGCTCCTCGACGTCGCGCACCGCTTCCAGCAGGCGACCGATTGGCACGCGCGACGGCCGTCCCTGGGGTCAGAGCCGTAATTCGCGAGGCACTCATGTCGGCGTCGGACGTTTCCGGTTCGCGAATTACGGCTCTGACCCCATGGGAAGTCGTCATCGGGCTGGAGACGCACGCGCAGCTCTCCACCGCGTCCAAGATCTTCTCCGGCGCGGCGACCGCCTTCGGCGCGGCGCCGAACACGCAGGCCTCGGCGGTCGACATCGCGCTGCCGGGCGTGCTGCCGGTATTGAACCGCGGCGCGGTCGAGCGGGCGATCCGCTTCGGCCTCGCGGTCGGCGCGACGATCGCGCCGAAGAGCGTCTTCGCGCGCAAGAACTACTTCTACCCCGACCTGCCCAAGGGCTACCAGATCTCGCAGTACGAGATCCCGGTCGTGCAGGGCGGCGAGATCGCGATCGTCTCGCCCACCCGCGGCGAGGTCCGCGTGCGCCTCACGCGCGCGCACCTCGAGGAGGACGCCGGCAAGAGCCTCCACGAGGACTACCACGGCATGACCGGTATCGACCTCAATCGGGCCGGCACGCCGCTGCTCGAGATCGTCTCCGAACCGGACCTGCGCAGCAGCGACGAGGCGGTCGCCTACGCGAAAGCGCTGCACGCACTGGTGCGCTGGATCGAGATCTGCGACGGCAACATGCAGGAGGGGAGCTTCCGCTGCGACGCGAACGTCTCGGTGCGCCGGCCGGGCGCGCCGCTCGGCACGCGCTGCGAGATCAAGAACCTGAACAGCTTCCGATTCCTCCAGCAGGCGATCGACCACGAGGTCCGCCGGCAGGTCGCGCTCCTCGAGGACGGCGGCGCGATCGTCCAGGAAACGCGCCTCTACGATCCGGACCGCAACGAGACACGCTCGATGCGTAGCAAGGAAGACGCGCAGGACTACCGCTACTTTCCCGACCCGGACTTGCCGCCGCTCGCGATCGACCGCGGCTGGATCGAGCGGGTGCGCGCGTCGATGCCCGAGCTCGCGCCGATGCGGCGGCTGCGTTTCTCGGCGACCTCGCGCGAGCATTTCGTCGAATTGGTGAAGGGCGGTGCCGGCGTCGATCTGTCGGAGATCTCCGACCAGGTCTACGAGGAATCGAATCCGGCGGTGCAGGCCTCGGCGCAGCGCCCGACCTACGGGTTGCCGCTCGCCGATGCGACGCTGCTGGTCGCGAACCGCGCGACCGCCGACTACTACGAGGCGGTCGTCGCCGGCGGCGCCGATCCGAAAAGCGCCGCGAACTGGGTCAACGGCGAGCTCGCCGCCGCCGTCAACCGCGCCGAGACCGAGATCGCTTCGGCGCCGGTGTCCCCCGTCGCGCTCGCAGGGCTCCTCGCCCGGATCGCCGACGGCACGATCTCCGGCAAGATCGCCAAGGAGGTCTTCGACGCGATGTGGTCGAGCGGCGCGACCGCGGCGCGCGACGCCGACGCGATCATCGACGCCAAGGGCCTGCGACAGATCTCGGACGAGGGCGCGATCGAGCGCCTGGTCGACGAGGCGATCGCCGGCAACGCCGGTATCGTCGCCGAGTTCCGCGCCGGCAAGGACAAGGCGTTCAATTCGCTGGTCGGCAAGGTGATGGCCGCGAGCCGCGGCAAGGCCAACCCGGCGCAAGTCAACGCGATCCTGCGCCGCAAACTCGGGTAGGTCGCTACGACTTGCCGATGACGAATCCGAGCGTGACGAAGAGCGCGCCGACGCCGAGCGCCATGATCGGGAAGCCCCACATCCGCGCCGGCGTGGCGATCTCGGCGCTGGTCTGCGGATCGTCGGGAAGGTAGCGCACCGGCACGCTCGACCCGGTCGGGATCTGTTCGCGCAGGCCCAGCGACGAGGTGAATTTCACCTTCTTGCCGTCGTGGGTGAACTCGACGATCGGCGCGTACATCGTGACGAACTTCGTCGACCCGCCGCTCGAGGACGTCGACGTGCTCTCGGACTGCCCGACGACCTTGCCCTGCGCGCTCTTGCCGGCGTAGACGGTCTTCAACCGCTGGACCGCCATCAGGCATCCGGTCAGGAGCGCGAGTCCCCCGACCGCGATCAGCACGATCTGCACGGTGCTCATGGTGCCTCCCCCTGTCGAGGCCCGGTCGCGCGACGGTCGCGTCGGCAACGGGCCGCGGTCCGCGCCGCGGGCGGGCGGTGCGTGGCCGGCCCGATAGGCTGCGCCGCGCGGTTCCTCGCCCGCAAGGCGAAATTTCGCGGTCGCGACACCCCTGATCGCGGCAGGGTCAGCCGAAGGCGAGCGCGGCGGCGAACACGCCGACCATCGTGAAGACCACGGCGACCTTGACCGCGGTGCCGGCGATGAGCCCGATCCAGGTCGCGAGTCCGACCTTTCCGGCCCGCCCGACATCGCGTCGCGCCAGGTACTCGCCGAGCGCCGCGCCGGCCAGCGGCAGGAACACGAGTCCGAGAAGCCCGGTGAACACGCCGGCGACCGTGCCCGCCGCCGCCCCGGCCAGCGCCAGCCGGCTCGCGCCGACGCGCCGCGCACCCAGCAGCCCGGCGGCGAAATCGGCAGCGAACGCGATCGCGGCCAAACCCGCCTCGACGGCGACGATCCACCCGGAGATCCGCGCGAAATCGTCGATCCAGGCGGCCAGAAGGACGCCGGCGAAGACCAGCGCCGCGCCGGGAAGCGCCGGCAGCACGGCGCCGGCGACGCCGGCGACGATCATCGCGATCGCGAGCACCCACAGGACGATGGTCATGGGTCGATTGTCGCCCGGTCGAGGCCGGTCGAGGTGCGGTCCGGTCCGGACATCCGCGTCGATGCCCGGGCCGCGCAGTGGCCATCGATTACTTGACTATGTCCATCATTCATTGGACGATGGCCACTAATTTCCTCATCGACCGCCCGCGATGCCCCCGACCGCCCCGCCGCCGGCCCGGCCGGTCGACGCCCCGCTCCAGCGCCGGATCGACACGGTCCGCCGCTTCGACCGCTGGACCGCCGCACGTGAGGGCGCGCTCGCCGGCCGGCGTGACGACCTCGCGTTCCGATCGTCGCAGGCGCGCCTGCTCGACGAGCTCGCGCATCGCGACGGGGTCTCGGCGAGCGCGCTCGCGACCACCCTCGGGCTCGATCCGTCGCACCTTTCGCGCCTGGTCGCCGGACTCGAACGCCGCGGGCTCGTGCTCCGGGCGCGCGACCGCGACGACGCGCGCCGCGTGTCGCTCGCGTTGACCGGCGCCGGCCGACGCGTGTACATCGAGCTCGACCGCCAGGCTCGCGCCGCGGCCGAGCGGACGCTCGCGCCGCTATCCGACGGCGAGCAGCGCCGACTCGCCGAGGCGATGGCCACGATCGAGCGCCTCGTCGGTCCAGCGCCTTCGGCCGCGCCCGACGCGGTCACACTGCGCGCGCACGAGCCCGGCGACCTGGGCTGGATCGTGTCGCGCCACGGCGCGCTCTACGCGTCGGAATACGGCTTCGACGCGACGTTCGAGGCGATGGTCGCCGACATCGCCGCCAAGTTCCTGCGCGAACTCGACCCGTCGCGCGAGCGCGCCTGGATCGCCGAGCGCGACGGCGAGCGCGTCGGATCGGTGCTGGTGATCGCGCAATCGCGACGGGTCGCCAAGCTGAGGCTGCTGTTCGTCGAGCCGCAGGCGAGAAACACCGGGCTCGGCCGGCGGCTCGTCGCCGAGGCGATCCGATACTCGCGCGCCGTCGGCTACCGGCGCCTCGTGCTGTGGACCAACGACGTCCTCCATGCGGCGCGCCGGCTCTACGAGGAAGCCGGATTCGTCCTCGAGCGCGAGGAGCCGCACCACAGCTTCGGGACCCGGCTCGTCGGCCAATACTGGGCGCTCGCCCTCTGATCGGCGGCGTCGGCGGACGACGGCCCCGGTCCGGCGGCGCGCAGCGACCGTCTCGCGTATGATCCGCCACCCGGAGGACCGCACCGGACTCGTCGCGAGCGGCGGTCCCTCCCCGTCGACCCGGGAGCCTCGATGCGCGGACGCCGCCGATTCCTCGCCCGCACGCTCGCCGCGCTCGCGGCGCTGCCGTTGGCCGCGGCGCACGGCGCCCGCGGATTCAAGCTCGGTTGGCTGTCGAGCGGCGCCGGCCGCAGCGAGGCCTACAACGCCGCGTTCACCGAACGGTTGCGCGAACTGGGATTCGTCGAAGGACGGAACCTCGTCGTCGAGTTCAGGACCGCGCAGGGGAACATCGAACGGCTGCCGGTGCTCGCCGCGGATCTCGCCCGCGCCAACTGCGACGTGCTGTTCGCGCCCGGACCCGAGACGACGCTGATCGCCCACCGGCAGGCGAGCCGCGACACGCCGATCGTGTTCGCCGCCAACGACTACGATCCGGTGGCGCGCGGGCACATCGAGAGTCTCGCCAAGCCAGGCGGCCGGATCACCGGCGTCACGCAGGCGGCGGCGCCGCTCGCACGCAAGCGCCTCGAGGTGCTGCGCGAGATCGTTCCCCGGGCGACGCGGATCGCGGTGCTCGTCGACATCGCCAGCGAGAACCAGCTTCCCGAAGCGGCGCTGGCCGCGCGTGAGCTCGGGCTCACGCTCGTGGTGCACCGGTTCGCCGCGACGCCCTACGACTACGACGCCGCGTTCGACGACTTCGCGCGCAACCGCGCCGAGGCCATCCTGATGCTGAGCTCCGGCCTGTTCGTGCCCGCGCGCACCCGCATCCCCGAGCTCGCGATCCGACACCGGCTGCCCGGCGTCTACAACAACCAGTTGTGGGCCGAGAGCGGCGGACTGGTGTCGTACGGATCCAATTTCATCGACACCTATCGCCGGGCGGCCGACAAGGTCGCCGCGATCTTCAACGGCCGCAAGCCCGCGGACATCCCGGTCGAGCAGCCGTCCGCGGTCGAAATGGTCGTGAACCTGCGCACCGCGAAGACGCTGGGCGTGACGATCCCCGGGTCGATCCGCGCGCGCGCGGATCGACTCATCGACTGACGCGGCCGCGGCCGCGCCGGGTCAAGTACCGCGCCCCCACAGCCCGCAGTAGCGCCGGGCGACGAACGGCAGGTTGTTGGCGTACCCCGGCCACGACTCGTAGGCCGGCAGCTTGAAGTCCTTCTCGGCGGCGTCCCAGCACTTGCCGTCCTGCGCCAGCTTCTTCATCTCGGCCGAGGCGACCTGGAGGAACGCGAGCTGGTCCTGCGCGTCCTTCTTGGTGCCGAGCCGGTCGCCCGGTCCCGGGTGGCCGGGAATCAGACGATCCCAGTCCAGCGCCAGCACCTTGGCGATGAACGCCTCGGACTCGAGCGGATAGAAGTCGATCATGCCGCGACCGGGGATCTGCCCGACCGGGATCGTATCGACGATGAACACGATCCGCTCCTTGGGCAGCCGCATCACCAGCGTCGAGTCCGAGTGGTTGAGGCCGAGGTAGGAGAGCTCGATCGACGTGCCGCCCAGCGTGATCGTGCGGCCCTCGTCGCCGACGACCTCGTCGGGCAGCACCGTGTGCGGATCGGCGAGCTGGGCGAGCCGCTCCTTCGCGCGGCGGTGCGCGACGAAGGTCGCGCCGGCGTCCTTGAACGCCTTGCCCCCGGCGATGTGGTCGTAGTGGTGGTGGCTGTAGATCACGTACCTGACCGGTTTGTCGGTGACCTTGCGGATCTCGGCGAGGTAGTCCTGCCCACCGGTGGGCCTGCCGTAGGCGACCGGGTCGGTCGCGATCACGCCCTCGGAGGTGACGACGAACATCGCCTGGTGATTGACGTTGCGGAAGACGTAGACCCCTTCGGTGCCTTCGACCTTGGTGGTCTGGATCGGCGGACGGGCGGACTGCGCGTGGACGGACAGCGCCAGGACGGCCGACGCCAGGGCGGTCAGCCAGGATGCGGTGCGGTGCGGCACGAATTCCTCCTTCGGGACGGATTCACGGACCGCCCGAGGTGGGCGGCCCCGAAGGTGAACAGTCCGGGGCGGGGGCGGCATTCCCGTCAGGGGGTGAATCGTCTGCCTTTACGCCGACCCACCCGCCGATGACGACCGATCGCTCAGTCGATGACGAGGCGGATCAGGTCTTCGCGCTTGCCGACGCCCAGCTTGCGGTAGATCGCCTGCGTGTATTCCTTGAGCGTCGGCCGCGTGATCCCGAGCATCTGCGCGATCGCCTCGTTGTCGACGCCGCGCAGCAGCAGGAAACAGACCTCCCGCTGCCGGTTGGACAGCGGCATCTCCTTGACCTTCTGCAACATCCGCACCTCGAGCGGCACCTTGCGTTCGACGGTGACCCCGTAGCCGCGCCCTCCGCCCCGGGAATCGAGGACGTAGGCGCGGAGCTGGAACTCGCCCCAGCGGTTGCGCAACGCCCAGACCGGCGGCGCGCTGGCGGCGCCGGCTGCTCGTGGATCTTCACGACCTGCGCGTGCAGCGCCGACAACCCGCGCTCCACCTCCTCGAGGCTCAGGCCCTCGCCGGTGCCGCCGACCGGGATCTGCTCGTGCAGCGCGTAGAGGATGAGTTCCTTCGCCTGCGCCGACTGGAACGAGATGCGCCCGGCGGCGTCGAACACCAGGAGCCCGGAGTCGCCGGTCTCGACGAACGCCTCGGGGGTCTTCTGCGGTCCGGCGATCGCGTGGGCGATGTAGGGCAGCGTCTGCGCGAGGCGCTCCTCCTCCTCGACGCTGAAGTCCGGATCGTCGGTGCGCCGGAACAGCACGACCTGGCCGAGCGGACGGAAACGGTCGCGGACCACCCCGTCGAGCGAGTAGCGGAGCCCCAGGCCGCCGAATAGCCGCGCGTAGCTCTCGGTCCCCTCGAAGCCCGCGCGGTAGGGCCAGCGGTAATTGCCGGTCGGCTTGCCGAACAGGATCGACTGGCGTACCGAGACGCCGACCTCTTCCTCGAAACGGCGCTGGTTCTGTCGCAGCCAGTCGAGCGTCGCCGGGTCCGGCTTCTCGAAATAGGCGTTGACGATGTTGCCGAGCTCGTCGGACCAGGCGAAATGCACGCGCTCGGACTCGATCAGCCGGTGCAGGTCTTCGACGATCTGCGGGACCACGATCTCGGACGCGAGCCCGAGGCAACAGGTCTGACGCAGCCGCGCGAGCTCCTCTGCCTTCTTGGTCATCAATCTTCCCCCTGGATCGGACGGCGACAACGCGCGGGGCCGCGATCCGACGTCACGGCCGCCCGCGGACCGACCGGATTCTAGTCAGCGGCCCCCGGTTCCCCGCAATGAAGCGACGAAACGCGGAAATCCGTCGATACCCTACCGCGGGAGGGTGCCCGAACACCCGTCCGGCCGCCATAGTGACGCGCGCTTCCCCTTCGCGCCGTCATGACGAATTCGAATTCCAATCCGCCGCCCCCGTCGCGGTTCGAGCGCCTGCGGCGATTGCTCGAAACCGCCTTCGTCATCGTGGCGCTGGGCGGAATGCTGGTCTTCCTGGCAGCGCCGTTGCTCACCGGCCCGCGCTGACACGCTTTTCCTCCAACCCGGTGCGGCGAGCGTCCGCACCGGGTTTCCTTTTCGCCAGGATCGCCCCGGAAGTCGCACAATGCGACTTGCACGGTTCGCGCGATTACCGCCGATGAACAACACCACCCTCCGATCCGCCGCGGCGCCGCCGACAGACCCTGCCGACGACAGGGGCGCGGAGACGAACGAGGACCTGCGGGCCGCCGAGCGGCGCTTCGTCTACAGGATCCATCGAATCCGATCGCTGGGTCTCGCGCTGGGGGCGCTGGCCGTCGGCGCGGTGCTGCATCACCAGGAGGCGGCCGTGTTCTGGTGGGTGCTGCTCGCGGTGAACGGGTTCGTCTGGCCTCATGCCGCCGCGTGGCTCGCCTGCCGCGCCGACCGTCCGCGCCTGGCGGAGCTGCGCAACCTCGTGGTCGACTCGGCGCTCGGCGGCCTGTGGGTGGCGGTCATGGAGATCAACCTCCTGCCCTCGGCGCTGCTCTTCGCGATGCTGGCCGCGGACAAGGTCGCCGTCGGCGGACCACGCCTCCTCATGCGTGCGTTCGCCGCCCAGGCGATCGTCTTCCTCGTCGTCTGGGCGTCGCTCGGATTCCCGCTCGACTCGCCGACGCCCGCCACCGTCATGCTCGCCTGCGTCCCGCTGCTCGTCGTCTACCCGGTCGCGATCAGCGGGGTCACCTACGCGCTGTCGCGCCGCGTCGTCCGGCAGAACCGACACCTGGCGTCGTTGGGACGTATCGACGCGCTGACCGGGCTCGCGAATCGCCGCCAGGGATTCGCGATCGCCGAGGCCGAGCTCGCACGCCGCCACCGAACCGGTCGTCCCGCGGCACTGCTGATGCTCGACATCGACCGCTTCAAGACGGTCAACGACCAGTACGGCCACCTCGCCGGCGACGAGGTGCTGCGCGGTGTCGCCGACGCGTTGCGCGGCACCTGCCGCACGATCGACACGCCGGCCCGCTACGGCGGCGACGAGTTTCTGGTCGTCCTGCCGGAGACCGATCTCGCCGGAGCCGGCGAGGCGGCGTCGCGGGTCCGCGCGGCGATCGCCGGACTCTCGTTCGCGCTCGCACCGGCGTTCGTCTGCACGGTCAGCATCGGTGCCGCGCCGGCCGGCGGCGACGACACCTCGGTCGACACCTGGATCCAGCGGGCGGACGCCGCGCTCTACCGCGCCAAGAACGCGGGGCGCGACCGGTTCGCCGCATGACCGATCCGACGCGGCGTCGCGGACGCGCGAATCCGGGCTTCGGCTGGCCCGATCCGCCCGCGACCGCCCGGACCTCGGCGGGCGGTTGGCGATGAAGCACACGCTGTTGGGCGCCCGACTGTGCGAACTCGCACGACAGTCAGCGAGCGCGACCGCGTGGATCGATGCCGGCGGCGAGGTCGGCCACGAGCAGGCGCAGGCGCTGGCGGGCGCGTTCGCCAGATGGTATCGCGCGCAGCGGCGCGCCACGGACGAGACGGTGGCCCTGTCGATCGCCGACGAACGCCGCCACCTGGTCGCCAGCGTCGCGCTCCTCGCGCTGGGCGTCCCGCAGGTAACGCTGCCGACGAACGAACCACGGCCGATGCGAGAGGAGCTGGTGCGCCGCCTTGGAGTCCGATACCTGCTCGCCGATCAGCCCGGCTACGAGCTGCCGGGTTGCCAGACGATCGTCGTACCGATGGCGGCGTACGCGCCGGGAGCCGCGGGCAGCGCGCCGATCGAGGCAGAACGCGCCGACGCCGACACGCCGGCGATCTACCTGTCGAGCTCCGGCACCACCGGCCGCGCCAAGATCCTCGCCTACACGCAACGCGCGATCGCGGCGCGCGCCGCGGCGATCGGCGCGGTCGAAGGGTTCGGGCCGGGCGAGCGGATCGTCGTGCCGGCGAGCGTGCAGACCTTCGCCGGCAAGACGACGCGCCTCTACGCGCTCCTCGAGGGTGCGGCGAGCGTGCTGCACGACCCTCGCGCGACCGATGACACGATCGTCTCGTCGTTCATCCGCCATCGCGCGTCGATCCTGCACCTCACCGTCCTGCAGGCGACCGGACTCGCCGCCGCGCCCGGCACCGCGCCGTCGCTGCCCGCGCACGCGCGCGTCTTCGTCGGCGCCACCCGGCTCCCGGCCGGCCTGCGCGTCGCGTTCGAGCAACGGGTCGGCGGACGGATCTTCGACCGCTACGGCGCGACGGAGGTCGGTCTGATCGCCACGACCTGTCCCCGCGGCGATGAAGGCGTCCCCGATGCGGTCGGCCGCCTGCTGGGCGACGCGCAGCTCGAGGTCGTCGACGCGGACGGCGAACCGCTGCCCGCGGGCCGGATCGGCGAGTTCCGCCTGCGCACGCCTTGGATGACGACCGGCTACGTCGACGATCCGGTGGCGACCTCGCAACGCTACCGCGACGGCTGGTTCTGCCCGGGGGACTTCGGCGCGATCACGCCGGAGGGCGTGGTCCGGTTCCTCGGGCGGACCGACGACATGATGTCGCTCGCCGGGATCAAGATCTACCCCGTCGAGATCGAGCGTGTGCTCGACACCCATCCGGCGGTCCGCGCGGCGGCCGCGTTTCCGGCGCGCTCGCCGCTGTTCGGCGAGATCCCCTTCGCCGCCGTCGAACTCCACGAGGACAGCGGAGCGGACGCGCCGTCGCTCCTCGCCTACGCCCGGGAGCGCCTGGGCGAGCGCGCACCGCGCCGGATTCTGGTGCTCGACGCGTTGCCTCGCAACTCGGCCGGCAAGATCGTCAAGTCGGCGCTGGCCGCCCGTTTCGAGCCCGACGTCGGCGACCCATGACGCCGACACCGCCGACGTCCACCCGCCGCGCGATCATCGCGATGCTCGCCGGTATCGCGTTCGCCGCCGCCGGCGCCGCGGCGTTCGCGCAGGAGTCCACGACGAAGCCGGTGCAGCTCCTGGTCGGCTACGCCGCGGGCGGACCGCTGGACACGGTGGCGCGCGCGTTCGCGCCGGCGCTCGCCGAGGCGCTGCGTCAGCCGGTCGTCGTCGAGAACCGCCCCGGCGCCAGCGGCGTCATCGCCGCGCAGGCGGTCGCCCGAGCGAGCGTCGACGGCCGCACGCTGATCCTGCAAGGCGTCACCCACGCGCTGCTGCCGGCCTTCCGGCGCGACCTGCCCTACGACACCGCGAACGACTTCACCGCGGTCGGACTGGTCGGCCACGGCGCGCTCATCGCGGTCGTCCCCGCCTCGGTGCCGGCGCGCACGCTCGCCGAGTTCGCCGCCCTCGCGAAAGCGAACGCCGGCGGCTGGTCGTACGCGTCCGCCGGCAGCGGCACCTCGCTGCACGTCGCGGCGGAGCTCCTCAAGCGCGCCGCCGGCATCGACCTCGTGCATGTCCCGTACAAGGGCAGCGCACCGGCGATCGCGGATCTCGCCGCCGGTCGCGTGCAGTTCATGTTCGACATCGCGACTTCGGCGATGCCGCTGGTGCGCTCCGGACATCTGCGCGCGCTGGCGGTCACCGGCGATCGACGCCTCGACGAGCTGCCCGACGTGCCGACGGTGAGCGAGGCCGGGTTCCCGGCCGCCAACCTCGTCACCTGGTGGGGGCTTTTCGGCCCCGCCGGCCTACCGGCGCCGACGGTCGCGACGCTGAACGCGGCGATCGCACGCGCGGTCGAATCGGCGGAATTCGCGGCGCGGCTGCGCGCGCTGGGCGGACGCGCCGCGTCCGCCAGCGCCGCCGAGTTCGATCGGATCGTGCGCGTCGACCTCGAGCGGTTCGCGACGATCGTGCGCGAGGCCGGCCTGCGCGCGGACTGAAGCGCGCGCCCTTCCCGTCCGGGCACCCGGGTCCTAGAACCGCCCGGACTGGTAGTCGGAGAACGCCTGCACGAGTTCGTCGCGGGTGTTCATCACGAACGGGCCGTGCCACGCGACGCTCTCGCGGATCGGCCGGCCGGCGATCAGCAGCACGCGCGCCGCGCCGCGCGCGGTGAATCGCACCGCGTCGCCCGCGCCGAGCTCGGCCAGGCCCAGCGCGTCGACCGTGCGACCGTCGGGGAATACGATCGCGCCGGCATGCACGACGACGAATCCCGCGTCCTCGGCCGGCAACGGCTCGTCGAACGTCGCGTCGTCGGGAAGCGTCAGGTCGAAGTAGCGCGCACCGGTCGCCTCGACGGTGATCGGCCCCTTCGCCCCGCGCGAGGTCGACCCGGCGATCACCTTGACGGCGACGCCACCCTCGCGCGCCTCGATCGGCATCGTCGCGGCCGGGTGCTCCTGGTAGGCCGGCGCCTGCATCTTGAGCTTCGCCGGCAAATTGACCCAGAGCTGGAAGCCGCGCATCAGACCTTCGGTCTGCTCGGGCATCTCCGAGTGGATGATGCCCCGCCCGGCGGTCATCCATTGCACGCCGCCGGTCTCGATCACCCCTTCATGACCGTGGTTGTCCTTGTGCCGCATCCGCCCGTCGAGCATGTAGGTGACCGTCTCGAAACCGCGGTGCGGGTGCGGCGGGAAGCCGGCGAGATAGTCGCTCGCGTCGGGGCTGTCGAAGTAGTCGAGCATCAGGAACGGGTCGACCGAGGGCATCCTCGGATCGCCGCCCATCAGTCGGGTGAGCCGGACGCCGGCGCCGTCGGACGTCGGGACGCCGCGGGTGATACGGGTGGGGAGGCGCGCGCTCATGGTCTGCGAAGAATGGAGGCGACCGCGCCGATTGACAAGTCGCCGGGCGCCGGCCGGTCCGGCCTACGCCATCAGCGGCTTGTAGCGCGGCCGGTGCGGCCGCGCGCCGTCCTCGCCCAGGCGCTTGCGCTTGTCGTCCTCGTAGTCCCGGTAGTTGCCCTCGACGAACACCCACTTCGAGTCGTCCTCGGCAGCGAGGATGTGGGTGGCGATCCGGTCGAGGAACCAGCGGTCGTGCGAGATGACGAGCACGGTGCCCAGGAACTCGGCGAGCGAATCCTCGAGCGCGCGCAGCGTCTCGACGTCGAGGTCGTTCGACGGCTCGTCGAGCAGGAGCACGTTCGCGCCGGCGAGCAGCGTCTTGGCCAGGTGCAGGCGGCCGCGCTCGCCCCCGGAGAGCGTGCCGACGATCTTCTGCTGGTCGGGGCCCTTGAAGTTGAAGCGGCCGAGATAGGCGCGCGAGGGGATCTCGAACTTGCCGATCGTCAGGATGTCGAGCCCGCCGGAGATCGCCTCCCACGCGCTCTTGTCGTCGGGCAGCGCCTCGCGCGACTGGTCGACCATCGACGGCTGCACCGTGTGGCCGATCGTGATCGTGCCGCTGTCGGGCTTCTCCTTGCCCATGATCATCTTGAACAGCGTCGACTTGCCGGCGCCGTTCGGCCCGATGATGCCGACGATCGCGCCCGGCGGGATCTTGAACGACAGGTCGTCGATCAGCACGCGGTCGCCGAACGACTTGGTGACGTGGTCGAACTCGATGACCTGCCGCCCGGCCGCTCGCCGACCGGGATGAAGATCTCGTTGGTCTCATTGCGCTTCTGGTGCTCGTAGGAGGCGAGCTCCTCGAAGCGCTGGATGCCTTGTTCTTCGCCTGGCGCCCCTTCGCGCCCTTGCGCACCCATTCGAGCTCGCGCTTCATCGCTTTCATGCGCGCCTCTTCCTGCTTCGCCTCGGTCTCGAGACGCGCCTCCTTCCTTGTTCGAGCCAGGAGCTGTAGTTGCCCTTCCACGGAATGCCGTGCCCGCGGTCGAGCTCGAGGATCCACTCGGCCGCGTTGTCGAGGAAGTAGCGGTCGTGGGTGACCGCGATCACCGTGCCGAGGAACTTGGCGAGGAACTGCTCGAGCCGCCGACGCTCTCGGCGTCCAGGTGGTTGGTCGGCTCGTCGAGGAGCAGCATGTCCGGCTTGGACAGCAGGAGCCGGCAGAGCGCGACGCGGCGCTTCTCGCCGCCGGAGAGCGTGCCGATCTTCGCGTCCCACGGCGGCAGCCGCAGCGCGTCCGCGGCGATCTCCATCTGCACGTCGGCGTCGGCGCCGGACGCGGCGATGATCGCCTCGAGCTTCGCCTGCTCGGCGGCGAGCGCGTCGAAGTCGGCGTTCTCCTCGGCGTAGGCGGCGTAGACCTCGTCCAGACGCTTCTTGGCGTCGAGCACCTCGCCCATGCCCTGCTCGACCGCCTCGCGGACCGTCTGGTTCGCGTCGAGCTGCGGCTCCTGCGGCAGGAAGCCGATCTTCATTCCCGGCATCGGCACCGCCTCGCCTTCGTACTCCTTGTCGACGCCGGCCATGATCTTGAGCAGGCTCGACTTGCCCGAGCCGTTCAGGCCCAGCACGCCGATCTTCGCGCCGGGGAAGAACGAGAGCGAGATGTCCTTGAGGATCTGCCGCTTGGGCGGGACGATCTTGCCCACGCGGTTCATCGTGTACACGTACTGCGCCATGCCGGGACCTGTCGTTCTCGGGGGGAAACCGGGGATTATCGCAGGTCCGCCGCGCCGGGTCGGCTCGAAGGCCGATCGGCGCCCCTCGGTCGGTCGAGCTTCAGGCCGACCCTCGCCATCGCCCCGGGCCTCATCGGCTTGGAGGCCGACCCACCGAGGCCCGGGCTCGGCCGGCGAGCCCGGGAGGACTACTTGCGCGCCGAGGCGCCAGGACGGTTCTCGGCCGCGGCGGCCGCCGCGTTCGCGTCCTGGATCGCCTTCAGTTCACGCCAGCGCGCCTTGTCGGCGTCGTACTTGGCGGTGATCGTCACCAGGTCGCGCTGTTTCTGCGCCACCAGGTCGCTGTTCTTCGCGTACTCGGCCTCGACGTTCTCGATGTCGCGCTCGAGCGCCGGCGGCATCGGCCTGTCCTTGAACGCCTTCTTGCGCGCGTCGATATCGGCGCGCCGCTTGGTGAGCTGGGCGAGGTACGCCTGCGCCGAACTGATCTGCGTCTCGACGGTGGTCACCGCCCGGGCCCGCGCCAGGTCGATCTCGCTCTCGGTCGTGTACGACGACAGCAGCGCCTTGTCGCGGCGCTCGACGATTTCACGCTCCTTGGCGAGCTCCTTCTGGCGCTCGGCTTCGGCCTCGCGCGCGCGCAGCTGCTCGGCTGTCGGCGCCGGATCGATCTTGCGCACCGGGCGGCCCTGCTTGTCGAGCTGCGTCCCGCCGCGGCTCGCGTCGGGCGCCTTGTCGGTGTAGTGGACGACGCCGTTCTCGTCGGTCCACTTGTAGAGCTTCTGCGCGCCGACCGGTGTCGCCGCGAGGACGAGCGCCGCCATCGCGGCGAGCGCCGCGCCGCGTCCCACGGTCCTGACCGAGCCCAGTCTGTCCACGCCCGTCCTTCCTCTCCGCTCGCCCGTCAACGGGCCCCGTACCGCGCGCGATAGTCCGCCACCGCACCGCGCCAGCGCGCCAGGTCGTCACGCGCGGCGATGAACGTCATCACGTCGTCCAGCGTCGCGATCGCCGTCACCGCCAGGCCGTAGCGGTCCCGGACTTCCTGGACCGCCGACATCTCGCCGCTGCCCCGCTCCATCCGGTCCAGCGCGATCAGGACGCCGGCGGGGTCGGCCCCGTGCGCCCGGATGGTTTCGACCGATTCCCGCACCGAGGTTCCCGCGGTGATCACGTCGTCGACGATGACCACGCGCCCCTTGAGCGGCGCCCCGACGATCAGTCCGCCCTCGCCGTGGTCCTTGGCCTCCTTGCGGTTGAAGCTCCAAGGCAGATTGTGCCCCTTCTGCGCGAGCGCGATCGCGGTGGCCGATGCCAGGGGAATGCCCTTGTACGCCGGTCCGTAAAGCTGGTCGCAGGCCATCCCGGAAGCGATCAGGGCCTGCGCGTAGAACTCGCCGACGCGCTTGAGGCTCTCGCCGTCGTTGAACAACCCGGCGTTGAAGAAGTACGGTGTCCTGCGTCCCGCCTTGGTCACGAACTCGCCGAAGCGAAGCACGTCACGTGCCAAGGCGAACGCAAGGAAAGCCTGCCGGAAGTCGCTCATGCGCGGGCCCGGAACGGGCGGTTGGGGACCGGCCGAGCATAGCACCGACGCCTGAGCGGTCCCGCCCGGGGGCTGGGCCGGCCGGTGGGGGGTGGCCCGGCGTCGTGTACACTCGCGCGCCGCCGCGGATCCGATCGATGCGCATCGTCACCCTCAACGTCAACGGCCTGCGCTCCGCCGAGCGCAAGGGCTTCGCCCGCTGGCTCGCGCGCGCCGAGCCTTGGGACGTCGTCTGCCTCCAGGAGATCAAGTGTCTCGAGGACGACGTGCCCGGGCCGCTGCGCTCACCGCGCAAGTCCCGCGCGACCTTCGTGCCGGCCCGGCGCAAGGGCTACAGCGGCGTCGCCCTGTACGCGAAGGCGCCGCACCAGACTCGCGTCGGATTCGGCCACGCCGAGTTCGACGCCGAGGGCCGCTACCTGCAGGCCGATTTCGACGGACTGTCGGTGGTCTCGCTGTACCTGCCGTCGGGTTCGAGCGGGCCGGAGCGCCAGGCGTCGAAATTCCGCTTCCTCGACGCGTTCCTGCCGCAACTCGAACGGCTGCGCGCGAGCGGGCGCGAGATCGTGCTGTGCGGCGACTGGAACATCGCGCACCAGCCGATCGATCTCAGGAACTGGCGGTCGAACCAGAAGAACTCCGGCTTCCTGCCCGAGGAACGCGCGTGGTTGACGCGCGTGTTCGACGAGCTGGGCTTCGTCGACGTGTTCCGCCGCGTCGATCCGCGCCCGGAACGCTACACCTGGTGGTCGAACCGCGGGCAGGCGTGGGCGAAGAACGTCGGCTGGCGGATCGACTACCAGATCGCCACCCCCGGGATCGCGGCGAAGGCGCGGGCGGCGTCGATCTACGTCAACCGGCGCTTCTCCGACCACGCGCCGCTCGTCGTCGACTACGACTACGAGTTGCGCTGAATGCGCGGCATCGGGTGGATCCCGCGGCGGTTCGGCGGAATCCGAACGCGCCCGCGCTGCCTTGGCATGGTGTCCGGAGACCCGGCACAATGCCGCCACACCGCCGACTTCGTGCGCCCGCGCCATGGAACTCGTCGAGATCGACATTGGCCCCTCGCCGGAACGCGCCGGATGGACACGGCTCGCCGGCCGGGTCCGCTACGGCGTCCCGCAAGACGGCCGGCGCGAGGAGTCGTACTGGTTCGACGCCCCCGACGAATTCGCCGCCGATCTGACGACCAGCGGCAACCCGTGGCTCACCTGTCTGCTGCCGGTGGCGATCGAACTGGGCGAGCCGCTGAGACTGTGCCGGCCGGTCGACCCGCTGGCGCTCGACTTCGCGCACGAGCGCATGGAAGTCTGGCGCTGGTGGAACCCGGTTCACGCGCCGGTGCCCGTCGAAGCCGACGTCGCCGTCGCCTCGCGCGCCGGCCGGGGGCGCGTCATGAGTCTGTTCTCGGGCGGAGTCGACTCGTTCTACACGGTCCTGACGCCGCGCGCTGCGCCGATCGACGACCTGCTCTTGATTCACGGCGCGTTCGATCTGATGCACGCGAAGCCCGAGTCCTTCGACCGCGTGCACGCCACGCTCCGGCGCGCCGCCGACGCCTTGGGAATGGCGCTGATCCCTGCGGCCACGAATCTGCTGCGCACGCGGCTGGGGTCGTCCGACCTCGCCGGAATGTCGCAGGGTTCGATGATGGCGGCGGTGCCGCTCGCCCTCGAGCGGCGCTTCGCGCGCATCCTGATTCCCGCGAGCGTCGACCTCGACTGGTCGGAGCCCTGGGGCAGCCATCCGATCACCGACGCCATGCTGTCCACGTCGGCCACGGCCGTGGTCGAAGACGGCGTCCCGGTGCGTCGAATCGACAAGACCGAATTGGTCGCCCGATCCGATGTCGCGCTCGCGGCGCTGCGCGTGTGCCTCTTCACCGGCAACGAAACGAATTGCATGCGGTGCGAGAAGTGCCTCCGTGTTGCGATCGCGCTCGACGCGATGGGCGTTCTCGACCGCGCACCGGCGTTCGCGGCGCGGCGGCTCGACCTGCGAACCGTGGAGCGGATGTCGCTCGGCGACCCGCACTCGCGCCTGTACTACCGCGAGCTCATCCCGTTCTGCCGCGAGCACGGCCGGCCCGAATTCGCCACCGCGATCGCCCGGGCGCTCCGGCGCGCGCGGCTCCACGACCCGTTCCGACCGTTGGTGCGGCGAGCACGCCGGTCGCCGGTGATCGGACCCGCGGTCCGTTGGCTCGAGTCGCGCGTGCACGAACCGGGTGTGACCTGGCACCTGCCGCAGTGAATGCCACCGCGGCAGGGCTCCGGCGCGCCCGATGAGGCTCGAACGCATCGAGATCGATCGATCGCCGGACCGGCCCTCGGCCGTCCGGCTTTCGGGCGTCGTCCGCTACGACGTCCCGTTCGGAGGCAAGACCGAGGAGACGATCTGGTACGAAGTGCCCGAGGCGTACGCCCCCTGGCTGAGCGACTCGGGCGATCCGTGGCTCGCCGGACTGCTCCCGGTCGCGGTCGTCGCCGGCGAGCGGCTGCAGATCCCGCGGCCGGTCGACGCGGCAATGCTCGACAACGCGCACGCGATGATGCAGGTCTGGCGCGTGTGTCATCCGCAGCGCCGGCCGGTGGCGATCGAAGCCGACGTCGCCGCCCCGGCCGCGGCGCCGCCTCCGCCGGGCCGCACCGCGGCGTTCTTCTCCGGCGGCGTCGACTCGTTCCACACCGCGCTGCGGCCGCGGGCCGCGCCGATCGACGACCTGCTGCTGGTGCTCGGCTCCTTCGACCTCTTGAGCGGAGACGCCGCCACCTACGAGCGCGTCCGCGCCAAGCTCCAGGTCGCCGCCGACGCGCTGGGCAAGGTCCTGGTGCCGGTGACGACGAATCAGATGCGCACGCGGATGGCGGCGACCGACGCCAAGTACTTCTCCGGCAGCGGAATGTTGGCGGCTGCCGCCCTCGCGCTCGAGCGGCGCTACCGCCGCGTGATCATGTCGAGCTGCGTCGACATGTCGTCGCTGCGCGAGAACGGCGGGCAGGTGTACGTCACGCCGCTGCTGTCGACCGCGCGCACGCGCTTCGACGAGGAGGGCGTCGCCTTGTCGCGGGTCGCCAAGACCGAGCGTGTCGCGCTCAGCGACACCGCGCTGGCCGCGCTGCGCGTCTGCTTCATGAGCGGCGACCAGACCAACTGCGGCGAGTGCGTCAAGTGCCTGCGCACGATGATCGCGCTCGAGGCGCTGGGCGCGCTCGGGCGCGCGCCGGGTTTCGTTCACCGCACGCTCGACGCGCGGCGCGTCGAGCGCGTAACCGTCGTCGACTCGCACGAACGCCACTACTACGAGGAACTTCCCCCGTTCTGCCGCGCGCACGGCCGCGAGGACCTCGCGCGCGCCGTCGAGCGGGCGCTCGCGCGCTCGCGGCGGCACGACCTGATCCGGCCTTTCGTCCGGTGGCTGCGCCACTTCCCGGTCGTCGGTCCGGCGACGCATCGTCTCGAGGCGCTGGTGCAGGACAAGGGACGCGTCGAATACCGGAAAGCCTGACGGCGGGAAACCGCTGGCACGCGTCCGGTCCGCGCGCGACGCCCGATCGCCAGCCACCACCGTGATACGTCTCGCCAATCTCACCCTCGCCCGCGGGGCGCTGCGCCTGATCGAGGGCGCGTCGATGACCGTGCACGCCGGCCACCGCGTCGGGCTGGTCGGCCCGAACGGCAGCGGCAAGTCGAGCCTTTTCGCGCTGCTGCGCGGCGAACTCGCACCGGAGGCGGGCACCGTCGACCTGCCGCCGCGCTGGACGATCGCGCATGTCGCGCAGGAGACGCCGGCGGTCGACCGCGCGGCGATCGACTACGTGCTCGACGGCGACGTCGAACTGCGCGAGGTCGAGGGCGCGCTCGCGCGCGCCGAGCGCGAACACGCGGCCGACGGGCACGCGCTCGCGGAGCTCCACCACCGCTACGAGGCGATCGGCGGCTACGCGGCGCGCGCGCGCGCCGCCGAACTGCTCGCAGGCCTGGGAGTCGTCGACGCGCGGCACGCCGATCCGGTCGCGAACTTCTCCGGCGGCTGGCGGATGCGGTTGAACCTCGCGCAGGCGCTAGCCGCGCGCTCGGACCTCTTGCTCCTCGACGAGCCGACCAACCACCTCGACCTCGACGCGGTCATCTGGCTCGAGGACTGGCTCAAGCGCTATCCGGGCACGCTGGTGCTGATCACCCACGACCGCGATTTCCTCGACGCGGTCGCGCAGTCGATCGTCCATATCGACGGCACCTCGCTCGTCACCTACGCCGGCAACTACTCGGCGTTCGAGCGCGAGCGCGCCGCCCGGCTGGCGCTGCAACAGGCGGCGTACGCGAAACAGCAGCGTCAGATTGCGCACCTGCAGTCGTTCGTCGACCGCTTCCGCGCCAAGGCGACCAAGGCGAAACAGGCGCAGAGCCGGTTGAAGACGCTCGAGCGGATGGAGCGGATCGCCGCCGCCCACGTCGACAGCCCGTTCGAGTTCGCCTTCGCGCCGGCCGGCACCCACGCGCGCCAGCTCGTGCGGCTCGAACACGCGACGCTGCGCTACGGCGCCGCGCCGCCGGTCTTCGAGCGGCTGGAGTTCGGCGTGCTGGCGGGCGACCGCATCGGGCTCCTGGGGCCCAACGGCGCCGGCAAATCGACGCTGGTGAAGGCGCTCGCCGGGTCGCTGCCGCTCGCGGCCGGGGACCGCCACACCGCGCAGAACCTCGCGATCGGCTACTTCGCCCAGCACCAGCTCGAGCAGCTCGATCCGCACGCCTCGCCGCTCTTGCACCTGCGACGGATCGATCCGCAGGCGCGCGAGCAGTCGCTGCGCGACTTCCTCGGCGGATTCGACTTCCGCGGCACGATGGCCGACGGTCCGGTCGCGCGCTTCTCCGGCGGCGAGAAGGCGCGGCTCGTGCTGGCGATGATCGTGCGCCAGCGGCCGCAGCTCCTGATCCTCGACGAACCGACCAACCACCTCGACATCGAGATGCGCGAGGCGCTCGCCGAGGCGCTCCAGGCGTTCGACGGCGCGCTGGTCGTCGTCGCGCACGACCGCCACCTGCTGTCGGCGACCGCCGACACGCTGCTCCTGGTGAACGAGGGTCGCGTCGAGCCGTTCGACGGCGACCTCGACGACTACCGCGACTGGGTGCTCGCGGCGCGGCGCCGGGCGAACGCGCCGACGCGGCCCGACCGCGACGAAGCCGCGCCGGACCGGCGTACCCAGAAACGCGCCGAGGCCGCGGCGCGCCAGCGGCGCTCGGACGCGCGCAAGCCGCTGGTGGCGAAGCAGGCGAAGCTCGAGGCCGAGATCGCCGCGCTCGAGACGGAGAAGCGCGAGCTGGACGCCTGGCTCGCCTCGCCCGACGCCTACGCGGACGAGGCGAAGGACCGGTTGAAGCCGGCGATCGAGCGCGTCGGCGAACTCACCTGGCAGCTCGCCCGGCGCGAAGCGGAGTGGCTGGAGATCGCCGAGGCGATCGAGCGCGCCGAAAAGGAAGCGGCCGATCGCTAGCGCGACCCGCCGCGACGCTCGCGCCGGCGCATCAGCTTCAGGCCCGACCAGGTCGCGTCGATCGCGCAGACCTTGACGTCGACCAGTCCGCGCGCGAGCGCGGCCGCGCGCACCGCGTCTTCGGTCAGGTCGGTCGACACGCCGGAGGCCTTCTTCGGCCACCCGATCCAGAGCATTCCGGTATCGACGAGCTTCGGTTCCAGCCGGTCGAGCGTATCGGCCAGGGCCACGCGCGAGGCAACGAAGGCGAGCGCGAAGTCGAAGGGGGCGAGGCGCGGCAGGCGCAAGACGGCTGCGAGCGCGGCCCCGAGCGTCGCCCCGACGTCGTCGGGGACGCCGACGAGGAGCGCGCGCTGCCCCGCCTTCAGACCCAGCTTGTCGGCGAGCGGCTTGCCGGAGTAGCCGGCGTTCGGCGTCACCGTCATGCGGGCTGGGCGCGACCGCGCGGCCGGTAGAACAGGTAGACGCCGAAACCCAGCGTGTCGCGGCCCCAGCGGAGGTACCCGTCGCGCCAGCGGCGCACGCGATCGAGCATCGCGGGCACGTCCGGATCGTCCGGCTGCTCGGCGGCGTAGCGCTCGATCGCGCGTGAGTACTTCCACTCGTACTCGTCCCACTCGTCCTCGCTCGCGACCGTCGCATGGAGCGGCATCAATCCGGCGGCGATGCCGGCCTGGACGTTGCCGCGGTGGTCGACGAGTGGCGAGGCGTCGCCGCCCAGGAGCGCGAGGTACTCCGGCGCGGGCTTGCGCTTCCAGTAGCCCTCGCCGATCAAGATGTAGCCGTCGGGCTTCGTCCAGCCGGCGAGCGCGCGGCAGACACCGGCGATCCCCCCGTCGATCCCGCTCGCCCCCATCATCACCGACAGGTGGAAGGTCTCCGGGTCGGCGCGGAACGCCCGGATGTCGGTGTCGTCGAGCTGGAGCTTGGCGAGCGCTCCGGTCCATTCGGCGCGCTCGCGGGCGGCGTCGAGCATGAACGGCGACCGATCGACGGCGAGCACGGTCGAGCCGAACCGTTCGATGATCCGCAGCGCCAGCTCGCCGCGCCCGCAACCCAGGTCGAGCGCCAGCGAGGCGCCGTCGAGCGTCATCAGGTCGAGCAGGCGTTCGATCTTCGCCGCCGCGATCGGATTGCAGTAGTCGTGGTCGCGATGCGCGATCGCGCTGAACTTGTGTGGGTTCATCGGGGTCTCGGAGCCTGCCATCGGTGGCGCGCCGTCTATCGCCGGTCGTCCATCGCTCCGTCGCCGGTCCGGTCGAGCATGCCCTTGACCCACGGCAGCAGGATCAGCGCCGGCAACGCGAAGAAGAACGTCAGCAGGAACCAGTTCGCGTAGCCCATCGATTGCGCGCCCAGACCTCCGGCCCAGCCGGCGACCGAGCGGGACAGTGCGAACACCGACGAGAGCAGCGCGTACTCGGTCGCCGCGCGATCCTTGCGGACGATCGCCATCAGGAAGGCGAGGAACGCCGCCGTACCGAGACCCCCGGTGAACGACTCCAGCGCGCTCGCGGCGTAGAGGATCGCCTGGTGTCCGGCCGGCACGAGCGTCCCGGCCGCGACCGGCGGCAGCACCAGCGCCGCGGCCCAGTAGCCGAGGTTCGAGGCCGCCTGCACGAGCCCGAGCGTCCACAGCGCGTGGAGGATGCCGATGCGATCGGTGATCCACCCGCCGGCGACGCCGCCCGCGATCGACAGCGCGAGCCCGATGTTGACCGACACCAGCCCGATCTGCGCCGCGGTGAAGCCCGAGTCGACCCAGAAGGGCTTGACCATGAAGCCCATCGCGGCGTCGGGCAGCTTGAAGAGCAGGATGAACGCCAGCACCGGCACGATGCCGGGTCGGCGCAAGAGCTCCATCAGTGCGCCGAACACCACGCCGCCGATGGGATCGGATTCGCCGCTCGTCGCTGCACTGTGCGATGCGCCCGGCTGCGCACGCGCCGGATCCGATCCCGGTGTTTCGTCGAGACGTGCACCCCGCCCCGCGAGCATCCGCGCCGCGACCGCCGCCGCCGCCGCGACGCCGAAGGCGACCGGCCAGAACGCGGCCGCGCCGGCGGACCACTTCGTCGTGCGGTCGACGAGCCACAGCACGCCGAGCGCGAACGCCGCGACCGTCACGACCGCGGCGGGCGAGCGCGCGAGCGCGACCAGCTCGGCGCCGATCGCCGCCCGCGGCACGACGACCGTCCGCTCCGCCGGCGCCGACAGGCTGACGACCGCCAGCCCGAAGAAGAGCACGGCGGCGCCGACGAACGCCCCGCCCCAGCCGAGCGCGTCGGACGCCATCAAGAGCGCGCCGGAGGCAAGCATCCCGACGCGGTAGGCGCCGATGCGGATGCCGTTGGCGAGGCCGAGCTCGTCCTTGGCGAGGAGCTCGATCGTGTAGCCGTCGACCGCGATGTCGTGGGTCGCCGAGAGCAGCGTGAACACGCCGATCGCGATCCACACCGCCGGGCCGAAGCCCGCCTGCGCGGCGAAATACAGCATCGCCGCGCCCATGCCGACGTCGACCGCGGCCATCCAGCGGCGGTGGCGGCGGAAATAATCGATCGCCGGCGCCCAGAGGAACTTGAGCGTCCACGACAGGCCGAGCAGCGACAGCACGCCGATCTGTCTGAGCTCGACGCCCTGCTGGCGGAAGTAGACCGGGAAGATCTCGTAGAAGACGCCCAGCGGGAAGCCCTCGGCGAAATACAGCACGCCGACCCAGAACAGGCGGTTCGACAGCAGCGAGGGCCGCTGCGGCTCAGCGGGCATCGGCATCGAGCGGCGCGGGCGCCGGGCGCGCGCGTCGTCGCCTCATGCGCGCGGCGGGCGGGAAACCGGCGCGGTGGAGGCGGCGCGCCGGAAACGGTAGATCGCGATCTCGCCGCGCAGGTTGGGCAGCGCCGAGATCTCGCGGTCGCCGGCCAGCACGACCCGGTCGAGGACCGCGAGTCCGCGTTCGGCGAGGAACGCGTCGAAGTCGGCGACCGTGCACAAGTGGATGTTGGGCGTGTCGAACCACTGGTAGGGCAGGCTCGGCGACACCGGCATGCGGCCGCGCAGGATCTGCAGCCGGTGGCGCCAATGGCCGAAATTGGGGAACGACACGATCGCCTCGCGACCCACGCGCAGCATCTCGGCGACGATCTCCTCGATGTGACGCATCGCCTGGAGCGTCTGCGACAGGATCACGCAGTCGAACGCGTCGTCGGCGAAGCCGCGCAGGCCCCCCTCGAGGTCGCGCTGGATCACGTTGACGCCGTTGGCGACCGATGCGAGCACGCCGGCGTCGCCGATCTCGACGCCGTAGCCGCGGACGTTGCGCTCGCGCTGCAGGAAGGCGAGGAGCCCGCCGTCGCCGCAGCCGAGGTCGAGAACGTTCGCGCCGTCGCCGATCCAGCCGGCGATCGCCGCGTAGTCGCCGCGTTGCGAGGCCTTGGCCCGCTCCTCGACCGCCTTCGTGAACGCCTTGCCGAGCCGGAACGTCGAGTAGTCCTTGAAGTCGTGCGCGATCCGGTCGAAGGTCGCGCGCACGACCGAATGGTACTGCGGCGAGTCGAGCAGGAAGGCGTCGTGGCCGTGCGGCGCGTCGATCTCGGCGTAGCTCACGTCGTGGCGTCCGGCGACCAGCGCCTCGACGATCTCGCGCGACCGTGACGGCGAGAAGCGCCAGTCGGTCGTGAACGACACGACGAGGAAGCGGCAGTGCGCCGGCTCGACCGCCGCGCACAAGTCGCCGCCGGTGGCGCTCGCCGGGTCGAAGTAGTCGAGCGCCTTGGTGATCCGCAGGTAGGTGTTCGCGTCGTAATACTCGGCGAACTTCTCGCCCTGGTAACGGAGGTAGCTCTCGATCTGGAACTCGGGCGCGAAGCTGAACTTGAGGCCTTGCGGAGCTGGCGGCCGAACTTGGCCTCCATCTGCTCGTCGGACAGGTAGGTGATGTGCCCGATCATCCGCGCGACGCGCAGACCCCGGCGCAGCTTGGTGTCGGCCGCGGTGAAATGGCCGCCGTGGAAGTCCGGGTCGGTGAGGATCGCCTGGCGCGCGACTTCGTTGAAGGCGATGTTCTCGGCCGAGAGGTTCGGCGCGGCGGCGATGACCAGCGCGTTGCGGATGCGCGACGGATAGCGGGTCGCCCAGGCGAGCGCCTGCATGCCGCCCAGGCTCCCGCCCATGACCGCCGCCCATTCCTCGATGCCGAGCAGGTCGGCCAGGCGCGCCTGCGCGTCGACCCAGTCCTCGACGGTGACGAGGGGGAAGTCGGCGCCGTAGGGTTTGCCGGTGGCCGGGTCGATCGTCGCCGGACCGCTCGAGCCGAAGCAGCTGCCGAGGTTGTTCACGCCGACGACGAAGAAGCGCTTGGTGTCGACCGGCTTGCCCGGCCCGACCATGTTGTCCCACCAGCCGACGTTGCCCGGTTCGTCGGCGTAGGTGCCGGCGACGTGGTGCGAGGCGTTGAGCGCGTGGCAGACCAGGATCGCGTTGGTCCGCCGCCCGTTGAGCTCGCCGTAGGTCTCGTAGGCGAGGTCGTAGGACTTGAGCGTGCGTCCGCAGGCGAGCTTCAGCGGCTCGGCGAAGTGCGCGAGCTTGGGCTCGACCACGCCGACCGATCGCTCGTCGCTGCGCGGCGCGCTCGCGCCGCCGGTGGTTTCGGAGAAGCTGACCATCGATACCGTCGTCGTGCGTCCCGGGTCGGGCGTCGCGTCCGCCGCGCTCCGGCGGGAGCCGGCCGGGTCCTGGGGTACGCACCACGACCGCTTTAGCCGGATTTGTAGCGCGCCCGCAAGCTGAGTCAAATCGGCGCGAAATCCCCACCAGTCTAGCAGGATGCCGGCGCGACGCTGGTCGCCCGGGTTCGCGCAGGGGTTTTTCAGCGCATCGCCGCCCGGGGGCCGGACCCGGGGAGATTGCTATGACAATGGAATATATCTATGCTACCCGACCGGAATACGCCTGTCGCGAGGCGTGTTCGCCTCGTACGCCACGAACCCCACCATGCCGACTCCGCGCGTCTCCGCCGCTCCGCCCGTCCTCGCACTGGTCGCCCTCGCGGCGCTCGCCGCGGTGGTTTCGCTGACGCCCTCGTCGGCCCTGGCGCAATCCGGTCAACAGCTCTACACGCAGTGGTGCCAGGGCTGCCACGGCAATCCGATGAACAACAAGGACAACGTCCTGGGCGGCAAGGACTGGAACATCATCAAGCTGGCGATGGACACCAAGCCGACGATGACCGCCGAGCTGCGGCCGTCGTACAACGCCGGGCTCATCACCGACGACACCTTCCAGACGATCGCGACCTACCTGCAGACGTTCTCCGGCGGCGTCACCGCCGCGCTGCAGATGCCGTCGGCGATCAACTTCGGCACGGTGAACGTCAACGTCGGCAGCTCGGTCGTCTCGCGCACGATCTCGACCACCGCCTCGTCGAACGCGGCGGTGCAGATCTCGACGGTCACCAGCAACAACCCGCTCGAGTTCACGATCGTCAGCAACACCTGCAACGGCGCGTTCGTCTTCCCGGGCAGTCCCTGCACGGTCGGCGTCCAGTTCACGCCGGCGACTTCGGGCGCGCGCAGCGGCAAGATCGTCGTCTCGAGCAACGGCACCGGCAGCCCGCAGAACTTCGACGTCTCGGGCACCGGGCAGTCCGGATCGCCGCCGCCGCCGACCGGCGGGCTCACGGTTCCGTCGACGCTGTCGTTCGGCAGCCAGACGGTCGGCGCGCAGAGCGCGGCGCAATCGATCTCGATCACCAACGGATCGGGCGCCTCGGTGACGGTGACCAACGTGCAGACTTCTTCGGCGACCGAGTTCCCGATCGTGTCGAACAACTGCGGCACGGTCGCCGCCGGCGGCGGCTGCACGATCAACGTCGCGTTCAAGCCGCCGATCGCCGGCTCGCGCGTGGGCACGGTGACGGTCACGACCAACGGCAGCGGCAGCCCGCATCAGGTCACGCTGAGCGGCACCGGAACGTCGGCGCCGCCGCCGCCTTCGGCGAACAAGGTGCCGGCGGTCGAGTACTACAACGCCGCCCTCGGCCACTACTTCACGACCGCCTACGCGGCCGAGATCGCGGTGCTCGACTCCGGCCAGGTCGCCGGCTGGCAGCGTACCGGCGAGTTCTTCTACGCCTACGACGCCGCGGTCGCCGGCACGACCAACCCGGTGTGCCGCTTCTATCTGCCGCCGGCCTACGGCAACTCGCATTTCTACTCGGCGATCCCGACCGAATGCAGCGCGGTGCTGGTCCAGCAGCCGGCGTTCGTGCTCGAATCGTCGACCGCGTTCCACATCGCCTCGCCCAACCCGACGACCGGCGACTGCCCGGCCGGGACGCTGCCGGTCTACCGTCTGTGGAACCAGCGCGCCGACACCAACCACCGGTTCACGACCAGCCTCGCGATCCGCAACCAGATGGTCGCAGCCGGCTACGTCGCCGAGGGCTACGGCACCGGCTACACGATGTGCTCGCCGCCCTGACCGGCGGCGGAGTGGCGGCGGACGACGCTCAGCGCGACGCCGCGGCGCGCGCCGGATAGAGCGCGATCCGGCGCAGCACCGCGTCGACGCGCGGCGCGCCGAAGCGTAGCGTCACGCGCATCTGCTCGGCGGTGTCGAGGTTCGACGGCCATTCCACCGGCACGAGTAGCCCGGCCGGATCGCGCTCGAGCCGGTCGGCGGCGCGCGGCGGGCCGAGCGGCGTCCACCCGCCGGACGCGCCTCTGGCCTCGATCGCGACGCTCGTCAGCGCCTCGGGCTTGTCGACACCGAGGACGACGAGGTCGGTCTCGGCGCGGCGGATCGCCAGACGGTCCGGCGAGACGAGCGTCACCCGGCCGCCCGCCGATCGCAGCGCGAGCCGTCCGTTGCCGGCCTCGATCGTCGCGCCCGGGGCGGCGGTCCAGCCGTCATCGGAGGCGAACACGCCGGTCCCGAACGTCCACAACCGCGTGCCGAGCGGCACGTACGCGTGCGAGAGCGCGAAATCGCGCAGCGCGTCCTCGGCGGGCGTGTTGCGCCAGGCCATGTAGGACACGTAACCGGGCTGGCCGGCGTAGATGCCGTTCGAGCCGTTCCAGGCCATCGGCGAAATGAAGCGTGCGCCGAAGTTGAAGGCGTCGCGAAAGGCGCGGTAGGCCTCGCCGTAGAACGGCAGCCGCTTGGGAATGCGCAGGTCCGCCGTATTGAACTCGACGATCGCCCAGCCGGGATCGAAGCGGTGGAAGGTCGCGAACAGCGAATCGGGCGTCTCCATCGGGATCGAATTGGTCGCGGCCGGCCCGTAGATCACCGCGCCCAGGTGGCCGTGCTTCGGCACCGCCCCTTCGACCGAAACGCCGCCGCTGTCGTAGTTCTTCGTCGGACTCTCGACGCGAACGGCGAACGGCTGCACGCGATCGTGCGGCGCCATGAAGCCCTGCGACGAGAAGATGCGGGCGGCGGGCACGCCGACCTCGACCAGCCACGCCGAGAGCTCGTCGTAATGGAGGTCGATCACGTGCCGGCGGAACACCTCCCACTCGTGGTGCCAGGGTTCGTTCCAGAACGCGTTCAACCGGTGGTCGGAATCGTCCTGGTAATGCCGCGGCGGCTCGACCTCGTCCCAGGACGCGTAGGCGCGGCCGGCGTAGCGGTTCACCTGGTCGAGCGACAGCGGCTTGTCGCGCCGGTAGGCGGAGAGGTCCGGCACGTCGGGTCCGCCCTCGCCCGCGTAGGGGCCGTTGCCCTGTAGCCAATGGCGGAACTGGCGGATCGTTCCCGGGTTGTAGTCGTACCATTGATGGCCCTCGAAGAACGGATTCATCGTCGTGTCCGGGTCGAGATTCACGCCGATGAAGAGATCCGGATCGGCGCGGGCGAATTCGACGACGCGCCGGGCGGCGTCCTGAAGGTTGCGCTTCTTGTAGTGCCGGTTCTGTTTCGCGTAGACGTTGAACGTCAGCATCCGCGCGAGCTCGGGACTCGCCTGCGCGCCGGGCAGGTTCTTGAGCGCGTCATCGGGCATCGCGACGCCCTGTTCGTTCATCTGGACGTTCGCGACGTCGTCCTCGAGGTGGTCGGTCAGGTCCCAGGCCGGGACGTTGCAGGTCGCGTCGGCCCAGACGCCGCCGTTCAACGTGAACAGTACCGGCAGGCGGTTGGCGCGCGAATACGCGATCACCCGGTCGAGCGTGTCCTCGGCGATCCGCCGCTCGCCGCAGCGCCGCTCGGTGTCCCACGCCGGGTCGAACCGCCAGTCGTGCTTTTCGCCCAGCGTCGTGCGCATGTAGAGGATCGGCACGCGCATGCCGGCGTTGAAAGTCGGCGACACGAACGCGCCGTAGGCGCCGGCGAGCTCCTCGGCGCCGCCCAGACCGACGCCGGAGAGGCCGGGCACGATGTAGAACGGCTTGGCGTCGCGGTTCGCACGCCGTTCCCAGAGCGCCTTCCACGGCGATTCGTCGGCCGAGGGAACGAGCGTGCGCCGCCCGATCGTCGTGGCTGCGCCCTCGCCGTTGATCGCGACGACCTCGACCGGGAGACGGCCGCCGCCGGCTTTCGCGACGAGCGTCCCGAAATCGCCCTGGAACTCCCAGCCGGCGCGCGCCGAGTCCGGGTAGCCGGGTCGGACCGCGGCGATGTCGGCGCGGGCGATGCCGTGTCGGGCCTCGAAGACGCTGCCGCCGGCCCGGATCTCGACGCGCCGGATGCCGGTGAGGTCGAGCGCCCAGCCGTCGAAGCGCACGACCGGCCCTCGTGCGGTGTCGCCCGGCGGTCCGTCGACCCAGCCGCTGGTCCCCGGTCGGGCCGGTTCGATCGGTGCGGCCGCTGCCGTTGCCGTATTCGCGTCCGATGTGCCACGGGAGGCAATGCGCCAGGCCAAGAGCGACGCAAGGAGAGCGACTAGGGCCGCAATCGAGATTATTGCCGTGTACGAGCCTCGCCGCAAACGCGGCCGGTGATCGGGGTCTGCAGGGAGCACGGGCATCTTGGTCGGTCTGGTGGGCGCGGCCATCAATCGATTCGAATGCGGTATTCTGCATCGAAGTCGGGTCGACGCTCTGACGCACGGCGACGAACGGCGACAAGTACGACCCGCGCACGGCCGTGTCAAAGGCGCAGGCTGGTATCGGCGGCGGAGATGGGCCATCATCGTCCGGGCGCGCCGATGCCTCCGGCGGCGCCTGCCAGACCCCCGAAATTCGCCCGAGCTTCGCTTGTTCGGATTCCCCAGTTTCCCGGCGAGGGTCCCCGATAGCGACCGATGTCAACTCCGACCGAAGCTGTGGTCGCAAGCCGACCCGACATGCGCCAGCTGACGTTCACGCGATTCATCGCGGCAATGTCGGTCGTCGTGTACCACTGGTCGCTGCACACGCCGGCGTTGAAGGCGGCGATCGCCGACTACCAGGTGTTGCTCGGGCCGACGATGGTCAGCTATTTCTTCGTCCTGTCCGGCTTCATCATGGCGGCCGTGTATTACCGCCCCGGAACAGTTCTGGACCCCTGGCGCTACTGGACCCTGCGGATCGCGCGCGTCTACCCGGTCTACCTGCTCGGGCTGATGTGGATGGCAGCGCTACTACATTTCGGAATCGGCGACACGCGCCACGACTGGAAGGCATTGCTGCTGGGTGCGTTGATGCTGCAGGCGTGGTCGCCAGTCTTCGCGCTAAGCGTGAACGCCCCCGGATGGTCGTTGTCGTCGGAGGCCTTCTTCTATCTGGTGCTTCCGTTCGTAATCGCGGCCCTCGCAAGGTCCGGGAGGGCGATCGCGTTCGTGGTGGCGATCGCGGCCTTTTGGTTGGCAAGCCAGTTGGTCTTTCACGCGGCGCTGATCAAACTATACGCGAACACACCGGTCTTCAGTCACGCGACCCTCTTCTACAATCCGGCCCTGCACCTGAATTCGTTCCTCGTAGGTGTCGGCGCCGGCGTGTTGCTTCGGAGGTTCCGCGAACCTGCGCGAACAGACGCCAATGCTCGATCTCCATTCGGAACGCTCACGTTGATCGTTCTGACGGTGGTCGCGGTCATCTCCGTTGCGCGCAATCTCGACAGCATCAACGCGGCCATCGGTGTACCGTTTTCCCCGACCAACGGACTGTTCGCTCCACTGTTCGCACTCCTACTCGTCGCGCTCGCCATCGACCACTCAGTGGTTTCCTGGCTGTTCGCACTCAGGCCTCTGGTCGTGTTGGGCGAAATCAGCTACGCGATCTACATCCTCCATACACCCGTCGCATGGTCGGTGCGGACCGCGCTCGGCGACGATTTTGCGCTGGCGCACTCTCTGCGGTTGTTCGTCCTCTACTTCGCGGCGCTGATCGGCGTGTCCTACGCGAGCTACCGCTGGCTGGAGACACCGATTCGCCAATGGGTGCGCCGAAGGCTGGGAAGCGCCCAATTCGACGGGATCGATGCTGGTGCGCGAAGCTGACCGAATTCAACGCGCTCCGCTCGCAGACTCGGTAGTTCGAAGAGCGCGCGTTCGATCGGCCGGCGCGGCGAGCCTCGATCTCGGCCGCCAGGCGCCTTGTTCCGCGACGTCACTTCACGTAAGCTAGCCGTGGGAGTTTGCCGATTTCCGGTGCGGGCTCGTGCCGGTTTCTCTGATCACGTACCCGTCCGTTGCGGCGGCCGGTTCGGACCGGTGCCCGTGGCCAGACATCGCCGCCCGCGACCCTTGCCATGAACACCGAAGACCACGCGCTCACCCAGGCCGCGCACGCGTTGTGCCGGACGCCCGCGTTCCGCGACGCGGTCTGGCGTCTGCATCCGGACCGCGCCGCCGGCGCCGACCGGGCGCCGCCGACGCTGACGATCCACCCGGACGATCAGATGCTGCGCCACTCGCTGCGCGGCTGGCGCGAGGTGAACCCGTCGCTGTCGCAGTACTACAACGTCGCGCTGCAGCAGTACTACGCGGCACGGCAGGTCCTCCACCGGGTGTTCGGCGAATCGCTCGACGGGCTCGCGGTGCTCGACTTCGCGTGCGGCTACGGCCGGCTCCTGCGCTTCCTGTCGCGCACGCTGCCGCCGTCGTCGATCTGGGCGGGCGACATCCAACGCGAGGCGGTCGACTTCGTCTCGCGCGAGTTCGGCGTGCACGGCGTCTATTCCAGCGCCGATCCCGACGGGTTCAGGCCGGGCCGCGAGTTCGACTTCATCTGGGTCGCCTCGCTCTTCTCGCACCTGCCCGAGGAGCTCTTCCGCCGCTGGGTCGCGAAGCTCGTCTCGCTGCTCTCGCCCAGGGGCGTGCTCGCGTTCAGCGTCCACGACGAGCGGCTGCTCGCCCGCGGCGTGACGATGCCCGAGCGCGGCATCCACTTCGTCGGCACCAGCGAGATCGAGGAGCTGGACAGCCGCGTCTACGGCACGAGCTTCGTCAGCGAGGCGTTCGTGCGCCGCGTGATCCGCGACGCCCACGGCGGGCGCGACTGGCCGGCGGTCCGGCTGCCGCGCGGGCTCGCCAACGAGCAGGACCTCTACGTCGTTCCGCGCGACGCCGCCCGCGACCTGTCGGGGCTCGCCGGGTTCCGCCGCGGCGCCTGGGGCTGCGTCGACATCTGCCGCACGCGTGGGCGCGAGCTCGAGCTGATCGGCTGGGCCGCCTCGCTCGACGACGGCCCGCTCGAGGCGGTGTCGATCCGCGTCGGCGAGCGCGAATACCGCTGTCCTATCACCGTCAACCGCGAGGACGTGCCCGCGGTGCTGGGCGACCCGCGGCTCAAGCCGAGCGGCTGGGAATTCAAGGCGACGATGGACGCGGACGAGGCCTTCGTCGTCGTCTCGGCCGCGTCGAGGCGCGGCGAGCAGGCGCTGCTCTACGCCGGCCCGGTTCGCGCCGGCTAGGAGCGGACGCCCGCTGGCGGCCATGAAGCCCGTGATCTCCGTCGTCGTGCCGATGCACAACGAGGAGGCGAACGTCGGCCCGTTCTACGAGCGTGTATCGGCGGCGCTGACGGCGCTGGGCGAGCCCTGGGAGATCGTCTGCGTCGACGACGGCAGCCGCGACGCCACGATCGCCGCCCTGGTCGCGCTCCACGAGCGCGACCCGCGGGTCAAGGTGGTCCGCCTGTCGCGCAACTTCGGCAAGGAGGCGGCGCTGACCGCCGGGCTCGACCACGCCGCCGGCGACGCGGTGATTCCGCTCGACGCCGACCTGCAGGATCCGCCCGAGCTCATCCCCGAGCTCGTCGCCAAGTGGCGCGAAGGCTACGACGTCGTGAACGCGACGCGCCGCAGCCGACAAGGCGAGACCTGGCTCAAGAAAGCGACCGCGAGCGCCTTCTACCGGGCGATCGGCGGCATGACGACGATCGGCATCCCGCGCGACACCGGCGACTTCCGGCTGCTGTCCCGGCCGGCGATGGAGGCGTTGAAACGCCTGCCCGAGCGCAATCGGTTCATGAAGGGCCTGTTCGTCTGGGTCGGCTTCCGGCAGGCGTCGATCCTCTACGACCGCCAGCCGCGCCACGCCGGGCGCAGCCAGTGGAGCTACTGGCGGCTGTGGAACCTCGCGCTCGACGGCATCACCTCGTTCAGCTCGTGGCCGCTGCGGATCTGGAGCTACCTGGGCGCGACGATCGCGCTGTTCGCGTTCGTCTACGCGAGCTTCCTCATCATCCGCACGCTGGTGTTCGGCGTCGACGTGCCCGGCTACGCGTCGCTGATGGTCGTCGTGCTGTTCGTCAGCGGCGTGCAACTGATCGGCCTGGGCGTGCTGGGCGAATACCTGGGCCGGGTGTTCGACGAGGTCAAGAGCCGGCCGCTCTACCTCGTCCAGGCCGCCTGGGGCGTCGACGAGGGCGCCCCGAACGCTCGCGGCCGCTGACGCGCCGGCACGGGACCACGCGCGCCGGCCGCCCGATGGCGATGATCCGCGCGCGCCTCCAGCACCTGTTCCCGGTCGTCTGCTGCGCGCTGACGCTCGCGGCTTTCTATCCGGGGCACGTGTCGTTCGATTCGGCGTTCCAGTTCTGGCAGGCGCGCACCGGGCAGTACGCGAACCTCTCGCCGGTGGCGATGACCGGCCTGTGGGCGCTCGTGCATCGGGTCTGGCCCGGCAGCGGCGGCCTCTTCACGCTGCACGTCGTGCTCTACTGGGCGGGCGTCTGGCTCGCCGCCTGCGCGCTGTTCGACCGCCCGCTCGCCCGGATCCTGGCCGCGGGGCTCGCATCGGTCGCCACGCCGGCGCACCTGATCGTCATCCATCTGTGGACCGACGCCTCGCTGATCGCCGCGCTGGGACTCGCGACGGCGCTCGTCGCCCGCGCCGACGCGACCGGATCGCGCAGGCCGCTCGCGATCGCGCTGCCGCTTCTCGTCTACGGGGGCCTCGTGCGCCACAACGCGCTGCCGGCGCTGCTGCCGCGCGCGGCCGGGTGGTGGATCGTGCGCCGGCGAACCGCGTCGCCGCCGGCGCCGGCGGCCCCGCTCAGCGCCGCGACCGCGGCAGTCGTCGCGGTCGTCGCGGTGTTCGGCGTCGGGCGCGCGCTCGACCGTGCGCTGGTCGTGCAGCCGATGTCGACTTTCGGCGTCGTCCAGCTCTGGGACCTGGCGGCGGTGTCGGTCGCGACCGACACGATGCTGGTCCCGGAGTTCGTCCGTCCCGAAGGCCTGACGCTCGCCCAGCTGCGCCCGAAAGTCTCGCGCTACGCGAACGTGCCGCTCTACGGGCCGCCGTACGCGCTGCGCGACGGACTGGCCGATACGTTCACGCCGGAGGAATCGCGGGCGCTGTGGAGCGCCTGGTTTGGCGCGATCACCGGACGGACCGGCGCCTACCTCGCGCACCGGCTGTCGGTCGCGACCGCCCTTTTCGGGCGTTACCGCGACGATCGGCCGAGCGATCTCGCCTTCGTCCCCTTCGTCATCGGTTACGCCGACAATCCGACGATCGTTCTCAACGACACGCGGTTGCACACCTGGGCGATCGCGCATTACCGGCGCGCGGTCGGCTGGTGGTTGTACGCGCCGGTCGTCTGGATCCTGGCCAGCGTCGCCGCGGCGATCGCCGGCTGGCGGTGGCGCGGCGATTTCCGCGGACGTCTCGCGCTCGCCTCCGCCGTGAGCGGCCTCCTGTACGTCGCGCCGCTGCCGCTGGTCGCGCCGTCGACCGAGTTGCGCTACTGCGGCTGGCTGTTCGCCGGCGGCACGCTCGCGGCGCTGGCGCTCGCCTCGCTCGCGGCCGGGCGGCGCACGACTCCGCCGGCATCGACGCCCAGCCATCCGAGACCCTGAGCGTCGAGCCAGCCCGGCGCCGCCGCGCATAGCAGCATGCCGATGGTCGCGCCACCGCCGGCGGCCACGCACAGCGGCGCGACGACGCTCATCGAGCGCCAGTGACCGACCGGCCGGCCGGTGGTCGCGTCGATCAGGTGGCAATAGCGGACGTTGTCGACGACGAACGAGCGCTCGTAGTCGCCGGAGGTCGCCACCGCGCCGTCCAGGAGGTCGAGCGAGGCGATCGGCGCCGACGCTCCGTTCGGATCGCGGATGCCGACGCGCCACGGCGACCCGTCGGGGCGGCCGCCCCAGACGCGGACGTCGCCGGCGAGGTTGACGAAGCCGTGCGCGACGCCGGCGTCGGCCGCGATCGTGGCGACGCGGTCGGCCGCGTACTCCTTGCCGATGCCGCCCAGGTCGATGCGCATGCCCGGGCGCGGCAGGCGCAGCGACCGGGCGCCGCGCTCGACCGACGCCCAGCCGACCGTGGCGAGCGCCGCGGCGATCTCGTCGTCGGCCGGCACGCGCGGCGGGTCGCGGCGGAAATCCCACAGCTCGGCGAGCGCGCCGGAGGTCACGTCGAAACGTCCGCCGGACTCGCGGTGGCAGACGTCGGCGTAGTCGAGCAGCGCCGCGGTCTCGGCGTCGATCTCGATCGCGGCGGCACCGGCGGAGCGATTGATCCGCGACACCAGGCTGCCGTGACGGAAGCGCGAGTACTTGGCCTCGATCCGCTCGACGTCGGCGATCGCCGCCTCGGCGACGTGCGCGGCGAGCATCGCGTCCGTACCGGCCAGCAGGAGCTCGTGCGACGAGGCCATCGCCCGGAACTCGAATCGGTGCAGGCGCATCGGCCTCCCGGCCCGCCGGCGGTGGTCCGGCTCAGAACGACTTCGACACGCCGCCCGAGATCCAGCGCGCCGAGAACGGTTCGAGTCCGGGACTGCCGTCGCCGCCCAGCCGCCACGAACCGCGCTGGCGCAGGAAATCGACGCGCAGGTCGGCGCTCCAGCCGTCGGCGAAGGACTTCGCGATCCTGAGCGAGGGCGTGATCGCGCCGAACGCGGCGAGCCGGGCATCCGCCGAATACGGCTCGCCGGGGACGAAGCCCGAGGGGAACGGCGGATCGCGGTAGAAGTCGGCGGCGCCCTGGGTGGCGTAGCGCAGCCCGGGCGTCACGGTGAATCCCATCGGCAACGCCTGCGACCACTGCGCTTCGGTCATGACCGAGGTCGACCCGAACGAATCGCGCAGCACACGGAAGGCGACTTTCAGCGTCGCGTCCGCGGCCGGGACCGCCTGGTTCCAGCGCGTCAGCCAGGCGAGGACGCGGCGGTGGTCCGGTCGCGAGTCGAGCGACTTGTACGGGTCGTCGTAGTACCCGTGCCCGCGCGTCCAGGTGAGGTTCGACTGCACGATCGTGTTCGGGTTGACCGCCTGGGTCACGCCGACGAGGAAATCGAGCGTGTGGCGCCGACGACCGACCGCGACCTCGTTGACCGAATCGATGCGGTCGGTCGAGCCGGCGATTCCGAGGGCGAGCGTCGTGTTGCGGTCGGCGGTCCACCAGCGCAGGTCGAGCGAGGCGGTCCGCGACAGGTAGTCGCGCTCGGAGGACACCGCCGCGCCGACCCCGACCGCGAACCGCTCGAAGTAACGGGTGAGCTTCGCGTCACCGGCGGTCCGGTAGTCCTTGACGCCCTCGCCGGACGCGCCCGACAGCGTGTTGTGGAAGCGCGGCGAGGCGCCGGACATCCCGTCGTAGACCAGTCCACCCTCGGCGACCCAGGCACCGCCGAACGGCTTCATCACGTAGAAGGACGGGCTCTTCACCCGCATCCGATCGGCGCCGCTCTGCCAGTCGCGGTAGTCGAGGGTGCGGACCTCGAAGCGGCCCTCGTCCGGGATCGTTTGCGCGGCGGCCGGCAGGACGCCGGGCAGCGCGAGCGCCGCGGTGACGAGCGCCCCCGGCCGCGCGACGTCAGTTGCAGCCACAGCCGCCTCCGCCGACACCCAATCCGCCGCTCGCCGCCTCCTTGCTCTGGTAGACGTGCTCCTGGTAGCGCGCGTCCAGCCGATCGGCGTCGAACTGCATCGCCGGCCGGGCGAGCTCGCCCCTCTCCCAGGGCTTCGGCGGCGCGAACGCGCAGGCGCCAAGCGTCGCGGCCAGCGACGATCCGATCAACAAACGCCACACCCTCATCGCCCGTCCGCTCCGCGGCCGGGGACGCTCATCGCTGCGCCTCGACGGCCGCACGTACGCGCGCTTCGAGCACCGGCTTGTCCATCTCGCGGAAGCCCTGGTCGACGTGGACGACGCGCCCCTGCCGGTCGATCAGGTACGACGAGGGCATCGCGCGCACGTCCCAGGCGGACGGCGTCGCTCCGGCCGGATCGTAGACGACGGTGAAGGCGGCCGGCGTCGACGCGAGAAAGCGCTCGGCGTCCGCCCGCTTCTTGTCGACGTTGATCGCGACCACCTCGAAACCCTGCGGGCCGTAACGGCGCTGCAGGTCGGCCATCCACGGGAACGACTGGCGGCACGGACCGCACCAGGACGCCCAGAAATCGACGTAGACGACCTTGCCCTTCATGGCCTGGAGCGTGACCGGGCGGCCGGCGCTATCGGGCAGCGACAGCTCAGGAGCGCGATCCCCGGGGGCGGCGGCGCCGACGGCGAACGAAGCGAGCGCGGCTGCGAGCGGCCACCATCGGCGACGGTTCATGACGTTAGCATAACCGGAACGCGGGCCGTCGGCCACCGGCCCGCTTCGACGACCGCGGCGCTCGGCCCGGCTAGCCGCGACGCACGCGTCGGATCGCGAACGCGCCAACCCCGGCGGCTAGCGCGGCGAGGGACAGCACGCCGAGCGCGGGTATCGGGGCGGGAGGCAGGATCGGGATGATCGTGACGGTGAACGACGCGCTCGCCGTGTTGTTCGCGACGTCGCTGGCCGTGACCACGACGCTCGTCGTGCCGGCCGGGAACAACGAGCCCGACGGAGGCACGGCCGCGGCCGACGGGTTCGGACAGTTGTCGGAGACGGTCGGCGCGGGGAAATTGACGACCGCCGGGACGTTGGCGGTCGAGATCGTCACGTTGGCCGGCGCGGTGACCGTCGGCGGCTGGGTGTCGTTGACGGTGATCCAGAATTGGCAGGTCGGCTGCGGCGCCCCCGAGGCGCTCGCGGTCACGAGCGTCGACCCGACCGGGTAGAAAGCGCCGCTCGCCGGCGAAGCGGTGACCGTTCCGCAGGTTCCGGTCGTCTGCGGCGCCGAGTAGCTGACCACGGCGCCGCATTGGTTCGGGCTGTTGGATGTCGTCAGGTTCGGCGGACAGGTGAGCGAGCACTGCGCCGCCGCGCCGGCGGCTACCGCCAGCGCGGCCAACCCGCAGACGACGGCGAACGCGCGGTGGACGAACGACATCGACGGCCCCTTTCCGGCGGGCGCCGACCGGCGCCCGAGCGGCTACTTTGCCAAAGTCCCCGGCGAGCCGCAATCGCGGCTGTGCGAACCGGCCCGGATCAGGCGTTGAGCTTCTCGAGGAGCGCGGCCATCTTGGCCGGCGAATCGGTCCGGCGCATCCGCTCGACCAGCGGCCGGATCGCGGTGATATCGGTGGTGAGCACCCGCTGCTTGAGCGAGGGCACCTGCGCCGGGTGCATCGAGAAGTTGCGCAGGCCGAGCCCCAGCAACAGCCGCGTGTAGGCGACCTCGCCTGCCATCTCGCCGCAGACCGCGATCGGCACCTTCGCCTTCGCGGCCCCGCCGATCGCGAGCGCGAGCAGCCGCACGATCGCCGGGTGCAGCGGGTCGTACAGGTGCGAGACGGCCTCGTCGGCGCGGTCGACCGCTAGCGTGTACTGGATCAGGTCGTTGGTGCCGATCGACAGGAAGTCGAGCTTGTCGAGGAACGCCCCCATCGCCAGGACCGCGGCCGGAATCTCGATCATCCCGCCGACCTCGATCTCGTCGTCGAACGGCTCGCCGCGCTCGCGCAGCGATTCCTTCGCCTGGGCGATCATCGCCAGCGTCGCGTCGATCTCGCCGGCGGAGGCGAGCATCGGCACCAGGATGCGCATCTTGCCGTAGCGCGACGCCCGCAGGATCGCCCGCAGCTGGGTGAGGAAGAGCTTCGGCTCGGCGAGGCAGAAGCGGACCGCGCGCAGACCCAGCGCCGGGTTGGGCGCGACCCGCGACAGACCGTCGAGCCCCTCCTTGCCCTTGTCGGCCCCGAGGTCGAACGTGCGGATCGTCACCGGCTTGCCCGCCATGCCCTCGGCGACCGCGCGGTAGGCCTCGAACTGTTCGTCCTCGGTCGGCAGTCCTTCCCGGTTCAGGAACAGGAACTCGGACCGGAACAGGCCGACGCCGGTGGCGCCGCTCTCGATCACCTGCCCGAGATCGCCGGGCAGTTCGATGTTCGCGTGCAGCTCGACGCGCTGGCGGTCGATCGTCTCGGCCGGCTTGGTGCGCAGGCGCTTGAGCTTTTGCCGCTCGATCTCGAGTTCGCCCTGCTTCAACCGGTACTCGGCGAGCACGGCGCGGTCGGGATTGACGATCACGACGTGGTTGGCCCCGTCGACGATCAGCATCTCGCCGTCGTGGATCATCTGGCGCGCGTTGTGCGTCGCCACGACCGCCGGCACCGCGAGACTCCGGGCGACGATCGCCGTGTGCGAGGTCACGCCGCCCAGGTCGGTGAGGAAGGCGGCGTAGTGGTGCTGCTTGAACTGGATGACGTCGGCCGGCGACAGGTCGTGGGCGACGAGGATCGTGCGCTCCTCGGCCACCGGAGCCGGCAGCGCGCCGGGCTTGCCCATCAGGCGCTTCAGGACCCGCTCGACCACCTGCACGACGTCGGACTTGCGCTCGCGCAGGTAGGCGTCCTCGATCTCGTTGAACTGGTCGACCAGGACTCCCATCTGCTGCGTGAGCGCCCACTCGGCGTTGCAGCGCTGCTCGGCGATGACCCGGCGCGGCGCCTCCGCGATCGTCGGGTCGTTGAGGATCATCCAGTGGACGTCGAGGAACGCGCCGAACTCGCCGGGCACCTCGCCCGAGCTCATCATCGTTCCGTGGAGCTGGGTGAGCTCGAGCTGCACCTCGGCGACCGCCTGGTCGAGGCGGGCGACCTCCTCGTCGACCTTGGACGGCGGGATCGTGTAGTGCGCGACTTCCAGCGTCGCGTGCGAGACGAGTTGCGCGCGGCCGATCGCGATGCCGGCGGACACTCCGATGCCGTGCAGCGCGAAGCTGACCATCGTCGACCGGGGTCCCGCGGTCAGCGCCGCTCGGAGGTGCCGGGCGCGAGCACCGCCGCGACCGCCTCGAGCGCCTCGCGCTCGTCGGGCCCCTCGGTCTCGAGACGCACGGTCGCCCCCATCGCAGCGGCGAGCATCAGCATCGCCATCAGGCTGCGGGCGCTGGCACGCCGCTCGCCGACCACCAGCACGACCTTGCTCGTGAATCGCGACGCCACCTTGACGACGCGCGCGGCGACGCGCGCGTGCAGCCCGTGGGTCAGGCGCAACCGGATCGTACGGCTCTGCATGGGACTCCTCCTTCCGGGTCGTTCGACAGGCCCGCCGCGCGCCCCCCGCGCGGGTCCTCGCATCGCTATTCGTCCATCCTGACGCCGTTCGGTTCCCTTTCGATGACGGCGCCGGTCGTCCGGTTGTTGCGGCGCAGCGAGCCCGGTGCCGCGGCGTGAGCGTTCACTGACCTTCGCCGAAACAGTCGGCGACCAGCGCGCAGAGCGCGTCCATTGCCTCGGCCTCGTCCGGGCCGCTGGTCTCGAGCGTGACCTTCGCGCCCTTGCCGGCCGCCAGCATCATCACCCCCATGATGCTCTTGGCGTTGACCCGCCGGCCGTTGCGCGCGATGTGGATGTCGCTCTGGTAGCGTCCGGCGAGCTGGGTGAGCTTGGCCGAGGCCCGCGCGTGCAGTCCCAGCTTGTTGACGATCTCAACTTCGCGTTGCGGCATAGACCGGATCGGGTTCGACGTGGAGGACACCCTCGCATCCGCCCGAGATCGCCTTCTTGATCGTCGTCTCCATCCCCTTGGCGCGATAGGTGAACGCGCGCACGAGCATCGGGAGGTTCACGCCGGCGATGCCTTCGACGCGGCCGCGCACGAGGAGCTTGTTGGCGAGATTCGACGGCGTCGCTCCGTAGATGTCGGTGAAGACCAGCACGCCCTCGCCGGTGTCGAGCGCGGCCACCTGCGCCCGCGCCGCCGGCAGGAGATCGTGCGGGTCGTCGGACGAACGCACCGACAGCGACTCGAACTGAGGCGGCTTCGCGCCCAGTACATGCGTGACCGCGCGCACCAGGCTCTCGGGCAGCGAATCGTGGGCGATGATCAGGATGCCGATCATGCGGTCGACGCCCCGGCGCCTCCTCGCGCCGGGCGGGTGCGCCGATGGTAGCACGCGGTCGGGACGCCGCGACGCCCCGCGCCGCGACCCGCCCTGCTCGACGCTAGCGGGCGGCCGCCCGCTCGAGCGCGTCGGCGAACCGGCCGGCGACGTCGTAGCCGGTCTGCTGGGCGATCTCGACGAAGCAGGTCGGGCTGGTCACGTTGATCTCGGTGAGCCAGGGCCCGATCACGTCGAGCCCGACGACGAGCAGCCCCTGCGCCCACAGCGCCGGGCCCAGCGCCTCGGCGATCTCGCGGTCGCGCGGCGTCAGCGGTCGTGCGACGCCGCGTCCGCCGGCAGCGAGATTGCCCCGGGTCTCCCCGGCCTTCGGGATCCGCGCGAGCGCGTAGGGCACCGGCTCGCCGGCGATCAGGAGCACGCGCTTGTCGCCGTCGACGATCTCCGGGATGTAGCGCTGCGCCATGATCGTGCGCCCGCCCTCGCGGCCGACGGTCTCGACGATGACGTTGCGGTTCGGATCGTCGGCCCGCACGCGGAACACCGAAGTCCCGCCCATGCCGTCGAGCGGCTTGACCACGACGTCGCGGTGTTCGTCGATGAAGCGGTGCACGAGCGCGGCGTTGCGAGCGACGAGCGTGGGCGCGACGAAGCGGTCGTATTGCGCGATGGCGAGCTTCTCGTTGTGGTCACGGATGGCGCGCGGCCGGTTGAACACCCGCGCGCCCTCGGCCTCGGCGCGCTCGAGCACGTAGGTCGAATAGACGTACTCGAGGTCGAACGGCGGGTCCTTGCGCATGACCACCGCGTCGAGCTCGGCGAGGCGGCGCACCGAGGGCGCGCCTTCGCGATACCAGGCGTGATCGTCGTCGGCAACCGAGAGCTCGCGCGCCGCCGCGGTGGTCGTGCCGTCCGACCAGGCGAGATCCGGCTGCAGGATCGCGTGCACGCGGTGACCGCGCTTGGACAGCGCGCGCATCATCGCCACGCTCGAGTCCTTGTAGGCCTTGAGCTCGGGCAGCGGGTCGACGACGAAGCCGAATTCCATGGCGAACACCCCGGGACGGACCGGCCATTGTACGCGTCGCGACACCGCGCCCCCGCGTCGCGACGCGCTACGATGGCGCCCGTGACCAACGATGCGCCCGGGCCCGACGCGCCGCCGGTGTGGATCGCGTGGCTGCTCGCCGCGCTGGGCGCGGCCGTCGTCGCGGCGGCGATCCTCGGACCGGACGCGTCGTTGCGCGCCCCCCGCTGGGTTGTCGCGCTCGCCGGCGCGACGTTCGTCGGCGCGGGCTTCCTCGCGCGGCGCGCGCCGGCCTCGGCGACCCGGCGCGCGATCGACCGGTTCGTCGTCGCCGCGCTGCTGACGATGTTCTCGGTCCTGGGCGCCTGGGTCGCGCTGTTCGCCGCCGGGCCGTTCACGGTGAGCGCCGCCGGTACGACGACGACGACGGACGGGGTGCTGCCCCGGATCGCGTTCGGCATCGGCGCTGCGCTCACCGGCGTCGCCGCCGCGTTCGCCTGGCGCGCGTGGCGGCGCGCGGTCCGCGAGCTCGACCGCTAGCGGGATCCTCCGCCGGCGCCCGCGAGCGAGCGCGCCACGGCCAACGTTTCGGCGAGCCGCTGCTGCGCGCGCAGCACGTCGTCCGCGCCGGGCACCTGGACGATGTGGAAGTGCGCCGCGCCGACCGGCCCGTCCAGACGGCCGGCGAACTTCGCGCGCAACCGGTCGGCGTAGCGCTGCCAGACCTCGTCGTAACGCCCCTTGGAGAAATGAACCAGCGCGAGATCGCAGGCCACCGCGAGCGAGCGGCCGGCCAAGAACGCCCGGAAGCTGAAATCGATGTCGTAGCCGTGGAAGCCGTCGAAGGTCGTGGCGTCGAACCCGGTCGCGACCGCCGCCTCCCGGCGGCAGGCGATGAACACGCCGTCGAGCACTTCGATGCCGCCGACCGCCGGATAGGCGAGGCTCAGGAACGACGGCTCGAACCCGCTCGCCTCGGGCGGACGATGCGTCACCCAACCATGGACCGTCGGGTGACCGGTCCAGGAGAACGCCGGGCCGGTCGCTCGCGTGCTGCCGGCGACACCGACGATGTCATGCGTCGTCAGGTGGATCGCGAGTCGGTCCGCGGCGTCGGGCGCGAGGATGTCGATGTCGTCGTGGCAGAAGACGACCGCGTCGGCCCGCATGCGTTCCAGACCGCGGCTGTAGCCCTCCGCCAGCGACCGCGCGTCGGGAACGCGCAGGATCTCGTGGTCGATCGCGCCGAAGCGCGCGTCGAGGACATCGGACAGCGCCGCGAATTTCGCGCTGTCGACGCTGCAGACGACAAAGCCGAAGCTCCCCGGCGCCGGCCGGGGTCCGCGCGCGGCGAACGGCAACGGCGTCGCGGCGCGCGCGCGATCGGCGGCCGCCGACGACACGATCGCCTGGACCGCGTCGAAGGCGGCCGGGTCGGCTTCGAAGCGCGCGAGCCACGCGGCCGCGGCGGCGCCCCGGTCGCCGGCGGCGGCGAGCGCGCGGCCGAGCGCCATCGCATGGGTCCCGAGGCCGGCGGCGCCCGGCAGCGCGCGGCGCCAGGCCGCGAGCGCGAGCGCCGGCTCCCCGGCGGCACGCCAGGCGTTGCCGGCGTTGAACGCGCACTCGGCGCCACCGCCCAGCGCCTCGGCCGCCTCGAAGGCGCGCGCCGCACCGCCCGCGTCGCCGAGGCGGATCGAAGCCTGGGCTGCGCAGCGGTGCGCGACCGGCGACGAGGGCGCGGCGGCGATCCACTCGCGCGCCGCCGCGAGCGCCTCGGCGTGCCGTCCGGCGCGCGTCGCGGCCTGGGCGCGGGCCGCCGGGGAGGCGGCGCTCACCGCCGGACCTCCGATCCACCATCGGGCGGCTCGCGCCAGCGTCCGATCGCCTCCTTCGACGCCCGGTAGCCGATCTCGACGATCGCCGCGTAATCGTCGAACGCGAGGATCGGGACGCCGGCGAGCGGCGGTTCGATCAGCAGATCGGCGTGCGCCCGGAACGCCGGTGTGCGCATCCGGTTCGCGCTGTTGATCTCCGTGGCCCGCATCACGCTGCCCAGGATCGACGGCGCCCGCACCCGCGAGCCGAACCAGCCGAGGCGGCCGAGCAGCGCTTCGGTACCGGAGAGCGCCGGGCCGAACCGGTACGGCCGCGCGCGATCGTCGCTCGGCATCGGGTTGAGTCCGATGACGGTACCGCCCTCGCAACGTTCGCGCATCACATCGATCGGCATGTTGTCCATCACGCCGCCGTCGACCAGCACTTCGCCGTCGTCGGCGAGCAGCGGCGGGAAGATCGCCGGCAGCGCGGTGCTCGCCCGCACGATCTGCCACAGCGGCCCGCTCGTGTGGACGACGGCGCGGGCCCGCGACAGGCTGCTCGACACGACGAAGCACGGTGTCCACAGGTCCTCGGCGCGGACCTCGCCGAACAGGCGCCGGAAAAGCGCGGTCACCTTGCGCGCCGCCATCAGCGAAACGACCGGCAACGTGTAGTCGAGGAGCTTGCGGCGCGAGGCGAATTCGCCGGCGACCTCCATCATCCGGTCGACCGGGAGGCCGAAGGCGAAGGCGGCGCCGACCAGCGCGCCGATGCTGGCGCCGCCGACGAGGTCGATGCCGATGCCGGCTTCCTCGAGCGCGCGGATCAACCCGATGTGCGCGAAGCCGCGCGCGCCGCCGCCGCCGAAGACGACACCGACCGCGCGGCCGGCCAGCCGGCGCGCGAGACGGTCGACGTCGGCGGTCCGGTCGACGCGCAGGTGATGGTGGGCGGCGACCTTGCGCGCGTCGATCCAGCGCGCGGTGCCCGCCGGCCGTTCGGTGGTCGAACGATGCAGCAGGACGAGCTCGGTGCGCGCGCTGACGCCGCAGGCGGCGGCGGCGTTCTCCGCCGGCCCGGGGGACGGATCGCCGTCGGCCTCGCCGACGACCAGCACGCGATCCGCCTGCCGGTAGCAGCGCCGCGTCCACGCGGAGGGCGTGTCGTCGGCGATCAGCACCAACGAACGGTGCGAGCGTTCGAGCGCCGACAGCCATGCGACCAGCGGCTCGTCGAGCGGCGAACCCTCCGCGGTCTGGGCGATGCCGCGACGCACGAGCCGCGCGTCGACCTCGTCGGCGTCGAGGGCGATCGACGCGCCGTGCGCCTCGAGCGCCGCCGCCAGCCGGCGGCCGAACGCCCGCACCGGCACTCCCGGCCGCGAAGGAACGACGGCGATCGTCGCCGGCGCGCTGCCGCCCCGCGAAGGCCGATCCGCCGCCCGCCTCAGCCGCGTCGCCGCCGCCCGCGCGATCTGGAGCATCGCCCGCGGGTGGCGGTCGACCATCTCGTGGTAAGCGTCGCTCGCGAGCCGGACGAGGTCGGAGTCCCGGACCGCGACGATCGTCGCTGCCCGAGGCTCCCCGGTAAGGAGCGCGAGCTCGCCGACCGCCGCGCCGCGCCCGGACTCGTCGAGCGTGCGCGTCGTTCCGTCCGCATCGGTGACGCTCGCCCGCAAGCGTCCGTTGACCACGACGTAGACATCCTCGCCACGATCGCCCTGTCGGAAGAGCGTCTCGCCGCCGCGCAGGTGCACCCAGTCGACGCGCGACTCGATCTCCAGGAGCGCCGCCTCGTCGCGGCGCCCGACGAGCTCGCCCAAGGCCTGGTCGAGCTCGACGCGCCGCAATCGCGGCAACAGCCGCGTCAGGAACTGGTCGAGCGCCGCCGGGTAGCGGGCGGCGAGCCGGTCGAAAGCCGCGTGCGGCAGCCGGGCGACCTCGGTCTCCTCGGCCGCGACGACGTTCGCCGAGTGCGCGCGGCCGGTGAGCAGCGCGAGCTCGCCGACGACGCCACCGGGTCCGACCGCGTCGATCCTCGCCTCGGCGCCGGCCCGCACCCGCCAGTCGATGCCCAGACGGCCGGCGAGCACGAGCCACAGGTCACCGCCTGGTTCGTCCTGTCGCATCAGCGCCTCGCCGGGCGCGAGGCGCCGGACCGCGAGCGAGGCGATGAACTCGTCGACGCCCTCGGGTGGAAACGGGGCGAGGAAGCCGAGCGCGTCGAGGCGCTGGCGCGACGCCGGCTCGGCCGCGTCCGCGTCGTTGGACATCAGCGCGCCCCGATCATCCGGAGATCCAGCGCAGCTGCCACAGGTCGCGGCGGCTGGTGTGGACCAGCGGGCGGATCGCGAGCAGCCCGGTGCGCCCGATGCTCTTCTCGAGGTAGGCCATCTCGTCGATCTTCGCGCGCGTCGCCTCGTCGATCTCGACGTCGAAGCCGTTCTCGCGCATCAGCAGGATTCCCTTGGCGCGCAGCGCGAGTTCGGCGGTGAGCCGCAGGTAGCACAGCAGGTCGGCGACCACAGGCCCGCGGAAACGGCTGCGCAACGTGGCCAGGTATCGGCCGGCCGGCGTGTCGGCGAACCGCCCCGAGCCGATCGATTCGAGCATCGCGACATCGGCGTCGAAGCCACGGCCCAGCCAGTCGCCGACCGCCTTCTCGCTGCGGCGGAACACGAAGTGCATCAGCGGCGGCAACGTGCCCAGCGTGGCGAGCGTCGCCGCGCGCGGATGGCCGGTCAGGTGGTTGTACGCCGCGTGCAGCGCGATCGCCGCGAGGAGCCCGGGAACGAACGCCCGCAGGCCGGCCCGCTCGTCGCGCTCGATCAGCGCGAGACTCGACATCGCGAAAATCGACGTCGTCCCGCCGTGCATCAACGCGGTGCCCAGACCGCGGACGATCCAGGTGCCCAGGCCGGCGTCCGGGACGAGACGCTGGTACCAGACGTTCTCGACGATCGCGAAACCGGTGCCGACCGCGAAGCCCAGGATCGCGGCGTCGACGAGGAAGCCGATCCGGTCGGTGCGGATCAGCGCGACGATGATCAGCGCCTTGGCGACCTCCTCGACCGCCGGTCCCGCGGTGCGCGAATAGGTCGCGAAATCGAGTCCGGCGACCCCGAGGATCGCGCCGTTGACGAAGTAGCACGCGAGCGCCGCCGCCGCGCCGGCGGCGACGACCGCCGCGACCAGGCGGAGGCCGACGAGCTGGTAGCTGTCCAGCACGCGCAGCGCGGCCAGGAAGCCCACGACCGGCGCGAGTCCGACCAGGGCGTGGGTGGCGAAATCGACGATCAAGATGGACGGATCGTAACCGCGGATCGTCCCCGACGCGACCGCCGGGCGGCAGCGGCAGCGGCGGCTGCGGCTGCGGCGGCGGCGGCGGCGGCGGCGGCGGCTGCGGCTGCGGCGGCGGCGGCGGCGAACGGGGCCGGGGCCGGAGGCCTCAGAGGACCTTGAGCGAGACCATCCACTCGTCGCCGCCGCGCCGCCCGTCGCGCAGGCCGACCGCGTAGCCGGCCGACAGCGTCATGTCGTACCAGTGCAGTACCGAGAAGCGCAGATCGAACTGGACGCCCAGGTTCGCGTAGTCCCGGCGCCGCGACGGACGATCGGGATCGGTCCACAGCGCCGACGCGAACACCGACGAGCGCAGCCAGGTCAGGTGGAACGCCTGCGTGCCGATCCGCTCGAAGACGACCGGCGGCGCGTTGAACTCGACCATCTGGCGCGCGAAGGAGAGGCCGGAGAGCTCGTTGATGCCGAAGCCGGGGAACGAGTTCCACTCGCGGTAGCGCTTGATCGCGCCGCTGTCGACGACGTTGTTGCCGAAGCCGCCGAAATAGAACGAGGCGACCGGGTCGTCGGCGTCGCCGGAGGACGCGCCGGCGACCGTGCGCGACCACACCGAGGCGTTGCCCAGCGGCAGCGCCCAGCCCAGATCGAGTCCGACACGCCCTTGCGCCGAGGTCCGCCGGTTCGCCCGGTTCACCGTGGCGACACCGGTCGCCGCGACGCCCTTTTCGTCGTCGACCGCGCCGATCGAGCGGCGCACATCGGTGTAGACGAGCGCGACCTCCCCGGTCACCAGTCGGTCGCCGGCGCTCTCGACGTTCTGCGCGCCCGGCAGCGTGTCGATCTTGTCGTAGAACGCCGCGTCGAGCTTGAGATCGAGGCGCCGCGGGTCGTCCCAGATCAGCGAGTGGTCGTAGCCGCCCTTGAGCGCGAGCCCCTTGCGGCTCTTCTTGGTCGGCCCGAACAGGTCGTAGAAGTCCGACTTGTTCCAGGACGCCTCGCCCCGCCAGCCCAGGTATTTCGCCTCGATGCCGACGTGCCCCCGCTCCTTGCCGGGCAGGTCGCCGATCGGCGTCCAGGCGGCGGTGATCGAGAGATTGGCGAAGTTGAGCGGATCGGAAACGTTGAACCGGTAGCCGACGCCGCCGGCGTCCTTGTAGCCCTGCAGCACCGGGTAGGCGCTCTCGAGCGCGAGATGGGCGAGCGGGCGGTACGGCCCCTGCCGGAGGATCTCGGTCTCGTAGGCGGCGGCGGACGCCGGCGGAACCTGCCAGCCGGCGACGACCGGGTGCTTCGCCGCGACCTCGGCGCCGAGGAAGGTGATCGCCGAGACGTCCTTCAGCGGCTGCGCATCGATGACCGCCGGCACGAAGCCTTCCGACGTGTAGGTGAGCACGACCAGCCGACCGTCGGCGAGCGGCAGCGGCCGGAAGTAGCCGGACTCCGCGTTGGACACCGCCTCGATCTCGCCGGTGGCGACCTCGTAGCGGAAGATGTTCGACACGCCGGTGTAGTAGCTGCTGCCGTAGAGGTGGCGGCCGTCCTTCGAGAAGACGAAGCTCTCGGGCACCGATTGCCCGAAGCGGAACTCGGACAGCGGCGCGGTGACGCCGACGAGGAGCTTGGCGATCTCCCAGACGCGCACGAACTGGTCGCCGGAGGATTCGCCCACCGACGCCGAAAGCAGCCGTCCATCGGGCGAGATGTCGAGATCGTAGGGAACCACGCCGTAGGGCAGCGCGACGACGCGCCGCCACTCGTCGTACGGCGGAGCGAGGCGCACGACCGCGGCGAGTCCGTCCTCGTGGCGCACGCCCCAGATCGCCTTGTCCTTCGGATGGAGGACGATCTCGCCGACCCGCGCGTTCTCGAACAGCATCCGCGATTCGCCGGTCCTGACGTCGACCGCCAGCAGGTCGCGCAGCGCGAGGTTGTCGTTGGTGTAGAAGACGGTCCCGCTGTCCGCGTCGAAAGCCACCGACGCGACCTTGTAGAGCATCGCGCGCTTGATGTCGGCCAGACGCCGGACCTCGCCGGTGCGGGTGTCGATCGCGCCGACGTGCTCGACCTGGCCGGGGTAGCGGAACGCCCCGTAGAGCGTGCCGGTCGCCTCGTCGTGGTAGAGCCGCGAGATCGAGCCGATCGCCCCGGCCGCGAGCGGCCGGTTCGGCGTGATCGGGTGCCTGCGCACCGCCTCCAGGTTCGATTTCTGCGCGTCGTCGTGCTCGTAGGCGATCCAGCGCGCCCAGGCGTCGTCGAGCGGCAGTCCGAACACCTCGGCGAAGCGGTCGGCGTAGTAGCGCGCGCTGCCCTCGTCGCGCCGGATCCACGCGACGACCTTCTCGGGCCCGTGGACGAGCGCGAGCCAGCTCAGGAAGCGGGTGCCGTAGAGATAGGCGTTCGCGGTGAACTGGAAGTCGACGCGCACGCCGCGCGAGACGAGTCCGAGCGGATCGTAGAACCGGGCGCCGTCGCGCACCATCGCGCGGAAGACCATCTCGTCGTAGCCGCCCTGCGCGCGACCCAGGCCGCCCCCCATCCAGGTCTCCATGAACACCGCCCCTCCCTCGAGATACCAGCGCGGCGCCTGGAATCGGGGAACGGTGAGATAGGCGTAGATGAGCGACTCCGGGTTCGCCGGCTGCGGCTGGACCTTGCCGCCGAAGAACCGCCGCCAGCGTCGATCGACGTCGTTGGCGATGTCGCCTTGGGCGACATGGACGAGCTCGTGGTTCATCAGCGAGTACATCCGCTCGGTCGCCGGATAGGTCTCGAAGGCGTGCGAGACCGGCGCGACGTCGAACACCAGACGATTGCGCGGCGCGGCCGCGGCGGCCGCGGCGCCGTAGTCGGCGAAATCCTTGAGAAGGACGGTCACCGGCTCGGACGGCGTCCAGCCGAACCGCTGTCGCTGCCAGGCGAGCGCGTTGGCGAAGGTCCGACCCGCATGCGGCGCGAGCGACCCGAGCGAATCGAACCAGATGAGCCGCAGGTCCTTCGTCTCGACGAAGGACATGCCGAGCGGGTTGTCGGCCTCCTCGGCCCTCGCCGCGCCGGGAGCGACCACGGCGGACAAGAGACACGCGAACGAGAACAGCCAGCCCGCTACGCAGCCGCGCATCGACGAATCTCCCCCAGGGCCCCGGAACGGCGAAGCATAGGGGCGCCCCCGCAGAATGAAAACCGCCGGCACGAGGCCGGCGGTCGCCGTTCGAAAAACCGAGGAGGTTACTGGGCGCGACCCGCGGCCTGCCCGGCTGCTTGGCCGGCCGCCTGTCCCGCCGCTTGACCGGCCGCCTGGCCCGACGCTTGACCCGCCGCCTGGCCCGACGCCTGACCCAAGGCGCGACCCGCCGCCTGACCGGCCGCTTGCCCCGCGGCCTGGCCCGCCGCCTGACCCGCCGCCTGACCCGCCGCTTGGCCCGCCGCTTGGCCCGCCGCTTGGCCTGCCGCCTGGCCCGCCGCGCCACCGGCATCCGGATTCGGCGGTACTGTCGCCTGCGTCGTCGAGGGCTGCTGGTTCGGCTGGACGTCGACAGCGGTGTTCTGGGGCGCCCGGAAGCGCTGGGCCGGAACTATGGTCCCGGCGGTGTCCTGGCTCGTCGGCGCGACGTTGAGGCCGACGACCGCGGCCGCCGCGGCCGCGATCAGGCCGACACCGATGACGATCGCCCGCTTGTTGCTGCCGTTCTGCTGCTCGCTCATGCGTCTTCCCCCCAGATAGTGTCCCGGCACGCTCGTCCGGGCGCTCGATCGCGTCGGGCCCGGGGGCGATGCCCCCGGCGCCGCCCATGGTGCGCCAAATACGCGCGGCGCGGAAAAGTGTTGGTCCGAAACAGCGTCGGAAACACTCGCAAACCGAATATTCGCCACCTTCGCGGTCACGGCCGCGACGAGCCCCTCCGGCGGGTGGCGGATCGGCAGATGCTGCAACGCATCGAAGAGCGCCGCGTAATCATCGCGACAGGCGCGAACCGCAGGGTCCGCCGCCAGGCGCTCGTCGAGCTCGCGCCGCTCGGCAGGCGTCGCCTCGCCGTCGAGGACGAGCTGGATCAGGCGGTCGCGGTCGGCGCGGGTCATCGCATCAGGCCTTCCGCAGGTCCGCCAGCCGGTCCTTGAGCCGAGCGCGGGCGTCGAACAGGCGCGACTTGACCGTCTTCTCGTCGATGTCGAGCGTCTGCGCGATGTCGCGGTACGAGAGCTCGGCGTAATGGCGCAGCGTGATCACGGCGCGGTCCGTCGACGAGAGCGCGCGCAGCGCGCGTTCGAGATGCCGGGATTCCTCCGACGAGCTGGCGCGGCTCTCCGGATCAGCGCCGGCCTCGTCCTCGATCTCGACGTCGTCGTCGAGCGGAGATTCGCGTTCGCCGCGCCGCAGCCGATCGAGCGACTCGTTGACCGCGATCCGGTAGATCCAGCTGAAGAAGCGATGCTGCGGGTCATAGTCGTCCAGTCGTTCCGCGACCTTGACGAAGACGTCCTGCGCGACGTCGGCGGCGTCGTCCGCGCTCCTGAGCACCCACCAGGCCGCGTTGTAGACCGGTCGCTGGTAACGGACCACCAGCTCGGTGAACGCCGCGGCGTCGCCGTGTCGGCACCGCTCGACCAGCAGGCGATCGGCGGCGTCGTCCACAAGTACGCGCGGCGGGCCGGAAAGTTGGCGCGAGGCGGGATCAGCCGGCGGATTCGATCTCGAAGATCTGGTCGAAGCCCGAGTAGACGAAGATGTCCCGCAGCGCCGGTTTCACGCCCGCGAGCCTGACCCGGCCGCCGGTCGACATCAGGCGCTTCTGGGTCTTGAGCAGCACGCCCAGGCCGGCGCTCGACACGTAGTCGAGCCGCGACAGGTCGAGCGTCGCGGTGCCGGTGATCCGATCCAGTGCGGCTTGCGCGACCGGCGCCTGCGCGGCGTCGAGACGGCCGACAAGCAACAGGGCGCCCCCCGGCGCCTCTTCGATCGACAGCATGGACTATCCCCCAGGAGTCGCCGCGCCGGCAGGCGGCGGGCGAAGCACGCGAAACGCGATCGTGCTACGTCGCGCGGCCTTTGCATAGTCGTAGCGGTAGTCGGCGACCAGTTTCCGGACCAGATGAAGTCCCAAGCCCCCCGGCCGCCGCCGTTCGATCGGCAGCGAGGTGTCGACGTCGGGCGCCTGCGTCGGATCGAAGGCGTCGACGTCGCTGTCGACCAAAGTCACCTCGATACCCCCGTCGACGGCGAGGAGATCGAGGCGGACCTCGGCCGCCGCCGACCGGCTGTACTTCACCATGTTGGTGAATAGTTCCTCGATCGCGAGATCGACCGTCGCCAGGAGCGCGGCGTCGACGCCGTGCTCCGCCGCGTAGGCGGCCGTGTGCTCGACGAGCGCCGGGATCGACTCGTAGCCGCGCGGGAAACCGCGACGGACGAGTCCCGCCGGCTCGCGGCGGACGATCACGCCGGTCATGTCGTCGGCCTGCGGGGCGCCGGCCGCGTGCAGGCCGACGGCCGCCTCGATCCGCGCGAGCAGGTGGTCTGCCGGCTCGTGGCGGTGTTCGGCGACGATCGCGCGCACGCGCGCCTCGCCGAACGCCTCGCCGGCGCCGTTCTCGTACTCGTAGTAGCCGTCGGAGAGCACGACGAGAATGTCGCCGGGGCCGAGCTCGACCGACACCGCGCGCCGCGGCGCGGACAGCGCCATCGCGCCCAGCGGGAAGCAGGTCGGCTTGTGGAGGTCGAAGACGCCGGTCGACGCGCGATAGACGAAGATCGGCCCCTGCCCACCCGACAGGAACCGCAGCGTGTGGGTCGCCGGGTCGAGGAGGCCGATGAAGGCGGTGATGAAGCGGTCGTCGGCCAGCGTCTCGGCCAGGCGGTCGTTGACGCGCGCGTAGGCGGTCTCCAGGTCCGCGCCCAGCCGCAGGGCGATGCGCAGCATCGCGTGCATCTGAGTCACCGACAGCGCCGGCGCGATCCCGTGCCCGGTCGCATCGCCCAGCACGACGAGAAGGCGCCCGTCGGTCAGCGACAGGTCGTAGGTGTCTCCGCCGGTGAGTTCCGCGGGTCGGAACGCGCCGGCCAGATCGTAGCCCGCGACCTCGGGCATGCGCGCCGGCAGCGTGCTCATCTGCACCTCGCGCGCCATTTCGAGCGAGCGGCGCATCCGCTCGCCCTCGATCAACGCCTCGGTCATCCGCACGCGCTGCAGCGCGACCGCGCACTGCGCGGCGAGCGCGGAAGCGAGGTTCTCGTCGTAGGCGTCGAACACGCCGTTCGCCTTGTTCAGCACCTGCATGACGCCCACCAGCCTGTCCTGGTGATCGACGAGCGGCAGCGTCAGCATGCAGCGCGTCCGGTAGCCCGACGCGCGGTCGACGCCCGGGTCGAAACGCGGGTCGGCGTAGCAATCCGGGACGTTGATGATCTCGCGCGAACGCGCGCAGGCGCCGACCAGCCCCGCGCCCGAGCGCACGCGGACCGGCGCCAGGCCGGTGGCGACCTCGAGGACGAGCTCGTCGGTACGCGGCTCGTGCAGCCAGACCGATCCGCGCTCGGCGTGCAGCACCTGCTTGGCGGCGTCGACGACCGCGGCGAGCATCGCCGGCAGGTCGAAGGGCGCCGCCAGCGCGCGCGTGACGCGCAGGATCGCCTCCAGGTCCGCGGTGGACAGGCTGCGCGAGGCGTCGGCGGGCGGGCTCATGCGGCCGCCATGGTACCGAGCCGCGGACCCGCCCGCGAGGCCGGGCCGTTCCGCGTCAGGCGGCGTCCCGGCCGACGAGGAACCAGGTCCGCATCGGTCCCTTGCCCTTGATCGTGATCTCGCCGCGCGGCTCGAGGCGGTAGCGGCCGCGCAACCGGCGTTCGACCGCTTCGGTCACGTGGACGCGGCCCGGCTCGCCGTGCGATTCCATCCGGCTCGCGGTGTTGACGGCGTCGCCCCACAGGTCGTAGGCGAACTTGCGCCGACCGATCACACCGGCGACGACTTCGCCGGTATGCACGCCGATGCGCACGCCCAGCGCCGTCCGGTGCCCGGCGTTGAAGCGACCGACCTCGTCGACCAGGTCGAGCGCCAACTCGGCGACCGCCTCGCAGTGGTCGGATCGCGGCTCGGGCACGCCGCCGACCGCCATGTAGCAATCGCCGATCGTCTTGATCTTCTCCAGGCCGCGGGCGTCGGTCAGCGCGTCGAAGCGGGTGAACAGGTCGTTCAGAAGCCGCACCAGCGCGTCGGCGTCCATCGATTGCGACAGCCGGGTGAAATCGACGATATCGGCGAAGAGCACCGTGGCTTCCGGGTGGTGATCGGCGATCGTCGCCTCGCGGTCCTTGAGCCGCCCGGCGATCGACGGCGGCAGCACGTTGAGCAGCAGTTTCTCGGACTTGTCGCGCTCGACCTCGACCTCCCGGCGCGCGATCTCGAGCTCGCGGTTCTTCTCCTCGAGCACGGCGGCCGAGCGGATCTTGAGCCGGTAGCGGCTCGCAATGACCGCGGCCAGCACCGCGAGCAGCGCGATCGCGGCGATCAGCGCGTTTCGGGTCAGCTCCTGCCGCCACAGCTGCAGCGACTGGATCTCCTTGTCGCGCTGGAGGACCTGGATCTCGCGCTCGGAACGCTCGCTCTCGAAACGAGCCTGCATCTCGGCGATCCTCGCCTGGCTCGACGCCGACAGCAGCCGGTCACGCACCGCGATGTAGGCGGTCATGTGCTCGAAGGCGTCGGCGACCCGACCGACGGCGCGCAACGCCGCCGACAGCCGCAACTCGGCCTCCGCCTCCAGCTCGGCGACTTCGAGCCGTCGCGCCTCCGCCAGTCCCGCTTCCAGAAGCGGAAGCGCCTGAGCGGCCCGGCCCGATTCGGTCAGCGTCTGCGCGAGTCCGAGCTTCGACGACAGCGCGCCGCGCGAGTCGGCGACCGCCTCGCGGATCGCGCGCGCCTCCTCGAGGTGCCTCGTCGCCTCGCCGTAGCGGCCGAGCTCGGCGTAGGTCCGCCCCAGGTTGTGGAGCGCCATCGCCTCGAATTTCCGGTCGCCGAGCTCGCGGAACAACTGGCGCGCCTGGCCGTAGGAAGTCAACGCGGCCGCCTTGTCGCCGGCGTCGGCGAGCAGCGCGCCGAGGTTGAGCAGCGTCGTCCCCTCGGCCGGCCGGTGGCCGGCGCGCCGTTCGATCGCGAGGGCCCGTTCGAGGTAGACCTTCGCGCGCTCCGCCATGCCCTGCCCGACGAGGATCGGTGCGACGTTGGCGTAGGCCTGGGCCTGGTAGAGCGGCAGGCCGAGCTTCTCGAAGCGCTCGGCCGCCTCGAGATAGCCGGCCATCGCCGCCTGCGGGTCGCCCGATTCGAGCCGGCAGTTGGCCAGGTTGTTGATGGTGATCGCCCGGCTCTGCTCGTCGCCGGCGCGCTCGGCCCAGCGCAGCGATTCCTCGAACGCCGCGACCGCCTCGCGATAGCGTCCCTGCACCTGCAGGAGGTTGCCCAGTCCGTCCATCGCGGTGGCGAGGCCGGCGTCGTCGCCGACCTCTCGGCCCAGCGCCGCGGCTCGATCGTAGTAGGCGCGCGCCTCGTCATGGCGCGAGAGCGCCGCCGCGAGGTGGGCCACGTTGGCAGCCACGCGGCCGGCGCTGCGGACGTCGCCGGTCGCCTCGTGCAGCGCGAGAGCCTCGACGAGCCGCGGGCGTGCCGCCTCGTAGTCGCCGCGCAGGTAATGGACGACGCCGATCGCGTTCAGGTTCGCCGCGCGGCCGCGGTCGTGGCGCAGCCGCTCCGAAACGGCGAGCCCCTCGTTCGCGTAGCGTAGCGCGGCGTCGGGGTCGGTCTGCCAGTTCAGCTTGGCGAGCGCCGCGAGCGAATCGGCCTTCTCCCGCGAGTCCGCCGACGCCGACGCGGCGCGCTTCAGCGCGACCGCGTCCGGCGCCACCTCCTCGCCGCGCGTCGGCCCGCCGACCGTCGCGGTCGTCAGGCCCAGGACGAGCGCGACAGCGAACCGGCCGGCGACACGCACGACGTTCCGTTCGATGGCCCCTGCGAAGGCCGGGAATTGTGCGCGCCGTCGCGGCGGGCGTCCAGCGCGCCGCCGCGTGCGCTATCCTTGCGGCCCTGCGCGAAAGGCCCCGAGTGCTCGGCCGCTTCGAACGATTGCTGGACCCGTTTCCCGAGGCGCCGCCACCGGTGCCGCCGCGCGCGTTCTTCGCGTTCCTCGCGTCCGGCACCCGGGGCCTGCGCGGCTGGCTCGTGCTGCTCACGGTCCTGTCGGGCGCCATCGGCCTGTTCGAGGCCTGGCTCTACGCGCTGCTGGGCGAGCTCGTCGACTGGCTCTCGACGGTCGACCCCGCCCGGCTCTGGGAGACCGAACGCGTGCGGCTCGTCTCGCTCGCCGCGATCCTCGCCGCGAGCGTCGGACTGATCGGGCTGCAGACGACGCTCAAGCACCAGGCGCTCGCGGCGAACTTCCCGATGCGCCTGCGCTGGAGTTTCCACCGGATGATGCTCGGCCAGAGTCTGGGCTTCTACCAGGACGAGTTCGCCGGCCGCATCGCGACCAAGGTCATGCAGACCGCGCTCGCGGTGCGCGACACCTGGTTCATCGTCACCGAGCTCGTCGTGTTCGTCGTCGTGTATTTCGCCACGATGCTGGCGGTTCTTGGCCGTTTCGACCCGCGGCTGCTCGCGCCGTTCGCCGGCTGGCTCGCCTGCTACGTGTTCGCGCTCGCCTGGTTCGTCCCGCGGCTCGGCCGCGCCGCCAAGGAGCAGGCGGACGCGCGGTCGATGATGACCGGCCGCATGGCCGACGCGTACACGAACATCGCGACGGTGAAGCTCTTCTCGCACGCGCGGCGCGAGGCCGCCTACGCGCGCGCGGCGATGAGCGAGTTCCTCGCGACCGTGCGCCGGCAGATGCGCCTGGTGACCGGCTTCGAGATCGTCAACCACGCGCTGTCGATGACGCTCGTCGGCTCGACCGTCGGGCTCGTGCTCTGGCTGTGGACACGCGGCGAGGCCGGCGTCGGCGCGGTCGCCGCGTCGGCGGCGATGGCGCTGCGGCTGAACGGCATCTCGCACTGGGTCATGTGGGAGATGGCTTCACTCTTCGAGAACCTGGGCACCGTGCAGGACGGCCTGACGACGATCGCCAAGCCGCGCGCGGTCGTCGACCGCGCCGACGCGACGCCGATCGCAGTGAGCGCCGGCGAAATCCGCTTCGAGGACGTGTCGTTCTCCTACGGCGGTCCGTCGCCGGTCGTCGACCGGTTCTCGCTTCTCATCCGGCCCGGCGAGAAGATCGGCCTGGTCGGCCGTTCGGGCGCGGGCAAGTCGACGATCGTCAACCTGCTGCTGCGCTTCTACGACGTCGATTCGGGCACGATCCGCATCGACGGGCAGGACGTCTCGCGAGCGACTCAGGAGAGCCTGCGCGCGCGGATCGGCATGGTGACGCAGGACACCTCGCTGCTGCACCGGTCGGTGCGCGACAACATCGTCTACGGGCGACCCGACGCGACCGACGAGGCGATGATCGCCGCGGCGAAGCGGGCCGAGGCGCACGACTTCGTCCAGGCGCTGGTCGACCCCAAGGGACGGCGCGGCTACGACGCGCACGTCGGCGAGCGCGGCGTGAAGCTCTCCGGCGGACAGCGCCAGCGGATCGCGATCGCGCGCGTGATGCTGAAGGACGCGCCGATCCTGCTGCTCGACGAGGCGACCTCGGCGCTCGATTCCGAAGTCGAGGCGGCGATCCAGCGCAGCCTCTACCGGCTGATGGAGGGCAAGACCGTGGTCGCGATCGCCCATCGCCTCTCGACGATCGCGGCGATGGACCGGCTGGTGGTGCTCGACCGCGGTCGCGTCGTCGAAGAGGGAACCCACGCGAGCCTGCTCGCGCGCGGCGGCCTCTATGCCCGGCTGTGGGAGCACCAGAGCGGCGGCTTCCTCGCCGAGGACGTCGACGAGCCGACGCCCGACCTGGCGCTCGACGCGCCCGGCCCCGGCGAGGCGCCGTCGGAGCCGGCGCTGCGGATCGACGCGGCGCCGCTCGCGCACGACCGGCCGACCGGAGCCGATCCGCGCGGCGCGTGACCGGAGCGTCGCGGCGTCCGGGTCAGCGACAGCGCGCGGCGACGAGCTGGGCCGCGGCGAGATCCTCGAGCGCGGTTCCGACCGACTTGAACAGCGTCACCTCGTCCCGCGACCGGCGCCCCGGATGTCGGCCGGCGCAGAGGTCCTCGAGCCCGCCCTCGACACGCTCGGCGGCGAACGCGCCGCTCGCGATCGGCTGCACGAGGTCGCCGGCCTCCTTGAGCGCGCCGCCGCGGGTGTCGACGAACACTCGCGCTCTGGCGACCAGCGCGTCGTCGCTCTCGCGCATCTCGGGCGTGAAAGCGCCGACCAGATCGACGTGCGTGCCCGGCCGGACCGATCGCCCGTGCAACACCGGTTCGCGCGCGGTCGTCGCGCAGCTGACGATATCGGCCCGCGCCAGCGCCTCGTCGAGACTCTCGATCGCGACCGCCGGCAGGCCCTGCGCGACCAGCGCGGCGGCGGTCCGATCGGCTCGATCGGCGTGCCGCCCCCAGACCAGCAGGCGCTCGATCGGGCGTACCGAGCAGTGAGCCGCCGCCATGTACGGCGCGAGCGCGCCGGTACCGACCAGGACGAGCGTGCGCGAGTCCGGACGCGAGAGGCGGGTCGAAGCGAGCGCCGAGGCGGCACCGGTGCGCCGCAGCGTCATCGCCTCGCCGTCGATCAGCGCGACCGGGTGCCCGGTCGTCCCGTCCATCAGCAGGTAGAGCGCCGCCACGCTCGCGAGTCCGCGCTCCCGGTTCCGGGGGAAGACGGTGACGATCTTGACGCCCAGCCCACCGCGTCCGTCCCAGGCCGGCATCAGCAGCAACCGGTCGCCGGCCTCGGTGACCGCGTGGCTCGACCTCACCGGCGCGGTCGCACCGGAGACGAAGGCGACGCGCAGCGCTTCGACGAGCGAGGGCCAGTCGAGCGCGGCGTGGACCTGTTCGGCGTTGATCGTCGGGATCGAGGTGGGCGCCGCCATGCGCGATTATCATCGGATCCGGGCCGCGGGCTCCAGAACCTAACTGACAACCAGGCACGTGTGCGACGGGAGGCCCGCCGGCGCAGTTCCAGGCGGGAGGAGCGCCGTTTGGGTCGATCCAAACCAGCGACGAGCAACGACGAATTGCGCCCGCGGGCACCCGTCCCGACGGGTTGCCGGCCAGAAAAGGCCGGCGGCAACGCATCGCGCGCCGGATGGTGAGGTAGGTTCTAGCCCTTCGACCATCCACCCCGGGCACCGGCCGAACCCGTGAGCCAACACGTCGTCATCGTCGGCGGCGGCGCGATCGGAAGCGCGATCGCGTCGTTCACGCTCGCCGACCCGGCCTTCCGCGGCCGGGTCAGCGTCGTCGAGCGCGATCCGACCTACGCGCGCGCCTCCTCGGCGCTCTCGGCGAGCTCGATCCGCCAGCAGTTCTCGACGCCGATCAACATCCAGATCGGGCGCTACGGCATCGAGTTCCTGCGCGACGCGGCGACGCGGCTCGCGGTCGACGCCGAGCGCCCCGAGATCGGGCTGGTGGAACCCGGCTACCTCTTCCTCGCGACCGCGGCCGGCGTCGCGACGCTGGAACGCAACCACGCGCTGCAGCGCTCACTCGGCGTCGAGGTCGAGTTGCTCGATGCCGGCGCGCTCGCCGACCGATTTCCCTGGATCGCGACCGGCGACCTCGCGTGCGGATCGCTCGGGCTCGCCGGCGAGGGCTGGTTCGACGGCTGGAGTCTCCTGCAGGCGTTCCGCCGCCACGCCCGGTCGCGGGGCGCGACCTACGTCACCGCCGAGGCGCGCGGCTTCTCGGCGTCCGGCGATCGTGTCACCGCGGTCGTCCTCGCGGACGGATCCACGATCCCCGGCGAGGTATTCGTCAACGCCGCCGGCCCGTGGGCCGCCGGCATCCTGCACTCGCTGGACATCGACCTGCCGGTGCGCGCGCGCCGCCGATGCGTCCACGTGTACGCGTGTCCGACACCGCTTCCGCGCTGTCCGCTGGTCATCGACCCGTCCGGTCTGTGGTTCCGCCCGGAAGGACGCGGCCGATTCATCGCCGGGCTCGCGCCGGACGAGGCGAACGACTCCGACGACGCGCCGCTCGAGGTCGACCCGACGCAGTTCGACGAGCAGGTCTGGCCCTTGCTCGCGCGCCGGGTGCCGGCGTTCGAGGCGCTGCGCCAGGTCAGCGCGTGGGCGGGCTACTACGAGATGAACACGTTCGACCGCAACGGCATCGTCGGTCCCCACCCGCGCTGGGCGAACCTGCTCTTCGCCAACGGCTTCTCCGGACACGGCCTGCAGCAGTCTCCGGCCGTGGGACGCGGCGTCGCGGAACTCGTCGTCCACGGCGCCTACCGCACGCTCGACCTCGCGCCGCTCGGGTTCGATCGGATCGTCGCCGGACGGCCGCTGGTCGAGCTCAACGTCGTCTGACCGCCTTCCTGCGACCCGGGGACATCGCCGGCCGGCGCGGCGGCGCGACCCGCGGGCCGATCAGGTCGCCGGACGGCGGCCGTCGAGCGAGGCGAGCGCCGAGCGCAGCATCTCGCGGACCTTGTCGGCGGTGCGCGCGTCGATCATCGCCGGATCGAGGTAGAAGTCGACGCCGGTCGTGTGCTCGCTGTAGATCCGCTGCGGCACTCCCTTCGCGTCGAGCATGCCGTCGACGACCCAGGGGACGACCTCGCGGCTGATCCCCTTCATCGAGATCGGCGACAGCGGCCGCGCCACCAGGATGTCGCGGACCAGCGCGTAGGTCTCGTAGCTCATCACGACACGGCCTGCCTCGGCGATCGACTGCAGGCGCGCCGCGAGATTGGCCTCGGCGCCGATGATCGTGTAATCCATCCGGTCGGCGCTGCCGAAGTTGCCGACGTTGCAGTACCCGGTGTTGACGCCCATGCGCACCCGGAACGGCTGCTCGATGCCTTCGGCGCGCCACTTGACCGCCAGCTCCGCGATCCGGTGCTGCATCTCCAGCGCCATCCGCAGGCAGGCCTTGGCGTCCTCCGCCTCGCCCTTGGTCTCCGGGTCGCCGAAGAAGATCAGCATCGCGTCGCCGACGAACTTGTCGATCGTTCCGCCATGCTTGAGCGCGATCTTCGACATCTCGGTGAAGTACTCGTTCAGCAGCGACGTGATCTGCTCCGGCTGCAGCCGTTCGGCCGAGGCGGTGAAGTCCTTGATGTCGGAGAAGAAGATCGTCAGCTTCTTGCGCTCGGTCTGGATGACGACGTCGCGCTGGCCGGAGAAGATGCTCTTGTACACCTGCGGCGACAGGTAGCGCGAGATCTTCATCGACAGCGTCGCCAGGAACTCGTTGGCCGTCTCGAGCTCGCCGTTCATCGACGCGATCTGCGCGGCGTGGCGCCGCTGGAGCAGGAAGAACGCGATCCCGGTCGCCGCCACCAGCGCGAAGTAGATCAGCAGGTACTTGAACGAGAACAGGTTGTCGGCGAAGGGCTGGGTGATCGTCACCTCCTGGAAACCGCGCACGTCGCCGACCTTCCAGTCGGTCTTGGTGCTCTCGGCGTGCCGGTTGTGGCACTCGACGCACGGAGCCCCCATGATCACCGGCGCGATCAGCCGGACGCGATCGCTGAACAGCGACTCCGACACCTGGACGATCAGGTCCTTCTCGCCGGCGCGCAACTGGGCGAGCGAGGTCTTCTCGAATTCGTCCATCGCGTGCGGCGTCCGGTTCTTGAACGTGTAGTCGGACACGAAGCGGTAGGCGATGTTCTGCTGCTTCTCGCTGATGACCTTGCCGAGCTCGAGCGAGAGCGTCGCCGGGATCGGGATCGCGCCGGGGACCGACTCGTAGCGGTGGGTGACCTGCGTCGATCCCGGCGAGGCAAGCACGCGCGCGACGACGTTGGTGCCGTAGAAATTGCGCATGCTGGTGACGACCGAATTGAGGTCCTGCGCCTGCCGCCGAAGCGCCGACTCGGTGATGTTCCGGATGTCGAGCCAGACCGCGAGCGGAAGACCGACCAGCAGCAGCAGGACGGCGATCGGAACGAACGCGCGCGCGTGGCGATCGGTCAGGCGGACCCGGGGCATGGACGTCTCCGCAGCGAACAACGAAGCGCGGAGAGTATCAGCGACGACGGCGTCGCGGGCCGTCGTGGCGCGATCGCGCCGATGGTCGGCGATCGGGGCCGCCTTCCGGTCGCCCCGGCGCCGGCAGGGTTATTACTGCGCCTCGATCTTCGCGCCCTCGATCACGACCTTCCAGCGCTGGATGTCGGTCGCCAGCACCTCGCCGAAACGCGGCGGCGCGAGCGCCTGGACGACCGATCCGGTCTCGAGGAGCTTCGCGGCGACGTCCGGTTTGGCGAGCGTCGTGCGGAACTCGTTGTAGAGCCGGTCGACGATCGGGGCGGGCGTCTTCGCCGGGGCGAAGATCCCGAGCCAGTAGACGATCGAGAAGTCCTTGAGGCCGCTCTCGCTCACCGTCGGCACCGAGGGCATCGCCGGCGAGCGCTCCGGGCTCGTCACCGCGAGCGCGCGCAGCTTGCCCGATTCGGCGAGCGCCTTGCTGCCGCTGACCGTGTCGAAAAGCAACTGGATCTCGTTGGCCGCCAGCGCGGCGATCGACGGCCCGCCACCCTTGAACGGCACGTGCACCATGTCGATCCCGGCCGCCGCCTTGAACATCTCGCCGATCAGGTGGCCGGACGATCCCTGGCCGGCCGACCCGAAGTTGAGCTTGCCGGGATTGGCCTTGGCGTAGGCGATCAGTTCGCCGACGTTGGCGACCGGCAGCGACGGGTGCACGACCAGGAGATAGGGTCCGGTCACCGCCAGCGTCACCGGAGACAGATCGCGCCGCGCGTCGTAGGCGAGGCTCTTCTTGAAGCTCGGCTCGGTCGAGATCACCGACGTGTGCAGGAGGATCGTGTAGCCGTCCGCCGGCGAGCGGACGACGAATTCGGTGCCGATCGAGCCGGCGGCGCCGGCCTTGTTATCGACGACCACCGGCTGGCCGATCCGCGCGCCGATATCCGCCGCCAGCAGCCGCGCCACCGGATCGGTCGACCCGCCCGGCGGATAGGGTACGACCAGCTTGATCGGGCGGTCGGGGAACGCCCCGGCCGCGCCCGTCCCCTGCGCGGCGGCCGGCGCGGCGAGCGCGAACGCGGCGAGGCCGCCCGCCAGCCATCGAACGATCCCTCGATAACGCGTCACGCTCCCGCCGTCCATCGTCGCTCCTCTCCGCGCCTCCGCGCGCACCGGTCATTCCGCCTTCGCGCCGGACACCTCGATCACGCGCTTCCACTTGACCTGCTCGCTGCGCACCTGCGCCGCGATCTCCTCGGGTGTGCTCGGCGTCGCGACCACGCCGATGGCGAGCAGCCGCTCGCGGATCGCCGGCATCGCCAGCACCGCGTTCACCTCCCGGTTGATCCGCTCGACGATCTCCTTCGGGGTTCCGCCGCGCACCGACAGGTAGTTCATCGGCGAGGCGTCGAAACCGGCGAGCGTGTCGGCGAGCGTCGGCACGTCGGGCAGGTTGGGCGAGCGTTCGAGCGTGGTCACCGCCAGCGCCCGCAGCGACCCCGCCTTGATCGACGGCAAGAGCGCCGCCATGCTGTCGATCGTCATCTGCACGTTGCCGGCGACGAGGTCCTGCAGCGCGTTGCCGGTCCCTTTGTACGGGACATGGACGATGTCGATGCCGGCGACCGTCTTGAAATACTCGCTGGCGAGGTGGCTGCCCGAGCCGATGCCGGCGCTCGCGAAGTTGACCTTCCTCGGATTCGCCTTCGAGTAGTCGATCAGCTCGCGGACGGTCTTCGCCGGAACGCCCGGGTGCACGGCCAGCACGCTGGTGAAGGTCCCCAGGCGTGCGACCGGCAGCAGGTCCTTCTGCGGGTCGTACGGCAGCTTCGCCATCAGGTACGGGTTGATGATCTGCGGCCCCGGCGACGTGTGCAGCCACGTGTGGCCGTCGGGCGCCGACTTGGCGACGAAATCCGCGCCGATCGTCGCGCCGCCGCCCGGCTTGTTGTCGACCAGGACCGACTGCCCGAGGCGCTGCGCCAGCGGTTCGGCGATGATCCTCGCCATCACGTCGGAGCCGCCGCCGGCGGCGAACGGGATCACGAACTGGATCGGACGGTTCGGAAACGTCTGCGCGGCGACGGGCACGCAGAGGAGCAGCGCCGCCCCGGCGGCGACGGCGGCGAGCAGCCGCTGGCGGTGGACGCGCATCGGACTCACTGCTCGATCAGCTTGACGTTGGCCTCGCGCGCGACCTTGCGCCACTGCTCGAGGTCGCTGACGATGTAGTCGCGGAACTCGTTGCCGGCCAGATAGGAGATCTGGTAGCCCAACTGGTCCAGCCGGGCCGAGACCTTCGGGTCCTTGAGGATGTCGGCGACCTCGGTGCGCAGCCGGGCGAGCACCGGCTCGGGCGTGCCGGCCGGCGCGAGGATCCCGTACCAGACGACGACCACGACGCCGTGGAGCCCGGCCTCCTCGAGCGTCGGCACGTCGGGGAACAGCGGGTGGCGGACCTTGCCGGTGGTCGCGATCGCCCGGAACGCGCCGCTGTCGGTGTGCGGCTTCACCGTCGGCGGCGTGATGAACGCGACGTCGATCGTGTCGCCGCGCAGCGCGGTGATCACCGCCGAGATCCCGGCGAACGGGACGTGCAGCATTTCGATGCCGGCGGTCTTCTCCATCAGCACCGTGCCCATGTGCGGCGCGCCGCCGATCCCCGAGGTGCCGTAGCGGACCTTGCCCGGGTTGGCCTTGGCGTAGGCGATGAGCTCGGGCACCGATTTCACCGGCAGCCGCGGGCTCACGGCGAGAACGAACGGCAGCAGGACGATCCGCGAGATGAACGCGAAGTCGTCGGGCACCTTGTAGGGCATGTTCGGCTTGACCGCCGGCAGGATCGTCACGCCGTCGGACGCCGCCCAGACGAGGTTGTAGCCGTCCGGCTTGCTCTTGGCGACGAAGTCGATGCCGATCTGCGATCCGGCGCCGGCCTTGTTCTCGACGATCACCGACTGCCCGAGCCGCGGGGTCAGGTGCTCGGCGGTGAGCCGGCCGAGCAGGTCGTTGCCGGCGCCCGGCAGGAACGGAACGATGATCTTCACCGGCCCGGCCTTCGGATACTCCTGGGCGTGCACCGCCATCGAGACCGCCGCGAACGCGAGCACCGCGGTCGTCAGAACTTTGCGCATGGTCGTCCTCCTGTCCACGTCGGTTCGGCGGCGCGTGTCAGCCCGCGACCGCGCTGATCCGATCGAGCTCCGCCATCTCGTCGGCGCCGGGCGCCCGGGCGGCGGCGGCGACGTTCGCCTCGATCTGCTCGGCCGATGTCGCGCCGGCGATGACGCTGGCGACGCCCGGTTTCGCCACGACCCAGCCGATCGCCAGGTCGAGCAGCGAGCGGCCGCGGGCCTCGGCGTACGTCTGTAGCGCCTGCACGACCGTCCAGTTGCGCTCGGTCAGGAAGCGGTCGGCCGAACGCTGGGTGTCGGTGAGCCGCGCCCCCTTGGGCAGCGGCGCGCCGCGCCGGTACTTGCCGGTGAGGAGCCCGCCGGCGAGCGGATAGAACGGCAGCAGGCCCAGGCCGAAGCGCTCCATCGCCGGCATCACCTCGGTCTCGACGCCGCGCGCGAGCAGGCTGTATTCGTTCTGCACCGACACGAACGGCGCGAGTCCCTCGGTCCGGGCGATCCAGGCGGTGTCGGCGATCTGCCAGCCGGCGACGTTCGAGCAGCCGAGGTAGCGGACCTTGCCCTGGCGGACGAGGTCGTCCTGCGCGCGCAGCGTCTCCTCGATCGGCGTGTCCGGATCGGGCGTGTGGAACTGGTAGAGGTCGATCCAGTCGGTCTTCAGGCGCCTGAGACTGTCCTCGACCGCGCGCATCAGGTAGCGGCGCGACCCGCCGCGCAGCACACCGACGTCGTCCATCGGCCAGCCGAACTTGGTCGCGAGCACGATGTCCTTGCGCCGCGCGCCCAGGATCTCGCCCAGCTGCGTCTCGGAGCCGCCGCGATTGCCGTACGAGTCGGCGGTGTCGAACAGCGTGACGCCGAGATCCAGGGCCCGGTGGACGACGCGGCGCGTCGCCTCCAGGTCGAGCCGCTGCCCGAAGTTGTTGCAGCCCAGCCCGATCTCGGACACCTTGAGCCCGCTACGTCCCAGCCGCTTCAGTCGCATCGGCGTCGCTCCGTCGTTTCCGTTTCACCCGCCCGTCACCAGGCGCTGGACGTCCACCGGGGCTCCGGTCCGGCTCGATTCGATCGCCGCGAAGACCAGCGCGCTCGCCTGCACGTTCTCCTCGACGCGGGTCTCCATCGGCGGCCCGCCGTCGCGCCAGCGGGCGAACTGCTCGACCAGCCAGTGGTTGATCCACTTCGGCTGGACCAGCGGCGCGATCTTCTGCCCCTGCCCCTCGCGGTGCTGCTGGCGCCAGAAGTCCTGGCGCATGAACACCTCGACGTCGCGGTGGGCGAGGATCGCGCTGCCGCGCTCGCCGTCGACGCGAATGTACTCCTTGTAGAAGGTGTTGAGGCCGACCGGATGGGAAACCGATCCTTCGTAGACGGCGCGCACGCCGTTGTCGAAGGTCATGGCGACGATCCCGTCGGTGTCGCCGCGGTACTCGGCCCACGCCGGCCTCCAGGTGCTCGCGTAGAGCGTCCGGCACCGGGCGCCGGCGAGGTCGGCGATGATGTCGAGGTGGTGGATCGAGCCCTCGATCAAGAGCGGGTCCGCCATCTCGTGGCGGAACAGCGAGCTCCAGGCCATGTGCTGGCGCATGTCGCCGTGGAAGCGCATGCCGATCGCGTTGATCGGCCCGAGGATCCCGGAACGCACGACGCGGCGCAGCGTCGTCTTGTCCTGGTCGAAGCGGTGGCTCATCGTCACCGCCATCTTGCGGCCGGCGGCGGCGACCTTCCGGGCGATCCGGCGGGTCGCCTCCATCGTGTCGGCGATCGGCTTCTCGCACAGGATGTCCAGTCCGTGCCCGAGCGCGAGGTCGACGATCGCCTCGTGGTGCACCGGCTGCACGGCGATCGTGCAGAAATCGGCGGGGGTCTGTGCGAACGCCCGCGCCGCGTCGGTGTAGCAGCGCTCCGGCGCGAGTCCCAGCGCCGCGCGGCCGCGTTCGAGCGCCGCCGGATCGATGTCGACGATGGCGACGACCTCGATCGTCCCGTCGTCGACGTTGGACTTCAGGAACTCGCTGCACCAGCGGCGTCCGAAGACGCCGATGCCGACGTGGATGACGCGTTGCGGGCGGGCCATGGCGATCGGTCGGCGTCCGGTGCGGTCGGCTTCGCGGGCGTGCGCCTCAGAGGACCGGAACCGTGCGGCGGAGCGACTCGCGTTCGCCGACCCGCTCGGCCCAGGCCCTGAGGCCCGGCCAGCGGGGAAATCCGACCAGCTCGTCCAAGCGCAGCGGCATGTAGCCCATCGCGCAGGCGACTGCGATCTGGCCGAGATCCAGCGCCGAGCCGAAGGTGTCGACCTGCGCTTCCAGCGCGTCGAGACCGGTGACGACCTTGGCGAGCTGCCAGGCGGCCCATTCGTCGGAGCGCTTCGCCGCGTCGCGGGCGCGCTCGTGCCGGACCAGGATCGCCGCGTCCATCATGCCGTCGGCCAGCGCCATCCGCGACAGGATTTCCCAGCGCCGCGCGCCCGCGGCGGGCAGCAGCCGGTGGCCGCCGAATTCGGCGTCGAGGTACTCGCAGATCACCGGGGAATCGTAGATCACCGCGCCGGCGTCGGTGACCAGCGCCGGGATCTTGCCGAGCGGATTGAACGGCACGATGCGCTCCCGCTCGGCGCGGGTGTCGACGCGCGTCAAACGCAGCCGGTCGGCGATCCCGTGCTCGTGGGCGACCACGGTGACCTTGCGGACGTACGGCGACAACGGGCTGAACTTGAGCTCCATCGGATGGGGTCCCGGGGGTCGCGAGAGCGAACGCTAGCACCCGGATCCGGTCGGCGGCTTGCTCCCTCGCGAGAACCATCTTTGCGTTCCGTGAAAACGGCGGGCGGCGGCCGGTCCGCGGCCGCGCTGCACCGCAGCGCGTTTCACCCCGCGCAAAGCTGCTCATCGCCGGCCGGCGATTCCGGCCGCGGGCGCGTCGGCGTATAACGGGCGGGCGCGCGGCGAGGGCCGCGCCGATCCGAGGGGACCGCGAACGTGGCGACCGGCCGATACACGAGCGACCTGACCGAAGGCGACGAACTGGGTCCGGTCGAGTACACGATGAGCCGTTTCATCGCCCGCGAGTACGGGCACGCGAACGAACTCCATCATCCGTGCTTCCAGGGACTGGTCGATGCGATCGCGCCGCCGACGCTGGTCCACATCGACAAGCTCCGGCTCTACAAGATCGCCTGCCCGGCGGGCGCGGGCCCGAGCGCCCGGATCCACTACGAGTTCGACGCGAACATCCACGAGCCGATCCGCGTCGGCACCCGGATCCGCACGCGCGGCCGCGTGACCCGGCGGTACACGAAGAACGGCCGCGACTACGTGATCACCGACATCGAGATGCGCTCGGCCGACGACGGGCGCCTGCTGATCGCCTACCGGGACACGGTGATCCTGTCGTTCAAGGCCCAGTCCGCGAAGGTGGCGTCGTGAGCGCCGCCGTCGCGAGGGCGATGTTCGCGCCGGGCCACGAGTTCCGCGCGCCGCCCCGGCCGATGACGCGCGAGCGGATGCGCTGGTACGTCGACATCCAGGACACGGTCCAGGCGGACACCGGGCGGATCGTCACCCAGCCGCCGACGATCCACGACGACGACGCCTACGCGAAGAAGAACGGCTTGCCCGGCATCATCGCCGACGGGATGATCTCGACGAACTGGCTGCTCGGCCTGCTCGTCGACGTCTTCGGCCCGGAGGCCGCAGGCCGCGGGCGGCTGCGCACGAAGTACATCGCGCCGGTCTACGAGGACCAGGTGATCATCGCCTGCGCCCGGGTCAGGAGCGCGGTGCGCGACGGCGCCGGTGCATCGGTCTACGAGCTCGATGTCTGGTGCGAGGACGACACCGGGCTCAAGGTGACCGTCGGCGAGGCGGTCGTCCATTCGACGCTGCGCTGACCGCCTCGCGGCCGGGTCGCCCGGCCGACGGTCGTTTCCGCACTCCCACCCGCCCCCCGCCCGCCATGTGGAAGGTACTCGACGGCATCCGCGTCCTCGACCTCTCCCGCGTGTTCGCCGGGCCGGCGGCGACGCAGATCCTGGGCGACCTCGGTGCCGACGTGATCAAGGTCGAGGAACCCGGTCGCGGCGACGAGGCGCGCCACTTCGGCCTCACGCCGGAGACCGCCGGGCGCCATCGCGGCGCGAGCCCGTCGTTCCTCGCGCTCAATCGCAACAAGCGCAGCATCGCGATCGACCTGGGCTCGGAGGCCGGGCAGCGCGCGGTGCTGCGGATGGCCGGCGGCTGCGACGTCGTCATCCACAACTTCCGCCCCGGCGCGATGGCCAAGTTCGGGCTGTCCTACGACGCGGTGCGCGCGGTCCGCCCGGACATCGTCTACTGCGAGTTCTATTCGTACGGCGACCGCGGGCCGCTCGCCCACATCGGCGCGAACGACCTGGCGCTGCAGGCGCACAGCGGACTGATGAGCATCACCGGCGAGGCCGACCGACCGCCGGTGCGCTGCGGCACGTCGGTCGTCGATCTGCATGCGAGCCTGGCGCTGGTCAGCGCGATCCTGGCGGCGCTGTACCACCGGCAGCGCACCGGCGAGGGCCAGCGCGTCGAGACCTCGCTGCTGCGCAGCTCGGCGCATCTGATGAACTACTTCTACGGCGAGTACTGGGCGACCGGCGTGGTCCGCGGCCGGATGGGAACCGCGAACCACCTGTCGGTGCCCAACCAGGTGTTCCCGGCCGCCGACGGCAGCGTCGTCATCATCGCGCCGTCCGACGTGATGTGGACGAGGATGGCGCGTGCGCTCGACCCCTCGCTCGACCGGCCCGAGTGGCGCACGACCGTGGATCGCCAGCGCCACCGCGCCGCGGTGATCGACGCGATCTCGGCGGTGACCCGGACGATGACCTGCGACGAGCTGGTCGACCGGCTCGGGCGCGAGCGGGTCAACGTCGCCAAGGTGAACGACATCGGTTCGGCCGCCGAAGACCGCCAGCTGGCCGCGATCGGCGGGGTGATCGAGTTGGCGCGCGCCGGTGGCGTGTTGAAGGCGGTGGCCTCGCCGTTCGCGATGGACGGCGCGCCGCGCGCACCCGACCGCGCGCCGCCGGCGCTCGCCGCGGACCAGGACGAGATCCTCGTCGACCTGGGTTTCGCGCCCGGAGAGATCGCTGCGCTCGCCGCCGAGGGCGCGTTCGGCTCCACCGCCGCGCCCGCCGCCGATTGATCGTGCTCCGCGGCGCCCTCCTGGACGACTACCAGCGCGTCGCGCTCGAGGCCGCCGACTGGTCGCGTCTCGCCGGCGAGGTCGCGATGACCGCGTTCGACCGGGCGTTCGGCGACGAGGCCGAGGTCGTGCGCGAGCTCGCGCCCTTCGACATCGTCGTGGCGATGCGCGAACGCACCCGGTTCCCGGCGGCGGTGATCGACGCGCTGCCCGCGCTGCGCCTGCTGGTCACGACCGGGATGGCCAACGCCGCGATCGATCTCGCGGCGGCCGCGCGCCGCGGCGTCACCGTCTGCGGCACCGGCAGCCACCCGGGCACCGCGGCCGAGCACACCTGGGCGCTGATCCTGGCGCTCGTCCGCCGGCTCGGCGACGAATTGCCGGCCATGCGTGCCGGCGCCTGGCAGACGACCGTCGGCCGCAGCCTCGCCGGCGCGACGCTCGGCATCGTCGGTCTGGGCAAGGTCGGCGCGCGGGTCGCCGCGGTCGGCCGCGCGTTCGGCATGCGCGTGGTCGGCCACAGCCGCGGGCTGACCGCGGAGCGCGCGGCGGAACTCGGCATCGAGCGGGCGACGACGCTCGGCGAGCTCCTCGGGCGCGCCGACGTCGTCACGCTGCACGTGACGCTGACGCCGCAGACCCGCGGTCTCGTCGGCGCGCGCGAGCTGGCGCTGATGAAGCGCGACGCCCTGCTGGTCAACACGTCGCGCGGCCCGGTCGTCGACGAGGGCGCGCTGGTCGCCGCGCTCGCGGCCGGGACTCTCGGCGGCGCGGCGCTCGACGTCTTCGACCGCGAGCCGCTGCCGGCCGACCACCCGCTGCGCCGCACGCCCGGGATCCTCGCCACGCCGCACCTCGGCTACGTCACGCGCGAGAACTACCGCGTCTACTACGGCGACGCGGTCGACGACATCCGCGCCTGGCTCGACCGCCGTCCGATCCGCGTCCTCACACCGACGACACCATGAATCGCATCGACCTCGACGGCCGCGTCGCCGTGATCACCGGCGGCGCCGGCGGCATCGGACTCGCCACCGCGGCGCGAATGGCCGCCTCGGGCGCCAGCGTCGCGCTCTGGGACCTGGCCGGGACGGCGCTCGACGACGCCGCGCGCGAAACGCCCGGCGCGTCCGGCCACGCGGTCGACGTCACCGACGAGGCGTCGGTCGCGCGCGCGACCGAGGCGGTCCTCGCCCGGCACGGGCGGATCGACATCCTGGTGAACGCGGCCGGCGTCACCGCGCCCAAGGCGCTGATCGCCGAGACGAAGCTCGACAGCTGGCGGCGCATCCTCGACATCAACCTGACCGGCACGTTCGTCGTCTGCCGATCGGTCGTGAAGCCGATGCTCGAGCGCGACTACGGGCGTATCGTCAACCTCGGGTCGATCTCGGGCAAGGAGGGCAATCCGTTCTCGGCCGCCTATTCCGCGTCCAAGGCCGGCGTGCACTCGTTCACCAAGTCGCTGGCCAAGGAGCTCGCCCGCACCGGCATCCGCGTCAACTGCGTCGCACCGGCGATCATCGCCACCAAGAACCTCTACCACGACCAGCCCGAAGAGATGCGCAAGCTCTGGGTGTCGCGCGTGCCGATGGGACGACCGGGCACGCCGGAGGAGGTCGCGGCGATGATCTGCTGGCTAGCGTCCGAAGAATGCTCGTTCTCGACCGGCGCCGCCTTCGACCTGTCCGGCGGACGGGCGACCTACTGATCCGGACCCGGAGCCGACGCGCGATGACCTCCCTGCCCGACACGATGCGCCAGATCGCCGCCGACCGGCCGGGCGGACCCGAGGTGCTGAGGCTCGTCGACGCACCGCTGCCGGTCCTGCGCGACGGCGAGGTGCTGATCCGCGTCGCCGCCGCCGGCGTCAACCGCGTCGATTGCCAGCAGCGCGCCGGCGGCTACGCGCCGCCGCCGGGAGCCGGTCCGACCCTCGGCGTCGAAGTCGCCGGCGACATCGTCGCGCTGGGTCCGGGAGCGCGTCGCTGGCGCGTCGGCGACCGGGTCTGCGCGCTGGTCGAGTCCGGCGGCTACGCCGAGTACTGCGCCGCCCCCGAACGCCAGTGCCTGCGCTGGCCGGCGAACGTCGACGCGGTCGGCGCCGCGGCGCTGCCCGAGGCGATGTTCACCGTCTGGGCGAACCTGTTCGCGACCGGCTGCCTCAAACCCGGCGAGACGCTGCTCGTCCACGGCGGTACCAGCGGCATCGGCACGACCGCGATCCAGCTCGCGCGCGAACGGGGCTCGCCGGTGATCGCCACCGCCGGCACCACCGCCAAGTGCGAGGCCTGCGTCCGGCTGGGTGCGGACGCCGCGATCGACTACCGGACCGAGGATTTCGTCGCGCGCGTGCGCGAGCTGACCCGGGGACGCGGCGTCGACGTCGTCCTCGACATCGTCGGCGGTCCCTACGTCGCGCGCAACCTGCAATGCCTGTCGCAGCGCGGGCGGCTCGTCATCATCGCCTTCATGGGCGGGGCGATCGCCGACGCGCTCGACTTCCGCCGGCTCCTGGTCAAACACCTGACGATCACCGGGTCGACGCTGCGCCCGCGCAGCGTCGAGGAAAAGGGCGCGCTCGCCGACGAGCTCGCCCGGCACGTCTGGCCGGTCCTCGACGCCGGCCGCTGCGCGCCGGTCGTCGACCGCCGCTACCCGCTCGCCGCCGTTGCCGAGGCGCACGCGCGGATGGAAGCGTCGACCCACATCGGCAAGCTGGTGCTGGAGGTCGCGTGAGCGCCTCGAGGCGGCCCTACCGGGGAGAGCGGGACGAAGCGCCGGCTCGGGGCGCGACGACCAACGGCCCTCTCGCCGGCTACCGCGTCGTCGACCACGGCGAGTTCATCACCGCGCCGTACGCGACGATGCTGCTGGGCGACCTCGGCGCCGAGGTCATCAAGGTCGAGCGGCCGGGCGGCGACCGGTTCCGCAACTTCGAGCGGGGCCTCTACGGACCGCAGTTCCAGGCGTTCAACCGCAACAAGAAGAGCCTGGTCCTCGACCTCGAGCGCGACGACGAGCGCGCGGTGCTCGCGGCGCTGCTCAGGACCGCCGACGTCTACGTCCACAACTTCCGCCCCGGCGTCGCCGAGCGCCTCGGCGTCGGCGCCGAGGCCGCGCGGGCGATCAACCCGCGGCTCGTCTACTGCGCGATCAGCGGCTTCGGGCCGGACGGTCCCTACGCGCAACGTCCGGCGTACGACACCGTCGGCCAGGCGCTCTCCGGATTCCTGTCGATGTTCGTCGACCCGCAGGCGCCGCGGATCGTCGGCCCGGCGACCGCCGATTCGGTCAGCGGCCTGTACGCGGCCAACGGCATCCTGGCGGCGCTGCTCGAGCGCGGCCGGACCGGACGCGGCAAGTCGCTGCACGTGCCGATGGTCGCCGCGATGGCGCATTTCAGCATCGAGCAGTACCACCGGTATTTCTCGACCCGGGAAGTGCCGGGCCCTTCGGACCGCGGGCGGGTCGCGCAGTCGTTCGCGCTGCGCTGCGCCGACGGCGCGCTGATCGCGATCCACCTGTCGTCGCCGCCGAAGTTCTGGACCGGGCTGCTCGCCGCGATCGAGCGTCCCGATCTCGGCCGCGACCCGCGCTTCGCCGGCCGCATGGACCGCGTCCGTCATCACGAGGCGCTCGCCGAGGCGCTGCGTCCGGTGTTCGCGACGCGTCCGCGCGACGAGTGGACGCGCCGCCTCGCCGCAGCCGACGTCCCGCACGCGCCGATCCTCGGGCTCGACGACGCGCTCGACGATCCGCAGATGCGCCACCTCGACCTCACCCGCGACCTCGTCCACCCGACCGAAGGACCGCTGCGCACGCTGCGCACGCCGATCTTCGCCGACGGCGCGCGCGACGACGCCGACATGACCCCGCCGCCCGCGCTCGACGAGCACGGCGCCGCGATCCGCGCCGAGCTCGCGCGCGTCTGACCCCGACCCGGAGCGCGACATGACCTTCCGACACCTCGAACTCGCCGTCGTCGACCACGTGGCGACGCTCACGCTCGCCCGGCCGCCGGTCAACGCCCTCAACCGGGAGATCCGTTCCGAGCTGCTGGCCGCGTTCGACCAGTTGCACGACCGCGACGACGTCCGCGTCGTCGTGCTCGCCGGCCGGGGCAAGTGTTTCTGCGCCGGCGCCGACCTCCAGGAGCGCGCGTCGATGAGCGGCGCCCCCGGCGAGGGTCGCGAGCTCAACCGCCTGGTGCGCGAGGTGTTCCACGCGATCCTCCAGTGCGGCAAGCCGGTGATCGCCTCGGTCCACGGGCCGGCGCTCGGCGCCGGCATGGCGCTGGCGCTCTGCTGCGACCTGATCGTCGCCTCCGAGGAGGCGATCTTCGGCATGCCCGAGGTCGATGTCGGCATGGCCGGCGGCGTCAAGTTCCTGCAGCGCTACTTCACGCCGTCGCAGGCGCGGATGCTGCTCCTCACCGGGCGCCGCGTCCCGGCCGCCGAGCTCCACCGGCTGGGCGTGGTCCAGGAGGTCGTGCCGTCCGCGGCGCTCGCCGCCGCCGCCGCCTCGCTCGCGCGCGAGATCGCCGACAAGAGCCCGCTCGCGGTCCAGATGCTCAAGCGCTCGTTCAACGCGGTCGAGGAGCTGTCGCTGGGCGACGGCTACCGGATCGAGCAGGACATGACGCTCGCATTGGTCAAGACCGAGGACGCGCAGGAAGCCAAGCGCGCGTTCCTCGAGAAGCGCAAGCCGGTCTTCAAGGGACGCTGACCATGGCCGGACGACTCGAAGGGCGCGTCGCGATCGTCACCGGCGCGGGAACCGGCTTCGGCGCCGGCGTCGCCCGGCGCTACGCCGCCGAAGGTGCGCGCGTGGTCTGCGCCGACATCGACGTCGACGCGGCGCGCGCAGTCGCCGGCTCGCTCGAAGGGCCAGGCGGCCTCGCGGTCGGCGTCGACATCGCCGACGGCGCGTCCTGGGCGTCGATGGTCGCCGAAGTCGACGCCGCCTTCGGGCCGTTCGACACGCTGGTCAACAACGCGGCGCTGACCCAGAAGCCGGCGCGCATCGCCAAGACCACCGAGCGCGATCTCGACCGGCTGATCGCGGTCAACCTGAAGAGCTTCTACCACATGGCGGTGCACGCGCTCCCGGTGCTGCGCCGGCGCGGCGGCGGCGTCGTCATCAACATCGCGTCGGTCACCGCGATGCGGCCGCGGCCCGGCATGGCCTGGTACCAGGCGACCAAGGCGGCGGTCGTCTCGCTGACCCAGACGATGGCGGCCGAGCTCGCGCCCGACCGCATCCGGGTCAACGCGATCGCGCCGGCGGTCGGCGCGACCTCGATGCTGAAGGCGATGTTCGGCCCCGACGATCAGGCGTCGATCGACCGCGTCGTCGCGACGATTCCGCTGGGCCGCCTGTGCACGCCCGACGACATCGCCGGCGCGGCCGTCTATCTCGCGTCGGACGAGGCGTCCTTCGTCACCGGCGCGATCCTGCCGGTCGACGGCGGCCGGCTGGTCGGCTGACCGGCCGACGCCGCCAGCGTCGCCGCCTCCGCCGCCCGCTGCGCGAAGGTCGCCTCGAGGAATTCGACGAAGGCGCGGACCTTGGCGCTGGTGTGCGCTCGCTGGTAGACCGCGTAGACGCCGTTGTCGAATTCCATGTGGCTGATCCGGTACGCCGGCAGGAGCCGCTCGAGCCGCCCCAGCGCGATCGCCTCGCGCACCGCCCAGTCGGGCATCAGCGCGACACCGACGCCGGCCAGCGTCGCATCGAGCAGCGCGAGTCCGTTGTCCGATTGCAGGTTGCCGCGCACCGCGATCTCCTGCATCGCGCCGGCCGCGTCGATGAAGCGCCAGATGGTCTGGCCGACGTGGATCCGGTAGGTGAGGCAGTTGTGCGCACCGAGGTCCGCCGGCGAGCGGATCGGCGGACGCGACGCAAGATAGGCGGGCGAGGCGCACATGATGCGCTCGGCCGGCGCGAGACGGCGCGCGACCAGCGAGGTGTCGACCAGCTTGCCGATGCGGATGTCGACGTCGACGTTGCGGTCGACGAGGTCGACGACCTGGTTCGAGAGCAGCAGGTCGACGCGCAGATCCGGGTGCGCGGCGAGGAACGCCGGCAGCGCCGGGACCACGATCAGGTGGCCGACCAGCATCCGGCTGTGCACGCGCAGCGTTCCGCGCGGCGTCTTCTGCAGCTGCGCGACGGTGTCGTTCGCCTCGGCGATCTGGTGGAGGATCCGCTCGACCTGGGCGAAATAGAGCTCGCCGGCCTCGGTCAGCGTCAGACGGCGGCTGCTGCGGTTGACCAGGCGGCTGCCCAGACTCGATTCGAGCGCGCTGATGTGGCGCGACACCGATGCCGGCGACAGCCCGAGCTGACGGCCGGCAGACGACAGGCTGCCGTTCTGGACCACCGCCACGAAGATGCGCATCGGCTGCAGCCAGTCCATGTCGGACGCCCCCGGTTTGCCTCGCCGGTCGCGCCTACGCCGCCGACGCGCCGGCCCCGTAGCGGTCGAGCGACAGTCCGTCGATCGGGATCGCCGGCTCGCGTCCCGAGCAGAGATCCGCGATCACGCGCCCGGTGCCGGCCGCCATCGTCCAGCCGAGCGTGCCGTGGCCGGTGGCGACGAGGAGGTTCGCGTAGCGAGTCGCACCGACCAGCGGCGGGCCGTCGGGGGTCATCGGTCGCAACCCGGTCCAGAACTCGGCGCGGTCGAGGTCGCCGCCGTCCGGAAACAGGTCGCGCACGACATGCCCGAGCGTGCCGCGGCGCGCCTCGCGCAACCGGGTCGAATAGCCGGCGAGCTCGGCGGTGCCGCCGGCGCGGATGCGATCGCCGAGCCGCGTGACCGCGACCTTGTGCGTCTCGTCCATCACCGTCGATTCCGGCGCGCCGGCCGGATCGACGATCGGCACGGTGATCGAGTAGCCCTTGACCGGGTACACCGGCATCCGGATGCCCAGCGGCGCGAGCAGCAGCGGCGTATAGCTCCCCAACGCGACGACGTAATGGTCGGCGACGATCGCGCCGGCGTCGGTCATCACCCCGCCGATCCGCCCGCCATCGCCGAACAGCCGCAGGACGGTGACACCGTAATGGAACCTCGCGCCGGCGTCCGCCGCGAGCGCGCCGATCGCCCGGGTGAACTTGTGGCAGTCGCCGGTCTCGTCGCCAGGCAGCCGCAGTCCGCCGACGAACTTCTCCCGGACGCGCGCGAGCGCGGGCTCGTGGCGCACGCAGCCGTCCGGGTCGAGACGCTGCCAGGGCACGCCGAAACGGTCGAGGATCGCGGTGTCGGCGGCGGTCGCGTCGAGCTGTTTCGACGTGCGGAAGAGCTGCAGCGTGCCGAGCGCGCGCTCGTCGTAGGCGATGCCGGTGGCCGCGCGCAGTTCGCGCAGGCAGTCGCGGCTGTACTCGGCGAGCGGCAGCATTCGGCTCTTGTTGACTTCGTAGCGCGCCTCGTTGCAGTTGGCGAGCATCGCGAGGCCCCAGCGCCACATCGCCGGATCGGCGAGCGGCCAGACGACCAGCGGGCGGTGGCGCATCGCCAGCCACTTCACCGCCTTCCACAGCATTCCGGGACCCGCCCACGGCGACGAATAACCGGGCGACACTTCGCCGGCGTTCGCGTACGAGGTCTCGAGGCCGGCGCCGGGCTGGCGGTCGACGACGGTCACCTCGTGGCCGTCGCGCGCGGCGTAGTAGGCCGCGGTCGCGCCGATGACACCGCTGCCCAGGATCAGCACCCGCACCGAACCGACTCCTATCGTCTCGAATTCGTCTGACGTTCGTCCCGGCCGGTCGTCTCAGACCGGTCCGTGCCCGTCGCTGCCGCCCGCGTTCCGGTCGACCTCGTGCAACGCGGCGAGCGCGGCGAGCGGCACCGGCACCAGCGGCGGACGGATCCGAGTGTAGCCGACGTCGCGCGGCGCCAAGCCGGTCGCGCGCGCGAGGATCGTGGTCACGACGCTGCCGCAGACCCGTCCCTGGCACGGTCCCATGCCGCAGCGGCTCAGGAACTTGGTCTGGTTCGGTCCGCGGCAACCGGCGCGCACCGCCGCGCGGATCGCCGCAGCCGGCACTTCCTCGCATCGGCACACGATCGCCTCGTCCGGCGGATCGACGATCCACACCGGCGGCCGGAAGAGCTCGTCCAGCCACGGACGGACCGCCAGGCACCGCCGCCGCCCGGAGACCATCGGGGCCGCGCGCCGTTCCCGCTCGTCCGCGCCGATCGCACCCAGCGCGCAGGCCGCGTCGAGCCCCGCCAGCGCGCCGCTCGCTTCGGCGGCGAGGGCCCCGCCGATCCCCGCCCCGTCGCCGGCGACGCCGACCCGCGGATCCGACGAGCGACCCCAGGCATCGACCCGCGGACGCCAGGCGAGCTGCCGCTCGTCCCAGTCGTGTTCGAGGCGCAACAGACGCGTCACCTGGATGTTCGGCACGATTCCCGCGTGCACGAGCAGCGTGTCGACGGCGATCTCGCGCGCGCGTCCGCGACGCGTCACGCGGACCGCCGCGACCCGCCGCTCGCCGAGGGCGGCGATCGAGTCGATCCCGGTCAGGCGTTCGACACCCGCGTCGCGCAAGGTCCGCAGCAGGTCCCGGCCTTCAGCGAGGACCTCGATCGCGGCCAGCGCACGCGGCAGGCACGGCATCGCTCGCAGGAAATCGGCGGCCGAAGTCGTTTCCAGCATCGCGACGACCTCGGCGCCGGCACGCACGAGTTCGGCGGCGACGAGCACGAGCAGCGGGCCGCAGCCGGCGAGCGCGATCCGGCCCGAAGGCACCGAGGCCGCGCCCTTGAGCATCGCCTGCGCCGCGCCCGCGGTCATCACGCCGGGCAGCGTCCCGCCGGCGAACGGCACCGCCCGCTCGATCGCCCCGGTCGCCACGATCAGATGGCGCGGTACGATTTCGTGCAACGCCTCGTCGCGCAGGTAGGCGACGTCGAGCGCGTCGCCGACGTCGACCACGGTCGCGCCCGCCTCCAGGATCGCGCCGGACGCCCGCATCGCGTCGACCCGCGCGCGGCCGCGCCGGTAGTTCTCGCCCAGACGCGAGGCGACGGCCTCGTCGGCGCGGGTCACGCCCCGGTGGATCTGTCCGCCGGGCGTCGGCTGTTCGTCGAGCACCCGGACCGACAGGCCCAGCGACGCCGCGCTCGTCGCGGCCGCGATCCCCGCCGGTCCGGCGCCGACGACGACGACGTCGGCGGTCGCACGGGCGTTCATGCGTCCGATCCGGCGAGACCGCGGCGTCGCACGCGCTGACCGTGACGCACCGGCGTCAAGCACGCCCGCCGGTTCGCCACGCCGTCGATCTCGATCGCGCACTCGAAGCAGGCGCCGACCCCGCAGAACGGCGCGCGCGGCTCGCCGGACACCGCGCTGGCGCGGAACGGCCCGACGCCGGCCAGCAGCATCGCGGCGGCGACGCTGTCGCCGTCGCGCGCGACCACGGCAACGCCGTCGACGTCGATGACGACCTCCGGACGCGGGTCGGCGTCGGGCAAGCGGCGGAACGCAGGGACCGCAACGCTGGAACGCTCCCCCCGAAGCGGCACTTCGTGCCGCTCCCCCCCGAGGGGGCGAGCGCTGGGTGACACCTCCGGAGGCGGCTCTTCGGCGCTGGAACGCTCCCCCCGAAGCGGCACTTCGTGCCGCTCCCCCCCGAGGGGGCGAGCGCCTCGAGGCGGCTCTTCGGCGCTCACGCGAGCGTCTCCAGGATAGCGTCGGCGACGCGTCGCGCGTCGGGCAGGACCGCGGCCTCGAGCACCGGGTGGAACGGGATGTGGACGTCATGGCGCGCGACCAGCCGCGGTGCGGCGAGGAAGTGCGCGAAACGCGATTCGCGTCCGACCATCTCGGCGATGACCGACTGGCCGAACGCGCCGGTGCGCGCGTCTTCGTCGACGACAACCAGCCGGCCGGTCCGGGCGATCGACGCTTCGACGCTCGCGGCGTCGAAGGGCACGAGCGAGACCGGGTCGATGATCTCCACGCTGGCGCGACCGGCGAGGAGTCTGGCGGCGTCCTCGGCCACCTCGATGCCGTTGCCCCAGGCGACGACGGTGACGTCGTCGCCGCGGGCCACCTGTCGCGCGCGGCCGAACCCGCGCGACTCGCGCACGATCGGCTGGCGCAGCCGCATCCGGTGCTTGGGCACCAGGATCAGCGTCGGGTCCTCCTCGTTCAGCGCCGTCCACAGGATCGACGCCATGTCTCCGGGCGTGGAGGGGACGGCCACGCGCAGGCCCGGCAGGTGGGTCCACAGGCCTTCGTTGGACTGGCTGTGCCAGGTGCTGCCGGCGGGAAGGTAGGCGCCCGAGGGCGCGTAGAGCACCAGCGGGCACTTCCAGTCGCCGCGCGAGCGCCAGCGCAGCGTGGCGAGCTGGTTGGCGAGCTGGTTCATCGCCGGCGCCGCGAAGTCGATGAACTGGAGTTCGAAGATCGGCAGACCGCCGGCGGCGGCGACGCCGGCCGCGACGCCGACAATCGTGGCTTCGGCGAGCGGCGCGTTGCGCACGCGTCCCGGGAAGCGCGTCGACAGCCCGCGGGTGAAGCCGAACACCCCGCCCTTGGGATCCTCGACGTCCTCGCCGAACACGAGCGCCGACGGCCGCCGCGCCAGCGCCTCGGCCAGCGTTCGGGTGAGCGCCGCGGCGATCGTATTCTCGCGCTCGTCGAGCGCCCAGGGTGGCGCGATCCCGTCCGGCGACGACGGACCGTAGAGCTCGACCAGCGCGCCGGTCGGGTCGGGTTCCGGTTCCGACTCGGCACGCGCGAACGCCTCGTCGACCTCGCGATCGACCTCGGCGCGCATCGCCGCGAGCGCGTCGGGCGCGAGCGTGCCTTCGGCGACCAGCGCGGCGGCGTGCCTCTCGACCGGGTCGCGCCCGCGCATCGCCGCGATGTCCTCGCCGCTGCGATACACGCGGTGGTCGTCGCTGTTGGTGTGTGAAACCAGGCGATCGAGCTCGACCCACAACAGCGACGGCCCGCCGCCGTCGCGCGCCCGGCCGATCGCCTCGCGCGCGGCCAGCGCCAAGGCGTCGACATCGCGCCCGTCGACGCGCCGAGACCAGCGATCGGCATACAGACCGATCCGCATCGGCAGCTGCGCGCGCGTCGGTGTGCTGATGCCGTAGCCGTTGTCCTCGACGACGAACACGATCGGCAACTCGAGCTCGACGGCGAACGCCAGCGCTTCGTGGAATTCGCCCTGGCGGACCGACGCGTCGCCCACCGTCGCGACGACGACACGGCCCTCGTCGGCACGCGCCAGCGCCCAGGCGGCGCCGGCAGCCGGCAGACACTGGGACGCGGTCGGCGTGGCCGGCGGGAAGATGCCGAGCCGCCGGTAGCTGCCGTGGACCGGCATCGCGCGACCGCCGGTCGAAGACGAGGCGGTCGCGAGGTAGTCGCGCGCCATCTCGAGCGGCGTGACTCCGCGCGCCTGGAAGAGCGCGCGGTCGCGGTAGTACGGGAAGAGCAGGTCGCCCGCCTCGAGGAACGCGGCGAGGACGGCGAGCGGCTCGTGACCCTGGCCCGGGATGTGGATCCAGCCGCGTCCCTGCCGCAGCAGTTTCTCCTCCCGGAGGTCGCCGGCGCGGATCGCGAGCATCGTGCGCAGCAGCGCGACGCGGTCGACCTGCCGCCGCGCGCGGCCGCTCACTTCCGCCGGCGCCGAGGGAGTCACGTTCCCGGCGCCCCGCCGTTGCGGGCGTCTCCGACCGACTCGGGGTCGCTGTCGCGGATCACCAGCGTCAACTGGGCCTCGACGACCAGTTCATCGCCGACCAGCGCCCGTCCCGCCAGCCGCACGACGCCTCGCAGCGCGCGTTTGAGCCGGACTTCGAGGTGGAGCGTCTCGCCGGCCCAGGCGGGCCGCTCGAAACGGGTCTCGTCGATCCCGGCGAGGTACGAGTTCGACCCGCCCAGCGGCTTGAACAGACCGGAGTAGAAGCACAGCACGCCGCCGGCCTGCGCGATCGCCTCGACGATCAGCGAATGCGGCATCGCCGGGCGCTCGGCGCCGGCGTGGGCGAAGTACGGGGCGTCCACCGACACGTGCTTGCGCACGCGGACCCACTCACCCGCGACGCCGCCTTCAACGAAATCGACGAGGACGAACGGGTGCCGGTGCGGGAGGTGACGCATCACCTCCTGGATGTCGGTCGGCGGGATCGCGGTCATGGCCGGCGGGGGCGCCGGTGCGGTCCGCGACGCGGTCGTGTCGCGGCGATGCCGGTCTGACCCGATCTTACACCACGCCCGCGCGCGGGCCCGAGGGTCCGGCGACGTGAGCCGGAGAGGCTATAATCGCCGCTTCGATCCGCCGGCGCGACACCCTGCCGGCCACGTCCCGGTCCCCGTCCCGACATGAAGATCCTCGTCCCGGTCAAGCGCGTCGTCGATTACAACGTCAAGGTTCGCGTCAAGTCCGACGGCAGCGGCGTCGACACCGCGAACGTGAAGATGTCGATGAATCCCTTCGACGAGATCGCGGTCGAGGAGGCGGTGCGATTGAAGGAGAGGGGCGTGGCGACCGAGATCGTCGCCGTCTCCTGCGGTGTGGCCGCCAGTCAGGAGACGCTGCGCACCGCGCTCGCGATCGGCGCCGACCGCGCGATCCTCGTGCAGAGCGACGCCGAGCTGCAACCGCTGGCGGTGGCGAAACTGCTCGCCGCGGTGGTCGCACGCGAGTCGCCGCGGCTCGTGATCCTGGGCAAGCAGGCGATCGACGACGACGCCAACCAGGTCGGGCAGATGCTGGCCGCGCTCCTCGACTGGCCCCAGGCGACCTTCGCGTCCAAGGTCGACATCGGCGACGGCAAGGCGACGGTCAAGCGCGAGGTCGACGGCGGCCTCGAGACCGTCGAGATGGCGCTGCCGGCCGTGGTCACGACCGACCTGCGCCTGAACGAGCCTCGCTACGCGACGCTGCCCAACATCATGAAGGCGAAGAAGAAGCCGCTCGACACGTTCGATCCGGCCGCGCTCGGCGTCGACGTCGCGCCGCGCCTGACGACGCTCAAAGTCGTCGAGCCGGCGGGCCGCAAGGGCGGCGGCAAGGTCGCCGACGTCGCCGAACTGGTCGCCAAGCTCAGGAACGAGGCGAAGGTGCTGCCCTGACGGCGAGCTCCGTCGCGCGCCCCGACATCCCCACCGCCAACGCCGAACCCCCCGCCATGATCCTCGTCCTCGCCGAACACGACAACGCCTCGATCAAGGCCGCCACCCGCCACGCGATCACCGCCGCGACGTCGATCGGCGGACCGGTCGCGGTCCTGGTCGCCGGACAGGCCGCCGACGGCGCGGCGCGCGCGGCGGCGGCGATCGCCGGCGTCGCGCGCGTGCTGCAGGCCGACGCCGCGCATCTGGCGCAGCCGACCGCCGAGAACCTCGCCGCGCAGATCCTCGCGGTGGTCGCCCCCGGCGGCTACACGCACGTGGTCGCGCCGGCGACCGGGTCGGGCAAGAACGTGATGCCGCGCGTGGCGGCGAAGCTCGATGTCGCGCAGGTGTCCGACATCACGGCCGTCGTCTCGCCCGACACCTTCGTGCGACCGATCTACGCCGGCAACGCCTTCGCGACCGTCCGGTCGAAGGACGCGCTCAAGGTCCTCACCGTGCGCACGACGGCGTTCGACGCCGCCGGCGATGGCGGGTCCGCTCCGGTCGAGCGGATCGCCGCCGCGGGGCCGGCCGCCGGAGCGAGCGTCGTCGGCCAGGAGCTCACCAAGACCGAACGACCCGAGCTCACCAGCGCGCGCATCGTCGTGTCGGGCGGGCGAGGGCTCGGCAGCGGCGAGAATTACCGGAAGGTCCTCGAGCCGCTGGCCGACCGCCTGAACGCGGCGCTGGGCGCGTCGCGCGCCGCCGTCGACGCCGGCTACGTGCCCAACGACTACCAGGTCGGCCAGACCGGCAAGATCGTGGCGCCCGACTTGTACGTCGCCGTCGGCATCTCCGGCGCGATCCAGCACCTCGCCGGCATGAAGGACAGCAAGGTGATCGTGGCGATCAACAAGGACCCGGAGGCGCCGATCTTCCAGATCGCCGACTACGGCCTGGTCGGCGACCTGTTCGCCGTCGTGCCGGAGCTCACCGCGGCGCTGGCGCCGCGTTGACCCGCGCCCCCGCCCGCGCCGCCGCCCGGCCCGGGTACGGGTCGGGCCGTCGGTCCGGACCGACCGTCTAGAGCACCGCCTCTAGATCCGCTGCGCTAGGCTAACGGCTTTTCCTCCGGTCATTCCGCCCATGAGCGTCTATCGCGCCCCGATCGCCGAGATGCAGTTCGTGATGAACGAGTTGGCGGGGCTCGCGCAGGTCGCCGGCCTGCCGGGACACGAGGACGCGGCGCCCGACACGGTCGCGGCGATCCTCGAGGAGGCCGGCCGGTTCGCGACCGACGTCCTCGATCCGCTGAACCGCGCCGGCGACCGCACGCCGGCGCTGCGGCACGACGACGGCAGCGTCACGACGACCCCCGGCTTCAAGGACGCCTACCGGCGGTTCTGCGAGAACGGCTGGAACGGGCTCGGCAAGAGCGTCGAATACGGCGGCCAGGGACTGCCGCAGCTGGTCGCGACCGCGGTCGAGGAGATGTGGCACTCGTCGAACATGGCCTTCGACCTGTGCCCGCTGCTGACGCAGGGCGCGATCGAGGCGATCGAGCGCAACGGCTCGGCGGAATTGAAGCGCCGCTACCTGCCCAGGATGGTCTCCGGCGAGTGGACCGGCACGATGAACCTCACCGAGCCGCAGGCGGGCTCCGATCTGGCGGCGGTGCGCACGCGCGCGGTTCCCGCCGGCGACGGCACCTACAAGATCTCCGGCCAGAAGATCTTCATCACCTACGGCGAGCACGACTACACCGACAACATCGTCCATCTGGTGCTCGCCCGGCTCCCGGACGCGCCCGAAGGCGTCAAGGGTATCTCGCTGTTCGTCGTCCCGAAGTTCCTGCCCGACGCCGACGGACGGCCCGGCGCGCGCAACGACGTCCACTGCGTGTCGATCGAGCACAAGCTCGGCATCCACGCGAGCCCGACGTGCGTGATGAGCTACGGAGAGAAGGGCGGCGCGACCGGCTGGCTCGTCGGCGAGGCCAACCGCGGACTCGAGTACATGTTCGTGATGATGAACCTCGCCCGGTTCTCGGTCGGCATGGAGGGCGTGGGCATCGGCGAGCGCGCCTATCAGCGGGCGGTCGGCTATGCGCGCGAGCGGGTGCAGGGCCGCGCGGTGGGCCTCGACAAGGGCGCCAAGACCGGCGCGATCATCGAGCACCCGGACATCCGGCGGATGCTGATGACGATGCGCGCCTGGACCGAGGCGACGCGCGCGGTCGCCTACGTGACCGCGGCAGCGATGGACAACGCCGCCCGCCACCCGGACGCGGACGCGCGCAAGCGCCACCAGGCGTTCGTCGAGTTCATGATCCCGCTGGTCAAGGGGCATTCGACCGAGGTCGCGCAGGAGGTCGCGTCGCTGGGTCTGCAGATCCACGGCGGCATGGGCTTCATCGAGGAGACCGGCGCGGCGCAGCACCTGCGCGACGCGCGGATCACGACGATCTACGAGGGCACGACCGCGATCCAGGCGAACGACTTCATCGGCCGCAAGACCGCGCGCGACGCCGGTGCGACCGCCCGGTCGATCGCCGCCGAGATCGACGGGCTCGCCCGCGAGCTCGCCGGGTCGGGCGACGCCGACCTCGAGGCGATCGGAGCGCGCCTGGTGGCGGCGGTCGGCGCCGCGCGACGCGCCGCCGACTGGATGATCGGGGCTTACGCGTCGGATCCGCGGCTCGCGCACGCGGGCTCGGTCGCCTATCTGCGGCTGTGGGGCACGCTGGTCGGCGGCTGGCAGCTCGCGCGCGGCGCGAAGGCCGCGCGGCGCCTGCTGGCGGCCGGGGAGGGGGACGCGCAATTCCTGCGCGCGAAAGTCGTCACCGCCCGCTTCTACGCCGACGCGTTGCTGCCGGCGGCCGAGGCGCTGGTCCCGCTCGCGACCGGCGGCGGCGCGGCCGCGCTCTCGCTCGCCGCGCACCAGTTTTGATCGCGACGCCGATGGCGTTGTGACCGCGCCGCCGCGAGCCGGCGCGCGCCATCGGCGTTGCGGTCCGCGTCAGGGCCTTCTTCGCAACCGTCGCGATCGTCGGCGCCGTCGTCGCTCCGCAGACGCGGGCGGCCGACTCGCTCGCCGTCGTCGCTCCGGTCGCGCTGCCGGGTCCCCATCCGGTCGCCTGCAGCAACATCGCGCAGGACTTCACGCGTGTCGGACCGGGGGAGTCCGCGCCCGATTACTGGCGCGGCGCGCCGCGCGACGGCGGTGGCGATCGCTACGTGACCGATCTCGTCGCCGAACCGGAAGGCGCGATCGCGGTCAGCTACACGCTGGCCGACGACGGCGATCTGTACGCGGGCTTCCGCGGCCGGACCGTCTCCGACGTCGCGCTGCTCTGCTACCCGACCACCCCGCAGAACACCCGCGCCGACTACGCGTTGCCCGGCGGCGGCGTCGTACCGAAGATGCAACGCGGCGTCGAAGCCCCGATCCTGGCGCCGGGCGGCCCGTGGCCGGCGCTCGTCTATTCGCACGGCTACGCCGGCAGCCCGCTCGACGACGCCTACCTGCCGGGCCTGATCGCGCTCGCCTCCCACGGCTACGTCGTCGCCGCGGTGTTCCACGGCGACCTGCGCTGGTCGCGGTTGGGGTTCGGCTCGATCGACGCGCAGGATCTGCTCGGCCTCGACGGATTCGACGACTTCGTCGCGATGCAGGCGATCCGTCCGGCGTCGGCGAGCGCGCTACTCGACCGGCTCGCCGCGCATCCGCACTGGCAGCAGGCGATCGACCTCTCCCGGGTCGGCGGTTTCGGCGTCAGCCAGGGCGGCGAGACCTTGATGCTGATGGGAGGCGCCGAACTGACGATCTCCGTGTTCCAGGACTCGAAGCGCGTGCGGGTCGAGCCACGCCTCGTCGCGGCGGTCGGCTACCTCCCGTACTTCGGGCTCTCGTTCCTGCCGGCGTTCGGCCGCGACCAGAGAGGCATCGACGGGGTGACGCTGCCCTACCTCGCGATCGGCGGGACCGCCGACGATCTGGCGCGGATCGAACGCATCGAGCAGGGCGTCCGGCGTCTCGCCGGCACACGGTCGGTCGTGGCGATCGACGGACTCGCCCACGAGCTCGATCCGCAGCACAAGGCCGACGTCTACACCTGGGCGCTGGTCTTCCTCGATTCGCAGCTGCGCCGCGATCCGGCGGCCACCGCGAAATTGCAGCGGATGGCCTCGGTCGCCGACGGCGCCACCGACGAGCGTCGCATCGACTACACGGCGCCGCTGCCCGCCATCGGCGACGAGCGTCCGGTCGTCGAGTTCCACCACGCCGACCTCGACCACTATTTCGTCACCGCCGAGCCGGCGGAGATCGCCGCGCTCGACCAGGGCCTGCTGTCCGGCTGGTCGCGCACCGGCTTCGACTTCAAGGCCCTCGACGCCGCGGCGGCCGCCGGTGAACCCAATTGCCGCTATTTCGGCGTCTTCGGCTCCGTGTCGACGCACTTCTACTCGATCCTCGCCAACGAGTGCGCGCTGCTCGCCGGGATTTCGGCATGGACCTACGAGGCCGACGCGTTCCGCGCCGAACCGTCGGTCGCGCAGGACTGTCCGCCCGACCGCACGCGGGTCGTGCGTATCTACAACGACGGCAAGGGCGGGGCCGCCAACCACCGGTACACGACGAGCGCGAGCGAGACCGCGACGATGGTCGCCGCCGGCTGGGTCGTCGAGGGCGCGGTGTTCTGCGCGCGTCCCTGAGGTTCGCCGGCCGAAGGTCCGGTCAACGACCGCGGCGGGCCGGGCGTTGATATCGGGTGGGCTTCGCGCCGGACTCCTGATGCGCCCGACGATTCGATGTCTGCTCGCCTCGATCGCCGCGTCGGTCGGGTTGCTGTCGACGACCGTCGCGCGGGCCGACTCGCTGGCGACCCTGCCGCCGTTGGGGCCGGGCGCGTATCCGGTCGGTTGCACCAGCGTCGAGCAGGACTTCTCGCGCGTGCCGTCCGGGCAGAGCGCCGAGGCCTGGTGGGAGGGACTGGACGCGCCGGACGGCTCGACGCGCTACCTGACCGACCTCCTGTCGACCGCGGCGACGCCGGTGCTGTCGGTGCCGGTTCCCGACGACGCCGAGCTCTACGGCCCGATGAGCGGCACGACGCAGGCGATCGCGCTGATCGTCTGCTACCCGACCGACGCGGCCAACCCGTACGCCGACTATCCGCTGCCGACCGGCTACTCGGTGCCGCGGATGCAGCGCTCCGGCGACGCCCCGCGCATCTCGCCGGCGCGCGAACGCTGGCCGGTGCTCCTGTTCTCGCACGGCCTCGCCGGCAGCCCGATCTCCGGCGAGTACATCGAGGCGCTGAAGCTCCTCGCCAGCCACGGCTGGGTCGTCGTCGCGCCGTTCCACGGCGACGGGCGGGTCACCGACATCCGCCTCGAGGACCTCGAGGACCTGCTCGTCGCGTTCACCAAGTTCCGCGAGTACATCGCGTTGCAGTCGGTTCGCCCGCTCGCGCTCGCCAGGGCGCTCGATTGGTTGCTCGCGGACCCGCTGTGGAAGGACCGGCTGCTCGCGGACTCGGTCGGCGGCTTCGGCGCGAGTCTGGGCGGCGAATCGCTGATGCTGATGGCCGGCGCCAAGCTCACCGTGTCGATCGGGCTCTCGTCGCGGGCGGTGATCGCCGACCCGCGTTTGAAGGCGATCGCCGGCTACGTGCCGTACTTCGGACAGTCGTTCTTCCCGTCGTTCGGCCGCGACCAGAGCGGCGTCGAGGCGATGCTCCCGGTTCCGGTGCTGTCGATCTCCGGGACCGCCGACACGACCGCGCCCTGGGCGGTGACCGAGGACGCGATGGAGCGCCTGACGGCGTCGCGCGTGTTCGTCACGCTCGAAGGGGTCGCGCACGGTTTCGACACGCCGTCGACCGGCGACATCTTCACCTGGTCGCTCGTGTTCCTCGGCGCGCATGCCGGCGGCGACCGGATCGCGCGGGCGACGCTGCAGCGGATGGAGCGCGTGGCCGGCGGCGGCGACGACCGGCGCCGGCTCGACTACACGGCACCGGCCGCGCCGGTCGGCGACGAGCGGTTCGTCGTCGAGTTCATCAACGACTCGCTCGCCCATTACTTCTACACCGCCGATGTCGACGAGGCGGCGATGCTCGACGCCGGCGTGATCGTGCCCGGCTGGCGGCGGACCGGTTTGCGATTCAAGGCCTGGGACCGCGGCGGTGCCGCCGGGGCCTCGACCTGCCGCTACTTCTACGCCGACCCGGCGAGCGGCGCGTCGACGCATTTCTACTCGATACTCGTCAACGAGTGCTCGAAGCTCGCCTCCACGCCGCGCTGGACGTTCGAGGCCGATGCGTTCCGGGTCGAGTCGCCGGCCGGCGACGACTGTCCGATCGGGCGCATGCGCGTGACGCGGCTCTACAACAACGGCCAGCGGGGCGCGCCGAACCACCGGTTCGTCACCAGCGGCAGCGAGATCGCGCACATGGTCGGCGAGGGCTGGGTCGTCGAGGGCAGCGTCTTCTGCACGCCGCCCTGAGCGCCGCCGGCGAATCGCGTTCGTCGGCCTGGAGGCCGACCTACAGGGCGTCGGCGGGTCGGGTTTCGGCCCGACTTGCGCACGGTCCGCCGGTTACCCGTCACGGGGAACGACGACGACCCCGTGCGCGGCGAGCGTGACGCCGACCGTTTCTCCGACCGCGCGCGGACGCGCGACGTCGAGCGAGACAGCGAAGAAGTCGCCGACCTCGGTCGCGATCGTGTACTCGACCAGGCCGCCCAGATAGGCGGCCTTGGCCACGCGTCCGGGGATCGGCGCGCCCTCCGGTCCGCCGATCGCGATCGCCTCCGGCCGGATCGCGAGCTCGACCTCGCCGTCCGGCTGGTCTCGGTGCTCGATCGAGAGCCGCGCGCCGCCGAGGCGCACCTCCCCGATCCGGTCGTCGCGCCGCGCGAGCGTACCGCGCAACCGGTTCGCGTCCCCCATGAAGCCGGCGACGAAGGCGTCGCGCGGACGCTCGTAGAGCTCGCGCGGCGCGCCTTCCTGGGCGATCACCGCCTTGTTCATCACGATGATCCGGTCGGACACCGCCATCGCCTCGGCCTGGTCGTGGGTGACGTAGACGACCGTCAGCGAGAGTCGCTGCTGCAGCTCGCGGATCTCCTCGCGCATCTGGCGGCGCAGGCGCGCGTCGAGATTCGACAGCGGTTCGTCGAACAGGAGCACCGCCGGCTCCAGCACCAGTGCGCGGGCGACCGCGACCCGCTGCTGCTGGCCGCCGGAAAGCTCCGAGGGCAGCCGCTCGTCGTAGCCGGTGAGGCCGACGGTGGCCAGCGCCTCGCGCGCGCGTTCGTCGGCCCGCGGCGCCCGCTTGCGGCCGACGACCAGTCCGTAGCGGACGTTTTCGAGCACGGTCATGTGCGGGAAGAGCGCGTAGCTCTGGAACACCATCGACACGTCGCGGTCGGCCGCCGCGCGCTCGGTGACGTCCTCGCCGCCGATCCGGATCCGGCCGGAGGTCGGCAGCTCCAGGCCGGCGACGAGCCGCAGGATCGTCGTCTTGCCGCAACCCGACGGCCCGAGCAGCGTGACCAGCGTTCCGGCCTCGACGCGGAAGGACACGTCGCGGACCGCGACCACCTCGCCGTAGCGCTTGACCACGGTGTCGAACTCGATCGTCGCCGCCGCCATCGCTCCCCCCTGTTCTACGCCGCGCCGCCGCCGAGTGGCGCGACGCCGCGGCCCGGCAACGCGACCGCCCGCCGTCCGAGGCGGCGCTCGCCGACCAGCCAGCCGATCAGCGCGATCACCACGACCATCAGGACGATCAGCACCGAGCTGTACGCGATCGCGACGCCGTAGTCGCCGTTGACGACGCGGTTGATGATGTAGGTCGTCGCCCATTCGTACTCGGCCGAGACGAGGAAGATCACCGCCGAGAGCGTCGTCATCGCGCGCACGAAGCTGTAGACCAGCGCGGCGACGACCGCCGGTTTCAAGAGCGGCAGGAGGATCGTGCGCAGCGTCGTCCATCCGCGCGCGCCCAGGGTCCCGGACGCTTCGTCGAGACTGGCGTCGATCTGCGACATCGCCGCCATGCCGGCCCGCACGCCGACCGGCATGTTGCGGAAGACGTTGCAGACGACGAGGATGATCGCGGTGCCGGTGATCTCGATCGGCGGCACGTTGAACGCGAGGATGTAGGACACGCCGATGACGGTGCCGGGAATGGCGAACGAGAGCATCGTCCCGAACTCGAACGCCGAGCGTCCGACGAAGCGCTGGCGGGTGAGCAGCCATGCGGCGACGATGCCGGCCGCCGCGGTCAGCGGTGCGGCGATCGCCGAGAGCTCCACCGTCGTCCAGAACGAGTTCCACGCCGCGCCGGTCCACAGGAGCCCGCTCGCGCCCCATTCGACGCCGAACGCCTTGACGTAGTGACGCAGCGTCGGCGTGTAGTCGCGGCCCCAGGTCTCGACGAAGCCGCCGGCGAGCGCCATCGCGTAGATGACGACGGTCAGCGCGGCCCACGGCAACGCGGCCGCGTAGCAGGCGCGCCGCACGCTGTCGGGCAGCGGCGCGGCGAGCCCGGCGTCGCCCTTGCCGGCGAGCGTCGCGTACACGCGCCGACCGACGACGCGGCGCTGGAGGAAGAAGGCGCCGAGCGCGAACGCGAGCAGCAGGATCCCGAGCGTGGCGGCGCGTCCCTGGTCGAGCTGGGCGCCGACCACGGAAAAGAACACCTCGGTCGACAGGACGCCGAAGTTGCCGCCCAGCACGATCGGGTTGCCGAAGTCGGCGATCGACTCGATGAAGCTGATCAGGAAGGCGTTGGCGAGCCCGGGGCGCATCAGCGGCAGCGAGACGGTGGCGAAGGTCTCCCAGCGGCTCGCGCGGAGCGTCTGCGCCGCCTCCTCCATCGTCGGCGAGACGCCCTCGACGACGCCGATCAGGACCAGGAAGGCGATCGGCGTGAACGCGAACACCTGCGCGAGCAGGACGCCCTGGAAGCCGTAGATCCAGCGCGTCGGGATGACGCCGAACGCGAATTCGAGGAACTGGTTGACCAGTCCGGAACGCCCGAACAGCAGGATCAGCCCCAGACCGATGACGAACGGCGGCGTGATGATCGGCAGCACCGACAGCACCCGCAGCGCGCGCTTGTAGCGGAAGCCGGTCCGGGTCACGATCAGCGCGAAGGCGAGCCCGAGTCCGGTGCAGGCGAGCGCGCAGGCGAGCGCGAGTGCGAGCGTGTTCCAGGCGACGCCGCAGCGCGTGCCGCCGCCGATGCAGCCCAAGCCCCAGATCTTGGCGGTCGCCGCGCGCTCGAGGAACGCGACGGCCGACCCGGCGCCGTTCGCGTCCTCGAAAGCGGAGACGAGGATCTTGACGACCGGATAGAACGTGAACGCGGCGACGCCGAGCGCGACCGCGACGACCGAACCGGCGACGAAGCCATCGCCCTTGAAGGCGCCGCGGCGCGCGAGGCCGAGCGCGAACAGCATCGCGAACGCGGTCAGCGTCAGCGCCGCGCCGAGTCCCATCCCGAACTGCCCGCGGGCCGTCGGTCCGAACGGCGATCCGAGCCAGTCCCAGGACCAGCCCCTGGGGCCGATCGCGAACCCCTGGCCCAGCGTGTAGAGGAATCCGGTCGCGGCGAGCGCGATCAGCGCGTTCGCGCGCCGGCGCGCCGGCGCGCCGGTCCGGTCCGGCCAGGTCGCGCAGGCGACGAGCAGCACGCCGACCGGCCAGAGCCACGCCCGCTGCCACGCCCAGGCCTGCCACCAGGCGGGCGCGTGCTCTTTGGTGAACCAGGTCCGCAGCCAGGCCACGCCGAGGACCGGATCCTGCTGCGCGTACCACGGCACGAGCGCGAACCCGGCGAACCCGACCGCGAACCAGAACGCGATCGGGCCGGGACGGGCGCCTTCGATGGTCATGCGAATCGATGGAGCCGGCGGCCGGACGGGCGATGAACGAGAACGCGGGGCCGCGGCATGGGCCGGCGCTACTTCGGCGCGGCGTTGATCTCCTTCTCCCAGCGCTCGAGCAACCGCTTGCGCTCGGCGGACGCGCCGTACTTGGCGAAATCGTAGTTGATGACCTTGATGTCGCCGAGTTTGGGCACCTGCGGCGGCAGCGCGACGCCGCGGTGGGTCGGGATCGCGTACTCCTTGACGTCGAGGCCGACCTGCTGGCCGGCCGGCGACAGCGCGAAGTCGACGAAGCGACGCGCCGCGTCGACGTTGCGGGCGCCCTTGAGGATCGCGGTCGAACCGATCTCGTAACCGACGCCCTCGCAGGGCAGCACCGGCAGGACCGGGAAGCCGCGGACGATCTCGTTGATCACCCCGTGCAGCACCGTGCTGCCGATCGCGGTCTCGCCGCGGGTGACCGCGGTCATCGGGCCGATGCCCGAGCGCGCGTACTGGTTGACATTGCGGTGCAATTCGCGCAGGTAACGGAACGCCTCTTCCTCGCCCATCACCTGCACCAGCGTGGCGAGCATCAGGTACGCGGTGCCCGACGAATTCGGGTTGCCGAGCATCACCTCGCCCTTCCAGGCCGGGGCGAGCAGGTCCTTCCAGCAGGCCGGTACCGGCAGCTTCTTCTTGGCGACGATCTCGGTGTTGTAGCCGAGCGCGATGATGCCGCCGTAGACGCCGAAGACGCGGTGCTTCGAGATCTCGGAGATCCGCTGCGCCCAGTCGTAGAGCTGGGCGACGTTGGCGGGACGGTATTCGTCGAGCAGACCTTCCTCGGCGGCCTGCAGGTAGCTGTCGCCGGGGCCCGCCCACCAGACGTCGCCCTTGGGATTGTCGCGCTCGGCCTTGATCTGCGCGAGCATTTCGCCGGTCGCCTTCTGGATCACCGCGACCTTGGTGCCGGTCGCCTTCTCGAAGCCGATCGCCATGCCCTGGCACCACGCGGTGTTCGGCGAGCTGCAGTAGAGGTTCAGGTGTCCCTGCGCGCCGGCGGCGGGCGCGACGAGCGCGGCGACGAGCGCGAGCGTGGCGAGGAGGGCGTGTCTGGGATTCATCGGCGGGGTCCGTGTCGACGGTCGGGTGGGTACGGGCGGTTCCGGGGAGCGTTCCGGCGTCACTTGGCGATCGAGCCGACTTCGCGGTCCCAGCGCTCGAGCAGCCGCCTGCGCTCGGCGGTCGTGCCGTACTTCGCGAAGTCGTAGTCGATGAGCTTGACGTCGGCGGTCTTCGGCGAGAGCGGCGAGACCGGGGTGGCGACGTTCGACGGGAGCTGGAACTGCTTCGCCTGCGCGGCGAGCGCCTGCGCCCGGGGCGTCAGCGCCCAGTCGTAGAACTTCCGGGCGTTGTCGAGGTTGCGCGCGCCCTTGACGATCGACATCGACCCGATCTCGTAGCCGGTGCCCTCGCAGGGCGCGGCGCCCTTGACCGGGAAGCCGGCCTGCGCCTCGGTGACGACGTCATGGATGAACGAGACGCTCGCGACCGTCTCGCCGCGCGCCGCCGCCTTGATCGGCGCGACGCCGGAGCGCGGATACTGGTTGATGTTCCGATGCAGCGCCTTCAGGTAGACGAACGCCGCCTCCTCGCCCATCACCTGGACGATCGTCGCGATCGCGGTGTAGGCGGTTCCCGACGCGTTCGGGTTCGCCATCTGCACCTCGCCGGCGTACTCCGGCTTCACCAGGTCCTTCCAGCAGGCCGGCGGTGCGATCTTCTTGCGCGCGACGAGGTCGGTGTTGTAGCCGATGCCGAGCAAGCCGAGATAGAGGCCCACGGTGCGGAACTTCGATTGTTCGGCCTGGCGTCGCGCCCACGGATGCAGCTCGGCGAGCATCGGCGAGCGGTATTCGTCGGTCAGTCCCTGTTCGGCGGCCTGCAGGTGCGGGTCGCCGGTCCCGCCGAACCACAGGTCGAGCTTGGGATTGGCCCGCTCGGCGGCGATCTGCGCGAACGACTCGCCCGAGCCCTTGAGCGTCATCGAGACCTTGACGCCGGTCTCCTTCTCGAACGCGTTGGCGGCGGCCTGGCACCATTCGGCCTGCACCGGGCAGATGACGTTGAGTTGCGCGCCGGCGCTCGGCGCGCCGGTCGCGAGCGCGAGGGCGAGCGCGGCGAACATCGCCGGGCGGACGGATCGGATCGGACGGTTCATCGGGCCATCGCTCCCTGACGGCGCGGGCGGTGGAACCCGCCGCGAAAGCGCGATGATCGGCCATCGGGCAAGCGCTGGCAACGCCGGCGCGCCGGTGGACGCTATCATCGCCGATCGAGCGCCCCGCGACGACGCGACTCCCCGACGACGACGGCATGGACCAGACGACCCCGGGACGCCACCGCATCGGCATCGATCTGGGTGGCACCAAGATCGAGGCGATCGCGCTCGACCCGGCGGGCCGCGAGCGTTTCCGCCGCCGGGTGCCGACGCCGCGGGACGATTACGCCGCGACGCTCGACGCGATCGCCGGGCTGGTCGCGGCCGCGGACGCGGCGGTCGAGTTGCAGACGGCCGCGCAGCGCGCGAGCGTGGGTATCGGCACGCCGGGTTCGATCTCCCGGGCGACCGGACGGCTGCGCGGCTCCAACTCGGTGTGCCTCAACGGCCGCCCGATCCGCGAGGACCTGGAACGCCGGCTCGGCCGGCCGGTGCGCATCAGCAACGACGCCAACTGTTTCGCGCTCTCCGAAGCGGTCGACGGCGCCGGTGCCGGCGCCGACGTCGTGTTCGGCGTGATTCTCGGCACCGGCGTCGGCGCCGGCGTCGTCGTCGGCGGGCGGGTGCTCGACGGGCCCAACGGCATCGCCGGCGCATGGGGTCACAACCCGATTCCCTGGCCCGCCGACGACGAGCGACCCGGCCCGCCGTGTTTCTGCGGCCGTTCCGGCTGCATCGAGACGTTCCTGTCCGGACCGGGCCTCGCGCGTGATCACGCGCGCGAGGCCGGCACGGCGACGCCGATCCTGTCCGCCGAGGCGATCGTCGAGCGGGCCGCCGGCGGCGACGCCGGCTGCCAGGCGTCGCTGGACCGCTACGAGGCGCGGCTCGCCCGTGCGCTCGCGCATGTGATCAACATCCTCGATCCGGACGTCGTCGTGCTGGGCGGCGGCCTGTCGAACCTCGACCGCCTCTACACGAATGTCCCGCGGCGATGGGGCGCGTGGGTCTTTTCCGACCGGGTCGACACGCGGCTGGTCCGACACCGGCACGGCGATTCCTCGGGCGTTCGCGGCGCCGCGTGGCTGTGGCCGTCGGGAGAGGGCGGCGGATAGCGCACCGGTGCGCCCGCGCCGGGCGCGGGTACAATGCGAACCCTATGGCCGTCGAACTGCTGTCCCCGGCGTTCGTCTCGGAATTCCGCTTCGCTGCGATCGCGATCGCGGCGGGCCTCGTCGTCGAGCGGCTGAGACCGGCCCAGTCGACGCAGTCGTGGCGCGGACTCGCCTTCAATCTGGCGACCGCGACGCTGTTCCTCTACCTGACGATGCTGATCGTCCCGCCGCTTTCGGCGTTGGTCGATCCTTGGGCGAAGCGTTTCTCGCTCGCGATTCCGGTGCGCTTTCCGGACGGCGTTGCCGGGTCGGTGCTGCAGACGATCGCGTTCTTCGCCACGTTCGATTTCTTCTTCTACTGGTGGCACCGCGCGCAGCACCGCTGGCGCTGGCTCTGGATCCAACACCGCTTCCACCACCAGGACCGGTACGTCAACGTCACGACCGTCCATCGCTACCACTTCAGCGAGGAGGTCTTCCGGGTGTTCGTGATCTTCGTGCCGATGGCGGTGCTGTTCGATTTCAAGCCGCCGACGGTCGCGTCGGTGTGGACGATGTTCCTGCTGTGGGGCTACTGGATCCACATGAATCTGCGCGTCGGCCTGGGTCCGCTCGGGAAATGGATCAGCGGACCGCAGTTCCACCGCTTCCACCACACGCCGGAATACGGCAACGTCAATTTCGCCGCGTTCTTCCCCTTCTGGGACCGGTTGTTCGGTACCTACCACCATCCGGAGCCCGGTGTGTTCCCGCAGGTCACCGGCGTGGCCAACGCGACCGACGGCAACACGTTCTACGAGGGCGTCGTCCTGCCGTTCGTCGAGTGGGGACGCGCGATCCGCGGCGGGCTGGGCGGCGGGGGCGGCGCCACGGGGCGCTTGTCGGGCTGACGCCCGACCGGCTCGGTGGGTCGGCCTTCGGGCCGACAACCCGGGGTCCGCCGGGGAACCGCGACGCACGACCGCTCGCCGAGAATCGACGAGCCGGCGCGCCGCGCAACTACATTCCCGGATAGACCGGTCCGCCGCCGCCCTCGGGCACCACCCAGCGGATGTTCTGGCGCGGGTCCTTGATGTCGCAGGTCTTGCAGTGGACGCAGTTCTGCGCGTTGATCTGCAGCCGTTTGCCCTTCGACGCGTCGGCGGCGTCGGCGTCGACGAACTCGTAGACGCCCGCCGGACAGTAGCGCTGCTCGGGGCCGTCGTAGAGCGCGAGATTGACCGCGACCGGGATCGACGCGTCGCGCAGCGTCAGGTGCGCCGGCTGGTTCTCCTCGTGGTTCGTGTTCGACAGGAACACGCTCGACAGCCGGTCGAAGGTGAGCACGCCGTCGGGCTTCGGGTAGTCGATCCGCGGCATCTGCGCGGCCGGCCTGAGCGACTCGTGGTCGGTCTTCTCGTGGCGCAACGTCCAGGGCACGAGCTTGCCGAGGCCCAGGTCGTTCATCCACATGTGGAAACCACCGTGCGCGGTACCGGCCCACATTCCCCATTTGAGCCCGGGCTTGACGTTGCGGACCTTCCAGAGGTCCTCATAGACCCAGGACTTCTTCCACGCCGCGTCGAGGTCGTCGAGCGTGTCGTGCGCGCGGCCGGCGCCGAGGGCCGCGTGGGCCGCCTCGGCGGCGAGCATGCCGGTCTTGATCGCGTTGTGCGAACCCTTGATCCGCGGCAGGTTGACGAAGCCGGCGGCGCAGCCGACGAGCGCGCCGCCGGGGAACGCCAGTCTCGGCACCGACTGCAACCCGCCTTCGTTGATCGCGCGCGCGCCGTAGGCGAGGCGCTTGCCGCCGGTGAAGGTGTCGCGGACCGCGGCGTGCGTCTTGAAGCGCTGGAACTCCTCGTAGGGCGACAGGTGCGGGTTCTCGTAGTTGAGGTGGACGACGAACCCCACCGACACGAACCGGTCGCCGCCCTCACCGGTGTAGTGGTAGACGAACGAACCGCCGCCGGTGCGGGTGTCGAGCGGCCAGCCCTGGCTGTGGACGACGAGCCCCGGCTGGTGCTTCGACGCGTCGACCTGCCAGAGCTCCTTCAAACCGATCCCGTACTTCTGCGGATCGACGCCGTCGCGCAGGTTGTGGCGCTTCATCAGCTCCTGCGACAGCGATCCGCGGACGCCCTCGGCGAACAGCGTGTATTTCGCCCGCAGTTCCATGCCGCGCTGATGGTTCGCGGTCGGCCGTCCGTCTTTTCCGATGCCCATGTCGCCGGTGGCGACGCCGGCGACCGCGCCGCGCTCGTCGACGAGCACCTCGGCGGCGGCGAACCCCGGGTAGATCTCGACGCCCAGCGCTTCCGCCTGCTGGCCGAGCCACCGGCAGACGTTGCCCAGACTGGCGATGTAGTTGCCGTGGTTGTTCATCAGCGGCGGCAACAGCGCGTTGGGGATGCGCCAGGCCTTATCCGCGGTGAGCACGAGGAACCGGTCCTCGGTGACCGCGGTGGTCAGCGGCGCGCCCCGCGCCTTCCAGTCAGGCATGAGCTCGGCGAGGCCCTTGGGATCGATGACCGCCCCCGACAGGACGTGGGCGCCGATCTCCGAGCCCTTCTCGATCAGGCACACCGACACCTCGCGCCCCCCCGCGGCGGCGAGCTGCTTCAACCGGATCGCCGCGGCGAGTCCCGACGGACCTCCGCCGACGATCACGACGTCGTAGTCCATCGATTCGCGGGTCATGGCGGGGCCTTTGGGGGACGGCGGAGAGGTTCCGACGGGGCGGTCGCCTCGCAATTATAATGGCCCGTCGCGCGCCGACCTCCGATCGGGGGAACGTCGTCGGACCGCGCCTGCCGGACTCGGAATTGCCATGACCTCGCCGCGCCGCCACGTGTACACGTCGATCCAGCCGATCCGCTGGGGCGACATGGATGCGATGGGCCATGTCAACAACACCGTCTACTTCCGCTACATGGAGCAGACGCGTATCGAGTGGATGTTCGCACGGGTCGGCGAGGGACGCGCGGCGCCGGACGGCACAGGTCCGGTGATCGTGAACGCGAGCTGCACGTTCGAGCGGGCGCTGACCTATCCGGGCGACGTCGAGATCCGGATGTCGGTCGGTGAGCGCGGCCGCTCCAGCTTCGAGACCTCCTACGAGATCATCTTCGGCGGAGAGCGCTGCGCGCACGGGTCGGCGAAGGTGGTCTGGGTCGACACCGCGACCGGCCGGTCGGTGCCGCTGCCGGCGGCGATCGCCGAGCTGGTGCCCGGCCGGAGCTCGCACGACGCCGGAGGAGCGCGATGAGCGCGCCGCTGTGGACGCCGTCGCCGGCGCGGGTCGCCTCGGCGGCGATGACCGCGTTCGCCGCACGGGTCGCCGCGAGGCACGGCGTCGACGTCACCGACTATCCGTCGCTGTGGCGCTGGTCGATCGACAACCCCGAGCCGTTCTGGCGCGAGATCTGGTCGCTGGGCGGCGTTCTCGGCGAGCCCGGCGGGCGCACGCTCGTCGATGCCGGACGGATGCCCGGCGCGCGGTTCTTCCCGGACGCGCGGCTCAACTTCGCCGAGAACCTGGTCGAGCGCCGAGGGACGGACGAGGCCGGCGACGCGCTCGTCTTCCGCGGCGAGGACAAGACCGCGTCGCGGGTCGCGCACGGCGAGCTCAAGGCGGCCGTCGCGCGTTTCGCCCGTGCGATCGACGCGGCCGGCGTCGGCGTCGGCGACCGCGTCGCCGCCTACCTTCCGAACCTGCCGGAGACGATCGTCGCGATGCTGGGTTCGGCGGCGCGCGGCGCGGTCTGGTCGTCGTGCTCGCCGGACTTCGGCGTGCAGGGCGTGCTCGACCGCTTCGGCCAGATCGCCCCGAAGATCCTCGTCACCGTCGACGGCTACTGGTACGGGGGCAAGGCGATCCCGGTTCTCGACAAGGTCGCCACGATCGTCGAGCGCCTGCCGACCGTCGAGCGGGTCGTCGTGGTTCCCTACCTGGCGGACTCCGGCGGCGCGCCGGCGCCGGCGCTGGGCGCGGTGCGCGGTGCGCTCGCGTGGGACGACTTCGTCGGACGCGAGGACGCCGGCCCGATCGACTACGTGCGACTCCCGTTCGCGCACCCGCTCTACATCCTCTATTCGTCGGGAACGACCGGCGTTCCCAAGTGCATCGTCCACGGCGCCGGCGGCACGCTGCTGCAGCACGTCAAGGAGCACCGGCTGCACGGCGACGTCTCGCGCGGCGACCGTCTGTTCTACTTCACCACCTGCGGCTGGATGATGTGGAACTGGCTCGTCTCCGGGCTCGCCGCCGACGCGACGCTGCTGCTCTACGACGGATCGCCGTTCGCGAAAGCCGGCCGCGTGTTGTGGAACTACGCGGAGGAGGAGCGGATGACCCACTTCGGCACGTCGGCGAAGTACATCGACGCGCTGAAGAAGATCGCGCTGGTGCCGCGCAAGGACTACACGCTCGCGCGGCTGCGCACGATGTTCTCGACCGGGAGCCCGCTCGCGCCGGAGTCCTTCGACTACGTCTACGAGTGCGTCAAGAAGGACCTGCACCTCGCCTCGATCTCCGGGGGGACCGACATCGTCTCCTGTTTCGTGCTCGGCAATCCGACGATGCCGGTGCGCCGAGGCGAGATCCAGTGCCGCGGCCTGGGCATGGCGGTGGACGTCTACGACGAGCGGGGTGAGCCGGTGCCGGCGGGCAAGGGCGAGCGCGGCGAGCTGGTCTGCACACGGCCGTTCCCGTCGATGCCGATCGGCTTCTGGAACGACCCGGACGGCGCCAAGTACCGCGCGGCCTATTTCGATCGCTTCCCCGGCGTCTGGTGCCACGGCGACTACTCCGAGGTCACCGCCGAGGGCGGCATCGTCATCCACGGCCGCTCGGACGCGACGCTCAATCCCGGCGGCGTGCGCATCGGCACCGCCGAGATCTACCGACAGGTCGAACAGCTCGACGAGGTCGTCGAAAGCCTCGTCATCGGCCAGGACTGGCCGCCGGGCGTGGTCGGCGACGTCCGCGTCGTGCTGTTCGTCAAGCTGCGCGACGGGCTGACGCTGGACGCGGCGCTGATCGACCGGATCCAGAAGCAGATCCGCGCGAACACGACGCCGCGCCACGTGCCCGCGAAAGTCGTGCAGGTCGGCGACATCCCGCGCACCAAGAGCAACAAGATCGTCGAGCTCGCGGTGCGCGATGTCGTCCACGGCCGCCCGATCCGCAACCTCGAGGCGCTGGCCAATCCCGAGGCGCTCGAGCAGTTTCGCGACCGCGCGGAACTCAAGTCCTAGGCGGATGCCGCGTTGAGCTTCCTCGCGATCCTCGCCGCGCTCGGCCTCGAGCAGTGGCGGGCGTTCGCCTGGCGGACCGGGATCGAGCGCTTCTACGCTCGCCAGGCGCGCCGGATCGAGCGCGACTTCAACGGCGGTACCGTCGGACACGGCGCGGTGGCGACGGCGATCGCCGTCGTCCCGGCGGTCGCCCTCGCCGCGCTCGTCGCCTGGGCGCTCGACACGCTGCATCCGGCGGCCGGGTGGGCGTTCGACGTCGCGGTCCTCTACGCGTTGATGGGCTTCCGGCGCTTCAGCCACGCGGTGTCGGCGATCGTCGCCGCGTTCAAGGACGGCGACTTGGTCGCCGCGCGGCGCGCGCTCGCGGCCTGGCGCGGAGGGACGACCGAGGCGATGTCGTCTTCGGACGTCTCGCGCCTGGCGATCGAGCGCGGACTCGAGGACGCGTACCGTCAGGTCTTCGCGGTGATCTTCTGGTTCGTCGTGCTGCCAGGACCGGCCGGCGCCGTGCTCTACCGGGCGACCGCGCGGCTCGCCGGCGAATGGTCGGGGCCGCGGCCGGGCGGCGACTCGACGCCGATCGCGCGCGAGCGCGAGGCGTTCGGCCGCGCGGCGCGCGCGCTCCTGGCGGTCCTCGACTGGATCCCCGCGCGTCTGACCGCGCTCTCCTTCGCGGTCGTCGGTGACTTCGAGGACGCGGTCGCCTGCTGGCGCACGCAGGCGGCGGGCTGGCCCCGCGACGAAGGCGCGGTCGCTTCGGGCACCGTGCTCGCGAGCGGGGCCGGCGCGCTGGGCGTGTTGCTCGGAGGCCCGATCGGCGTGCCGGGCGAGGAGCCGATCTGGCGGCCGGAGATCGGGTTGGGCGAGCCGGCCGAGCCGGAGTTGCTGCCCTCGGCGGTGGGACTCGCGTGGCGCGCGCTGGTGCTCTGGCTCGCCGTCATCCTGCTCGTGACCGTCGCCAATCTGGTGCCGTGACGTGCGGCCGCGAGTCGGGCGGTGGGCCGACCGCCCACGCCCACGTCCGCCGGCGGCGGGCCGACGGCGGCCTTGGTGGGGCGGCCTTCAGGCCGACGGCGGTTCTAGCTGCGTCGTCCCGCCGCGGTCGCTTCCGCCCGTAGCGCATGCAGCAACCCGACGCGGAACGACGCGATCTTCCCGGTCTCCTCGGCCTCGCGCACCGCGCAACCCGGCTCGCGATCGTGGCGGCAGTCCCGGAACCGGCAGCGGCCGATGTAGGGCGCGATGTCGACGAACGCCTCGTCGATCCGGCCCGGGTCGACGTGCGCGAGCCCGAAGGTCTTCATGCCCGGCGAATCGACGATCCACCCGTCGTCCGGCCCTTCGAGCGCGTAGAGCGCCGCCTCGGTGGTCGTGTGGCGGCCGCTGTCGAGCGCGGCCGACACCTCGCCGACGCGCGCCTGCGCGCCCGGAACGAGGCCGTTCAGCACCGTCGACTTGCCCATGCCGGACTGGCCGATCAGCACGCTGCGGCGGCCGGCGAACAGCGGGGCTAGCGGGCCGACGTCGCGCTTCGCGCAGACGCCGACGAGCGTCGCCCCGAGCCGCTCGAGCGGGGCGAGCCGCTCGCGCAGCGCGTCGAACCCGGGCAGGTCCGACTTGTTCAGGACGACGACGTAGCGACAGCGCTCCAGCGCCGCCGCGATGCTCCAGCGATGGACGAGCTCGTCGTCGACCGGAAGATCCGGGGCGACGACCGCGGCCACCTGATCGACATTGGCGGCGACGAGCTTCTCGCGGAACGCATCGGATCGGTAGATCAGTGAAGAACGCGTCTCGACCGATTCGATCGCGCCGCCGCCGGCGATCCGGGCGACGGCGACGCGATCGCCGCAGGCGAGCGCGGTGCGACGGCCCTTGAGCACGCAGGCGACGATCTCGCCGTCGTCGAGCCGCACCGCGAAGTGGCGACGCCACGCGGCGACGACCAGACCCGGTTGGTGCCGATTCATCCGGATCGCCCGGGCGCGCGGGATCGGGCGCGGGGTCCGGCCATCGGCGCCGGTCGCATCAGGTCGCGCCGCCGACGGCCGGCGCCGGGGCGGTCGCGAGCGCCTCCAGCCGCGCGACGCGCTGGGCGGCGGCCGGGTGCGAATCGTAGAAGAACGAGTACACCGGATCGGGCGTCAGCGTCGACGCGTTGTCCTCGTAGAGACGCACGAGCGCGCCCGCCAGCGCCGCCGCCGACGCGTGGCCGGCCGCGTAGGCGTCGGCTTCGAACTCGTGGCGCCGGGAGTACCACGACCCCAGCGGCGCGAGGACGAACGTGAACACCGGCAGCGCGAGGAAGAAGAGGACCAGCGCGACGCCGGGACGCCCGGGCGACGGCGGCACGTACAGACCCTGGTAGAACCAGTCGGCGGTGGCGAGCGCGGCCAACAGCGCGAAGAAGACGAGCGAGGCGGCCGCCGACCAGGCGATCCGCTTGGCGACGTGCTTCAGGCGGTAGTGTCCCAATTCGTGGGCGAGCACCGCTTCGGTCTCTTCGGGCGAGAGCCGGTCGACCAGCGTGTCGAAGAAGACGATGCGCTTGGCGCGCCCGAAGCCGGTGAAGTAGGCGTTGCCATGCGACGAACGGCGCGAGCCGTCCATGACGTAGAGCCCGCGCGAGGCGAATCCGCACCTCGCGAGCAGCGCCTCGACGCGATCGCGCAGCGGACCCTCGGGCAGCGGCTTGAACGTGTTGAACAGCGGCGCGATCAGCGTCGGATAGGCGGCGAGCATCAGCACCTGGAACGCCATCCACGCGGCCCAGGCCCAGATCCACCACGACGACCCGGCCGCGCGCATCAACGCGATGACGACCGCGGCGATCGGCAGCCCGATCGCGGCCGCGACCAGCGTGCCCTTGACGAGGTCGGCCGACCAGAGCGCCGGCGTCGTGCGGTTGAAACCGTAGCGCGCCTCGATGACGAACGTGCGCCACAGCGAGAACGGCAGCGAAACCAGCGCCGAGACGAGGACGACGGCGACGATCAGCGCCAGGTCCTGGACGACCGGGTGCGCGTCGAGGAGCCCGGTCAGCCCGGAGAGGAAAGCGACGCCGCGGCCCCGCGTCAGCGCCAGCAGGACCAGCGTTCCTGCGATCGTGCTCGCGATCGCCAGACGCGTCCGGGCGATCGTGTAGTCGGCGGCCTTGCGGTGCGCCTCGGCGCTCACCTTGTCGGCGAACGCCGGGGGAACGGCGTGCGCGTGGGCGCGGACGTACGCGATCTGCCGCCCGGCGAGCCAGATCTCGAGCGCCAGGGCCAGCGCGACGGCGGCGAGGAAGATCGTGGTGAACGTGGCTGCGGTCATCGCCGGCCCGTGGCGGCTCGCGCTATGCGAGAATGATCGGCCATTCTACGCGAGCGCGCCGCTCGCGACATTGCGCCGACCGACCGCATGCCACCGCCCGCAGACGACCGCCTGATCTGGATCGACCTCGAAATGTCGGGGCTCGCGCCCGACACCGACCGCATCCTCGAGGTGGCTCTCGTCGTCACCGACGCGAACTTCGCGACGATCGCCGAGGCCCCGGTGTGGGTCGTCCACCAGTCGGACGCGGTGCTGGCCGGCATGGACGCCTGGAACCAGGGAACCCACGGGCGCACCGGCCTGATCGACAAAGTGCGCGCATCGACGCTCGCCGACGCCGACGTCGAGCGCGAGGCGCTCGCCTTCCTGCGCGCCCACGTGCCGGCGAAGGCCTCACCGATGTGCGGCAACTCGATCTGCCAGGACCGCCGCTTCCTCGCGCGCTGGATGCCCTCGCTCGAAGACCATTTCCACTACCGCAATCTCGACGTATCGACGCTCAAGGAGCTCGCCCGCCGCTGGCAGCCGGAGATGGCCAAGGGGTTCTCGAAGGAATCGAAGCACACGGCGCTCGCCGACGTCTACGAGTCGATCGACGAGATGAAGTACTACCGTCAGCACTTCCTGCGCGGATGAATCCCCCGGCGATGCGGTTCTGCAGCGATTGCGGCGCGGCCGCGATCGCCTGGCGGGTCCCCGACGGCGACAACGCGCCGCGCGAGGTCTGCGCTTCCTGCGGGGCGATCCACTACCGCAATCCGAAGGTCGTCGTCGGCTGCCTGCCCGAGTGGGACGACCGGGTGCTCCTGTGCCGGCGCGCGATCGAACCCCGGCTCGGGTTGTGGACGCTGCCGGCGGGCTTCCTCGAGAACGGCGAGACGCTCGCCGCCGGCGCGGCGCGCGAGACGCTGGAGGAAGCCAACGCGCGCGTCGAGGTCGGCGGGCTCTACACGGTGATCAGCCTGCCGCAGATCAGCCAGATTTACATGATGTTCCGCGCCCGGCTCCTCGACCGCGACTACGGCCCGGGAACGGAGAGCCTCGAGGTGCGGCTGTTCCACGAGGACGAGATCCCGTGGGAACGCATCGCCTTCCGTACGATCGCCCGTACGCTGCGGACCCATTACCTCGACCGGCGCAGGGGCGTCTGGCCGCTGCACGTGTCGTCGCTCGAGCGGCGCGCCCACCCGGCGCCGGACCTGGTCGGCGCGGCCTAGGCCGCGACCCGGCCAGGACTCCTGCGCTACACTCGCGCATCGAATAGACGAGTCGCGTCGACGCCGGGCGAGCGGCCCGGCGGCGAGCGCGAACGACCGGCCGGCCCGGCGCCGGCTTTCCCTTCCGGAGGAACCGATGTCCGCATTCCCGCGCGCGGCGCTCGCCGCGCTCCTGGCAGCGTCGCTGTCCGTCGCGGCCCACGCGCAGCAGCAGCGCATTTCGATCACGACCGGCGGCACCGGCGGCGTCTACTACCCGCTGGGCGGCGGTATGGCGAACCTGCTGTCGAAATACGTGCCCGGGCTGCAGGCGACCGCCGAGGTGACCGGCGGCTCGGTCGACAACCTGAAGCTGATCGGCGCCGGCAAGTCGGAGTTCGGCTTCTCGATGGTCGACGCCGCCTGGGACGGCTACAAGGGTCAGGACAAGTTCAAGGACGCCGCGGTGCCGGCGCGCACGCTGATGGTCCTCTACCCGAACCGGATGCAGGTCGTCACCGTCGAGGGCGCCGGCGTCCAGAAGCTCGCCGACCTCAAGGGCAAGCGGGTGTCGACCGGGTCGCCCGGCAGCGGCGTCGAGGTGATGGCGTTGCGGGTGCTCGACGCGATCGGCATCGACCCGAAGAAGGACCTGAAGCAGGAGCGGCTCGGAGCGGCTGAGAGCGTCAACGCGATCAAGGACCGCAAGATCGACGCGTTCTTCTGGGTCGGCGGCGTGCCGACGGCGGCGATCACCGACCTGGCCGCGACGCCGGGAACCCGGGTGAAGCTCCTCGACCACGCCGAGGCGATCGAGGCGATGAACCGCAAGCACGGCCCGCTCTACGTCAAGGGCGTCATTCCGGCGAATTCCTACTCGGGGCAGGACAAGGCGGTCGAGAACATCGATGTCTGGAACATCCTGGTCGCCAGCGAGAAGATGTCCAACGAGATGGCCTACCAGATCGTCAAGACGCTGATGGAGAAGAAGCCGGAGCTCGTCGCCGTCCACAAGGAGGCGCAGAACATCGACCTGAAGTACCAGTCGATCGGCTCGCCGATTCCCTACCATCCCGGGGCGCGCAAGTACTTCGAGGAGCAGGGCGTCCGCTTCTCGAACTGACGGGGTCGGCGCGCACGGCGCGCCGCCCGCGTCCTACAACGCCGCCAGCGCCCGCTCGAGGCGGGTTCGCACTTCGCGCGCCAGCGGCCCGACCTCGGGCCGCCCGGTGAGCTCGAAGAGCGGGATCGGGTCGAGCACCTCGACGTGCACGGCGCCGCCCGCGTCCTCGCGGACGACGACGTTGCACGGCATCAGAAGCCCGATCGACGGCTCGGCGTCCAACGCCTGCTTGGCGAACGGCGGATTGCAGGCGCCCAGGATCCGGTAGCGGGGGCGGTCGACCCCCAGCTTCTTCTTCAGCGTCGCCTGGACGTCGATTTCGGTGAGGACGCCGAATCCCTCGGCGGCGAGCGCTCCCACCATTCGCTCGACGGCGACGTCGAAGGGCAGGCCGACGGTGCGGCCGAATCCGTAGCGCAGGGACATGGCGGTTCTCCTCCGGGATGATAGGCGCAGGATGCCCGTTCCGGCACCCATGCGTCTGTGACGCGGATCACGAATCGGTCGCGTGCTAGGCTCACGCGCGCGGCCCCGGTCCGACCGGCGGGGCGGGGCTAGGGGCGCTGACCGATGGGACCAGGCGAACCGCAGGGACGGGCCGACGAGGTCGACGCCGGGGCGTTGCCGGCGAGCCGGCTCGACGTCGCGCGCGCCTACGTCGAGCAGGAGGAGGGCGCGACCAGCCGCTACCGCGGTCTGCTCGCGGCCGGCGCGACCGCGCTCCTCGTCGCGATGAGCCTCGTCCACCTGTACGCCGCCGTCGAGATCGTCCCGGCGCCGGTCCTGCGACCGTTGCACGTCGGCTTCGTGCTGGTGCTCGTCTTCCTGATCTACCCGGTGTCGGCGGCGTTCCGCGATCGGCTGATGTGGTGGGACGTCGTCGCCGCGATGCTGGGCCTCGCGTCGATCGCCTACCTCCTCGCAGGCGGCGACGACTTCTGGGACCGCAATGTCACGCCGGACGCGCGGGACCGTTTCTTCGGCTTCGTCTTCCTCGTGCTGGTCCTCGAGGCCTGCCGGCGAACGTCAGGGTTGATTCTGACCGCCGTGGTGCTCGTCTTCGTCGCCTACGCGTTCGTCGGGCCGTGGCTTCCCGGACAGTGGGCGCACCGCGGCTACGACATCGCGAGCCTCACCGGGTTCCTCTACCAGACGCTCGAAGGCGTCTTCGGCACCGCGGTCGACGTGTCGGCGACGCTGATCATCCTGTTCACGATCTACGGCGCCTTCCTGCAGCAGTCGGGTGCGGGCAGGTTCTTCCTCGACTGGAGCTTCGCGGCGATGGGCGGGCGGCGCGCCGGCGCCGGGCGCACCGTGGTGCTCGCCTCGTTCCTGCTGGGCGGCCCCTCCGGTTCGGGCGTCGCCACGACGGTGACGATCGGCTCGGTCGCCTGGCCGATGCTCGCGAAGTCCGGCTACGACCGCGAGTCGGCCGGCGGCCTGCTGGCGGCCGGAGGCCTGGGCGCGATCATCTCGCCGCCGGTGCTCGGGGCAGCCGCGTTCCTGATCGCCGAGTTCCTCAAGATCGGCTACCTCGACGTCATCCTGATGGCGGTCGTCCCGACCTGCCTCTACTACCTGTCGCTGTTCGTCATGGTCGAGCTCGACGTGGCGCGATTCGGATTGCCGAGGCTCGCGTCCGAGCGCGCCGCGTCGCTGTGGGAGATCACCCGTCGCCACGGCTACCACTTCGTCTCGCTGGCGGCGATCGTCGTCTTCCTGTTGCTCGGATACTCGCCGATCCTCTCGGTGTTCTGGGCGACGGTGGTGACCTTCGCGGTCAGCTTCCTCGACCGCGATCAGGCGCTCTTCCCGCGGCGGCTGGTCGCCGCGCTGCGGGACGGCTCGGCGCAGATGCTCAACGTCGCCGCGACCTGCGTCGCCGCCGGCGTGATCGTCGGCGTCGTCGCCAAGACCGGCCTGGGGCTCAAGTTCTCGGCGATCGTGATCTCCTACGCCGGCGGGAGCCTGCTGCTGACCGCGGTCTACACGGCGCTGATCGTCTGGATCATCGGTCTCGCGGTGCCGGTCACGGCGAGCTACATCATCTGCGCGGTCATCGCCGCGCCGGCGCTGGTCAAGCTCGGCGTGCCCGACTTCGCCGCCCACATGTTCATCTTCTACTACGCGGTGCTCTCCGAAGTCTCGCCGCCGACGGCGCTCTCGCCGTTCGCCGCTGCGGCGATCACCGGCGGCGATCCCTACCGCACGACGCTGCAGTCGTGGAAGTACACGCTGCCCGCGTTCGTCGTGCCGTTCGTGTTCGTGCTGTCGCCCGAGGGCGTCGGTCTGTTGCTCAAGACGCCGCCGGAAGGCTCGTGGCTCGCCGTCGCGTGGATCGCGGCGACCGCGATGGCCGGAATCGCCTCGCTCGCCATCGGCGTCCAGGGCTGGCTCGCCGGACCGCTGGGCGTGGCCGAACGCGCGTTGCTCGTCGCCGCCGGGCTCGCGCTTGTCTACCCGGCGGCGTGGACCGACATCGCCGGGCTGGCCGGCATCGGTGCGGTCGTCGGCTGGCGATTCCTAGGGCGACGTTCGTCCGCCTGAACGCCGCCCGACGGAACCGTCGCGGGTCCTGCTTCAACCCGACAGCGTCAACCGTCCCCGATCGCCGGCCCGCCGGCGACGACGCGGATGCCGGCGTCCGCGAGCGCCGCGTGGACCGCGCGGACATGGTCGGGACCGGTCGTCTCGACGACGCAGACGACCCGCACCGCCGAGAGGTCGGGTCCCGAGAACGCGCGGTCGTGGACGATCTCCTTGATCGACGCCCCGGCGTCGGCGAGGACCTTGGCCAGCCGGGCGAGTCCGCCCGGCCGATCGGAGATCGTCACCGTGAAGCGCGCGATCCGGCCGTCGGCGACCAATCCGATGTCGATCAGACGGTCGAGGATCGTCAGGTCGATGTTGCCGCCGCACAGCACCAGCACGACATCACGACCCTTGAGGTGATCGAGCTTGCCGGCGAGGAAGGCGGCCAGCGGTGCGGCGCCCGCGCCCTCGACGACGCTCTTCTCGAGCTCGATCAGGCGCAGGATCGCGAGCGCGATCGACGCTTCGTCGACGGTGCACAGGCGGTCGACGACGCGGGTGGCGATCCGGTAGTTCAACTCGCCGGTGCGGGCGACCGCGAGTCCGTCGGCGAGCGTGGGCGCCAGCGCGACCTCGACCGGTCCCTTGCGCGCGAACGCCGCCGCCAGCGACGGCGCGTTCTGCGGCTCGACGCCGACGATCTCGACCGCGGGCTTGATCGCCTTCACCGCCGTGCCGACGCCGCCGATGAGCCCGCCGCCGCCGACCGGAACGACGATCGCCTCGACCGCCGGCGCCTGCTCGAGGATCTCCAGGCCCATCGTGCCCTGACCGGCGATCACGTCGGCGTTGTCGAACGGGTGGATGAACGCGAGCGAGCGCTGCTGCGCGAGCTCGAGGGCCCTGGCGCGCGCCTCGGAGAGGTCCTCGCCGTGGAGGACCACCTCGGCGCCGAAGCGGCGGCAGTTGGTCACCTTGATCAGCGGCGCGAAGCGCGGCATGACCACGGTCACCGGCACGCCCAGGAGCCCGCCGTGGTAGGCGACGCCCTGCGCGTGATTGCCGGCGCTGGCGGCGATCACGCCTCGCCGCCGCGTCTCGTCGGGCAGCCGGAGCAGCGCGTTGCGCGCGCCGCGCTCCTTGAAGCTCCCGGTGCGCTGCAGGTAGTCGAGCTTGCAGAAGACGTGCGCGCCGGTGAGCTGCGAGAGCGGGATCGACTCGACGCAGGGGCTCTCGTAGATGCCGCCGCGCAGGCGCTCGCGCGCCGCCTCGATGTCGGCCAGCGTGACGGTCGTCGTGTCCACGCCGGTCAGAACGGCAGCTCGGCGTCCGGGCGGACGTCGGCGAACACGCGGCGGAATTCGCGCTGGATGCGCGCGAGCGCGGCCTCGTCGTCGGCCTCGAAGCGCAGCACGACCAGCGGCGTCGTATTCGAGGCGCGCGCGAGTCCGAAGCCGTCCGCGTACTCGACGCGCAGGCCGTCGAGGCGGATCACGTCCTTCGCGCCGGGAAAGGCCGCGCGCTCCTGAAGCTCGCGCACGAGCGCGTGCTGCTCGCCCTCGGCGCAGGCGACGTGCAGCTCCGGTGTGGACAGCGCGTCGGGCAGCGCGTCGAGCACCGCCGACGGATCGTCGTGGCGCGACAGGATCTCGAGCAGCCGCGCGCCGGTGTACAGGCCGTCGTCGAAACCGTACCAGCGCTCGCCGAAGAACGTGTGGCCGCTCATCTCGCCGGCGAGCGCCGCGCCTTCCTCCTTCATCTTGACCTTGATGAACGAGTGGCCGGTCTTCCACAACAGCGGACGGCCGCCGTGACGCTCGATCCAAGGCTTGAGTTGGCGCGTCGACTTGACGTCGTAGATGATCGTCGCGCCCGGCACGCGCGAGAGGACGTCGGCCGCGTAGAGCATCAGCTGTCGGTCCGGCCAGATCACGTGGCCGTCCCGGGTGACCACGCCCAGCCGGTCGCCGTCGCCGTCGAAGGCGAGCCCGAGCTCGCAGTCGCCGGCGGCGAGCCGCGTCTTCAGGTCGGCGAGGTTCTTCGGCTGCGACGGATCCGGATGGTGGTTGGGGAAGCGACCGTCGACCTCGCAGTACAGTTCGACGACTTCGCAACCCATCCGGCGGAACAGCGACGGTGCGTAGGCGCCGGCGACGCCGTTGCCGCCGTCGACGGCGATGCGCATCGGTCGGGCGAGCTTCACGTCGCCGGCGATCCGGTCGAGGTAGGCGCCGCCGACGGCGTGGATGCGATAGCGGCCGTCGCCGGTCGCGACCTCGCCGCGGACCAGTCGTTCGCGCAGCGCCGCGATCGCCTCGCCGGCGAGCGTGCGCCCGTCGATCACCATCTTGAGCCCGTTGTAGTCGGGCGGGTTGTGGCTGCCGGTGACCATGACGCTGCAGCCGGTGGCGAGCGCGTGCGCGGCGAAGTAGGTCATCGGCGTCGCGACCCGGCCGACGTCGAGGACATCGGTGCCGGCCGCTCGGATGCCGGCGGCGAGCGCTGCCGAGAGCGCCGGGCCGGAGAGGCGGCCGTCGCGGCCGACGACGATCGTCGTGCGCCCGGCCTCGCGGGCGAGCGTGCCCAGGCCGCGGCCGATCGTGCGCACGATCTCCGGCGTGAGCGTGCGGCCGACGACGCCGCGGATGTCGTAGGCCTTGAAGATCTCGGCGGGCAGGGTCGGGCTCATGCGTCGTCGGCGCGGATCGCGGGGGCGGGTGAGTCGGCGCCGGCGGCGCCGGCGCGGGCGGCCATCATACCCGCTGCGGCGGCGACGACGGGTCGCGCGCGAACCACGCGAGCAGCCGCCGCGCGAGCCAGTCGTGGTTGCCGGGGAACGGGCCGCTGACGAAACCCGCGTGGCCGCCGGCCTCGGGTTGCTCGAGCACGACCTCGGCCGAGACCTCGTCGGGGCCCGGGAGCGAGGCGGCCGGGATGAACGGGTCGTTGCGCGCGTTCAGAACGAGCGTGGGCAGCGCCACGCGCGCGAGCCAGGGCTTCGACGAGGCGCGCGTCCAGTAGTCGCGCGTGCCGGCGAAGCCGTGCAGCGGCGCAGTCACCACGTCGTCGAAGTCCCACATCGACCGCGCGCGTTCCAGGCGCGCGATGTCGATCGTGCCCGGGTGCCGGCGGGCCATCGCCAGCGCCTTCGGCTTGAGCGTGCGCAGGAAGTAGCGCGTGTAGAGGCGGTTCGCCCCCTGGCCGATCGCGGCGCCGGCGGCGACGAGGTCGAGCGGCGTCGAGACCGCGGCCGCGCGCGCGACGACGACCCGGGCGGCGGTGCCGGCGCGTCCGAGCCAGTTGATGAGCGCCGAGCCGCCCAGCGAGACGCCAGCCGCGTGCACCGCGGCACCGGGCGGCACGCGCTCTCGAACCGCGACGAGCATCGCCGCCACTTCCTCGTGGTCGCCGGAGTGGTAGGCGCGCGGGCGCAGGTTGGGTTCGCCGCCGCAACCGCGGAAGTGGGCGACGACGCCGCGCCAGCCGCGGCGCTGCGCATGCGCCATCAACGCGACCGCGTAGTGGGAGCGCGAGCTGCCCTCGAGGCCGTGGAACAGCACGACGACCGGCGCGCGGTCCGCCGCCGGGCCCGCGGTCCAGTCGAAACGCCAGAGGTCGCCGTCGGGCGCGCGCACCGTCTCGCGCCGGTAGTCGACCGTCGGACATCGGGCGAGAGGCGCCCACATCGTCTGCGCGTGTCCGCCGGCGAGCCATACCGGCGCTCGGTAGGGTCCGGGGTCGCCGGTGTCATCGACGCGCATCGGATCGTCGGGGTCGCGGCCAGAAGGGTCGCGAGGAGCGGTAGTGGCGCCACGCGTCGTCGATCGTCTCGGCGAGCGCGCCGGCGCGGCCGCGGGCCCAGGCGTCGATCGTCGCCGTCGCCGGCGAGCCGGGCCCCGCGAGCGCGGCGGCGACCCGCGGTGCGACGACCAGGTCGTTGAATTCGCCCAGCGTCTCCTGCAACCGGGCGAGCGCGGCGCGCGACTCGCGAGTGCGCCGGCCCGGGAACAGCGGCGCGGCGAACTCGGTCGCGTAGCGCAGCTTCTTGGCCGCGAGGCGCACCGCGTGTCGCTCTTCGTCGCCGGCCAGCGCGAGGCGGGCGCCGGCGCGGGCGAGGCGGCGCGCGCGCCGTTCGATCGCGCGGGCGCAGAACGCGCGGGCGCTCTCGCGCCCGGCCGCTACGCGCGCCTCGTCGCTGGTCGGAACGCGGGCGAGAGCGAGCGCGTCGAGCACGAGCGTTGCGAATCGCGGCGAGGCGACCGCGGCGTCGACCTCCCGGCGCGCGAGGCGGCAGCGGGCGGCGAGTCGTCGCGCCAGCGCATCGGGGTCCCAATCGACGCCGGCGCGGCCCGCCCGCGCCAGCGCGAGATCGGGGAGCGCCCGCGGCAGCGTCGAGGTGGCGAACACGTCGAGGTCGCGAGCCGCGCCGAGCGTGTCGAGCGCCCATCGGATCTCGGCTGCGAGGCTCTCGACCCGTCCGGACGCGAACAGATCGCCGAAGATCGACAGGCACGAGCGCAGGCGCCGCAGGCCGATCCGCAGCTGATGCACCCATTCCGGATCGCGGCCGGCGGGGAACCCGACGGCGTTGCTGCGGATCTGGCGCACGCACTCGGCGAGGATTGCGGTCGCCGCCTCCCGGGCGGTCGCCTCGGGGCCGAACGACGCGTCGCGCGCCCTGGACGGTGCCTCGACCACCGCGTCGGCGAGCGCGTAGCCGCGCTCGGCCCGGCTGCGCGGCTCCGGCATGCAACCGAGCTCGTCGACGAGGAGCGCGGCGAGGTCGAAGAGCCCGGTCGGATCGCCGGCGGCGATCCCGATGTCGACCTCGCAGACCGGCTCGCGCCGGCCCGCGCCGGCGGTGCCCCGGGCCGCGGCGAGGTATCCACGGTCGACCGCGAGCGTGGCGAACGTGCGGCCGTCGAGATCGACCGGGAACGAGATGCGCTCGACATCGGCCGTGCAAACCGGTCCGAGAGGCCCCTCGCGCAGCGCCTTGACGAATAGCGCACGCCACGGGGTCGCGACCAGCCTCAACGGATCCGGTGCGGATCCGGTCGATACCCACTCGATCGCCGCCTTGACACCCGGCGCGGGCGTCTGCGGCGAATCCGATTCGACCGAGACGGTCCAGCGCCGCCCGCGCCTCCTCGACCGCAGCCCGAGGCCCGCGCGAGCGATCCGGCGCTCCGGTGTGTCGAAATAGACGATTCGCAGACGCTCGGTGCGCGGGCGACCCCGGCGCAGCGCCAGCAGCGCCGGATGACCGATCAACTCAGCGACCCGCGCGCCGTCGAGCGCGAGCCTGATCTCGATCGCGGCCATCGGTCACCGGTGGCCGGCGCTCGCGCTCACCCGAGGTCGCGACGCACCGGCGACGGGTCAGGCGGCTTCGTCGCCGGCGAGGCGGCGTTTTCGGACCGCGTCGGCGAGGCGCTCCAGTGCATCGACGGTCGCGTCCCAGCCGATGCAGGCGTCGGTGATCGACACGCCGTAGGCGAGCGGTTCGTGCGGCTTCAAGTCCTGGCGCCCGGGATTGACGTGGCTCTCGATCATCACGCCGATGATCCGCGAATCGCCACCGCCGACCTGCGCCGCGATGTCGGCCACGACCTCGACCTGACGGTCGTGCTTCTTCTGGCTGTTGGCGTGCGAGCAGTCGATCATCACCCTCGCCGCGAGCCCGGCGTGCGCCAGTTCCTTGCAGGTCGCCTCCACCGACGCGGCGTCGTAGTTCGGCGTCTGGCCGCCGCGCAGGATGATGTGGCAGTCCTCGTTGCCGGCGGTGTGGACGATCGCCGAGTGGCCGCCCTTGGTGACGGACAGGAAGTGGTGCGGAGCGCTCGCCGCCTTGATCGCGTCGACGGCGATGCGGACGTCGCCGTTGGTGCCGTTCTTGAATCCGACCGGGCAGGAGAGCCCGCTCGCGAGCTCCCGATGGACCTGGCTCTCGGTCGTGCGCGCGCCGATCGCGCCCCAGCTGATCAGGTCGGCGACGTACTGCGGCGTGATCATGTCGAGGTACTCGGTTCCCGCCGGCAATTCGAGCTCGTTGACCTCGAGCAGGATTCGGCGCGCGAGCCGCAGGCCCTCGTTGATCCGGAAGCTGCCGTCGAGCCGCGGATCGTTGATCAGTCCCTTCCAGCCCACCGTGGTCCGCGGCTTCTCGAAATAGACGCGCATGACGACGACCAGGTCTTCGGCCAGTGAGCGGCGCAGCGCCGCCAGTCGGGTCGCGTAGTCGATCGCGGCGTCGTAGTCGTGGATCGAGCAGGGGCCGACGACGACGACCAGTCGGTCGTCGGCGCCGTGCAGGACGCGGTGGATCGCCTGGCGCGTGTCGTAGGTCGTCGCGCCGGCGGTCTCGGAGACCGGAAATTCGCGCAGCAGGTGCGCCGGTGGCACGAGCTCGGTGATTTCGGTGATCCGGGTGTCGTCAATCGGGCGCTGGGCGCCCGGATTTCCGGCGGCGGCCAGGCGGTTGCGTTGGGCGGTCGAAGTCGGCACGTCGATCTCCGGGCAATCGAAACGCTAAAAAACAATAGGTTACACTCAATCCGGCCGGCGGTCACGTCCTACGGGCTTGCAGCCGGCCGTCGCATGGTGCAATGCAATAGGCCATCGTTGCAACAACCCGATCCCCGGGGTCGTCGAATTGGTTGCCTCGCCCGTTGTGGGTTTCGTAGACTCGGCCGTGAATCGGCGGCGCACGGCCGGGACGCAGGGGACCAGGGTCCCCGGTCGAGACGACCGCCATCCACCGTAACCTCCGCCTGTCCCAGGAGTCCTCGATGACGAAATTGACCGCTTTCGCCCTTGCCGGGGTGTTCGCCTGCGCTGCAAGCCTTCCCGCGTTGGCCGCCGACCCGCCGAAATCCGCCGATGCGGCCAAGTCGGCCGCGGCGACCGCGCCGGCGACCAAGGTGGCCGACACGGCCAAGGCCAATCCGCAGCAGGAGCGGATGAAGGACTGCAACAAGAAGGCCGAGGGCATGACCGGCGACAAGCGCAAGGAATTCATGAGCGCCTGCCTGTCGGGCAAGGACGCCCCGGCGGCCAAAATGACTCAGCAGGAGAAGATGAAGGCCTGCAACACCAAGGCCGGCGAGATGAAGGGCGACGAGCGCAAGAAGTTCATGTCGAGCTGCCTCTCGGCCTGATCGCTCGAGCTGACCGGATCACGACACCGGGGCGGGCGTCCTCCTGTCCGTCCGCCCCGAAACCCCAAAGCCGTTCCCGGGCGACCGGGAGCGGCTTTTTTTTTCAGTCGCCGGCCGACCGCTGCTCGGCGAGCCAGCGGATCGTGCGGGACAGCCCGACGTCCAGCGGCGTCGTCGGTTTCCAGCCGAGGCGTTGCGCCGCGCGACCGACGTCCGGCCGGCGGCGGTGCGGATCGTCTTCAGGCAGCGGCCGGTGGATGATCGGTGAGCGCGAGCCGGTCAGCTCGACGACGCGTCGCGCCAGCTCGCCGATCGACACTTCTTCCGGATTGCCGAGGTTGATCGGCTCGAAACCGGCGCGCGGCGCGTCCGCGAGCGCGATCAGTCCGGCCACCGTGTCTTCGACGTAACAGAACGAGCGCGTCTGCGATCCGTCGCCGTAAACGGTGAGCGGGCGTCCGGCGAGGGCGTCGACGACGAAATTGGACACGACCCGCCCGTCGTCGCTGCGCATCCGCGGTCCGTAGGTGTTGAAGATGCGGGCGACGCGGACATCGAGCCCGTGCTGGCGGGCGTGGCTCGCGGCCAGAGCCTCGACGCAGCGCTTGCCTTCGTCGTAGCAGGCGCGCGCGCCGACCGGATTGACGTTGCCCCAATAGCCCTCGGACTGCGGGTGCTCGAGCGGATCGCCGTAGACTTCGCTGGTCGACGTGTGCACGACGCGGACTCCCAGCCGGTTCGCCGCGGCGAAGACCCGCATCGCTCCCAGGACGCAGGTTTCGAGCGTCCCGACCGGGTCGCGCTGGTAGAACGGTGGCGAGGCCGGGCAGGCCAGATTGAAGATCGCGTCGATGTCGTCGGCGGCGGCGACCAGATCGACGACGTTCTGCTCGACGAGCTCGAGCCGGCCGGTGGCGATCGCCGCGGCGAGGTTGCGTCGCGAGCCCGAGCGGAAATCGTCGACGCAGGTGACCCGCGAGCCCCGGGCGAGGAGGGCGTCGCACAGGTGCGATCCGATCAGTCCCGCGCCTCCGGTGACCAGGACGTGGCGCATTCGCGTGGCGGTCATGAGGTGCGGGTGGCGGGTGTCGGGCGTGAAGGGGGTCGATTGTAGCGGCCCCGCCGCGCTCAACGCCGCTCGATCAGCAAGCCCTTCAGGTACTCGCCCTCGTGGAACGAGAGCGCGACCGGATGGTCGCCGCTCGCGCCCAGCCGTGCGATCACCGCGGCGTCGGCCTTCGCGTCGACCGCCGCTCCGGCGACGATCTTGCGGAACAGCTCGGCCGAGATTCCGCCGGAGCAGCTGAACGTGGCGAGCAGCCCGCCGGGCGCGAGGAGCTTGAGCGCGAGCAGGTTGATGTCCTTGTAGGCGCGGGCGGCGCGCGCGGCGTGTGCGGCCGTCGGCGCGAACTTCGGCGGGTCGAGAACGACCAGGTCGAACCGGCGACCCTCGTCGCGGAAGCGGCGCAGCTCGGAGAAGACATCGCCGGTCCGCCAGCTCGCGTCCGCGTCCCGGGTCGCGGCGTTCGCCGCGAGGTTCGAGCGGGCGAGCCCGACCGCCTCGGCGGAGCTGTCGATCGACACCGAGCGCCGGGCGCCGCCGGCGTGCGCGGCGAGCGTGAACCCGCCGGTGTACGAGAACGCGTTCAGGACCTCGCGTCCCCGAGCGATTTCCCGCACCCGCCGACGGTTGTCGCGCTGATCGAGGTAGAACCCGGTCTTCTGGCCGGCGAGGACGTCGACGCGGTAGGCGAGGCCGTCCTCGACGATGGCGACCGGACCGCCGAGCGTCCCGCGCCGCACGCCGCTCTGCGGCGCGAGGCCCTCGAGCTCGCGCACGTCGGCGTCCGAGCGCTCGACGACCGCCTCGGCGCCGGTCGCGGCGACCATCGCGTCGACGATCGCGTCGCGCCATCGATCCGCACCGGCGGACGTGAGCTGCACGACGACGACCCGACCGTAGAGGTCGGCGACCACGCCCGGCAGGCCATCGGACTCGCCGTGGACCAGTCGACCGGCGGTGTGGCGTTCGTCGAACATCGCGGACCGGCGGGCGACCGCGGCGGTGATACGCCGTGTGAAGAACGCGGCGTCGACCGGCTCGTCGTCGAAGGTCCAGACGCGCGCGCGCAACTGAGAATCGGGCGAGTACGCGGCGAGCGCCAGCGTTTCGCCGTCGTGCGAGCGCACGACCACCGTGTCGCCGCGCCCCGGATCTCCGTCGACGCGAGCGATCGCGCCCGACCAGATCCACGGATGGCGCTGGCGCAGCGACCGTTCGCGGCCGGGCGCGAGCGCGAGCGCGGCCCGGCGGTCGCGCGCCATCAGCCCACGGCGACGCCGGCCAGTCTGCCGATCGTCCAGGTGACCGCGCCGGCCGCCGCGCCCAGCGCCAGCATCCGCAACCCGGAGCGGATCGCACCCTTGCCGGTGAACAGCGACAGCGTGGCGCCGATCGAGAACAGCGCGACCGCGGTGATCGCGATCGAGATCGCCAGCGCGCTCTCCCCCCCGGCGACGAGGAACGGCAGCAGAGGCAGGATCGCGCCGATCGCGAACGCGGCGAGGCTCGACGCCGCGGCACCGATCGGCGAGCCCAGCTCGGCCGGGTTGAGTCCGAGCTCTTCGCGCGCGAGCGTGTCGAGCGCGTGTTCGGGATCGGCGACGAGCCGCTGCGCGACCTGCTCGGCCTGGCGCTTCGGGATCCCCTTGGCCGCGTAGATCAGCGCCAGTTCCTGGGCTTCGGCCTCAGGGTACTGCGCCAGCTCCTCGCGCTCGAGCGCGATCTGGTATTCGTAGAGCTCGCGCTGCGATCGCACCGACACGTATTCACCGACCGCCATCGAAAAGGCGCCGGCGGCGAGCCCGGCGACACCGGCGAGCACGACGGCCTTGGGGTCGCTGGTCGCACCGGCCACTCCCAGGATCAGACTCGCGTTCGAGACCAGCCCGTCGTTCACCCCGAAGACCGCCGCCCGCAGGTTCCCGCCGCTGCCGAGCCCGCGGTGGCGGCGCTCCAGCGGCGCGCCGGCGATCGGCGTCACGTGCGCCGCGTCGGCGCCGATCGCGGTGCCGTAGACCGCCATGCCGCGGACCTTCATCGCCGCCAGCACGCCGCGCAGCGGCCTCGGACCGAGCCAGCCGACCAGCCTGGCGACCATCCTCGTCCGGGCGTCGGGAACGAACGGCCCTGGCGCCGGATGGCCGCGGGCGGTGAGTTGCGCGCGCCAGATCGCCGCCTGCGCTTCGGCTTCGCCGGCGAGCCGGCGGAACAGCTCGGCGCGCACCGTGCCCTCCTCCGCCTCCGAACAGACGCGGTAGAGGAAGGCGGAACGCTGCTCCTCGTGCCAGCTCTCGAGCGGGTTCATCGCGCGCCGCCCTGCGTGACCGCCGACCGCAGGCGCTCGATGCGCGCGCGGTTGACGCCCAGGTCCCAGTACCCGGTCCGGGCGGCGGCGCGCACGTGGATCACCGCCGCCTTCGCGTCGAGCGCGAACTCGACGTCGTCGACGAATCCGAACACCGACGATCGGAACTCGGCACGCAGGTACGGAGTGCCGCCGACTGTCTGCTCGGCGACGACGCGCGCGCCGCCCGCCGCGCGCACCCATTCGCCGAGCCGACGCCAGGCGGCTTCGGCGCTTCCTTCGTAGGCGAGCGGCGCGATCGCCTGCGCCGCGACCGTCGCCCGGCTGGAGACGCAGTTGGGACGATCCGGGCACGGGGCGAGCGTGCCGTCGTCGGCCAGTCCGCGCGCCGAGGCGGGCGTGACGGCGAAGAGCGAACCGAACGCGAGGGCCATCGTCGGTGCGCGGGACGGGGAGGGCGTGCGGGGCCGCGCCCTATCGGCTGGCGCCGGCGGCGGTGATCGCATCGATGCGCGCCATCACGTCGGGAACGAGCTTCGGCAGGACCTCGAGCGCCAGGAGGTTCTCGCGCACCTGGCCGACGCGACTCGCACCGGTGATCACCGTCGACACGTTCGGATTCTTGAGGCACCAGGCGATCGCCAGTTGCGCGAGCGTGCAGCCCAGGTCGGCGGCGACCGGCGCGAGCCGGCGGACGATCTCGATACGACGGGCGTCGGTGAGCCGCCCGGCGAGCCATTCGTAGCCCTTGAGCGCGCCCCGCGAATCGGGCGGGATGCCGTCGTTGTACTTGCCGGTCAGGAGTCCGGAGGCGAGCGGGCTCCAGGTCGTCGTGCCGATGCCGAGGTCGCGCAAGACCCGCGCGTATTCGCGCTCCATCCGATCACGGTGGAGCAGGTTGTATTGCGGCTGCTCCATCACGGGCTTGTGCAGGTGGTGGCGCTCGGCGAGCTCCCACGCTTGCGTGATCTCGTCGGCGCTCCATTCCGACGTGCCCCAATACACGGCCTTGCCCGACGAGACGATGTCGTGCATCGCCCGAACCGTCTCCTCGATCGGCGTGTCGGGATCCGGCCGATGGCAGAAGACGAGATCGACGTGGTCGAGCTTCAGGCGCGCGAGCGATCCGTCGATCGCCTGCATCAGGTACTTGCGGTTGAGCGTGTTCTTCTCGTTGACGCCGTCGTGGAGTCCCCAATAGAACTTGGTCGACACGAGGTAGCTCGAGCGGCGCCAGCCGGTTTTCTTCAGCACTTCGCCCATGATCGACTCCGACGCGCCGTTCGCGTAGGCCTCGGCGTTGTCGAAGAAGTTGACACCGGCCTCGTAGGCCGCGCCCATGCACTCGCGCGCCGCGTCGACGCCGACCTGGCTGCCGTAGGTCACCCAGGAACCGAACGACAGCGCGCTCACCTTGACGCCGGAGCGTCCGAGGCGGCGATAGGGCATCGGGGTCATGGCGTGGCTCGGTGGGGATGGCAGGGCCACGCGGGGCGGGCGCCGATCGGTGCGCCGGGCGTGTCGCAGGCAGGCGATTGTAGCGCCCCGCCGCCGCCGTCCACCGGGTCGGGGGTCGCCCGGCCTACAACGAGGGCGTTCCGGGACCCCGGCGTTCCGCGGCCTCCTGGCAGCGGATGCAGCGCGCCGCCGACGGATAGGCCTGCAATCGGGCCGACGGGATCGTCTCGTCGCAATCGGTGCAACGGCCGTAGGTCCCCTCGGCGAGGCGCTTGAGCGCCGCCTCGACCTCCGCCAGTTCGGCGGTGTCGCGCGAGACCATCGCGATGTCGAGGCCTTGCATCGAGTCGGCGACCGCCCAGTCGTCGGTGTCCTCCAGCCGATTGCGCAGCGCCATCGTCTGCGGATCCTCGTGGTCGGCGAACTGACGCCGGATCTCGGCGCGCAGCTCGCGGTGGCGCATCCGCAGGCGGTCCGCCGCGTGGCGTCGGTCGGCGTCGGTCAATTCGGCAGGGCTCATCGGCAAACCTCGTCGTAACAGCGGCGGCCGTTACCGCACGCCTTCGTCAATCGTGGCGGACACGCCGTCCGCGGGCGTTGACCCGCGTCAAGGGGCCACGCCCCGCCCCCCCGGGGGACTTGAAAGCCGCCGCCCCGCGCCCATGTCGGGAACACAGTCGGGCGCCCGGACGGTACCGGGAGCCCGGCAGACCCCGACCCAGAGCCAGAGGAGCACGAAGATGACCCGACTGCAAGTGTACGATCCGTTCGCCGGAACCGGTTTCGACGATCTGTTCCGCGGCTTCTTCGCGCCGGTCCGCCGCGAATCCGGCGACGCGCCGGCGATGATCAAGATCGACGTCTCCGAGAACGAGAAGGGGTACGTCGTCCACGCCGAGATTCCCGGCGTGCGCAAGGAAGACATCCACGTCACCGTCGAGGGCAACCAGGTCACCATCGGTGCCGAGGTGAAGCGCGAGTCCGAGAGGAAGGACGGCGAGCGCGTGTTGCGGACCGAGCGCTACGTCGGCAGCGCCTACCGCAGCTTCACGCTGCCGTCGGACCTCGACGAGTCGTCGAGCGAGGCCAAGTACGACAACGGCGTGCTCGAGCTCAAGTTGGCGAAGAAGGCGGTCGTCGCCGGACGCAAGCTGGCGGTGCAGTAAGCGGAGTCGGGGCGGCGCGGCGGGACGCCCGGGGCGTCCGCCGCGTCGCGCGCTCAGCGAAGGCGTTTGGCCGCGTACTCTTCGTCGATGTTGTCGCGGAAGTAGCTCCACGGGGACGAGGCGCCGGCGAAGCGTCGCCAGGTTTCCGGCGACACGCCGGCGTACTCGTAGGTGCCCGACGCGAGTTCGACGACGAGCTTGCGCGATCGGTCGTCGTAACCGGCGGCGCGCAGGCTGCCCCCGGAAAGCTTCTTCATCTCCATCGCGGTCTCCGGAAGATCCGGTCGGCCGGTATCGGGTCGGCGCCGCGGCCCGGCCAACGCGCGGCGGTGCGCCGTGGCGGGCGCGAGCCCGCTCGCTATACTGCTCCGGATGAGCGGGGTCGTCCATCGGGTCGTTTCGCTGTTCGTCCATCCCGACGAAGCCTGGGAGGAGATCGCGCGCGAGCCCGCGTCGATCGACGCCCTGACGGCCCGGTACATCGTCCCCTTCGCGCTGCTCGCGCCGATCGCGACCGTCGTCGGCATGAGGGTGTTCGACGCGACCTGGGACCCGGCGCGCGGATATCGGGTGCCGCCGGAGGCGATCTACGCCGCCGGCGCGACGACGCTGTTCGCCACGATCGTGTCGATCTTCCTGCTCGCCGCCATCTTCTGGCTGATCGCGCCGATGTACGGCGTCGGACGCGACTACCCGAGCGCGCTCAAGGTCGCGACCTACGGCGCGGTGCCGGTGCTGCTGGCCGGCGCGACGCTCTTCATCCCGGTCATGGTGATGGTGAGCGTCGTCGCCTTGTGCCACACGCTCTATCTGTACTGGCTCGGCGTGGGCCGCGTTCTCAACGTGCGCCCGGACGAGCAGACCGAGTTCGTCGGGATCGCGCTGACGCTGCTGGGAGGCGTGTCGACGCTGGCCGGCGCGGCGGTGTCGTCGATCGGACTCGGGTGAAGCCCGGCCGGACTACAGGGCCGCCTTCGCGCCCCACAGCTGTCTGAGGCGCGCGTCGCGTCCGCACCCGGTCCGGTAGTACGAGTAGCGGGCCGGGTTCTTCAGGTAGTAGTCCTGGTGGTAGTCCTCGGCGGGCCAGAACTCGCCCGCGCTCTCGATCGGCGTGACGATCGGGTCGGTGAACGGCTTGGTCCGCTCGATGTTCGCCAACGACGCCTCGGCCGCCTTGCGCTGCTCGGGCGTGTGCACGAAGATCGACGTCCGGTACTGCGTGCCGTGGTCGCAGAACTGCCGGTCCTTGACCGTCGGATCGATGTTGACCCAGAACACCTCGAGCAGCTTCTCGTAGGTCACCTTGGCCGGGTCGTAGGCGACCTGGACGACCTCGGTGTGACCGGTCGCCCCGCTCGACACCTCCTCGTACGAGGGGTTGCGCTTGCGGCCGCCCATGTAGCCGGAGGTCGTCGATACGACGCCGTCGAGCTTGTCGTACGGGGGCTCCATGCACCAGAAACAGCCTCCGGCGAAGGTGGCGAGCGCGAGGCCCGGAGGGGGCGCGGGCGCCGCCTGGGCCATCGGCGGTTCCTCCACCGGTGAGCGTAGGGCGAACGCGATCACGCCCGCGCAGGCGAGCGCGGCGACGAGGAGGGCGGTGCGGGCGGTCCAGGAGGTCATCGGCGGGTCCGGAAGGGGCGAGGGCACCGGCCGGCGGGAGGCCGCCGTCCGATGGTCGTTGGTCGTCCGGGGCGGCGCCGGCTTACGGCGCCGAACGGCCGCGCCGATGGTGCCACAGCCGTGACCTCGCGCAACCGCGCCGGCGTCGCAGGTTTCCCGGCACAACCCCGGTGCGGCGCGCGTGGCGGGTCAGGTCTGCGGACGCATCCGGTCCTTCGCGTCGAAGTACGCTCGCGCGTGCTTGAGCAGCTGGCCGTCGGTCGGATGGTCGGCGGTCTCGATGCCGACGACTTTGGCCGCCGTCGACGGATCGTGCTTCTGCCACCAGGCGTACAGATGCATCTTCGCCGCGGCGGGTCCGCTCAGCAGCACTTCCCCGGCGCTGCGGACCGCCTCGCCGACCCGCTTGAAGAAATCCGGGTCCTCGCCGACGCGACCGCCCGAGACCGATCCGTGTCGATGGTGGATCTGGCGGTGCCCGCCCTTGGCGTGCACGAGGACCGCTTCGGCCTCGTCGGGGTTGAACGAGATGACATGCGCCTCGCGATGATCGACCCAGACGACAGCATGGAAATGACTCATGGTGCCCGACCTCCGTTGCCGGGCGGCGAGACCGCCCTTCGACGTATTTTCCCGCAACGTCGCCCGCTCCGGCTCGACGCCGCCGTCCGCGGCGCGGCTTGCTTGACCCAGATCATCGGACCCGGCCGTCGGACAGGCCCCGGCGGGCGCCGGGCGGTCGGGCAGCTCGCCGGACGGTCGTCGCGCGCCCGTAGGCGAGCCGGGTGGCACCGACGATCCGGGTGCCGCCGGTGTTGCTGCGCTACGATCGGCCTGCGACCACCGCCTGCCCCGGATTCCGATCGTGTCGACACTGCTGGCCCTCGCCCTGACGCTTTTCGTCGCCGTTCCGGTCGCCGGCGCCGCCGACCCGCCGCGCACGCTGCGCACGATGCTCAATATCGCCGAGACGAGCTTCGATCCGGCGTTCGCCTCCGACGCCGCGTCCGACGCCGTGATCTCCGAGGTCTACGAGGCGATGCTCGACTACGACTATCTGGTCCGTCCGGCGATGCTGGTGCCGCGCACGCTCGAGGCGCTGCCGACCACATCCGATCGCGGCGCGACCTGGATCTGCCGGCTCAAACGCGGCGTCCTGTTCGCGCCCGATCCGGCGTTCCGTGGAGCGCCGCGCGAGCTGACCGCCGCCGACTACGCGTACACCTACAGGCGGATCCTGGACCCGGCGGTGAAGTCGCCGTGGCTGTGGCTCTTCGAAGGCAAGCTCGCCGGCGCCGACGCGGCGCGCGCCGCCGCGGTCAAGTCGGGGCGCTTCGACTACGACGCGCCGATCGCCGGCCTCGAGGTCGTCGATCGCTACACGCTCAAGATCCGGCTCGTCGCCGCGGACCTGCGCTTCCCCTACGTGCTCGCCGTGCCCTACCTGGGCGCCGTGGCGCGCGAGGTCGTCGAAGCCTACGGCGCCGAATTCGGCGCGCGGCCGGTCGGCACCGGGCCCTACCGTCTCGTCGAGTACAAGCGCAGTTCGCGCATGGTGCTCGAGCGCCATCCGGGCTACCGCGAGGAGACCTACACGCCGGCGGGAACGGTGCCCGAGGACTCCCGCGCGATCGCCAGGGCGCTCGAGGGCCGGCGCCTGCCGATCCTGGATCGCGTCGAGATCGCGGTGATCGAGGAGGCCCAATCGCGCTGGCTCGCGTTCGTCAACCGGGAGGTCGACGTCGACTCGCTCGTCTCCGACTCGCTGATCGAGGAGCTGCTGGTCGACGGGAAGCTCCGTGCGTCGCTGGCCGCCAAGGGCGTCCGGCACGAAGCGAATCTGCGGCCGAACACCTACTGGGTCTATTTCAACATGGAGCATCCGGTCGTCGGCGGCTACGAGCCGGCAAAGATCGCACTGCGCCGCGCGATCGCGATGGCGTACGACGCGGCGGAAGCGCTGCGCGTGCTCAACAAGGGGCGCGGGACGCTCGCGCAGTCGCTGGTTCCGCCAGGGGTCGCCGGGTACGACGCGAGTCTCGCGCTCGGCGCGCAGACGGTCGACCGGGTGGCGGCGCGGGCGCTGCTCGACCGCTTCGGCTACGCGGACCGCGACGGTGACGGCTACCGCGAGGCGCCCGATGGCAAGCCGCTGACGCTCGAGCGCTGGTCGGTGCCGACGTCGGCCCAGCGCCACGCCGACGAGTTGTGGAAGAAGTCGATGGACGCGATCGGTCTGAGGATCGCCTTCCGCAAGGACAAGCTTCCCGAGTTGAGGAAGATGGCGCGCAACGGCAAGATCCCGTTCGCCTCCGACGGCTGGTACGCCGACTGGCCGGACGCCGGCAACTTCCTGCAGCTCCTCTACGGTCCCAACGCCGGCCAGGAGAACCAGTCGCGGTTCCGGCTGCCGGAATACGACCGCCTCTACGAGGAGTCGCGCCGCCTTCCCGACGGCCCCGAGCGCACGGCGCTCTTCGCGCGGATGCAGGCGCTGGTCGTCGCCTACGCGCCGATGCGCTTCACCCAGCACATCGTCGAGGACCACGCCTGGCATTCGCGGGTGCGAAACTACAAGCCGCACCCGATCCGTCTCTTTTCGTTCCGCTACTACGACGTCGATCCGGCGCCGGCGCCGCGTTGACCGGGAGCGCCCCGGTCAGCGGCGCCTCGTCGCTGCGAGCTCGCGCGCGCGTCGCACGATCGCGGCGTCGTCGTCCTCGCCGTACCCGGCGCCGACCGCGTCGCCGAACGCGCGATGGGCGGCGTGGGCGAACGCGGACGGTGCGCCGGCGCGCTCGGCGACGGCGCGGGCGATCGCCAGGTCCTTGGTCAGGATCCGCGTCGCGGCGCGCGGCGCGAAATCGCCCGCCAGCGCGCGCGGTACGCGATCGGCGAAGATCCAGCTCGCGCCGCTGCTCGCGTTGATCACCTGCGCCGTGGCGGCCGCGTCGAGTCCCAGGGCGTCGGCGAGCGCCAGCGCCTCGCCTGCCGCCGCGAGATTGGCGCCGGCGAGCAGGTTGTTGACGATCTTTGTCGCGGCCGCGTCGCCGGGCCGCTCGGAGACGATGTACCGGCGCGCCGCGACCGCGGCGACGACCGGCGCCAACGCGGCGAGCGTCGGTTCGGGTCCGGCCAGCATCATCGTCATCGATCCGTCGGCGGCCTTCGCCGGCCCGCCGGAGATCGGCGCGTCGACGATGACGAGGCCGCGCCCGGCCGCGCGCGGGACGAGGCCGCGCACGAACGCCGGGTCGAGCGTCGACGAGACGAACACCGTCGTTCCGGCGCCGGCGGAGGCGATTCCGTCGGCAGCGAACAGCACGTCGTCGACCTCGCGGTCGTCGACGACGACGACGAACACCACGCCGGCGTGTCTTGCGACCGCCGCGGCGCTCGGCAGCACCCGCGCGCCGACCGCGGCCGCCCGCGCGTCGGCATCCTGCCTCAGGTCCCGCGTGACCGTGTCGAAACCGGCCCGCACCAGCGATCGGGCCATGCCCAGACCCATCGCGCCGGTGCCGATGACGCCGGCGCGGCGCCGGACGCCGGGGTCGCTCATCGGCATGTCGGTTCCGGCGCCGCTCAGCGCGGCGCCTGCGGGATCATCAGCGGCGCGCAGTCGGTCAGCGGCGCACCGGTCCCCTCCCGCGCGAACACGAGGCCCTGACCGGACGCACCGGCGCCGACGCTGCGCAATTCGACCAGGCCGTTGGTGTAACGCACGCCCGAGGACGCCGGGACTTTCTGGAGGACCACGCGCTCACCGTCCGGCGTCAGGATGCGGACCTCGTCGGCGAGGAAGCGGACGACGATCCGCCGGCCCTCGATCGCGCAGGCGATCGTGTCCTGCGAGGGCACGTCCTCGCGCTTCTCGGGCGCCGCGCAGCCGGCGAGGGCGAGCGCGGCGGCGACGAGGGCGGTGGTCCTGGCGGTCATCGGAAGGCTCCGGGGAGGGGTCGTTCCCGCAAGCCTAGCGCAATCCGGCGCGCTCACGCGATCCCCGAGGAGATCGCCCCGGGCGATCAGCAGTCGGGAACCGACAGCGCGAGCCCGCCCAGCGATTCGACCTTGAAACGGCCGGCGAGCGAGCGCGCCTGCTGCACCATCGACGCGGCGACGGCGTCGATCGCGACCGGCGCCGAGGTGTCGCGCACCGAGACGACGGCCGCCTCGCACGCCCGCCGCGCGGCGGCGACGCAACGCTCGATGCAGGGCGACTCGATGCGTCCGTTGCGCGGATCGCAGCCCAGACCGAGGTGCGGCTTGAGCGCCAGTTCGGCGGCGTGCAGCGATTGCCGCGCGGTTCCTCCCAGCGTCGCCGCGTAGCCGGCCGCCGCCATCGCGGCGGCGACGCCGACCTCTCCCTGGCACCCCGCGTGGCGCAGCCCCCGGGCGCGCAGCAGCGCGCCGATCGCGCCGGCGGTGGCCAGGAAGTCGACGGCGCGGTTGTCCCTGCCCGGCGTCGTCGGCGCGACCGCGTGGACGAGCAGCGCGGCGACGACCGCGCCGGCGCCGGCCGACGGCGCCGCCACGACCGACGCGCCGGCGGCGTTCTCCTCGGCGGCGGCGAGCGCGAGGATCTCGCAGCGCTCGGCCGGCGACGCGGCGGAATCGTCGAGCCTCGCCGCGCGGACGGGCGCCGTCCGCGGGCGCTCGCGATCACCCGGCGCCGGGCGAAGACCACGGGCCACGAGACACCGCATCGTCTCGTGCAGCATGCCGAGACGGGCGCGAACCTCCGCCGGCGCGCGGAGCGCGGCTTCGTTCGCCAACGCGACGACGGCGATCCGGCGGCCGGCGTTGCGACAGTGGCGCAGGAGATCTTCGGCGGTCGCGTAGTCGTACGGCACCCGCGAGGTCCGCGATCGCGAGTCGGCGTCGTCGGACGAGACGACCCGATCGTCGCCGGCCGCGAGGTACGCACGGTCGACGAGCGCGACACCCGACCGGTCGAACGCGGCGAAGCGCACCGCGTTGCCGTCGTAGACCGGCGCGCGATCGACCCGGAAGCCGATGTCGGTGTCCGGGTCGAAGGCGAGCCGATGGTACGAATCGAGGGCGACCGAACGGCTCGTACGCGCGACGTCGAGGCGCGTGGCGAGGGCCGCCGCGTCGCAGGCGTCGACCGCGAGGCCTTCGAGCCCGGCGACGAGCGCGCCGGCCGCGCCGTTCTCGCGCCCGGCGCAGGCAGCGCCGCCGTAGAGCTCGACGCCCAGGCGGACCACGCTCGGCAGCCGACCGGTGGCGGCGAGCTCGTGGACGAACCGGCGCGCCGCGTGGTACGGGCCGGCCATGGGTCGACGAGGGCCCCGGACCGCGGCGAAGCACCTCGAACAGGCTGACGTACGCCACGGCCGCTCCCCGACGGCTGCCGGGTCGGCCCCCCGCCCCGGTGATGATCGATGCCGCCTCGCCACGGCTCGGCAAGCCGCGCTCGACGGGACCCGCGTGCTACGACGGCGGACCGTCGTCGGTCGCCGCCGCGCCATGGTACAGCCGGGCGATCCGCGCGTCGCGGGCCGCGGCGCGGCAGGCGGCGCACGCCGGCGAGCTGCCGTAGATCCGCGCGCCGTCGAGGTCGGCGGTCCCGAGCCGCCGACGCGCGTCGGCGATCGCCAGCCGTTCGGCGTGTGCGTCCGTGTCGCCGCGCGCGATCACCGCCGAGACCCCTTCGCCGACGATCCGGTCTCCCATCACCACGACCGCACCGTACGGCTGGTCGCCTCGCCGGACCGCCTCGTCGCGCAGCGCCATCGCCCGGGCGGCGAAGGCGGCGGGACCCGTCGGCGGCGGGACGGGCGGCGCGACTGGCGAGGCGAGCGCGCGCGACGCGGCGGGGGCGAAAGCGATCCAGGCGACGAGGCGCCGTCGCCGCGGACCGGCGCTTCGGTTCACGCCGCCTTCGCCCGCGCGGCGCTCGGCCGCCGCGAGCCGCGCGGCGGGGCGAAGCGGATGGTGTCCGGGTAGGAGAGCACCTCGGCGATCTCGCCGGAACGGATCGCCGACTGCGTGCGCTGCCACCACTCGGCGTCGAGGAGGTCCGCGTGCTGCCGCTCGAACGTGGCCTTGTTGCGCGCGTCGGTCAGCAGGAACGTCGAGAACTCCTCGGGGAAGATGTCCCGCGGACCGACCGCGTACCAGACGTCGCCGGACATCTCGTCGTAGCCGGGCGGCGGCGGCGGGATCCGGCGGAACACGCAGTCGGTCATGTACTCGATCTCGTCGTAGTCGTAGAAGACGACGCGGCCGTAGCGCGTGACACCGAAATTCTTGTAGAGGAGGTCGCCGGCGAAGATGTTGACCGCGGCGAGCTGCTTGATCGCGTCGCCGTACTCGGCCATCGCGTGTTCGCGGGTCGCGTCGTCCGCGTTCTCGAGAACGAGGTTCAGCGGCCGCATCCGCCGCTCGATGTAGAGGTGGCGGATCAGGATCCAGTCGCCTTCCTCCTCGATCTGCGTCGGCGCGACCGCCTTGAGTTCCTCGATCACCTCGGGCGCGAAGCGCGAGCGCGGCAGCGTGATGTCCGAGTACTCGAGGATGTCGGTCATCCGGCCGGCGCGGTCGTGGTGCTTCACCAGCGCGTACTTCTGGCGGACGCGCGCGCGGTCGGTGTCCTTCGACGAGGCGATCTTGTCCTTGATGATCTTGAAGACGTACGGGTACGACGGCAGCGTGAACACCGCCATGACCAGCCCGCGGATGCCCGGCGCGATCTGGAAGCGGTCGGTCGAGTGGCGCAGGTGCTGCAGGAAGTCGCGGAAGAAAAGCGTCTTGCCGTGCTTCTGCAGTCCGACCATCGTGTAGAGCTCGGCGGCGGTCTTGTCCGGCAGGATTTCGCGCAGGAAGGCGACGGTCGCCGACGGAACCTCCATGTCGACCAGGAAGTACGCGCGGTTGGCCGAGAACAGCAGCGCGAGCTCGACCGGCTCGGTTAGCACCGCGTCGACGTAGAGCTCGCCGCCCGGCGAGTGGCGGATCGCGATCGCGAAGGGCACGGTCTGCGTGCCGTTCGCGACCCGGCCGACGACGTAGGCGGCCCGGTTGCGGAAGAAGAGGCTCGACAGCACCTGGATCTGGAAGCTCGATTCCGGTCGGAACGGGCGGGGCAGCCGTCGGCGGAACACCGACAGGACGTTGGCGAGGTCGCGGCGGAAGTCGGCGAAGCGCCGTTCGAAGCGGAAATCGAGCGCGATGTCGATCAACGCGCCGCGCAGGCCGCTGCGACGCGGATAGTACGAGCGCCAGGCCGGCTGGTCGGCGTCCAGGTACTCGGTGGCGAGCGCCGGGCGCACGAAGATCGCCCGGTTGTGGAAGTAGTTCCGGTGCAGGATCTTGCACGACACCGAGTTGAAGAACGTCTCCGCGCACTCCGGTTGGCGGTGCTCGATCAGACGACCGATCGTGTGGAGTTTGACGCGCGCCCACAGCAGGTCCGCGTCGGCGGCGTCGAGCTTCGCGGTCCCGAACTCGCGTTCGATGCGCTCGACCGCCTCGGCGACTCGCCGGTCGTAGAAGTCGATCCGGTCGCGCGCGACGTGGTGGATGGCGAGGAAATTGCCGGCCTCGAAATGCCGCTTAGCGGCCCGCGCGCACTCTCGGAACAGCGCGTAGTGCTTGTCGAAACCCTCGACCACGGCGGCCGCGATCGCCGGTGCGGGGTCGTCGACGGGCGCGGGGAGCGCGGAGGCGAGCGCACGTCCGGGCATGGCTTGGTCCCTGAGATCGGTGGCGCCGCGACCAGGACCGGGTCACCGGTCCGGCGCCGGTGCCGGTTCATGTTGCACAGCATCATACCGCAGCAGCGCCAACGCCGCGGCCGCCCGTCCGGGGCGCTATGATGACGCGATGCAACCGCTGAGGCTCCTGGCCGCCTGCGTGCTCGGCCTCGCCGCCGCCGGCGGCGCCGACGCGCAGGTCTACCGCTGCCTCGATGCCGCCGGTCGGACCACCTACCAGCAAGCGCCCTGCGAGCGCGGTTCCACCGGTCGCCCGGTCGACCTGTCGGTCGACAACGGCTCGACGCGCGATTCGGCCGCGCTCGAGGCCGAGTGGAGCGCCGCGGCCAAGCAGGGCCAGGTCGTCGCCGGAATGCCGCGCCGGCACGTCCAGACCGCCTACGGCGTGCCGACCGAAGTGCGGGCCGGGTCGACCGCCGAACGGGTCTCCGAGATCTGGATCTACCGTCGTCCTGGCGGAACGCGGCGCCTGGGCTTCATCGACGGCCGGGTCGCCTGGGAACGCGGGGACGACGCGTCGTCGGCTCCGCCGGCGGCCGACGAGAGCGCGGACACCGCGTCGCGCCGCGAGTCGGCGACGACCTCGGCACGCCGCCGGATCGCGCCGGGGCGCGATTGCGGCGCGGTGCTCGCCGAAGCCGGACTGCCCGATCGCACCGAGCGCCTCGACGTCCCGGTTCCCGCTCCGGGAGGGCGCATGGTCCTCGCGCAGGCCGAGCGCCACGTCTACGACAGCGACGGCGCCGTCCCGCCTCGCGACGTCGCGTTCACCTGCGTGAACGGCGTCGTCACCCAGGTCGATCGCGGTGTGCGGTGAGCGCCGCGGTCGGCCTGAACGCCGACCCGCCGGCCACAACGCGGGTCGGGCTTCTGCCCGACGTGACATCGCGCGCGCCGGCGTACCGCGCTAGTCGTTCAACGACTTGACCGCCTCGTTGTATTCCTTGACGCCGGCGTTGTAGTCGTCCGCCGCGGCCTTCGCTGCCTTGTTGTGCACGTCGATGTGGGCGTTGCGTTCGGCGACGTACGCCTTCAGGCAATCGAGGTAGACGCGGACGTCGGCCGACCATTTGCGCAGGCGCGTGTCCGGCGCCAGGCGTCCTGGGAACTCCGGCTTGTCGCACTTCGGCGGTGCGACCGGGGCGACGACGATCGGCGGGCTCGCGGTCGGCGCCGGGGCGGGCGACTGCGCGAGGCAGGGCAGCGCGCAGGCGCAGGCGACGGCGAAGACGGTGCGGCGCAGGCTCATGGTCGTGGCTCCGAACGGCGGTGGGACCGCGATTCTAGCGCCCGGCGATTCCGAAGAGGACGTCCAGCGCGGTCGCGCCCAGGTTGATCGCGGCGAGGATCGCGTCGGCGCGACCCTCGTCGCGATCGGGCGCGGCCAGAGCGCGATTCATCCGCTCGGCGTCGGCGAGCGCCTGGGCCAGCGCCGCCGGATCGACCTGGTGGCGCTTCGCCTCTGCCGCGCTCAGCGATTCGACGGTGCGGGCGAGGGCCTCGGGGTCGAGCACGGTGATCGGCGCGCGGCAATACGAGCAGACCGGGTCGCGCGCGAGGTCGATCCCGGCACCGCAGCCGCTGCATCGGATCGTGCCGGCCGTGCGTTTGAGCCTCTCGAGCTCGTGCGGGGGCAGCGGCCGCACGAAACTCTTCTCGAGCAGGAACTGCAGGAACGGCGTGTACCGTCCATGTCCCCGTTCGCAGCGGTAGTAGGTGAAGCGGGTCGTGCGCGCGAGATCGCGCGTCAGCTTGAGCGTCGACGCGCATCGCGGGCAGGACAGGCGCGAGGCCAGCGCGCGCGCCGGCCCGCGTTCCGCCGCATGGATCGTCCTCAGGAGCGCGAGCGTCGCACCCGGGGCGAGCTGGACGCTTTCGTAGCCGTCGAACCATAGCGCACGGCAGGGCGTGCACAGGTCGATCGAGGCGCTCCCGTGCGGTTTGCGATCGAGGCGGTGCACGTCCATGCCCCCGCCGCAGGACGGGCAGGGCGTGACCATCGCCGGCGGCCGTTCGTCGTGACCGTTCACCTCGTCACGATAGCCCAACCGCCGGCCGATGGAACCGGAGCCGGACTAGGGGCTGGGCTGGCTGGCGGCGCGCGCCGCCTCGTCTTCGCGGATGCGGGCGCGGAACCAGACGCCGAACCGCGCACCGATGAACAGCACGCCGCCGATCACGGCCAAGCTCGAGAGGCCGATGTCGGTTCCGAACAGCACCCGGAGGCCGTCCATCTCCATATCCGCACGACAAGTGTGGATTTACGACAGTCTGGCGGCGAGCCCCGATCCGCCGTTGATCGGCGTCAACCGGGGGGCTCGGAGCGAAGGGGGGCGAGGACGGGTCAGGGCTGCGCGGTGGCGAAGGTGTCGCACTTGCGCGGGTCACCGGAGGCGAGGCCGACCTTGAACCAGCGCATCCGCTGCTCGGCGGTTCCGTGGTTCATCGCGTCGGGCACGACGTAGCCCTGCGTGCGCTTCATGATCGTGTCGTCGCCGACCGCGGCCGCGGCGCGCAGGCCTTCCTCGAGATCGCCGGGTTCGAGGAGGTTGCGGCGCTGGGCGAAATGGCCCCAGACGCCGGCGTAGCAGTCGGCCTGCAGTTCGAGCCGGATCGACAGCGCGTTGCGCCGCCGCTCGTCGAGCCGCTGCGCCTCGCGGTCGAACATCTTCATCGTGCCGAGCGTGTTCTGCACGTGGTGGCCGACCTCGTGGGCGATGACGTAGGCCTGCGCGAAATCGCCCGGAGCGCCGAAGCGACGCGCGAGCTCGTCGAAAAAGCCGGTGTCGAGGTAGACGCGCGCGTCGGCCGGACAGTAGAACGGTCCGGCCGCCGAGGTCGCGCTGCCGCAGGCCGAGCGCACCGCGCCCCGGTAGAGCGTGAGCGTCGTCGCCGGGTAGCGTTCGATCCCCATCGCCTGGAACAGCGCCCGCCACACGTCCTCGGTGTCGCCGACGATGCGGGCCGAGAAGTCCTTGCGGACGTCGGCCGCCGGACCGGTCGGCGGCGCCGACCCGGCGCCGGGCGCTCCGGTGCGCGATGGCGCCGGCGCCTCGATCGCCGGACCGCCGATGCCGAGGAACTGCATCGGATCGACGCCGAAGACGAGCGCGGCGATGATCGCGAGGACGATGCCGATGCCCGAGAGCTTCACGCCTCCGCCCAGAGGCGAGCGGCCGCCGCCGCCGGCGCCCTGGCGGTCGTCCACGTTGTCGCTGCGTCGCATGTCGCCCCAGCGCATCGAGCTCTCCTGTGTCGACGGGTCGCGGGCGGCCGGACGGAAATCGGCCGCGGTCGACATGATGGCACGAAGCGGTGCCCGCCCGATCCCCGCGTCGCCGGCCGGGCCGGAACGCGGCGGCGGACCGGCCTCAGCGCCAGACGTCGACGACGACCTTGCCCCGGCCGTGCCCGGCCTCCATCCGTCGCATCGCGTCGGCAACATCGGCGAGTCCGACCGTTTCGCGTATCCGCGGCACGATCGCACCGGCGGCGGCGAGCTCGGCTACTCGCCGCCAGGCCCCGGCGCCGCCTTTGAGCGCGATCGCCACGACACGCTGGCGTGTGGTCGCCCGCGCGCGCAGCGCGTCGGCCATCGTCGTGGCGACCGACGCGGCGTCGGGGCTGGTGTTGAGGTAGACACCCTCGGAGGAGAGCGCCCGGCGGCACTCGCGCCAGCGCGTGTGGCCGGTCGTGTCGAAGACGACGTCGAAGGCCCGCTCGGCGTCGGTCCAGCGGACGCGCGAGTAGTCGACGACGTCGTCGGCGCCTAGCGCGCGCACGAAGTCGACGTTGTCCGGGCCGCACACGCCGGTGACGCGTGCGCCGATGTGCTTCGCGTACTGGACGGCGAAGTGTCCGACGCCACCGGCCGCACCGACGACGACGACGCGTTGGCCGCGCATCAGCCCCGCGTGGTCGGCGAGCGCCTGGACCGCGGTGCCGGCCGCGATCGGCAACGCTGCCGCGGCGGCGTCGCCGAGTCCGTCGGGCGTGGCGGCGACCCGATCGACGGCCACGACGACCTGCTCGGCGCACGAGCCCTGCCGCCGGAACGGGGAGAGCGTGCCGAACACCCGGGCGCCCGGGAAGAAACCGCTGGCGCCCCCGCCGGTGCCGACGACGGTGCCGGCGAAGTCGCAGCCGACGCCGCGCGGGGGCCGCTCGGCGACCGGAAGGAACCGCAGATGTCCGGACCGGATTTTCCAGTCGAGCGGGTTGAGGCTGGCCGCGCCGACGCGGACCAGGAGCTCGCCAGGGCCGGGCGCCGGCGCCGGCAGATCGACCACTTCCAGGACTTCGGGCGGTCCGTAACGGGCGTATCGAAGGGCGCGCATGGCGATTCGCGGTCGGGTCGCGGCGATCCGCCATTGTCGCGCGTTCGGGCGCGTCCGCGCCCCGGGGCGGCGAAACGACCTCAGGCGAGGCTCGCGGCCGGGAACGTGAGCTGGAAGGTCGTGCTGACGCCGGGCTTGGAGTGAGCCGTGATACGGCCGCCGTGACGCTCGACCAGGCGTTTGACGATCGCGAGCCCGACACCGCTGCCGGCGAAGTCCTTCTGCGAGTGCAGCCGCTGGAACAGGCCGAAGAGCCGGTCGGCGTACCGGGGATCGAACCCGGCGCCGTTGTCGGTCACCTGGATCTCGACGCCGGCGTCGGTGATCGCCGACTCGATCCGAACGCGCGGCTCGCTCGCCTTCGCCGAGAACTTGAGCGCGTTGCCGACGAGGTTGGCGAGGATCTGACGCATCATCGGCGCATCGACCTTGAGCCGCGGCAGCGCGCCGATGTCGACGGTCGCATCGGGATAGGACGCGCCGAGCTCGGCGGCGACCTCGGCGGCGAGCGCGCGCAGGTCGACCGGGGCGACATGGAGCGTGGCGCTCTGCGTGCGCGAATAGGCCAGCACGTCGTCGATCATCCCCGACATCCGCAGGGCCGCGGCGGCGATGCGTCCGAGCATGCCGCGTCCCTCCTCGGACAGCCGTTCGCCGTCGGATTCACGCAGCAGATCGGCGAACCCGGAGATCGCCCGGAGCGGCGCGCGCAGGTCGTGCGAGATGCTGTAGGCGAACGCCTCGAGGTCGGCGACGCTGCGCTCGAGCGCCTCCGAGCGAGCGGACAGCGCGCTGTTGAGCTCCCGCACCGTGACTTCGGCCGCCGAACGCCGCTCGATCTCGGCGGCCAGCGACGCGTTCTTGCGCGCCAGGCCGTCGCGCGCGCGCTTGAGCTCGAGATGCAGGGCGACCCGCGCGAGGACGATCGGCGCGCGCACCGGCTTGACGATGTAGTCGGCCGCACCGAGCGTGAAGCCGCGTTGCTCGTCCTCGGTCGCATCGAGCGAGGTCACGAAGATCACCGGGATATCCGCGGTGCGGGGGTCCGAGCGCAGCGCTGCGAGCGTCTCGTAGCCGCTCATCCCCGGCATCAGCACATCGAGGAGCACGAGATCGGGGGGAGTCCGGCGCGCGATCTCGAGCGCGGCGGCGCCGTGGCTCGCGATCCGGACGTTGTAGATCGGCGCGAGGACTTCGCCCAGGATCGTCAGGTGCTCGGGCGTGTCGTCGACCAGCAGCAGCGTCGGCCGGGCTCGCTCCCGCGCCCCGGGCGGCGCCACGGGGTCGCCGGGGCGGGATCCACCGGGCGCGGCGCTCCCGCTCATGCGGTGATTCCGGCGGATCGGAGCGTCGCGATCGCGGCGAGCGCTTCGGGGAAGTCGTAGGCGTCCATCCGCAGGTCCAGATCGTGCACCCGGTCTCCGAAGGTCGCGCGCAGGCGCGCTGCGACGTCCCGGTACATGGTCGCCGCGCCGAAGTCCGAGGCCTGCAGGAGCCCTTCGAGGCGCGCCAGCACCGCGTCGGCTTCCCGCGGCGGGAACGGGGACACGTCGCCATCCGGCCTGGGCAAACACGCACGAAGCGTGCCCGCCAGCGCGCGGGTTTCGTCGTCGAGCGCTTCGACCTCGCGCGCGCAGGCCTCGAGGGCGGTTCCGGCGGCGATCGCCGATTCCACCGACGCGGCGCGGTCGCGGACCCGCGTCGCGCCCAGCGAGGCGGCCGCGCCCTTGAGCGAGTGGGCGTGCCGCCGGGCGTCAGCGGATTGACCGGCGGCGAGACTCGCCTTGAGGGGGACGACCCCGTCTGCGTACGCATCGACGAACCTGGCGAGCAGTCGCAGGTACCTCGCGACGTCGTTGCCGGTCAACGTGAGGCCGGAGCGGACATCGAGTCCGGGCACCTCTCGCAGCGCCGGCGGCAGCGGCCGCGATGGAGCCGGGCGGCCGCCGGGGCCGAGCGCCGCCGAGCGCCGATCCTGCTCCGGCGCCGGCAACCAGCGCTGCAGCGCCGCGTAGAGCGTGCTCGCGTCGACCGGCTTGCCGATGTGATCGTTCATCCCGGCTTCGAGGCAGACGCGGCGGTCTTCGGCGAACGCGTTCGCGGTCATCGCCACGATCGGCAGCGTGCCGCGTCCATCGAGCGCGCGGATCGCCCGGGTCGCCGCGAGGCCGTCCATGCCCGGCATCTGCACGTCCATCAGAACGAGGTCGTAGTTCGATTCCGAGACCCGGGACACCGCTTCCCGGCCGTCGGTGGCGACGTCGACCGAGAGGCCCACCGCCTCGAGGAGTTCGAGCGCCACCTCGCGGTTGACCGGGTTGTCCTCGGCGAGCAGCACCCGGGTTCCGGCCGGGCGTCGGAGCAGGGCGGTTTCCGCCACGAGGGGCTTTCCGGCCGTGTCCGAGGGGCCGGGCCGGTTGCCGAAGAGCGCGGTCAGCGCCGTGCGCAGCGCGGTGCGGGTCACCGGTCGCGCAACGACCATCGCCGACCCGTCGGAGGTCGCGCCGCGCGCGGCGTCGTCGCTCGAGGCGAGATGCAGAACCGGCGGCAATCGATCGGAAGTCGCGGCCTGGAGCTTCGCCCGCACGGCGCCCGCGCCGTCGGGTGCGATCGCGTCATCGACGATCAGGACGTCGTATTCGCGCGTCTGGACCCGGTCCCGGACCTCGGCGAGCGACCCGGCCCGCTCGGCCGTGACGCCTTCCAGCGCGAGCATCGCGGCGAGGGCGTCGGCGGAGGACGGCAGTGCGTCGACGACCAGCGCCCGCCGCCCGGCGAGCGGGGTCGGGGTCGCCAGGTCGGCCGTCCCGGTGTCGAGCCGGACCGTGAACCAGAACGCGCTGCCGGCCTCCTGGCCGCCGCGCACACCGGCCTCGCCACCCATGATCCGCGCCAGGTGGCGGGTGATCGCGAGCCCCAGGCCGCTGCCGCCGTAGCGACGGCTCGTCGAGGTGTCCGCCTGTTCGAACGCGGTGAACAGCCGGTCGATCGTATCCACCGGAACGCCGATGCCGGTGTCTTCGACCTCGAATCGCACGAGCCGGGCGCCGGGCCCGGCGTCGAGTTCGGTGGTGGTGACGACGATGCGCCCCTGCTCGGTGAACTTGACCGCGTTGCCGAGGAGGTTGAGCAGCGCCTGCGACACCCGGGTCGGATCCCCGACCGCCTCGTCGCGCCGGTGCTCGCTCCGCAGCACGATCGTGAGTCCCTTGGCACGGGCCCGTTCGGCGACCAGCGTCGAGCAGCGCTCGAGCAGCGCGTCGATCGAGAACGGGACCCGCTCGAGCGTGAGCTTGCCCGACTCGATCTTGGACAGGTCGAGGATGTCGTTGAGGATCTGCAGCAGATGCTGGGCGGCCTCGCTCACCTTGACGAGCCGCTGCTGCTGCACCGGTTGCTTGCTGTCGCGTTGCAGCAGGTGCGTCAGGCCGATAATCGCGTTCATCGGCGTGCGGATCTCGTGGCTCATGTTGGCGATGAACGCGCTCTTCGCCCGGTTCGCGGCCTCGGCCTCGCCGGCGCGCTGCTCGAGTTTCGCGGCCAGCGCCGCGATCTCGGCTTCGCGCTCCTTGCGTTCCCGGTTGTCGGTGAGCGTCGAGCGGCTGTGGAGGAAGCGTCCGGCCTCGTCATACACCGCGGTCGCGCTGACGCTCACCGGCAATGTCGTTCCGTCGCGCCGGACGAACAGCAACTCGACGTTGGCCGTTCGACCGGCGGACTTGAATCGGCGGAACACGTCGTCGTAGTCGGCTCGCGACTCCGGGGCGAGGATGTCGGTGATCGGGCGGCCGAGGAGTTCCTCGCGCGCGTACCCCAGCATCTCGAGCTCGGTCTGGTTGACCGACACGAACCGGCCGTCGGCATCGAGCGAATGGTAGCCGCACGGTGCGTTGTCGTAGAGATCGGCGACCGCGGCCGAGCGCTCCGACAGCGCGCCCATCGCGTCGGCGAGCTGGCGCGTGCGATCGGCGACCATCTCCGCGAGGTGATGGCGGTGCTGCTCGAGCTCGGAGGCGAGCCGTTTGCGTTCGGTAACGTCCACCTCGAGACCGAGGTAGTGCGTGACCCGCCCGTCCGCCTGCCGGATCGGGGCGATCGTCGCCTCGCAGACGTAGGTCGCGCCGTCGCGCCGCCGGTTGACGAACTCGCCATGCCAGGTCTCGCCGCGCAGCAGCGCCGCCCACAGCCTCGCGTAGGTGTCGACCGGCGTTTCCCCCGACTGCAGGATGCGCAGGTTGGCGCCGCGCAGCTCCTCGGCCGGGTATCCGGTGTTGCGTACGAACGCGTCGTTCGCGTATTCGACGCGGGCGTCGAGGTCGGTGACGACGATCCCGACCGGGTTCTGCTCGACGGCGAGCGAGAGCTTGGACAGCTCGGCGGAGGCGCGACGCGCCTGGGTGATGTCCGAGAACGAGACGACCGCACCGGTCGGCCGCGCGTCCGCCGGATCGACGATCGGCGACGCGTTGACCGACAGCCAGACCGCTTCGCGCCCGGCCGGCCGGCAGGACATGACGACATCGTGCACCGGCCGTCCGGTCGCGAGCGCCCGGGAGACCGGCAGCTCCTCGGTCGCGAAGGCGGTGCCGTCCGGACGCCATACCGCCCAGTCGCCGAGCGAGCCGCGTTCGGCGATCATGTCGGCGTAGCTCAGGCCCAGGATGCGCTCGGCGGCGGGGTTGCAGCTGCGCACGCGTCCGTCGGCATCGAACACGAGCACGCCTTCCGACAATGCGGAGACCACCGACCGGTAGTGCGACTCGCTCGCCCGCAGGAGGTCCTCGATCTCCTTGCGGTCGGTGATGTCGTGGGCGACCGAAAGGATCAGCGGCCGCCCGTCGACGACGATCGACTCGAAACGCACGTCGGTCCAATAGGCGCCGCCGTCGCGCGAGGCCGCCCGCCATTCGAGGTGCTGCGCCTCGCCGCGGCTGGCCCGCCGGATCGCGGCGAGGTGGTCGGCGTGCGAATAGGGAGCGGAGAGCCAGCGCGCATCGTCGTTGAGCTCGTCCACGGTCCGGCAGCCGGCCAGGCGCAGCGCGTAGCGGTTCGCCTGCACGACCGCGCCCCCGGCCGGATCGTGCAACTGGATCGCGACGGCCGCGGTCTCGAAGAGCGTCCGGAACCGCGCTTCGCTCTCGGCGAGCCGGGTCTCGTGGCGCCTGCGTTCGGTGATGTCGCGCGAGATGCCGAAGACACCGATCACACGCCCGTCTTCTCCGGTCAGCGGTCCCTTGGTCGTCGAGAACGTCGTGCTTCGACCGCCGACGAGAACCGTCTGCTCGACGGTCCGGGTGGCGCCGCCGCCGATCGTCTCCCGGTCGTCGGCCATGATCGCGGCGGCGTCCTCGGCGCCGAACACCGCGGTGTCGTCGCGCCCGATGACGTCGTCGCGCTTCCGATCGAGGAACCGGCAGGCTTCGTCGTTGGCGAACAGGTATCGTCCGTCGAGGTCCTTGGCGAAGATCGCGTCGGTCGAGCCGTCGGCGATCGACTGCAGCAGGGCGAGCGCGCGCAACCGGTCGCCCTGCGCGGCGCGGGCGGCCTCGGCGACGTGCAGCGCTTCGCGATCGCGCGAGCGGTGGATCCCCATGACCGCGAACAGGATGGCGATCGCCGCGGCGAACGCGATGCCGGCCGCTTCCCACAGCGCCGGTTCGAGGACCTCGCGCCGGTCCACCTTGGTGACCAGCACCCAGTCGGTGCCGGCGATCCCCCGGGCGATGCCGAGCACGCGCACGCCCCGGTAGTCGATCGCGTCGAAGGGCTCGCCCCAATGCGCCGCGGCGCCGAAGAGCGTGGCGGAGTGCGCCTTGTCGTGCGCGGTGGTCCGGTCCGGCGGCACCATCCGGTCGAGCCGCGACGAGCTCAGCAGGACGACCCGGTCGCCCTCCCGCCTCCAGAGGACGGCTTCGGCGGTCGCGCTGGGGATCGGCCAGCTGGCGATCGCCGGGTACAACGTCCGGTTGGCTTCGTAGCGGAGCGCGATCGCCGCCTCGGCGGCGCGCCCGCCGGGCATCATCGGCGCGACGAAGTCGATGTGCGTGTCGCCGTCGGCGCCGGCGTACGGATCGGTGCGCAGGATCCGGCCATCGGCGATCGCGCGCTTCGTCGCGATTGCGAGCACCGCTTCCTGCCGCAGCTCGCGGGAGTCGGTGCCCAGCACGACGACACCCTCGCCGTCGAGCACGACCGCGCTCTGCGCCTGCTGCATCCGCGCGTAGACGGCCAGGCGCTCGACCAGCTGCTCGCCGGCGTCCCTGTCGCCGTCGTATTTCCAGCGGCGGTAGAGGTTGGCGAAGAACTCGCTGGTCGCCAGGAACTCCGCGTCCTGGCCGTGGTGCATGAGCCACTCGGTCACCGCATCGACTTTGAGCGCGGAGATCGCGTCGAGCCGCGCGGTCTCGCGCTGGACCTGCGCGTCGATCACGTAGCGGATCATCAACGCCGCGATCGCGACGACGACCAGCACGGCGAGTGCGATCACGACCCGCAGGCGCCGCGGGCCGCTCGCGTCGGCCGCGGCGCCTCTCGGGTCCGGCGCCCGGCTGGGTGTTGCGGTCATCGGTCGGCGCCGGTCACGTACGCCTTGAGCGGCTCGGCCGCCGGCGTGTCGTCCGACGGCCCGTCCTGCGGCGCATCCGACCAGCGCTCGGAGATGTCGCGCAGCAGCGTGCGCGTCGCGAGGAAGGCGTCGACGACGTCGGGGTCGAAGTGGCGGCCCCGCTCCGCGATGATCATGGCGCAGGCGTCCTCGAAGGACTTCGCCCCCTTGTAGACACGACGGCTCAGCAACGCGTCGAAGACGTCGGCGATCGCCATCAGGCGCGCCGGCAGCGGGATGTCGTCGCCGGCGAGTCCCAACGGGTACCCGCTGCCGTCGTAGCGCTCGTGGTGGCCGGCGACCATGTCGCGCGCGATCTCGAGGAAGTCGATCGGCCGACCCGCGTCGCGCCCGGCCTCGAGGATCGCGTTGGCGCCGATCGTCGGGTGCGTGCGCATGACCAGCCACTCTTCCGCGTCGAGCGGGCCGGGCTTGCGCAGGATGCCGTCGGGGATGCCGACCTTGCCGATGTCGTGCAGTGGAGCGGACTTGGCGTACTGGTCGATGACCCGCGGGCTGAGCGTCTGGGCGTGCTTCGGGTGGCGGGCGAGCTCGGTGGCGAGCGTGCGGACGTACTCCTGCGTGCGGCGCAGGTGGTTGCCGGTCTCCCAGTCCCGGGTCGCCGCGAGGCGTGCGAGCGCGTGGATCGACGCGTCCTGGATGTCCTCGTTCTCGCGCATCCGCTTGCGGACCTCGGATTCGAGCCAGCGATTGCGGTCGTGCAGGTAGGCGCGCGCGGCGGCGAGCTCGACGTGGGTTTGCACGCGGGCGAGGACGATGGCGGGGCGGATCGGCTTGGTGATGTAGTCGACGGCGCCGTGGTCGAGCCCGCGCTGCTCGTCCTCGTCGGTGTCCATCGCGGTGACGAAGATCACCGGGATCTCGCGCGTCGCCGGGTCGGCCCGCAGACGTTCGAGCGTCGCGTAGCCGTCGAGGCCGGGCATCATGACGTCCAGCAGAATCAGATCGGGCTTGGGGTCGCCGGCGGCGAGTTCCAGCGCGCGCGCGCCGCTGTTGGCCGCCTGGACCCGGTAGACGGGCGAGAGCACTTCGCCCAGGACCATCAGGTTGCCCGGGCTGTCGTCAACAATCAGGATCGTTTGGTCGCGCACAGCCGTTTCCCCGCGTTCGCCCGCGTCACCCCCGGGATATCGGCAAGACCCGCCGCCGGCCGCAGGGGAGGCGAGGGTCGGCCCGCGGCGCCGCCCGTCACGACGAGGGGCGCAACGCCCGCCAGAGGATCGGCAGGCTCACGTCCATCCGGTAGTCGATCGACGAGTGGGTGTCGTCGAATTCCTCGTAGACGTGCCGGATGCCCTTGCGCGACAGCGCCAGCGACAGGGCGCGCGCGCCGTAATGCAGGTGGTACTGGTCGCGCCAGCCGCAGTCGACGTAGACCGCCTTCAACGATGCGAGCGCTCGCGCGTGCCGGTCGACCATCCGGACCGGGTCGTTCGCCAGCCAGCGCTTCCAGCGCGACGCGATCAGCGCGCCGGTTTCCAGGTTGACCGGCATCCGGAATCCCAGCGGCTCGCGCGGGTCGGGATCGTAGGTCGCGGCCATCGCCAGCATCATCAGCGCGTGGACCTCGCCGTCGGTCGGTTTCTCCTTCGACCAGATCGCCTCCAGGAACCGGCGGATGCGCCCATCGTCGCGTCCGTCCGCCGAGCGCTTGGCGTCGCGCGACGGGTCGACGCGACCGGCGCGGCGGCGCGGCAGGCGGTAGCGGTCCAGTTCGTTCAACGTGCGCGGCATGTCGGAGTAGTAGCAGAACTCGAACATCGCGTCGCCCGAGTGGCAGGCGACCGCGCCCCAGGTCTCCGGATGGCGCATGCCGTGGACGATCGCGCCGTAGCCGCCGGACGACTTGCCGAAGCAGCCGCGGTGCTCGCGCGAGGCGAGCGTGCGGAACTCGCGGTCGACGAACGGGACCAGTTCGCGGACCAGGTAGTCGGCGTACCGGCCGATCGCCGACGAGTTGACGTACTGGTTGCCGCCGAGGCTCGTGTAGCAGTCGGGGAAGACGATGATCGCCGGTCCCATCTTGCGCTCGTGGACCAGGCGTGCGACCCGCTCGGGGACGTTCTCGTCGAACGGCCGCCAGTTGAGGTGCGACAGCCCCGACCCGGTGAAGCCGACCAGATCGTAGAGGACCGGATAGCGGCGGCCGCGGGCGGCACCGCGTCCGCGGGTCGCGCCTTCGTCGTAACCGGGCGGCAACCAGACCGGCAGGCGCCGGACATGCGGGTCGCCCAACGGGTTGCTCGCCAGCACGCGCGACACGTGGTGGAGGACGACCAGGCGCCCGGAGGGCGCGGCAGCGGATTTTCGGGCCATGGGAGCGTGCCGGCGGGCGACCGGCGAGGGTCGCGGACGGCCATTGTCGCCCGACCGCGGGAGGCGCGCAAACGCCTCTCGCCGCCGGTTCAGGCGGCCACCGGCGCCGGCGCCGGTTCGCGGATCGCCGCCGGTATCGCCAGGACCTGCGCCGCGGCGTTCACGGCGGCGGCGATCCGGCCGATGTCGCGCAGTTCGTCGGTCGAGACGCCGGCGTCGCGCAGGAGCTTGGCGTGCGAGGCCACGCAGAACTCGCACTTGCCGACGATCGAGGCGGCGAGCGCCCAGGTCTCGAAGGCCAGCTTGTCGACGCCGCCGTGGTTCGCGTAGGCGCTCATTCGAAGTTCGGCGCGCACCGACTTGAGGTCGGCGTCGCCGGCCATCTCCACGTACGGATACCAGACGTTGTTCATCGCCATCAGCGCCGCGGCGCCGATCGCGCCTCGCGCGTCGGCCGGCTCGAGGCCGGCGTCGTCGCGGAAGGCGGCGACGAGCTCGGGCGAGCGGGCCGCGACCGCGGCGGCGAGCGCCGTCCCGGCGGCGATCCGGGGGGCGAGACTCGACCGGGCGAGCGTCGAATCGAGATTGAGCCGGGCGTCCTTGGCCCAGTCGGGCAGGCGCGACTTGATCGTGGCGAGCGCGTTCATGGTGTTCCTTTCGTCGTTGGTCGGATCCGGCGCGGTCACAGCGTCTTGCCGCCGACCTGGCGGTTGCATGGGCACAGCTCGTCGGTCTGCAGCCCGTCGAGGACGCGGAGCACCTCGGCCGGGTTGCGACCGACGTTGAGGTTGTTCACCGAGACGTGCTGGATCACGTTGTCGGGGTCGATGACGAAGGTGGCGCGCAGCGCCACGCCGGCCCGCGGATCACGCACGCCGAGCTGGTCGACCAGCGAGCCGGTGACGTCGGCGAACTGCCAGTGGTTGAGGCTGCGCAGGTCCGCGTGATCGCGGCGCCAGCCGAGCTTCGCGAACTCGTTGTCGGTCGAGCCGGCGAGCACGACCGCGTCGCGGTCGGCGAAGTCGTCGGCGAGCTTCGCGAAGCCGACGAGTTCGGTGGGGCAGACGAAGGTGAAGTCCTTCGGATAGAAGTAGACGACCTTCCACTTGCCCGGGAACGAGGCTTCGGTGATCGTCTCGAACGCCGAGACGCCGTTCTCCTCGTGCTGGTTGAACCCCGGCTTGACGCCGGTGACGCTGAACGCTTCGATCTTCTGGCCGACGGTCTTCATGCGGATCTCCTCGGGGGGGAACGAGAACGATTCGCAGAATAGGGGTGGCTAGAACATAACGCCAATGGATTGTCTTGATCGCTACGATTGATAGGGATTATCGACCGGCCTGCGACGACGCGGCGTGATGCCCGCCCGAACCGGGCCGGCCGCCGTCAGTCGACGAGCATCGTGCCGCGGCAGCGTCTGGCGCCGCAGCGGCAGGCATAGGCCTCGCGCAGGCGCCGGCCGACGCGGCCTCCCAGCGAGAGCTTGTAGTCGTAGGTGAGCTCCTCGCCGGCGGCGATCCTGCGCTTCGCGGCGATGTAGACGCGGCCGCGCTCGTCTTCGAAAGGGGCGCAGTTGGGGGCGCAAGAGTGGTTGATCCAGCGCGCGGCGTTGCCGCCGACGCCGGCGTCGATCACCCGACCGTCGTCGAGCTCGAACAGGAACGTGTGCCGGGGATCGTCCGGATCGGAATCCGGCCGGCGGCACGCCTCGTCGTAGCTCATCCGCCGGCCGCGGTACTCGATCACCGTCGTGCCGCGCTCGAGGTCGCGGGCGGCGAAGACGCCGCGGCCGTGGATGGCGGATTCGCGCACGCGCCAGGCGCGCGCGGGCTTGCGTCGGGGACGATCGGACATGGGAACCTCGGGTCGTCGCGCGGTGCAACGACCGCGCGGTTCTCGACGGGACGGTGTGCTGCTAACGGGCGCGATCCTCCGGCGTCTGGGCGAGCCGGCGAAGCTCCTCGCGCAGGCGCCGATGCCCGACCACGCGGCGCTGGAAATCGAATTCGTCGGCCGCCTTCGCCTCGATGATCGCGGCCAGGGCCGTGCGGTCGCGCTGGCTCCAGCCGTCGATTCCGGCCAGTTGCGCGACCAGCGGCGCCCAGGCGACCCAGGCGGCGCGCCGCGGGCCGGTGGCGGGCGCCCGTCGGCCGAGCGCGCGCTGGGCGGCCCCAAGCGCGACGCGCTCGGCGCGCGAGGGATCGCCGCGGGCGTGCCGCGCGAGCCAGGCGCTTCCGCGCTCGGCGAGCGCCGACGGTTCGGGGGGCGCTGCGCCCGGCACGAGGTCGAGCGCGATGTCGCTGGTGGTGAACCGGCGCAGCACGGTGATCGGCGCGCGGTAGGCGCGGTCGGCCTCGACTTTCGTCGCCTCCGACAGGGCGAGTTCGTGCACGCGGTGGTCGACCGGGCGGAAGCCCAGACGCCAGTAGAACCAGAACGCGCCGGATTCGAGCCCTTCCCGGTTGCCCAGCCCGTACTGGTAGGGCTCGACCAGGAAGCGCTCGACGCCGAAGCTCGACCGGTAGGCGCGCAGCACCTGCGCGAAGAGGACCGCCGATTCGCCGCCGCGGAAGGCCGGGAAGACGTTGACGCCGATCCGGCAGCCGCCGGCGAACGGCCAGCCGCCGCCGTAGGCGACCGGCACCGAGTTGCGATAGAGCACGAAGCCGACGTGGGTGTCGAGCGGACCGCGGCGGTCGGCGGCCGGCGCGTGCAGCGCGATCGCGAGTCCACGCCCGAGCGGGAGCCAGCGGGTGTCGCGGGCGCTCGTGCACGAGAGCGCGTCGGTCTCGCGGCCGAGCACCGCGAGCGTGCCCCGGCCGGCGTCGACCAGCCGCTGGCGCTCGGCGAGAGAGCGTCGCGGCGCGTGCTGCAGCGGCGCGCCGATCGTCGCGCGCACGTCCACTTCGCGCACCAGCCGATCGACGTACGCCGGATCGGAGGCCAGTCCGCGCAGCCGGGTGCGCGCGAGCGTGCCATCCCGCGGCGAGACGATGAGCGACGGCTGCACCCGATCCCAGATCTGTTCTCGCACCGCCTCCGTCACCGGCAGCCGGTCGAACGCGCGCACCAGCCACCCGAGGTCGGCTCCCGAACCGCCGAACGCGGCCGGGAGCCCGGCGGCCTCCGGGGTCCCGCCGGCGGCGATCTCGGCTTGCAGCGCCGGGAGGCCGGGCGCCAGCGATTCGGCGAGCGTGATCGACGATTCGTCGACCTCGTCGACTCGCGCGCAGCCCGGATGGCGCAGCGACAGCCAGCGCGCGATGGCGAGGCCGAAGTTCGCGCGCACGGTGGACCAGGAAAGACCGGTTTCCTCCAGCGCCCGGCGATCGCGAGTTCGTCCGCCCTGGGCGATGTCGCGCGCCGCCCGCGCGGCGGCGTCGAGCCCGCGTTCGGCGGCGACGACTTCGGCGGGGGCGGCCGGATGCGCGACGACGAAGAGCATCAGGTCGTGCCACTCGACCAGGGCGGCGACGTCGGCGAACCCGCGGTCGTCGACGTCGGCGAGCGCTAGCGTCCGCGAATCCGCGGATCCCGGCCCGAAGCGAGTCAGCGCCGCGCGCCGGGCGCGGACCTCGTCCGCGGTGATCGCCGCGTCGGCCCGGCGCGCAGCGGCGCCCTGCGCGCGGGGAGGGGTCATCGCGCTCGGGGGCACCGTCAGCGGGGCGACGCCACGCCCAACGCGCGGCGCGCGTCGCCCAGCGTCGGGACTTCGACGGTGCCGCCCTGCGGCGCAGCGAGCTTCCAGCCGGCGAGGCTCATCGAGTCGGGCAGGCGCGGACGGGTCGCCGGATAGGAAACGCGGCCCCGATAGCGGTGCGTGTGCCGGCGCTCGCCGACCGTGCCGTCCGGCGCGACCACGCGGAAGTCGAGCGTCAGTTCGAACGCGTAGCCCTGGCGACCATCGGGCGACACCGACCCGGTCAGCTTCCACGGGGGGCCGAAGATCGACGACGCCTGCGGGGTGCTCGCAACGAAGACGCGCGATCCGTTCAGGTCGAGCGTGCGCCGGGCGGCGATGTTTCGCGGGCCGCGAGGCAGCGCCATCTGCAGCAGTCCGGCGACCTCCTGCGAGGCGAGCAGCGGGTCGCCCAAGAGTTCCTCGCCGCGCGACGGCAGCGATCCGTCGCTGCGTGTGCCGACGAGGATGCCGGCGATCAGGATGGCCTCCGCGCTGCCGCGGAAGCGCGGGTTGGTCTCGTCCAGCTTCACGAGGAGGTCGTTTCCGGCCGCCTGGGTGACCTCGTAGTTCGCGGTCACGGTTCCCTGCACGAGGCGCACCGAGAGCACGGCGAAATCGAACCACGGTCCGTTCGGGCAGAGCGCGCCGTCCGGCGGGGGGCCGCACTCGGACGACGGCGCGGCCCGCGAGGGGCCGGACAGCGCGACGCAGAGCGCGGCGGCGAGGAGGCCGAGACGGTTTCGTGCGGTCACGGACGCGAAATTACCACGACGGGCGTTGTTGCCGGGCCCACCAGCGCGAGCACGACCGGAGTCGTCAACGCCGCGAGCGCCGTCGACAACACGAGGCTCGCCGCCACGGCGCTTTCGAGAACCTGGAATTGGCGCGCCATCAGGTAGACGTTCGCACCGACCGGCAGCGCGGCCATGACGACGACGACCGCGGTCATCGGCGTGTCGAGACCGGCGAACCGGGCGAGCGCGTAGACGGCGGCCGGTTGCGCGACGAGCTTGATCGCGGTGATCGCGGCGCTGGTCCGCCAGTTCGCCCCGATCGGGTGCTCGCCGAGTCCGAGCCCCAGCGCGACCAGCGACAGCGGTACCGCGGCCTGGGCGAGGAGCGCGAGCGGGCGATCGACGATCGGCGGCAACGGTAGCCCGAACGCCGAATACGCGGCCCCGGCGAGGATGCTCGCGACGATCGGATTGACGAGCACGCTCTTCGTCGTGGCAGCGAAACGCCCGGCGGTGAGCGTCCGGTGCCGGGCCCACTCGACCGAGACGCTGACCAGCATCCACAGCGTCACCGCGTTGAAGACGACGATCAGCGACACGGCCGGCATCGCCGGGTCGCCGAGCGTCGATTGGACGAGCGGAACGCCGAGGAGCACGGTGTTCGAGAACACGCCGCCCAGCCCGAAGACCGACTGGGCGACTCCGTCGTGGCGGAACACCGCGCGCGACACCGCGCGGCCCAGCCCGAACACGACCAGGCAGCCGCCGAAGTACGACGCGAGTACGCGCGGGTCGACGGGCGGCAGGCTCGCGAAGCCGCTCATCAACCGGAACAGGAGCGCCGGAATCGCGATCGTGAAGACGAAGCGCGACAGCGCGTCGTTGACCGCGGTCGGCCAGCGGCCGCTGCGCGCCAGCGCGTAGCCCAGGCCGATCAGCGCGAACAGCGGCGCGGTCAACCAGACGAACGGGACGAGGGTGGACAGGTCGATGGTGCGGACCCCGGCTCGGGTTCCGACGAAGGCGGTGGCGGGGCGGGGCTACGTGACCAGCGCGCATTGTCGCAGATCACCTGTGGGCCTTGGCGCGCTCGCGCCGAACCCCTAGACTTCGGCGGCGCCTGACCCCGGCCCGATCGCCGTGCGGACGCCTCGCCATGGCGACAACGGAAACCGGATCGACCTACCAGCGGATGCACCACGACCGGCTCGACGAGTCCTCGTGGGATCGTCCGCCGCGCGCCGAGGGCGCGGAGCGTCGGGTGATCGTGTGCAGCACGCCGCGGTCGGGCTCCTACCTGCTGTGCCGGCAGATGATCAACGCCGGGTTGGGCCTGCCGACCGAGTACCTGCGCGAACGGACGGTCGCCGCGCTCTGCGCCCGGTGGTCGATCGCGCCCGGCGACGACGACGCGTACCTGACGGCGGTCGAGGCGAGGCGCACCGGCGACAACGGTTTGTTCGCCGCCAAGGTGCAGGCACAGCAGCTCCTCGCCCATCCGGCCGCCGGGTCGCGCTGGCTCGAGCGCGCCGACCTCCTGGTCCTGCTCCACCGCCGCGACATCGTCGCCCAGGCGGCGTCCTGGCAGGTCTCGCTGGCGACCGGCTACTGGTCGTTCGACTCCACGCGAGGACCGATCGATCCACGGATGTCGCTCGACGACACCGGCACGACGGTCGCGCTGGCGAACGCGATCGTCCGGCAGAACGCGCAGTGGCGGCGACGGCTCGCGGCATTGAAGCGCAGGGCGATCGAGTTCGCCTACGAGGACTACGTCGACCGCCAGGAAGACGTGCTGCGCCTGATCGCCGCCGAGGTCGGGCTGCCGGCGGGCGCCTGGCGCGTGCCGCCGCCGGAAGGCCGCGACAGCCGCCTCCCGCCGCAGATCGAGGAGGCCCGCGCCCGTCTGATCGCGGCGCTGCGCGAGCGCTGGCGCGGGTAGCGGCCGGCCTACGCCGCGGCTTTCTGAGGCGGCCGCAGCGCGCCGATCCGATCGAGCGCGGACGACACGGCGCGATCGAACAGCGGCACCGGCTCCAGCACCAGCGTGGCGCGACCGCGGCCCAGGTCCCAGGCGAGCTGCTCGGGGGTGTACACGAACGCGCGCGCGCGCAGTCGGCTGGTGAACACGTAGCGCGTGCGCAACGGGCTGATCCAGTGCAACCGGGCGTTGACGCGCTCGCCGTTCTCCTCGAAGGCGAGCCAGGTGCCGAGCACCATGTCGGCGACGAAATCGTGCACGTTGGTGTTCGCCGGCAGGCCGTGCCGCGGCGCCGGCGCGGGCGGCTGGGCGGCGGCCTCGGCCTTCGCGACCTCGGGCTTGATCGCCGCCATGTGGAGCCGGTAGAGCGCGTCGAAGAAGGGCTTCATCCTGGCGTCGTCGGCACCGGCGGACTTGGCGCCGGTTCGGAGTCCGACGACCAGCGCCGGGATCATCTTGGTCAGGCGCGCCTTCTGCGCCGTGCGTTCCTTCACGGCGATGCTCCACAACAGGTCGTCGACGAGCGAGAGCCCCCGCTCCAGCGCCGTGCCTCCGGCGCCGTCGCGCTGGCGGATCGCCGTCAGGTGATCGACCCACACGGTCTCGAGGAACGACCGGACCTCGAAGGGCACTTCGGTTCCGGCGAGCCGGTCGCGCAGCGCGCGGGTGACCGCCGAGCGGTCCTGCTCTCGGTCCTCGGTTTCGTTCGCCTCGACGATGTCGGGCTGCGCCGCGGTCTCCGTCGAGCGCCGCTCGGATTCGATGAAGGCGGTGAGTCGCCGATCGGCGTCGGCGAAGACCGCTACGTCGATCTCGAAGGTCCCGCAGATGTCGTTGACGATCGAGTCGGCGAGCGAACGGAACGCCTCGAAATAGCGGATCTCGCTGGTGGCGCCGATCGCCGCCGCCGCGAGGTGGTCGAGGAGCTTGCGCGCCGGGTGCTGGCGGTCGGAGAAGAACGCCCGGTCGAGCAGACCGACCTTGACGACCGGCACCTGGAGTCGCCCGAACAGCTCGCGCAGCGAGTCGGGAATCGATCCGTCCCGGAAGATGTAGTCGAACAGCAGCGCGACCACGTCCATCGAGATGCGGTCGGTCTCGTGCTCGAGCTTGTCGGCGATCGCGAGCCGGATGTACGGGACGAGGTTGAGCGGGACCCGGAGCGTCCCGCCATCGGACGGCGGCGGCGCGGCCGCGGCGATCGCCTTGGGCAGGTCCAGGCGCTGCCATTGGGCGAGCTGGGCGAACACCGGCGACGCGGCGCCCAGCGCCATCAGTGGATCGAGGCTCGGCAGCTCGCCGGGCGTCGGGGCGCGCCCGTCGTGCGCGTAGGCGACGCCCGGCTCGGCGGCCGGCGCGACGTAGCCCGGACCGATCGGCGCGGCGGGCCAGGGGGCGGTGGAGCGTGTCAGCGCCGCCAGACCGGCCATCACCTGCGGCGCGGCCTTGAGCGCTTCGGCGGCCTCCGGCGGGATCGCGACTCCGCCCGCCGCCCCGACGCCCGGGGCGATTCGCTGCGACGGCAGCTGGTCGACGAACCGCAACG